>CAXTEE010000003.1:0-492491 GCA_964243375.1 uncultured Acidobacteriaceae bacterium | reverse complement strand
TGGAGCGCGCGGCGGATGGCGAAGGAGCGGTCGGAGATGTTGTGGAGCTCGCCGACGGTCCACTCTTTCTGCTTGCTGTCGACGAAGAGTGGGCGGATCTTAAGGGTGGTGCTGTCGTCGTCCCTGGAACCGGGCGTGCTGAAGGCCGGGGTGTACGGCACTTTGTGAACCGGGCCGAGAGTGACGGTGTGGACCTTGGGGGCTTTGGGCGCCGTGGCGAAAGCCGTGGCAGAGAGGGTGACGAGGAGGAGCAGGTGGTGCGGGCGCATGGGGGCCTCTAGGCGCGGGAGTTGCTGCAGCTTCAGGGTAGGGGCCGGAGAGACGCTACGCGATACGACTTTGGGGGAGGGAGTCGGCTTCAGCAGTCGAGAGCCACCGAACCGCGTGAATGAGGCTGGTGGAAAAACTTGCCACTCTCCTGGTCGAAGTTTCGTGCGGGACCGGAAAGGAATGCTATGCGCCGGTAGCCCGCCTCGATTCCTCCCCAGATAGTTCTTGACAGGGCTGGCGCAATCCCTCGCCGGTAGTATGGTGGAAGGAATGAGTGCGGCCTGTGTGATCCGCGACAGGGCCGCGACAAGAGCGGAACATTTCGAAGCAGACAGGAAAGGATTACAAGAGCTATGTGGAAACCGAATCAGCCCGGCAGCGGAACTCCGACCACACCTTCAACACCGGAGCCAGTGCGCCCCGCGGCGTCGCCGAGCACATTTGAAGCGAATGCAGCACGACCGGCCACGCCAGCACCAACTGGCCCCACATCGGCGGGAGCCACCGCCGCGGCAACCGGCGAGCAGGCGACGATCGGTAAGAGCCTGATCGTGAAGGGCGAACTGACCGGTTCGGAGTCACTCTATATCGACGGCAAAGTCGAGGGCGCAATCAACCTTCCCGGCAACCGCGTGACAGTTGGCCGAAACGGCCAGGTTGCGGCAAACATCGTAGCCCGTGAGGTTGTGGTTCTCGGCAAGGTACGCGGGAACTGCCAGGCGAGCGATCGCGTGGATATCCGCAGCGAAGGCTCGCTGACCGGCGATGTCATCGCGGCGCGTATCTCAATTGAAGATGGCGCGTTCTTCAAGGGCGGCATCGACATCCGCAAGCCAGGCACGATGGATAACAAGGGCGGTGATGCAGCGAAGACGGGTACGTCTGTCGGCACACCGGAGCCGGTTGCCACGACAGTCTAGTCCCTGCCAAAAAAGAAATCATCATCGTGGGAATCCGCAAAGCCCCGGTCTTGATCGGGGCTTTGCAGCGTCTGCGAAGTGAGCTTAGAGCGTCAGATTACGGGCCACGGTAAAAGCAGCAGCGACGCCGAGCAGAGTGTAGGTGACCGCCCTGGGGAGGCTCGGAAAGATCTCTGGGAGATTGAGCCAGAGCCGTTTGAGGAGCGCTGCCGCATACGCGAGCGCGAAGGGCAGCAGGAGCAGCAGAAGCGCGTTCAGGTGCCAGGCCTCGCGCAGATGCCCGTGAAGAAGAGCGGCGACAGCGCGAGTGGCGCCGCAGCCCGGGCAGAGAAGGCAGAAGTACAGATGAACGGGACAGGCGGGATAGAGGCAGGAGGTCTCCGGCGGAGCGAGGCGAAGCAGGACTACGGAGGCGATCGCGACAAGCGAAAGCCCGATCGCGTTCAGACGAGACCGGACGGGCGAGATCGACGAAGGACAGGCCGCTAGCGTGGCATTGCTCCAACGCTATACCGGGCCGCCTGCTTAATGGTGTTGATGCGGTTGAAGTGGTACTGGAAGTAGAGTCCGCCGAAGAAGAAGGTCATCACGCCGCCGAGAGTGAGACCGACTGGTTCCACGGTGTTGTAGTGCCGCTCGAGCTCGCCGCGAAAGGTAAAGCGAGCAAGCAGCAGAAGAACGAATCCGGCTATCGAGAACAGGGAGCCCAGTAAGTTGGGGCGATGACCATGGCGCATGGCGACCATATTCCCCGTGGAGAGCAGGACGTTGATGAAGTAGCAGGCGTAACAGATGAGGTAGAAGGTGACGACGCGGGTCGCCGGCTCGATGCGCTTCCACCAGAAGGCCTGGATTAGGTCATAGATCACGGTGAAGACACCGCAGGTGAGCAGGCCAAAGAGAAGCAGGAGACCCCAGTTGAGGTTCGGCGGATCCTCAACACCGACCGCAGGCGCATAGCCGGTGGCGGGCGCGCTGTATCCAGCAACGGGAGCGCCGAAGACTGGTTGAGCTGCGGGATCGCCGGCAGGAGGCGCCGTTCCGAAAGGGACACCGGTTGCACCCTCCCCGGCCCCGCCAAGCAGCTGCGAGACAGGGACCCAGTCGGCCATCTCATCGCTCTTCGCGTTATCCGTGAGCAGGACATTTCCTGAGGCGACATACCGCCGGAGATCTTCAAGAGTGTACGGGCCATAAGTCTGGCCATTGCGTGCAACGTGGTATTGCATGACGGCTCCCTGTACGCGCGCCCGGTCTGCTCGTCTGCCCAGTGTTTGAGGCGCAGATCGGAGCCGGTGTGTTCCGAGAATGAAAACACGGCACACGCAGAGAGACAACGAAAAGATTTGCGGCGATTAGATCGTCTGCCGATCGGCGCTGGCGAGGACGGTATCCCGTGCCGCGCGACTAAGCATCACGCGGAGATCCGTGACCCTGCGCAGAGCGATCGCCGGGGCCGACGGCGCGGTGAGAGCGAGAATATCAATGCGGCTGACGTTGCTGAGAACAAGCGATGGGCGGGGATCGGCAGCGGCGGAGGCAATCTCGATATGGCTGAGATCGACCCGGCTGGCGTGGCGGAGGAACAAGCCCTGCGAAGGCGTCGGGCCGAACATGTTGGGCTCGGGGTAGGCGCCTTCGAGCTCAGGGAGATCCTGCGCGGACTGCGAAATCGCCGCGCCCCCGGCATGGTGCAGATAGAGATTGGCAAGGTGCAGGTCCTCGATGGCGGCGCCGGGGATGCCGCTGATGATCGAGGAGATCGGTGCGCCGGCATTAAATGAAGTGAGATTCGAGACGGAGATGCGGCGAAGCATACCGACGCTTGTGGAATCCTTCGGCCCGCGCAGACGGGCGCCCAGCCGGAAGAAGAGTGGCGCGGAGACGACGTCGCGCATGGTGATATTCGAGATGGCGATGTCTTCAATCAGGGCGCCGTCGACAGACTCGAGCGCGAGTCCCTGGCAGCCCTCGAAGACGCAGTTCGAGATCGCGATGTTGCGGAAGCCGCCGTTCGACTCAGTGCCGCACTTAATGCGGCCGGTGCGCCAGGCTCCGGGTGCGTTCGCCGCGAACTTGCGGAAGGAGCCGTCGAGCACGCTGCCAAGCTCGTAGGTGCCGGTGACGAAGCAGTTGGTGATGGTGAGATTTTCGGTGGCACGCGCGAAGCCGAGAGCGAAGGAAGACTTCGGGCAGATGCCGTCATCCCACGGCGAGTTCACGGTGCAATTCGAGACCCGCGCGTTGCGGCAGCAGTCGAGATCCATGCCGTCGCGATCGGTGTCAATGAGCAGGTTGTCGATCGTGAGGTTGTCGACCCCCGTAAGCAGTAGGCCAAAATGACCGCCCTTGAGGATGCGGAAGTCGCGCAGAACGACGTTGCGGCAGTTCTTGAGCGCGATCGCTTTATTGCCAACGCCGGGCTGCTCGGCTCTGAAGGGATTGCCGAGCGGATCGTGGTCACCGCGACCATTGCTGAGGCCGCGACCATCGATCAGCCCCGGGCCGGTGATTGAGAGGTCTGCGAGGCTCTCGCCCCAGAGCAGTGAATTGTGCCAATGAGTGTGGCCGAAGTCCTGGAAGGCTTCCCATGGCGCATTGGACTCGGCGGCATCGTAGGTGAGGCCATGGTGCCCACTGGCCTCACCAGGTCTCGGCGAGTCTGCGGCGAGGATCGTCGCGCCCTGCGAGAGGTAGAGGTGCACACGGCTGCGGAGATGAAGAGAGAAGCAGAGATACGTGCCGGCCGGGAAGACCACTGTGCCGCCGCCCGCTGTGTATGCGGCCTCGATGGCGGCGTTGATCGCAGGAGCGTCCAGGGTCTTGCCATCGCCGAGTGCGCCGAAGGTCCGTACGTCAAAGAAGGCCGGGGCGCCAGAAGGATGCGGTGCTCCGGCGAACGCGAAGGAAGAAGCGCCGACGAGACCGGCAGCTGATCCCAACTTCAGAAGCTCACGACGACCACGAGACGAGAGATCACCCATGGGCCACCATGCTAGCAGGCACCTGTCCGCATGCTGGCGGTCATCAGTTGCGCGGCAGCTGCGTCACATCCCAGCCGCCGCCAAGAGCGCGGATGAGCTGCACGCTCGAATCCATGCGACGCCGGAGGAGATCGATTTCGTTGCGCTCATTGTTGAGCGCGAGGGTCTGCGCGGTGATCACCTGGAGGTAGGTATCCACCCCGCCAACATACCGGTTATTGAAGATCCGTTGTGACTCCTGCGCGGCGAGGACGGCCTGATGCTGCTGCTCGGCCTCGTCCGACAGGATGCGCAGCGCCGCGAGATTATCTTCGACCTGCTGGTAGGCGGTGAGCGAGATCTCTCGGTAGTTGGCCGTCGCACCGTTGAAGTCGGCGAAGGCCTGTTCGGAGGCGCCGCGACGCCGGCCATTCTCGTAGATGGTCTGCGAAAGTGTGGGACCGACGGCGTAGATGAAGCTGTTGGCGGCGAAGAGGCTGGATGCGGCGATGCTCTCGAACCCGACAGAGCCGGCCAGGTTGAGCGACGGGAAGTAGGCGGCGCGCGCGATGCCGATGCGTTCGTTGGCCTCCGCGGTGCGACGCTCGGCGGCGGCAATGTCGGGCCGGCGCTCGAGCAGCTCAGATGGCAGACCCGGTGGAATCACAGGGGGCGTGGTCGTAAGAGGAACGGCAGAGAGCGAAAACTCGGCGGGCGCTTCGCCAACGAGAACCGCGATCGCGTGCTCAAACTGGGCGCGGGCCACGTCGATGTCAGAGGCGAGGACCTCCGCGGCGTGCAGCTGCGTCTGCGCCTGCGTGAGGTCGGACTTGGCGGATACGCCGCCAAGGAAGCGATTATTGGTAACGCGGACCGCGTCCTGGTATTGGGCAACGGTGTCGAGGAGCAGCTTGCGCTGCGCATCAGCGGCACGCAGCTCGAAGTAGTCGTTAGCGAGCTCGGCCTGCAGCGAAAGGCGCGTGTTGGCGAGGTCGGCGGCGCTGGCCTGCGTCTCCTCGCGTGCGATGTTGACGGTGCGGCGGATACGGCCGAAGAGATCGATCTCCCAGCTAAGCTGGCCGGGAAGCTGATAATCCGAGGTTCCGACACCGGCGGGCACGGAGCCAGCGTACGGGCGATCGCCCGAGAGCCGGACGCCGCCAGCGAAGGGGGCCGCTCCAATGGTGGGATAGAGCGCGGCCCGGTTGATGCGGATCTGCGCGCGTGCGGCCTGCAGATTCGCGTCTGCCTGGCGCAGGGTCTGGTTGGCGGTTGCGATCTGCGGCTCGAGTTGGTTCAACCCGTCGTCATGGAAGATCAGCCACCAGTCTCCCTTGTTGAACTCATCCGCAGGCTGGGCCGTATGCCATGGGCCGTCTTCTTTGTAGGTGGGAAGCGGCTCCTTGAAGGCGGGCGGCGCCTGCACGGTTGGTGGCTTGTACTTGGGCCCCACCATGCAGCCGGCCAGCAGCAGAGCCGTAGGAAGTGACGCGAACAGAGCGAGAGCGCCGCGTGTGTGGCTCACTGCGCACCTGCCTTGCTCTTCTCCGTGATGTGAACCTCCTGGCCTTCAGCAAGCGAATCGGAGGGATCGAGGATGACGTGATCGCTGGGCGAAAGCCCGGAGCGGATCTCCACCGTCGCGCCGGAGTCATGCGCGATGGAGACGGGCAGCAGATGCACGTGATTGTCGCGAACGACGCCGACCTGCAGGCCCTGCGCACGGAAGAGCAGCGTATTAGCGGGGATAGAGACGGTGTCGGCGTGAATGGGCGTGGTGAAGTGCACGAAGACGTAAGCGCCGGGCAGGACGAGACCCTGCGCATTCGGCACGTCGACCTCGACGTTCAGCGTGCGCGAGAGCGGATCGATCGCGGAAGAGTTGCGCGTGATCGTGCCTTCGAAGCGCTTATTCGGGAACTCGTCAAGTGTGAGGTATGCCTTGCCGCCATCAGTGATATCAGGTGCGTACGCCTCAGGTACAGGAACAAAGACGCGGATGAGACCGGTCGACGCCAGACGGAAGAGGTCGCGCGGCTGCGCGGAGCCTGAACCTGCATCGATGAGCGCGCCGATATCTGTATTGCGCGCGGTTACAATCCCATCAAACGGCGCGTAGATGCGCTCGAAGGATTGCAGCTGCTCTAGCCGTCGAACCGCTGCCATCGAGGCCTCCACGGCAGCGGTCTTGGCAGCTTCGTCGCTCACCGCCTGGTCGGTCTCCTGCTTGGAGACGGAGTCCAGCTTCAGCAGGTTGACGTAGCGGGTCGAGGTGCTCCTGGCGAGGTTCAGGTTGGCCTGTGCGCTTTTGAGATCGGCCTGCGCCACCTGCAGCTGCTGATCCACTTCAGGCGTCTCGATCGTCGCCATGAGTTGACCTTTCTTGACGTGGGCTCCGATATCGAAGAACCACTTGCGCAGATAACCGTTGGTGCGGGCATAGATGGGCGTATCGACGTAGGCCTGCGTGTTTCCAGGCAGCGCGATCTCAGGCGAGGTGCTGGTGACCGTGGGATGTGTGACGGCGACATTGAGGATTGCGGCAGCGTCGGTCTTCGTCTTGAGCGAATGCTCAGCGGCGGCGCGGCTGAGGATGCCAAGAACAATCATGACCAGAAGCACGATTGCGAAGATGCCAACCACGATCCAGACCGCGCGCGGCACCCCGCTTTGCGCAGTGACGGCAGGCTGACCGCGTTCAACTGCGGGAGAGGTCAGGAGGGCATTCGTTTCGTTTGACATAGATCTCCTAAAGCGGAAGCGCGGATCAGGCCCGCGTCGTCATGGGCTTCGCCGTTGTAGTGGAAGCGGCGACACCTTGTTTGCGCCGACTGTGGAAGAGCCCGAAGACGACCGGGACAAAGAGCAGCGTGGCTACGGTGGCGAGCATGAGCCCGCCGATGACAGCACGTCCCAATGGTGCGTTCTGCTCGCCGCCATCGCCGACCCCGAGTGCCATGGGAATCATGCCGATGATCATAGCCAGCGCGGTCATCGATACCGGCCTGAAGCGCGTTGCGCCGGCCTCAAGCGCCGCGGCGAGCGCATCGCCCGTGGCGACCAATCGCTCCGTTGCAAACGAAACCACCAGAATGGAGTTGGCGGTGGCGACGCCCATGCACATAATCGCGCCCATCAGTGCAGGCACGCTAAGCGTTGTGCGCGAGATGAAGAGAAAGAGCACAATGCCGGCAAGCGCGGCGGGCAGCGCCGTAATGATGATGAACGGATCGAGCCACGACTGGAAGTTGACGACGATCAGCAGGTAAACGAGCACGATGGCAAAGGCAAGACCGCCCAGCAGGCCGCTGTAGGAGCTCTCCATCGTCTGAATCTGCCCGCGCACGTGCACAAAACTGCCGCGTGGAAGCTGCTTCTCGGACTCCTTCACGATCGCGTTGATCTGCTTTTCGACCGCCCCGAGATCGCGGTCCTGCACGTTGCCGTAGATGTCCAGCGTCGTTCGAATGTTGTAGTGGCTGACGACCTGAACCTCGTGGTTGCGGCTGATGCTGGCAACGTCAGCAAGGATCTCCGGCCGCTGCGCCGTCGGCGAGGTAATCGGGATATTTTTCAGGTCGTTAAGTGATTGGATCTGGTACTGCGGCGTCTGCGCCACGATGTTGTAGGTCGTGCCGTTCTTCGGATTGAGGTAGAACTGCGGGTTCAGCTGTGTCGAGCCGCTGAGAATGTTCAGCATGCTCGAACCCACGTCGCGCTCCGTATAGCCTCCCTGCGCGGACCGCGTTCGATCGACCGTCACATCGAGCACGGGGTAATCATTCGGCTGCTGAATCCGCAGGTCAACCAGGCCGGGAACCTGCCTGAGCTTGCTCAGCATGTCGTTGACGACCTTGCGATTGCCTTCAACGTCAGAACCTTCCACCTGCACGTCGATCGGCGCCGGCAGGCCGAAGTTCAGAATCTGTGTGACGATGTCCGACGGCAGCATGTAGAACGTGACGCCCGGGAACTCCCGGGCCAGCTTGGAGCGGATCTCGCGGACGTAATTCGCCGTAGGATGATGGTCTTCCTTGAGCGAGACGAGAATGTCAGCGTCCCCCGCTCCAATCAGCCCGGAGGTGGCGTGCTGCGTGTTGAGCGTGGAGTAGGGCAGGCCGATATTGTCGAGGATGTTATCCATCTCCTCGGCCGGAACAGTGCGGCGGATGGATTGTTCAACAAGGTCGCAGAGCCTGGCTGTCTCCTCGATGCGCGTGCCGCTCTTGGCACGCAGGTGCAGCGTGAAACTGCCGTTGTCAGTGGACGGAAAGAAGTTCCTCCCAAGAAACGGAATCAGCGCAAAAGTGCTAAGGCAAAGCAGGATGAAGACGGGAACAAACAGCACACGGGCTGCGAGCAAACGGCCCAGCAGATTCTCGTAGCCGAGCCGGACTCGTTCAAAGCCGCGATTGAAGGCGCGCTGAAAGCGAGAGAAAGGATCGCGCGACGGCGTCCCGTGATTGCTGTGCGCCTTCAGCAGATACATCGCCAGCGTCGGCACCAGGGTTCGCGAGAGCACGTACGACGCGAGCATAGCGAAGACGACAGCCTCAGCAAGTGGAACGAACAAGTAGCGTGCGACGCCCCCGAGAAAAAACATCGGCAAAAAGACAATGCAGATGCAGAGTGTCGAAACAAGAGCAGGAACAGCAATCTGCGCCGCGCCCTCCAGAATACCTTCGTTGAGCTCGTGGCCCTCTTCGAGATAGCGTTCAATGTTTTCAATCGTGACCGTCGCGTCGTCGACCAGAATGCCGACCGCAAGCGCCAGCCCGCCGAGCGTCTGGATATTAATGGTATTGCCCAGCAGCCCAAGAAAGATGACGGACGTCAGAATCGAAAGCGGGATTGAGATCGCAATGATGATCGTGGATCGCCAGCTGCCGAGGAAGAGCAGAATCATGAGCCCAGTCAGCACGGCAGCGATCACAGCCTCGCGGATGACCCCTTGTACGGAGCCTCGCACGAAGACCGATTGATCCGCGATCGGTGTGACCTTCAGGCCAGGAGGTGTTGTCAGCAGAATGCGCGGAATCAGATCGCGAATGCCACCCACCACGTCCAGCGTCGATGCGCTGCCACTCTTCAGAATGCTCACCAGCACGCCTCGCTTGCCATCCTGGCGAACAATATTCGTCTGCGGGATCGCACCATCGGTGACAGAGGCAACATCCTTGACGTAGATGGTCGCCCCGTTGATCTGCTTGACCGGCAGGTTGCCAAGACCTTCAATCGAGATCGGCGCAGAGTTAATATGGATGTCGTACTCATCCATGCCGATCTTGGCCGTGCCGCCCGGCTGCACTACATTCTGCTGGCCAAGAGCATTCAGAACGTCGGCCGGAGAAAGCCCCTTCGCCTGCAGCAGCTTCGGATCGAGGTTCACCATGATCGATCGCTGCTTGCCACCGTACGGATTTGGAATGACCGCGCCAGGGACGGTAATAAGCTGCGGCCGCACAAGATTCAGGCCAATGTCATTCAGTTGCTGCTCAGAGAGGCCATTTCCAGAAAGACCAAGCTGCAGAATAGGAACGCTGGACGCCGAGAAGTTGATAATCTGCGGCGGTAGAATGCCAGGCGGCAGTTGACGGAGCTGGAACTCGGACGCAGCGCTGACCTGCGCGTTCGCCGTGTCGAGACTTGCCCCCGGCTGCAGAAAAATCTTGATGATCACCTGGCCGGCAATCGTGTAGGACTCAATGTGTTGCACATTATCGACCAGCACCGTCAGCGCCTTTTCGTACGGCGTGGTCAGGCGTCCGGTTAGCTCGTCGGCGTTCAATCCCGTGTACTGCCAGGCGACCGAAACGACGGGAATGTCAATGCTGGGAAAGATGTCGACCGGCGTCTGGTGAATGACAACTGGAGCCGCGATCAGGATCAAAATCGCGAGCACGATAAAGGTATAGGGTCTCGTGAGCGCGATCTTGACGATCCACATGCGGGCAGTCCTCGGATGGCAGAGTGTGGCGTGACGCCACACCTCTATCAGACACTATGTTGAGGCGATAGGTTTCACAGTTATTTCCGCGTGACTCTAGCGGTTTTACCGATAGCTCCCATAGTCTGGTTCGATGGAACTGCGTCATCTCCGCTACTTCTGCGCCATCGCTGACATGGGTAGCTTCAGCAAAGCCAGCCGCCAGCTACACGTCTCGCAGTCCACCATCAGTGAGCAAATGGTCGATCTCGAACACGAGGTCGGGGGTGCCTTGCTCGATCGCAGGGGCCACGGCCTGCGCCTCACTCCCCAGGGTGACATCTTCCTCATCGAGGCGCGCAAGACGCTGCTCGCCGCGGAGCGCGCTGTTGACATCACGCAGCGTTCGCTCGAAGGCAAGCTGGGAACGCTCTCGATCGGCTTCTTCCTGTGGGGCACAGGCGGCTTCTTTCCGCGCATCATCCGCGAGTATCGGCGGCTCCATCCGCAGGTGCGCGTCTCCCTCTACGAGATGGACGCGCTCTCGCAGCCGGAGGCGCTCGTCTCAGGAAAGATTGACATGGGCTTCACGCGACCGCTGCTGCCGCCCTACGATCGGGTCCTCGAGTCCGAGCTGCTGTACGAAGATCCAATCATGGTGGTGCTGCCGAGCGATCACCCGCTGACGAAAGGGCAGATCTCGCTCAAGCAGCTCGCCGCCGAGCCCTTCGTCCTCTGTGAGCGCCGGGTGACACCCTCCCTCTTCGATAACATCCTGGGCATGTGCACCAGCGCCGGATTTTCGCCGGAGATCGTCAACTCCTCGGCCACCTGGGCCGGCGTGCTGACGCTCGTGGAGTCAGGCGAGGGCGTCGCTCTGGTTCCAGCCGGCGTCCGCCACCTTCGCACTCGCGGTGTCGTCTTCCGTCATCTGCAGCCGGAGACCGTCCGCGTCGGCGTCTCGCTCGTCTGGAATCCGGAAACGCTCGGCATCCTGCAGCAGGACTTCCTAGCACTCGTGCGGGCAAACAAAGACCGCATCCGGCGCTCGGACGGAAATTGACTACGGCGACCGTGCAGCTGTTGTAGTCTCACCACGACGTGCGTATAGAAGGGAAGGAAGAGGCATGGCACAGACATCGATCCATCGCATCACCGCCGATGGCGTCAACATCTTTTATCGCGAGGCGGGACCGGCGGATGCGCCTGTCGTGCTTCTGCTGCACGGCTTTCCTGCATCCTCTTTCCAATACCGCGAGTTGATGCCGCTGCTGGCCGAGCGCTACCGCGTCCTTGCGCCGGACCTGCCGGGCTTCGGCTTCACAGAGGTTCCCGCGACGCGGAACTACCGCTACACCTTCGACGCACTCGCCGAGACCCTCGCAGCATTCACGGAGGCTCTGGATCTGAAACGCTACGCGCTCTATGTCTTCGACTATGGCGCGCCGACCGGCTTTCGCCTCGCCATGACACATCCGGAGCGTGTCGCCGCGATCGTCACCCAGAACGGCAATGCTTATGAGGAGGGTCTCGGCGACGCCTGGGCACCGATTCAGCGTTATTGGCGAGACCCTTCAGCGGAGAACCGGCAGACGCTGCGGCAGGCACTGGACCCCGCCGGCCTTCGATCACAGTATCTCGATGGCGTGCCGCATCCCGAGCGCGTCGATCCCGTCGGCTACACGCTGGATGCCGCGCTGATGGCTCACCCCGGCAACATGGAAATCCAGCTCGATCTCTTTCTCGACTACGCCAACAACGTCAAGCTTTACCCGGCGTTTCAGGCGTACTTCCGTCAAAGCAGGCCGCCGCTGCTCGCGATCTGGGGCGAACACGATCCGTTCTTCATCCCTCCCGGCGCGCGAGCATTTCAGCGTGACAACCCGGATGCCGTGGTGCAGCTCCTCGATACAGGTCACTTTGCGCTGGAGACGCACGTCGAGGAGATTGCCGCAGCAATGAAGCAGTTCCTGCAACCCATCCTTGTGTAAGTGTCGTCAGGCTAGAGCAGTTCGAGCAGCACGCCCTCGCCGGCTTCCAGCGTAAATGCACCTTCACAGACTGCGCCGTCACCATCCAGAATCGTGGTGAGCAGCACACGCGAGCTGGGCACCTGCACCGTCGCGAGATCGTTCGTGAGATTGGCAAGAATCAGCAATCGTTCTGCGTTGATTCCATCTGGGCTGTGTCGTTCATAGCGCAGAACGCCGCCCTCCGCACGCACCTCCGCAACCACCCCGGTGTGTAGCGCGGGGTGTGCCCGGCGCCGCGCGATCAGCTTGCGGTAGAGCGCCAGCATCGAGCGTGCCTGCGTGCTTTCGGTCGCAACACTCAGCCGCTCCGTTGTCCCTGGCGTGATCGGCAGCCATGGCGTTCCGGTGGTAAACCCCGCGTTTGGCGTCGTGTCCCACAGCATGGGCGTGCGCTCCGGATCGCGTCCCATGCCTATGCCTGGCTGATTCTTCTCTGCCGGATCCTGCACCTGGTCCGGCGCAATAATCCCGTCCGGCATACCGAGCTCGTCGCCGAAGTAGAGCGTCGGCGTTCCCCGCAGCGTGAGCAGCACCATCGCCGCCACGCGCGCCTGCCCCTCGCCCAGTCGAGAGGCAAGCCGCTTCTGATCATGGTTGCCCAGAACCCAGTTGGGCCACGCGCCAGGCGGCAGCAGAGCCTCATACTGCCGAATCAGATCCGCGATCACGTCCGCTCGCCACGGCGAAAGAATCAGATGGAAGTTGAACGGCATGTCCGCGCCGCGCACGTTCTGTGTCGCAGGATCCGTTACATTCTGGTCTACCGTGCCGTAGTAGGTCACAAGCCGGTCAAGCGGCAGGTAGATCTCGCCGATCAGCAGCCGCTCCGGGTATCCATCGAGCACCTCGCGCATCTCGGCCACAATCCCGTGCGTCTCCGGCCGGTCCGCCGTGTAGAGCGGAAGCACGCTGCCGAAGCTCGATCCGCCCGGCTGCCAGTTCGGGTTCAGAGGATTCACCCGAAACTGATCATCCTTGATCAGCATCCAGATCACATCCATGCGGAAGCCGTCCACGCCGCGATCGAGCCAGAAGCGCAGCGCGTCGTAGATCGCTGACTTCATCTCAGCATTGCGCCAGTTCAGATCCGGCTGCTGCGCCAGAAAAGAGTGATAGTAGAACTGGCCGGTCGCGGCGTCGAAGGTCCACGCCGGCCCGCCAAAGTTGCTCATCCAGTTATTCGGCGGTCCGCCATCCGCCGCCGGATCGCGCCACAAGTACCAGTCGCGCTTCGCGTCTTCTCGGCTCGACCGGCTCTCAAGAAACCACGGATGTTTGTCAGAGCTGTGGTTCGGCACGAAGTCCAGAATGAACTTCATCCCTCGCTCATGCACCGCCGCAATCAGGCGTTCAAGATCTGCCACCGTGCCGAAGAGCGGATCGACGCCGGTGTAATCCGCGACATCATATCCGAAGTCCGCCATCGGCGAAGGGTAGATCGGCGACAGCCAGATCGCATCAACACCTAACTCAACCAGATAGTCGAGCCGAGAAAGAATGCCGTTCAGATCACCGACACCATCTCCGTTCGCGTCCTGAAACGACCGTGGATAGATCTGATAGATGATGCCATCCTGCCACCAGAGGCGTGCGCCGATCGAGCTCATACGGCGTTCAGATGCAAAAGGCGCGCCCCGCTTCGTTCCCGCGGGGCGCGCCGTCATCCCAGGTAAAGGATTACTTCTGCGGTGTTATGGTTGAAGAAGGAGTGCTGAGTGACGGCGTGGGCCGAGACTGCGGCTGCGGCGATGTACCGGCCGGCGCCGCGCCCGCGGGCTGGCTGTTCTTCGCGAAGTCCTGCACTAGCTGCCGCAGCTGCGGCTGCACGGCGGTCATATGGGCCTGCACAATCTGGTTGGACTTCTGCCCGATCTCTGGCCCCTTGTTCAGCAGCGCCTGTCCGGCCGGCGTCTTGTAGAACGTCAGGATGCCGTCGATCTCAGGCTCCGTGTAGGCCGTGTTGTAGGCGCTCACAAACTCCGGCTGCAGCGTCTTCCAGTCCACGGCGGGCGCGATGAGCGTGACGACCTGCTGGTGCAGATCCGCAACCTTCTTCTGCTGATCTGGAGTCTCGGTAGCGCCAAACTCGCGATGGCCCAGCGCGTCGGTCTGCGCACTCGCGCCGTCGACGATCTGCTTGCCGACTTGGTCGACCTTCAGCACGGTCAGCAGCTCCATGATCTTCGTGCGCTTGGACGCATCATCGGCATGCGCCGGAATCGTGAGCGGAAGCAGAAGGACGAGCGGGAGAAACGATCTCTTCATAGACGTACGGCTCCTTGTTGCCAGGCAGCGATCGCCCTGCGGCTCGGGGCCACAGCCGGGATCGCGACGGCATCAGGATATGGTATCAGCGCCAGCCGGGGTTCAACATCACGGAGCCCTCGCGCCTCGGGACCTGCCCTCCGCGTAAGGTTCTAAGGAATCCGCACATCGATGCCGCGCATGCCCGCCGCCCTCGCCGCCCGCAGCCCTTCATCCGAGTCCTCCAGCACCACGCACTCGGCCGCGGGTACGCCCATTCGTCGGGCCGCCTCCAGAAATACATCGGGCGCCGGCTTTCCCTTCGCCACGTCATCAGCGCTTACGATCAGGTCAAACATCGGCAGCAGGCCCGTCACTCGCAGACTCGCCTGCACATTCTCGAGCCGCCCATTCGAGGCCACTGCCATCGGTATCTTGCCGTGCCACTCGCGAGCGATCGCCGCGACCGCCGCAACCTCGCGCAGCAGCGGCAGCCCGGCCCGAAAGTGATCGTTATACGTGGCAAACACCGTGGCGCGATCGAGCGGAGCTACCTTCCCGGCAGCGGCCACGGCAGCCTCCTGCGCGTCCAGCAGCGCGTCCGGCGTCAGCCCCGCGCGCGCCATGTACCAGTCCTTGTCCATCGTGTGACCCTGTAGCTTCAGCGCCTCGGTGATGGCATAGAAGTGTGCGGGGGCGGTGTCCACCAGGGTTCCGTCGCAGTCAAAGATAAGCGCTGAGAAGGGTGTCGGAAGTGTGAGAGCCATGGGTCTCACCAGTGTCGCAGATGCCTTGATCCGCTGCGCTGCCCGGCACGAAACCGAAGGACCGGTCCCACGCGAACACCCCAGTTCATCGAGTTGATGTAGTTGTCGTGCGAGAGAAACGAGATGCGGGGTTCCTCTCCGAGTCCTGGGAATCGCGGTCCGGGCTCTTGTGCCGGATCAGCATCTGCTCCGCGGTCGCGCGAAAGGCAATGTGGGAGCTGAAGCGGATATCGCCCGAGATCGCCGCGCCCGCGTTGAAGTTGAAGTCACCCGTCAACGTCGGAATCAGCTTCGCGGCCGTCACCGCCGGAATCGTGTCCGAGTAGCTGGCGAAGCCGGGGCGCGAGGACGGCCTTCAGCGCAAAGTACCTGCCGGAGTACCCGCTGCGAAGCCCAGAATCTCCCATCAGCAGCGAACCCCCTCGTAAGCAAGGCGGGCTGGCCAGTCTTCAATTGAGCGCAGGCGCAGGGCGGTCGTCGTAACGCGCGGAGGAGGTCGCACCATCAAGATCTGGAGATAGCGAGAAGCTCTCGGGGACCGCAGAACCCTGAGGCATCCCGGAAACCAGCTCTGCCCCGGTGCGACGAGGGTAGACCCGCTAGAGTCCTGGCGTCAGTTGGGAAGCCTGCGGGTCTTTGGGCTGACGGCAGAATGGGAGAAAATACAACAAAAGCAACCGCACAACACAATCGAGCGAGCATGAAATCCTCGTGTGTGTGCGGAAGAGTCACCATCGTCTTCCCCAATCTCCTTCGTTCGTTCTTCATTCAATGCGCAGCATCATGCAAATGTTTCCTTCCTCGCACTCCTCCCTTAGAAAGTAGGTCCGTGATGCGAAGCCTTCGAGCCGCTCTCCTCCACATGGCGATCTGTGCGGCTGTGGCCCTTTCGCCGCAAGCGCATGCACAGCCGGATCCCGCGTGGACGACGCCGCTCCCGCCGTTCCGCATCGCCGGCAACTTGTACTACGTGGGCAGCCGCGATCTCGCGTCGTATCTGGTCGTCACGCCGCAGGGAGACATCCTGATCAACTCCAACCTGGAGCAATCGGTAGTGCAGATCCGCCGCAGCATCGAGCAGCTGGGCTTCCACCTCACCGATGTTAAGATCCTGCTGATCAGCCACGCGCACTTCGATCACGCCGCTGGCAGCGCAGCCTTGAAACAACTCACCGGTGCCCGCTATATGGTGATGGACTCCGATGTGCCCTCCGTGGAGCGTGGCGGCCGTGCGGACTTCGCCTTCGGCAACCGCTTTCCGTTTCCGCCCACCAGGGTCGATCGCGTGCTCCACGACGGTGACCAGGTACGGCTGGGCAGCACCGTTCTGATCGCCCGTAAGACCCCGGGACACACTCGCGGCTGCACCACCTGGACCATGCAGGTTCAGGAACCCGGCCGGCTGTTGAATGTCGTCATCGTCGGCAGCTGGAGCACCACCTCGGAGTATCGGCTGGTTGATACTCCGGCTCGGCCCGCCTCCTACCCGGGAATCGCCCAGGACTTCGAACACACCTTCGCCGTGCTGCATGCGCTCCCGTGCGATATCTTCCTCGGGGCCCACGGCAGCTACTTCAACCTGCTGGGGAAGATCTCGCGCCGTCCCCCCGAAACGCGCGATGGTAGCCCGGTCTGGATCGACCCAGCCGGCTACCAGGCTGCTCTCGTCGATCGGGAGGCAGCCTTCCGTGCAGAGCTGCGGCGCGAGCAGACTTCCGCCGCGAACCCCTCCGCCACTCCGCCTAGTGTTCCGGCCAGGTCGCCGCGTTAAGCCCCTCCGCCGAGTGCTTCACCGGTTCCACACTCGATCGAAGCTGTGCCGAGTGCGCGCCAGAGACCAGCGGCCGCATCACGCTGGGATGCTCATGCAGCAAACCCGCCGCGGTCACACAGGCAACCATCAGGGCGGCCTGCCATGGCAGCAGCTCGGGTTGTTTGGAGTTCGTTGATCGGTGCTCGCTCATGGACTCCTCGGGAGCCGGAGAGACCGGCGTACCTGGAACAGAGCACGTACCTTGCCATCATGCAAAAGGCTGCAATCCCAGCAACCCAGGCCCCGCATCCCACTTCAGACGCCCGGGAAGGGAAGGAAACTTCCATCCCCGACGGCAGAGTTTTGCCTCGTCCCCGCCCACCGAGACGGCCGGCCTCGCGAGCCTAGCCTTCCAGCGGCTTCCGCGCAAAGTAGTACAAGCTATACGCCAGCGCCGCAAACGCCACCACACTGATCCAGTCCTGATGCAGCGGGTTCGTCTCGTGAAACCGCGGAAATGTCCGGTCGAAGAAGTTCTCATACAGCTTCACCAGAACCCCAATCAACCCAACAATCCCGCCCGCCGCAATCAGCCCCGAGGCATACAGCGACCCCGGCGAGATCTCGGACTCAACCGCCGGGTCACGCATCGTCAGCAGATTCGCCGTCGGCAGGCCCGTCGCCGGATCCAGATGTTCCGGATTGCCCGGATCAAAGCCGCCAAACGGAATCAACTCGGGATGCGCCGCAAGAAACGCCGCATGGTCGCTCGCCGTCTCCGTAAATCTCTGCTCACCGTCCAGGCCCTCGACTCCCGGAAGAAGCGCAACCGCCCCCTGCCCCGCCAGCCACGAGGAACGCGCACTTCTCCAGCGATCAACCAGGGCAGCATGCCCCGCCGCCCGCTCCCGCGCCGCCTGCTGCAGCATCGCTCGATCCACCATCCATCGCGCCACCCCACCCACAAAAATCGCCAGCGTCGTCGCGATTGACAAGTAAGCCCCCACCGCAAACGTCAGCGACCGAACCCCCAGCAGCTCCACCGCAATCACCAGCGCCACTCCCAGCAGCACCAGCGACCACGGCAGCCGCCGCGACAGAATGCCATTGATCACCGTCGCCATCAGCCGCCCCTGCGGTGCCGCCGCCTTCTCTGACCCGATCCCCTGAATCCACTGCACCTCGATCGCGTTCGTCGCAGGGTTATACAGGTACTTGCCATCCTCCACCGTGTTCGACCCGATCGCATTCAAGAGCACATAGCTGCTCGCCGATGGCAGCTCTTCCTTTCGCCCCCCGCCCTTGCCGTTCGCATCCGCGCGACTGGTCAGCAGCACGTGGTCGCGCGGAAACTGCCCCTTATACTGCACCCCCGTCGGCAGTGAACTGAGTGTGAGCGGAATCGACCGCGGCAGCCGCTCAAAGCTCTCGAGCCCCGTGTTCATCGCATTCAACGTCGCGCCAATTGAAAACACCGAAATAATGACGCCAATCATGATCGCCAGCTGCTGCTTCCACGGCGTCGCGCCAATCAGGTAGCCCGTCTTCAGATCCTGCGCCGTATCGCCCGCATTCGACGCCGCAATGCAGACAATGCCCCCAATCGTAATCGCCAGCGCGCCAAACGCCGGCGCCGTCCATCCCTTCACGAGAAAGATCGCCGCCGTCGCCATCAGCGTCGCAATTGTCATGCCCGAGACCGGGCTCGCGCTTGATCCCACAATCCCCACAATTCGTGCACTCACGGTCACAAAGAGAAAGCCGAACACCACCACCAGCAGACTCGCCGCCAGGTTCGCCAGCGCGCCTACCTGCGCGCCCGGCACCGGATGAAACTCCAGAAAGATCCACAGCAGCAGCACCAGCAGCAGCGACCCGCCAAACACCACCGCCGGCGGCAGATCATGCTCCGTCCGCTTCGGCGCCCCGGGTCCGTGGGCCACGGAGCCGGGTGCCCCACGTCTCGCACCTGAGACTTGGGTCTTCGCTGCCGCCGTGCGAAGCCCCGCCGTCAGCGCGCCAAAGATCGTCGGCAGCGTGCGGCACAGCGTGATCAACCCAGCCGCCGCCACAGCCCCTGCCCCCATCGGCCGCACATACGTCTTCCACAGGTCCGACGGACTCATCTGTGCAATCGGAATCGTCCCCGGATAGAGCGGCGTCGAAAGGTGCGAGCCGAAGAACACAATCGCCGGCATCAGCACCAGCCACGAGAACGCCCCGCCCGCCAGCATCACCGCCGCCACCCGGATCCCGATGATGTACCCGACCCCTAGATACTCCGGCGTCACATCCGCGCGAATCGCCGAGCCCTTCATCAGGTGCTGCGCGCCCAGGTCCGGCTGGTAGTCCGGCGTCGAGGGAAACAACCCGAATAAATTCTCATTTTGGAACAGCGTGTACACGCCGCCCAGCCCCAGCCCCAGAAACACCCGCGACGCAAACGATCCACCGCGCTCGCCTGCCTCCAGCACATCCGCGCACGCCGTCCCCTCCGGGTACGTCAGCGTCTCATGTTCGTCCACGATCAGCTGCTTCCGCAGCGGAATCATGAACAGCACGCCCAGCCATCCGCCAAACAGCGCCAGCGCGAAGATCCGCGTCGACTCCAGGTCGAACCCCAGAAAGATCAGCGCCGGCAGCGTAAAGATCACGCCCGACGCAATCGACTGCCCCGCATTGCCGGTCGTCTGCACAATGTTGTTCTCAAGAATTGACGCCTTTCCAAACGCACGCAGAATCGAAATCGAGAGCACCGAGATTGGAATCGACGCCGCCACCGTCAGCCCCGCCCGCAAACCCACATACACCGTCACCGCGCCAAACAGCACCCCGAAGATCGCCCCCAGCAGCAGCGCCCGCACCGAAAGCTCGGGCCGCGTCTCAGAAGCGCCCACAAATGGTTTAAAGGTCGGGCGGCTGGACGTGCTGCTGCGAGGCGCTGTTGCCATGATCGATCCTGCTCCTGGAGCATCGCGCGTCCCTCACCCGGCGGCGCGCGGCTGTGCAGGCGAGTGTACCAGCGCCTGCACAGCACAAGTCGGCTTCTACCGCTTAGGGAGCCTGCGCCCTGGGCGAGTCGTGAGCAACCACTCCGCTATTTGTGCTGTCGCTCCGGCCGGAGCGGACACCAGCGTACCGGCCGACCTCGTCCGTTCTGCTCTTCTTGTTGTCCTTCCGACCGGAGCATAGCGAAGGGGAGGAACCTGCTTCTCTACCGGGAACGCCAGCACCCACTGGGGAACAACCGTACAACCACGTCTCTGCCCGCCGTTCCGAGTGCGCGCATACGCGGGTGCAGTCGAGACCTCCCGTATCTCACTTGTGACCACGGAGCGAAACGACGTCCACCCGCGTCGACTCTTCGCGTCGAAGCTACCCCGCCTGCACCAGCCGCCCGCGCCGGCTCACAATCGAGAGCTTCTCCAGCTTCAACGTCCGCTTCGCCTGCCCGCGCGCATGCGCGTTCCATGGACCCACCGGGTCCAGCCGCACATACGTTAGCCAGTGCCGCAGCGCCCGCCGTCGCTGTCCCTGCCGCTCAAACGAGAGCGCCAGGTTGTAGTGCGCATCCGCGTAGTGCGGCACCAGCTCCACCGCACGCTGGTAGGCCGCCGTCGCGTCCGGCAGCCGCTGCAGCTCGTCCAGCACATTCCCGAGATCAAAGAACGCCAGCGCATACCGCGGGTCGACCTCCGTCGCATGCCGGTAGAGCCGCTCCGCCTCCGGGTACTGTCGCAGGTTGTAGTGGATCGTCCCGAGGTTGATCAGCGATGGCGCATGCTGCGGCCGTATCTCCAGGATCTCCTCGTAAACCGACATCGCCTCCTGCACCGTTGCCGGATCTTCCTCCAGCCGAACCGCGCGCAGAAACATCTCCTGCACCTGCACCTTGCGTCGTCCATCAGACGCCGCAGGTGGCCCGACCGGCATCAGCCGCCGCTCCGGAGCGCCGGTTCGCGTAAAGTCGAACGCCATCTGCTGCGTCATCGGGTCGAGCAGCGATCCCTCGTGCCGGAACCGCAGCCGCGCCCCCTCAGCCGCTCCCGCGATCTCCCGCAAGGCATGCCGTAATCCGCTCGTTCGCTCGATCGCGTCAAGAGCCGCCCGGATGCGTCGCGCGGAGATCCGCCGCGCCCGCAGATCGCGCAGCACTCGCAGATCACCCAATTCGCTGAAGCTGTACTGCTCCTGTGCGGCAATCAGCCCCGCTCGCTCCCACCGCTCGAGCTCACGCACATTTAGATGAAGAATTCGCACGGCGTCCTGTCGGCCGAATCCGCTCACATGCATCCTCAAAGGGCCTTCCCTGCACGTTCTAAGACACACGGAAGCAGGCGGCACCTGCGGGGAGTATGCGGGGATTCCCCGCGTCAATCAAGGGCTTGGGTGCCCGCACCTGCGAATACCCGTGGATATCGCGTACCAAAGCTGGTTCTTCCTCTGATTCCTCGCGATGAAGGGCCTCGAGGATGTTGCACTACGATGCTTATCTGGAGCGTATGCTTGTCTCGCTGCCCGATACATCGCCCGTGCGCAAGCTCGGCTGTGAGCGACAGGAGACAGCAAAGATCACCCCGTCGCGGTGCCGAGCCGCGACAGCATCGTTCTCGCACGGAAGCGATCCCAGTGGAGCCTTCCCTTTGCTCCCCCTTCCGGCAACTCCCTTTTAGGACATCCCATGCGCAAATCTTGCCTTCCGTTCCTCGCCCTCGCAGCGTTCGCCGCCCCCGCCGCGCTCCATGCCGACACCTACAACTTCACCATCACCACCGCCGACACCCCCAGCACTCCCGGCAGCAGCTTCACCGTCAGCGGAACCATCAGTGGTCCCGCTGACCCCTACGCTCCAGCCGCCTTCGACATCAACTCCATCACCGGAGCCGCGAACATCTACACCTTCTCCGGCATCGTCAACGCCGGCACCAACTCGAAGATCACCGAAACGCAATCCGGCTTCACCTTCGATAACGTCCTCTATACAGGAGCCGGCGAGAACCACGTCGACGCCGACGGCTTCCTCTTGTATCTCGCCAGCCCGCTTGGTACCAGCCTCGCGCACGTCTTCTACAACAACGGCTATGAGGTCGATGTCGTCGATCCGAATGATCCGGGCGACGTCACGCCGTTTGCTATCGCCAGCTTCGACGTCACTCCCTCCTCGGTTCCCGAGCCTTCCACCCTCGCCCTCCTCGGCACCGGCCTCGTCGGTCTGGTCGGCTTAGGTCGCCGCCGGCTCACCCGCTGAGGACCTCCGCACAATCACGGCGAAAACGGCCTTAACCTCGGCGAAACCTTGTTTAACCTCGACCGAAATGCACCGTTTTCTCGAGCCAGAAAACTCGAAGGCCCATCCACTCGGATGGGCCTTCGCACGCTAAGTCAAACAAAACAATGGAGCCGACGAACGGACTTGAACCGTTGACCTGCTGATTACGAATCAGCTGCTCTACCAACTGAGCTACGTCGGCTTGAATCCAAAATTTATTCTAGCGGCTTCGGGCACGTCACGCAAAGCCCCTCTGGAATGAACCACTTACAGCCGAACAAAAGAAATGAGAAGGCTACCCGGCAACAGGGCAGCCTTCTCGCTAGGGAGAATAGTTCCAACGGAGGCAAAGCCATCAGAACTTTCTGGCAGCATGTTAGGTTTTGCTATTTCGTGTGTCAAGGAATAATCGGTGGGGCTGTAGGTTGCTGAAAGAAAGAGGCTTATTCGTGACCAAGGCATGTTGACGAGAAAGGTAACTTCTCTTTTAGTTCGCCTTATTTGTGCCTGAAAGAGGTGTCTAATGAAGCGCTTAGCGGTACGCATGCACTGAAACTGGTGCAGTCCTAGACTGCCGCGTTTCGCTGAGGTTAAGCACAGTTTCGCGTAGGTCGGGGCCTATTTTTCGCTGTTTGCGCGCAGGTCCAGACGAAGGAACTCGGGTTCGGTGGCTGCGGGCTTACCCAGGAGCACACGAACCCAGGCACGGCCGAAGCCAAGGAAGGCGCCAAGCAGGAGTGCCGCGAGCGCGCCGACCCCGCTGAAGACCATGATGCTGGTGAGCAGGCTGGCGGTCTTGCGCACCTCAACGTGGAACTCGGGTGGAACGGGCTTGTTCCAGGTGAGTTCGGTGCGGAGATGGATGCCGTCGACCAAGGCGGCGGCCTGCTCCGGGGTGAAGCTGCCGGTGGCGAGGGCGAGCATGGGACCGATCCGGCGGAGCTTGATCGTGCCGAGAGCGGCGGCTTTGGCGGTGGGCGAGTTCAGCCAATCTTCGATGGCGCGGCCACGGTCGCCGGCGATCTGCGGGGTGGGCAGGAGAAAGAGGGTCAGCTTTCCAGCGCCGGAGCGGCCGGTGTACTCGGCGATGGCGGACTCACCGGCTTTATCGAAGCCGAGAAGGTCGGCGGGCAGCGGACCTCCGGTCGCTTTGTAAGCGATCGGGCCAACGGCGTACTCAACAGAGCCCGGAACCAAGCCAGCAGCCGGAAGATAGGTGGGAAGCAGCGGTGGAAGACCTTTGGGGCCGCCGATCTTGGGAAGGGTGTCGGCGAGCGAGCGAAGATCCGCAGGCGGCAAAGAAGAGCCGTCGAGGACGACGAGCGACGTGCCTTCGCGCAGGAGGGTGTGACCGCCGGCGGTGGCGATGTTGGTGTGATTGCGTGCGCCGGGGTCGGCGGCAGTCTCGGCCATGCCGCGCTGACGGAGCAAGGTGAAGGCAGCGACGGCACCGGTCGCGTCGCCGAATTGAATAGCCTGCACTGTTACCGTGCGGCCGGCGTGCGTGTAGGTTTGGGCCTCGGTGCGGCTTAGGCCGTCTTCCTTCGCGATGGCGGCGGTGGTGACATCACCCAGCAGAGGGAGGGTGGGTGATGAGCTGGAGGGGGTTGCATCCCAGGTGGCGAAGCGTTCAGGCAGCAACGGGGCCTGGGGAAGCACGAGCTTGGTCTGAGCGAAGAGGGTAGCAGGGAGGAGGAGGGCAGCGCACCCAAAAAGCCGCCGGATATGGGACAAAGGGGCCATACTGCGGAGACTATCACTGCAGGCGTTTGGTTAGCACGGCGGTTCGCAAGGGTTTGAGGGGACGGAAGCGAGAACCCACTGCAGAGGGCGCGAAGGATGGTGAAGTAGAGGACCGGAGGATCTGGCGACGGCGAGGGCGCACGTGCGGGAAAGGCCGCCCCGGCGTTGATTTGCTTGCGATGGAGGTTAATTCCCGTCTGAGCACATAAGAGACCCGTGCCCGTCGGCGCTGGACTAAGCCTCGTAGCAATGGATCCCTTCGATGCGCTTTGCAGAAACGTTCTTTTCCCTTTGTATTTGCCTGCTGGTGGGCTCGTAGGCAACCCAAGCGCAACGCACGATTCAAGTACCTGGCGACGCGCCGACGATTCAGGCCGGGATCGACAGCGCAACCGACGGCGATACGGTGCTCGTGGCGCCAGGAACGTACTCTGAAAACCTACGGGTGGACAGCAAAAGCGTGACGGTGCGCAGTTCCGCCGGGTCTGCCAAGACGATTCTTGACGGAATGCGCAAAGGCCCGGTGATCTCGCTGACTGGACTACCGAGCAACACGGATGTGATCGATGGCTTTACGATCCGAAACGGAGCGACGACCTTGAGTCCATCGGACGGCGGAGTCAGCGCACAGTCCGTGAGTTACACGGTGCAGAACAGCGTTGTAACAGGAAACTATGGATATGGAATTCACAGTACTTTCAGCCGGGCGACGCTGCTGAACAACCGCATCTCGGTGGTTGGGCCAGGAACACCCGACAGCTATTGATCCGTTTGTGCGGTCGGCGGCGTTGATCTGTTCGGGACGGGAGCTACATCGACCGATGCCGCAGGAACGAGCCGCATTGCAAACAATGTGATTGAAGGCGACGGAACGGTCTGTTCGGGAGCGGGAATCAATGTGAGCGTCACGACGCATGCGCTAATTGAAGACAACGTAATCCACGATGCGCGATCGGGGATCTACGTTTCTGATGAGAATCGGCCCGACACCTCTCTGCATGCGATTGTTCGACAGAACCTGGTGTACCACAATCGCTACACAGGGCTGGATTTCGACTACTTTCCGCTCGAGGGCAACGCCGGAAACGGCTATGAACCGGTGACAATGACTGCCGTCAACAACACGATCGCAGGAAACGTGACACAGGGCGGAGGGTTTGATAACGGGGGATATGTGGTGGCCGACATTCTCCTCGAGGACTACTTCGCACGCATGTCGCTGGTGAACAACCTGATTGTAGGGACGTCGGCGAACACACCCGTCATCGATTGCGTCATCGTAGGAGGAAACGGCAATGTGGTTCCACCAGTGTTCGATCACAATGACATCGTCAATGTGGCGGCATCGACAGTTCCGAGCTTCCTGAATGACTGCGGCTACAGCACTCCGTTTTTCGGGATCAACGGAAATATATCAGTGGATCCCGAGCTTGCATCAATGACGGATTTTCATGTCAAAAGTGGTTCGCTTGTGGTGGATGCAGGCAACAACAGTGCGATCGGCCTTGCAACGAGCGACATCGCAGGCAACGTACGCGTTCAGGATCTAATCGGAAGCGGCTCTCCGACGGTCGATATGGGGGCGTACGAGGCTGTCGGTGTGATCGACCGGCCTGTATCGACCATAGTGTTAGCCTCTTCGGTTTATGACCAGGTGGTTAGCGGGCCGGTAACGCTGACGGCTTCACTCACGTCTTCGACCGGGCCGGTAACTGGGCCTGTAACTTTTCTAGAGGATGATGTCTCGCTGGGGACGATCGTCGCTGACGCGACAGGCACGGCGACGATTGTTCCAACAATTAAGACGCCAGGAACGTTTCGCTTCACGGCTACGTATGCCGGAGACGGAAATTTATCGCCGACCGCGAGTCAGGTACTCTATGCTCGGCTGACGGGCATTTCGCCAACGCTGCCGATGTCGACTACGGCGATCACCTGTTCTCCCAATCCAGCGTTTCCAGATCAGTCGATTCTGTTCAACAGCACCACGACGATTGGACAGGTGCGTTATTCGGATGGAGCCGTTACGTATACGGATGGGAGCGCCGGTCTTGGTCGGACGCTTGTCCTGAATGGGATCTCGTCCTTGACGAAGAAGCTGCCTATCGGCATGCACTCAGTCACAGCGACGTCAACTCATTTACCGGATCCTGTGCTCCGAGTCGTGCGACCTGTGCCGAGCAGGTTGTGGGGCACCCTTCGACAACAACTCTGACGTCATCGCTGCTGGATGCCATGTACGGCCAAGCTGTGACGCTCACGGCAATGGTTGCAAGCACCACCTCCACCCCGACCGGATCGGTACCATTCATGGATGGAACGGTAGTGCTTGCGACCGTGGTGCTGGACGCCAGCCAGCATGCGAGCTACACCACGTCATCGCTGATGTCTGGAACGCACACGTTGACCGCTGTGTATACGGGAAATTTGTTGTTGGCGGAGAGTACGTCGGCGGCTCTGGCACAAGTCATCGATGCGATCCCGAGCGATTTCACTCTCGGTCTGAACACAACAACCTTGACGCTGAAGGCGAGTCAGCAAGGAACAGTGAACGCTCTCTTGACGAGCCTTAGTGGATCCGATGATGCCATTGATCTTTCCTGTGCCGGTCTACCGCTGGCGGCGAGCTGCACGTTTGCGAATAGCCCCGTAGCGCTGACGCAAGGTCAGGCCGTCACGGTGCCGGTGCGTGTGGCTAAGAACGGTTCGGTTGAGGCGGCTTCGGTTCTGTCAGGCGAACGCCTCGGCTGGGGTGTAAGCAGGGTCTTGGCGACGTCGCTTCCAAGGTTAATTCTGTTGGGGTTTGGCCGAAAGAAGAGGTCAAGTATTCGGCTGCTGACGCTGATGGTGACAGCAGGTGTGATGAGTGGGTTGAGTGGCTGCAGCGGAAAGAGTCCAGCTCATACGTCTCCGGGGATGTACATGATTACCGTCACAGCGCGCGGGCGAAGCAGTCTCGAGACGCATACAGCTGTGTTCACGTGGTGGTAACGCCCCGAGATGATCTGTTCCGCAAAGGGGATCAGTCACGGTTGAAGGTAGTAGCCGTCGCGGGTGCGGGCGGTCAGGCCTGGTTTGGTGACCTGGAGATCGAGGTGGTGGTACTCGTTGGGTTTCTCGGAGGGTGGTGGGTTGAAGGTGAGTTCGTAGAAGGCGTTGGCATCGGAGATGCAGCGGCGAAGGGCTCCGGCTACATCGCTGTTGCCGCTGATGGCGAGGCCGCCGGACTGGGTGGCGAGGACCTGCAGGCTGAGATCGCCAAGATCGACCTGGCCGGGCTTCTGCACGCCTTTCAGGAAAGAGCGGTAGTAGAAGGTGCGGAAGCCGGAGTCGGCGGGGCCGATCGGGTCGATGCTGTAAAGGGTGATGCGGTCCTGGCGGAGCTGGGTGGAGAGGCCGACGATCTCCGAAAAGATGCCAGTCTGCTGCTTGCCGTCGAGCTCGACGGCCGGGCTGGAAAGATAGGGCCAGCCGGGTGAGATCCAGACGATGAGCTTGCGGCCGGGATGTTGGGCTTCGACCGACATGAGCTGGCGGAGGGCGGTGAGGGAGAGATTGAGGCGATCTTCCGCGCCGTAGAAGCCGCTGGAGCGGCGGAGGGTGCGGAGGCTGATGGTCTGCTGCTTGAGCGCGGCGCTGATAGCGTTGCCGTCTTTGGAGAAGCCGGGCTGGATCTGGGTGCCGGTGTCGGTGAAGATGGCGAGGGTGGTGGGGAAGGGAAGCTGGCCCTCGTTGGCGTGGAGGAACTTGTCGATCTCGGAGCGCTCGTAGGCGACGTTGTCGTAGCGGGTGTTGACGGCGTCGATGACGAGGATGACCTCGACGGGGACGTCTTTGCCGAGGTGCGGTGTGAAGCTGGTGAGCGCACGGGGGCTCTTGTTGTCGAGCAGGGTGAAGTCGCTTTCGGAGAGGGCGGGGATGGGAGTGCCGGACTTGTCGGTGGCGACTGCGTCGATGGTGACGGGTTTGTCGGAGGTCTGCGCCGGGGTGTTTGGCTGATCGGTGGGGAGGGTGACGGGGTGCTGGGTGGTGGGGACTTGCTGGCCGGTTGCGACGAGGGGAAGCAGGAGGGCTGCGGCGAAGATGAGGGACGAACGATGTACGGCGAGGGGCATGGATCCTTCTCTCGAAAGCGGGTTTGCACTCTGTAAGACGCGAGCCGAGGTTCGGGTGACGCACAGGGAGTTTGCTTTGGGTTTGGTATGTGTGGGGAAGGCGTTGACGGCGGCGGCGGGGGAGCGTAGGTTAGCGGCTCATGGCTGTCTTGCTGGTTGAGGGGATCTCCTTGTGGGGCGATGGAAGCTAGGGACGGGGTTGCTGCTGGTGGCGGCGACCGGATGGGGGCAGGCCGCGGCGCCGAGTACGCCGGCGGACGAGCCGGTGACGACGCTGAAGGTAGCGACGCGGGTGGTGGAGATTGCCGCGGTGGTGAAGAGCAAGGATGGCGCGCCGCGGGGCGGCATGACGAAAGACGACTTTGTGCTGAGGCAGGACGGGAAGGAAGAGCCGATCCACTATTTTTCGCAGGGGTCGGACCTGCCGCTGACACTGGCGCTGCTGGTGGATACGAGTGGAAGTCAACGGACGCTGATCGGCGACGAGGTGCAGGCGAGCGATGTGTTCTTTGAGACGATGCTGGGCCGCAAGGAAGACCGGGCGATGCTGGTGCAGTTCGACGCGCGGGTGCTGGAGCTGCGGGGGCTGACGAGCTCGGCGGGTACGCTGCATCTGTCGCTGCTGAATCTTGGCTCCACCCCGTCGGCGGCGGGACGCACGCTGCTGAATGATGCGGTGTATGCGGTGTCCAAGGGGCCGCTGGCGAAGGAGACGGGGCGGAAGGCGATCGTGCTGCTGACGGATGGCGGCGACAATGGCAGCCGGGAGACGGTGGTGGAGGCGGTCGAGCAGGCGCAGCGATCGGATGTGCAGATTTATTCCATTTTGTATACGGATCAGGATCGGATCATGGGCCTCTCTGGCCGTGGAGTTGCGCCGAACCCTCCGGGACAGCAGGATACTGGTCGGGAGACGCTGCAGAAGCTTTCAGACAGCACCGGCGGCCGGGTGTTCACGGTGTCGCGGACGCTGGGATTGCGGGATATCTTCGCGGAGATCTCGGAGGATCTGAGACTGCAGTATGAGGTCGGGTACACGCCGCCGGCGGATGTGCAGCCGAACAGCTACCATCGGCTGGAGCTGAAGGCGAAGGATAAGAAGCTGACGGTGCAGGCACGGAAGGGGTTCTTCGCGCAGCCGTAGCGTGTAGCGGTGGGCGCCCCATAGACAAAAAGGCGGGAGCGAGTTGGCGCGCCTAAGCAACTTTCCCGCTGCGCTGTTCGTTTATGACTGCATGCCCTCGCTCCGTCTTCGCTCCGTTGTCTCTGGCCTGGTGCTGTCGCTGCTTCCGCTGCTGCTTAGCTGCTCGAGTGGAGCAGGTCCGGCGACGCCAGTTGTGTCGACACCGACACCGACTCCCGTCCCGACGGTCGCGCCCACGTGGGTGGTGGCGTGGGGGGCCTCGCCCGAGAATGCACTGGCAGGCGCAGCGAATCCGGGCGGATCGGAGCAGAGCTTTCGGTCCTTCTTTTTGCCGACGGTCGCGGGGGCGGAGGAGCGGGTGCACTTCTCAAACCTGTTTGGGACGACGCCGCTGCTGATCGGGTCGGCTCGACTGGCGGTGGCGACTGGCGCGGCAGGAACGGCGGCAGGTGTGATCGCGGCTATCGATCCGACGCACGACGTGGCGCTGACGTTCGGCGGGATGACGGGTGTCACCATTCCGGCGGGGCAGGAGATTGTGTCCGATCCGGTGAAGGTGACGTACACGTTCGGACAGAAGCTGGCGGTGACGTTCTATCTGTCGGGGAACTTTCCAGCACTGACGCAGCATAATTCCCTGCTGACGACGAACTATGCAACACCGGCGGGGGCGGGCGATACGACGGCGGACGCGACCGGGGCGGCGTTCAGCGTGACGAATACGGAGTGGTTTGTGGTGACGGGCGTGGATGTGTACGGGGCGTACGAGGGAACCGTGGCGATCTTCGGCAGTTCCTCGGTGGATGGGAATGCGTCGAACTACGGCAATACGAATTCATACCCGACATTGAATGGTCCGGTAGCGGGACAGGATAATGACCGGCCGTCGGACTGGCTGGCGCGGCAATTAAATGCGGCGGGGTACAACGTGGGCGTGCTGAACGCGGGAACGATCGGGGATCCGGCGGGAGAGGATGTGCGGACGCTCCCCACACCCGGCGCGGCTGCGACGGCCGGGGTGGATCGGATGAAGCATGACGTGCTCGAACAGGCGGGGATCAAGGCGGTGGTGATTTACTTCGGCGGCGTTGATCTGCGGGAGGATTGCGAACCCGCGAGCTCGGTGGAGACGTCGCTGACGAACATGGTGGCGCAGGCGCAGGCGGCTGGGGTGCGGGTGATTCTGGCTACGCTGCCGCCGAGCGAGTATTGCACGACGGGAACACCGCTTCCGAGCGCGGGCGACCCATATGCGGGCGACCTTAATCCGGGACCGGAGAATCCGGGATCGACGCAGCGGCGGGCACTGAATGACTGGATCCGGACGACGGGCTTGACGTTGCCGGGCGTGGTGGCGATCGCGGACTTCGACAAGGTGCTGGCGGACCCGAACCATCCTGACTTCATGATCGCGAACCTGAACTCCGGGGATAACTTCCACCCGAATGGTGCGGGGTATGGTGTGCAATCCAGCGCGATTCCGCTGGCGAGCCTGCTGGGGCAGTGAGGTCTTACGGGAGAGGCGTGAAGCGGCAGAGGATGCGGCTGCTTGAGCTCTTGTCCGGGCTGCCGGCTGGGCTGCTGTCTGGTGGCCGAATCGAATCGGTTGAGAGCGTGAGCGCGAGCAGCGATGGGATGATCCAATCGGCCTCGTGCAGCTCCCCCGGCGCGTGGGACGAGGCGACGGCGAGGACAGAGCAGCCGGCGGCTTTGGCCGCGCGGATACCGGAGGGGGCGTCTTCGAGCACGAGACAGTCGGTGGATGCGAGGCCGAGCTGGGCGGCGCCGATACGATAAGGCTCCGGGTCTGGCTTGCCGCGGGTGACGCTCTCGGCGGTGACCACCTGGGGCGGCAGCGTGACACCAAAGAGACTGAGGCGATGACGCAGGATGCGCTCGGAGGCGGAGGTGACGATAGACCACTGCGAGGGAGCGAGGCTGGCGAGGAGGTCGCGCACGCCGGGGTAGAGGAGCGTGCCGGTGGTGTCCTCGGCGTCGAAGTCTTCCATGCGGCGGAGCTCGGTGGCGAGATCGGCGTGGGGGAGGGTGGCGCGGATGGTGTCGACGGTGCGGCGCCCGTGCGTGCTGTGGATGGAGAAGGTGTCTTCGATGCCGTGGAGATGCGCCCAGCGCAGCCAACTGCGCTCGTCGGCGCCGATGGAGCTGACGAGGACGCCGTCCATGTCAAAGAGGATGGCGCGAACGCGGAGGGTGACTTCGGGCATGGTGGGCGGGCCTCTTTGAAGTCAAGGGTAGCGCGGGACGGAGGATCGCCGGCGAGACAATCCGACGGCAAGAGAAAGCTTTAATGAGTGATTCTTCTGCAGCTTTTGTTTGCCACTGACGTAAATGCGACTTGTTAGGACTTACGAGCAGAAGCGGCGAGGAAGCTAAGCAGGACCGTATTGATTGCAGTCGGAGCTTCAACGGTCACGATGTGAGAGGCTTCTGGAATTACGATGACAGAACTATCCTTGATTGCAGCGGCAAGGCGACTAGCTACCACCGGGGGTGTGCTAGGGTCCTTCTCACCAACTAACACTAAGGTCGGGCATAAGATCTCGGCGAGTCTGTCATCCAGATTTAGCCCTGAGATGATGTCCCAGATGGCGGCGTGCGTGGCGGCATCGTCACCGAGCAATGTCTTAGTCAATCGATCCGTGATGTCGGGCCGGCGCTCTCGAGTTTCCTGTGTGAACCACCGTTGCAGGCTCGACTCAATAACAGCAGCCATCCCCTGCGCTCGGACGAGTTCCGCACGGGCACGCATACCTCCGCGTACCTCTTCAGGGAAACTTGGAGCAGTGCCGATGAGTGTGAGGCTGCAGATGAGTTCAGGTCGCGTAAGCGCGACGACCTGAGCGATCATGCCCCCAAACGAGATGCCGACCAGATGAACAGAAGCTGCGCTCACCCTACCGATGAGTTCTGCGACAAGATCGGCGGCATAAGCAAAGGACCAATCCACCGAGCTTTTTTCTGACCGCCCATGGCCTGGCAGGTCAAACGCCACAACGTTGTAGCTCGCTGACAGCGCCTCGATCTGGCGATCCCAATACGTCAAGTCGTGCCCTACGGCATGGATGAGGACCACCGTTTCCGGATGGTGGGTACTTGTCTGTATCCAGTTCAGCTTTGAGTGTTTCTCGGAGGCGCTCACAGGCGTTTTGATGATGGCCGTTCTGACTATGGTGCAGAGGATTAGTCCCGATAAACGCGCTTTCAGGAAGTAGGCGTGTGAAAGACGCCTGACTAAGTGAGGACGACGATCTTGCCGCCAGCCTTGTTGTCTTCCATGACGCGGTGGGCTTCGACGATCTCGTCGATGTGAAAGACGCGGCCGACCTGGATCTCGAGGGTCTTTGCGGCGATCTGCCGGGCGAGGTCTTCGAGTGGGGTGCGCATGAAGTCCGGGGCCTCGCCGGCGTAGACGGTGAGGCCAACGGACGAGGGGATGGCTTCCATGGGGGAGAAGTCGTCGAAGGACCACTTGTTGCCGACGATGCCGGTCATGCAGGTGATACCGCCTTCGCGCGTGCAGCGGAGGGAGTCTTTGAGGGTGGTGACGCCGATCAGCTCGAGGACCTTGTCGACGCCAGCGGGAAAGGTTTTGCGAAGGTCGTCGGCGATGGTGCCGGAGTCGACGAAGACGGCCGTGGCGCCGTGCTCGCGGAGGAGGGCTTCGCGATCGGGGTTGCGGGTGGTGGAGGCCACCGAAGCACCGAAGTTGCGGGCGATGGCGGCGGCGGCGAGGCCGACGGAGGTGGTGCCGCCGCGGACGAGGAGGGTCTCGCCTTTTCTCAGCTGCAGGGATTTGAAGAGCGAGCCCCAGGCGGTCTGGAGCATCTCCGGCATGGCGCCGAGGGTCTCCCACGGGAGCGGCGTGGTGATGGCCTGCACCTGGGTGGCGGGAACGGAGGTGAACTCGGCGTAGCCGCCATCGAAGGCGCGCCCCATATCGCCCATGGCGGTGGCGACGACGGTGCCGGGCTGGAACTCGCCGCCCGGGGCAGACTCGACCAGGCCGACGGCCTCGATGCCGAGGATGCGCGGGAGCTTGACGTGGGGCGAGTGGCCCTGGCGGGTGAAGAGCTCGGAGCGGTTGAGGCCGAAGGCCTTGACCCGGATGAGGACTTCGCCGGGCTTTGGCGTGGGGACAGGGCGGCTTTCGAGCTTGAGGACCTCGGGGCCACCAGGCTCGTACATCACTACGGCTTTCATGGTTTCGGGCATGGTCTTCAACTATAAAGCGCTTGAGAGCGCGAAGCGACCGGAGCCGATGCCAGAAGGGAGGGTGCGGGTGCAGGAATGACGGAAGCCCCCTACTTTTCCAGGCTGAAGCTGTTCTTGATCTGCTGCAAGCGCATTGCCTGCAAGGGACAGGCACGAAGCTGCTGGAGTCCGCGATGAGGCATCTTCTGACTATCGACGCTCGTGAAGAACGCGTGCACGTGGGGGCCGGCGAGCTAGTGGCCTTGCCGAAGATCGACCCGAGCGCGTCGTCCTTAGCAGGATACGAGCACCCAAGAGAAGGGAAGTGCCCCGATGTTGCGATCGATGCTGATCGTTCTGCTGGCGATGTTGCCGGTCTACGCCGTTGCAGAGGAGAGTTCGGTAGAGGCGCCGGTGGCGCAGATCCAGGCCCCGACGCAGCCGGCACCGGCCAAGGAAAAGGCGCCGATCGCTGCGATTAATTTTGGTTACATTTACATCGGCTCAGAGACGGCGCCGGGGACGTGGAACTGGCACCTGCATGGTTTTTTTGGGATTCCGCAGGTGAATGTGAATCACTGGCTGGGCTTTATCGGCGATTTCACGCAGAGCTATAACACGTCTGCGGGGGCGCACGAGAACGTGCAGAGCATCCTGGCGGGGCCAATCTTTACGGCCAAGAGCAAGGCGAAGGTCTCGCCGTTTGCGTTTGCAGATGCGGGCCGGATTCGCGACTCGATGGACGGCATGGTGACGAACTCGCCGTGCTATGCCGTGGGCGGAGGGTTTCAGTTCAAGGTGAACAAGCATTTGGGCCTGCTGCTGGTGCCGGCGGAGTATATCCAGCGCTGGCCGCCGACGGGAGCGAACACGCTGAACAGCTTTACGGCGCGCTTCGGGATTACGCTGCCGCTTTACAAATAGGGGTGTGGCTTTGCGAGGCCTGAGGCGCGTCGCTTCGCTCCGTAGCTAAAGGCGAGAGAGCAGACTCTTCGGCTTCGCTCGGAATGACAAACAGAACTGCGTGCAGCGGGATGGCTCACGGTGGAGCTATTGACCGGTGGCAGCAGCGCGCTCGGTCGTGATTGTGGTGGGGGTGGTGCTGGAGAGCGAACCGACGTAGCGGGCGACGCCCTTGTAGAGCGACTCGGCAACACGCTGTTTGTAGTCGGGCTGGCGGAGCTGGGCGGCGTCGCGGGGGTTGGTGACGAAGGAGATCTCGGCAAGGATGGAGGGCATGTTGGCGCCGATGAGGACGACGAAGGGGGCCTTCTTGACGCCGCGGTCCTTCAGGGCTCCGGCGGCCCCGCTGTGGCTGGCGGTGCTGATGCGAAGGTTCTCGGGGGCGCGGGCGAGGCCGGCGTAGAGCGAGCCTTCGACGTCGGTGGCGAACTCGCGGGACTCGGCGATCTTGTCTTTGAGGGTGATCTTGCGGACGAGATCGGAGAGCTGCGAGACGGACTGGCCGGAGACGGCGTTTTCGCGGGCGGCGACTTCGAGGGCGTCGGCCTGCTGGGTGAAGTTGAGGTAGTAGGTCTCGACACCGCGGGCGGAGGCATCGGGCGAAGAGTTGGCGTGAATCGACAGGAAGAGGTCGGCCTGGGCCTTGTTGGCGATGGCGGTGCGCGTCTCGAGTGGGATGAAGGTGTCGTCGGAGCGGGTGTAGATGACCTCGGCGCCGAGCTTGTCATGCAGCAGCGCGCCGAGGCGAAGAGCGACGTCGAGCACGACGTCTTTCTCCTGGATGCCGTCGACGCCGAGGGTGCCGGAGTCGTGGCCGCCGTGGCCAGCGTCAATGACGATGCGGTTGATCTTGAGGCCGAGGGCGCGGACGAGCGAGGTCTGGCCGTCGGCGGTCTTGAGAGCGGCGGCGCGGGCCGGGGTGGCGGGGTCGCCTACGGGGTGGGTGTCGGCAGCGAGGAGTGTCTTGCTTCCCTTCTTGCCGGACTTCTTTGCCGAGGCTACGGCGCGGGCGGTGGCGGCGGGGTTGGGGTCGCCGACGACGCGGGTGTCGGCGGGGGTAGAACGGGCTGTTGTGGCGGTGGAAGAAGCGCGTCCGTCAACTGCGCTGCGCTCGCCGCCTCCACGGCCAAGGGCGCCCGCCGGGGACACCGGCTCCGGTCGGGGTGGCAGAGTTGGGGTGGACGACGATTGCGAGTGCAGCGAAGGACGAGCTGCGTCGCCTGGATATCCGGCGTACGAAGGCTGGCTGGCAGGAAGCGTCGATGCGGTGTCGGCGGGGCGGGGCTGCGTGAGCTCGGCAGAGCGGTCGCGGCCGGCGACGGTGGCGGAGATCGGTTGCGACGTGGGAGTGCTGGTGGCGTCGACCACCCCGGGCTGGTTGGAGAGATTGTTGACGTCGGTCGGGCTGCCGGCGTGCATGGCGTGGGTGTTGGGGACGGCGATGGTGCGGGGCGCCGGGGAGTCAACCGACGCGAGCTGCTGCGGGGCGGCGGCCCTGCTTCCCCCGTGGATGTCGATGATGAGGCGGTAGGGGTTGGGCAGAAGGAAGGCGGAGTACTCGGTTACGTCGTTGACATCAAGCACAACGCGGGCGACATCAGGCGCGGACTGGGAGACGCGGATGCGCTTGAGGAAGCCGTCGTCGGTGACGGCGAAGGATTTGCCGACGAGGTCGCCGGCGAGCCGGGCGCCGTGGAGGTCGAAGAAGATGCGATCGGGCGCGGGGACGCGGGCGGCCTCGTACTCGACCTGGTCGCCGAGGTCGATGGCGACGCGGGTGTAGGAGGCGGTGGACCAGTGGCGGATGCCGGAGACACTGGCGAGCGGACCGGAGCGATGGGCGACCTGGCGGGGCGGTGGGAGGGTGGCGGCGGCCGGGTCGGCGACAGGGGTGGCGCGGGCTTCGGCGTCTGCCGGCAGGCGGGTTGCGCTGCCGGTGTCGCCGGCGTGCTGTGAACGGACGATGGGAGCGGCGGCGGGCCGGTTGCTGGGCTGTGCGATCTGTCCGGCGCCGGCTGCTGGAGCGTTGCTGGCGGCTTGCGGGGCGCTGGTTGCCGATGCGGCGATGGTGCGGGGATCGTGGCTGGCGGTCACTGCGGGAGTGGTGCCGGGGTGCTGGCGGCTGCTGAGCGAGGCGAGGCCGGCCTGGGCCTGCTCGGCGAGAGCGCTCTTGGGATAGGACTTCAGCAGCAGCTGGTACTTCTCGCGGGCGAGCGCGGCGTCATGGAGGTCGTTCTCGGCGATCTGGCCTTCGGCGAGCAGGGCGCCGGTGCGTAAAGAGCTGGTGGGGTACTGGGTACGGAGGAACTCGTACTGGCCGAGGGCGGCCTCAAAGCTGCGGCGGTCGTGGAGATCGCGGCCGGATTCGGCGAGCAGCTCGGCGACGGCGTTGATGGCTTCGGGCGCGTGCGTATCGCGCGGGTTGTCGTGGTAGACGGTGCGGAAACGATCCATGACGCGGGTGTACTCCCCGCGCGTTCGGGTGGCTTCGGCGGTGGCCTCGAAGGCGTCGCGGGTGCGCTCGGCGGCCTCCCATGGGGTGATGGCCGCAGGATGGGCACGGCGATCGGAGACCTTGGTGGAACGAGTGGACGGGTGCGAGACGGCGGCGTAGGCCTGCGCGGCGTGCAGTGTGGGCTCCAAGCACACGGCGGCCAGCGCAAGCGCCGAGGTGGCGCGGCGCAGGGACAGGTTTGCTGCGTGGTGGCCGCGGGTGCGAAGGGAGCCCATACCACTCTCAGGGTAAGCGGGCGCGGGGTGGATGGCGAGGGTGAGTAGGGTGGGGGATACGGGCGGATACCCCTGCGACGGTCGCTCAGGGTACGCTATGGTAGGTCAAGCCGTCGTTGTTGTCGGGATCACCAATGTTGTACCAGAGGGTGAAGGGAGCAGAGTGGCCGAGAAGCTCAATCAGGGCGAAATGCTGTGCTGTACACGATCGTAGATTTCCGGGACGTGCCGATTGGGGCTTTGCGAGATAGACATTGAGCTGAGTCCCTGTGCTTTCTGCATATAAGCTCCAAGTGCCCGTGCCGTTGAAATGGCAGTCGAGTGGCTTCCCGAAATCATCAAAGGCAGGCAGATCGATGACACCGATTCGATGATCGGGTTCAAGCCTTAGACCCGAGGTCTCAGAGATGAAGAGATGGGATGCTTGATCTCTGAAGTACTGATCCCTTGCCACCTGATAGAAGCCCGCGAGAGCTTGTGGAGAGGGTGGCTTTTTGGTGCTGTTCCAGATGTTCACAGGCCCAATCAGCATCGAGAGCAGACGACTCCCCACAAATATGCAGATTACGAGGAAGGGTAAGGAAACAATCACCACGGGAATGGCGAGAGCAAGCCAAAACCATTTTCGCTTCCCACGGAACAGGTCTGCCGCTTTCACGCGATTCGCTCCTCGCTCGCTACGACAGAAGAGTTCGGAGGATCTCCGGGGCTTTGGCGAGGGCGGCATCGAGTGAGCCAGGGTCGCTGCCGCCAGCCTCGGCGAGGTCGGGGCGGCCCCCGCCCTTGCCGCCTACGAGCGGGGCGAGCTGCGCGACGAGCTTGCCGGCCTGCACGCGGGCGGTGAGGTCCTTGGTGACGCCGACGACGAGGGAGACCTTGGCGTCGGTGCCGGAACCGATGATGGTGCCCAGGACGACGACGCCGGAGCCTAGCTTCAGGCGGAGGTCGTCGACCAGGGTGCGGAGCTGCGACTTGTCGACGCCGTCGACTCGCTGCGCGAGGAGCTTAATGCCGGCGACATCTATGGCGGACTGCGCGGCGTTCGCGGTCGAGGCGGCGGCGGACCGTAGGCGGAGCTCGTCGAGCTCGCGGCGGAGGCGCTTCAGCTCGTCGTCCGAGGCGGCGAGGCGGGCCTGCAGGGCTTCGGCTGGCGTCTGGTCGGGTGAACCGGTGAGCTGGGAGGCGATGCGGGCGACCTCGGCGTCGCGGCGGAAGCTCAGGAGCGAGGTGGAGCCGGTGATGGCTTCGACGCGGCGGACGCCTGAAGAGACGCTGGACTCGCCGGTGAGCTTGAGTAGGCCGATCTCGCCGAGGGCAGAGGTGTGGGTTCCGCCGCAGAGCTCGATCGAGAAGTCACCGATGCGCACGATACGGACACGGTCCCCGTACTTTTCGCCGAAGAGCGCGGTGGCGCCGAGGTCGTGGACGGCCTCGTCGATGGGGACGTCGACGAGCGTCTGGACGGGGGTGTTGGCGAGGATCTGCGTGTTGATGATGTCTTCGACCTGTTGCAGCTCGGGCTCGGCGACCTGGGTGAAGTGCGAGAAATCAAATCGTAACCGCGAGCGATCGTTGAGCGAGCCGGCCTGCTTGACGTGGGTGCCGAGGACCTCGCGCAGGGCGGCCTGGAGGAGGTGGGTGCCGGTGTGATTCCGCATGACGGCGCGGCGGATCTGGGCGTCGACGACGGTGTCGACGATGTCGCCGACGGCGAGCGGCTCGCGCGCGATGACGCGATGGGCGAAGACGCCGGCGATGGGCTTGGCGCAGCCGGAGACGTCCGCGACGACGGTGTTGTGGTCGGCCGCGGTGAGGGTGCCGACGTCACCGACCTGGCCGCCGGAGTCGGCGTAGAAGCTGGTGGCGTCGAGGATAGCGTCGCCGGCTTCACCGGGCGCAAGGGTCGGGACGCCGACGCCGTCTTTCACCAGGGCGAGGATGCGGGCGCCGTCGAGGCGGGTGGCGGTGTAGCCTTCGAACTCGGTCTTGGGGAGATCGCGGTAGACGGGCGCGGCGGACTTTTGCGAACCGCCCTTCCACGAGGCGCGGGCGCGAGCTTGCTCTTCGGCTTTGGCGCGTTCGAAGCCGACGTCATCAAATCTTAGATTCGCATCACGACATGCGTCCTGAATGAAATCCTTCGGCAACCCGTAAGTCTCGTAGAGGTGAAATGCTTTAGAACCGTCGAAGTGGTGCTCGCTTGCGAGCAATTCTCCATACCGGAGGTATAGAGCGCTTCCTGCGATCTGACCAAATCTTCTCTTGAAGGTCTCCTCTTCCGGCTCGCTCCTCTCGATTAATTCCTCGTAGAAGCTTGTAAGGCTTAGTTTGTCGAGCTCGTCCAAATAGCCAGTGAATACCTCTAACCAAGCCTCGTTCTCTCTATCTAGGTAGGCTTGGAGCCGAATTGATCCCATTGCGAGTACCCGTGCGAACTGCTGCTCTTCGGCGAGTACGATCTTGCTGACGCGATCAGCATTGGTTACAAGTTCGGGGTAGGCGACGGCCATCTCGTCGCGGACGGCGAAGACCATCTGGTGCATGAAGGGCTGTTCCTGGCCGAGCAGGCGGCCGTGGCGGATGCCGCGACGGAGGATCTTGCGCAGAACGTAGCCGCGGCCTTCGTTGGCGGGGAGGATGCCGTCGGCGATGAGGAAGGTGGCGGCGCGGGCGTGGTCGGCGATGATGCGCAGCGATGGGGCGCCTTTGGCGTCGGAGACGGCCAGATCGGAGAGCTCCGCAGCGTTGAGAACCCAGGTCTCAGGTGCGAGACCTGGGGCACCCGGCTTGGTGGCGGGTTGGAAATGGGTCAGCTCGGCGGCCTTGGCGATGAGTGGTGAGAAGAGGTCGGTTTCGTAGTTGGAGAGCTTGCCCTGGAGGACGGCGGCGATGCGTTCGAGGCCCATGCCGGTGTCGATAGAGGGCTTGGGCAGCGGGGTGAGGGTGCCGTCAGAGGCGCGGTCGAACTGCATGAAGACGAGATTCCATATTTCGACGTAGCGCTGGTCGTCCTTGGGGAATGGAAGATCCTGTGGAGTCCCGTCCGGGTTGCGATGCTCGGCGGCGTCGAGGCCGAGGTCGTAGAAGATCTCGGACGACGGGCCACAGGGGCCGGTGTCGCCCATCTGCCAGAAGTTTTCAACCCAGCCTGGGATGGCGACGATGCGCTCGGGCGGAACGCCGGCGGCGATCCAGAGTTGCTCGGCCTCGGTGTCCTTGGGGACGGTGCCCTCGCCCGCGAAGACGGTGACGTAGAGCTTCGCCTGCGGAATGCCGAACCACTCGGGACTGGTGAGCAGCTCCCAGGCGAAGGCAATGGCGTCGCGCTTGAAGTAGTCGCCGAAGCTGAAGTTGCCGAGCATCTCGAAGAAGGTGTGGTGGCGGCGGGTGAAGCCGACGTTTTCGAGGTCGTTATGCTTGCCGCCGGCGCGGACGCACTTCTGCGAGGTGGTGGCGCGGGTGTAGGGACGCTGACCCTGGCCGGCGGGGTCAAGGCCGAGAAAGACGTCCTTGAACTGGTTCATGCCGGCGTTGGCGAAGAGCAGCGTGGGGTCGTTGGCCGGCACGAGGGAGGATGAGTGCACGCGGCGGTGCGCTTTGGTTTCAAAGAAGCGCAGGAAGTCTTCGCGAATCTGGCTGCCGGACCTGTAGAGCATAAGGTTTAAGGATACCAGCGGGAATGCTCCCGAGAGGCGCCGCCCCTTATGGAACAGGGCTCGCGGAGGTCTGCTGCCGACGCAGGCGCCATGCCGCGGGGAGCGTCTTCACGTCGTTCTGCCAGCGATGTAGCAGCAAGCTCATTGCGACGCCTTCGAGATTAGTGACGATGCCAAGCAGGATCGACCCACGGATCAGCCACAGCAGGCCTCCGAAGCTGATGACCGCGATGAGCGCGACGGCCAGCACCAGGCCCCAGCACTTAGCGAGATAGGAGTGATAGCTGGCGGCCTTGCCGAACTTGGCGAGATCAAACAGATAGCGCGCGCCCTCAAGTGTAAAGAGCGTGGCGAGCAGGCGCCAGTTGCTGCGGAGCACCTGTGGCTCCCGCACCCAGAGGGCGCCGGTAACGCCAAGGTAAAAGACCGTATCGGCGAGAGAGTCCGCGAGGCGAAGCCCAGGGGTCTCACACTGCCATCGTCGGGCGAGGATGCCGTCGTAGATGTCGTCGAGGAGCGCAAGCAGGATGATCAGGCCCAGCCATTTTCCATCCCATCCGCGATGCGCGGCCAGAACGATGCCGGGACCCAAAGCAACGCGTACCCAGACCATCCCCCAAGGAAGAAAACGCCGGATTGTGACGTAAGCGGGCACGCTTCGCTACTGTAACTCGGCCTGAGATCGCGGTGACTGGTACTTCGGTTGATGGTCGGCTACTCTCAGCGAAAGGAGACATGACATGAGCAAGGCGATGGTTGCGGCGGTGATGTTGGCAGGGCTGGCTGGCAGTGTGGGCGCGCAGGCGCAGAGCGGCAACGGCGGCGTGCGGCGGGTAGGGCCGGCGGATTCGATGTTCTCGGACGTAGTGTAGGTAGGTGATGTGGCATATCTTTCGGGGACGATGGCGCCCGTCGACTACCAGCCAAACAAGGCGAAGGGCACGCCGGCTGGGTACACGACCGACACCAAAGCGCAGGCGATTGCGGCGATCAGGTCGATTGAAGGTACGCTGAGGAAGCAGGGATTGGGTCTGGGCGATATTGTGCAGATGACGGCATTTCTCTCAGGCGATCCGGCGAAGGGTAACGTCATGGATCTTGACGGGTGGAATGCGGCCTACCGAATGTACTTCGGCACGGCGGAGCAGCCGAACAGGCCAGTGCGGGCGACGGTGCAGGTGACGCGGCTGGTCCTGGAGACCGGACGAATTGAGCTGATGGAGGTGGCGGCGAAGCCGCATCCGGGCGGGATGGTTCCAGCGACGAGGAAGTAGTGTCTACGCCGGCGGAAAGCGTTCAGAGCTCGGGGGCCCAGGTCCAGCCTTCGATGCGGTGTGCGGGATCGCGCGGCTTGGGCAGCCTTGCGAACGACTCGCGTCTCGCGGTCATGACCATGCAGGAGACGAGCGCATCGAAGGCGTCCTCACTGCTGCGGGCGCGGGTGAGTACGGGACGCGGCAGGGCGCGATAGCGGGTGTCGAAGTCCGGAGAAGCGGGGTCGCGACGTCGCGCGAGATAGGCGGCGCGGGCGAGCGGGTTGGCTTTGTGGACGGCGCCGGTCAGGAGGCGGGTGTACATCTCGACGACGAGCGGCTGCGGTGTGGCGGCGGCCGACGCGGACGAGTCTAAAGCGGGAGCATCGAACGGCCAGATGCGGAAGCCGGCGGCGCGAAGGGCGAGCAGCGTGGACATGCCACGCAGGGAGCCGGTACCGACGGAGCCGGAGCCGCCGATCTGGAAGACGGATTTGGGCGTGATTCCTCTCACGCGGGCGGCGCGGTCGGCCTCCGCGATGTGACTGAGGATCTTGCAGTCGATATCGGTGGCGCGGAGCATCCGGTGGATGTGCTCGCCCGAGAACTGCGGCGGCCGCTTGTGCGGCTTGCCCCAGAAGCGCGGGTCGTGCTCGGGATCGTCGGCGGTGCGGCGCAGGAGCCAGCGCTCGCCGTGGGTTTCGGTGACGAGCTTCCAGAAGGCGGGAGCGGATCGAAGGCCGAGCTCGCCGCGCACGAACCACTCCGGGTAGGAGAAGCAGAAGTCGAAGCCGACGATCATGCGCGGAGTCTCGCGCGCGAGCTCGATCAGCCACGGGGCGATCTCGGCGCGGGTGCGGCCTGCCTCGAGACGAACGGTGCCGGCGAGGGCCGTCTCCGCCGCGGCGCTTGTTGGCGTGGTTCCTGTGCGAGACGGAGAGTGGGCTCCAGAGGTCCAGATGCCTGCCCAAATGTGGCGTCGCTGGCCCGGGAGATCAATGCGGCCTGACCAGTCGATGGCGACGATGCGGTCGGGAGGAGAAGACGAGGCGCTCACGACCTCTAGTCTGCTCCTGCTGCAGGCAAGAGAAAAGGCGAGGCCAGTGATGGCCTCGCCTTTCAGGTTGAGAGAGCCGAACGATGTTCCGTCCGGTTTAGCTGATGAGACCGTTCAGGCCATTCGGGAAGAAGACGCCCTTGTACTTCACCCCAGTAGCTGGAGCCGTTGGTGAACCGGTGACGATCTGCAGAATCTGCGAGACCGATCGGCCCTGAGCAATGGAACTCTTCGTGATATCAGCATCGACGATGGTGGTTGCCGGAAGTGCGGTTGTGCCGTTCAGCATAACCGTGACGTTGGCGATGCCAGTATCAAAGGAGGTGGTAGCGGTCCCGGAGACGGTGGTAGTTCCCAACGTGGTGCGCGCCTTCGAGATCAGACCCGTGACCGCGTTGAGAGCGCCAGTGCCCGCATCCAGACGATTGATGGAGGTACGTACCAGACCTGCGTGGTAGGCCTCAACCGCGTGAATGCCGACTGCCGGGGGAAGGTAGTTGACCTTATCGGAGATCAGGGGCGCCGCGCCATGGTAAGCGGAGACTCCTGTGTCCTCAAAGATATAAGCGCCAAGCAGGAAGCTGGCATCCGCGGAGATCGTTCCGTTCGCGGCGAAGGGGTCGAACGCGGGCCCGATCGTCGCGAAAGCTGCGAGCGTGTTGAAGGAATCGACAAGGTTGATGCTCGGCATGGAGACAGCCAGAGGCCCGAGAGCCTTCTGCAGAAAGAGGACGTGGTTGCCCTCCTCGGTCGAGGTTTCCTTCGCATACGCGGCAATCGCTGTGTCTGTGAAGGGAACCGCTGCGAAAGGTGTTTTGGCCGTGACCGTCCCGGCCGGTCCTAGGGTGCTGGCATTCGGTGCAAGGGGGATCTTCTGCGGACCCTGATCGATTGTGACGCCGTTGACCGCGAGGCAATAGAACTGTGCTTCAAGGTACTCGAGGTTGAGGGCGAAGTTGAGGATGTCGGTGTCGGCGATGGTTGCGGTGGATCCGGCGATCTGCGCGCTAGCTTTTGGCGTGAAAGCCAGACCAGCGAGCGCCGCGCCGCCGACTGCCAGCAAAGCACGCCGGCTGGCGATAATGGAATCGAGTTGTTGTGTCTCTGCGTTTGCCATGTCGTTTCCTTGGGATTCCTTAGACAGTCTTGATGGAGCCGTTGAGGCCATTGGGGAAGAAGCCGCCGCTCGCCGTTCCGGCAGTATTGTTGGCGTACACAATGCTGAGGACCTGCGAGGTGGAGCGCGCGAAGCCTACCGAGGTGCTGCCATTGGCCGCGACGATGCTGTTGATGCTGAGCGGAGTCTCCATGCCGCCGCCGACTTTGGCACGCAGGGCGGAGATAAGGTTGGCATTCGTCAGGGTTCCCATGGCTTCGGCGGTTGCGCCCGCAGCGGAAGCCATACCGGCAATCAGCGTGCGGATCTCAGCTGCGTGGTACGCCTCGACAGCAGCAATACCGGCTGCGGCATCCAGAATCGTGCTGCTGGTGATTGCGGGAGCTGCGCCGTTATAGGCCGTGACACCCACATCTTCGAATACGAAGGCGCCGAGCAGAAAGCTGAGAACGTCCACGGTCGGATCAAAGGTTGTGGGGATGGTCGCGAGCGTGCCAAGCGCCGCGAAGGCGGTGAAGTCGATCGTCGGGCGAGGAACCGGGGTCCCGTTGTTGCCCTTGATCGTTGCCTGAAGAGCGGCGACGTGATTCATCTCATCCTGAGCGATAGCATTCAGGTAAGCCGTGATGGCAGTGGGAATTGTGCCCTTGATCATTCCGCCGCCGGTGACCGCGCCATCGCCGCCAAGCAGGAGCGCCGAGGGTAGACCGCTGCCGGTAGCCGCGCGCAGGTAGAACTCGGCCTCGAGGTATTCGAGGTTGAGGGCGAAGTTCAGAATGTCGTTATCGGGAATGTCGAGGGGAGTTGGCGTCGGCGTGGGGGTGGGGGTCGTGCCCGACGAAGAGGAGGAGTCATTGCAGCCGGTGAGCAGGGTCGCTGCGCCGACGGCGCCGACGGCACCCGCACCCGCCAGGAAGCGGCGGCGTGACTGCTTGGATTGGATCAGCTTATCGATTTGTTCCACGATGGTAGGCCTCGTAAAGCGGTTAATGATGCGTGTGTCGGATTACTGCCAGTGCCGTAGTTACGCGCTAGCCTCAACTTTGGTTTTAGGACCACTTGCAATGACACAGACGCCGGTCACCGTTTGGCCTTGCGGGAGGAGGTGGGACAAGGAGAGCAGGGAAGGAGAGTGCATGTTTGTTTTGCCGTGGTTGCTCTTTAGAAATCTCTCGCACCGTGACGAACTCTACGGTTCGCGTCGGGCAGGGGTCAACTAATTCTTTCCATCGGGAGGTTACCTACTCTGCAACTTCTGGGTCATTCACTTCAGCTTCGTCGATTTCGATTTTCCAAGAGCGAAGCAGCTTCCAGATCGCAATGGATCCGAAACCAGCACGCAAAAGACGACCCATGATGCGAGCGGTCTCCTTGTCATTTACGGGCGGCTTGATGCGTTTGCGCTCCGCGTACTGGCGGGCGAGGGCGACTTCATCCGTGTCGTCGAAGGCGCGGGCAATCGTATTTGTAACCAAATCCTTCGCAATTCCTTTGACGGCAAGGTCCTGCTGCACGCGGCGGCGGCCGTGGCTCTGGTTCTCTTTCCGCAGCCGCGTGAAGTCGGCCGCGAAGCGCTCGTCCGAGAGATAGCGGAGGTCTTCAAGACGCTTGATCACGAGATCGATTGCCTGCTCGCCGGCCTCACCGGCTTCGGCGCGGTCCTTCATTAACCTTCGCAGATCGCGGACGGAGCGCATGCGTCGAGCGAGGGAGCCGACGGCGTACTCGAACAGACCCTCTTCGGTGAGCGGCTCGCGCGGCCGGGGACGAGCAAAGGGACTCATGCCAGCCGCCGGATCGACCGTGACCACCCGGCCCTCGAACGGCGCGCGAACGAGGCGGAGCAACGCGGCGTAATCATAGGTCTTGTCTCTCCAGGCGCGATCATCGCCTCCATGGCTTTCAGGTGCCGGATCCAGCCCGCCGATCGGCTGATCGTCAGGGCAAGTTTACGCGAGGCTCTTATCACCGCGATTCCAGGCGACGAAGGTGTTGCGCTGCGGCCCTTCGGGAAGCGTGGCTGCCACGATGACCGCTCGTGTGCGGATCAGGCCGGGGACAGACCTCCATTTGGGCGCCAGAGGCGTGCGGGAGGCTGGCCGGAGACGCCGGCGGTCCGCTCAATCGGCGCCGCGGAAGGGCTTAGAGCCTGTCGAACGCGATTGAGCGCGGCTGCTGTGCTGAGTGTCTCAAGCGGGAAGATCTCTGCGTCGGCGCTGCGCCGTTTTGTACCTTCCGCCTTTGCCTGTCGATCGCGTGCGGTGGCGGCGCGGGTGTGACGGTCCTGGCGTGGGGTGCTGCGGGCGGGCCAGAGCGGTGTTACGTTCTCGGGCGCGGCGAGCTGCATGGTGAGTCGCAGGGCGAGCGCCTCGAGCGGCTGGAGGAGGTCTGCCAGTGGGAGCGTGGCTGCCCTAGGGTGCCGGATCAGCTCCAGCGGATCACGGGTTCTGGCGGTGCTTCGCGGCTCGGCGCAGACGACGAGGGCGCCGACGATGCCGCGAGCGGTGCGCAGCGGCAGGAGGTGAACGCTTTTACAGCTCATTGTGGAAAGAGGATTCCTCTCCTCGGCGCGGCGATCGAGCGTCAGGGTGAAGCTGGAGCTGGCGATCCGGTCGCTTCCGGAGGCGATCTCGGCGACGGAGACATCCTTGCCGGAGACCCGCTCTCCCCAGCGATTCAGGGCCTGAATGGAGAGATCGTCGAAGCCGGCGCTGCCCGCGACCGAGAGCACTCCGGCCTCATCGCGGAGGATCAGGGCGGCCCGGCCAAAGGAGCTGCGCACCGCAACAAGGCGGCTGACCTGGCGGCCGAGGTCGGGGGCGGCCATGGATCGCGGGGAGCCGTTGAAGAGGAGGTATGCCAGAAGCTCCTTGCGGAGGGCAAGCTCCTGCCGGTGCTGGGCGGCGGACCGGAGCTGGTTGCGGCGGATCTGGAGCAGAGCGGCGGCGCCGAGTGCGACGACGCCGGCGGTGGTGACGAAGTGTGATGACAGGCCCGTGACGGCGCCCGCTGCACCGAGTGATGCAAGCATGAGGCGACCTCCGGAGGTATGTGCTGCAATCCACGGACCGATCGACATGACGGAACTCCTCTGAGCCGCGTCTATGGTACTGAGAGGGTGGTGACCGACTGGTTGCCGCTCCAGGAGAGGCAACCGAGTGACCGAACCGTTCCGAACCCTGCCCAAGACCTTGTGTGCGCTTGCTCTTTCCTGCTTATCGGCCGCCGCGGCAGGAAGTTTAGCACTGGCCCCGAAGCTGGCGCTGGCGCAGACCGCGAGCAGCGAGCCGGCTGGCTTTGGCAAGCTCGACCCGGCGCCGCCCTCGGGCGGTCTGACGCCGGAGCAGATCGTGGCCAAGATGGGTGAGCGCGAGGCGGACTTCGCGCGGGCGCGGCAGGCCTACACGTTTCGCCAGAGCGTGAAGGTGCAGACGATCTCGGACGACAACGGCAAGCCGGACGGCGAGTACCAGCAGGTGACGGACATCGTGTTCAACAAGGACGGCAAGCGCGAGGAGCGGGTAGTGTTTGCGCCGCAGAACACGCTCGAGCGGGTGATGATGTCGCCCTCGGACTTTGAGGACATCGAGCACCGGCTGCCGTTCATCCTGACCACCGGGGATCTGCCGCAGTACGACGTGACGTATGCCGGGCGACAGAAGGTGGACGACCTCGATACGTATGTCTTCGACGCCAAGCCGAAGGTGATGGAGAAGGGCAAGCGCTATTTCCAGGGCAAGGTGTGGCTCGACCAGCAGGACCTGGAGATTGTGCTGGTGAACGGCAAGAGCGTGCCGGACGACAAGCGCAAGGGCCACGAGGACCTGTCGCCGCCGTACACGACCTACTACGAGCAGGTGGACGGGAAGTACTGGTTTCCGACGTATACGAAGGCGGAGGGCGTGCTGCACTTCGACGGCGGAAGCGGGTATATGAGCCAGTCGGTGCAGCTGCGGACGATCGTGAAGTATACGGATTACAAGCGGTTCAAGGCGACCAGCCGGATCATCTACAACGGCGAGGACATTACGGATCAGGCGGCGCCGGACTCCGGAGCACCGACTCCGCCGCCGGCGACGCCGCCGAAGAAGTGACAGGGTAGCCTCTTATCACTCTGTGTGCAAAATCTTCAATGCACGGCATTTAGATCCGGACCAGTCTCTGCCGGAGGTCTCCCTCACCGCCGGAGATCCGGACTGTTTTGCTCCGGGTGCCTCATCTGATCGTAGCAAGGGGGCATGCAGTGTTACGCCAAGACGAACGGCGGACAGGATGGTACGGACCCTCATGGCGGCCTGCGGCGGAGTTACCGAATCGCAAGCAACGTGACAGGAGCCGGCTTCATGCAGAAGAGTTGGATCCCTGACACTCCCGGAACTGCTGCCGAAGGCCCACCGTATCTCTCGAAGAACAGGAGCGTGTCCCGCGATTCTGGTCGCAGTGGAGGAGATCATGCCGGACTGGGAGAGGACTGCCGCGGCGAGGAATGCCGAGACGTATCCACGATTGCTCGACTGGCTACGATACTTCTGCGCGTTCCTGCTGTACCTGTACGGGATCCGCAAGCTGCTTCACCTGCAGTTCAATGTGCAAAGCCAGCTTGCCAGCCGGGCTGTCGGCTCGCTCACGGGCTATCAGCTGACCTGGTTTTACTTCGGCTTCTCTCGAGCCTCCGCGTGCGTTCTCGGTCTGACACAGGTCGGCGGCGCCACCCTGTTGCTTTTTCGAAAGACGGCGCTCCTGGGAGCACTCGCGGAGGTCAAGGGATGGCGGTAGGCGGCAGGTCGCGGAGGGTTTGTCCTGGCGACTGACGCGCATGCGACTTCCCGGAACTAATCTGCTCGCTCATTTCCTGTTGACTCAATCCGCCGGCTTCGCGGCCGTTCCTCCTCGCGGAGGACATGAGGGCAGGGGACAAGCGAACATCCATCCTTCACTTGCATCAGATCAGAGAACGCACGCGATTCTCTGGGCGCCGCGGCCTTTTCTCCCCCACGAGCCGCGATCGGAGTGTCCAGCATGAAGGCTTCTTCCGTCCGAGGCTTCTCGCTTCTACCGGCGTTTGAGCAAACAGCAGTCGGGATGGCGGAGTTGACGCAAGCGAATTAAGAAGTAGAGGGTGATGACCGTCAGCCGAGCAGGAGCCGACTTTGCAGAGAGCTGACCCCGGACCCGACGGTTGCTTCAGGCCGATGCACGCAGAAGCACGTGCTCCCGTGTAGGGGTACGTCTCAGGATGTCTGCGGCGGCGGCGACTCTTTCGCGGAGGTGCTGTCGCGGGTCACGGACGGGAGTGCGCGTTCGAAGGAGTTCGCCTCAGGAGTTTGTCTGACGCAGGCAATTTCGCACTCGAGGAATTCATCCGTGCTCTTTCATCGCATCGAGAAGGCCGTTGATCTTCGGCGCCATGGCCACCGCGGGCAACTGCCTTTGATTGTCGGCCGTGGAGTTGAAGAGGATTGCCCACACTATTCCGTCCTGTCTCCGCATTAAGAAGGCGGATGTCCCCGAGAAGTTTCCGCCGTGGAACTCTGATCTGCCGTCGGGCTCTGTCGAGTGCACATGCCATCCGTATCCGTAGTACTCCGGGAAGTCGATCCCATTGGGAGACGTTCCTGACTCGGACGGGCGCGAAAACATTCTGTCGATGGACTCGGCGTTCAGTGCGCTCAGCGGGTGTGCCAAGTCCAGCGACGCGCCGAACGTTGCGAGGTCTGATGCCGTCGCGATCCAACCGCCGTGTGAGTCCATCGCTTCGACCTGGAATCCCCCGTATCGCCAAACAACATCTTTGCCCCCGAAGACATTGCTGGAGGTCGGCTTGGGGTCGTCGGCGGAGTAGTAGCGAACCTCTCCTTCCGCCCGCTTTTCCGCCAGCGAGTGTCCGATACGAGCGTCCGTGATCCCCAATGGCTTGAAGAGTTCGCTTGTCACGAAATCGGCATACGACCTGGCGGAGACTTTCTCGATGACTCTGCCAAGGACGCAGTAGCCGAAGTTCGAGTACCAGTAGTGGGTTCCGGGATCGAAGTCCAATGGACGGGTCATCATGAATCGAACGATGTCTACCGGGCGCGCGGGTGATGGCGCTCCCAGACTTCCCGCGATCTGCGGCGTGAAGAACATGGGGTCGAAGCCGGTCCAAGTTTCGAAGGGGTTCCGCGCCAGGTTGCTGGCCCAGCCACCCGTGTGACAGAGCACTTGATGCAGTGTGATTGCGTTCAGCCTTGGATCGAGAGGTGTGCGTTGATGAAACGGCATCTCCAATCCCAGCAACGGGAATATCTGATCGGTGAGCTTGACCTTTCCCTGCTGGACAAGGAGCATGACCGCGGCGGAGGTGAAGGTTTTGCTGACGCTTGCGATTCTGAAGAGAGATGACGGTTCGGCAGGTTGCCGTGCTTCCACGTCCGCGTAGCCGAAGGCATGAGCGTAGACAACGCGGCCGTTCCGGGCGACAGCAACACTTGCGCCGGCAAGCGAGGAGTTGCTGCGGAGATAGTCGACAAGAAGATCGTCGAGAGGCTTTAGCCCGGCGACCGGTGTTCCGCTCATGGGGATCTTTGCATTTTGGGCAAGACCGCTCCCGCTGAGCAGGATTGTGCCCAGACCTGCCTTCGCTGTGAACGCCACTGCTTTACGGCGGCTCAAGAGATCGGCGTTTCGTATCACGATGGTTGCCTGCGAGCTGGGATGCGCTGCTTCTGTCGCATACGCAGCCCAGAGCGGACTGGTTCCAGGTCGCTTGCGGAATCCAAGTCACTGCGGAATCCAAGTCACTGCGGAATCCAAGTCAGTTGCTAAATCAAGTTACGATCACGCGCTCTCGTAACTGGCGACGCACGCGACCAGGCACACCGGCGAGAGCCCGACCGCCAGCCGTAGTCCGCCCCTGTGTTCCGATTCCTGCTCGGCGGGTTCGGCTCCAGGCGGCGGGTTCGGCTTTAGGCGGCGGGTTCGGCTTTAGGCGGCGGGTTCGGCTTCGAAGTAGAGGTATTTGCGCCAGGCGGCGTCGGCGGAGCCGATCATGCGCATGATGTGGCGGGAGGTGTGGAGGGAGAAGGGGCGGGGCTCGCGGAGGAGCTTCATATCGCTGAGCTCGTGGAGGAGCTGGTTGCCCTTGCGGCGGTTGCAGTCGTGGCAGCAGGCGACGAGGTTTTCCCAGGTGGAGAGGCCGCCGCGGGAGCGGGGGAGGACGTGGTCGAGGGTAAGCTCGCCGGCGGTGAGGACGATCTGGCAGTACTGGCACATGTTGCGGTCGCGCAGGAGGATGTTCTTGCGGGAGAGGGCGCGGGTCTGGTGGGGGATGCGGCGGTACTCGAGCAGGCGGATGACGGAGGGCATCGCGATGCGCAGGCTCTGTGCGTGAAGGGTGGCGCCCTGCTCTTCTTCGGTGCGGGCGACGCCTTTGAGGACGAGCACAAGGGCACGGCGGGCGCCGCAGATGTTGATGGGCTCGTAGCTGGCGTTGAGCACCAGGACGGGCGTCTGCATGGCGGGCTGGCGAAAGACGCCGGCGCGGACCTCAAGCTCTGTGATGACGGGGGCGCTGACGCCCTTGAGATGACCGGCGTGCCTGCCGCCCGAGGCTACCCTGCTGCCCGACCGTACTTTGCGCATTTTTCCCGACTGCATGCGTTTACGCCTCCCGGAGTGGTGCTGCTGATGGCTGATGGTGGTTTGGGATCTGGTTGAGTGAGGTGCCCGCGGAGTCTGGTGCCCAGAGGGCGACAACCTCAGTCTGAGCGCGGGAGAGGGTGGCGACGAAGACCTGCCGGGCGCCGGCGCGTTGGAGAGCCGAGGCGCAGGCGCGGGCGGTGGCGCCGGTGGTGTAGATGTCGTCGACCAGCAGCACATCGCGGCCGGCGACACGGGCCGGATCCGGGACGGCGAAGGCATCGCGCAGGTTGGCGCGACGCTCGCGCGGGTTGAGGCCGAACTGGCTTTCGGTGGCGCGGACGCGAGCGAGGATGCCGTGATCGGCCTTGAGGCGGAGGCCGGGATGGGAGCGGCGAAGGTGCCGGAGGGCGTGGGCGGAGAGCAGCTCGGCCTGGTTGAAGCCGCGCTCGCGTGCCTTGCCGCGGAAGAGCGGGACGGCGGTGACGAGGGTGTCGGTGGTGGCATCGAGGTCGGGGACAAGACCGGCGATGGCGAGGGCGAGCAGACGGCCGAGGGGCTCGGCCGCGGAACGGAGGCCGTTGAACTTGAAGAGGCCGATGAGAGCGCGCACCTCGTCCGCGTAGAGGGCGAAGGCGACGGCGCGGGTGAAGGCGGGAGGAAGGCGGCGGCAGGAGGTGCAGCGCCCGGCGGAGGGACCGCGGCCGGCGGAGAAGCGCTCGCTTTCAAAGCCGAGGGCTTCGCCACAGGTGGTGCAGAGGGGGCCGGGATGGGTCTGGGACTGGGGCCGGAGGGCGGCGAGGCAGGGCTCGCAGACGGGGAGGGCGCTGAGGCGGAGAAGAGGGGTTGAGCAGAGGCGGCAGTCGCCGGGAAAGAGGGTGGTGACGAGGTCGTCGAGGACACTGCGTGAGAGGCGCCGCACTCCCTGGAGGAGCTTTGCCGGGTTTTGTGGGCGCGGGCCGTGCTTCATAGAGCGCTCCGCAGCGCCCTGTGATTCTGTTCCGGTCAGTCCGCCGGGCGGGGCCTCAGCGAACCTTCCGAGCGACTTGCGATTCGAGCTTCTGCTGAAGACTCACCCCACTCGCATGACGCTCCAGGCCGTATGGCCGCGCCATTGCCCGCAGTCTAAGCGCAGACGCGGCGAAGCGCAAGTGCGGGTGTATGGGAGGATTGGCGGCGGTGTTGCTTTGGTGAGGGCTTGCTTATGGGGCGATGCGAGGGTTGAGGCGGGACAGAGTGTTCCAGGCATACCTCAGCGGCTAAAGCCGCGTGGGGTCCGCAGGCTGGTGGCACGGCTGAAGCCGTGCCCTTCACGGCTCGGGAGCTGGTGCGTGGCGGGAGGGGTGCCTAAATAGGTGGCGGAGCCGCGGGGGCGATGAGGTCGTTTCCTGGAGAGCGAAGTTTTGGGGTTGGCGAGACGTTAGGTTAGGAAGAGTGTTTTTTTGGAGAGGTGGGCGATGCGGGAAGAGATTGGATTTGCCGGGCTGGGAGCGCTGGGGCTGCCGATGGCGCGCAACCTGATGGAGAGCGGGTACGGGTTGGCGGTGTACAACCGGACGGCGAGCAAGGCCGAGCCGCTGGTGGCCCAGGGTGCGCGCCTGGCGCGGTCGACGGCCGACGCGGTGACAGCCGGCGGGGTGGTGGTGAGCGTGCTGTGGGATGCGGAGGCGGTGGAGAGCCTGGTGCGGAGTGAGGGGTTTCTCGATCGGCTGGGAGAGGGCGGCGTGCATGTTGGGATGGGCACGGGCTCGCCCGAGGCGGCGAAGCGGATTGCGGGGCTGCACGCCGAGCGCGGATCGGTGTACGTGGAGGCGCCGGTCTTCGGACGGCCGGAGGCGGTGGCGGCGAGGAAGCTGTGGATTCCGTTTGCGGGGCCCCGGGCGGCGAAGGAGCGGGTGCAGCCGCTGCTGATGGCCATGGGGGCGCAGGAGGTCTTCGACTTTGGGGAGGAGATTGGCGCGGCGACGGTGGTGAAGCTGGTGGGGAACTTCCTGATCATCTCGGCGGGACGATCGATGATGGAGGGGATGGCGATGGCGGAGGGGATGGGCGTGGATGTCGCGGCGCTGGTGCGGATGCTGACCGAGACCTGGTTTCCGTCGCCGGTGTACCAGAGTGTTGGCCGGAGGATCGTCGAGAAGGCGATGGCGGCGTCGCAGACGGCAATCCCGGCGAAGGATCTTTGGTTGTTTGAGGCTGCCGGGCGGAAGGTCGAGGTGCCGACGCCGCTGGCGGGGGTGTTGCGGGAACTGATGCAGGAGTGACGCGCGGCGGGTGGAGTGGAACGGCTATCTCGGATACCATTTGAGGTGTTCAGAGGAGAGTGCCGGAATGAGTTCGTCGCATGAGCGGGAGTCGTGGTTGAGCAGCTGGTGGCCGTTTCTGGTGATTGCGTTTGGGGTGGTGTTTATTTCGATCGTGGCTTTGTGGAAGCCGTCGTACTGAGGCCGTCGTACGAAGGCCTGTAGTTCGGTGGGCGTCCCTGCTGAAGGACGCCTGGAAGTTCGGGGTGATCGCGGCGGCCAGGGCGTGCGGTGTGGGTGTTGCAGAGTGAGACGGCCGCGCTGACCCGGCGCAGCGGCCGCCACTGCCGCAATGGTGCGGCCAGCGGTGGGTGCGGTAGGGGTCGCGCACGATAGGGGCGAGCGTGACGGATTGGCCGTTTTCACCATGTGAATGGCGGCCGCGAGATTCGCTTTCATCGTATCTAAGATTCTGCGGCTACAATTGATGCTGTAGGTGGATCGCGGAAAAGAGCGGCGTAACGGAACGTGGCGTGGGACTGATCATCTTTGCTTCTGTGGGGCTGCCTTGGCTGAGCTTGTGGAACGGAATCTGCTGCATGTGCGCCTGAATGGCGGCACAAAGACACATGAGACGTACTACCTGGGGCCGACCTCGGAGTGCCCACCGCTTCCGCGAGTGGGAGAGACGGTGGACACGGACGAGATCACCGGGCCAGTGACGGCGCTGACGCATGCGATGGAGACGATCGGGACGCACGTGGTGTACCACGTGGACATCGAGGTTGCGGCGGATGCGGGCAGCCGGGCGGCGGATGCGGACGACTTCGATCGGCCGATTCGCTGAGACGTCGCCGGGCGAGGTTACGCGTCAGCGCGGGGCGATGACGCCGCCGTTGAAGTAGATCGGAAGATCGACGACAAGGATGGCGAGCTTGACGGTGAAGGCATCGAGGGAGACATCGACTTCGGCCGGGCCGGCCTGCGTGCCGAGGATAGCGCCGGCGCCGTTGTAGGCGGCGACACCGCCCTTGACGAAGGTGAAGCCGGCCCGCGCGGTGCAGTCGGTGGTTGAGCCGTCCGAGAAGGTGCAGGTGGCTTTGGTCTGGACGACGGTGCCGGTGGTGGCGGTGATGAGGTTGGGGCTGACGGCCAGGCTGACGAGGGTGGGCGCGGGGTTCGAGAGCTGCCTGCCATCGACCTGGAAGTCGGCAAGGTTGCCGGAGCCTTCGATGTCGAGCTCCTTGGCGACGCCCGGGGTGGGATCACCGAAGGTGCTGTTGCCGGCGACGAAGGTGGAGGTGCCGGGCGGCAGGGTTCGGGTGACAAAGGTGGTGCCGGAGCCCCAGCGGACCGTAAGGGTGGTGTTGGCGGGCACGGTCGCGATGACGGTGTCCGGGGTGCTGTAGTTTTCGTTGAGGACCCTGGTCCAGCCGGTTGCTGACTGGGCGTGAGTGATGCCGGCCGAGGTGATGAGAACCCCGGCGATTCCTATCAGGAGATGCTTCCTGCGCATGCGTGCTGCCTCCGTGATCGCGCTGCGATCTCACTTTTATTGTGCGGAGGCGAGGGGGGTAGTTACGCCACGAGGGACGAAGTTTGTTCCGGGGCAGCGGTACATGCGGCTGCCCCGGCGGGAGCTGCTACCACTGGACGCCGGGGTAGAGGCTGGGGATGCGATAGCCGCGGTAGGCCTGGTAGCCGGTGGTGTGCATATGCCAGACGGTCTGCGGGGTGCTGGTGGGAGTGACTTCGAAGATGTCGGAGTCGGTGGCGGAGGTGCCGGCGAGATCGTATTCGATGTTGCCGTTACTGAGCAGGTCGGTGTTGCCGCCGAAGAAGCTGTAGAGGTTGGCGGGCAGGATCTGGTGGAAGGTGAGGGTGGCGGTCTTGGCGGTCTCGTCGATCTGGAAGACGGGGATAGTGGTGTACTGGCAGACCGGCGCGCCGGTGGAGCCGCAGACCACGCCGGTGGGGAAGGCGCGGTCGTTACCGTTATCCATCAGGCCGAGCGAGAAGACGCCGGCGCTGGTGGGGGTGAAGAGCGAGGGATAGTGCTGGGCGTAGTTCCAATCGGTGGGATCGACGCCGTTCTTCAGAGTGAAGTCGCCGCCCTCGCCGAGGTGCCAGAGGATGTTGCCCGTGCCGGCGCCGTCGTTGTAGTCGACTTTGACGACCCAGTTCTGATGACGCATGGAGACGATGATGTTGTGGTCCGTCGGCGAGTAGACGACGGCGTTGGTGTGGGTGAGATCGGGAAAGGCCATGGGGTGGCGGTTGACGTCGAGGTGATCGAACTCGTTCCAGACCCAGACGGGCTGGCGATTGGTGTCGAGATCGATGACGACGTCGGCGACGACGTTGGTGACGCCGGGATAGCCGGGAAGATCGGTGAACGGGCGGACGGTGTTCGACAGGACGAGCCAGTGGCCGTTCGGAAGCGGGGTGACATCGTGATGGAAGGTGAGCAGCTGGAGGTTATAGCCGGCCGCGGTGAGCGCGTTGGTGAGGTCGGTGGTGGAGATCTCGTGAATGATGTTGCCGGCGAGATCGATCTCGCGGATGGCGGCGACGCTGTTCGTGGGCACGGCGGCGCCGGTGACCAGATAGTCGTTGGGCGGCCCGATGCTGAGGAGATAGTGGCCGTTCGGGAGCATCTTCGCGCCCTGGATGGAGTAGCCGCCGTTATCAGCGGGCGCGGCGTAGGTCCAGAGGGTGTTGCCCTGGAGATCGGTGACGACGACGCCGAAGGGATCTCCGGGCGAGGGGGCGGTGATGAAGGTCAGCTGCTCGACGCCGGCGGCGGGAGTCTGGCCGGGGGTGGTGGCGACGGAGAGCGGCGGGGTGATGAGGGGGGCGCCGGTGGTGAAGGTGTGGTCGGCGTCGGTGGTGGCGAGGCCGTTTGCGAACTGCACGGCGGCCTGCATGTGGTAGAGCGTCTTGCCAAGCATGCCGGCGACGAGGATGGAGACGGGGCCGGCGGCGGTCGAGGTCTGCGTCCAGGTCTTGCGGCCGTAGGTGGTGTCCGTGCCGAAGCTGACCGTGACGGAGCCAGGGAAGGGGAGGTTGACGGTGTAGAGGGCGACCTGGGGATTGTTGGTGGAGGCGACGGTGCCAGCGGAGAAGACAGCGCTGGTTCCGGTGAGGGTGACGGTCTGCGGGGTGATGGCGGAGACCCCGGTGAGGCCGAGGGCGAGGGTGGCGGTCTGCGGCGAGGCGCCGGAGGCGACCGTGGGGGCGTAGCTGACGGTGACAGGACAGGAGGCGCCGATAGCCAGGGATGCGCCGCAGGAGCTGGCAGGGACGACGGTGAAGCTGGCATCTCCGGTGAGGACAGGCTGCACGGTGACGGCGGCGGTGCCGGTGTTGGTGAGGGTGACGACCGGCTTGCTCAGGGTGTTGCCGACTAGGTTTGTGCCGAAGTCGAAGGTGGTCGCGCTGAGGGAGGCGGAAGAGGCGGCGGTCGGCGGGGTGGTGGAGGTGGAGGATCCGGTGTTGCCGCCCGAGCTGCAACCGGCAACAAGGAGGAGGACTGGGAGAGAAAAACAGGAGAGCAGCAGCTTCATGAGGTGGCCTTTTTCCAGCTTGGAGGTGCTAGTGGACTTGCTAAACCCGGCCGGACATAGATGTTGCGATAGAAGCAAAAGAAAGGGAGCGCTGCAAGGCTTACTGACGTAACCAGAACGACGCGATCATCGCTGGGCCGTGCACGCCTGGAAGCTCTGTTGGTCGGGCTTATGGTGCTCCAGGACCGGGACCGGGGGGGGCGGCATCTCGAGACGTCTAAGGTCGGAAGAAGTCGTGTTCAGGTAGCGCAGGAGACCATCGATCCTGGTCCAAGCCACGCTTGGATCGAGGCACTCCGGATTGAGAAAGGTCGATCCTTGTGTCTGGTGAGCGAGGCAGGGCTCGAACCTGCAACCGTCAGCTTAGAAGGCTGATGCTCTATCCAATTGAGCTACTCGCCCGCGCCAGTTCCCTCTAGCCGCCCATGACGGACGTGCTTCGTCGATTGTAGCGGGTGCGACGCGGCGTCGTGTCGCGATTCCAGTGCGGGGATCAGGTTTGCGGGAAGAGGTCCTTGCCGCGGAGGATGGTTGTGACGGCTTCAAGGGCGGCGGACCAGTGGCTGCGGGCGTCGGCGAGGGTGGCGCCGGCGGCTTTGAGGTAGAGCGAGAGGGTGAAGCCTTCCTGCGGGGTGGTGAGGTCGAGAAAGGCGGGCCGGATGATGCACTCGGCGGCGGCGAAGGGCTGGTTCAGGGTGGCGAGGCGGCGTTCCAGGCGGCCGAGAAGATGTCCCTGCTGATGGAAGGAGGTGAAGAGGGCGCGGTCGCGGCAGAGCAGATCGAGGTAGGAGATGAGGGCGGCGGCAGTCTCTTCGGGCTCGAGGGCGAGATGGAGGCGCAGGTCGTCGCGCTCGTCGGGATCAGCCTCCCACACGTCGCACTTTGCGGTGAAGAGCGGGGAGCGGGCGGAGTTGAGGGAGCGGAGGGCGTGCTGGAGGGCGGGATGATCTTCGGCCTCGGGGATGCTGTCGATCGCGTAGGGATCGTCGCGGAGATCGATGAAGCGAGCGGTGCCGGCGGGATCCTCCCAAGGGACGATGAGGACCGGGTCGTCGGCGGAGCATTCGGCGGACCAGTCGAAGAGCATGTTGCTTTAGGGTAACGCGAGTGGCTTCGGTGCCATGTTCCCGAGAGCGAAATGGGGTGACGGCCGTGCTGAGTGTGACGGCATGGAGGATGCGGCGAGACTTCGGGCGAGGGCCGCAGAGGCGTCCACGACGACCAGGCTGGTGCTGCCGCGGAGGGTTGAGGGCAGGGGCGAGGTCTGGGCGAATGAGGGAAGCGAAAGAACAAGAGAAGAGCAACGTTAAGGGCCCGGACGTGCATGAGGCGGCACCTGAGATTGAAAGAACGCCTGCGGGGGGAGCACTCACCACGAGATTGCGCCGGGAGGGGGCGACGCCTCTTCGTTTCGATGGAGACGGATCCGCAGAAGTAGAGAGGGGTGCGCAGAAGCGGACCCATTTGCGGCGACGAGGCGATCAGGAGTTGGCGAGGATGAACTTGAGGGCGGTGTGCTCGGCCCAGTAGCCATCGTTGCCGCGGTTGAGATCGGGCTGGGCGAGAAAGGCGCAGTGGCCGCCGTGGGTGGGCTCAAGGAGGGTGATGTACCGGTTGGCGAGGAGGAGGGTGCGCGAGGCGGGGGTGAGGCGGATGAAGGGATCGTCAAGGGCGTGGAGGATGAGGGTAGGGACGGCGATGTGATGGAGGACGCGGGCGCTGGCGGCGCGGAAGTAGTAGTCGTCGGCGCCGGTGAATCCGGAGTACGAGGCGGTGACGCGGTCGTCGAACTCGCGGAGGGAGCGGATGTCGCTGGCCCGGGTGGGATCGTAGAGGGTGGGAAAGATGGCGGCCTTGCGGCGGAAGCGCTTGAGCAGGTTTTTGAGGAAGCGGCGCTCGTAGATGCGGTTGAAGGTCTCGTGGAGGGCGTCGGCGGAGTTGGCGAGATCGATGACGGGAGAGACGCCGACGACGCTGCGGAGCTCAACGGGAGCGCGCAGGCCGAGATCGCCGGCGAGCTTGAGGACGAGATTGCCGCCCATGGAGTAGCCGATGAGCGAGATGCAGGTGAGCTGCTCGCGATCGATGAAGAAGCGCATGACGGCGAGGACGTCGGCGGAGAGGCCGGAGTGATAGAGGGTGGGCGAGAGGGCCTCGGTACCGCCGCAGTTGCGCATGTTCATGCGGACGACGTTGGCCCCGGCGTACCAGAGCTTGTCGGCATTGCCGCAGACGTATTGCGAGTTGGAGGAGCCCTCGAGGCCATGCAGGATGATGGCGGTGGGGGCGTGGGCGCGGCGGGCCTCTGGCTGCCAGTGGCAGTGGCAGAGGACGCGGGAGCTGAGCTGCATGCCGGTGGTTGCGTCAGGCGGGGCGACTTCGACGAAGACGGACTCCGGGTCGGGAAGGTGATTGACGCGCGGGAGGAAGTTGCCGGCGATGGTCTGCAGATGCGGGTTTCCGAGGAAGCGCCGGGGCTTGAAGCTCGCGGCAGTGACATCGAACGTCTGCTTTTCTGCGAGGGAGATGGCGCTCATGCGTGAGGAGCTCCGGCCTGCGCGAGCAGGGTGACTGCGTTGAGGGCGCCGGTGGGTTCGTCTTCGTGTCGCAGGGCGACGAAGACCTCGCGGGTGCGGGCGAGCTCGCGATAGTGGGTGGCGAAGGCGGAGAGCTCGGCGGGGGTGTAGCCGCCGGAGCGGCGAAGACGGAAGCAGGTGTGAGTGGCGGCGGTATGGACCTCGGGTGTGGCGAGGTCGCCGGGCTCATCCCCGGCGTGCGCGATGCAGAGAGCGGCGTTGTGATCGCTGAGACGATCGAAGATGGGCTGCTCGAGCCAGGAGGCGTGGCGGAACTCAAAGGCGATGCGCGGCGCGGTGGGGCCCTCAAGCGCGGGGAGGCTGAGGAAGTCGGTGAGAAGGCTGGCGTCGGCCTTGAAGTTGGGCGGAAGCTGGAACAGAAGCGGGCCGAGGCGGTTGGCGGCGGCTACGGGCGCGAGCGCAGCGAGGAACTGATCGATGTGGGCCGCAGCGTCGCGCAGGCGGGAGAAGTGCGTGATGCGCTGTGGGGCTTTGAAGGCGAAGCGAAAGTGCGCGGGGGTGGCGGCGAGCCAGCCCTCGAGCATTTTGGGCGTAGGCAGCGCGCGGAAGGTGTAGTTGACCTCCACCGTGGTCAGGCGGGAGCTGTAGAAGGCGAGAAAGTTCTTCTGGGCGAGCCCGGCGGGATAGAAGCCAGGCTTCCAGGTGGGATAGGCCCAGCCGGAGGTGCCGACGAAGAGGTTGGGAGTGGGCGCGGCCCCGCCGGCTGGCGAGTCGAGACGCGGGGAGTCAGAATGGGTCTGCCAGGACGCTGCCCGTTGCAATCGGTGTTCTCCAGGAGAATGCGGGATTCGCTAGAGGCTCGGAAGCGAGGGGAGGAGGATTGGGGCGGCTAGTGGGTTTCGAACCCACGACATCCGCTGCCACAGAGCGGCGTTCTGCCACTGAACTATAGCCGCCACATTGCTGATGATTCTAGCATCTGATCGGTGAGATGCAGAAATCTGCCGGCTGGCTGGCGAGGAGAGTGCGATGGCGACGATGAAGGAGCCGGAGATCCTTTCGCCGCGATGGAAGCACGGAACGCGGGCGGAGGGTGGCGTGCTGCGCGACGAGAACCTGGACATGCTCAGCCATCTGCTGGATGACTTTATCCGGGTGCCGGGGACATCCCTGCGATTCGGTCTGGATGGAATCGTAGGGCTGATTCCGGGGGTGGGCGATCTGATTGGCGGTGTGGCGTCGACGGTGCTGATTCTGGCGGCGTGGGCGCGCGGCGTGCCGAAGGTGACGCTGCTGCGGATGGTGGCGAATGTGGGAATCGAGGTGGTGATCGGAATGGTGCCGGTGGCAGGCGATCTGTTTGACATTGCCTGGCGCGCGAACCGGCGCAACTACGCGCTGCTGACGGGGAGTGTGGACGAGCCGGCGAAGGCGGAGCGGCGGAGCTGGATCTTCTTTGCGGGGCTCTGTGCGGTGCTGCTGGTGTTGATCGTGTTGCCGCTGGTGGTCTTCAGCTGGCTGACGGCGCACTTTCTGCACGGGATGTTTGGCGCGGATCTGCATCGCGGCTTCTGAGGGCAAGCGCAGCTGACTGCGATAGAATCGTCAGGAGTCGGGGCGTAGCGCAGTCTGGTAGCGCATCTGGTTTGGGACCAGAGGGTCGGGGGTTCGAATCCCTCCGCCCCGACCACTCACTCACAACCTCACACTCTAGAAGTGCATGTGGCGGAGCTAGCGCTCCATCTGCATCTGTGTCCAGCCGGCGCTGCCGGCGTGTCCGTTGGGATCGTAGGAGGGCGAGTTGGTGAGGATGTAGTCGCTGGTGTTGCCCGTGGTGGAGGCCCAGACGCGGTCGGAGCTCGAAGGCAACTGAACGCGCTGGCCCGAGGAGTCTTTGTAGATGGCCTGATCGCCCATGTAGAGCGAGAACTGCTGCGAGCTGTGTTCGAGCGCGGCGGAGCGATTTGCGGCGACGTTGCTCATGACCTGGCTGCGATAGGAGCTGAGACCGCTGAGGATGGCGGATTGCTGGGCGGCGGCGTGGGCGTTGTCGGCGGCGATGTTGTTGGCGATCTGCTGCAGCTTGCGCTTGGTGATCTCGCGAATCTGCAGGCGATTGGCGGCGACTTGCGCGGACTCGGTGAGGTACTCGGGATCGATGTGGATGGAGCCGGCCATGGCCTGGAACATGGACTCAAGCCCGGCGAGCTGGCCCTGCGGCGCGCCGGTGAGGAACTGCATGGGAAAGTCCGTGGTGATGAGCGTGCCGCCGCTCGGGAGTGGATCGGCGCGCTGCGTCTGCAGGACGTAGAGGTAGCCCTCCGCGGTGCCACCAGCGTCGGTATTGGTGAAGTGGAGGCGGCCGGCCTCCGCGGTCACGCGCGGCGCGGGTCGGCCGGTGCTGGCGGCCTGTTGCGCTAGACCCTGGTTGGCTCTCTCGAGCATGGGGCCGAGCTGTTGGCTGAGCCCGGGTATGGGCTCGATGTCGCCGGTGACGCTGGCTGTGGGCACGATGACTTTCAGCATGCCGGAGATGCGGGCGGAGAGCGGTTGTGGCTGCTCGATCACGCAGTTCTGGTTCTGCGCAAACTGACGGTTATCAGCGGCGATGGATTGCAGCAGGCCGCGATCGTTCGACCAGATGGAGTCGTAGGCGGGGCGGGCGAGGAAGACGCTCTTCTTGTCGGGGCTGAGGGCGACGAGGGTGAGGCGGCCGCTGTCGAAGTTGCAGTCTGCCTGACGGGGAGCGCCATTGCTGGACTGGAAGGTCCAGTCAGACGGGATGAGCATGCTGACGATGGTGACGGTCTTGTGTGGGGTTGCGGCGAGGCCCCACTCGGGCATGGCGTCGAGGCCGATGGCGCCCTTGGACTCGACGAGCTTCATGTGCCAGGTGTGCTGGCCTGCGGCGGAGGTGGTCTGGCCGGAGACCGAAGCGGTGACCGTGCCGGGGCGGGAGGCTCGCTGTGCGTTGCATCCCGTGGCGATGGTCAGAGAGGCGACGACAAAGAACAGAAGGAGGGTGCCGGTGCTGCGATGGATCGTCATGACGACTCCGGAAGCGAGGGTTTCTCTCAGGAATGTCGATGTGTCTGGCCTGACAGCGACAGGGTGGTTGTCTCACGCGCTGGCGGAAAGCGCTTGCGGCCGTGTGACGATGGCCTGAAATTTTGGACGATCGTATCACCGGGACTGACGGGAATGTCCAGCAAACCTTGGTAACGCGGCGCACCCTTGTGCTGCTTTCCGTGCGGCGGTTCGCTGTTGCGGTTTGCCTAAGGTTGCTTGCTGCTGCCAGACTGCTTGCATTGTTTCGCGTGCGTGTGGGATGCGAGCGATGCGGATGTTTCCGGAAGGGGCGTTGATGAGTGTGGCGGAGGGCAGTGTGCGGCTGGGGCAGGGGACGTTGACGCGGCTGCGGCCGGAGGTGCGGGTACCGCGGTACGACCGCGACGCGTTGGAGCAGGGAACGGTGCACCTCGGAGTTGGAGGGTTTCATCGGGCGCACCAGGCGGTGTATCTGGATGATCTGCTGGCGATGGACGGGACGCCGCGATGGGGCGAGTGCGGGATTGGCGTGCTCCCGAGCGATGACCGGATGCGGGATGCGCTGGCCGGCCAGGACCATCTCTACACGGTGGTCGAGCGGAGCGCGGGCGAGCCGGCGGCGCGGGTGATCGGGTCAATGACCGGCTATGTGTATGCGCCGGCGGAGCGAGAGCGAGCGATTGAGGTGATGGCCGCGGCGACGACGCGAATTGTATCGCTGACGATTACAGAAGGCGGGTACTTCCTGGATGAGGGGACGGGTGAATTTATGGCGGATCATCCGGAGATCCAGCATGACGTGCGGCATCCGGAGGCGGCGAAGAGCTCGTTCGGGCTGATTGCGGAGGCGCTCGATCGACGGCGCGAGCGTGGGGTCCCTGCGTTTACGGTGATGTCGTGCGACAACCTGCAGGGCAACGGCCACGTGGTGGAGAAGGTGCTGCTGGGGTATGCGGGGATGCGGAAGCCGGAGCTGCGCGACTGGATCGCGGCGAACGTGGCGTTTCCGAACAGCATGGTGGACCGGATTACGCCGCAGACGACGCCGGCCGATGTCGTGTTCGTTCGCGAGCGGTTTGGCGTGGAGGATGCATGGCCGGTGGTGACGGAGCCGTTCCGGCAGTGGGTCATCGAAGACACGTTTTGTAACGGGCGGCCGCAATGGGAGCGGGTGGGCGGCGAGATGGTGCGGGACGTGGCGCCGTACGAGCTGATGAAGATGCGGCTGCTGAACGGGAGCCATCTGGCGATGGCGTACCTGGGCGCGCTGAAGGGCTACGCGTACGTGCACGAGGTGATGGCCGATGAGCTGTTCGCGGAGTTCATACGGGCGTTTATGGAGGAGGTGACGCCGGTGGTGCCGGTGATTCCGGGCACGTCGGTGCGGGAGTACAAGGCGACGCTGATGGAGCGGTTTCGGAATCCGACGATCAACGATCAGGTGACGCGGATCTGCTCGGAGGGATCGGCCAAGCTGCCGAAGTGGCTGCTGCCGTCGATTGCGGAGCTGAGTGAGAAGGCTCTGCCGACCAAGCTGCTGAGCCTGGTGGTGGCGAGCTGGATCTTCTATCTGGCACGTGGCGTGGACGAGCGTGGGCGGCCGCTCGAGATTGTGGATGCGCGGGCGGCGGAGCTGCGTGGAATCGCGTCGGCGGCGGGCGGAGATCCGCGACCGGTGATGGCGGTGCGCTCGATCTTTGGCGCGCGGCTGCCGGCGAATGCGGACTTTGTGCAGGCGGTGCAGGCGGGGATGGAGCGGCTGGCGAGTGACGGTGTGGAAGCGACGATGCGGCAGGCGCTAGCGTAGAGTTCAGGGCTGTCGCGGTCGATGATGGTTCGAATGAGTTGCAGTTTGTGAGTGGATAAGGAGATGGGCAGCATGCGGAAACTCTGGCATAACGCGGTACGGGTGATGGCGGGTGGGATGATGGTCTCGGCTCTGGCGAGTGTGCCGGCTTCGTCGCAGACGAGTGTCAGCGATAAGCTGCGCGTCTTCTTTGTGGATGTGGAGGGTGGGCAGGCGACGCTGTTTGTGACGCCGACGGGCGAGTCGCTGCTGGTGGACACGGGATGGCAGAACAACGGGGGCCGGGATGCCGACCGGATTGCGGCGGCGGTGAAGTCTGCCGGCTTGAAACAAATTGATACTGTTTTGATTACACATTTTCACGAAGACCATGTGGGGGGTGTGCCGCAGCTGCTGGCGCGGGTGAAGGTGGGGACGTTTCTCGACCACGGCGAGAACCGGGAGCTGGACCACGGGATTACGGAGAAGGGCTATGCGGAGTATCTGAAGGCGATCTCGGCAAGCGGGGCGAAGCGGCGAGTGATGCATCCGGGCGAAGAGGTGCGGGTCGGCGGGATGACGGCGACGGTGATCAGCGCGGATGGCAAGCTGCTCGAGAAGCCGCTGCCGGGTGCGGGGCAGGCGAATACGTTCTGTGCGGCTTCGGAAAAACGGCCGGCGGATCAGACGGAGAACTCGCGATCGCTAGGGGTGGAGCTTGCGTTCGGCAAGCTCAAGCTGCTGGATCTGGGCGATCTGACGTGGGACAAGGAGACCGAGCTGATGTGCCCGGTGAACAAGCTGGGCAAGGTGGATGTGTACATCGTGTCGCACCACGGGTGGAACCAGAGCTCGAGCCCGGCGCTGGTGCATGCGATTGGCGCGCGCGTGGCGATCATGGATAACGGCGAGACGAAGGGCGGCTCAACGCCGACCTTTGACACGCTGGCGAAGTCGCCGGGGCTGGAGGCGCTGTGGCAGCTGCACGCGTCGGCGGAGGCGGGGCCGAAGAATGCTCCGGAGCGCTTCATCGCCAACCCGCTGGGGACGGACGCGGGGCACTCGCTCGAGCTGAGGGGCGCGAAGGATGGGAGCTTTGCGGTGCGGAACGAGCGCACGGGTGAGACGGTGGCGTATCCGGTGAGTCGGTAAGGTTCTCCGGCGTTACGTCGCGGCCTCGGCTGGGACCTGTTCGATCTTGCCGAGCAAGATGATGTAGGCGGCGATGCCGATCAGGAGATAGACCGCGGAGACGCCGAAGGCCCAGGCGTAGGCGTGGGTGGCGGAGACGAGATAGCCGGTGATGATGGGCGCGGCGATGCCGGAGATCTGATTGGAGAGATTAACGATGCCGCCGACGCTGCCGACCGAGCCGCGCGGCGCAATGATGGACGGAATGGACCAGCCGATGGGCGCAGCCAACGCGAGACCACCGATGGACATGCTGATCCAGAGCAGGGCGCGCGGCGCGGTGTGAGCGTGCGCGGCGCCAAGGATGCCGAGGCCGAAGGCGGTGCCGGTGACGAGGACGGTCTTGCGGACACGGCTTTGATCCCAGCCGCGCTGGATGAGGCGATCCGAGGCCCAGCCGGCGGTGAGGCCGGTAAACGTCGCGAAGAGCCAGGGGACGCTGGTGTAGAGGAAGGAGTGGAGCAGATCGACGCCGAGCGCGGAGGAGAGATAACTCGGCAGCCAGGTGAGCAGCAGATAGAAGACGTAGTTATACGAGCCGAAGCCGAGAGCGAGGCCGAGGACCTTGCGCTGGCAGAGCAGATAGCCGAGACGGGCGGGCGGCGGCTCGGGGTCGAGTTGTTCCGAGGCAGAGGCTTCGTCGTTGATCTCGCGGCGTTCCGCGGCGGAGACGAGCGGGTCCTCGGCAGGATCGCGATAGACGCGCGAGAAGAGGGCGAAGTAGAGGAGGCTGACGAGGCCGGTGGCGGCGAAGCTCCAGCGCCAGCCGACCTTGAGTAGAAGGACACCGAGGATGGGGACGCCGATGGCGGAGGCGAACTTGGCGGAGGCGTCAAAGAGCGCGGTGGGAAAGCCGCGTTCGCGGGCGGGAAACCATTGGCCGACGGCCTTGGCGCTGCCGGGGAAGGTGGGCGCCTCGCCGACGCCAAGCAGCAGACGGGCGGCGAAGAAGCCGCCGAGGTTGGGGGTGAGCGCGGCGCAGAAAGAGGCGATCGCCCAGAGAAAGGTGCTGATACGGCCGACACGGCGGACCCCGAAGCGATCGAGCAGGACGCCGACGGGCAGTTGGCAGAGAGCGTAGGTCCAGTTGTAGGCGCCCGAGAGATAGCCGAAGGCGATGTTGGAGATGCCGAAGGAGGTGATAAGCGCGGCGTGCGAGACCGAGAGGTTGACGCGATCGAAATAGTTGACGAGGACGCCGACGCTGAGCAGCCAGGCGATGCGCCAGCGGCGGGCGTGAGGAGGTGGAGCAGACGTGTTGGGCAAGGTGCTCAGGGTTGGGCCGGGATCCTTAGAAGCAGAATACGTTGGGCGGGGCGACTTAGGTTCCCCGCGTCTACTGCTTCATAAAGGCGGCGATGTGCTGATTAAGAAAGATGCCGTCGGCGGGCGAGGCTCCGGCGCCGGCAGGATGGCCCCAGAGCGACGGGATGGGAAGCAGGGTGCAGCGGGGAATGAAGCTGGCCTCATAGCGGGCGTCTTCGACAGGAAAGTAGAGGTCGGTGGCGGAGGGCATGTAGAGGACGGGGACGCGGATGGAGCGCAGGGCGGCTTCGACGTTATCGTGCTGGCCGGGAGTGTGGCCGACGTCGTTGGACTCCCAGGTGCGCATCTGCAGGATGAGGTTGTTAGCGTCGGGGTTGGGGATGAAGTTATCGCGATAGGAGGCGATGACCTGCGCGAGCGTGGTGAGCTTGGGATCGTCCTCGCGCCAGAGCTCGCGGCGCCACCACTCCTGCGAGAAGAGCCATGCAGTCCAGACGAGGGAGAAGGCCTCGATACCTTTCTTCGGCTCGGCGGTGTAGTCGCCACCGTTGAAGGTCTGGTCCGCGGAAATGGCGGCGATCTCGCTTTCGAGCCGCACGATGCCGTGGCCGTAGGTCTTCGCGGTGCCGGAGGTGGCGACGATGCGGTCCATGAAGGTGGGATAGCTAACGGCCCACTGGAAGGCCTGCTGCGCGCCCATGGAAAAGCCGATGACGGCCTGGAGATGCTTGACGCGGAGGTCGTCGATGAGCAGCTGATGGACGGCGGTGACGTTGTCGCGAATCGTCATGACGGGAAAGCGCGGGCCATCGAAGGGCTTCGGGGTGTTGCTGGGCGAGGACGAGCGGCCGTTGCCGAATAGCTCGGTGGTGATGAGGAAGAGCTTGTCCGGATCGAGGGCTTTGCCGGGGCCGATGAGAAAGCCGTAGCCGTGCTGCTCGGCCATGTAGTGCGAGGGCAGAAGGACGGCGTTATCGCCGGCGGCGTTGAGGTGGCCGTAGGTGCCGTAGAGGATGTGGGCCTCGGGCAACACGGTGCCGCTCTCGGTGTGAAAGTTGTGCAGGACGAACTCGTGCGAGGTGGGTTGCGGTTCGTTCGGCGCAGGGGCTTGCGCGCGGACGAGGCCGGTGCAGAGCAGAGCGAGGGCGAGGGTGCGAATCGGTATGCGAAAGATCATCGGGGTGCCTGCGGTGTTGCGGTGAGGTCGTTCTTGATGATGGCGCCGCCTTTCATGACGAAGGGAATGTGCTCGAGAGCTTCGACGTGTTGCAGTGGATCTTCGTGGAGAGCGATGAGATCGGCGAAGTGGTTGGGGGCGAGTTCACCGACGTCCTGCGAGCGGCCGATGAGATCAGCAGCAGAGAAGGTGGCGGCCTGGATGGCCTGCGCGGGGCTCATGCCGTACTGCACCATGTAGTGGAACTGCTTGGCATTGTCGCCGTGCGGGTAAACGCCGGCGTCGGTGCCGAAGGCCATCTTGACGCCGGCCTGGAAGGCTTTGCGAAAGTTGTCGCGCTGGATCTGGCCGAGCGCGCGCTCCTTGGTGGTGAGCTCTTCGGGGATGCCGAACTTCTTGGCTTCGCCGAGAATGTAGGTGTCGTTGTAGATGTCCATGACGAAGTAGGTGCCGTGCAGTTTGGCGAGGCGGATGCCTTCCTCATCGACGAGCGAGGCGTGTTCGATGGAGTCGATACCGGCTTCAATCGACCACTTGATGCTCTGCGCGCCGTGGGCGTGGGCGGCGATCTTGCGGCCGGCCTGGTGTGCGGTGTCGGCGGCTACCTTGAGTTCGGCGAGAGTGTACTGCGGTGCGCCGGGCTGATCGCCTTTCGAGAGCACGCCGCCGGAGGCGAGGATCTTGATGACGTCGACACCGTACTTCACCTGCTCGCGGACGGTCTGCTGCACCTGCTGCTCGCCGTCAGCGATGGCGAAGTCGCGTTTGCCGGGAAAGATCGTGACCGAGGTCTCCGGGGCGTAGTTGTTCAGGTCGCCGTGACCGCCGGTGATGGAGAGCGGCGGTCCTGAGGCGACGATGCGGGGACCGGGGATGAAGCCGGCGTCGATATTTTTGCGGAGGTCGACGGCGAGAAAGGGCGCGGAGCCGACATCGCGCACGGTGGTGAAGCCGGCCTCGAGCGTGACGCGGGCGTTGCGGACACCAAAGATGGCGTGGTCGCCATAGGAGTCGTCGAAGTCGTGGATGGGATCGTAGCGATCGGCGCGGCCGGTGAGATGGGTGTGGCAGTCGATGAGGCCGGGAAAGACGAAGTCGTTCGAGAGATCGACGACCGTGGAGCCCGCGGGAATGGGGAATGCGGCGTCCTCCACCGAGTGGATGCGGTCGCCGTCGAGGACAAGAACGACGTGCGGCCGATAGCGGCCGGTGCGGCTCTCAAAGAGATTGCCGACTTTGACATAGCTGAGGGTTGCGGCGCAGGCGAGAGGGCCGAGAGCGATCGACGCGAGAAGAAGGGCGAGAAGGCGAGAGGGAAAGCGAGGCACGGGGCTCCTGAAGATGCAATCGGGTAGCGGAGGGCTTATTGTTACAGACCGGTCGAAGCGATGGCGGGAAGTTAGATGGGACGCGGTCGGCAGGTCGTCTAACTTAGATTATTCAAGGAAATTGGCGCGGGTTTTCTGTTACGTGGGCCATCTTTTCGAAAGAAAGTGAACGGAGATCGGGGCTTAATTCTTGTTGGTGGCTGTAACTCTTCTTGACTTCTTTTGATTTTGAGCTTCACTTAGCGCGTCCCTACAGTATTCTGCTGTAGACAATGAATACGACAGAAATTCTCTCCGCCCTTGATTCTGAGATCTCTCACCTAACAAAAGTTCGCGACCTGCTGAGCAGCATTGGAGGTTCATCGCAGAGCCGCGGGAAGCTGCCGCCATCGCTCGAGCGGCAGGTGGCTTCTGCCGAGGCGGAGGTTGCGCCGAAGCGCGGACGTGGCCGGCCGAAGGGGTCTACGAATAAGTCGACCGGTGTCGCGCCGGCCGAGGGCTCCTCGAAGCGGCGCGGCATGAGTGCCGCGGGACGGGAGCGGATCGCCGCGGCCCAGCGGGCACGATGGGCGAAGCGGAACGGAACGTCGGCAGCGAAGCCGGCCGCGGGTAAGTCAGCGGCGAGCAAGTCGGAAGGGAAGACAACTTCCGCGAAGAAAGCAGCAGCGCCACCGGTTCGCCGGAAGGTTGGCCGGCCGAAGAAGACGGTAACAACCGCGCCCGCGACAACAGTGGCTGCGAAGAAGGTAGGCACGGCGGCGAAGCGGCCGGTTGCGAGCAAGGCTGTGAAGCCGGCGAAGAAGATATCCGCGAAGAAGACGCCAGCGAAGCAGGGTAGTTCCGGAGCGGAGACCGCGGTGAGCCGCGCGAGCGAGACAAACGCGACATCATAGTTGCGCCGGGTCCACTCACGGATTGACCGCCTCTCGGATCCGAAAGGCTTAGCTGCTCTCAAAGTTTGGGGAAATGCACTCCGGATTACTGTAGAAGCGGCCACGCCGACATCGAAGGGTGCATGGTCTCTTTGTTTGCGCTTCTTAGCATGCTGGTCACGATCGGTGCGGTCTTCAGCCTGCTGAGCGTGCGTGTGCTGCGGCTGCCGAAGACGACCGGGACGATGATTCTGTCGCTCGGGACAGCCGCGGTATTGATCGCGGTGGAGCAGTGGGCGCCCGCGGTGCACCTGATGGCGGAACGGCTGGTCGCCGAGATCGACTTCAACAAGGTCGTGCTGCACGGCATGCTCGCCTTTCTGCTCTTCTCGGGTGCGCTGCAACTGAATCTGCGTGATCTGGCGACGGAGCGGGTGCCGGTGCTGGTGCTGTCCGGTGTGGCGACGGCGCTTTCGACGATCGGGGTGGCGTGGATGTTTCACGCGGCGCTCGGCCTGGTGCATGTGGCCATCAGCGTATCTGCCGCGCTGCTGTTTGGTGCGCTGATCTCGCCGACCGATCCGATCGCGGTGCTGGACATGCTGCGGCGCGCGGGTGCTCCGCGGCGGCTGGAGATCCAGCTTGCGGGCGAGTCGCTCTTCAACGATGGGGTGGGCGCTGTGATCTTTCTGGCGCTGCTGGGCGCCTCGGCCAGCGGAAGTCTGCCCACGGCTGGAACCTTTGGCGTGCTGCTGTTGCTGAAGGCTGGCGGAGGCGTCGCTCTGGGTGTGGGGCTCGGGTATATGACCTACCGGCTGCTCGATCTCGTCGACAGCTATGGGGTGGAGGTGATGCTGACGCTGGCGCTCGCAATGGGCGGTTATGCGCTGGCGGACGCGCTGCAGGTCTCGGCGCCGCTCGAGGTGGTGGCCGCGGGGCTGCTGGTCAGCGGGCGAGCAAAGATGCGGGTGATGTCGCTTGAGACAAGGCAGTACCTGGAGAGCTTCTGGGAGCTGATCGATGACTTCCTGAACGTCGTGCTGTTTCTGCTGCTCGGTCTGCAGATCCTGGTTCTGCCGTTTACGAAGGTGTACTTCCTGGCGGGATTGATTGCGATTCCGATCGTGATTGCGGCACGCTTTGCCAGCGTAGGTGTGTGTGTTCGCCTGCTGGGTCTGTTTCGGACACCGCTGCGGAGCTCCATTCCTGTGCTCACGTGGGGTGGGCTGCGCGGCGGCCTGGCGGTCGCGCTGGCGCTCTCGCTGCCGCGCCACGGCGGCTATGAGCGAGACCTGCTGCTGATCTCGACGTTTGTGGTGGTGGTGTTTTCGATTGTGGTGCAGGGGCTCACGCTCCCGTTGCTGATCCGGAGGATGGCCGCGGCTTCGGAGTGACGCCGAAAAGATCGACGGCAGCGGAGCGGCGCGGACGATGCTAGCCCGCGGACACCGAGCGGGGGCTTTATGATGGGAGGCGGCGGTCGCCCCGTGCGACGCCGTTCGTGCCTCCCCATGCGCTCGCCCCATCGATCCCGCCCGGCTCTCCGACGATTGCCGCTCTTTGTTACGCTGCAGTGCGTGCTCGTCAGCGATCTCTTCGGACAGGCGCACTCGGCTCCAACACTGCCGCCTGTCGGGGCACGGTCGACAGTCTGTCACAAGCGAACCATTCCGCAACTGGTGGACGTCACCGCGAAGAGCGGAATTAAGTTCAGTCACATCGCGGCGCCGGAGCAGAAGTACATCGTGGAGTCGATGGGTGGCGGTGTGCTGGCGATCGACTACGACCGCGATGGCTGGCCGGATCTTTACTTTACGAACTCTCCGACCGTGGCAATGGCGCTGAAGGGCGAGAGTGCGCCGAGTGCGCTGTTCCACAACAATCACGACGGCACATTTACCGACGTCACGGCGAAGGCGGGCGTGGGGCATCCATGCTTCGCCATGGGCGGCGCTGTGGGCGACTACAACAACGATGGCTGGCCGGACATGTACGTCACCTGTCTGGGCGGAAACGTGCTCTATCGCAACAACGGCGACGGCACGTTTACCGATGTCACGGCCGCGGCTGGTGTTGCGGATGGCCGCTGGTCGACGGGCGCGGCGTTTGCCGACTATGACGGCGACGGGCTTGTGGATCTGATGGTGACGAACTATGTCGACTTCAAGCTGAACGATCTGCCTGGATTTGGTAATAGCCCCACCTGCAAGTTTCACGGGATTGACGTGCAGTGCGGCCCGCGAGGGCTGAAGGGCGCCGGCGACTCGCTCTTCCATAACAATGGCAACGGCACGTTTACGAACGTGTCCAAGTCAACCGGTACGGGCGACGATCCGGGGTACTACGGTCTGGGTGTGATCTGGTCGGACTTCGACAACAGTGGGCGACCGAGTCTTTATGTCGCGGACGACTCCACGCCGAACTACCTGTATCGGAACGACGGCGGCGGCAAGTTCACGGAGACGGGGCTGGAGTCTGGCACGGCGGTGAGTGGGGACGGCTCCGAGCAGGGATCGATGGGTGTGGCGATCGCGGACTACAACCACACCGGCCGCTTCTCGATCTACGTCACGAACTTCGCCGATGAGTTTAATACGCTCTATCGGAACGATGGCAAGGGTAATTTCAGCGATGTGTCGTACGACTCTGGGGTGGCGCTGGCCTCGTTGCCGTATGTGAAATGGGGCGTCGCGTTTGCCGATCTGGATAACGATGGCTGGGCGGATCTGTTCTCGGTGAACGGGCATGTGTACCCGCAGGTGGACTCGCTGCCGTCCGGCGCGCGCTACCAGGAGCCGGCAAACCTGTTTATGAACGAGCGCGACGGCACGTTCTGCGAGGCGGGGGCGCAGGCAGGAGCGGCGATGCTGGCGCCCCATGTGAGCCGGGGCCTGGCGGCGGTGGATCTGGATAACGACGGCAACGTCGACTTGGTGGTGGAGAACCTGGTCGGCGCGCCGATCATTCTGCACAACAACGGGCAGGCGGGGGCGCACTGGATCACGTTCGAGCTGACCGGCACCAAGAGCAACCGGCTGGCGCTGGGGGCGAGGGTGACGGTGCGGGCCGGCGGCATGACCCAGACCGATGAGGTCCGGAGCGGCGGCAGCTATCTGTCGCAAAGCGATCTGCGGGTACACTTCGGGCTGGGCGGCGCAACAGGGATTGATTCGGTCGAGGTGCGCTGGCCCTCTGGCCGTGTCGAGGCCCTCGGGCATGTTGCGGCGGATCACATCTATGAGGTGCTGGAAGGGTCGGGCGTGGTTCCCGCCGGGGCGGTACGCCCCGCAGCTCACTAGCAGACCGACGGGTGTCTCTGAAGCAAGCTATTTACCTGTCTGTGTCGACTTCCGCGTAGGTTCTCCCGTACCAGCGCCGGCGGCTTTTACAGGCGGGTATTGTGGTAACGATTTCATTCCAGCGGGTTTAGGTTAGAAGAATTTGTGTTGACAATCCCCCAAGCCAGATTGCCTAATGGGTGTCGCCTGAAGCAGGTCTCCTGAACGTCCTCCCAAATGACGGGAACGACGTCCATCAAAGGATCACCGGCGGCCCAGGCGATAAGAAATGACGTAGACGCTCCTCGATCAACCGAGGGGACGATCTGATTCAAATTGCAGGACTTCTGGAGAGCGAATGACGTACAAGAAGTTTTTAGGTATAAGCGCGCCTGCCGCGATGGCGTTCTGCAGCGTGATGTATGCGCAACAGACCACCGGCGGCGTAGTCGGAACAGTCACGGACTCCTCTGGTGCCTCTGTTCCTAACGTATCGGTAACGCTGTCCAGCACGGCGACCGGGTTCAATCGAACCGTCACCTCGAATGGAAACGGCGAATACACCATCACTGATGTGGAGCCGGGTACCTACAAGGTTACGATCACTGCCCCGAACTTCAAGGTATACGTCGCGAACAATGTTCAGGTGAACGTCGCCACATCGAACACGGTCAACGCCCAGATGCAGATCGGCGGTACGTCTGAGACCGTGACGGTCGAAGATACGAACGTGACGGTGCAGACGGATAGTGCCGCTCTCGGTCAGGTGATCGACGGCAACCAGGTAAAGGAACTGCCACTGAACGGCCGCAGCTTCGTCGAATTGACCCAGCTACAGCCGGGCGTCTCCGCCGCGAATAGCTTCGACACGAAGAATAAGGGCCTGCAAGGCGGCGTGGATATGTCGGTCAACGGCAATCCGACAACCAACAACCTCTTCCTGATCGACGGTGTAAACAACAACGACACCGGCTCGAACCGCACCATCCTGATCTACCCCTCGAACGAGGCGATCGCTGAGTTCAAGATGCTGACCAACAGCTACGGGGCGGAGTATGGCCAGGCCTCCGGCGCCATCATCAGCATCGTCACTCGAAGCGGAACCAACAGGTTTCACGGCAGCGCCTTTTATGACGGAAGAAATGACGTTCTGGACACCTTCACGTACTTCGCGAAGCAGAATGCCAACCCGGCGCTCCCGCGAGGCGGCAAGGACAAGCTGCGACGGAACGACTTCGGCTACTCAATTGGCGGTCCGATCAAGCGGGATAAGCTGTTTTTCTTCTTCAGTGAAGAGTGGAACCGCGAGATTCGCGGACGTACGGTCAGCGCCTGCGTACCGACCGCCGCGGAACTTGGCGGCGATTTTTCGGCAGACGCTCCCGGTGTAACCTGCAGCTCCACAGCACCCGTAATTCCGGCACAGTTCCAGGCCGCTGGCAATCCCAAGAAGCTCGCCGCTATCGACCCATCGGCTGCCACTATCGATCAGCTCTTCCCGGCCCCCACGCGCGCTACGCTCGATGGTCAGGGGAACAACTGGTCCGCCTCACTCCCAACGGCGCTCTACTGGCGTGAAGAAAACGTTCGTGGCGACTACCGGATTACCCCGAAGAACCTGATTGTCGGCCGGTACACGCAGGACACCTGGAGCAACCCGGCATACAACGCGGGCTACTGGGGCGACGATCCGTTTCCTGCGCTCAACAGCAGCTGGGCACAGCCATCCAAATCGATGATGGGACGCTGGACCGCAACCATCAGCGACACCCTTGTCAATGATGCGGCCTTCCAGTACTCCAACAATCGCATCATCATCACGCCCGGCGGCACGAACCCCGGTTTGTTGCCTCAGGTCAGCGCTGCCATCCCGACGCTTTACGCTAACTCGATCAAGCAGTCGCCGATCGGAGTTCCCCAAGTCAATCTGGGGTCTTACGGAAGTGGGAACACCCTTTCGAATATCGCTCCCTGGCAAAATCAGCTTGATCTCTACAGCTTCCAGGACAACGCCTCGAAGATCTTCGGCCGTAATGTGCTGAAGTTCGGTCTGAACGTTGATTGGGACGGCAAGGACGAGGATACGGGTCCGGCCAGCTCTGAACGTCCGTCCGTCAGTACTGGCGACACGAACGTTGCTGTTGCGGGCTCGGGTGGCGTCACCACCGGCAACAATCTTGCCAACTTCCTCATTCCTGGGAACGTCTTCAATATCAGCGAGACCTCAACCAACGTTCGGGCACAGCTCCGGTGGCGCAACTACGAGTTTTACGCGACCGATAACTTCAAGCTGACGCCTCGGCTCACGATCGATGCCGGTCTTCGGTACTCCATCATGCCGCCGACGTATCAACCGAACGGCTTGGAGACAAACTTCCAACCTCGGCTTTACAACTCTGCTCTGCCATCGTCGGACGCCTGCAATGGCCTGCTTACCATTCCCGGCAAGGATCCTTGCGGCGATGCGAACAAGCAGTTCGGAACGACTTACTCGTCCGGAACTCCGGGTTCGAACAAGTATCTCCAGAACGTGAACTACCATCTCTTCGCTCCGCGCGTTGGCGTGAACTGGGATGCATCTGGAACCGGCAAGACCATTGTGAGTGCCGGCGGCGGCCAATTCTTCCAGCGTGAACGCGTCTCACGGTACACGCTCGTGTCGAACGCTCCCTTCGCGATCCAGACGAACAACTTCGCCCGGTCCCTCGGTGGTGCAACGCCCCCATCCCTCTCGGGAGGCCAGGCTTCTCCGCAGGGTGGTTATGATCCAAGCTCCCTGATGCCGAACTCCTGGCAGTGGAATCTCACCGTTCAGCAGTCGGTTGCGGCGAACTCGCTCTTCTCCATCAGCTACGTGGGAAATAAAGGCACTCACCTCACCTCCAGCTATGACATCAACCAGGTTCCGCTCCAGAATTGGGGACCGGCTTCCTTCGCGAACGGCAACGCGGTCAATGCCTACCGTCCGTACTCGAACTTCGGAACGTTGCTATGGTGGACCCACGACGGCAACTCTAACTTCAACGGTCTTGAGACACTCTTCAAAACCCGTGTTCACAATCTGCAGTTCCTGGCCGCTTACACCTGGTCGCACTCGATCGCTGACATCATCGTGGACGACTCAAACGGCGGTACGGGGAATCAGATTCGGACCTACTATCCCAACCCACGTCTCGACCGTGGTACCGGAGATGTGAATCGTCCGAACAACTTTGTCGCCAACGCGATTTATAGCCTTCCCACTCTCGCTGGTCACAGCTCGCTGGTCCAGCAGTCTCTGGGTGGTTGGGAACTGAGCGGCATCACAACGGCAGCAAACGGTAATAACTTCACCATCTATCAGGGTGCTTCTGAAAACACGAGTGCCGTCGCTCCTGTACTTGATAGAACTCTGGGAAGCCCAACTCTCGGTCAGATGATTCCTAACCCACTTGCCGGTAAGTTGAACGCGCTGGCTCAAACGGGGTTCACTGGTCCGCAGCGGCCTCTCAAGGTTGCGGGACAGAGCCCGACCGCGGGTCGTCATGGATCGCAGATCGTCAACCCGAATGCCTTCACCCTCGTCGGCTATCAGATTGGCACAATCCCCGGCAATATGGCACCGCGAGGGTATGTCGGTGGTCCGAACTTCTTCAATACGGACCTCTCCGTTGATAAAAACTGGAAGGTTCGGGAGTTGGCGACAGTCCAGTTCCGTCTCGACTTCTTCGACCTCCTCAACCATGCTAACTTCAACGCCAGCGATGGCCAATTTACACCGTTTCAAAACGTAAACTGCGGTGCGGCCAACGTGAATGGTCTCTACCAGCCCTGCAGCCAGACCAACAACACCATTAGCGCTCAGACCGTACAGTCCGGCTTCGGAGCTTCGAACCAGACCATTGGAAACGCCTCACGGCAGATCCAATACACCCTTCACATCAACTTCTAACCGTACTTCTTAAAGCGGCAGGAGGAGCGAAAGCTCCTCCTGCCGCTTTTATTTGCCCGCGAAGTTATATGGTGTGATCCGCACGGTCGTGGGACGCAGCCCAGCCGGACCCGCAGTAGCGCTCCGCTTTCATTCGTGGGACGATCGTCCAGTGAGTTCATCGTTCTCCCTTCACCGACTTTGTCTTATAGGTTTGCTCCTGCTTTCCGAATGGGGACTCGCACAGAGCTCGCTTCATACTTCCCCCAGCGGCACACGTTCTCCGGCAGAGAACCCGGCAGAGAACATAGACGCCGGGGAGAAGGAGCTCGCCAGGCTTCAGCAGGTACAGGCGCAGGCCCTGACATCAGGAGACGGCGAAAAGATTGCGTTCACCTCGCAAGCTTTAGCGAAGGGGATTCTCGCGCGACTGGTGAAGGTGGAGTTCAGCAAGGGAGACGCGAAGGCCGCTGCCGACTTCAGCGAACAGGCTAAGTCTCTCGGGGAGGAGGCCGGCGTCTCGCCGTCCGGTGCGCGTAGCCCCACGTCTCAGCACAAACCCGTTCAGTCAGCAGCTCAGCAGCGCGCCGCGAGTGCGAATGAAGAGAGACTGAAGAAACTGCTCGCACAGACCTACAATGATCTCGGCACAGCGGAGGCGCGACAAGGACACTATGCGTCCGCGAAGGTTCACTTCGAGCAAGGCCTTCGATGGGACACCCCAACGCCTACGCTGCTGCGGAACCTCGGCACGGTTGCATTCCGCGTGGGAGATTTCTCCACGGCGGTGCGCGCTTTAGGGGAGTACCTGAAGCCGCCTGCTTCCTCTGCTGAGATCGCCGATTCACGGTCGCGGTTGATGTACGCCTTTGCTCTCTTCTCCGTCGGCGACTTTCCGTCCGCTGCTCACGCCTTCGCGCCCATAGGGCCGGACGCGATGCAGGATGCTCGGTCGGCCTACTCCTGGGCGTTTTCGCTCTCGCATTCGGGGGATCCGAAGCAGGCGAACACGATTGCGGCGGATCTCTCCGCGCGGCCGCTGCCGTCCGATGTGCTCTCGCTGGTGTGCCACATTTTTGTCGATACGGAGAGCTTTCAGCAGAGTATCGACTGCTATCGCAAGATCCTCGCCGCAGATCCAGGTTTTCGGCTCGCGCACTATCAGGTAGCAGAGTCGCTCATTCGCATGGATCGTCCGGCAGAGGCAATCCCCGAACTTAGGCAGGAACTTACGATGAGCCCGGATGACGCGAACGTTGAGTATTCGCTCGCCTTCGCTCTGCTGCAGACCTCGAGCAAGGACGAAGCCCGTCAGCTGCTGACAACGATCACCGCGGCGCACCCGGAGATGGCGCAACCCCAATATCAGCTGGGTAAGCTGCTGCTCGAATCGAGTGACGTCCCAGGCGCCATCACGCATCTGGAGCTGGCGGAGCAGGCGGACGGCTCGCTCGACTACATTCACTATCAGTTGCAGGCGGCGTATCGCAAGGTCGGCCGGACCGAGGATGCCGATCGGGAAGCTCGTCTCTATCGCGAGATCAAGGCGCGGCGACGCGATCTTCCGTCGCAGGCGCATTGAAGTGCCAGGGCGTGGGCTCCTCCGTGGTATTGAAGGGCCGACCACCCATCAAGCGCTTGGCCAAGCGATCGACTCCTACCCCAGCGTAAGATTGCTCCGCGTCCACGTTGGACCTACATCGAACGATCCTGAGTCTCAGGCAGATCTGGGAAATAGTGCCTTCCATGAAGGGTCGAGCATAAGCCATCTGGGCTCGGCGAACCAACTGGTCTCGATCTCGGGGACGTGGAGCAGCCCATGCCCGTCGGTGCATACGAGTTCAATCCCGTTCCATCCGAGGAAGTTCCTTGAGGGCTCTCCAACCCTCGCAGGATGGCGCAACGGATTCAGGCAAACTGGGCATCGCCTCGATTGATCCCGAAGGCACCACTGCACGCCCGCGAGCGTAATGAGAAACGAGGTGCCCAGGTGAAGATAGATCGACGCTTCGGGATAGCGCCAGGTGATACCGTACGCAACGGCGAGGCTTGCCTGATAGGCGATTACGAGCACGAACGCTACCCGGGCTCCGCGGAATAGGAATCGTCGAATGGCATCCTTCAGAACATACGTAACTCGCGGGGTCACATACTCCTTTGAGGTGACTGGCGACAGGGCAGGCAGCGACAAAAGGGCGATCAGCACTGCCCAAAGAAAGGTGCGGCGGATGTTGGAAGCTCGGGCGGAGAGAAGAACGCATTCGTAGTCCGTGGCGCCTTGCTCATCCGGCACGGACATTCGCCAACGATCATCGCCCGACCCTGCGTGGGGCTCGAGTCGCGCGACCACAAAGATGTGCGAGAGCGGCGGAAAGGTCTGGGTCGAGGTGTCATGTTCGATCAACCACGCGTCCACGTGGCCGCCAGCCGGCGTGGTCTCGTCGGGAACAACTCCGCCAAACCGAACTTGTTCGAGGCCCACCCTGAGGGTCTGATTGAGGAGACCAGGCTGAGCCCTGAAATACGATCGCCACGTCGATTCCGTCAGCAGCAGGGTCGGTCGCGGGTCGTTTGCCGCCGGTCGTTGTGTCTCGTTCCGTGGAGAGCCGAGCAGCGCAAACAGGTTCGGACTTGCGCGTGCAATCGTGAGTTCAGGCGCATGATGTGGAGCGAGATGAACACTCTTCCTGACGGGCTGGTAGAAGGCGAACTCCTGAAAGAGATGCTGCCGCCGCTGCTCCCAGCCGGTCACCGTCTGCCGGTGGATGAGCGGGCTTGCACTCTCTGATTGGCCGGGCGGAGAGATCAGCACAACGCGCGTAGCACCCGCATACAGCGGCGTTCCAAGCGCATGACGAACACCTGGGAGAGCCATGGAGAGGCCAGTCGCCACGGCTGCTGCCGCTACGAGGGCGACGAGCGAACCCAGCGGAGAGAGCAATCGTCGCAGGCTCACGCGATCCGCAAAGCTTCGGAGGCACAGAACATCGCTGATCGCCCCGGCGCAGAAGCATCCCAAAACACGGTGCGTGACTCCGTCGGAGTTGGCCACATGCCAGAGCTCAGCCCTCCACTCGGCCAGCCAGTCTGCACGGGAGCGCTGCGGCAGCACGCGCGAGAGAAGCTGGAGCGCCGCCACATACATCCGCGGAGAAGAAGATGCCGGCCGGCGACTCATGCGGGCTTCTCCGTGCCGAGAGCGGCGAGCTTTTCAAGCAGCGGATATCGCTTGGCTGAAGCCGCCAGCGTCACCTTGCCGGAGGCGGTGAGCTTGTAATACTTGCGCGGCGGGCGCAGCTCCTTGAGGGCCACACTCTCTTTCTCCCACTCGGACCGGATGAGTTCATCGCGCTCCAGGCGGCGAAGCGCCGGATAGACCGTGCCGCTCGGGAGTCCCGTGCGCTCCATGATGCTGAAGCCGTAGATGCTACCGGCATGGAGCGACTGCAGGATCATGGCCGCGGTATGGGAGAGCTTGATCTCAACCGGCATGGCGTGAATTGTACCTATGTAGTGTTCTGCTTGACCATGCCTAGATAGAGTGCTACATAGGTATGCAGGAGATCCCGCCATGCTGGTCATAGATCACCTTTCCAAACGCTACCGCGGCATTCCCGCCGTGGATGATGTCAGCTTCACCGTGGAGCCCGGGGAGATTGTCGGGTATGTCGGCCCGAACGGCTCCGGCAAGTCAACCACCGTGAAGTTGATTACTGGGTTATTGCAGCCGAGTGATGGCCGCATCCTCTTTGAGGATGTAGACATTCGGAACGATATGCCTCGCTTTCGGGGACGGTTCGGCTATGTTCCGGAAGAGGCGCACGTCTACACGCATCTCTCCGGTCTTGAGTATCTTCAGCTCATCGGCCGCCTTCGCGGGTTCGACGAGACGCTCTTGACGGCGAAAGCCAATCGCCTGCTTGAGCTGCTCTCGCTGCAGGCATGGCGGCACTCGGCCATCTCCGCGTATTCGAAAGGGATGAAGCAGCGCGTGCTGATCGCCGCCTCGCTGCTGCACGATCCGCAGCTGCTCATCTTCGACGAACCACTCTCCGGGCTGGACGTGGTCTCGGCCAGGCTCTTCAAGGATTTATTGCTGGAGCTCTCCGCGCAGGGAAAGGCGGTGCTCTACATCTCGCATGTGCTCGAGGTTGTGGAGCAGGTCTGTCATCGCGTGATCGTTCTGGCCAAGGGCAAGATGCTGGTCAACGCTCCGCCGGCTGATCTCACGCGGCTGATGCATCTGCCAAACCTCGAGCGCGTCTTTGCCGAGTTGGTGCAGCAGCAGGATACGCGGGCCACGGCGAAAGACCTGGTGCTCTCGATGGGGCTCACCCATGCTTAGCCTGCGAAGCAACCTCTTCGAGCGGAAGCCGTTTCAGGTGCTCTCGTTGAGCGTTCAGGCCGCGGCAGCACCCTCTTCGCGGCGTCCATCGTCCTTTGAATTCCTGGTGCGCCATCTGCTCGACCGCATGCTGCACAACGAAGCTCTGGGAGAGGACGCCGCGGCCCGCGTGGCGCAGCTTGCGTATGCCGTGGCGCTGCCCGGACTTTTGATCGCCCTCTTCCTCTTTCCCGCCTATCATGGGCTGCCGCCGCATCCGCTGGAGCGCAGCTTCTGGTCCCAGGCGGCGGATCATCTCTTCTTCGTCACCTACTCCCTGGTCATCGTCGGGCTCGCCATGGTGTTCCAGTGGAACGCTCTGTTTCCCGATGTGTTGGACCTCTACATTCTGTCGAGCCTTCCGCTCTCCCGGAGTCGTCTGCTGCTGGGCAGAGTCCTGGCGATGGCGATCTTCCTGGGTCTGCTGCACCTGGGCACCAGCGGTTTGGGAAGCATCTTCCTGCCGGCGGTTGCGGATCTTCGCTGCGGCTTTCTCAGGCACTTCCTCGCGCACGTGGCGAGTGTGAGCCTGGCGGCTCTCTTTGCGTCAGCCTGCTTTGTAACGCTTCAGGGTCTGCTAACGTGCATCTTTCGGGATCGCCTGCTGGATCGCAGCGCGGCTGCCTTGAAGGCCATTTGCGTGGTCGTTCTGCTCACGCTGCTGTTCCTCTTTCCGCTGACCGCGCACTTTCTTCCTACCCTGCTCACCTCTTCGTCTGCTGGCGTGCGTTGGATTCCCACGTTCTGGTTTCTGGCCGTCTACGAGATCCTGCTCGCCGGTCCAACGGCACCACACCTGTTCTTCGGGCTGGCGAAGATTGGCTGCGAGGTGACGGGGGCGCTCTGCGTGACAAGCGCGCTGCTCTATCCCATCGCCTACACGCGAAGCGTCGCGCAACGCATCGAAGGCGCACCGGCTGCGGCAAAAGAAGCGCGATCGTCGGCGTGGTTTGCGGCTGTCGCGAGTGTGCTGTTCGTCCGCACAGCGGCAGAGCGCGCGATCTTTTTCTTCACCTGGCAGACCCTGCTGCGGCTCGAGCGTCTGCAGCTGTATCTCTCCATGTACGCCGGCCTGGGGCTGGCGCTCGCGCTTTCGGCGCTGCTGGCCTTTCAGATCCAGGACACGCATGCCTCGCTGGTTCTGGCGCAGTCGGGCGTCCGTGTCACAACCACGATCGTCGGCTTCTGGGCGGTCTTCGGCTTGCGGTCGGCACTGCTGTCGCCGGTAGGCCAGCGTGGAAGCTGGATCTTTCCGGTCATCAGCGGAACCCCTCGATTCTCGGAGATACAAGGGGCGTCCGCGCTGGTAAGCCTGCTGGCCTCTGCTCTGTCGCTGCTCGCAGCCATGCTGCTGGACGTGATCGTGCCGCCGGGTGCGGGCAGCTATCGCTTCGTGCTGGCGCAGGCGCTTGTGAGCGTCGGCTCGAGCCTGCTTCTTACCGACATGATCTTCCTGACGCGACGCGCCATTCCATTTACCGAAGCCAAGAAAGCTTCAACCGAGGAGCTGCCGCTTCTGCTCGTCGCTTGCTTCGTAGGGTTTCCGCTCTGGGTCTCGTTTGTGTTGCAGGTGCAGCTCTGGGCCGAGCGATCGATCCTGCGCGAAGCGGTCGCGGCCGGTGCGGTGCTGCTGCTGCACTGGTTGTTGCTCCGAGCTCACGCGTTCGTGCTGTGTCAGGTCAGGCCATCGCAGGATCTCGTTTTGATGGATCTCGGCTTCCGTCTCGAGTAGCGCGCTCGCTCGGAACCGCTCCGTGGAGAGCAGGACGCTCACGATCAGCTCCGCCGCGCACCAGCGATTGCCTCATACATGGAGGCTGCCCGTCGATCCCATGTGCCGTCTCGGCTCGCGCGCCAGCGCGCCGCAATCTGGCCGTCGTTGAAGTTACGAGCGTGCAGCTCCCGCAACGCCTCCACACCCTGCTCCGCCGTGCTGAATAGCCGGAGCAGCGGCGGTTTATGCAGAAGCTCTTCAAAGCCGCGGGTGGAGAGGATAGGGCGCGTTGCGGCAAGGTGCTCGTAGAAGCGCGTCGAGCTTCCCGAGTACGTGGGCTCACGCAGCCTATAGGGCAGAACAGCCACGTCCAGGCTGCGCGCGTAGGAGGCAAGCTCACCGTACGGCTTCTTGCCGACAAAACGCACCCGATCGCCCATCCGCAGCACCTCCGCACGCGCCGAGCGCTCGATCGGATCGACGACATCATCGCCCACCGGGCCGACCATCAGCCAGCGAAACTCCGGTGCATTGGCGATCATCGTCCGCAGCAGCGGCCAATCTAGGTTTGCACCCATGTTGCCGATCACTCCCGCAATCGGACGCGCGAGGCCAGCGGCATCGGCGGGCAGATCGCCTGGCGCAAGCAGCGGTTCCGCTAGCAGGTTCGTGGCGCGCGTTGCGTTCGGAACGATCAGCAGTTTCGCCGGATCGCAACCGCACTCCCCAACCAGATAGTCCGCGAGCCGGGAGGAGTTCGGACACACCAGCTGCGCCGAGAGGCACATGTGACGATCCAGGCCTTTCACCCGCGCAGAGTTAGCTCCCTCATACGCCGCGATGCGGTCGGTCAGGTAGTAGGCCACAGGTCCCGGCCAGAGCTCGGCAAGGGACGCGTGGTAGGGGGTGGTGCAGACCAGCGTGGTGTCTTCCGGCCGCCCCTGAGTTCGTCCCAGAAGGCGTGCACGCAGCGATGCGCCACTGCGCGCGATCCAGGAGAACGGTGGCCGCGCGTACCCTCGCTGCAGGGGGAAGCTCCACTGCGAGAGCCCCGGCTCCGCTGTGGGCTCCTTAACCTCACCCTGATTTCGTCCGGAGAAGAGCGCCCATGCCTGCATGCGGGGCCGCCATGCCGTGACAGAGACCACGCGAGACAAGGCCACGACAAACTCCTCATCGAGCGCGTCCGAGATCTGCACATAGTGCCATTGCTCTTCACTCATGTGGAGGTGATGTTAATCGTTCCCGGGTAGGCCTGCAAAGCTGCCCCGTCTCTCCAACAGGGCCGGTGGCCGCGGGTGAGACGCACATTCGACCGCGGCCTAAACCCATCCACCATCGATGACGTAGCTCTGATTGGTAATCGCCGCGCTGTCATCCGCCGCTAGAAACAGAACCAGGCGTGCGACCTCCTCCGGCTGGATCATCCGCTTTAGCGCCTGCCTGCCGAGCACCTCGGCGCGGTACGCGTCGGTTAGCCAGAGCCGCTCCTGCTTCGCCGTCAGGATTGCTCCCGGCATCACACAGTTGACCCGGATCCCGTCCCCGCCGACCTCGTGCGCCAGCGTTCGCGTCATGCCGACGATGGCCGCCTTGGCCGTCACATACACGGGCAAGCCGATCGACGGAATCACCCAGCTGATCGAACTCATGTTGATGATCGATCCAGCGGCGGCGCGTCGCATGGCCGGCAGCACTGCCTGCGCCATGAAGAACTGCTGCTTCAGGTTGACGGCCATCATGCGATCCCAGAAGTCGGAGGTGACGTCTTCAAGTGTGTGGCGCAGATCGTCCCCCGCATTGTTGACTAGGACATCGACCGTCGTAAAGTGCTGCTCGACTCGTTCCACCGCCGAGCGCAGCGCATCGATGTTCGTTAAATCGCAGGTCTCACAGATCGGCGCGCGAAGTCCGCGCGTCTCCAGCCGCTCGATGAGCCTTCGGGCTGCGTCGTCCTGAACGTCAAGAATCACGACGCGCGCTCCCTGCTCCGCGAATGCCTCGACAATCGCCTCGCCGATGCCGCTGGCTCCACCGGTCACGAGGACGCGGCGATTCCGCAGGCTGGGGTATTTGGCAAACTCCGGTCCGGCTGGCATGCTCAGGCGTCTCCCTCTTCAGTCTAGGGTAGCTCTGGTGCGTAGATTCGGTTCGCCCACACGTCCTGACCTCTCATCCTTTTCTGCCAGCGGGCAGCGCACCTGGCGGATCATCCGCACGGGGCCTTTCACCCATCGCGTCTCCCTGGAGATCCCAAGCAGAGACCTGCGTTCACTGGCATACTCATCAACGGGAAGAGAGATCACGATGAAACTCGTTCGTTATGGAAATCCTGGCCAGGAGCGACCGGCCCTTCTGGACGCCAACGGTACGTTACGCGATCTGTCGGCCGTAATCAGCGACATCGATGGCTCCACCCTCGCCGCTGACTCCCTCGCCGCTCTTCGCGCGATCGATCCGCTCAGCCTTCCACCGGTTCGGGAGCCGTATCGCATCGGACCATGTGTCGACGGGGTAGGCAAGTTCCTTTGCATCGGTCTTAATTACTCGGATCATGCGGCCGAGACCGGCGCTGCAGTGCCCGCCGAACCCGTTCTCTTCATGAAGGCGACCTCCGCGCTCTGCGGCCCGAACGACAACATTCTGCTGCCGCGAAACTCCACCAAGACAGACTGGGAGGTGGAGCTGGGCGTGGTGATCGGCAAGGAGGCGCGCTACGTCGAAGAGGCCGACGCGCTCTCGTATGTCGCGGGGTATTGCGTCATCAACGATCTCTCGGAACGCGCCTTTCAGCTGGAGGGAACCGGCCAGTGGGTCAAGGGAAAGAGCGCCGATACGTTCGGTCCGATCGGCCCGTGGCTGGTTACCACCGACGAGGTCTCCGATCCGCAGAAGCTCCAGCTCTGGCTGGAGGTCGATGGACATCGCTATCAGAGCGGTTCAACCGCCACCATGGTCTTCGGCGTCGCTTACCTGGTCAGTTACGTCAGCCGCTTCATGAGTCTGCAGCCCGGCGACATCATCTCTACGGGAACTCCGCCGGGTGTTGGCCTTGGCCAAAAGCCGCCCGTGTATCTGCGCGCCGGAAACATCGTCACGCTGGGTATCGCTGGTCTTGGACGGCAACGGCAATGCGTCATCGCTCCCGCCGCCGGCTGAAGACAGCTCGTTCAAGCCGCCGTGGTGTGTGGCAGCGAGACGCGAAAGACGGTACCGCTCCGGCCAGGGGTGCGGGAGGTGCGCACGCGAATGATTCCCTTGTGCCGATCGAGAATACGCTCTGACAGCCAGAGTCCGAGGCCAGTGCCGTTTCGCTTGCTGGTAACGTGAGGCTCGAAAAGTGTCGCGTGGACGTGCTCCGGAACACCGGCTCCATTATCCGCCACCGTCAGATGGACGTGCCCTTTTCCGTGATGAATGCGCACGTGAAGCGAAGCGCCGGTCTGCTCCGGAAGCGCGTCGAGCGCGTTGAGGATCAGGTTCGACACGACTTGGAAGAGCTCGCCCGAGATCCCCTGGCAGACAGCGCGCTCCGGGAACTGTCGGCAGACCTCGACATTGCGTTCGGCGATGCGCGCGACATGCAGACGCAAGGCAGACTCCGCGACGCTGATGAGGTCGACGTCTTTGACAACCTCCTGTCCGCGATGAAACGAAAGAGAGCTGCGAGCAACGTGTGTAAGAATGTCCAACTGACCTTCGAGCTGCTGCAACCGATGTTGAGCTCGTTCGGGAAGGGGATCTTCCCGTCGCAACAGGTAGACGAGATTGATCATCGCCTCGAGAGGATTGTTGATCTCATGCATCAGCGCGGAGGCAAACTGATTGACCACAGCGCGCTGAGCATACTGCTCGAGGACGCGCTCCATGGTCTCGACGCGTCGCTCAAGCTGTTGGTATGTCGGCGCAATGGTCGTCATAAGCTCGGTAATCTCGAGGCTCCAAATCGCACTTACTTCAGATCAGAGCGTCCTGGAGCTGCAACGGTTGTGCCGGTCACGCGTTTTGGGATCGAGGAGTCAACAACTTCTTGAACAAACCAATGTCTCTGGGGCGCACCGGCCGCTCTTTCGGCCCAAGTGCCCCGCTGCATACAGCCGTTGCCTTAAAGGTCTAAAATCCTCGCGCGCGACAGATCGGCGATCGTGGTTCCGGCTGCGCGGAAACATCCCATCCCGTTGGAGGATCGTTCCATGGCGACACTCACGCAGCTTCAGCCACAGACCTACGGCTTTCCTGTCACGCTCCGCGAGCAGTATGGCAACTACATCGGCGGCCATTGGGTCGCGCCCACCTCAGGGCAGTACTTTCAGAATGTGACGCCGGTGACGGGCCAGGTCCTCTGCGAGATCGCCCGCTCGAACGCCGCGGACATCGATCGCGCCCTCGACGCCGCGCACGCCGCCAAGACCGCCTGGGGCAAGACCTCCGTTGCCGCGCGCAGCCAGATGCTCAATCAGATCGCCCAGCGGATGGAAGACAACCTGGAGATGCTCGCCACCGTCGAGACCTGGGACAACGGCAAGGCAATTCGCGAGACCATGGCCGCCGATCTTCCGCTCGCCATCGATCACTTTCGCTACTTCGCCGGCGCCATCCGCGCGCAGGAGGGCGGCATCTCCGAGATCGACTCGACCACCGTCGCCTACCACTATCACGAGCCGCTCGGCGTCATCGGCCTCATCATCCCGTGGAACTTTCCCATCTTGATGGCCGTCTGGAAGCTCGCCCCCGCACTCGCCGCCGGCAACGCCGTTGTGTTGAAGCCGGCCGAGCAGACACCGCTCTCGATCCTCGTCCTGATGGAGCTCATTGCCGATATCCTGCCGCCCGGTGTGCTCAACATCGTCAACGGCTTCGGTCTCGAGGCCGGTAAGCCCCTCGCCTCCAGCCCCCGCATCAACAAAGTAGCCTTCACCGGCGAGACCACCACCGGCCGGCTTATCATGCAGTACGCCTCGCAGAACATCATCCCCGTCACGCTCGAGCTGGGTGGCAAGAGCCCCAACATCTTCTTTGCCGACGTCGCGGCCGCGGACGACGCCTTCTTCGACAAATCTCTCGAAGGCTTCGCGATGTTCGCGCTCAACCAGGGCGAGGTCTGCACCTGTCCCTCACGCGCTCTCATCCAGGACACGCTCTACGATCAGTTCATGGAGCGCGCCGTCAAACGCGTCAAGGCCATCCGCCAGGCCAACCCGCTCGACAAGACGACCATGATGGGGGCGCAGGCCTCGAGCGAGCAGATGGAGAAGATCCTCTCCTACTTCGACATCGGCCGCCAGGAAGGCGCCGAGGTCCTCACCGGGGGCAAACGCGCGGAGATGGAGGGGGACCTCGCCGGCGGCTTCTACATCGAGCCCACCATCTTCAAGGGCCATAACAAAATGCGCATCTTCCAGGAAGAGATCTTCGGGCCCGTCGTCTCCGTCACCACCTTCCATGACGAAGACGAAGCCCTCGCCCTCGCCAACGACACGCTCTATGGTCTCGGCGCCGGCGTCTGGACCCGCGACATCAACCGCGCCTATCACTTCGGCCGCAACATTCAGGCCGGTCGCGTCTGGACCAACTGCTATCACCTCTACCCCGCGCACGCGGCCTTTGGCGGTTACAAACAGTCCGGCATCGGCCGTGAAAACCACAAGATGATGCTCGACCACTACCAGCAGACCAAGAACCAGCTCATCAGCTACAGCCCGAATGCGATGGGGTTCTTCTAGACCATGCCCGCGCCTGAGCACGTCCTCTGCACACCAGCCGCCGCCGCTCTGATGGCAAAGCTAGCCGCGCTCCACGGTCCGCTGATGTTTCATCAGTCCGGCGGCTGCTGCGACGGCAGCTCGCCTATGTGCTACCCGCGCGGCGAGTTCCTCGTCGGCGACAGTGACGTCCTGCTCGGAATCATCGAGGACAGCCCTTTTTACATGAGCCGCAGCCAGTTCGACTATTGGAAGCACACACAACTTGTGCTCGACGTCGTGCCCGGTCGCGGTGGCATGTTCTCGCTTGAAGGTCCTGAAGGCGTCCGGTTTTTGATTCGATCCCGCGTGTTTACTGCCGCGGAGCTTGAGAGCCTTCGCACAGAAAATCGCATCTGACGTCCGCGGTCTCCCGGGTACTATGGGGTATCAGCCGTTGCACGCACCCGATCGCGGCGTGGAATCGTACCGCAATCGATCACGTAGGTTGCTCAAGCGTTCCACATACACTCTGGTCAGGATCTCTCTTGAACGACGGGGCACGTTCCACCATTCGCGATGTTGCCCGTGTTGCCGGGGTCGGCACCACAACGGTCTCACGTGTCATCAACGGCGGTCATCTGGTCGCGCCCGAGGTCAAGCTGCGGGTTGAGGCCGCCATCCAGCAGCTTCGCTATCAGCCGAACCTCGCGGCACGTTCCCTCAAGAACGAGCGCACCCGCACCATCGGCCTGATCGTCCCGCGCATCACCGATCCCTTCTACGCCACCATCGCCAGCGTCGCGCAGGATATCTCTCGCGCTCGCAAACACATTCTCATCCTCTCGACCTCGCTTGATCTGGAAGAGCAGGAGCTCGAGGAACTCCGCATCTTTGAGCAGCATCGCGTCGACGGGCTGCTCATCGTTCCTCCCAAGCACCAGTCCGCGGCCTTCCGGGAGTACTGTCACCAGCTGCGAACGCCCGCCGTGGCAATCGATCTGCCGGTCGAGCAGGAGGACCTCTCGAGCGTTCTCACGGACAACTGCGAAGCCATGGCGGATGCCACTCGTCATCTGATCGAGCACGGCCGCAGGCGCATCCTGTGCCTCGTCTCTGATCCCGTGCTCTACACCATGCGTGAGCGCATCAACGGCTATACCGAAGCCGTCACGGCCGCCGGCCTGCCTGCGATCGTTAACGGGGATATCTACACATTCGAAGACGCGCAGACAGTTCTGCTCGCCGCCCTTGCCGGCCCTGAGCCGATCGATGCCGTCCTCTGCGCCAACAGCGCGATCGTCATCTTCGTCTATGAAGCGCTGCAGAAGCATGGAATCCCTCTGCCCGCGCAGCTGGCGCTCATCGGCTTTGACGACTTCCATCTCGCCGGCACGCTTCGACCGTCGATCGCCAACATTGCTCAGCCCGCAGAGGAGATCGGCCGCGCCGCCACCAATCTGCTCTTCAGCATGATGGAAGATCGAAACCACGCTGCCCAGCACCTGCGTCTGCCCAGCCAACTCATCGCCCGCGCGTCCTGCGGATGCGGCCAGCAGTAGCTGCTGCGGCTCGTCCCTATGTGTGTAACCGCTACGCGAACAATCAAGCCTTTAACGTAAACCGGTAGCTCCAGTCACCGCCGCACCACTGCGGGTAGTTGGTTCCCCAGGCATTGTTAAACAGGCTCACGTGCACCCCGCCCGTCATGTCCGGCAGCGTCCGGGCGAAGTTCAGCGGCGATCGCTTGCCCAGCGCCACCACCGGCGCATCCATGGTTGCCAGCTCGAACGCGCCGCCCTCGCCGGCATCTTGGTAGCGCACCCGCTCTGAGACCGCGTGCATTGCGCGCCCGCCGCCCTCAAGAACATCGGTTACCGCCACATCCTGCCCCACCTTTTCGACCGACCACCCATCCTTGGCGTCCCCGATCGGCTGGAACGTCAGCCACATCGCCTCCGGCATGCGATTGACCGCCTTTCCCATCGTCGTCAGCCGCAGATGGATCACGGGCTCGCTCACCGGAAGCTGCAGTTCAAGAAAGATCTCGCCCGGCCACGCGGCGTTTCCCCGCGCCAGCGCGGCCGCGTCGTCAACTCTCATCCGCAACAGCAGCCGCTCATCCGAGCCGGTGTGCGTGTGGGAGAGCGCGGACAGCGTCGGCTGCCACTCCGCCGCCTGGGCCTGGAACGACTCCACATTCGGCTTGCCGAAGTCCTGTGGCGCCCACTCCGTCTTCACCACGATGTAGCGATCGAGAAACGCCGCGTACTCCGCCGCCGAGAGCGTCTGATACGTAAACAGGGCCAGTGGATGGTCGGCGCTCGCCCACTGCTTCTTGCTCGCGCGGTTCTCGAGCTTCACAATCGCCCCCGTCTTCGCGTCGATCGCGATCGTAAAGTGCTTGGTCTGGATCTCCTTCGTCGCGTCCAGAGGCTTCATCCCCGCGGCACTCGGAGCCTTCACTGCCAGCGACGCCAGCCGCGCGTTCGCCTCGGCCTGCATCGCCGCCGGCAGTGTCGCCACGGCCTGTGTGATGTCGTCGCGCTTCTCCTGCCAGGAAAACTGCACCGTCTGGTACGCCGGCGTCGCTAGCACCTTCGCCAGATCCGCCGGCCGATAGTGCTCTTTGTCGATGTAGCGCTTCGTATCCGTTCCCCACGTATGCTCGGGGGCCAGCGCCAGCCGTCGCAGCAGCTGCCGGTCGGTCGCGTCACCCGGCACCAGCTTTCGCCCGTCGATCCAGCTTCGCCGCAGCCGCGCCATCTCGCGATAGCGCGCCACCTTCGGCGGATCACTCGGAATGCCATAGATCCATGTGTCGCCGATCTCTCCCGTGACCACCGGCAGCCGCTCCCGGTACGGTTCGACAGCGGCCGCAACGTCACTCAGATTCGCCGCCGTGATCGTCGCTCCGGGAAACTGCGCCCGCAGCTTCGTGTAGATCGCCGCAATCTCTTCGGTCGTGTGCGGCCCGCTGTTGTCGTTGCGTACCTCCACATCGATCGCAAGATCCGACCCTGGCACCCGAACCATGCTGCCGTAGTCGTGCCGGTGGTACACTATCACCAGCGATTGGCCGGCGGGATCCTTCCACAGGAAGACGTCCGGCACCTCCGGCGGTGTGCTGGCCGCGTTCACGCCAACGTCCAGCAGGCGAACGCCCGCGGCGTGCAGCGGCGCGATGATCCCGCGCGTATGTCCGGGCACGTCCGTCATCTTCGCGCCAATCGTCTTCTCGCCGAAGCGCGCATCCAGGCTCTGCGAGAAGCCGAGCGCGCCCGTGATCATCGTCGCGTCCAGCATCTCCGTCTCCCAGGAGAAGGGAAGCGCGTGCCAGGCGATATCACCCTTTGCGATCGCCGCCTCCATCACCGTCCGCTGCGCCGCGCTCGCCTGCTCCAGGTACTCGTAGAGCAGCCACGATCCAGTCGTCCAGGTGTACCGGTCCGCTCCCGTGTCCCGCAGGTGCGCCGCCGTCGTCATCGCCTGCGGGTAGTAGATATCGAAATACCGCCGCATCACCTGCGCCTGCGTCTCTGTAAAGCCGACATCCAGGTGGCACTTGGTCACGAGCAGCACCCGCTTCACCGCGGTGTTCGAATCGTCGCCAGCTGCACCGAGCAGGGAAGCGCCGCGCGCCATCGGCAGCGCCGCCGCACCCGTGGCCAGTGCGGTCATCCGCAGACCCATCCCCAGAACGTCGCGGCGCTTCATGCTAGCCTCCGGCCACGGATTGTGCAGACGTTCAGAGAGGAGACTGAGGCGGCATCTTCTAGCCTGTTCTGGGCAGAGGCGGAGCGGAATCGATCGTGTGTGGGAGTCATCTGTGGCAGAAGTATAGGCAGCGGCGGCAGCCCGTGGCAAAGCTCGCCCGTCGAACCTTCTGCCGCGAGCCCCCCTCGCGGAGGCGTGCAACCATAGCTGATGACCGCGGTTCGCCTCATGCGTACACTGTTGGCTCCATGCGTTCGGCGCGGCTAGGCTGCGCCTCACCTCGTTCCCGCGGCTCAAGGCCTGATTGGATCGCTCGATGATCTCCTGCTGGTTTGCTTCAGTCCGCACCTCCTTCCGCTGTGAGAAGCTGCTTGTGAGAAACACGTTCGCCGGGTGCCCTGCGCGCTGGACAGCTGCCCTATGACCATCACCGCCGTCGCCCGCAGAGCCGGAGTCTCGATCGCCACCGTCTCTCGTGTCATCAACGGATCGAGCAAGGTCAGTCCGCAGACCGCGGAGCAGGTGCGCGAAGCGATTGAAGCTCTGGGCTTCTATCCGGATACCAACGCCCGCGCCCTTGGCTCCGGCCGCTCCAGCCTCTATGGCCTCATCATCTCGGACATCACCAACCCCTTCTTCCCGGAGCTCGTCAAGGCGTTTGAGGATATCGCCGTCGCCCATCAGCAGGAGGTCCTGATCGCCAACACCGACTACGACCCCAAGCGCATGGAACACTGCGTCTCCCGCATGCTGCAGCGCAAGGTAGACGGTGTCGCCATCATGACCTCCGAGATGGAGGAGCGCCTGGTTGAGGTCTTCAGCCATCGCCGCGTGCCGCTCGTCTTCCTTGATACCGCCACGGTTCCCGGCGGCTTCAGCAATATCCGCATCGACTACGACACCGGGGTTGCGCTCGCGATGGAGCACCTCACGGCGCTCGGCCACAAGCGCATCGCCTTCATCACCGGACCGCTCTGGCTGCACTCCGCGCGCATCCGCAAACATGCATTTGAGTCCGGCATGCAGCATCGCGAGATCCATCTGCCGGAGCACATGATCCAGTCCGGCAATCATCGCGCGGATGGCGGCTATGAGGCGATGGAGCGCATCCTCGCGGTCTCTCCAGCACCCACCGCCGTCTTCTGCTCGAACGACCTCACCGCCATCGGAGCCATGGGCGCGATTCACAAGCGCGGCCTGCGCATCCCCGACGATATCTCGATCATCGGCTACGACGACATTCTGCTCAGCTCCTACACCCAGCCCGGCCTCACGACGCTGCGCATCTCTCGCACCGAGATCGCCGGAACCGCGTTTCGCAGCCTCTTCGGTCAGCGTGGGAGACCCGATGGGCAGACAGGTCAGGAGCAGACGCACGTCATCTCACCCGAGTTGATCCTGCGCGATTCCACCGGGCCTGTCGTGCGAAAACGCCGCTAAGCTGCAGCACGGAGCATGCGACCCTGTCGTCAAGCTCGACTTGCTGTATGTTGGTGGCCAGCATCGTTGAGAAGTTCCGGCTCCGTCTCTCGCCGGGACGTTCAAAGTTAAGAAGCACGAGGTGTAGTCCAGCTATGCAGTTCCTTCGATCCTCCGTCGCGGCCTTTCTTCTTCTGCCCTGCCTCGCACTCTCAGCCTCAGCAGCCCCCAAGGGCGATAGCCAGCGATGGTCCGAGGAGAAGGCCAACACGTGGTACGCCGCGCAGCCATGGCTCGTCGGCGCGAACTACATCCCGTCGAATGCCATCAACGAGTTCGAGATGTTTCAGGCCGCGACCTTCGATCCCGTCATCAACGATCGCGAACTCTCGCTCGCCGAGTCCATCGGCATGAACACCGCGCGCGTCTTCCTGCAGGACCAGCTCTGGGAGCAGGATCCCGACGGCTTCAAACAGCGTCTCAACACCTTCCTCGGCATCGCCGCGAAACACCACATTCGTCCGCTCCTTGTTCTCTTTGACTCCTGTTGGGAGTCGAACCCTCACCTCGGCCCGCAGCACCCGCCCATCCCCGGCGTACATAACTCCGGCTGGGTGCAGAGCCCCGGCAAGCAGCGGCTGCTCGATCCCGCCGACGAGCCGAAGCTCAAGGCCTACGTCACCGGCGTGGTCGGCGCCTTCGCAAACGACGATCGTATCCTCGGCTGGGATGTCTGGAACGAGCCTGACAATCGCGGCGGCGACGTGGTCGAAGACGAACCCGCAAAAGTGAAGCGCGTCGACGAGCTCCTTCCCAAAGCCTTTGCCTGGGCGCGCTCCGCACATCCCTCGCAACCGCTCACCAGCGGCGTTTGGAAGGGCGACTGGTCTCATCCCGACAAGGAAAGCGCCACCACAAAGATCCAGCTGGCCGAGTCCGACGTCATCTCCTTCCACGACTACGGCTGGCCGGAGGTCTTCGAAGCGCGCATCCACGAGCTCGAACCCAACCACCGCCCGATCATCTGCACCGAATACATGGCCCGCGGCGCCGGCTCCACCTTCGACGGCTCGCTGCCGATCGCGAAGAAGTACCGCGTCGCTGCCATCAACTGGGGCCTCGTCGCCGGCAAGACCCAGACCTACCTGCCCTGGGACTCCTGGGATCGCCCCTACGTGCGCTCGCAGCCCACCGTCTGGTTCCATGAGGTCTTCCGCAACGACGACATCCCCTACCGCCAGCACGAAGTCGACCTGATTCGCGAGCTCACCGGCCGCGGCACTACGGCCCAATTCGCTCCCCGGAGCTCTTCGGCCGAGTGATATCTTCGGTTATGTCAGGGAGAGCGCATGCGCATTGTCATCCCGAAGGGCATGCTTAGGGTTCACTGCTTTCATGAGTGAAACAGCACTACTTCAGCGCTCCCTGCACGGGGCTTCTTGTGAGACCTTTATCTGTGGGCGCCTGGCGAACGACCCCGTTCAGACGTGGTACCCGACTTTGTCTAGCACTGGGAACGAGTGGCCGGATTCGTGGTGTTCCCTGTGCCACGTCGCATTTCTTCGCGCGAGCGGTTGGAATGAGAAGAATGAGAATGAACTACGTGAAGTTGTTGTGCCATCGCTGTTACGAAGCACGACGTGCTTTGGGCAACTCCGTGTTCATCCCGGACAGCGAGATAGCCGAGTAACGCTACTCCCATTCGGACAGGCCTGCTGGCACGTCGACGTCAGCCCCTCAGCCCAAGTACTATCCGATACGTGCGACGTCTTCTCCCCACGTTCCTGGTCCTGGCCGTCTGCGCCTCCTCTCTTGCGCAAAAGCCAGCATCCCCAGCCCCTGCTGCGACGGGTCAGCCAGGCTACTTTACCGACATCGCCGCAAAGGCCGGTGTCACCTTCATCGGCGTCGCCCAGCACACCCCCAGCAAATACCTGCTTGAGACCATGGGCTCCGGCACCGCTGTCTTCGATTACGACAACGACGGCCTGCTCGACATCTTCTTCGCCAACGGCGCCCCCGTCATCGATCCCGCCCCCAAAGGCTTCGTCCCCAAGAAGTCCGGCCCCGCCGACTGGAACCGCCTCTACCACCAGAAGAAAGACGGCACCTTCGAAGACGTCACCGTAAAAGCAGGCCTCCAGGGCGTCGGCTACGGCATGGGCGTCGCCGTCGGCGACTTCGATAACGACGGCTTCGAAGACCTCTACGTCACCGCCTTCGGCGGCAACCGGCTCTACCACAACAACGGGAACGGCACCTTCACCGATGTCACCGAGAGCTCCGGCACCGGCGGCTCCACCACGCCCGGCGAGCAATGGTCCACCTCCGCCGCCTGGGTCGACCTCGACAACGACGGCCTGCTCGACCTCATCGTCCTCCGCTACGTCAAGTGGGACTGGGAAGACGTCTGGTGCGGCGAGCATCGCGAGGGCTACCGCGCCTTCTGCCACCCCGACATCTTTCCCGCCATCCCCGCCCTCGTCTATCACAATGACGGCCACGGCAAGTTCACCGAGATCGCCGCGAAGATCGGCATGGGCAATCCCGGCAAGGGCCTCGGCATCGCCATCGCCGACTTCGACCGCGACGGCAGGATCGACGTCGCCGTCGCCAACGACTCCATGCTCGAGTTCCTCTTTCACAACAAGGGCGGCGGCCAGTTCGAAGAGACCGGCATGCTCGCCGAGATCGCCGTCGACGGCGACGGCCGCACCTACGCCGGCATGGGCATCGACTTCCAGGACTACGACAACGACGGCCTCCCCGACCTCGTCATCACCAACCTCGCCAACCAGAAGTACGCGCTCTACCGCAACAACGGCGACGGCTCCTTCACCTACGACACCTACGCCACCGGCTTCGCCCGCATGACCCTCCTTCACTCCGGCTGGGGCATCCACTTCCTCGACTACGACAACGACGGCCGCAAGGACCTGCTCATCACCCAGGGCCACGACCTCGACACCGTCGAGCTCAGCTTCCCGCAGCTCCACTACAAGGAGCCCATGCTCCTCGCGCGCAACACCGGCAAGGGTTTTCTCGACGTCTCCAAGGAGTCCGGCCCCGCCTTCCAGCAGCCCTGGGTCGGCCGCGGCATGGCCGTCGGCGATCTCGACAACGATGGCCGCCTCGACGCCGTCGTCAGCACCAACGGCGGCGCCGCCCACATCCTCCACAACGAGACGCCGGGCGCCGACGGCAAGCCCTCCGGAAACCAGCCCGACAACCACTGGGTCACCCTCGCCCTCACCGGCCACATCTCTAATCGCGACGCCATCGGCGCCCTCGTCAAACTCACCACTGCGCACGGCACCCAGTTCGCCACCGTCTCGACCACAGGCAGCTATCTCTCCTCAAACGACAAGCGCGTCCACTTCGGCCTTGGCACTGACGCAACCATCAAATCCATCGAGATCCACTGGCCCAGTGGCATCGTCCAGCACCTCGACGGGCAGCCCAGCGATCGATCCATCTCCATAGACGAGCCCTCGGCCACGCCAAAGACACCCTGAATGCTGTCAGCGGCACAAGAAAGCACTCCGGAAGCTCCAGCATATTTGGCCGTTTTACAGCTATCATGCAAGCCACTTGCATGTCACCATCCGTTTGGTGAGCGCGTGCAAGATAGTGCTTGACTGTGCTCAAATCGGCCCGTTAAGATTGCCGCCGTTAACCGATGTAAACGCTCGCAAGGTTGTAGGGCTTGGTTGCAAGACCTGGATCTGGTTCCTCCCCGCTCATAGACACGCATCAACGCTGGCGCAAAAAATGTAAGTGTTTTCACAGACCCGGCGTTGAGTCTTTACCTGCACCACTTTTGGAGGTTTTGTGACTAAAGGAATTCACGCTCTTCGATCGATGGCACTCGTTGTGCTGCTGCTGCTTGGCGTCTCCTTTGCCCATGCGCAGACCAACCAGGGCCAGATCGCCGGCAATGTCGTCGACAGCACCGGGGCCGTCGTCCCTAACGCCAATATCACCGCAAAAAGTGAGTCCAGCGGGTCGGTCTACAACGCCGTCTCGACCAGCGCCGGATCGTACCGCTTTCCCTCCATCGCACTCGGCCGCTACACCGTCACCGCCACCGCCCCTGGCTTCAAATCCAGCGAGAGCACCGGCGTTGAAGTCCGCGTCGGCACCGTCTCCTCGCTCGATATCTCCCTCAGCACGGGTGGCAACACCGAGACCGTCACCGTCGCCGCGAACGCCCCGGCGATCGAGACCCAGTCCTCCGAGATCGGCGGCACCGTCAACTCGCGCCAGATCATCGAGCTTCCCCTTGCCCTGGGCGGCGTCGGCGCCATGCGCTCGCCTGAGTCCTTCGTCTTCCTCATCCCCGGCACCGCCGGTCCTGGCACCGGCAACAGCGTCAACGGCGTCTTCATCTCCAAGGTCGGCGGCGGTCAGAACTTCGGCAACGAGGTCCTCCTCGACGGCGCCTCCCAGACCCGCTCCGAAAACGGCTCGTCCTTCGACGAAGAAGCTCCCTCCGTTGAAGCTATCTCCGAGTTCAAGGTCACCACCTCCGTACCCGCAGCCGAGTTCGGCCGCACCACCGGCGGCATCGAGAACTTCGTCATCAAGTCCGGCACCAATGCCTTCCACGGCACCGCCTTCGGCATCTTCCAAAATGAATTCCTCAACGCGAACGACTGGTTCAACAACGGACGCAAAGCCTACTACCAGTCCATCGGCGATACCGTAGATGCCAACAACAATCGCCGCCCCGCCGATAAGCAATACGACTTCGGCATCTCTGCCGGTGGCCCGCTCAGCATCCCCCACCTCTATAACGGCAAAGACCGCACCTTCGGCTTCTTCTCCTGGGAGCAGTACCGCCTCACCGCCGGCGGCGTCGCCACCAGCACCGTGCCCACCGTGGCAGAACGCGGCGGTGACTTCTCCGATCAGCTCATCAACGGCTCCAACGGACAGATCAACCCGTGCGACGGAACGCCGGTCCTCAACGGTCAGATCTTCGACCCCGCGACCACCCGCACCGTGAATGGCATTCGGTGCCGCACGGCCTTTCCTGGCAATGTCATCCCCACCTCGCGGTTTAGCACCGTCGGCAAGAACATCGCCGCCTTCTATCCTTCCCCGAACAACAACGCCCTCATCAACAACTACTCGCTCTCTTCGTCCTCACCCCTCTCGAACACGACCTACTCCGTTCGTGTCGATCACTCCATCGGTTCGAGCGACAAACTCTTCGGCACCTACAGCACCCGCGAGAACACCCGCTACAGCCCGCAGAACCTCACTCTTCCCGCGCCCGTCGATCCGACCGTGCAGACCCAGGACTTCATCACGCACTTCGGTCGCGCGGGATGGGATCACATCTTCACCCCGAACGTGCTCAACCACCTCAATCTCGGCTTCAACCGGTCGAACTCGATCAACGGCTCCATTGAAGCCGGCACTGGCGTCAACTACAACCCGCAGCTCGGCACCCCCTTCACCGCCGGCTTTCCGCAGGTCGTTGTCAGCGGCTATCAGACGCTCAGCCGCAATCAATTGGGCGACAACATTGACAACGGCATCCGCGTCAACGACTCCGTGAGCTGGCAGAAGGGCCGCAACAGCTTCAAGATCGGTGGCGACTACCGCTACCAGCAGTACTCCCCGCTCGCGCAGGACCAGATCAACGGGTATCTCAGCTTCCAGGGTAGTCAGACCAAAGCCACACAGACCGGCGTCTACCAGAATGGCACCGGCAACGGCTTCGCCAGTCTCCTTCTGGGTGAAGGGGATAACGCACAATCCCGAGTTCCCTCCCATCAGCCTCGCTGGCTCTCGAGCTACTGGGCTCTCTTCGTCCAGGATGACTTCAAGGCCACCAAGAACCTCGTGCTGAACCTCGGTCTTCGCTACGACGTCGACCAGCCCCGCAGCGAAGCGACCAACAGCACCTCCAACTTCTCGCTCAGCGCAACGGATCCCAAGAACGGTCTGCCCGGCGCCATGATCTACGGCACCACCTGCACCAACTGCAACAAGCGGTGGGCAGACACCTGGTACAAGGACATCGCGCCCCGCATCGGCTTCGCCTACACCCCCTCCGCGCAGAACGGAACCTTCGTCATTCGCGGTGGCTTCGCGACTCTCTACGGGCCGCTGCAATACTCTGACTTCGGCGGCAGCACCATCACCGGCTATACCGTACAGACACAGCAGAACTCGAACGGCTTCGATCCCGCCTTTGCCGTCGACGGCGGCATCACGCCGCCGAACCCGGGTCAGAATCTTGATCCCGGCTTCTTCGATAACGGAAACGCTAACGCGCCTGATCCCGTCACCGCAAGCTACATCCAGGCGTCCTACGGTCGACCCGCGCAGATCAATCAGTGGAATCTGCAGGTGCAGCAGGAACTCGCCAAAGATCTCATCATGACGCTCGGCTACATCGGCTCCTCGGGCGCACACCTCCGGTCCGGCGTGCAGAACATTAACAACATCCCCATCGCGAACTTCAGCCGTGGCGACGGTCTCGTCAGCTACGACCTTGCCAGCAATGGCCTCAACAGCCCCTATGCCGCCTTCAATGGCAACGTGCAGCAGCGGCTCCGGCCCTTCCCGCAGTATGGGTACATCGCGACAGACTGCTGCCTGCAGAACGTTGGCCACTCCTCCTACGACGCGCTCGTTGCCTCTCTGGAACGCCGGTTTACTGCAGGTCTGAACCTCCAAGCCTCCTATACATGGGCGAAGAGCATCACCAATGCTGATTCACTTCTTCCCGGGACCAACGGCGGTATCAATCAGGAACAGAATCCTTTTGACTCTAAGAGCCAGAAGTCCCTCTCTATTCAGGACATTCCCAATACCTTCGTCGTCAGCTATATCTATGAACTGCCGTTCGGACAGAACAAGGCTTTTCTAAACTTCGGCAACCCAATCGCCCGATCCCTGATCAGCGGCTTTGAGATAGGCGGTGTTCAGCGCTATCAATCAGGTCAGCCAATCTCCTTCCAGGGAGCTACTGGAATCCCCGGATGGGACAACTTCATCGCGTACAACCGAGTTCCCGGATCACGCTTCGACAGCGCCGCCCGACACGGCAAAATCGATCCCTTCCGTAACCTGAAACTAGGCGGCAAGGCGACCGGTCCTGACCCGAACGTCGACTCCGAGTTCAATGGCCTCGCCATTCCTACCTCCGTGAGCGGCGGGTCGGATAACCCAGGGTACGCAGCGTTGCAGACCGCGCCCGCCTTCAGCGATCCCAACACCGCGGACAACCGACGCCTACGCGCTGTGGTCACCGGAACCGGCCCCACAGCGGATAACGGCAGCTTCCAGTTTGGCGACATTCCTCGCGTCACCGGAGAGTTCCGCAACTACCGGTACATCAACGAAGACTTCAGCATCCTCAAGAAAACCCCGCTCACCGAAGGCACCACGTTCTTTCTGAAGATGGAGATGCTCAACGCCTTCAACCGCCACATCTTCTCCTCACCCAACGACAACGTCTTCAACCAGCCCGGCAGTGTTGGTTTCGGAGTCCCGACCGGAGTCATCAATGCCTCGCGTGGTGGCTTCTCACGCGTTATTCAACTCACCGGCCGCATCCAGTTCTAACTGGCTCTGAACCGGCACAGCACCATCGTCGCACTCCACGGTAGAGAGTCTTTTGTCTCTCTACCGTTCTCTTTTCCATGACAGACCGCGCTCGTTCCATCGCCGTTCTCTCCCTGCTGCTGACCTTCGCGGCCACGGCACCCCGTCCACTTGCGCAGAGCGCGACCACGTCCCTCGAGCAGGCCAGAGCGCTGCGGACGCAGGGTCATCTTGATCAGGCCGCGTCCATCCTCGACCAGATCCTCGCTGCAACACCGGAGGACGCCCCCACCCTGACCGAACTGGCTCACCTCAAGCTCGATCAGTCCGATCGCTCCGCCGCGGAGGTCCTCCTCACACGCGCCCTCGCCAGCAGTCCCAACTCGCCAGACGCCAACGACACCCTCGGCACCTTACTCCTTGACTCACGCCGCTTCCCCGAAGCCATGGACCACTTCGAGACCACGCTCGCCATCGCACCCCAAGACGGCATCGCACGCGCCGGTGAGCTTCACGCCGCCACCGCCCTCGCCCTGCAGGCGAAGTCCGCCGGCAACCCACAGGCCGCGCTGCTCTGCCTCGAGCACGCCGCCGAGCGCCTGCCGGACAACGTCGATCTCCTCACCGACATCGGCCTCGTCTCGAGCGATCTCCACCTGTATCGCCGCGCCGATCGCGCCCTCACCCACGCGCTCGCGCTCGATCCCAAGAACACGCGTGCCCTCTACGCCGCCGGCCGTGTCGCCACGGAAGCACAACACCTGCCCGAAGCCGAGCGGTATCTCCGCGCCTACCTCGCGCTCAAGCCCGACGACGCCACCGCGCACTTCGGCCTCGGCCACGTCCTCGCCATGGAGCTCAGCACCGCCGGCGCCAAAGCCGAGTTCGAGCGATCCATCGCCCTTCAACCCGCACAGAGCGAGTCCTTCTACCAGCTCGGCCTTCTCGCCGCCAACGCACGCGACGACGCACAGGCCGCAACCCTCTTTCGTAAAACCCTTGCCCGCAACCCCGCGCACGGCGGCGCGCTCACCGGCCTCGGTCAGATCGCCTACCGCCGCCACGACTACTCCGCCGCGCAGACCTCACTCAAGGCTGCCGTCAAAGCCGCGCCCGACTACCAGCCCGCCCACTACTATCTCGGCCTCACCCTCGCTCGCCTGGGACAAGCCGCAGCCTCAACCCACGAGCTCGACACCGCCAACGAACTCACCCGTCAGCAACAATCCAAAGCCGCCCCCGAACCCAGCGAGGCCGCCGCACCATGACCAGTATGCCGTCCACGCCAAAGCCCCAACCCGCTCCATCGGAGACTGAATCCATGCCCCACCTCGCTCGTCTCGGCCGCATCGCCGTCTGGTCCTTACTCACAGGTCTCACCCTTTCAGGCCACGCGCAGATCACCGCGTCCGCCCCACCGTCCAGCGCCGTCGTGCACCTGCACATCACGCGCCCCGCCGAGTCGCAGGTGATCCCGACCAGCGTCTTCGGCAGCTTTCTCGAGCCCATCGGCCACGCCGTCTACGGCGGCCTCTGGGCCGACGTCGTCGAGAACCCCTCCTTCGAAGACGGCCTCTGGTCCCTCGGCAATCTCGACACCATGCTGCGCGAGCGCCCGGAGCTCCGGCGCGCCTCGCAGCTCGGCCTTCCCACACCCTGGGAGCCGCTCCACGCCGCCGATGGCAACCGCTATCTGCCCGTGCGCGAAGACGCCGCGAACTCCACGCAATCCGTCCTCATCATGGGCCTCCCGGGCAAGGAGATCGGCATCCGCGAGCGCGTCTATCTCTCCCCGCAACGCGAACTGCAGTACACCGGCTCACTCTGGATCAAGCATGTTCGCGGTGGCGATGCCATCCGTCTGTCACTTCGCCGCCACGCTCATCCCGAAGACATCCTCGCTTCCACATCTGTAACCGCCAGCGCTACAGAATGGACGAAGTTCCCGTTCGCTCTCACCCTCAAGGCCGGCCAGCTGGCGCCGCTCGAGCCCGCCGACCTCACCATCTCGCTCGACGACGACGCCCGCGCCATGGTCGATCAGATCAACTTCCAGCCCGCGGACAACATCGCCGGCATGGATCCCGACATGATCCACAGGCTGGAGGATCTCCACTCGCCGCTGCTGCGCTTCGGCGGCAACTTCACTTCTGCCTATGACTGGCATGACGGCATCGGCCCGGCCGATAAGCGCGTCTCCAAGCTCAACTTCTCCTGGGGCATCCCCGAGTACAACACCTTCGGCACCGACGAGTTCCTCAAGCTCTGCGAGCTCATTCACGCTCAGCCGCAGATCGCGCTCAACCTCGGCACCGGCACCCCGCAGGACGCCGCCGAGTGGGTCCACTACGTCAACGGGCACTTCGGCGATCACACCGGCGGCTTGCTGTGGGAGCTCGGCAACGAGCTCTGGGGCGACTTCCAGATCGGCTACCCGTCCGAGGAACGCGTCGCCGCCGTCACCCGCGCCACCAGCGAAGCCGTCCGCGCCGTCGATCCGCACGCGCGCCTCATCGCCACCGGCGCCGACGAAGATCACTTCAAAAGCTGGAACGCCGCCCAGCTCACCAACCCGCCCGGCACCTTCAACTTCCTCTCCACCCACTTCGTCGTCACCGCAAACGTGGAGCTCCCGCACCCGCCCGATGACTTCCGCACCATGGCCTCACTCGCCCTGCCCATCGGCCTCAGCAAGCAGCTCCACGCCATGCACGACCAGATCGAAGCCTCTCCGCACAAGGGGGAGGTCACCACGGCCTTCACCGAGTGGCTCATGGTCGGACGCGACACCCCACCCAACTCCCCGAGCGCTCCTAACTTCACCAACATGGGTGGCGCCCTCTTCACCGCCGGCTTCCTCAACACCATCCTCCGCGACTCCGCCATCGTTCCCATCTCGGACATGACCGGCAACATCGAGTTCGGCGGCGTCTGGAAGAAGCGCGGACAGGTCTACCCCGCACCCGCCTATTGGGTTCTGCGCGCCTATGCCACCGCCGCCCCGCACACCCTGCTCGCCGTGCAGTCCGACGGTCCCACCTACACCGTCAGCCACGGCGTGCAGCGCCTGCCGGAGATCGCGAACGTTCCTTACCTCGACGTCACCGCCGCCCTCTCCGACGACGGCAAACGCCTTCTGCTCTTCTGCGTCAACCGCAGCCTCAACACGGCCGCCCACGCGGAGATGGATCTCGCCGGGTTCAAAACGGCCGCGGGCACCATGCGCGTCACCACCCTTGAAGCCGAGACCACGCTCTCGGAAAACAGTGAGGAAGAGCCTGACCTGGTCCAGCCCACCACCTCCACTGAGCCGATCAAAGCCGGCAAGCTCACCCATATCTTTCCCAACGCCAGCGTTACGGTGCTTGAGATCCCGATCGTGGCAAAGTAGCGCACGCTCCTTTTACGCGCGACCTCGGAACACGTACGATAGAACCGCCACGATGACTCGCCGCCCACGCACGTCCTGCAAGCAGATTACTGCCGCCTTCACAGCAATCGCCCCGAATCTCGGCCTGCTGCTCTGCGGGACACTCCTGCTTCCGGCGCAAGCCACGCCTTCCACCCAGGCAGCGCCACAGGCCCAGTCTCCCGGAGGCATGGGCGTCAACACCGGCGGAGCGCATGAGGCCGTGCTCGATAGCGAGCATCGCCCCATTACCGCCGGCGGCTTCGTCAAATCCGGCTCCATCGTCTTTGAAGACATTACCGCCAAAGCCGGCCTTGCGCAGTGGCACCACCAGATGGGCACGCCCGCCAAAAACTCCATCATCGAAACCGTCGGCTCCGGCGTCGCGCTGCTCGACTTCGACAATGACGGCTGGCTCGACATCTATCTCGTCAACGGGTCCACCTTCGAAGCGGAAGCAGGACAAGCTCCAGCACCGCACGCCGCGCTCTTCCACAACAACCACGACGGCACCTTCACCGATGTCACCGCCAAAGCCGGCGTCGCCAACGATCGCTGGGGCTTCGGCGCCGTCGTCGGCGACTTCGACAACGATGGCTGGCCCGATATCTTCGTCTCCAACTTCGGGCGTAGCCGCCTCTATCGCAACAATCACGACGGCACCTTCACCGATGTCGCCGAAAAAGCCGGTGTCATCGTGAACGGCTGGTCCACAGGCGCCACCTGGGGCGACTACGATGGCGACGGCCGCCTCGATCTCTACGTCCCCGGCTACGTCCACTTCGACATGGCCGCGCGGCTTAAGGGCGGCGAGACCTCGAACCCCACCTGCCAGTTCCGCGGCACGCCCGTCATGTGCGGCCCGCGCGGTCTCACCGGCGAGCCCGATCACCTCTTCCACAACAACGGCGACGGCACCTTCACTGACGCCACCAAACGCGCCGGCGTCGTCGACGAGCACGCCTACTACGGCCTCGCCTCGCTCTTCCTCGACGTCAACGACGATGGCAAGCCCGACCTCCTCGTCGCCGACGACTCCACCCCCAACTACCTCTACCTCAACAAGGGCGACGGCACCTTCGAGGACGCCTCCTTCGCCTCCGGCTACGCCCTCAACGAGAGCGGCCGCGAGACCGCCAGCATGGGCATCGCCGCCGGCGACTACACTCACAACGGCCTCATCGACCTCTTCAACACCACCTTCTCCGACGACTACAAACCGCTCTATCGCAACGATGGCGGCGGCAACTTCACTGACATCAGCTACCAGGCCGGCATCGCCGAACCGACCATCCCGTTCCTCGGCTGGGGCACCGCCTTCTTTGACTACGACAACGATGGCTGGCTCGATCTCTTTGTCGTCAACGGCCACGTCTATCCCGCCGTCGACAAGCAGAACTGGGGCACCACCTGGGCGCAACGCGCGCAGCTCCTTCACAACGTCAAGGGCAAGCTCGAGTTTGTCCCGCCCGTCGAAGGCTCAGGCCTCGCTAAGCTCGCAGTTGCCCGCGGCATGGCCTTCGGCGATCTCTTCAACGACGGCCGCGTCGATGTCGTCATCAATAACATGGACAGCAGTCCGTCCGTCTTCCGCAACGTCGTCGAGGAGAAGAATCACTGGATCGCCTTCAAGCTCACCGGCGGCCCAAAGAGCCCGCGCGACGCCGTCGGCGCCAAAGTATTTGTAACTGCCAACGGCTTCCGCCAGCGCCAGGACATCCTCGCCGGCGGCTCCTTCGCCTCCAGCCCCGACCAGCGCCCCCATTTTGGCCTCGGACCCGCAACCAAAATCGACAAGATCGAAGTCGTCTGGCCCAGCGGCCTCAAGCAATCTGTAACACCGCCCGCTACAATCGATCGCTTCTACACCCTCACCGAAGGCAAGGAACTCACGACGCTGAAATAACAAGCTCCTGGTCCCACCGCCACCGCCACCGCCACCGCCACCGCCACAGCTACCGCTACCGCTACCGCCAGCGACACAGCCACCGCCACCGCCAGCGACACCGTCATCTCGACCGAAGCGAAGCGAAGTGGAGAGATCCCTTCCACCAAAAAGCCGCTCCCCTCGCCACCGCGAAGCGGGTGCCCCATTTCTGCCGCGGCTCCATCGCGGAAGAAGTGGGCTCCTCTCTGCCGAAGGCAGAATCATTACCTTTGGCCTGCAAGCGAAGCGAGCAGGCCAGCATTCCGCAGACCGGACAGCCCTCACCCAAACTGCCCCATATCCATCCCCAACGGGTAGCTCTCCCCCTTCGCCAGCAGCTCCTCCCACGTCACCTCGCGCCCCGTGTACCCCGCCATCCGCCCCAGCATGCAGCTTCTCGCCGTCTCCACACCCGCCGCGATCTGATTGTGGAACTTGCCCGACGTAATGCTCTCGATGAAGCTGCGATCCTTCTCCCGATCCGCCAGCGCCAGGTTGTCCGAAAACGCGCCATTCGCCGCAAACGTCCCGCCACCCGCCTGCTGCGTCTCGGAGTCCTTCCAGCTCCATGCGTGCTCGCCCTCAATCCGCACCGGCCCCGCGTACGGCGCATCGGCCTTCCCCAGCGACCCAAACACATGTAGCCCGGCGTCAAACGTTCCGTAGCTGCCAAACTGCGTCGAAGAAAAGCTCACCCGCACATCATTTGGATAGGTATAGACCACCTCGTAGTGATCCCAGCAGTCGCCCGCATGCGAGATCACAGTACGGCCGCCCGTCGCCACCGCCTTCAGCGGATGCGACCCCAACGCCAGATTGCAAAGATCGATGATGTGAATGTTTTGCTCCACCAGAATGTCGCCCGAGAGCGCCCGGTCCCACAGCCAGTTGCGCAGCCGGTACTCGTCCTTGCCCGCGCCCGCCCGCACCTTCTCGGTTGAAGCAGGCGCGTTATAGTTCGCCACCACCGCCGCAATCTTTCCCAGCGCTCCGCCCTGCACCTTGCTCATCACCGCAGCGATCGGTGGCGCATTGCGCACCTGGAAGCCCACATCGATGCTGATCTTTCCATCCGCCCGCTTCGCGATCGCGAGCGCCCGCTCCGACTGCGCGACATCCACCCCCACCGGCTTCTCGCAGTACACATGTTTCCCGCCCGCAACCGCCGCCTCCAGATGATCGACATGAAACCACGGCGGCGTCGAGATCTGCACCATGTCAATGTCTTTGGATTGCGCCAGCGCCTCGTACGCCTTCGCCCCATGGAACTGCAGTCCCTTCGCGATGCGCCCCTGGCCCAGCTTCTCGTTGATGCCGTTGAACGTCGCCTCCCCCTTCGCCAGGTTGTCCGGAAACAGATCCGCCAGCGCGACCACCCGCGCCGTCGTGTTCTGCGCAAACGAGGTCGCGACCGCCGTCCCCCGGTTGCCGCACCCCAGCAGCCCCAGCCGCACCGCCGAGTTCGCCTCGTACCCAAACGCCGTGCTGCTCTTCACCAGCAGCAACCCCGAAGCAGCCGATCCCGCCAGAAACCGTCGTCGATCCATCCCACATCCTCTCGTGCTGTATGTACCCGTACGTGTCACAAATCAGACTAGGCGTTGATCTCGCGCAGAATCCGCTCAAGATACAGCTTCTCGTTCCGCACATCCTCCACCTGCTGCGGCCCATCCGTCTCCCGCTCGATCGAGATCGCCCCGGTGTACCCCGCGCGCTTCAGCTTCGCGAGCACCGTCTTAAAGTCCACCAGCCCCTGCCCGATCGGCACCTCTGCCCCCAGCTCACTCGGATTCGTCGGCCACTTTCCATCCTTCGCATGAAGGCTCCGCACATGCGGCCCCAGAATATCCACCGCATCCACCGGATTCGCCTTCCCATACAAAATCAGGTTCGCCGTATCCAGACCCACGCCCAGGTTCTCCTGTTTCACATCCCGCAGCATGCGCGACATCGTCGTCGGCGTCTCCTGCCCCGTCTCCATCAAAAACATCTGCCCATTGCTCTCGCAGTGCTTCGCCACCGTCTGGATCGCCGTCACCGTCTCCGCATACAGCGGATCCGCCGGATCCTCCGGGATAAATCCGCAGTGCGTCTGCACCTGCGGCACGCCCAGCATGTTCGCAAACTCCGACACGCCAACTAGCGCCTCAATCCGCGCTGCCCGCGTGCCTCGCGGCACCAGCCCGATCGTCGTCGGCCCCTTCAGGAAATCCCACACCAGCGGCTCCGGCCGCACCACCTCAACCGTCGTAGCCCGCACACCATACTTCGTCAGCAGGCCGCCCAGCAGGTCCGCGTTCTCTCGCGTGAACTTCCCAATGTACCCATCGAGCGACAGAAAGCACGTCGGAAATCCGAGATCATGCACGCGCTTGATCGTCTCCTCCGGCGCCTTGTACGGCACGATCACCAGCCCCATCTCCATCGGCTTCGCGTCGGTCTTCGCCTGCACCGGCATCCTGCCCGCGCTCTGTGCCTGCGCCTCGCTCCTCCCGCCGCGGCTCGTCGCCTGCGCCAGCGTCGCGGCCGCCGCCATCCCCAGAAACTCTCGTCGCCTCATCCCGAACCTCGTCAGTTGTGCCATTAGACCACCGCCGCGCCTCCCGCCACAGCCCATTTCGCGGCGCTCATCGCAGTACGCTACTCTAAGCCTTCACTCATCGCGCAACCAGCACCGCAGGAGCCACACCTCTCATGCAAGACTCACGACGAGACTTCCTCAAAGGCGCCTCCGCCGGCCTCCTCGCCGCTGCCACTGGCTGCCATCGCGAGACCTCGCCCGCACCCTCCGCCAGCCCCACCTCTCCTCCCGCCCCAACCACCGTCGCCGAATCCCCCGCCGGCATGCCGCCCGCCTTCGGCACCGCGCCCGCCGTCGGCCCGCACGTCTCTGAGATCACCTTCCTCGAGTCCAGCCGCCTCGTCCAGGTCACCATGCCTGAAGCCGACCGCGCCCTCGCCGCCAGCAACTGGCGCTCCGCCATGGCACCGCTCCTCGAGCGCCGCACCGGCCCCCGCAAAGTCGCGCTTCCATCCGCCACCGTCCCCTACTCCATCGCCGATCCCGTCCACGCCAGCGGCGCACCCCTTCCCGCAAGCCGCAACCAGTTTGTTCGCGCCAAAGTTACAGATACGCCGCTCCCCTCGGACGACGCCGCCATCGCCTTCGCGCCCGTCCATCAACTCTCCCGCTGGATCGAACACCGCCACCTCACCTCCGAGCGCCTGACCGAGATCTATCTCGCCCGCATCGCCCGCTTCGATCCCAAACTCCGCTGCATCATCACCCTCACCCGCGATCACGCCCTCGAGCAGGCCCGCGCCGCCGACAAAGCCATCGCCTCCGGCCACTACAAGGGCCCGCTCCACGGCATCCCCTGGGGCGCCAAAGATCTCCTCGACACCGCCGGCATCCCCACCACCTGGGGCGCCGAACCCTATCGCAACCGCGTCCCGGCAACCGACGCCATCGTCACCGCCCGCCTCAACGCCGCCGGCGCCGTCTTGATCGCCAAACTCTCGCTCGGCGCCCTCGCCCTCAATGACGTCTGGTTCGGCGGCCAGACCATGAACCCCTGGCTGCTTGAAGAAGGCTCGTCCGGTTCCTCTGCCGGCCCGGGCGCCGCCACCGCGGCAGGCTTAGTCGGCTTCGCCATCGGCTCCGAAACCGGTGGCTCCATCGTCTCGCCAAGCATGCGCTGCGGCGTCACCGGCCTCCGCCCCACCTTCGGCCGCGTCGCCCGCACCGGCGCCATGACCCTCTGTTGGTCGCTCGATAAGCTCGGCCCCATGGCCCGCTCCGTCGAAGACACCCTGCTCGTCCTCAACGCCATCACCGGCCCCGATCCCACCGATCCCTCAAGCGTCCCCAGCCATCTCGACTTTAACGCCATCGCCCCCGTCAACTCCCCGGGAAAAGCCCTCCGCGTCGGCTACTTCCCGCAGTGGATGCACGAAGCCCCCGCCACCGACGTCGACCGCCACGCCCTCGAGACCGTCCGCTCCCTCGGCATGACCCCCGTCGAAGTCGGCATCCCCGACTGGCCCTACGACTCCCTCCAGCTCATCCTCTTCGCCGAAGGTGCTGCGGCGTTCGAAGAACTCACCGCCTCCGGCCACGATCACGACCTCAACATGCAGGTCGCCGACGCCTGGCCCAACTCCTTCCGCCAGGCCCGCTTCCTCTCCGCCGTCGACTTCGTCCAGGCCGATCGCCTCCGCCGCCGCGTCGCCCTCGAGATGGCCCGCCTCTTCGCCCCCGCATCCGCCGGCGGCGCATCGTCTGCAGGGGCATCCGCCTCCGGCGGTGCCGGCGTCGACCTCCTCCTCGTCCCCTCCCTCCGCGACGAAATGCTCACCATCACCAACTTCACCGGCCACCCCTCACTCACCCTCCGCGCCGGCTTCGTCAACGTCTCGCAAGCCCGCTCCGACTGGGCCCCCGACCCCAAACACCCACTCCCCACCTTCTCGCCCCCACGCCGCGTCCCCCACGGCATCACCCTCATCGGCCGACTCTTCGACGAAGGCACCATAGCCCGCGCCGGCCTAGCCCTCGAACAAGCCTTCAACGTAGCCGCCGAAAGGCCAGCGGGGTTCTGACTCGGAGCGGTTAGATATGCTTCTAGTCGAACTACGCGGTTGACCGCCCAGAAATGAGAGAAAGCCTTGAATCGAACGAAAGCAGCAGTTCACAGTGTGATCTCGAAAAGGTTCCGGGCGATAACCCCATTTTCGCTCTGGTGCCTTCTAGGATGTGCTGTGCACTTCATCGCACCATACGACCCGGTGCTTGACAGCACCATGACCCAAGTACAGCAAGAATCAGAGGTCTTCTTTACGCAGCTGCAAGCGCCGCAGGCTAATGAAGCCTCATATGAAGCCAACAAAACCTACTATCTCCATGTCGAAGCGACACTCCACACTCTTCTGACGCGAGCTCAGGCGGTGCCCAAAAATGAGCGGGTGGCGGCACAGATTGAAAGCATAGAAAAGACTATTGAGATCATGCAACGAATGCATTCTCGAGACGGAACATTGAATGCGGCAAATCTTTCGGGCGACCGGGATGCACTTGAAAGTGAGTTCCGCTCGTTCTTTGCTTTAGAGCTGGCTTTGCGAACTCGTGTCGGAAGCGTTCCTAGCCTGGCGACAGCTCCGACGGTGAAGGGGTCCTAGATGGCGGACAATGACGGTAGCTTCGATGTCAATGCAGTGGTCGGTAAGATGTTACAGAGCGCACGAGCGCCTTTAGAGAAGTATTGGAAAACGGCAGAACCCATCGCGAAGGAAGAGTTCACAAAAATTGCTGAAATGGTTAAAGAGGTTGAGGCTCAGCGTTTCACGCACACGATCACAGCGGAGGACGTTAGGGATCGGCTGGACATGCTTAAGCAAGCCGCGGTCTGTGCCCTAGACACGCAGGAAGGCCTTGCGGAGATCGCATGTGAGGATGCCATCAACGCTGCATTAGCTAGCGTTTCCAGCATAATCAACGGGCACTTTGGCCTTACTATTATCTAAGCCGTTCTGTTACTGCAATGCTTGGATGGAAGCTCATCAGTGCTGGTACATCCTTAGATCAGGGGCAAGCTCCCGCCATGTTCAAATCTGGACCCACCGGAGTCTTGTTTTCCGTGACAACGCACCCGTCATCACCAAAATGAGCGATACCCAACCCCTAACGTGTAGCAGCAAACTAGAGCGAAGAATCAGATTTAAGGAGAAGCATACCCACTGATATAGCAGCAAACAGCAAAGCTAGGTACCGGAGGGGAAGGAAGAAAAACGTGTGCTTCTTCTTCAACACCACGGTTTCTCCGTTCAGTGGATCCACTAAGAGGCGCCCTGGTCGGTCAAGTCTCTCGCTGATGAAGAACAACAGTGCTGCGCCAAGCAATGTACCGAGCGCACCCGGCCAGGAGTGAGTCGCAAGATATGGCTTCCCGCCAATTGCTCCTACTAGCAATGCCAGCACAACGTAACCAGCCATGGGAACGAGAGGCCCCAAGAAACCAAATCCCTGCCAGACAATCATGAAGGGGATTGTAACTTCTGAAACGTTGTTTTCGCCCCACTAGTTTGCGCTGCCGCGCCGCACGTTGTCCTCTCTTCAAGGGAACTTAAACTACCAACACCACGTTTCTCGTGGCGTAGTTCTCCCACTCCCTCTGCTATCTTCAGAAGTGACAAAGAGCGCAGCCAAATGGCTGCGCTCTTCCTTTTGCCTGACCCAACAACCGGTCCAAACCTAAGTCCAATCAACCGAAGATTTTGCACAACTTCCCAAAGGGGGAGCCCAACACCGCATGCCCACATCCACCACCCAACCCGAGCGCCAGCGCTGCCGCCACATCCACGCCGATGGCCGCCGCTGCGGCTCCCCCTGCCTCCGCGGCGAAGCCTTCTGCTACTTCCACCACACCTCCCGCAAGCCCATCGCCCGTCCGGAAGCGCGTCGCTCCCGCCGCTCCGCCTTCGATCTCCCCCTGCCCGAAGACCGCACCGCCATCCAGCTCTCCATCGGCGAGATCCTCCGCCGCATCGCCCTCAACGACGTGGACCCGCGCCGCGCCGGCCTCCTCCTCTACGGCCTCCAGATCGCCTCCACCAACCTCGCCCAGGCCCGTAACCAGGCAGGCGCCGCCCCCATCGAGTCGCCCGTCGAAGAGCTCACCGTCGATCCAGCCCTCGGCTCGCTCGCACCCCCGGCTCCCTTCGTCCCCACCGCCGACGGCAGCAAGCCCTCGCTCATCGAGATCCTCCTCGAACGCCTAGCCACGCCGCAACCCCTGGAGTCCATCTCGAATCCAGGCGGACCCGACGAGCCTCAGCCGTCCATCGCGAACCTTCAAGACGCCGTCACCGCTGCAGGAATCGTTCTTCCCGCGGTACAGGCCGCCGCCGTCAATCCACGCACCGCGCCTACAATAGCTCGTACCCCCACGAGACCCTCATGTCCACCCTCCGCCTCAGCCTCGCCGCTCTCGTTCTCTTCACCACCACCGCGCTCGCCCAGCAGGTCATCCAGCGCGGCGCAGGCGGCACGCCCGCCCAGGTCCTCGACGACACCGGCGCCTGGACCACACCCTTCCTAGCCGTTCCGGCTAGGGATGTCGAGATCTATCTCCCCGATGTCTCAAGCCAGGTCTGGCTCCGCAAGAACTACCGCAGCTTCGAGGATCGCGGCCAGTACACCCTGACCGTCTTCACCCGCTACCGCTCACCGGATGCCTGCCGCGCCAACCAGATCGGCTGGGGCCTCGGCGACCAGGCCCATCTCGACGCCTGCGCCACCGACATCGCCTACCGCGTCCGCACCGCCACCGTCGACACCAACCTCAAGACCGTCACCCTCATCACCGCCGGCATGGTCGACCCCGACGGCAACCTCGATCCCGCCTCCGTACAGAACAACCACCTCGTCCGCCGCTGGGCCGAGCTCGACCCCAACACGCAGAAGGCCCTCGACATCGCCACCGCCGAGATCACCAGACAAATGGCCCGCTACGACCGCCGCCTCCAGTCCACCCGCTGATCCATCTGTAACCGTTCCTGATCACACCGCCGCGGCGTTCCTTCGCCGTAGCAGCCAGTACACCGGCACCCCAGCCGCCACAATCAGCAGCCCTGGCCAGGTCGTCGCCGGCCGGTAGGCAAACAGCACCAGCAGTACCACCGCCGCGCCCGCCACATAGAACCCAGGTAGCCAGGGATATCCCCAGCACCGGTACGGCCGAGCCGCATCCGGCCGCGTCACCCGCAGCCGGAATAACCCGCTCACCGTGAGGATGTAAAACAGCAGCTCCGCCGAGATCACATAGTCCAACAGGTTGCTGTAAAGGTTCCCGTACTTGCCCGTCGTCGCGTCATACGTCCGGGGCAGCACCAGCAGCATGCTCCAGCAGCACTGCAGCGCCAAGCCCCAGCCCGGCACCTGCCGCCTGTTCAACACGCCAGCCCGCCGGAAGAACAAGCCGTCCTGCGCCATCGCATAACAGGCCCGCGCGCCCGCCATCGTCATCGCGTTCACCGTGCCAAACGTTGACACCATGATCAGCAGCCCCATCGCCAGCGCGCCAATCCCCGGCAACACCGCGTTGACCGCCGACGTGGCCACCCGGTCACTCGGCGCATTCTGGATCCCCAGCAGCGGCAGTGCCGCCAGGTAAGCGAGATTGAAGAAGATATAGAACACCACCACCAGCGAGGTCCCAATCCCCAGCGCCAGCGGCAGATTCCGCTTTGGATTCCTCACCTCGCCCGCCACAAACGTCACGTTGTGCCACGCATCAGCCGAGAACAGCGAGCCCGTCTGCGACACGCACAGCGCCACAAACATCCCGAACGCCGTTACCGCACTCGCCCCCCGTATCGACACCACATCGACCGGCGTCCACGCATGCGCAAAGTTCCCCCGCAGCACACCGGGATGCGTCGCAAACGCCCACACCCCCAAGATGAGCAGCAACGCCATCCCCACCAGCTTCGAGACCGTAAACACATTCGTGATCAGCTTGCCCCAGTTCACTCCGTAGCTGTTCACCAGCGCCGCCAACACCAGGATGCCCAGCGCCAGCGCCTGCGCCGTCGAAAGCGATACCGCATATCCCGGCAGCACATGCACCGGCGCAATCCAATAGTGCGTCTCGCTCACAGCAGGCAAGAGCACCCCCGAGAACCGCGCGAACGCAATCGCCACCGCCGCAATCGTCCCGGTCTGGATCACCGTCAGCATCGTCCAGCCATACAGAAATCCCAGCAGCGGACTGAACGCCTCACGCAGGTAGATGTACATCCCACCCGCCTCCGGCATCATCGCCGTCAGCTCCCCATAGCTTAGCGCGCCCGTCACCGTCAGTACGCCAGTGATCCCCCATGCCACCAGCAGCCACCCGGCCGATCCCACCTGCCGCGAGATCTCCGCACTCACAATGAAGATCCCCGACCCGATCATCACCCCGGCCACAATCATGATCGAGTCAAAGAGCCCCAGCGCCTTCCGGAACTCTGTCGGATTCCCACTGCGATCCACTGCCCGACCCAACTCCGTCGCCGCCGCCCCACCTGATTCATCTGTCATTCGAGCAGTCTACCGGCCTCGCAGCACCATCGCACACGCGCCAGGGCACTCGCAGGCCTGCCGGCGATGGAGAGACGCGCGCAGGGCGGGAGGGACGAGGTGAAACGATCGACGGTTCAATGCCGTGAAGCGTCTGGCAGTGGGACACTCGCCGCAGGAGCGTCCTGCAAGGGAGAGGCGACCCCGCGGAGGCTGAAGCTCGCGATGACGGCGGGACTCGAGTTCGGACGCACCTGCAGCGTGCCGAGGACCTCCGCCGCCGCGGGTGTCTGGTCACGGAGGCGGAATACCAGAACGCCTGGCTGGACCTCTTTCGCCGAGAGCAGGTTGAAGCCGCCGGTCCACTGGCGCAGATCCATCTGTGCCCCAGTCACTGGGGAGCCGGCGTCGTTTGGAAGAACATCGCCGATCGCGGATCGGTTCGCCTGGTTGAAAGCAGCGAGCCAGCGAAACAGCAGTCGACCGGAGGGCGTGTCCGGGATCAGCCCCGTCTGATCGCCGAAGCGTGGCAGCCGAATTAAGATGGTTGGATGAACGCTGCTGACGTGGTCTCCCCGCCGTGCAGGCGTGGGAGCATCCGCCGGATCCCCAAGCACAATGGTGTCGACCTGATTCGGATCATCCTCATCGTCCGCGGACGGAGCGGCTCCTGCGGCGGCGCTGGTGGAGCGCCGGGGCGCCGAGTCACCGAAGCTGAGATGTGCCTGTCCCGTTTGGCGAAGTGCGTTCAGAACCAGCGAGAGCGCTCCAACTGCAGCCACAATTGCCATCAGGATGGCGCCAGGGCGGAGTGGCTGCCGGCTGGTGAGATAGAAGCTCGGCGCGACGGCAATCGGGACTCCGGTTCTGAGGGGCTCCTGCATAGGTACTAAGTCCTTCAAGCGTCCGCGACCGGTTTGATCGGAGAACTCCGGCACAATCACTCTTACTTGTAGTGTAGACGGCCCGCAAAGATCGGCCGCCCGCTACAACTCCCTGATCCATCCTTCCCCCTGCCTGATCTTATCCGTCGAATTCCGCGTCCAACTCGGTATGCCCCCCCACCGGGAACCCAGCACCCCTTCTGCCTACATCAATCGCATCGGTACCGCAGTTCCGGCCAACGACGTTCACGAGCCCTTCGTCGAGTTCGGCGCAGCCCTGCTCGACGACGAACGCACCTCGCATCTCTTCCGCCGCGTCGCCGCCCGTTCCGGCATCACCTATCGCTACTCCGTTCTCTCACTCGACTCCTCCCACCCCGACTACACCCCACAGCTGGATGGCCGCAGCCTCTATCAGCGCGGCAGCTTCCCCACCACCGCTCACCGCATGCGGATCTACGAGCAGACCGCCCCCACACTCGCCCGCCGAGCGCTCGATCGGCTAAACCTCTCCGCCGCCGAACGGAGTTCCGTCTCGCACCTCATTCTCACCTCGTGTACCGGCCTCTACGCTCCCGGTCTCGACTTCGAGATCATCGACCACCTCGGTCTGCGCACCTCCGTCGAGCGCACCATGATCGGCTTTATGGGCTGCTACGCCGCCATGAACGCCCTCAAGCTCGCCCGTCACATCGTCCGGTCCGAGCCTGACGCCTCCGTCCTCATCCTCAACCTCGAGCTCTGCACCCTCCATTTCCAGGAGACGCAGCGCCTCGAAGAGGTGCTCTCCTTCCTCGTCTTCTCCGACGGCTGCGCCGCCTCGCTGATCTCCGCCCAGCCCACCGGACTCGCCATCGACAGCTTCGCCGCCGTCGTCATCCCCGACACCCGCGATCTCATCACCTGGTCTATTCGCGACCTCGGCTTCGACATGCTCCTCTCCGGCCGCGTTCCCACAGAGATCGCCCGCTCTCTTCGCAGCTCCGTGCACGAAATAGCCGGCCCCTCTGGAACGGAAGGTATCGACCACTGGGCCGTCCATCCCGGCGGCCGGTCGGTCCTCGACGCCGTCGAAGATGGCCTCGGCTTGCGTCCCGGCCGCCTCAAAGAATCCCGTCACGTCCTCCAGTGTTTTGGCAACATGAGCTCGGCCACCGTCATGTTCGTGCTCGACGAGATCCTCCGCAACAGCCGCCCCGCCGAGACTGGATGCGCCATGAGCTTCGGCCCCGGCCTGACCGCTGAAACCATGCGCTTCCACGTGGCATAACAAAGCTCGAGAGGCGCACGTCTTCAATCGGAGTGCCTAAGAGCCAGACTCCGAACTGGGTCGCCGCGGCGAGCAGCAACAACTTTGGTGACTGTTCGTATGACAGAAACCAACGCGCGAAAAACTTGGCGCGGGTTGGGAACACTCCTGTAGTATCACCCGATCCGGTCTCCAAGTACGCCAAGCCACTTCTGAGGTGAATCATGCGTCTTCTTTGGCGCGCAGCCATGTTCGCTGCGTCTTGCGCTCTTCCCGCGTCCACCCTGCCCTCGTTCGGCCAGATGTCGGCAGCCGTCGCCACCGGTAAGGATGTCGCTATCGGCAACCCCATTGCCCTCACGTTCTACATCGCTCCCGCGCACCCGGTGGAGGCGGAAGCGAAGGCCAGATCCATCCAGACCCCTGGCTCGAAGGACTATCACCAGTTCCTCACCGTCAAGGAGTTCGTCGACGACTACGCCGTCAGCAATGCTGAACTCAAGAGCATCGAGGGCAGCCTTGAAAACCTCGGCTTCACCGTCGCGTACGTCTTTCCAAATCACCTCGCTATCCAAGTGACTGGCACCGTCAGCACCGCGCAGAATGCACTTGGCGTGACCCTGAAGCAATTCGTCAAGGATGGCAAGACCGGCTTTGCTCCCTCCAGGCCCATCACCCTTCCGAAAGAGCTGCAGGGAAAAGTAAGTAGCGTCGGCGGCCTGAACACACTGCATCGTCCGCGTCCCATGCTCAAGCAGTCAGCATTTGCCGAACGCACCACCCGGCGAGCCGTCCCGCGGAATCTCGTTGGTGGCGAACCCGGAGACTACCTGCCCGCTGACTTTGCCAAGTTCTACAACGTAGACCCGCTCTATAACCAGGGCTTCAGCGGTCGCGGCACCACCATTGGCATTGTGACCCTCGCGGACTTCAACCCCGCCGATGCCTACGCGTTCTGGAAGGGCATCGGCCTCTCCGTCTCTCAGACTCGCATCACCAAAGTCGACGTCGACGGTGGAACCCTCGTCCCCCTTGATCCCGATGGAGAAGGCGAAACCGATCTCGATACCGAGTACTCCGGCGCCTTGGCACCCAAGGCAAAACTCCGCGTCTACGTCTCCCCAAATGTCACAACCTCCAACTTCATCGACGGCTTCGAAGCCGCCGCGTCCGAGAACCTCGCCGACACCGTCTCGACCAGCTGGGGTGAGCCGGAGCTCTACTACTTTCCCGATCTCGCGCCAGCGTACCCGTCCGAGACCTATTTGCTGGACGACTTCCACGCCGTCTTTCTCGAGATGGCTCTTCAAGGGCAGACCCTCTATGTGGCCGCGGGTGACTCCGGCTCCTTTGACACCGTGCGGGGCTGCTCCCCTTTCGGCACTCCCAGCGCCAAGAACCCTGTCTGCAACGCGCCCTACTCCGTCGACTCCCCGTCAAGTGATCCGCTCGTCACCGCTGCCGGGGGAACCACCTTGCCCTTCTCCTTCACCACGAAGAGCGGATTCCATGTCTTCGTAAAGCAACAGCGCGCCTGGGGCTGGGACTACATCGTCACGGAGGCCGCGGAGCAGGGCTTTGGCAGTGTCTACACCCTGCCTGACTTCTTCTCCGTCGGCGGCGGTGGTGGCGTTAGCTCCTACTTCAAGCTGCCTTGGTATCAAACCGCAAACCCCGGCATCACCAGGACCGTCGCCGGCCAATACTTTACCGTGGACACTGGTGGCGGACCCGTCGTCGATGTGATCCTGCCGACTGCCTTCGCCGGCCGTAACTCGCCCGATCTCTCAACCAACGCCGATCCTGAAAGCGGATATCAGTACATCCAGGACGGCATGGTCGTCGATGGCTACGGCGGCACCAGCTTCGTCGCCCCACAACTGAATGGAGTCACCGCTCTCTTCGTGGAGGCCACGGGCCAACGTGTCGGCCAGATCAATCCCGCGCTGTATCGACTCGAAGCCACAACCATCGCCGACGACAGGCTTGGCGATAACTGGGGCTATGCTGCTCTTCCCGGCTATGACAACGCCACAGGCCTCGGCGTCCTCAACGCGGCGAGTCTCCTCAGCGGCCTTGAAAGGCTGAAAGAGGTTAAGTAGACGCGAGTCTTGAAACATCCCCTGGGGCAGCCGGAGTCACTTCGATCCGGCTGCCTTTCTTTTGTGTGGCACTCGCGACCGCAGCAACGGGAAGAGAGCCACGTTCGTGCTTCAGGAGTGAGCGAAGATCTCATGCTTCATCACGCGAACCAAGCAGGCTGCGCGCCGTTCTGCTTCTCTCCGTCCATCCCGCTATGTGGTCCCACCCAGTGGAAAGCTAGCGATCGAAGTTCTCAAGCCATACGCGGCAGCCGCAGACTCGTTCCCGCCTGGCTCGGCGAGCCCGCACTCGGCGGCGGGTAGAGCGCGTCAAAGCGGGATCGCCACACCAGCGCCACGTTAATAGCGGTACAGACAGCCGGGATCGCGCGACCGATCCATAGCCCGTGAATGCCGAGCGGCGTGTGCAGCGTGAGCCACCACGTGAGCGGCAGGCCGATCACCCAGGACCACAGAACCCCCGCCAGCATCGGTGTGCGCGTGTCGCCCAGCCCTCGCAGGCTACCCGAAAGACACGCCTCCCAGGCATCGAACGGCTGGTAGCACGCGGCGATCGCAAACACCGAAACGCTGGCCGCGATCACCGACGGATCGATCGTGTAGATCGCTGCCAGTTGCCGCGGGATCAGCAGAAACACCATTGCGGCGGTGCCGGCAAAGAGCACCGAGAGCCAGCTTCCGGCACGTGTCGCAAACCCGACGCCCGCACGATGGTCCGCGCCCACGGTCTGTCCGACCCGAACCGCGGTCGCACCCTGGCCGATGCCGAGCGGCACCATGTACACGATGGCGGCCACATCAAGAACCACCTGGTTGACGGCCAGCGCGACAGCGCCAAGCCGGCCGCACAGCAACGTCTGAAAGGTTGATACACCGAGGTCCGCCATGGTCTGGATCGCCGGCGCCCAGCCCAATCGAAACAGGGCGCGCAACGGCTCTGCGCTCGGCAGAAACATGCGCGCGGAGATCTCCATCTTGTCGCGCCGCAGATGACGGACAAAGGCAAAGACCAGAATCCCGAGCATGTAGAGCCGGACGATCCCTGTGGCCCAGCCAGATCCAGCCAGCCCCAGTCGCGGCGCGCCAAGGTGCCCGAAGAGCAGCGCATAGTCTGCAACAAGATTAATTAGGTTAGCCGTCACCAGCGAGACCATAATCGCCACCGTCAGGTTGATGGCCTGCAGATACCGCCGCAGTGCCATATACACCAGCAAGGGAAGAGTCGACCACTGCAGTGCCGCAAGATAGTGCAGCGTCTGCGCGGCAAGCGCCGGCTCAATGCCGTCCCACCGCAGAACAGGACCCGTTGCCAGAAGCAGCAGGGAGGTGATCGGCGTCCAGAGAGCGATCAGCCAGACCGACTGCGCGAGGAAGAACAGACATCCCTGCCGGTCGTCTCTCCCAAAAGCCTGCGCTACCAGAGTGTCGAGGCCATAGAGCAGACCAACCCCGAAGAAGACGATGGCATAGAAGATCGTATTTCCCAGAGAAGAGGCAGCGATGCCGGCAGCACCTTCGGGCAGGCGGCCAACCATGATGGCATCAACCACGTACGTCGACATCCAGCCAAGCTCCGCTAGCGCCAGCGGCGACCCAAGGCGCAGCGTCTCGCGAAACTCAGGCCGAAGTGAGGAGACCATCAGAGGCCCGCGCATCCCTGCGGGCAAAAGCGTGCCGCTCCCGTTCACGCGCGACCTCCGCTCTGCTTGCTGGCGCTCCATCGCATGATCAGCATTCGCTGCATCTGTCTCTCGAACATACGTCCCGCGCCCGGGTTCCTGCTGCGTGCGTCCTAGCGAGATTGGTGTCACAACAAGGAACCTTGATTTTGCGGGAAGGCACGAAAACTGCTCATGGCATGAACGTTTCTCAGTCGCCTAGATCGCCGCATAGATTTACGTGGTCGCACGTTCACACGCGCGACTATAGTTAGCTAATCATGCTAGCGCAGATTGACACGAAGACTGACGTCTCAACTCCGGCCAAGAAGCACTTTCCCTCGTCCTCTGGATCCATGTTCGCGGAGTACTTCACAAAGACACGCCCGGAGAGTTTCAAGAAGGCCGATCTGATCGACGCTCGGGCGCGCCGCCTCTTCGAGACCACCTCGCTTGCCTGCTCGCTCGATGCGTATCCGTTTCAGGCGCCGCTGAGCAGTCGCACCGGCCCGGTCGTCGAACTTGACGGCCACCAGATGCTGATGCTCTCGTCCTACGACTACCTGGGCCTGATCGGCGACCCGCGCATCGATGAAGCCGCCATCGCCGCCGTCCGCAAGTACGGCACCGCGACCGGAGGCGCGCGGCTGCTGACCGGAACCCTCGACCTGCACCACGAGATGGAGCAGGCGCTCGCCGAATTCAAGGGCACCGAAGCCGCGCTCACCTGCACCTCGGGATATATGGCGAATCTCGCCGTCATCAGCGCCTTGTTTGGTCCGAGTGACCGCGTCATCGCCGACATCTTCTCGCACCGCAGCTTGATCGACGCCTTCCGCCTCGCCGGTGTCCAGGTGCAGCGCTTCAAGCACAACGACATGGCCTCGCTGCGCTTCGAGCTCGAGAACGGGCCGGAAGCCAACCGCACCCTGATCGTCTCTGATGGCGTCTTCTCCATGGACGGCGACATCTGCCATCTGCCCGAGCTCGTCGCCATCAAGAAAGAGTTCGGCTGCTTCCTGCTGATGGACGACGCTCATTCGCTCGGCATGCTGGGTGCTACCGGTCGCGGCACTGACGAACACTTCGGCGTGCCCACCTCCGAGATCGATATCTGGACGGGATCGCTGGCCAAATCGATCCCCGGCAACGGCGGCTTCGTCGGTGTCTCCCGCCGCACCGCCATCTTCCTGCAGCATGCCGCCTCGCCGTACATCTTCTCGGGCGCAATGGCGCCAGCCTCGGCCGCTGCCGTCCTCGAAGGCGTGCGCATCCTCAAGACCGAGCCCGAGCGCGTGGCGCGGCTGGCGGCAAATGGAGCCTTCATGAGGGAGGGCTTGCACAGCCTCGGCTACGACACCGGCCTGTCGGAGACGGCGGTCATTCCGGTCATGCTGCACGAGGACGCAACCACGGCCCTGTTTGCGCGCAAGCTGCGCGACTACGGGATTCTCGCCGCGCCCGTCCTCTTTCCCGCGGTCGCACAGGGATCCGGTCGTCTACGCCTGTGTGTCACTGCCGCGCACACGCAGGCGCACCTGGAGTACGCGCTCGACGTCTTCAGCAAACTGCGCGAGAACTAGCCCTTGCCGGCTCTGATCACGGGCGCAAGCGGCTTCCTGGGCGGCAGGCTGGCGCAGCTGCTGCTCGCGCATGGCGAAGCCGTCACCGTCCTTGCCCGGCCGCAGGCACGGCTTGACCATCTCGCCAGCTCCTCCCTTCACATCGTTCGCGGCAGCCTCACAGATCGCTCCGCGCTGCAGCAGGCCACTGCTGGCATTACGGAGATCTATCACTGCGCGGCAGCTTCTACCGACTGGGCGACAGACGCGGTCTATCGAGAAAGCAACGTCGACGGAACCGAGGCACTGCTCGAGGCGGCTCTCGCCCAATCCACGCTGCGGCGATTCCTCCACGTCAGCACCACCGATGTCTACGGATATCCGCACATTCCCACCGCGGAAGACGCTCCACTCGTCGACGCTGGCCTGCCCTACAACCACACCAAGCGTCTCGCCGAGTTGGCCGTCTGGCGAGCCAGCCGCGACGCGGGCCTGCCAGTCACGATCGTTCGGCCCGCCACCATCTACGGACCGCGCGGCAAGGCCTTCGTCACCGACGTCGCGGCTCTGCTGCGCGACCGACTGATGCTTCTGATCGATGGTGGCCGTCGCCGCGGCGGTTTCGTCTACGTCGATGATGTGGCGAATGCGATGAGAGTCGCGGCAGCGAGCTCTCGCACCCTAGGCGAGGCCTACAACCTGTGCGACGGCGCCGGCGGCACCTGGCGGCACTACGTCGATGGCCTCGCCGATGCGCTTCAGCTGAAGCGCGCATGGCTCAACCTGCCCTATCCGGCCGCGGATGCGCTCGCCCGTGCCATGGAGCTCCCATGGTCCGTCTTCCCGCGTCTCGGCGGCCGTCCCTTGCTCACACGGCATGCCGTGGTGCTTCTCGGCCGAGATCAGGAGTTTCCCATCGCCAGGGCGCAGGCGCACTTCGCCTTCGCACCAAAGGTCTTTCTGGAAGAAGGTCTGCGACGGTCCGCTGACTGGCTTCGCCAGGGCGGCGTCTAACGCATCCGCTTGAACGCCAGAACGGCATTCAGGCCGCCGAATGCAAACGAGTTCGACAGGCACGCCTCGACATCGGCCTTGCGCGCGTGGTTCGGAACCACATCCAGGTCGCAGGCCGGATCGGCGGTCAAGAAGTTGGCGGTCGGCGGTAGCACGCCCGTTGAAAGCGCCAGCAGGCTGGCCACAGCCTCAAATGCGCCGGCCGCTCCCAGCGCATGCCCATGCATCGACTTAGTCGACGACACCGCCAGGCGATCAGCGTGCGCGCCAAAGACCGTTCGTATCGCTGCTGTCTCCGTCCGGTCGTTCGCCTCGGTTGCGGTTCCATGAGCGTTCACGTAGCCGATCTGCTCCGCGGCCAGACCCGCATCCCGCATCGCGAGCCGCATCGCTCGCGCGGGTCCGCTGGCGACCGGATTCGTGATGTGTCCCGCATCGGCCGACATACCGAAGCCGACGATCTCGACCAGCGGCGTCGCCCCTCGCGCCAGGGCCGTCTCGAGTGGCTCCAGCACCAGCATCGCCGCGCCCTCGCCCAGCACCATGCCGCTGCGCTCGGCAGAGAATGGTCGGCACGTGTCTTTGCTGATGACGCGCATCGCCTCCCACGCCTTCAGCCCGCCTAGAAAGAACGGCGCCTCGCTGCCCCCGGTGATCGCCATCGGCGCGGCGCCGGAGCGAACCATATGAAACGCCTGGCCGATCGCATGTGCCGAGGAGGAGCAGGCCGTTGAGATGGTATACGCCGGGCCTTCGATCCCAAAGGCCATCGAGATATGGCTGGTACCCGCGTTCGTCATGCTCAGCGGAATCGTCAGCGGATGCACGCGGTTCTTGCCATTGTGGAACAACTCCCAGTACCCCGCCTCTTCCACGCCGCGGCCGCCCAGGCAGGATCCCGTGATCACCGCCGTCTCTTCCCGCAGCTCCTGCGTCCACTTCACGCCGGCCTGCGCGATCGCCTCCCGTGCCGCAATCACGGCAAACTGGGCAAAGCGCTCCATCAGGCCCGCCTCACGCGCCTCAAAGTAGGTCTCGGCCCTGTAGCCCTGAACCTCGGCGCCATTCGAAAACCGCAGCTGCGAGGTATCAAGGATCGTTAGCGGCGCGATCCCGCTGCGACCGGCGAACATGGTCTCGGCAAAACTCTGTAGGTCCGGTCCCAGCGGGCTGATCACTCCGGCACCGGTGATGACGACTCGGTGCACGCTACTCTCCGGACGAAGGTGGCTTCGTGACAGACGTTGCCCCGGCCACGGCTTCGTCGTTCGACACAGAGGCCGCACCAGACTCAGGCTGCTGCGGCGGCGTAGTGGCCGGTGACCCGTCGGTCTGCGCCTTGGCCTCCACCAGCGTCAGCACGCCTGCGACCATCTGCGGGATGTTCTCCACCCGTTTGGCATCTTCATCGTTGATCTCAATGTCGAACTCGCTCTCCAGGTCAAAGAGGATATTCAGCCGGTCGAGCGAGTCAATGCCCAGCGATTCAAACGAGGAGTCACGCGTCACGGTCTCCCGCGGCAGCCGTTTGGTGAGCGCAATGACCTTGAGGACACGTCCTTCAACGTCGCGTGGCGTGTCCTTCTGCGGGCCGTTCGTGGAGGCAGTTGTCATCAGTCTGGAACAAATCCTTGCATCGTGCAGCGTAAGTTCGATGTGCTGCGTTTCTTCACTGCACAATGGGTCATTCTATCTGAGCCGTCGACGCGCGTCACGACCGCCCACCTACTTGAGACGCGAGATCCAGTAGCCAAAGAGGATCAGCAGAAACAGCGCACCGGCGAAGGTAACCTTTTGCCGCCGTAAATACCGCCTCCGGCCGCTGGTCATTCGCGGCACCAGCGGCGGCCCAAGTGCCAGTCCGGAGAGAAATCCTCCGATGTGCGCCATGTTGTCGATGTGAATCACACTGCTGAACGCGGTTCCGAGCCCAATGACCAGGTTCAGCCCGGCAAACTGGATCACCGAGCGGCGCAGACGCTGGAGCTCCGTGACCGGGATCGGCAGCTTCTTGTTCGAGAGCAGGACAATCAAAATTCCGGCAATGCCGAAGACGGCGCCCGAGGCTCCCGCGCCCACCCCGTTGAAGTTTCGCGTAAACACGTTGACCAGCAGCGAGAGCAGGTTGCCTGCAACGCCCGTCAGCACATAGGTCGCCACCAGGCCCCACCGGCCCAGCAACGGCTCCCCCAGCAGCCCAAGGTTATAGAGGCACCACATGTTCGTCGCGAGATGAATGATCCCGACGTGAACGAACGTGGCCGTCACCAGCCGGTACCACTGTCCCGCCAGCGTGAAGTCCGTCGCATTCGCGCCAAAGCGGACCAGGTCGTCCGGCGTCGGCGAGGTCGCGCTCACGCCATGCAGAACCATCCAGAGATAAACAGCGATGTTCAGACCAAGCAGCGCCCACGTCGCCTCACTTGTTGCCCGGCGGCGAACACTCGGCGCAGGAGCTGAGAGCGGCGCACGCGGCTCAGCCTCCGCGCGCTCCGTCGAGAAATCCGGGAACGGTCGCGAGGCAGGAGGCAGAACTTCGCCGGCGTGGGGTTGGGTGGGCTCCATAGGCGGGACTACGCTAAGAATAGAGCCTAAGCTGCGTTCTTGGAACTTCGCTCGCGAACTTCCGCCGGCAGCCTGCGCTCCACGAAGCTCCCAACCAGACCGGGAAGCGGCGTGGCAATGGCAATCAGAAGCCACAGCAGCGCCGAGATCACGATGCCCGCAATGGCAACAGCCTCGAGCGAGATGGCAATCGCTGTGTGGTGGAGCTCCAGGTGGATCGCCCCCAGATGCGTGATCATCTCCACTCGATGAATGATGATCGCCGCGAGCAGGAAAGCCACCATAGACAGCGTCGAGACAGAGATCAGCAGCAGATCAATCGTGCGAGCAACCCGCTGGCGGCGCCGGCAGGAGGCGCAGTCATCGAAGTGCTGCTCGTAGTCGCCTCGCATGGCGGGCGAAAGTCCTGAGATATCAAAGCGCCAGCCCGCCAGAATGTTACCAACGACCGGGTCTGTACATTGCGATCGTAAGCGGCGGCGTGTCGTGCGACTGAAGTCAACTGTAGGCATGAGTTCAGGTTCCATTCTACTTGTTTGGATGGCGTATGCGGCGCGGGCGATTCACGGGGACGTAATCTTCCGGGCCCCTAGAGCGTGATCGGCTCGAGCGGAACATGCTGTTGCGCCAGCACAATGCGATTCCCCAGCAACCGCATCCGATCGCCGATCGCCTCTTCGGCAGCGATCCGTGCAAGCTCCGGGACATTATTGCTTTCAGAGAGATGCCCAAGAATAATGGTATGCGCGCCGCCGTCATAATCGCGTTCAAGGAACTCCGCCGCGGCCAGATTTGAGAGGTGTCCGACCCTTGACAGAACGCGCTGCTTCACGCTCCACGGGTAGGGACCGTCTTTCAGCATCTCGAGGTCGTGGTTGGACTCGAGAAGGAGCAGATCAACGTTGCGCAGGGCGGACTTCACGTTCGGCGGCATGTAGCCAAGGTCGGTTGCGAGTCCGAAGCGGATACCCATGTTGCTGAAAACAAAGCCGCACGGGTCGGCTGCATCATGCGGGATCGTGAACGGGCAGACGTCGATGTCACCAATGGTGAAGCCCGTGCCGGAGTGGAAGTACTCCACCGCCGGCAGATACGTTGGATCGATTTTGGCCGGAGTTCCGCCACTTCTGGCCGAGCTCTGGCCCCCGTTGGCCGAGGTTAACTCACATGGCTCCTCCGGCGCCTCCGGCAACTCCGAGAGATCACCCTCGTCCAGAGTCGCGGCGTGAAGGGGCGCATGCAGCATCGGGTCGAAGCTCGCGGCCTCCGCGGACAGGGCAGCGATCGCCTCAAGCTTAGGCGTCCGGTCGGGCGAGCCTTCGATTCCGGAGCCGTCCGCGTCACCAGCCAGAGCCGCCGCGAGTGGTGTGTAGCTCGGGATGGCCGCCTGGGTGGCGAGCGCCCGATCCTTCTCCGCCTTCTCGATCGCCAGCCGGTCGAGCCACTGCGCATACGTCATCGTGGTTCGGGGCGTCAGCATGCGAACCCAGGCACGGTGCGTCGGCTCGGTAAAGAAGACCGGAATGCGCAGGCGGCGGGCCAGCACGCCAAGGCCCGCGACGTGGTCCTGGTGCTCATGGGTGATCAGGATCGCCGAGAGCCGGGCCGGGTCTTCGCCGGCAACCGCCAGACGCCGGAAGAGCTCGCGGCAGGAGAGCCCCGCATCGACCAGGATGCGTGTGCGCTCGGTGCTGATGACCGCGCTGTTGCCCTTGGACCCGGAGGCGAGAACGGTCATGCGCATCTGGTTAACATACGCCGCATCTTCGCTCACCGCGAGGCCCGGATCCCGCCGTGGTTCCCGCCCGGCTGTGGAGAACAGCGGCCATTACGCGCCGCGAGGCCCGCCTCACCGGTCCAGGGCCGAATCGCTTAAAAAGAGGTGCCAGGCCAGGCAGGTCGGAACCAATTTTCCCACGGCTTTGCCCCGAAGAGGAAGCGAGTTTCTCTTGCCCAGGGACGACACGCGTCTTTCCCCTGTACTTGCAACTTTTTGCATTGGCATGGAACTTGCTTACCTACCAGGCGTAGACCAATTTGCTTCACTTGAGGTTCTTGCATGCTTCGCTCTGCTCTCGCCGCCGCCGTCGTTCTCGCCGTCCTTGCCGTCGTCCCGGCCCTCGCCGACACCGTTCCGTACAGCCATACCGGAACCCTTGCGCCGCAGGCCACGATCACCGCTGCCTCCACCGCCGACGTCATCGGCTACTTCGTGCAGGGAGGCGCCGCCAGCGGAGGAGGCGCCGGCAATCTCGACACGGTACGGCTCTTCGACGTGACCAGCGGATACACCTCCGCCTATTTCTTCAACAACCAGACCACGCTCGCGGGCGCCGCGGTCGACTTCGGGCATGTCACGGCAGGCGACACGCTGGTCTTCGAGCTCTTCGATTCGAACCTGAACCAGGTCTTCGCCACCAACGCCACCTACAGTGCGGACGCCGTCAACCACGGCTACGTCACCGCCTACTCGGGTGGCATCTTAAACCACGCGACGATCCCGGCAGGAACCTATGTCGGCATGGAAGATCTGAACAAGTCGACGGCCGACTTCAACTACAACGACGACTCGTTCGTGTTCACCAATGTGAGCTCAACCGTGACGCCAGAGCCGACCAGCCTGCTGCTGCTGGGAACGGGCATCGTGGGCGCGGCCGGCATGGTACGCCGACGATCGGCGCGGTCCTAGGCTCTCCCCTGGACGGCCGCCCTGCGCAAGGCCGCCGCGCTGCTCTCGCGCGGTCTCACGAGGGGGAGAAGGGGCAGCAAGCCCTCGTTGCAGTTCCCGCTGTGCCGACCGGGAACATTCCCTGCAGGATCTCAGGCGTTTCCTTCCCGTGGGCGAACCGGCATGATGTCCGCAGCAACCCGCAGCGAGATGCTCTGGATCTCGTGCCCGATCACCTCGCACAGCATGATGGCATTCGTATCCGGTCCATCTTCCGTGGCGGCGAGAAAACAGGAAAGAAGCCGGGTAGGTTGCGGGGTGGAGCCTTGCTCGTGATCTGCTGCCATGATCGATCCTCCTTCGTTCGTCCGAGGTGGCCCAGCCGGCCGAACGCCTGAAAGAAGTGTGGCGTGTTCTTTCTGTGGCGAGGATGCCACAGCCGGGGGAGAAGGCTGACACGAAGCTGGGAAGGCGAACTTAGATAATCACGAGGACGAGCAGGGAAGCCCAAGCCAAAACGACGCGCCCGGCGCACATACGCTGGATGAAACGAAGGAAGTTTGGAAGGAACGGAATAGAACGGACGGCAGCGGCAGCAGCCGTCCCAGTTGGGTGGGGGAGGGAGCTAGCTCAGTGCAGTCTGGGCAAACTTGCGCACCATCGCCAACAGCAGCCGGCGATCACTATCACCCAGGTTGGCCGAGTACCGCTGGACCTGTGTCAGAAAGCGGATCTCTTCTTCGCCCAGGTTCAACCCGCTCATCTCCCGGCCGACTGTCTCTTCGGCAAAGAACTCCGAAAGCTGCAGATCGAGTGCCTTGGCGATCTTCTGCAGGGTCTCGAGCGAGGGAACAGTATGCCCGTTCTCGACCCGCGACAAATAGCACCGCAGGAGCCCGGTCTTCTTCTCAATATCACCCTGCGACATGCCCTTCTGCAGACGGTATCCGCGAATCGTCGTTCCAATGTTCATCGAAATAGGCTGCGCGGCCGGAGGAAGGGATGCCGTGGGAAAGGTTTGCATGTCTGCCATGAGCCGTAACTTACCCAGCCCGGCGGCGACGGTCAATGACTATCTTGGGTGATTTTGTTCCTCGAACCAACTGAGGTTCCCGAGCATCGGGATAGCTCCGAACCTTCATCCATTACTTGAAGGTGATGACCATCAGGAACCACACTCGATATTAACAATCTGATCTCTCCCAACCGTCTTTTCCGCATCGAAGCTAACCCATGTACATCCCGCCGTTCACATCCAGCGTATGACCGGTGATGTAGCCGGCCTCCTCGGAGGCGAGAAAACGGACGGAGTGGGCGACATCGGCCTCTGTGCCGGCACGTCCCAGCGGAACCATCGACAGCATGGCCGAACGCTGGTCGTCGGTCAGCACACCGGTCATGGCCGTCTCAATGTATCCGGGCGCGATCGCATTCACGGTGATGGTGCGGCTGGCGAGCTCTCGCGCCAGGCTCTTCGTCAGCCCGATCAGCCCCGCCTTGGAAGCCGCATAGTTGGCCTGCCCCCCCTGGCCGACCTCGCCCACGATCGAAGTCATATTGAGAATCCGTCCCCAGCGCAGCTTCAACATCTGCGGCAGCAGCGTCTGCGTCATCAGAAAGGCGCCGGTCAGGTTGGTCGAGAGCACCTCATCCCAGGCGGCGCGCTTCATGCGCATGGCGAGTCCGTCGCGGGTGATCCCTGCGTTGTTCACCAGGATCTCGACCCGTCCCAATCGCTCGAGCACTGCCTTCGCACAAGCTTTAATGGAGCTCTCATCCGCGATATCGAGCGCAAAGACCTCCGCCGTGCCGCCCGCCGATCGGATCTCCTCGGCAACCGCCGCCAGCTTCTCGGTGCTGCGCGCCGCCAGTGCTACCGCGGCCCCCCCGCGCGCCAGCTCAACGGCGCAGGCCCGTCCTATCCCCTGTGAGGCTCCGGTAACCAACGCGACACGTCCTGAAACTGTGCTCATCCAGCTCTCCCTCTCCTCGCCGGCCCGAGATCAGGCCAACCTGTCGAGTATACGGAGCGTCGGGCTGACAACGGAGAGCGCGGACCCATCGTTCCGCCTCCGGAAGGACTAGACCTCGGGCCGCAGCGACCAGATATAGACTTCGAGATCACGGGCGAAGTGCAGCACCGGCGGCTCACCGGGCAGGCGGAAGCCGAAGTCGGCCGGCAGATCGTCCCGCAGGAACTCCGCCTCCGCCGGCTGCAGCGGCCATTGCCGGTGATGGATCTCACCCACCAGCAGGCGCCCCCGTAGCGAAGTGGTAAACATGCAGTAGCGCTCCGTCAGAAAGCTGGCGAGATCGCCCGGCTCACTCAGCCGGACCGCACCCATCGGCTGATAGCGGACCAGCACCTCCGCCGGCCGGGATCGCGGTACCGAACGGCGGCTGTGGTACTCGATCTCGCCCTCGGCCGACGTGCTTCGCGACATGCTCGCGGGAAAATACGGCAGATGAAACAGTACCCGCGCCCCGATCACCGCCAGCAGGCTGCCGGCGTCGAGCGAAAAGAAGTACACGCCGCGCTTGCCGGTCCGCCGCGACCGCACATAGGTGCGGAGATTCAGCTCCGGGAAGCTGCGCGTGCCCGGGAACGAGATCGTCCGTTCCCCCATGGCGCGCACGCGCACACGATCCATCCAGAACGGCACAACGCCCAGCCAGGCACGGCCGTTGTAGAGATCCGGTGCCAGCCCTGCCGGCAGGCGGTCCGCCAGGGCCTTTGCCGGAATCGGCCAATGAGCGAAGAGCAGGTCGTTCCAGCGCTGCGCCATCCGCCATCTGCGGGAGGGAAGCGGGTATGGGCGGTGCGCGGTCTCGTCAAGAACAGTCACAGAGGTGTAGATGCATGCAGGCCGAATGACTCCAGGGTGGCAGTCGCCGGTTAGGGGCACGTCGGTCGAGCAGCGATTTCAACAGACCCGCCCCGAATTCCCACATGTTCTCTCTGCTTCCTGGCCCGGTTCTGAGGGACCATGGGGTATGGCCAGCATCGCAACGCTTCGCGCCTCAGACCTCGGCGATCCGCAAGCCGCGTCCGCCCTCCCCGATCCCGCCAACAGGGTAAAGGAGGTCTCCGCCGAGCTCTCCGCCACCGAGGTCTACGCGATCCACGGCGCCGACCCGGAAGTCCTGGCCTACGCGATGGCCAAGTACTCGCGCTCGGCTTTGACTATGAAGCAGTCCCTCGCCGAGATCAGCGCCAGCCGCGCCGAGCAGTTCCTCAACACCTTCTACTTCCAGTACGGCCACCGCTCCATCGCCGATCTCGCCCACATCCCCTTCGCCATCGAGCGCCTCTCCTTGCTCGCCGCGATCGACCTCGTCGACGAGCAGCGCTGGGACGGCCAGGAGCGCTCCACCCGCTATCAGGATTTCCGCAAGTCCGGCTGGTACACCCCCGCGCTCGGCCCCGAGACCCCAAAGTTCACCGCCGCCGTTCAATCTCTCTTTGCCGCCTACGACCGCGTCGGCGCCGGCATGTTCGAGGCGCTGCGCCGCGCCATCCCGCAGCCGGCCGAGATGAAGCCCGACGCCTACACTCGCACCCTCAAGGCCCGCGCCTTCGACGTCGCCCGCTACCTGCTGCCGCTCGCCACCAACACCTCGCTCGGCCAGATCGTCAACGCCCGCACCCTCGAAACGCAGGTCTCGCGCCTGCTGACCAGTCCTTTTGCCGAGATCCGCGGCCTCGGCGAACAGCTTCGCGCCGCCGCCGCCGGGCCCGCCTGGAACGTGGGCGAGACCACCTCGGCGGGCCTCATCGCCGATCTCAAGGCGTCACCAGGCCCCGACGCGCAAGCCGCCGCCAGCCTGCTCACGCGTCCGGTCGCCACCGCCCCCACGCTGGTCAAGTACGCGCAGCCCAACGACTACCAGGCCCAGACCCGCGTCGCGCTCGCCGAGGCAGCAGCCGACCTCATGGCCGGCCAGCTCATCGCCCCATCCCCCATCGTCGACCTCATCGAAGACGACGAGCCCCTCGAAGTCGAGCTCGCCACCTCTCTCCTCTACCCCAACTGTCACTATCCCTATCGCCAGCTGCGCGATCAGGTCGCCGCCCTGCCGGAAACCCGGCGCACCGAACTGATCGGGCTTGGTGCCCGCCATCGCGGCCGCCACGACGAGCTCCTGCGCGGCTTCTCGTCGGGCTCGGCCCTCCGCTTCGACATCCTTATGGATATCGGCGGCTTCCGCGACATGCATCGCCATCGCCGCTGCATCCAGCTGCTCCAGCCCTTCACCGACCTCCACGGCTACGACGAGCCGGTCTGCCCCGGCCAGCCCACCCTCGCCGAGGCCGGCCTCGACACCGAGTACCGCAACGCCATGGACGCGGCACTCGCCGCCTATCGCGACCTGCGCGCCTCGGCCGCACCCGAGGCCACCCAGTCCGCGCAGTACCTCCTTCCCCTCGGCGCTCGCTGCCGGTCGCTCTTCAAGATGGACTTCGCCGAGGCCCTCTACATCAGCGAGCTGCGCTCCGGCCCGGCAGGCCACTTTAGCTATCGCCGCGTCGCCTGGGAGATGTACCAGGCCGTCACCCGCCGACATCCCTCGCTCGCACCGCTCTTCCGGATCGAAGACGTTCACCAGCCCGTCGATCTGCTTCGCCGCTAGACTGTCTCTCGACGGTCTACCACCTTCGCGTTATTCGCCTTTTCTTTGCCATTCGAAGCTGCTAGTATCCGATCTGACAAGCACTTCCCTAGCCCTTCCCGACAACCGTTACAGGAGATGTATATCGTGGCCGACGACCGCAACAAAGCAATCGAAACCGCACTCTCACAGCTCGAGAAACAGTTCGGCAAAGGCTCGATCATGCGCCTTGGCTCGAAGGAGTCGATCGGTCCGATCGCCGTCATCTCGTCCGGTTCGATCTCCTTTGACGCCGCGCTCGGTGTCGGCGGCGTCCCTCGCGGCCGGGTCATCGAGATCTTCGGGCCGGAGTCATCGGGTAAGACCACCATCACGCTCCAGATCATCGCCGAAGCCCAGAAGAACGGCGGCCTCGCCGCGTTTGTCGACGCCGAACACGCGCTCGATCCCGCCTACGCCAAGAAGCTCGGCGTCGACGTCGACAACCTGCTCATCTCGCAGCCCGACTACGGCGAGCAGGCGCTCGAGATCGTCGAGGCCCTGGTGAAATCCGGCGCCATTGACGTGCTCGTCGTTGACTCCGTCGCCGCGCTCGTTCCCAAGGCCGAGCTCGACGGCGAGATGGGCGATTCGCACATGGGGCTGCAAGCACGATTGATGTCGCAGGCCCTGCGCAAGCTCACCGGCACCGTCTCGAAGTCGCGTACCTGTCTTATCTTCATCAACCAGATCCGCGACAAGATCGGCGTCATGTTCGGCAACCCCGAGACCACCACCGGTGGCCGTGCGCTCAAGTTCTACTCCTCCGTCCGCATCGACATTCGCCGCATCGGCGCCGTCAAGGATGGCGACGTCGTCGTCGGTTCGCGCACCAAGGTCAAGATCGTCAAGAACAAGGTGGCCGCCCCCTTCCGCGACGCCGAGTTCGACATCCTCTACGGCGAAGGCATCTCGCGCGAGGGCGATGTGCTCGATCTCGCCGTGCTCAACAACATCGTCGAGAAGTCGGGCGCCTGGTACTCGTACTCCGGCGAGCGCATCGGCCAGGGTCGCGAGAACGTCCGCAACTTCCTTAAGGAAAACAAGGACATCTTCGCCCGTATCGACGCCGATCTGCGCCGCAAACTGAAGATCGGTACCAACGCCGAACCGACCGAGCTGCCGCCGCCACCCGTGAACGGCACGGCACAGGCTCAGGAAGTCGTTCGCGCCAGAAAATAGCCGTCCACGCAATCGCGCGAGACGCACAGTGTGGGTGGATCGATCTGCCGGGTGTCAGTCCTCACCCGGCAGAGTTCCTTCTCTCCGCTGATGCTTTATGCCGCCCTCAGGGCAGCACGCTGCGATATGCTGCTCTTGCCATGCCCAGCGTTCGCGCCATCTATCCCGGCACCTTCGATCCACTCACCAACGGGCATCTGGATCTGATCGCCCGCGGCGCCAAGATCGTCGATAAACTCATCGTCGCCATCCTCCGCAACTCCGAAAAAGGCGAGCCGCTCTTCACCGTTCCCGAGCGCGAGCAGATGATGACGGAAGCCACCCGCTCCTTCGGTAACGTCTCCGTCATCACCTTCGACGGCCTCCTTGTGGACTGTGCCCGTGAGCAGGGCTGCCGCGCCGTCCTCCGCGGTATCCGTGCCATCTCGGACTACGAGTACGAGTTCCAGATGGCCATGATGAACCGCAAGCTCGATCCCGAGCTCGAAACCCTCTTCATGCTCCCGGCCGAGAAGTACACCTACGTCAGCTCGCGGCTCATCAAGGGCGTCTTCCGCCTCGGCGGCGATGTCACCGCGCTGGTGCCGCCTCTCGTCATGGAGCGGCTGCGCTCCAAGATGACCACGCCCGGAGCCTGACCCCACCTGCTACGCGCGGCGGCGCGAATCTGGCACACTAGAAGCTATGAGCAAGCCACGCGTTAAGGTCTTTGCGGATCGCATCAATCGCATCGAAGTTTCAGCCACCATGGCCATCACGGCAGAGGCCCTCCGCCTTAAGAGTCAGGGCGTCGACCTCGCCGACTTCGGCGCCGGTGAGCCCCACTTCAAGACGCCGCAGCACATCAAAGACGCGGCGATCGAAGCCATCCAGAACAACGTCACCCGCTACACCAACGTCGCCGGCACCCCCGAGATTCGCAAGGCCATCGTAGACCGCCACGCCGCCGACTTCGGCACCGATTACACTCCCGAGGAGTGCGTCTTCTCGACTGGCGGCAAACTCGCCCTCTTCAACGCCATTCAGGTCCTGGTCGATCACGGCGACGAGGTCATCCTGCCCGTCCCCTACTGGGTCTCCTACAAGGACATCATCCAGTACGCCGGCGGCACGCCCATCCTCATCGAAACCGAGGAGGCCGATAACTTCCGCGTCACCGCCGCCATGATTGAGGCCGCGATCACGCCGCAGACCAAGGCCATCATCCTCTGCAGCCCGTCCAACCCCTCCGGCGCCGTCATGAGTCCCGCCGATCTCGAGGCCGTCGTTCGCCTCGCGCACGACAAGGGCATCTACGTCATGCTCGATGAGTGCTACGTCTACCTCAACTTCACCGGCAAAATCGTTAGCGGCGCGTCGTTCACCGACTGTAAAGAACACATCATCGTCCTCGGCTCGCTGTCCAAGACCTACGCCATGACCGGCTGGCGCGCCGGCTTCGCCCTCGGCCCCAGGCCCATCATCGCCGCCATCGCCAAGCTGCAGTCGCAGAGCACCTCGAACGCTGCCAGCATGGTCCAGCGCGCCTCCATCGCCGCCGTCAGCGGCTCGCAGGTGTGTGTCGCCGAGATGCGCGCCGACTACATCAAACTGCGCGACCAGATCCTCGCCGGCTTCCGCACCATTCCCGGACTCACCTGCACCGTTCCAGAAGGAGCCTTCTACGTCTACCCCAACATCAAGGCCTTCTTCGGCAAAGGGGGTCTCACCTGCCCGGCAGACGTCGCCGCGAAGCTCCTGTCCGAAGCCCACGTCGTCGTCGTTCCCGGTGAAGCCTTCGGCACCGGCGAGCACATCCGCCTCTCCTACGCCGTCTCCTCGGATGTAATCGAAAGTGGTATCTCCCGGCTGGGGAAGTACTTCGCTTCTTTGGAATAATCGGAGGACGATCCTCAACGATCCTCTAGGATGGCCTCATGAGTTCTCCTGACCCCTCAGCGCCGCTGCCTCGCTTCGCCCCGGTAATCCTCGCCGGGGGAAGCGGCACTCGATTCTGGCCACGCAGCCGCCGCGCCCGCGCCAAGCAGGTGCTCGCCCTCGATGGCGATCGAACGATGATTCAGGAGACCCTGGCTCGTCTCCAGCCGCTCTCCGCGCCCGAAGATCTCTGGGTCATCACCAACGATCTGCTGGCCGGCGAGATCGCCGGCCAGCTGCCTGAGGTCGCGCGCGAGCACATCCTCTCCGAGCCCACGGCTCGCAACACCGCGCCCGCCTGCGCTCTGGCCGCCTTCCTGCTTGAGCGCATCGACCCCGCCATCGTCCTCGGCATCTTCCCGTCGGACCACGTCGTCACCGATCGCCCGCGCTTCCTCGAAGTCCTGCGCGCCGGCATCGCCATCGCTGGCGGCGGCCCCCACGCCGATCCCAAGATCGTCGTCCTCGGCGTCCCGCCCACCAGGCCGGAGACTGGCTACGGCTACATCGCGCAGGGCGCGCCCGTGCTCGAGACCCGCGCCGACGCCGCCTCCATCCCCGCCCGGCAGGTCATCCGCTTCACCGAGAAACCCAACCGCCCCCGCGCCGAGGAGTTCCTCGCCGCCGGCAACTTCGCCTGGAACAGCGGCATCTTTCTCTGGCGCGCCGATACCCTCGCCAACGCCATCCGCCAGCACTGCCCGGAGCTCGTCGCGCCACTCGAAACGATCGTCGCCGCCTTCGGAACTCCGCGCTTCCGCGCCGTCTTTGCCGAAGAGTACCCCGTCTGCAAGGCCATCAGCATCGACTACGCCGTCCTCGAGCCGCGCTCCGCCCTCGGCGAAGGCGCCTCCGGCATCGTCTGCCTGCCGGCCGACTTCGGCTGGAACGATCTCGGCTCCTGGGATTCGCTCTACGAACATCGCGCCGCTGCCACGGCCGACGCCCGCCCCAACGTCATCGAGTCCGACGCCAGCATCGCCCTAGAAGCCCACGGCAACTACATCCACGCCCCCGGAAAGACCGTCACCCTCCTCGGCGTCGAAGACCTGGTCGTCGTCGACACCGGCGACGCCCTGTTGATCACTACCCGCGAGCGCTCGCAGGACGTCGGCAAACTCACCCGCGCCCTCGCCGACGCCGGCCACGATCACCTTACCTAGCGCATCACCCAGTCCAGACCTTATCGAAGAGGCCAAGACCCCCATGAGCGAAGCAGCAGACAGGACCCCTGAAGCAGGCAAGACTGTCGTCAAATTCGGCACCGACGGCTGGCGCGGCATCATCGCCGACGACTTCACCTTCGCCAACGTCCGCATCGCCGCCGCCGCCATCGCCAACTACGTGCTCGCGCAGGAAGACGCCAGCGCCGGCGTCGCCATCGCCTACGACACTCGCTTCGGCTCTCGCTCCTTCGCCCAGGTCGTCGCGGAGGTCCTCACCGGCGCCGGCATCCCCGTCGCCCTCGCCGACCGCATCACCCCCACCCCCGCGCTCTCCTTTGCCGTCCGCGAAGGCAAGTTCGCCGGCGGTGTCATGATCACCTCCAGCCACAATCCGGCAGAGTGGAACGGCGTCAAGTACAAGGCCAGCTACGGCGGCTCCGGCTCGCCCTCCATCATCAGCGCCATCGAGACCTGGCTCGAAAAGCCGCTCGCCACCGCCGCCACTCCCGCCGCCGTCACCGAGACTGACTTCAACACGCCCTACATCGCCGCCATCGCCCGCTTCGTCGATCTCCCCGCAATCAAAGCCTCCGGCTACCGCTTCCTCATCGACACTATGTACGGCGCCGGCCGCGGCGTCCTCGCCGGCATCTTCACCGAGGCCCACATTCCGTTTGTAGCCATGCGCGCCGAGATCAACCCGGCCTTCCCCGGCATCAATCCCGAGCCCATCCTCCCCCACATCGCCGAGACCCAGCGTCGCGTCGTCGCCGAGCGCTGCGATGCCGGCTTCATCACCGATGGCGATGCCGACCGTATCGGCGCCGTCGACGAGCACGGCAATGTCGTCGACGCCCACAAGATCTTCGCCATCATCCTCGAGTGGCTGCTCAAGCACAAAGGCTGGCCCGGCGGCGTCACCCGCGCCTTCAACACCACGAAAATGCTCGACCGCATCGCCGGGAAGTACGGCCGCAAGCTCATCGAGCACGGCATTGGCTTCAAATATGTCTGCGATCTCATGCTCGAGCAGGAGATCCTTGTCGGCGGCGAAGAGTCAGGCGGCATCGGCATCAGCCGCCATCTGCCCGAGCGCGACGGCCTGCTCAACTCCCTCCTCCTCGCTCAGATCATGGCCGACGAAAAGAAGTCCCTCGGGGAGCTCGTCGCCTCCCTCCAGGCCGAGTTCGGCGAGCACCAGTACGGCCGCATCGACATGCACATCACCGACGCGCTCAAGCAATCCGCCATCAGCCGCGCCCGCGCTCTCCATCCCTCCGGAGACGGCACAGCCGAGATCGCCGGCCTCCGCGTCCTTCGCCAGGAGACCCTCGACGGCATCAAGTTCTACCTCGAAAACCCCGAGTGCCCGTCAGCGTCAGCCGATACTCGCGATCCCACCAAGTCGAACGCCGCCGAGACCTGGCTCCTCCTGCGCGCCTCCGGCACCGAGCCCCTCCTGCGCGTCTATTGCGAGAGCTGCTCCACCGACTCCGTCACCCGCATCCTCGCCGCCGCCGAGCAGTTCGTCCTTCAGGGCTAAGCAGAGTTCTTGAAGAGACCCTATGGTGAAACCGGGTTCCTCCACGTCGAAGTTCTGAACCCGGGTGCCGGGTGCCCCACATCTCGCTTCTGAGATGTGGGAACTGCCGGTCGCCCCCACCCCGGAAGCAACGTCGCCACCTGAAGCGAACGGATGCATGCGCGACAATAGACCAATGACCGAACCCGTCTCCATCACCACCCGCGGCCTGCTCTTCGATATGGACGGCGTCCTCGTCAGCTCCATCGGCTCCGTCAACCGCTGCTGGCGTCGCTGGGCCATCCACTACAACGTGCCCAACGCAGACACCTACGAGGTCCCGCACGGCCGCCGCGCCATCGACATCGTTAAGCAGCTCCGGCCGGACATCGACCCCATCGAGGGCCTCAACTTTATCGAAGATATGGAGATCGAGGACACTGCCGACCTCATCGTCCTTCCCGGCGTAAAGTCTCTTCTCGAAAGCCTGCCACCCGAGCGCTGGGCCATCGTCACCTCCGCCACGCGCCGTCTCCTTCTCGGCCGTCTCCAGGCCGCCGGCCTCCCTGTACCCGCCTACATCATCACCGCCGACATGGTCGACAACGGCAAGCCCCACCCCGAGCCCTACCAGCGCGGAGCCGCCCTGCTCGGCCTCACACCCGAAGAATGCCTCGTCGTCGAAGACGCCCCCTCCGGCATCGGCGCTGGCATCGCCGCCGGCTCCCGCGTCCTCGCCGTCGTCACCAGCCACAAGGTCGAAGAACTCCAACAGGCCGACTGGATCGTCCCCTCGCTCGAAGACGTTACCGCGACCACCACCGCCCCGGGTCTTACTCTCACGCTCGCCTCTGTCCTCGTCACGGCCGCTCCGGAGGCCGTCTCAACGCGGGCGTAGCATCGCCTCCACCCGCAGCAGATCCTCTTCCGTATCCACCCCCACCGTATCCACCTCGGTCTCCTCCACGTACACACTCAGCCCGTTCTCCAGAAATCGCAGCTGCTCCAGCCTCTCGACCCGTTCCAACGCACTCGGCGGCAGAGCAGGGAAACGCAGCAGCGCCGCTCGCCTGTACCCATACAGCCCGATGTGCTTCCAGTACACTGCCGCGCCGCGTCCATCGCGATCGAACGGGATCGTCGCCCGCGAAAAATAAAGCGCCCGCCCATCCGTCGCCGTCACTACCTTCACCGCGTTCGGATTCCCCTCGTTCTCGGCCGTGCACCGCACCCGCAGCGTCGTCACATCCACCTGCGGGTTGCGGAACGGCCGCAGCAGCGCCCGCACATGCTCCGGCCGCAGCAGCGGCTCGTCCCCTTGCACATTCACATAGATCTCCGCCGGAATCCGCTCCGCCACCGCGTGCAGCCGGTCCGTCCCGCTCGGCAGCTCCGGGCTCGTCATCTCGCACGGCCAGCCCTCGCGCTCGCACAGCCGCATCACCTCGTCGGCGTCAGTCGCGATCACCACGCGCTGGAGCTCCGCGCACCGCAGCGCCGCCTCGTAGACCCACGCCAGCAGCGGCCGCCCGGCCACCTCGCGCAGCACCTTGCGTGGCAGTCGCGTCGACGCCAGGCGCGCCGGAATCACGCCCAGAACCCGCAGCCCCGGCGACTCGGTTTGGTTTTCGATTGTGCTCGAATCCGGTATGATTGGGTCTGTCGCTGCCGTAGCGCCCTCGCGTGTGCTTCGCATCTCTCGTCCCGCGGCAAACAAAGCGTCTTGCGGCAACCTCGCGGCAAGAGACACACCCGGCGGTGTAGCTCAGATGGTTAGAGCGACGGACTCATAACCCGTAGGTCAGAGGTTCGATTCCTCTCACCGCCACCAAACGCGCCAAAAACTCCGCCCAACCTTTGCGAGCTCCCTCAAAAGTGCCAGGGGAGCTCCAGGCCGCCGGTAGCCTGCCGTCCCGTCCAAAAGAGTATCATTCTGCTCACGAGCTTCGTCTAACCGATGTCGCCCTCTGGAGCGTCTTCCTGCATGCCCAAGCTGTCTAAGATTCTTCTCCTCGCCGCCTCCGTGGTCCTCGTCCTGTCCGTCTTCCTCGGCGTCAACTCCAGCGGCGTCAGCGCCGCGTCCGACGATCCGCAGGATGGTGCCTACCGGCAGATCAACGTATACAGCGAGGTACTTCGGCACATCCAGACCGACTACGTCGAAGATCCCAACATCAACTCGGTCACGGACGGCGCCCTGCGCGGTCTGCTGGAATCTCTTGATGCGGACTCCAGCTATCTCAGCCCCGCCGACTACAAGGTCTATAAGGCAGCGCACCTTGGCAAGGCCCAGGTCGGCATCAACGTCTCGAAGCGCCTCGGCTACGCCACCGTCGTCTCCGTCGTTCCCGGCAGCCCGGCCGACAAAGCCAATCTCACTGACGGCGACATCATCGAGTCCATCGGCACCCAGCACACCTATGATCTCTCGCTGGCCATGATCCAGCTTCTGCTCGACGGTCAGCCGGGTAGCCAGCTTCCCCTGTCGGTGGTTCGTCCTTCGCGCCGCGCCGACCCCGAGAAGATGACCCTCACCCGCGCCGCCGCCGCGCTTCCTCCGGTGACCGAGAGCTTCTACGAAAACGCCAGCATCCTCTATCTAAAACCCGTCGCGCTCGATCATGAGCACGTCCAGCAGATCGAAACGAAGCTCAAAGGCATGTCCCGCCTCAACACCAAAAAGGTGCTTCTCGATCTCCGCGACGTCGCCGCGGGCGAGATGCCTGAGGCCGTCCGCACCGCCAACTTCTTCCTCAAGACCGGCACCATCGGATCCCTCGAAGGCCAGAAAGTGGCCAGGCAGACCTTCACCGCCGAGTCCTCAAAGGCCATAGCCGCCAATGCGCCGCTCGTCGTCCTCGTCAACCGTGGCACCGCCGGCCCGGCCGAGCTCGTCGCCGCCGCCCTCCTCGACAACAAGCGCGCGGAGATCGTCGGCGAGCACACCTTCGGCGAGGGTTCGCAGCAGAAGACCTTCGAGCTGCCCGACGGCGCCGCCCTTATCCTCTCGATCGCCAAGTACGAGGCACCCTCCGGCAAGAAACTACAGGATGAAGGCGTCACCCCCGGCGTCCTCGTCGCCTCCGCCCAGCCGGAAGCCGATGATGACTCGGACGACGACACGCCTCCAACACCTGCACCCGGCACCGCCCCGCAGGCCGCTCCGCAGAACAAGCTGCCGCCGGTACAAAAAGCGCCCGTCACCGTCGACGACCAGCTCTCTAAGGCTCTCGATATCCTCAAGGGCAAGGCCGCGTAGCCCCAGTGCTACCGTAGAGGCGCTGTGGAGAGCCTGCTCACCCCCAAACCGAAGCGCGCGACGTCCTCCCGGCGTCCCTCTCGCGCAGCCGCCGTCACTGAATCCTGGTGGCGGCGGCCCATTCGCTTCAAGCTCCGCCGTTCCGCTCCAGTAGCCCCTCATCACCAGGCCTCCCGCACTATCTTCGCCGCCCTGCTCGGCCTCTCCGCCGTCTTTGGTGCGCTCTGCGGCTTGGCCCTCGTCTACTCCATCGATCTCCCGCAGATGGACGACCTCACCCGCTACCGGCCCAACACCACCACCGAGCTCTTCGACATCCACGGCAAGGTCTTCGGCTCCTTCGCACTCGAGCGCCGCGTCGTCGTTCCCTACACCGCCTTCCCGCCCGTCCTGCGCGAGGCAATCCTCTCCATCGAAGACAAAAGCTTCGAGTCGAACTGGGGCGTCAATCTCGTTCGCGCCGTCGGTGCCGCCTACCGCGATCTCCATTCGAGCGCCCGCGCCCAGGGCGCCAGCACCCTCACCATGCAGCTCGCGCGCAACCTCTTCCTCTCCTCGCAGAAGACCTACGGCCGCAAGCTGCAGGAGGTCTTCCTGACCGTGCAGATCGAGCGCCGCTTCACCAAGCAGCAGATCTTCGCCCTCTACGCCAACCAGATCTACCTGGGCCACGGCACCTACGGCTTTGAGGCCGGCAGCGAGTACTTCTTCTCGAAGCACGCGCAGGACCTCACCCTACCCGAGGCCGCCCTGCTCGCCGCCCTGCCCAAGGGCCCCGAGGCCTACTCGCCCATCCGCTTCCCTGAGCGCGCCCTCCGCCGCCGCAACCTCGTCCTCGACGAGATGCTGCAGGACGGCAAGATCACCCAGACCCAGGCCGACGCCGCCAAGGCCACGCCGCTCGGTCTCCGCCTCGAGGTCCCGCCCAACTCCATCGCCCCTTTCTTCGTCGAAGAAGTCCGCCGCCAGCTCGAGCGCGAGTACGGCGTCGAAGAAGTTCACGGCGCCGGCCTCCGCGTCTACACCACCCTCGACCTCGACCTCCAGAAGGTCGCCAACAAGTCCGTCCTCGATGGCGTCGCCACCTACGAGCGCCGCCGCGGCTGGAAGGGCAAGCTCCTCAACATCTCTTCCATGGAGAATGGCGGCGAAGACTACCGCCACCCGGACTGGTCGCAGCCCATCGAGCTCGGCGCCTACTTCCACGCCGTCGTCACCTCCGTCGCCCGCACCAAAGTCCAGATCCGCCTCGCCGACTACGACATCACCCTCACCCAGCCAGACTGGGCCTGGGTCCAGAACTCCGCCGGCACCCTCGACGGCTCCAGGCTCCTCGCCTCCGGCGACATCGCCTACATCCGCATAGAGAGCATCTCGAACGAAGGCACCCTCCACGCCTCGCTCCAGCAGGACTCCGGCGCCCAAGGCTCGCTCATGGCTATCGACAACTCCACCGGCGAGGTCCTCGCCATGGTCGGCGGCCGCGACTACGCCCTCTCCCAGTTCAACCGCGCCACCCAGGCCCAGCGTCAGGTCGGCTCCTCCTTCAAGCCCTACGTCTACACCACCGCCATCGAGAACGGAGCCAAGGCCTCCGACATCGTCGTCGACGCCCCCACCAGCTTCCCCACACCCTCCGGCTGGTACACCCCACACAACTACGAGGGCGACTACCGCGGCGCCATGACCCTCACCTCCGCCTTCGCCGAGTCGCGCAACATCCCCGCCCTCAAGCTCGCCCATCAGGTCGGCATTCAGAAGGTCATCGCCACCGCCCACCGCTTCGGCATCACCTCGAACATCCCCGCCTTCCTCCCCATCGCCCTCGGCTCGGCCGACATCACCCTCGCCGAGCAGGTCGGCGCCTACACTGTCTTCCCCAACGACGGCGTCCGCATCGCCCCGCACTATATCCATAAAGTCACCGAAGCCGACGGCCTCGCCCTCGAACAAAAAGCCCCGCAGGTCACCGAAGTCCTCTCGGTCGAGACCGCCCGCACCATGATGGGCATGCTCGAAGCTGTCACAAAGTACGGCACCGCCGCCGCCACCGCCAAACTCAATCACCCGCTCGGCGGCAAGACCGGCACCACCAACAACTACACCGACGCCTGGTTCATCGGCTTCTCCCCCTCCGTCACCTGCGGCACCTGGATCGGCTACGACACCCGCGAGTCCCTCGGCGAAAAAGAGACCGGCGCCAAGGCCGCCCTCCCCATGTGGATGGACTTCATGACCCCGGTCCTCGCCGCCCACCCGCACGAGACCTTCGCCACCGGCGGCACGCCCAAGCGCCCGGTCGCCGTCGCCTCCGCATCAGACACCACCCCAGACGCCGTCACCCTCACCCCGCACCCACGCCGCACCCCACCGCCCGACGACACCCCCGCCGACCCCGAAGCCCCCTCCACCACCGCCCCCGAGCCCACCTCACCCAACCCCGCCGCCACTCCCGCGCCGATCATCCGCCGCCCTCCCACAAATCAGCCCGAAGAGCCCACCACCGGCGTCTCCCACCCGCCCCAATAACGAGCTCCAACAGCGCGAGGAACGCTACCCTAGCCGCTCACTTCCAAGGTTTGCCAAAGCACTTCCCAGAACCGCGTTTAGCAGGACTTACGCAGGTCGAGTTCTTGCCGAAGCATAGGCCCTCCCACGGGGAACGATCCGGCGTCGCTTAGGATGTGTGAACAAAAGATCGGTAGAAACTACAGCAGGTCACGCAGGATGATGTCATAGGCCATCGTATTCATGCCACGTAGTACTTGCAGGTGAATCACCGTACCGGCAGACTGTCGGAAGAGTGGCTCGTTCGGGTCATCGGAAGGCCGTGCGCCATCAATTGTGAGTATGCGATCTCCTTGTTTGACACCCGCGACCTCGGCGGGGCTGCCGGGAAAGACAGTCTTCACCTCGTCCGAATCATGGTTGTAGTCAACAAGCACCCCGGCGCGATTGAAGACCGCCGGCTTGTTCCACATCGGAGTCTTTTCCAGATACATGACCGCATGCCTGCAATCAATCGTGACGTCGAAGCGTTGCAGAACGTCCTGACCCAGGTTTCCGGCAAGCTTGTCGTTGAAGCTGTCGTCAGCAGTTTGTAGCCGCGCAATCGCGCCCTTGATCTTCAACTTTCCAATCTGGAAGCGGGGCACGCGGACGTACCATGCAGACGGAGAATCTCCGCCAAAGCCACGGCCGTTATACCCGCGATAGCGCGCGTTGAGCTTTTGCACAAGATCGTTGTGGGTGACGAAGGCGGAACCCAGAAAGGTCCCGATCTGATTCCCGGAATCTACAAGAAACCGGCCCGAGATGTCATCGACTTTCACGTCTACATCAATCCCGTTGCCGTTTGCGTGCAAGAAGATCGGCACCGGCTTGCCCTTGCCTTCATATCGGAAGTGCGTGCCCTCGAAGAAAGTGATCTCGTTGCGTTTCGCGTTCATCTCGACGGCGAACATCTGCATGAACTCCCAGCCCACAAGCATTTGCGGGGTGCCCGAATCACTCGGAATATCGAGTACATAGAAGGTTTGGTCAACGATGTTGAGCTCTCCTACGGTGAGGGTTTCTACGTGAACCGTTTTTGCCTTGACACTCCCGCCGATCGCGCCGAAGTTCATTGCTTTTTCGTCGATACGCAAACCGAGATCCTGCGCGAACTTTGCGCTGATCACGTTTACTGCGCCAGTATCGAAAACTGTCTTGTACGGACCTCGCCCATTTACCTTCATCTGGAAGATCAGCCCTCCCTCTGCAGGAACAGTGACGTGCTTGCCGCTGAATGGCTCAGAAGCCAGCGCCTTGCCCTGCCAGACGACGCCAAGAAAAGCGGTAAGTACCACCAGGGGTAAAGGGAGAATGCGCATCGCCAAATCATATTGATGTACCGCACACTCCGTCACCCCTCCAAGGATGCCGGGGCAGCAGATCAGTCCCGACAAGTCGCATTCTCGGAAGTAACGCAAACAACCTCGCCACAGAGACCCGCGGACTACTAGCTCTGTCCCAACAATCGCCGCAACCCAAAATACCGCTGCGCCCGCCCCACATCCCGCCCAATCTGCGCCTTCAGCGCCTCCGGGCTCTCCCACCGCTGCTCCCCCCGCACTCGCTTCAGAAACTCCAGCCGCAGCGGCGTCGCCTCCCGCAGCTCCACCGGCTCAAAATCAAACAAGTACGTCTCCACCGCAAACGAATCCGCCCCAAACGTCGGCCGGTTGCCAGCATTCGTCACTCCTTCAAACCAACGCGAGCCCACCCGAAGCCGCGTCGCATACACCCCATTCGCCGGCAGCAGTTCACCGTACGGAGCCAGGTTGATCGTCGGCACCGCATACTTCATCCCATACCCGCGACCCGAAGCCGGTGTGCTGTCCACGCTGAACACCCATCCCAGCAGCCGCCGCGCCGCTGAAACCTCCCCCGCCGCCACCAGCTCGCGGATCCGGCTCGACGACACCACCCCGCCCATCAGCCGCTCCGGCGCATAGGCCTGCACCCGAAATCCCAGCTCCGCGCCCAGCATCGTCAGCGTCTGCATATCCGCCTCGGCCCCATACCCGAAGCGAAAGTTCTCCCCCTCGTGCAGCTCCGCAATCTGTAACCCGTCCCGTAACACATCCTTCGCGAAGCTCCGTGCGCTCATCTGCCGCAGGCTGTCCGAGAAGGGAAGCACAATCGCCAGATCCAACCCCGTCTCCGCCAGCAGCTCCAGCTTGCGCGGCAGCGGCGTGATCATCGGCCGCGTCTCACCCGGCCGCAGTGCCCGCGCCGGATGCGGATCAAACGTAACTACGGCGGATCGCAGTCCCAGCTCCGCCGCCCGCGCGCGCACCCGCCCGATCACCCATCGGTGCCCGCGGTGCACCCCATCGAAGTTCCCGATCGTCGCAACCAGCGCCCCTGCGTCCTTCGGCACCTCACCCACATGGCGACAGACAATCATTTGGAGATCTCGAACTCCAGCCGCAACCCGTCATACGCCAGCTCGATCCCCGCCGGCAGCACCGCATTCACCTCGGCATGGTCCAGATCATGGCTGATATGCGTGAACAATGTCCGCTTTGGCTTCAGCCGCTCGGCAAACCCGATCGACCGCTCCAGATGCGAGTGACTCGGATGCGGCTCGCGTCGTAGCGCATCCAGAATCAGCACGTCCAGTCCTTCCAGCAGCGGGAGGCTCTCCGCCGGAATATCGCTCATGTCCGTCAGGTACGCCGCGGCTCCGAACCGGTACCCCGTAATCGTCTGCCGCCCATGCGTCACCGGAATCCGCTGAAAGCACGCTCCGAACAGCTCCACTCCCGCGCCCGGCGTCTCCTCCAGCCGATGCAGCTGCACCCGTGCACTGGTGGGATATCGATTTTCCGTCCGAAACGTGTACTCAAAGACCCGCTCGATCGTCTTCGCCGTCTCGTCATCGGCATACACCGGCAGCGCCACCGGATGCCGAAAGCTCAACGGACGCAGATCGTCAAAGCCCAGGATGTGGTCCGCATGCCCATGCGTATACAGAACAGCATCCACCTGCGACACACCCTCCCGCAGCGCCTGCGCATGAAAGTCCGGCCCGGTATCGATCAGCACCACCTTGCCGTTGTACTCCAGCCGCAGCGACGGTCGGGTCCGCCGATTGTGCGGATCGGTCGACGTGCACACCGCGCATCCGCAGCCCAGAGTCGGCACGCCCATCGACGTGCCGCTCCCCAGAAATGTCAGCGCTGCCTGCATGCGTTATCGCACCAGCGTCGGTGTTCCGCCGCCAAAGCTGCCCGCCCCGCCCGGCCCACCAAACCCGCCACCCGGCCCCGTCGGTCCGCCCTGCCGCGCCTGCGCCGAGCGCGCCAGCGCCTGCGTCATCTCCAGAAACGCCATCCGCAGCTCAAACAGCGCGCTGTCCAGAAACACCTGTTCCTTCGCGCCCAGGTTTCCTGCGGTCTTCTCCGCAAGCACGCCCATCATGTCAATGCTCGATCGCGCTCCCAGCAGGTCCACGCGCGGCTGCTCGCCCTCCTGCGTCGCCCCGCCCAGCTGCATAATCGCCGTCAGGTACACCGATTGCACCAGCTGCTCGAAGTTCATGGCCGGCGGATGCTCCATCCCCGGGTTGGTCGCCCGGATCGCCGTCTCAATCCGCTCCGCCGTCTGCTCATACGCGCGCTTGCTCTGCTCCATCTGCTCCGCCGTCGGCGCCGGCAGCTCGCCTTCGGTAGGGGTCTCGTCCAGGTCTGCCGCCGCAGCCGCAGGTACCGCTGGCTCCTCAACCGGGGCAGCCGGCGGCGGAACCACCTCGAGCGGCGTCGCCTCCTGGCGCTCCGGCCGCGGCGCCTTCGCGTCCTCAGGCCGGTTCGCATCCGGCCGAACCTCGCCATCCATCGTGAACTTTCGCCGATCCGTAACCACAAACGGCTTATTTCCCTCGGGCATCACTCTCTCCTGAACTCTCTTCGTCTCGTCGCATCCGTTGGATGCGTCTAGGTCGCCGTTCCAATCGCCACCGGCAGCGAAACCGGCTCGGCCACGCCGCCCTCGTAGCGAATCTCCTGCCTGGCCTCGATCGCCTCGCGCCGAATGTACCCCAGACCTATCGTCATCCCCTCCAGCACCCCAGCTACTGCCGGGATCAGGCCCACACTCGTCAACTCGCCCACCGGCTTCCCACCCGCGCTCAGCACCGCTCCCACCGCCGGCACCTCGCCCTCGAGCGCAAACCCCGCAAACATCCGGTGCACCGCTCCCCGCGACCGGATCCGCTCCACAATCTCCTGCCCCAGGTAGCACCCCTTGCTGAAGTGCAGCGCGTCGGTCTGCCCCGTCTCCTGCGGCAGCTCCTTCTCGCGCAGGTCTACCCCAAACTTTGGAGTCCCTTCCAGCAGCCGCAACAGCTCCAGGACCCCGGCGTCTCCCGCACCCGCTCCGCCCGCCATCAAAGCCGCACCCATCCGCTCCACCACCGCCGCCGCCGCCCACAGCTCGTAGCGCGTCACCACCTTACCCGCCATCGCCTGCACCCGCACCGGCTCACCCTGCCACACCGCGTCAGCAGCGCGAATCCCACCACCTGTCAGCCCGTCCGGCAGCAAACCCTCGGCCCGCAACAGTGCCTCCGCGGCAGGCCCCACCACCAGCAGCCCAACCCGTTCGTCCGACGCATCCGCCAGTTCGGCATCGTCCATGATGATGAAGCGGTCGAGCAGCGCCATCATCCCATCCACCTGCCCACGATCCGTCTCCATCAGGATCGCCTCGCCCGCCGCAAACGCCGTCGCCGTCCCTTGGATCCGCCCCTGCGCATTCAGCAGAAAATTGAAGCACCCCTCGCCCGGCCCGAGCGCCTGGATCGAGTTCGTCACCATCCCATTCAGCCACCGAACCCGGTCCTCGCCCGTCACCCGGATCCACCCAATCTCCGTCAACGGCACCACGCATACCTTCGTCAACGCTGCATGAAGGCGCTCAGCGTCGCTTGATACTTCGTGGAAGAAAAGGGAACTGGTCGCCATAAGGAGCTCATCGGCAGCATCGCCGTACACTTTAAGTATAGTCGTCCGTCCTACCTGAAGGCGGCGCGCCCTCGTGAGTTCAGCCGCTTCCATTGCCGCCCCCATTGCCGCCAAGGAGCGGCCCGCTTGCCCCTGATCCCGTCCCGCTCCCTCCGCACCGTTCTCTCTCCACTCCTCCTCGCCGCCGCCCTCTGCCCCCTCGCCGCGCAAACCCCCACCCAATCCCCCGGCCAGACCCCATCACCTCCCACCGCGCACCCGCCCAACCAGGCCAACGCCCCCACGCCGCCCATGACGAAGCAGCAGCGCAAGGAGCTCCTCGCCTCAGTCGACAGCATGCTCCAGTTCGTCAGCACCGACACCGCCCTTCCCATCCGCCACAAGGTCAAACGCAAACTCATCTCCCGCGAGCAGGTCACCCGCTACCTCAACCAGCGTATGAAGGATGACGAGTCCACCAAACGCCTCCAGCGCTCCGAGATCGTCCTCAAAAAGTTCGGCCTGCTCGATCGCTCCTTCGACCTCCAGCCCTTCCTCGTCAGCCTCCTCACCGAGCAAATCGCTGGCTTCTACGACAACAAGACCAAAACCGTAAACCTCCTCGACTGGGTCGATCCCAAGGAACAAAAGCCCGTCCTCGCCCACGAGCTCACCCACGCCCTGCAGGACCAGACCGTAGACCTTGAAAAGTGGGGCGACTCCGGCGTCCACGGCATCTCCAAAGACTTCGCCGACGACCAGCGCCACGTCGCCACCGACGAGCTCGAAACCGCCCGCGAAGCCATCGCCGAAGGCCAGGCCATGGTCGTCTTCTATGACGACGCCCTTCGCGCCAGCGGCAAGAGCCTCGCCGACCTGCCCGACAACCAATCCCTCATCGACCCCGACGGCGACTCCGACACCAAGGGCTCCCCCGTCATGGCCCACGCCCCCTACCTCCTCCAGCAATCCCTCCTCTTCCCCTACAGCTACGGCCTGGGCTTTGAAAACGTCATCCTACATCGCCGCGGCAGGCAGGGCGCCTTCGCCGACGTCCTCGCCGCCCCGCCCTCAACCAGCTACGAGGTCATGAACCCCCGCATCTGGCTTGAGCACGGCCAGGTCCCCACCGTCGCCATGCCCGACCTCCACCCGCTCCTAGACCCCGACTACATCCCCTACGACATCGGCGTCATGGGCGAGCTCGACGTCCGCATCCTCGGCCACATCCTCGGTGGCGAAGCCGCCGCCGACAAGCTCGCCCCCAACTGGGCCGGTGGTGTCTACTACGCCGCCCAGCGCCGAGCCATTCCCGACGGAAAGAGCTCCGCCATGCCCGCCGAACAGACCTCCACCGCCTCCATCGCCCTCGTCTACGAGTCCCGCTGGCGCACCCGCGAGGCCGCCCGCTCCTTCGCCGCCCTCTACGCCCTCGGCCTCCACCACAAGTACGCCGCCATCAAGCGCCGCACCGCCGACGAGACCTCCCCCTCAGCCTCCGAAGAGCAGGTCTACACCACCAACGAGGGCGACGCCCTCATCCTCACCTCCGGCCACACCGTCTTTGTCGCCGAAGGTCTTCCCGTAGCCCTCGCCCGCCAGGTCGCCCAGCTCTTCGCCACCCCGGAAGGCACCGGCCCTCAGATCCAGGCAAAACTCAACCATCCCCAGCTCTGTCATCTCCAGCCCCGCAATGACTCCGCCAGCCACGAGCTAACCCTCTCCGTCACCCATCGTCTCCAAGGCATCGCCATACCGCGACCCACCGTCATACCACGACCCACCGCCGCGCCGCGACCCACCGTCCCACCACGACCCACCGTCCTACCACGACCAACCGTCATCTCGACCGCAGCGCAGCGGAGCGGAGAGATCCGTTCCTTCAAAAGGCCGCTACACTCACCATCCACGTCACTTCCGCCATCACTCTGACCCGTCCACCGCCGGCCTGGAGCAACCCACGCAGTCCGCTCTCGTCATCCGGCCGAAGCGCAACGAAGTGGAGAGATCCCTTCTCTCAAAAGGCCGTTACACCCACATCTACGGCACTCTCACCATCCTTCTGACCCGACCCGGCAATCTATACTGTCGTAGACCCCAAAAATCAGGAGCCTAACACCCTTGTCTCAACCCTTGTCTCAGATCCCCCAGGCCGAAATCGGCATCATCGGCGGCAGCGGCCTCTACTCCATGCCCGGCCTCACCAACATCCAGGAAATCAAAGTCGCCACCCCCTTTGGCGATCCCTCCGACCCCCTCGTCTTCGGCACCCTCGAAGGCCGCAACGTCGTCTTTCTCGCCCGCCACGGCAAAGGTCACCGCATCCTTCCGTCCGAGCTCAACTTCCGCGCGAACATCTACGCCCTCAAGGCCGCCGGCGTCACCTCCATCCTCTCCATCTCCGCTGTCGGCTCGCTCAAGGAAGAGCACAAGCCCACCGACTTCGTCATCCCCGACCAGTTCATCGACCGCACGTTTGCCAGAAATGCGACGTTCTTCGGAGATGGCGTCGTCGGCCACGTCGCCTTCGGCGATCCCGTCTGCAGCCTCGTCGTCGACACCTTCGTCAAGGCCTGCGCCGAGGTCGGCGTCGTCGGTAAACGCGGCGGCACCTACGTCTGCATGGAAGGCCCGCAGTTCTCCACCCGCGCCGAGTCAAACCTCTACCGCTCCTGGGGCGCCGACGTCATCGGCATGACCAACCTCCAGGAAGCCAAGCTCGCCCGCGAAGCCGAGATCTCCTACGCTACCCTCGCCATGGTCACCGACTACGACTGCTGGCGCGAAGGCCACGACGATGTCACCGTCGATGCTGTCATCGCCGTCATGCACCAGAACTCCGGCAACGCCCAGAAGGTCGTCGCCGCCGCCGTCCGCCTCATGCCACAGGACCTCAGTGCTAGCCCCGCCCAATCCGCCGCGAAATTCGCCATCATGACCGACCGCGCCCTCATCCCCGCCGCCACAAAGCAGAAACTCCAGGTCCTCTTCGGCAAGTACCTGTAGTCAGCTCAAAACGCAGATCACCGCCGACTGCACCAGCGCAGCCACGCGCTGGTGCAGTCGGCGTCGGTGTGAGTCGGTCTGCGACCCTTGCCAGCCATCCCGCGGCAGTCCCTGATCTGTGAAAGACAGAGTTTTGAGCATCGCTGCCAAAGAGCCACGCTCCTGCTTCCCAAAGCATCCCCGCCCAATCTCACAAGGGAAAGCGCTGCTCCGAGCAGCCATCCCCAGGGGAGCACGCAAAGATGAAAAACCTCCATCGCCTCACCGCTTCAGAGTCAGTGCCAACCCTGCACACCGGGCATTCTCACGTGCAGGTACTCACGCCTCCTGACCTGCTCGCCTCCGAAGGCATCTCCGTCATCCGCGGGACGCTCGACGGCCCCGGCATCGTTCCCCTGCACTCCCACGCCGCGCCCGAAAGCTTCTTCGTTCTGGAGGGCGAGATGGAAGCCTACCAGGAGATCGCCGGTTCCTCTGCGTGGGCGCGAGTAAAACCGGGCGACTACGCCGTCATCCCGAGCAACACTCGTCATGCCTGGCGCAATACCGGCTCAAAACCCTGCACGGTCCTGATCGTCACCAACGAGGAACTCACTGCGTTCCTCGAAGGAATGTGCGCCATCGAGCAGACCAGCCCATCGCCGGAGGAAGCAATCGGCAGAACTCTGGAGCTGGCCGCGCATCTCCATTGTTGGTTGGCAACCCCGGAAGAGAATGCCGCTATCGGAATCAAGTTCCCGTAGCCGAACTCGTCCCGCTTACCAGAACCTTTACCCCTGCCACGGCGTCGTGTACAGCTCCGAATAAAGCCGTTTCACAATGCGATAGCAGTCGCACGCCGCCTCGATCAGGCGCTCCCGATCAAGAATGCGTACCTCGCCTTGCCGATACTGGATCAGCCCGCTTCGCTGCAGCACGCCGGCCGTCGTCGTCACCGTCGTCCGTTGCGTCCCCAGCATCCCCGCCAGAAACTCCTGCGTCAGGGGCAGCACGTCTGATTGCGTGCGGTCCTGCGCCATCAGCAGCCATCGCGCCAGCCGCGCCTCCGTCTCATGAAGCCGGTTGCACCCGGACATCTGGCTGACCGTCAGAGCCTGCAGCTGCACCAGCTCCAGAATGCGCCCCCGAACCTCAGGGGAGCTATGAAAGATCTTCCGGAGTTCAGACATCTCCATCCGCAGGCCCGTTCCGGCAATCTGGATAAAACAGCTGGTGGGCACAGACGCGGAGCCTAACAGGTGAAGGCTGCCAACCAGCCCCTCGCGCCCAATGATCTCCACCTCGGCCGTTCCTCCGTCCAGCATGGGCGCCACCACAGAGGCGATGCCGGACGTCATGAAGCACGCATACTTCGGAACATGACCTGGTTCATAGAAGGGCGTGCGGAGCGGTAGCGCCACAGCCGTGCACCGCGATGTAAGCAGTTCAGCGGCCTGGAGAGACAACGACGAAAGTAAACCATTTGAAATAGTGTCAGTCATGACGGGTCCTTTGCTTCAGTTCGCAAAGGACGGCCGTTCAAATCGGTCACCGGCGAGTTACGTCTCTGATGAGAGTCGGCAGCGAGCACTGCCTACAACATGAGAGTACTCCGTAAAAGATTGGGGAGATGTCGGCTATCAGACAGGCTTTGTTCATCAGAGACGTCTAATGTCTTTTTGTTCTCTCAAATGGATGAACAATCTGAACGATGAATAACTCTCCCAGCGTCTTGATCTTCGGTAAAGACCTCGACCTGATCGGGACTCGGCAACTGGTTCTGCAGTACGCAGGATTCGATGTGATGGTGGCGTCGAGCCTCGATCAGGCATTGAGGCTGTTAGCGTCACGTTCGTTTAATCTCTTCCTTCTCTGTCACTCCCTATCGTCCGCTGATTACGAAAATGCTCTCAGGCAAGCTCACGCCCTTCGACCGGAGACAAAGAACCTCGTCCTCACCAATACCCTCACGAACCGCACGGTGGATAAGCGAGATAACCTTCTAGCCGCCTTTCCCTTCCCCCAGACCCTCATCGCTGCTGCAAACCTGCTCACCGGCTCTGTTGGGTCCAGAGGTCCCGGCATCGGCAACTTTGACGTGGGCCTGAGCCGCGGCATGGAACGCGTGCCACCCGGTGCCATTCAGGCAGGCAAACAGATCGACCCATAGGGGGAGCGCGCTCTCGGCGCGAGGTGTCAGAGCCTCTTAGAAGTGCGCCCTACCGGATCGAAGCCGGCGGCACGGAACCCACAGGAAGCGTCCACGGTGGCAAACCGACCAGCCGACAGGAGCTTCGTGCACAAACCCTACACTTTGCCGTCTTTCAGGCCGTGCGCCGCGCATCGATAGCAGCGTTGCCACTGAACTGCGTGCAAGTGAGCCGGGTCGCCTGTAAGATCCCCCACAATCCCCAACGCGCAAGGAGAACCTCATGACAGCATCTTCCCTTAACCTGCCATCCGACGATCTCGCCCGTGAACTCACCCTGTCCAACTCCAACGACGATGCCCAGCTCACCCATCTCGGCGTCACGGGTGACACCTACACCATCTTGATCTCAGGCGAGCAGACCGCCGGCAGATTCTGTCTCATCGATATGCGGATCCCGCCTGGCGGCGGTCCCGGCCTTCACCGCCACGACTTGGAAGAGACCTTCATCCTCCTCTCCGGTGAGCTCAGCCTCACCTTCCGCGGGCAAACCCAGACCGTGCACGCAGGCGTCACCGCAAACATCCCCGCCAACGCACCGCACAAATTCAAGAACACCTCCGACGCCATCACCCATATGCTGTGCATCTGCTCTCCTGCGGGTCAGGAGGAGTTCTTCTCGCGCCTCGGCGTTCGACTGCCGGCACACGACACCCCGGCTCCCGCCCTCAACCCCGACGAGATGTCCGCGTTCCTCGCCCGCGCTCAACAACTCGCTCCCCTCTACCGCACGGAGCTTCTGGGCGAGTAGGTAGCGGCCCTCGCCTGCCGCAAGCCCCTCTCCCGCTATCCCGTCCGCCGATCCGCATCTGTGGCGTACCCGCCTCGTGCAAACCGGCATAATGGAGAGGTGGCGCGACCTGCGGCCGCGCACGTTGTCTCTCCGTGGAGAGGAGCGTGCGCGGTCCGCACCTAAGCGCAATCGATCGAAGACTTTCGCACGGAAGTACGGGGGGAGGGGATACCTCCTTCCGCCAGGGAGACACACACACCCGCATGTCCATTCTCGTAGTCGGCTCCGTCGCCTTTGACACCCTCACCACCCCCACCGGCAAAGCCGAAAAGATCCTCGGTGGCGCCGCCACCCACTTCGCCCTCGCCGCCTCCTACTTCACCAGCGTCCGCGTCGTTGGCGTCGTCGGCCGTGACTTCACCGCCGAGAACGAAGCCGTCCTCACCCGCCGCGGCATCGACACCACCGGCATCGAGCACGCCGACGGCCTCTCCTTCCATTGGACCGGCTCCTACACCGGAGCCATGAACGAGGCCACCACCCTCGGCACCGACCTCAACGTCTTCGCCGACTTCTCCCCCAAGATCCCCGCCGCCTACAGCGACACCGACTTCCTCTTCCTCGCCAACATCGACCCCGTCCTCCAGCTTCGCGTTCGCCAGGCCATGCCCAACGTCAAGCTCGTCTGCGGCGACACCATGAACTACTGGATCGCCGACCACACCGCCAACCTCAAGAAGGTCCTGGCCGAGCTGGACGTTCTGCTCATCAACGACGGCGAAGCCCGCCTCCTTACCGGCGAGTCCAACCTCGTCAAGGCCGCAGAAGCCGTCATGGCCCTCGGCCCCAAATCCCTCGTCATCAAGCACGGCGAGTACGGCGCCACCGCCTTCTTCTCCAACCGCTCCTTCCCCAACCTTGACCCCAACGGGAAGACCCCGCATCCCTTCCGCGCCCCCGCCCTCCCGCTCTCCGAGGTCATCGACCCCACCGGCGCCGGAGACTCCTTCGCCGGCGGCTTCTACGGCTATCTCGCCTCGCAGCCCGCCCTCACGCCCGAGGTCTTCCGCCGCGCCATGTTCTTCGGCGGCGTCATGGGCTCCTTCGCCGTCGAGCAGTTCGGCACCGCCCGCCTCGAAGCCTGCACTCGCGACGAGATCGACCAGCGCTTCCGCTTATTCGAGGAGATCTCCCACCTTAATGTCGCGACGAAGTAACCGCACCTCTCGCCCGCCATCACCCCCCGGCAGCCGGGTGCCCCACGTCTCGCCCTCGAGACGTGGGAGCCCTCTGAAACGTGGGGACCGCGGCCACAAAGCCGTCTCTCTCACCGACAACGACCTCATCCGCCCCGCCTCCCGTGAAGAAACCCTCCCCGTCGTGATGGGCGCCCTCGCCCTCTGCTGCCTCACCCTCATCGTCTGCCTGCAGAAGGGCTACCTCCTCCTCTACGGCGACGCCGTCGCCCACCTCGGCATCGCCCGCCGCATCCTGGACGCCCGCTACCCCGGCCTCGCCCAGCTCGGCGGCGTCTGGCTGCCCCTGCCGCATCTCCTCATGCTCCCCTTCATCGGCCGCATGGAGTGGTGGCAGAACGGCATGGCCGGCGCCTGGCCCTCGCTCGCCGCCTTCGTCCTCGCCGTCATCGGCTTCTATCGCCTCGGCCGCCGCCTCCTGCCGCCGCTCTGGGCCCTCGCCGCCACCGCCTTCTTCGCCCTTAATCCCAACCTCCTCTACATGGCCACCACCGCCCTCACCGAGCCGCTCTTCCTCGCCATCATCCTCTGGCTCGTCCTCCTCACCGTCGAATGCCTCGATGCCCTGGACGCAGCTGCCCTCAAGACCGCCGCCCTCGCGCCGCCCAACGCCATCGCCGCCAACCTCGCGCGTGTCCGCTCCCGCCTCTTCTGGCTCGGCTTGCTCATCGTCGCCGCCGTCTACACCCGCTACGACGGCTGGATCCTCGCCGCCCTTATCTGGTGCGTCCTCGCCATCGCCCTCTTCCGCCATCGCCAGCACCTCCCACAGCTCCGCGCCGCCTTCGCGCTCTTCACCATCGTCACCGTCGCCGCGCCGCTCGGCTGGTTCGCCTACAACCAGCACTTCTACGGCGACTTCCTCGACTTCCTCCGCGGCCCGTACTCCGCCTCCGCCATCGAGCGCAAAACTTCGCCCCCCGGCTCCAAGCACTACCGTGGCTGGCACAACCCAGCCTGGGCCCTCCTCTTCTACACCCGCACCGCCCAGGTCGACACCACCGCCTGGGAGATCGGCTTCTTCACCCTCCCTTTGGCCTTTATCGGCGGCTGGCGCACTCTGTTAAGCTGGCTCCGCTCCACACCCGCCAAAGCACTCCCTGACAACGGCAGTCAATTCGACCAGCGCGCAAACCCAAACAGCCGTCATCTCGACCAAAGCGTCTTCTCAGAAAACCGTCATCTCGACCGAGGCGCATCGCGCGAAGCGGAGAGATCCCTTCTTTCAAACGCCTCCGGACTTCAATCAGCCCCGGCAGCTAAAACACAGAACCTCACCGCCACCACCGCCGACCTCCGCCTCGCCCCCGCCTCCCTCCTCCTTTGGTTCCCGCTTCCGTTCTACGTCTACTCCATCGCCTGGGGCTCGGTCCCCATCTTCATCCCGCAGCTCTACCCACACTCCTTCTACAACGCCCGCTACGGCATGGAGCTGCTTCCCGCCATCGCCCTCTTCGCGTTCATCGCCCTCGCCTGGACCGAGCGCCGCCTCCGCCCCACCCACCCCCTCGCCGCCCGCCTCCTGCCCCTCATCTGCTTCGCTCTCGCGGCCGTCAACTCGGTGGTCATGATGGCCCAGACTCCGCTCGTCCTTCGTGAAGGCATCGTCAATTCCATCACCCGCGTCGCCTTTGAGCGCTCCATCGCCCGCCAGCTCGAAAGCTTTCCCACCGGCTCCCGCATCCTCATGTCCACCAACGATCACATCGGCGCCGTCCAGCAGGCCGGCATCCCCCTCCACCTCATGCTCAGCGAGAACGATCGCGACAGCTTCCAGTCCGCCCTCGCCGCCCCCGGCACCCGCGCCGACTACGTCATCGCCATCGCCAAAGACCCGGTCGATGCCGCCGTCCGCGCCCACCCCGAAGGCCTCACCGAGCTCACTGTCCTCTGCACCACCGGCCAACCCTGCGCCCGCATCTACAAATCCACCCGATCCCCCGACCCCAAACCCATTCCCCTCACCACCACTCCGTGAACCACCACCGACAGCCGTCATCTCGACCGGAGTCGCAGCGCAGCGTAGAGATCCCTTCCGTCAAAAAGCCACAACTCTCCCGCCTCCCACACGCCCGTTCTCCGTCGTATACAGAACTCCTCAATTCCTCCTCCCGCAACAACCGCGCTACCCTAAAGCAAAGCAAAATGATCCCCTTCACCAAAGCCCACGCCAACGGCAACGACTTCCTCATCCTCGACGAGTCCCTCGCCAACCGCCGCCACGCCGCGCTCGCGCAACACCTCTGCGCACGAACCACCGGCATCGGCGCCGACGGCATCGAGTTCATCGATCGCCGCCATCGCTCCGGCGAGCTCTTCCTCCGCCTCTTCAACGCCGATGGCTCCGAGGCCGAGCTCTCCGGCAACGGCACCCGCTGCGTCGCCGCCTTTCTCGCCCACACCGAGCACCGAACGGAGATCATCCTCGGCACCCACGGCGGCCCCCGCCACTGCCGCGTCCTCTCAAGCTCCGGCAGCACCTGGCAGATCGAGACCGGCATGGGCACCCCGCGCGTCATGCAGCGATCTTTGAGCCTTAACGATCTCCCCGACGGCGCGACCGAGATCGAAGGCGCCATGGTCAACGTCGGCAACCCCCACTTCGTCATCTTCACCGACACCGAAGACTTCTCGGCTCACGGCCTTCCGTGGCAGCAGCTCGGCGCCCGCATCGCGACCGATCCCCGCTTTCCCCACGGCACCAACGTCGAGTTCGTCCAGGTCCTCGATCACACCAGCATCGCCTTCCGCATCTTCGAGCGAGGCTGCGGCCCTACCACCTCCTCCGGAACCGGCACCTGCGCCGCCGCCGCCGCCGCCATCGTCCTCCGCGACACCGCCCGCTCCCTCACCGTCCTCGCGGAGGGCGGCCCGCAGCAGGTCGTCTGGCGAACCCCCGGCGCCGACATGCAGCTCACCGGCCCCGCCGAACTCCTCTGCACCGGCCAGGCCTTCGACCCCGCCGCCCACCTCCGCGCCACCACCGAGGACATGGCCCTGTGACCGCAACTCCTCTCTCCCTCACTGTCATCCCGGCCGAAGCGAAGCGAAGTGGAGAAATCCCTTCTGCCAAAAGGGCAAGAGCCCCTCACCCGCCGCACAGTTCAGACCCCCAGGCGACCTACCGCAGCAGGCGCGGCGCACAAGGCTCGGAGCGTTCCCAATGAACGAGCCCCATCCCCTTAAACCCCCCGCCCTCAAACCCGGCGCCCGCATCGCCATCGTCTCTCCCGCCTCCGCCGCGAACCCCGACCGCGTCCACACCGGCGTCAGTCACCTTCGCTCTCTCGGGTTCGAACCCATCCTCTTCCCGCACGCCCTCGCCTCCGGCCCGCTCTACTACGCCGGAACCATCGCCGAGCGCCTCGCCGATCTCCATGCCGCCTTCGCCGATCCCACCATCGCCGCCATCGCCTGCACCCGCGGCGGCTGGGGCACCGCTGAGCTCTTACCCTACCTGAACCTCGACCTCATTCGCGCCAACCCCAAGCCCTTCCTCGGCTACAGCGATCACACTTCGTTACATACCTGGATCGCCCGCGAAACAGGCCTCGTCAGCTTCTACGCCCCCATGGTCAGCCCCGACTTCGCCCGGCCTGAAGGCGTCCACCTCCCCAGCTTTCACTCCGCCCTCACCCAAACCAACCCCTGGCATCTCGGCCCCATCAACGGCCTTCGCCTCCTCCGCCCCGCCCTCAAAGACTGTCATCCTGACCCTGAGCTTGCCGAGGGGGGAGGACCTGCTTCTTCCTCCGCATTGCGCCCCACCGGCACCCTCTGGGGCGGCTGTCTCGCCATCCTCGCCGAGTCGCTCGGCACCCCCTACGCCCCGCACCCGCAGGGCGGCATCCTCTTCCTCGAAGACGTCGCCACCAGGCCCTACCAGTGGGATCGCATGCTCCTCCACCTCCGCTACGCCGGCCTGCTCGCAGGCGTTAAAGCCATCGTCTTCGGCGACATGCGCCAGTGCGTCCCGCCGGCCGACGACGCCCTCCTCGAAGCCGCCCTCCTCCACGCCCTCCGTGACTTCGCCGGCCCCATCTGCATCGGCCTTCGCTCCGGCCACGTCGACGCCCCCAACATCACCCTCCCCCTCGGCATCCAGGCCACGCTTGACACAACCGACCCCGAAAAGCCGACCCTCCACCTGCTCGAATCCGCCGTCACCACCGACCTCGACTCAACCACCCATTAACCTCGACAGAAAGCGCAAAAACAGGGCATGACCTCCGCGAAACACATCCATTTAATCGGCATCTGCGGCACCGCCATGGCCTCCCTCGCCGGTATGCTCCAGGCCCAGGGACACCGCGTCACCGGCTCCGACGCCGCCGCCTACCCGCCCATGAGCGACCTCCTTGCCAGCCTCAACATCCCCATCCTCGAGCCCTACAGCCCCGCCCACCTCTCCCCAAAACCCGACCTCGTCGTCGTCGGCAACGCTATCTCGCGCGGCAACCTAGAGCTTGAAGTCGTCCTGAACCAGCGTATCCCCATGGCCTCCATGGCCGCCATCCTGCACGAGGAGTTCCTCCGCAACCGCGAGTCCCTCGTCGTCGCCGGCACCCACGGCAAGACCACCACCACCAGCATGCTCGCCTGGATCTACGAGGTCGCCGCCCGCTCCAACCCGTCGCTCGCCCCCTCGTTCCTCATCGGCGGCGTCGCCGAAAACTTCGGCACCTCCTTCCGCGTCGCCCCCACCCGCCCCTTCCTCCTCGAGGGCGACGAGTACGACACCGCCTTCTTCGATAAAGGCCCGAAGTTCCTGCACTACTTCCCGGATTCCGCCATCCTCACCCACGTCGAGTTCGATCACGCCGACATCTACGCCGATCTCCCCGCCGTCAAAACCGCCTTCAAGCGCCTCGTCAATCTCATCCCGCAGCGCGGCCGCCTCATCGCCTTCGACGGCTCTGAAAATGTAACTGAATGCGTCGCCAAAGCATTCTGTAACGTAGAGCGTTACGGATTCTCCGCAAGCTCCCAGTGGCAGCTCCGCAACCTCCGTCACGAAGGCGGCACCAGCCATTGGCAGCTCCTCCGCGCCGGGCGGCCCTTCGTCAGTCTCACCCTTCCCCTCGCCGGCGAACACAACGCCCTCAACGCCTCGGCAGCCGCCGCTTTAGCCGCGGGGCAGGGCATCGCCGCCTCCGCCATCGAAGAAGCCATCCGCACCTTCCGCTCCGTCAAGCGTCGCCTCGAGATCCGCGCCGAGGTCGCCGGTATCACGGTCATCGACGACTTCGCGCACCACCCTACGGCCATCCGCGAGACCCTCCGCGCCCTTCGCGAAAGCTACCCCAACCGCCGCCTCTGGGCCATCCTCGAGCCGCGCTCGAACACCCTCCGCCGCAACGTCTTCGAGCTGGCCCTCGTCGACTCCCTCTCGCTCGCCGACCGCATCGTCCTCGCCGGTGTGTTCCAGAGCGAGAACATCCCCGCCGCCGATCGCCTCACGCCAGAGAACGTCGTCGCCAAGCTGCAGCTCCGGAACATCGACGCCCGCACGCTGCCCGACGCCGACACCATCGTCGCCAGCATCGTTCCCGAGCTCGCATCCGGCGACGTCATCGCCATCCTCTCGAACGGCGGCTTCGGCAACATCTACGAAAAACTTCCCAACGCCATCACCGCCGCTGGAAAGCTCTAGAGACCATGTTCTCCACCCTCAAACTGGCGCTGATCTATCTCACCCTTGGCCCCCTGGCCGGCATCCTCGGCATCCCGTACTCGCTCCTGCGCGGGGACATCAACCTCCTCTACAAAGTCGGCATGGGCATCGCGCGTCTTGGCCTGCGCGCCGCCGGCATTCGCATTGAGGTCCACGGCCGCGACAACATCCCTGCCAACTGCCCCTGCATCTTCATGGCAAACCACGTCTCCAACCTCGATCCGCCGGTCCTCCTTCCCCTCATCCCCGGCCACACTTCGGTCCTCCTCAAAAGCTCGCTCATGCGCATCCCCATCCTCGGCACCGCCATGCGCATGGGCAAGTTCGTCCCGGTTGAGCGAGGCAGCACGCAGGAGGCCGCCCGCCGCAGCGTCAACGCCGCCGCCGAAGCTGTTCGCTCCGGCCTTCATCTCGTCGTCTTCCCCGAAGGCACCCGCTCCCGCGACGGCCGCCTGGCGGCCTTCAAAAAAGGTCCCTTCTTCCTCGCTGAGCAGACCCGCGCTCCCATCATCCCCGTCGCCATCAGCGGCACACAGCAGCTTCTGCGCAAGGGAAGCGCCGCCATCTATCCCGGCATCGTCACCTTGACGTACTTGCCGCGCATTGATCCCGCAAACTTCGCCACCCGCGAAGCGCTCATGCAAGCGGTACACCGCGCAATCGAGCAGGCACTGCCGCCAGAGCTACGGCCATCCGCAGAGAAGCAAGCTATTTGACGATGGCGTTGTAGCCGTCTGAGAGCAGCCGCGCCTTCATCGCCTCGGCATCCTTCTTCGACGCCAGCGGCCCGATCTGCACATGCAATAGCTGATCCTGCGTCCCCTGGTGAATCGCCACAGCGTATCCCCTCCGCTGCAACGATCCCTTCAGCATCTCGGCATCTTCCTTGTGCGTCACAGAGATCGCCGCAACCTGCACGTAACTCGTGCCACCCACACTGATCGCAGGCATCGTCGGCGCCGGCGACGCGTCCTCTGCTGCCGCGCGAGACGAGGGCAGCGGCTTCTGATCCGTGGCCTGCGCTACCGCCCGCGTGATCGACTGATGCTGAAAGGCCTGCGGCGTGCCTGCGGCAGCAGGCTCCTCGGCGGAGGCAGTTGCCGCGCCCGGCTTCGTCTTCTGCCCCGTAGGCGCTTTCACGCCGGAGCCACTATCCGTCGTCTCGCCCGCATCGTCCGCAGGTGCCGCATAGCTTGGTCGCGCTGGGGTCAGACTGCCCGGTGTCAGCTTGTTCTCCGGCAGCGGCGCGGAGATCCCGGTGTTCACATTCGCGAGCGCCGAGGGCACGGAGCGCCGCCCCATGCTGTACCCGAATCCGAAGAACAACGCACACACCAGCGCGAGTGCCAGAAAGATTCCAAGCACCGTTGCCGTACCCAGCGAGATCTCACGATCCTGAGCCGCCGCATCGCTCTGCTCGTCGTATCCCTCATCGCTGTCATAGTGTTCGTATCGGATGCTCATCGTCTCACGCTCGCCACGGGCGCCTCTTCGCGTCAACGTACAGGAAGCTCACCGAGAGCTCCGCTCTTCAGACTAGTGCAAGCGCCGCTCTGGGCGCGGGCTCTCGCACCAGTCGTACCTTCCCGGTACATGTCTGGACTGTACGGACGAGCCCTAGTAGTGCAGATAAAACCCGAACGAAGGCTCCAGGCTACTCGTCCGCTGCTTGATCGTCAGGAAGTTCGCGGTGTAGTCCGGGAGCAGGTAGAAGGACTGCCGAAACTGGGCTCGCAGTCCAAAGTGCGAGCTCAGCAGAGGCGCCTCCACGCCCAGCGCGTAGTAGTACGTCATACGCGCTTGCTTGAAGAAGCCTTGCCCGCCGCCATTCAGCGTCGGCGTAAAGACAGTCGATCCTGCGCCCGCGGCACCAAACGGCTTCAGCCCGAAGTCAGTCAGCGAAGGCCCATGCGCTACGTACCCCAACGTGAGCTCGTTGGCGTCCGCCTGAATACCGCCCGGCGCTACAGCGCATGGCGGCTGGTTGGGCGTACCGCACTGCGGGTTTTGCACCGTCGGCGTAAAGTTGGTCGTGTACCGCGCAAAGCTGTAGTTGAACTCGGCTCCCAGCAGCGGCGACTTCGTATACCGCAGCTGTACCAGCCCGCCAGTGCCATTCGTCGAGTTCGTCGTCAGCGTCTGCGCCTCGGCGGGAGTCGGTTTGCTGGTCGCGAAGCTCTGCCCAGAGGTGTTGCCGGTGATCACTTCGATCACGGACACACCGAGATCGAGGCGGTGAAGCTGGCGATCGAGAGGGGTCTCAACCTGTGCCTGCCCTTGAGCAGTACGGGCCACCAGACTGGCAGCAAAGCAGAGCGGCAAGACCAAACGCAAAACACGGCGAGACTCGTTCAACATCAAAGACACATCTCCTTCAACAATAGGTCGCAAGGACTCCGTCTAGTCTACTCCCCAGCTCTCCGTGACGCCCGTTCGCGCCCGCTCCGCCGAGGCACCGCGGTGACCTGCCTTGGCGCGCCATGCACGTCCGGCAATCATCATCAGGGCGGAAGAAGTGACCCCCAGCAGCAGCCCGCAGGCCATCGCTACGCCGCCGCCCAGTGCGCCTCCGGAGTGCCGCGAGAGCAGTCCCAGGGCGAACGTCAGCAGCGCCGTTCCCAACACCCCGGGTACACCCAGCAGCAGCCTCCATCGCATCAGCCCGATCAAGATCACGCCCGCAACACCCAATGCGAGTAAGCCGCCGCTCCAGCCGCCAAGCATCCGTAGGGAGTTCACGCCCATCAGCAGCAGCAACAGCCCACACGCGCCAGGCAGCACTCGCCCCGGGCGGTTGCACTCAACAAAAATCAGAAGCGCTCCAGCGGTCACCAGCCCAAGAGCGGCATCGCCACTCACGGAATCGCCTGCCCCCGCGTCACCAGCGCCTGTCGCAGTCCCACCGCGGCTGAATTCTTCGGCTCCAGCTGCAGCGCCTGCTTCACCTCGTCCGTCGCCTCCGGCAGCCGGTTCGCCTTCAGGTCCAGGCGGCCCAGCAGCACATGCGCATCCGCACTCGGGCGCAGTCGCAGCGAGCTCTCCGCCTCTGTCCGTGCCTGCGCATCATCGCCGCTCTGCTCCCGCACCTGCGCCAGGCCCAGCCGCGCCGGTGAGCTGCCGGCGTCTGACCCCAGCGCCAGCTGGAACTCCTGCTCCGCCTCCGGCAGCAAGCCTTGGGCCAGGTACGTCCTGCCCTGCTCCGTGTACTCCACCGCGCGGTCCGCCGGCTTCATCGTCGCCATGCGCATCTGTCGCATCTGGTCCAGCTGAAACGCCGCCTGCCGGAACGACGTCTCGGAGTACGTCCGTCGAATGCGTTCGAGCGGCGCGAATCCCGCATCACTCGTTCCACTCACGGCATCGCCGTGTGCCAGCTGATCGCGCATCTGCTGCGCTTCGGCATCCAGCTTTCGCAGCCGCAGCGCCGCGTCGATCTCCCGCTTCGCTCCCGCCTCATCGTGCCGCCGATGCAGAGAGACAGCCAGGTTGTAGTGGTAGTCCGCATCATTCGGATCCGCGGCAACGGCACGTTGAAACAGCGCCGATCCGTCCCGTCCCTGCCGGCTGATCGCGACCGCCTGGTTATTCACCACCTCCGGCAGCGGCAGCCGCGTCGCCACAAACGCAAATGCCTGCTCCGCGTCCGCATACTTCGCCGAGTTGAAGCGCGCCAGGCCCAGGTAGAACCGTGCTTCGAGCGCGTGTCGATCCGCCAGCGGAAGCTTCGCCAGCGTCATCGCCGCATGGTCATAGTCGCGCGCTGCAAACTGTGCCTTTCCCAGCGCCAGCATCGCCTGCGTGTAGCTCGGGCTCTCGGCCACCGCGGCTGACAACCGCTTCAGCCGCTCTTGCTGCGAGGTCGCCTCGACTCCGCGAATGTAGTTCTCAAACGCACTCAGCGGTACACCAGCCGAAGCCGACAGAAATGTCTGCTCCGCCACGGCGAAGTGCGGATCGATCTCTCGCGCCACCTTCCACGCCGTGGCGTTCTCCACGTCATAGAGCCTCGCCAGTTCGCTCGCATCCCCGATCGGCGGCGACATCCGCAGCTGGTTCACCCGAACCACCTGCGCCTGTACCTGCAGCTTGCCTCCACTCACCGTATAGCTGCCGACAACGACGTAGTCCGCGTCGAGCGTCTGCGCGATCCGCAGCGTCGTCGCGCGTGTCGGCCGAAAGCCCGCCGGCAGCCCGAGATGGTCAAGCGCATACTCCCGGTCTTCCCGCGTGATCGTCAAAAATCCCGAAGAGCTCAGCCGCTGGTTAAGCGTGTCCGGAAACGAATCGCCCACCCAGTCCAGCGCCGCATTGCCCGAGTGATTGTCAAACGGCAGAACCAGGATCAGCCGCCCCGGTGGCGCCGTCATAGCAGCGTCCGTGCTCGTCGCCGGCGTCTGTGCTCCTCCGTGCCCACACAGCATCATCGTCAGACAAACTGCTATCGCAACACGCACACAGGCAGACCGGATCACATCGTTGAGTATAGCCGCCGCCTATCGCATCACCTGCGCATTCACCACGCGCGGGAAGTGCAGCACCGCCGCCCACTCGCCCCTGCGCCGTGACTCCCAAATCACATCTCCATGCAGCAGCCGAGCCGCTTCCTCCGGCAGGAGATCGTGGTGAAAATCGAAGTACCGCGCGTCCGACTGCTCGTGCCCGCGCGCCATGTTCACCGTACCCGCCGCCGGCTCCCACTTGGTCGAGAACAGCAGCGCGACGTCATACGCCCCCGGATCCGCCGCAGCCTTCTCCATCTGCGCCGCGGAAAAATTGTCCACGCCCGTTATCTTAATCGGCATCCGCACATACCCCAGCTCCGGCCGCTCCAACTCCGCCGTCGCCGGCCACGCCGTCAGCACGGTAGCCTGCGGAAACTGCTTCGCAATCACCGCCGCCGCCTGCTGGTGCAGCACGATCATGTCGCGGTACGTCAGGTTATCCTCCGGCGCAAACGCATACGGCGGATTCAAAAAGATCCCTGCAACAAACGCCGCAAATGTCAACGCCGCTACCGCCGGCCACCACCGCATGCGCTCGAGCCACACCGTCACACACACCAGCAGCAGCAGGGGATACACCGGCAGCAGATAACGCGTCAGCAACGCACCCCCCAGCACCGAGAATGCGACCCAGTTCACCAGCACCACCACCAGGATCCGTTCACCGATTCGTCGCGGCACTCCGCGGCCTTCCATCCCGGGCCGCACCGGCATCAGCGCCGCCGCAATCGCGCACAACGTCGCCACAAACAGATTCATGTGCGCTGTCAGGTGCAGCAGGCGATGCCACAGGCATAGCGCCAGCCGGTACGCACTCAGGTTCGCTGTCGCGTTATAGCGCAGGTACTCCGGGTTGCCGAACACATACCCCGTGCGCGCATAGTGATAGCCGTACCAGACCAGCAGCGGTACCACCGGTGCCGCCAGCGCCGTCGCCCAACTCCACGCAGCCGCGCTTGAAAAGTCCTTCACCCCACGCCGCCTCACTGCCCGCCACCCCTCAAAGCACGCCAGCGCCAGCGGCGTCACGATCGCCGTCTCCTTCGAGAGCGCCGCCAGCGAGAACAAGACTGCCGCCCACACCCGCTCCTTCACCCCACCGCACTCGTCTCCATCCGGTGTGAGATAAAACGACAGGCCCCACAGCGTAAACGCCGCCGCAAAGATATCCGCATGCGCCAGCGTGCTCTGTGCAAACCAGATCGGATACACCGCCGTCAGCAGCGCCGCGATCCACCCCACCAACTCGCCCGCCATCCGCCGCCCTGTGCGATACACCGCCAGCAACGCAGCCGCACTCACCAGGCACACCAGTGTGCGCGTCCCGCTGATCACAAATCCCGACAGATGCCACCATGCCGCTAGCAGCAGCGACGGCAGGGGCGGGTGGGCGTTCGTCAGCGTCGAGTGCGGAATCAGCGTGCCCGTACGGAAGAAGTCGTACGCCGCCGGAATGTAATAGCCGCCCTCATCCCAGAAGTAGGGAAGCCGCAGCAGCGTCCCATGACTCACATACACAGCGACGAAAAACAGCGGATACAGCAGGAAAAGCGGCATCTCCCTCGCGCCGCGGCCGCCGCGTTCCGTCGCCGAAGCTTGCCCGCTCGCCCGAATCGCGCTCACCCGTCTAGTTGACTGATCCGTCCACAGCGGGAACCGGCTCGATCGTGATCGTGCCGAACGCCTGCTCGTACTGCTTCAGATTGTGCTCAAGCAGGTTACAAAGCGCCTTTGCCTGCTGTGGGCTCAGGTACACCCCTTGGAAGCTCTCAAGCACCACCTCGTCCGGTACGCTCTGGCTGATCGTCCCAAATCCGAGAAAGAAGTCCCAGACACTCATCCGTACCTGCACGCTGTTCGCGTACCCCTCGCGATATGTGTCCGTCCGCAGCAGCTTCAGCGCGGGCTCTCCTGCAGGTCGTGTCGGCTGGCTCATTCACCCTCATGAACTCCGCCATCCCGTCCAGGATGGCGGTCGAAAAATTGGTTGGTGCGAAAGGGGGGACTTGAACCCCCACGGATTGCTCCGCCAGATCCTAAGTCTGGTGCGTCTGCCAATTTCGCCACTTTCGCACGGGCAGATCGACAACACGAGCTTTGCATCGGCGCGTCGTCCTCTGAATTGTACTGTGACCCGCGAGAGCGGTGCTCGTCTCAGGCTCGCCGCGCCTTTGCCTTCGCCACCGGGCGTTTCACCGCGGTGTTCCTCCCACCACCACGCGTGCTCCCAACCTTCACCAGCGCCTCTTCAACGGCATCGAGATCTGCCTGGTACGCCTCGCCCGGCAGCTCCGCCAGCAGGGATCGCAGCTCCTCGCCCGCCGCCGCACTCACCGCGCCCGCGCTTCGAATCTCCGTCATCACCACACACAACTGCTCTTCGTGGCGTTCGATCACCCGCATCGTCCGCAGCAGCGACTCAATCCGATGCGCCACCTGCAGGTGAACCTTCGCTCCATCTTTTCCCACCGCTGCCCTGGTCACAACCTTCGCCATCCCCGATCCTCCACACCTCTCAGATGCGCCTTTTGTTCGCGTCGTCATGCCCCATCTTCGGGGCACGTCTAGAACGTCAGCTTCGCCGCGATCTGCACCTTCCGCGTGTTTCCCGCACTGTTCACTAGACCGAATGCAGGGCTCGAAATCGTGTTCCAGTTGCTTCCTGTCGCCGTCAGAAACGGGATGTTGAAGACATTGAACGCGTCCGCTCGCACCTCGAGCGTCAACGGGGTGCTGCCCGCGAGGCCGCGCTCCGTCAGCAGCGTCTGCTTCGCCAGCGACCAGTCCACATCCGGCACGCTCGGCATCCGGAACGTATCCCGGCCCAGCGTCCCGGAGTTCCCCAGCAGCGTCGGCACATACCGCAACGCCGCATCCGCCAGGATCGGAGTCACGCCCGTCGTATTCGCCACCGTAGCTGCCTTGCTCAGGCGGAAGTCATGCCCGCCAGGCCGCACGCTCACCCGCGTATTGTCCAGCCCGTTCGTCAGACTCCCATCCCCATTCCCATCCGCGATCCCCAGCCGTGACCCGTTCAGCAGCGTCGCCGGAACCCCGCTCTGCCACTGCTCGATCGTGCTGAAGTCCCATCCACCCAATAGGTGTCCCGTCAGGCCATGCTGCGCCAGGAAGAAAGGGATCTGCCAGACCGTCGTCAGAATGACCCGGTGCGTTATGTCGAAGTTCGACGGCCCATACTCCGCCCGCCGAAACGCCGCGCCCGCGCCCTGCGGATAGCTAAGATCCTGCCCGATCTGCGCCACGTTGAAGTCTGAGTCGTCATCCAGAGACTTCGAGTACGTATACGCAAACTGCGCCTGAAACCCATGCACCGGCGCTTGCTTCACCTGTACCGCCAGCCCGTTATAGTTCGATGCACCCACCGCCGCATACCCATCCACCTGGTTGAACCGCGGGTCTAGCCGATTGTTTCCCGCGCCGTTCTCTCCCGCCGTCGCCGCCTCGAACTCCGTCAGCCGCGCCATCTCATCCGCGACACTTACAGCCGGTGCTGGCCTCGCTGCCGCCCGCACCTCGTTCAGCGGCGTCACGTCCGTCAGCTTCCTCGTCACACTGCCCAGGTAATCCACACTCAGCACCGTCTTGTTCGTCAGCTGCACCTGCATCCCCAGCGTAAAGTTCTGCGTGTACGGATTCGCCAGCGACTTCGGCACCGTCGTCGCCGCGCCAAAGTTCGTCAACGTGCCGAAGCTGCCAATCTGCGCCTGCGTCGTCGTCTGGATCGGCGCCGATCCTCCCACCAGCGAATCGAGCGTGTTGCCTCCTCCCGGTCCCGACAACTGCACCGAATAATTCAGCGGCGGAGACACTCGGATATTCGACAGCAGCGCAAAGTTGAAGTCGTCGAAATACACCCCGTACCCCGCCCGCAGCACGGCCTTTCCACCACCCGGGTTCCACGCGACAGACACCCGTGGCTGTACATTGCCGTAGTTCGCACCGATTCCAGTTGAGCCGCCGCGAAACGCGCCTAGTGCTCCCATCCCCGCTGCTCCAACCGGAACACCCCGCAGCGATGAATCCAGGATCGAAAGCAATCCATGCGCCTCCGTCAGCGCCCCCTGCGGCTCATACCGCAGCCCCGCACTGATCGTCACCTCCGGCCGCGCGTGCCACTCATCCTGCGCAAAGAATCCCGGCACCCATGTCCGATAGTTCCGCGTCGTTCCGCCAAACGTCTGCGAGTACCCCGAGAATGTCCCCGCCAGAAAGTCCGGCAGACTCGCAAAGGTATAGATCCCGCGCCCACTCGAGACATCCGTCGATTGATCCTGGATGTACCGCACATCCGCGCCAAACTTTAGCGCGTGCCGCCCCCGCTGCCAGCTGAACGCATCCGCGACCTGGTATGTGTTGAAGAGCCGCCCCTGCTCAAACGCCTGGTACTCCCCCAGGTTGATCACGCCATTGATGTTGAACCGCGGCGTCACCGTCTGCGTCTCCGGCGGCAGCTGCCCCAGCGATCGCCCATACGCGACTCGAACCTCGTTCACAGCATTCGCGCTCAGCAACGACGTCTCCGACACATTCACACTGTGCGTTCCCGTCACCAGCAGCGCCCCATACCCCGCCGGCGCGTTGAAGGTAGGAAACGGCAACGTCTGCGTCCCGCTGCTGCGCAGATACCGCACGCTCATCGAGTGCCTGTCCGAGATCCGGTGATCTCCGCGCACGAGGTACAACGAGCTCTCCGCCGGCCCCGTAAACACCTGCGTCACACTCGTCGTCAGCCCCGTGGGATCGGTCGCTGCCGGCGCCGGAATAAAGGGCAACAGCGTCCCCAGCAGCTGCCGCGCCGCCGGATCCGTCGCCTGCGTCACGGCATTCGCATTCGGAAACAGCAGCCCCACCGTCGTCCCCGCGCCGCGCGTCGACGTCTTCTCGTACCCGCCAAAGAAAAACGTCCGATCCCGCCACATCGGTCCACCCACGTTGAAGCCATAAATGTTCTGCTTGGTCGCCGTCGCCTTGCCGCTGGTGTCGAAGTAATCCCGCGCATTCAACGCATCGTTCTGGATGAAGTCATACACCGACCCATGCAGCGCATTACTTCCGCTCCGCGTAATCGCCACCACGTTCGACGACTCCAGCCCGAACTCCGCCGGATACACCCCCGTGAACACCTTCTGCTCCGCAATCATGTCGATCGATGGCTGCGTCCCCAACGCGTAGCCGCCAAACTCCCAGTCGTTGATATCCGTGTAGTCGAGCGAGTACGCCGTCGCCCGCCCGCGCCCGCCGTATGCCGCAATCTGCCCCGTCTGCGCGCCTGAGATCGCCACCAGCGACGCTCCCCCACGCGGGCTGTACATCGGCGTCACCGCCGGCTCCAGCGTCACCAGCCCCTCGGGATTCCGCGTCAGGTTCGGCAGCGCCGTGATCTCTATTTGGTTCCGCGTCGTCGTCTGCTGCGCATCCGCGAGGTTCACCTCGGGCGAGACACTCGAAACCTCCACCACCGTGCTCTGGCTCGCCGGCCGCACCGTCAAGTTTTCGGTGATAGTCGCGCTGCTCGTCGCGGTTACGACGGCACGCACCTCGCCAAATCCCACAGCCGTCACCACCACCGTGTACGTCCCGGGAGCGAGCGCGGGAAACACATAGCCGCCACCTGCCGCCGTCACCCCCCGCCGGATCTCGCCAGTGTCATTGTTCCGCAGTGTGACCGCCGCACCCGCAATCTCGGCACCCGTCGCATCCACTACGCTGCCGCCAATCGCTCCCGTCGTGTACTGCCCCCACGCCATCGGAGTCAACAGCAGCGAAATCACCGCAACCACACCTCGCCCTCGCCTCGATCTGTAGGCTGGGATCCTGCTCGCAAAACCAAACATCGTCACAATCTTTCTGCTCGCATGGCGGCTCTCAAAAGGGAGAGTTGCGCCTCCACGGCACCCGTACCCCACCAGCATACGAGATCGGCCCTCCCGTCTTCCCTCGCAAACCGCTGCCAGCATCCGCAGCCATCGGTCATAATCGTTACGCACCGCCACTCACGTACACCAAGGACTCTCCTCCGTGGCCCTATCCCGCCTGCAGTCGTTGCTCCTCGCACTCAGCCTGCTTCCTGCTTCCCTCGTCCACGCCGCACCCGCACATCCTGCTCCCAGGTCCACCGCAATGACTCCCATCTCGAACTGGCAGATGCAGATCGCCACCGACCCCAGGCAAACCGGTGACGCCATCTCCACGCCCGCCTTCGCCACCACGGGCTGGTACACCGCCGCCGTCCCCGGCACCGTCCTCACCACCCTCGTCAACAACAAGGTCTACCCCGAGCCGCTCTACGGCGAGAACATGCGCCCCGAGATCATCCCCGAGACCCTCAACAAGCAGTCCTACTGGTACCGCGCCGTCCTCAACATCCCTGCGTCCTTCGCCGGCCGCCACATCTTCCTCAACTTCGACGGCATCAACTACTCCTCCGCCATCTGGGTCAACGGCACCTCCGTCGGCACCACCCGCGGCGCCTTCTCCCGCGGCACCTTCGACATCTCCTACAACGTCAAACCCGGCCGCAAAGCCGTCATCGCCGTCCTCGTCTCGCCCCAGCCCCATCCCGGCACACCGATCGAGCACACCATCAAGAACGGCATCGGCAAAAACGGCGGCATCACCGCCATCGACGGCCCAACCTTTCTCTCCACCATCGGCTGGGATTGGCTCCCCGGCGTGCGTGACCGCGACACTGGCATCTGGCAGCAGGCCTACCTGACCACCACCGGCAACGTCCGCCTCAAAGACCCCCTCGTCACCACCGACCTGCCGCTCCCGCGCACCGACTCCACCGACATCGCCATCAAAGCCACCCTCCAGAACATCACCGACCGCCCGCAGCATGGCACTCTCAAAGGCACCATCGGCGATGGCTCCGATGCCATCCACTTCGAGCAGGCAGTCACCCTCGACCCCAACTCGTCCAAGCTCGTCAGCTTCGATCCCTCCACCACCGCCGCCCTCCACGTCGCCAATCCGAAGCTCTGGTGGCCCAACGGCTACGGCCCGCAAAACCTCTATAAACTCCATCTCTCGTTTGTCGAAAACGCCAGAGTTTCCGATGCGCAGGAGATCACCTTCGGCGTTCGCAAGATCGCCTACAGCGTCCCCGACTCCGAAAACCTCACCATCTCCGTCAACGGCGTCCGCGTCTTCATCCGCGGCGGAAACTGGGGTCTCGACGAGGGCCTCAAGCGGATCCCGCGCGAGCGCCTCGAAGCCCAGATCCGCCTGCACGCCCTCGCCAACATGAACCTCATCCGCAACTGGGTCGGCCAAAGCACCAGCCAGGACTTCTACGACCTCTGCGACAAGTACGGCATCCTGCTCTGGGACGAGTTCTTCCAGCCCAACCCGTCCGACGGTCCCAACCCCACCGACCTCGACACCTACATGTTCAACGTGCGCGAGAAGATCCTGCGCTTCCGCAACCACCCCGCCATCGCCGTCTGGTGCGCCCGCAATGAAGGCTTCCCTCCCAAAGAGATCGATGATCACCTGCGCGTCCTCATGGCCGAGCTCGAGCCCACCCGCCGCTACCAGCCCAGCTCCACCTCCGGCGCCGGCGTCCGCTCCCACGGCCCGTACTACTGGCGCGAGCCCCGCGAGTTCTACAAGATCACCGACGACTTCTTCAAGACCGAGACCGGCAGCATGTCCGTCCCCACCCTCGAGTCCATCAAGGGCATGATGCCCGAGAAAGACTGGGAGATCATCGGGGACGACTGGGCGCAGCACGACTTTGCCCGCGGCGCCCAGCGCGGCGACAAGTACCCCGGCATCGTCACCGACCGCTACGGCAAGATCAGCAACCTCGCCGACTTCACCCGCAAGGCGCAGCTCATGAACTACGAGGCCTTCCGCGCCATGTACGAGGGCCGCAACGCCGCGCTCTTCCATCAGGCCACCGCCATCATCACCTGGATGAGCCATCCCGCCCAGCCCTCCTTCGTCTGGCAGATCTACCACTACGACCTCGAGCCCAACTCCTCGCTCTTCGCCGTCAAGAAGGCCGCCGAGCTCCTCCACATCCAGTACAACGAGTCCAACGGCAACCTCGAGGTCATCAACAACACACCCACCGCCCTCTCTGGCGCGACCGCTCACCTCGCTATCTACAACCTCGATGGCACCATCGCTACCCAGCAGGACTATCCCGTCACCGCGCCTGCCGACGCCGCCACCACCCTCGGCGCCGTCACCATCCCCGCCACCGCCTCCGCCGTCCACTTCATCAAGCTCACGCTCTCTGACAGCACCGGCAAGCCGCTCTCTGACAACCTCTACTGGCACGCCCAGCCCGACCACCAGGACGACCTCACCGCCCTCAACGACCTCGCTCCCGTCACGCTCGACGCGCAGGTCTCGCAAACCACCACCGGAACCGGTAGTGATGCCCGCCGCGTCGTCACCGTCACCCTCCACAACCCCGGCAAGACCATCGCCCTCATGACCCACCTCCAACTTCGCCACGGTAGCGGCACCGCTGCCGCCACACCGGGCCATCCCGACAACCGCGTCCTGCCCGCCTTCCCGAGCGATAACTACATCTCGCTGCTTCCGAACGAGTCCAAAACCATCACCCTCGACGCCGCCACCGACGCCTTCCACGGCGAGGACGCCCTCGTCCTGGTTGACGGCTGGAACGTCTCCGTCACCCCCGCCACCGCCGCCGGTGTCAGCATCGCCCCCAACACCGCCGCCATCCCCGCCAACTCCCCCACCACCGGCCTGCCCTTCCAAACCACCGGGCTCCGCCAGGACTAAGCCACCGGAGAGTTGTGATGTTAATTCGACGCAAAGATGGCACCGTGCTCGCTGATACAGAAAGAAATTGGGACGCGTGCGGCCGGGACCTGCGAGAGGCGAACTTTCATGGCGCTCTCCTTGAAGGCGGCGATCTCTCCGATACAGACCTGCGAGCAACCGACTTCAGCGGCTCTGACCTGTATGGCACATATTTCTATCGGGTCGACTGTACTGGATGTAATTTCAAAGGGGCGCTACTAAGGGGAGTTGTGCTCGATGAAGCGATCCTAAGCGGTTCCGACTTCGAAGGAGCGCGGCTGCTGCCCGACAACATGGGAACGCCTTGTTCGTTATTGGGCGCTGATCTTCGAGGTGCGAAATAGACAAGCGCTGTACTTACTTCTTGCGCATACGATTCGAGAACGTTGTTTCCGACTGACTTTGATCCTGCTGCCGGTGACATGGTTCGTCTAGATTAGGGAAGATCAGGTCTGCATTTTAGTCTCGCCCGTTCTATCGAGCCGGCACCGGAGCCACCGCCTGCCCACAATGCCCCTTCCCATCACACGCCCGCACCCCAAAAAACACATTGTCCTTCGACACCGGCAGCGTCGCACTCAGCGTCCCCTCCTTCCCCGGATACCGTGCCGCCTCCACCGCATACTGCCAGTCCGTCGCCGCCGTCTCGCGCCACACCAACTCGTACGTCACCCCCGCACCCGCCGCCGTCGGCGCCTCCCACGTCAGCGTCGTGTTGTTATCCAGGTCCTTCGTCACCACCTTCACGTTCGTTGGCACACCCGGCCCACTCGCCAGCGTAGCCATCGTCGCCGCATTCAGCCGCGCCACCCGCGCCATGTACTCAAAATCGTCAAACTTGATCAGATCCCCGTACTCCACTCCGCCCTCCGTCCGCACATTCTGGTGCTGATGGTTAAAGTTCTCCCGCCACTCCGTAAACCGCACAGCAGGGAAGCCCTCCGCCGAAAACGAGCTGTGATCGCCTCCGCGCAGATACCGGTCCAGCCGCAGCTCCATCACCGGCCGAAGAGCAAGCGGCCCCGGCGCCTGCTTCGCCTTCGTCTCCGGCGTGAAGTACGTCCGCCCCACCGCCAGCACCTCCCGCGCCAACTGCCGCGAGGGCGTGTCGTTCTCCGCTCCTGTCAGCAGGATCGTCCGTAGCTCCGCCGCCGGCATCGTCGGCAGCACGCCCTGCGAAAACACCCGCACCAACTCCTTCGACTGCAGCGTCTCGCCCGGCGTCGTGTCCCCGCCCACAATGTCATTGTTCAGCACGCCTTCGAGCTGCCAGCCCTCACTCTTTGCCAGCTCTGCCAGGTGGTGGCTGCCGTTCAACCCCTGCTCCTCACCCGCCACCGCCACAAACACCAGGGTCGCCGGCAGCTTCATCCCGCTCAACACCCGCGCCGTCTCAAGCGACACCGCCGTCCCACTTGAGTCGTCATTCGCCCCCGGCGCAAACCCATGCGCATCCATCGTGTCCGAGTTGCGCGTGTCATAGTGCCCCGTGATCAGGTACATCCGCTTCGCCTGCGCCGGGTCCGACCCCCGCATCACGGCATACACATTACGTAACTTCGTCGGTTGCGAATACCGGCTCGTCCGCCCCGTCGCGTCCGGCGCCGGCGGCGTGTAGACAAACACGTCGTCCTTCACCTCCAAGCATCCGCCGCATGCCTTCGAGATCGCCTCAAACTGCCCATGGATCCAGTCCGCCGCCGCCAGCACACCCGTCCCCACCGGCAGGTTCGTCTCCTCACTCGAAATCGTGCTCCGGTTCCCGAACGCCACCAGCCGCTCAATCGTCCTGTGAATTCCCTCCGGCGACACCTTTCCGATCGCCGCCGCAATCGCCGGATCCGCTGCCGCCACCTTTACCGGCGCGCCCGCCTTCTCGTAGTCCAGCCCCTGCGCAGCAAGCAAAGACGTCGTCGCCGTCGTCACTCCAAGAACCAGGCCATTCAGAAAAGGTAGTCGCATAATCTCCTTCAGCACTCCCTCGCAGACTAACCCGCCCACAGCAGAACAACCAGCCAGCGCCTTTCGATCGCACTCTGGCCAATTGACCGTCATCTTACCGAAGCGCAGCGCAGTGGAGAGATCCCTTCCTTCGAAACGCCACCTCGACCAGCCCACCTCAAATCTGCAAACTTGACTCCATCGCAACCACCTCGCCCGGTTACAACCTCACCCAAACCGCGCGCGTTCCACTCCCCCGGCGCCATCATCCAGCCGCATCGCACTCCCATGCCGCACACTGACATCCACGCCGATCGTCAACTCGGCCGCTCTGGCCCCCCCGTCTTTCCCCTCGCTCTCGGCTGCATGGGCATGAGTGGCATGTACGGCTCCACCGATGACGCCGAAAGCATCCGAGCCATCCATGCCGCCATCGCCGGCGGCATCACCCTCATCGATACCGGTGACTTCTACGGCATGGGCCATAACGAGATGCTCCTTGCCCGCGCCCTCTCTGAGCTGCCCGCGTCCACCCGCGACACGCTCGTCCTTAGCGTGAAGTTTGGCGCCCAGCGCACCCCCTCCGGTGCCTGGTCAGGCTTTGATGGCCGTCCAGCCTCGGTCAAGAACTATCTCGCCTACTCCCTCAAACGCCTCAACGTCTCGCAGATCGCCATCTACCGCCCCGTCCGCCTCGGCGACACCGTCCCCATCGAGGACACCATCGGTGCCGTCGCCGACATGATCAAGCAGGGCTTCGTTCAGTTCGCCGCGCTCAGCGAGATTAATGTGGAGACCGCCCGCCGCGCCCAAGCAGTCACACCGATCGTTGACGTCCAGCTCGAGTACGGCATCACCACTCGCGGCATGGAAGCCAAGGTGATTCCCGGCCTGCGCGAACTCGGCATCGGCGTCACCGCTTACGGTGTTCTCTCCCGCGGTCTCGTCTCCGGCGCTCGCCCCACAGAGAAGTCCGACTTCCGTCGCTTCTTGCCCCGATTTACCGGCGCCGCTGGCGACGCCAACCGGCAGCTCATCGCCTCGCTGGACGCCCTCGCCGCCGGGCACGGCGTCACCACCTCAGAGCTCGCCATCGCCTGGGCACTCCACCGTGGCGACGACATCATCCCGCTCCTCGGCTCCCGCACCGTCGCCCAGGTAGAGTCCTCCCTGAGGGCTGTTACCCTCCGTCTGACCGCGGAGGATCTTGCCACACTCGACCAGACCTTCTCAGCCGCCGAGATCCAGGGAACCCGCTACGACAAGGTCGCTATGACGCATCTGGACAGCGAGCGATAACCAATGTCCGAAGCAGAAATGCCTTATTAGAAGTTCAGCACCCGGATCGCATCCGCGACCCAGATCGCAACGATGCTCGCCGTCATCAGACCCGCCGCGCCCCCGAACAACCGCACGAACGGCTGCACCTGGTTCACGCGCCGCACAATGTCGTACTGCTGGCGCTGGCCATCCGGGTTGTTCTCCGCCAGAAAGAGCTGGTCGTCCTCATAGCGCGTCAGCTGCCCGCGATACGTCAGCAGGCCGACAAAACACGCAACCAGCGACGCCCAGATAACAAGAAGGGTAGGAACTGCAGAAACAGCGGCATTCAGAGACATGTGCTCGCATCCTTTCGCGTAAACATGCGCCGGCATCGTCTTCCGTCCGGCAAGCACCCAACGTGCCGGATCATACCTCTCGGGACATTAAATAAACCAGTGAAATAGCACAAAAGGTGTAGTCCCCCAGCGTCGACTTGGCAGCTAGCTGGAGCGCAGCGCCATTCGTATCTCGATGCCTGCCGCAAGCGCGATCACAAGGGCTACCGCCAGCACCATACCCACATATCGCGCGGCCCGCCGTGCCCCCTCCGGAGTCGGCTGCGTAATGCCAAACGTATTCACAAAGGCATGGACCAGAAATACGAGAAATGTCATCGTCAAACTCGCCTTAAGCTCGGCATCCGGATGCCACCTCGGCGTATCCGTCCCACTCTCTCCATACCTGCTTCCGAAGAAGGGGAAAAGCTGCGCCTCCTGCACCCTTGCCGGGCCGCCTGCATCTACACCCTTACAGTGTAAGCGCCGGCGTTTCGCGCCTTGTAGCCTCCGTCGCATCGGCATACACTTGATATCAGACCGATCCCGTCCGACTGGGACACACTGGAGAACACACCTATGGCAACTGCGACCACCACTCCCTCCGCCGAAGTCGTCACCGGCGCGCCCGCGACTCCCAGCCAGCCTGTGAACCTGACCTCGGCTGCCATCGTCAAGGTCAAGGAGATCATGGCCACGCAGGATCCCATCCCTGCCGGCCTCCGCATCGGCGTCGTCGGCGGCGGCTGCTCCGGCTTCCAGTACTCCATGAGCTTTGAGAACGCTGCCGGCATGATGGACAAGGTCGTTCGCTTTGAAGATCTCAAGGTCTTTGTTGACGCTACCAGCGCCATGTACCTCAACGGCTGTGTCGTCGACTACGTCGAGACCCTCGAGGCCGCCGGCTTCAAGTTCGAGAACCCCCAGGTTAAGAGCACCTGTGGCTGCGGCTCCTCCTTCAGCGTCTAAAGTAACTCTTAGTCTCAAAAGAAAGGCCTCGCCATCGCGCGAGGCCTTTCTCTTTGCTCCCGCACTCCTCGGCGTCTCGTCTAAACTACGCACCAGAGCGCCTCCCCTATGACCGAGTTCGTAGTCCGTCTCGCCGATGAACGTGGCCGTGTCCTAGAGCAGACCCACGCCGCCAATACCCCGGACGAGCTCCGCGCCCGCTTCACCCAGGCCGGCTACTTCGTCTACTCGGTCAAGAGCCGCAGCGGCCTCGTCGGCGGCTCGCGCAAAAAGGTCAAGCTCGAAACCTTCCTCATCTTCAACCAGCAGTTCCTCACCCTCATCCGCGCCGGCCTGCCCATCCTCGGCTCGCTCGAGCTCCTCGCCCGCCGCCAGAAAGACCCTAACTTCCGCCTCCAGCTCGAAGACGTCGTCCAGCGTATCAAGACCGGCGAGTCCATCTCCGCCGCCTTTGAGGCCCAGGGCGGCTTTCCCCTCGTCTACACCACCACCCTCCTCGCCGGCGAGCGCTCCGGCAACCTCGAAGAAGTCCTCCAGCGCTTCCTCGACTTCCAGCGCGTCTCCCTCACCTTCCGCAAGAAGCTCAAAGCCTCGCTCATCTACCCGGCCCTGCTCATCGTCATGGTCATCGGCCTCTTCATCTTCCTCATCACCTTCGTCGTCCCCCGCTTCGCTCAGCTCTACGATCAGCTCGGGACCCATCTCCCCGCCATCACCACCTTCCTGCTCGACCTCGGCCGCTACGCCCAGCAGTACGGCCTCTACGTCGCCGCCGTGGTCGCGGTCCTTGCCTTCCTCATCAGCCGTTGGGTCAAGACCGACGCCGGCGCCGCCACCGTCGATCGCGTCCGCATCGCCATCCCCGTCCTCGGCAGCGTCTGGCTCAAGTACCAGGTCGGCCTCTTCTCCCGCACCCTCGCCACCCTGCTCACCGGCGGCCTCCCCCTCGTGCCGTCACTCGAAACCTCCGCCCGCGCCATCGACTCCCCGCAGATCGCCACCGCCGTCTTCCGCTCCGTCGAGACCGTCCGCGAAGGCAAAGGCCTCTCCGCCAGCCTCCAGGCCACCGGCGTCTTTCCTGAGCTCGCCGTCGAGATGATGGAGGTCGGCGAGTCCACCGGCGCCCTCCCGCAGATGCTCAACTCCGTCGCCGAGTTCTTCGAGGAAGACGTCCAGACCTCACTCACCGCCGTCATGAGCCTCATCGAGCCCGCCATCCTCATCGTCATGGGCGTCGTCGTCGTCACCATCCTCATCGCCCTCTACCTGCCCATCTTCTCCCTCTCCGCCGGCGGTACCACCCAGTAGCGCCTCATTCGCTCGCAAATCGCTCCCTTTCCCCACCGTCATCTCGACCGGAGCGCGCCGCGCGAAGTGGATAGATCCCTTGTTCAGAAGGGCACAAGAGCAAGACCACCCGCCCCGTTTGTGTCGCCGCGCTCTCCTGCCGCGCGTCGCCGCGCATCACGTCCCTCCCCCGCATCCCACTCCTTGGCAAGCAACTCCGCCAACACCTCAGCACAGGGAGCAACACCCATGGGACTCAAAGAAGCACTCGGCCTCGGTTCAGATAAGAAAGTCCGCTACGCCATCGTCGGCCTCGGCGACATCGCCCAGGAAGACATGATGCCCGCCATCAAAGGTACCGGCAACTCGGAGATGACCACACTCATCACCTCCGACCCCACCAAAGCTCGCGAACTCGCCGAAATGTATGACATCTCTGTCGGCCACACCTACTTCTACGATCAGTTCGCCGACGCCCTCGCCTCCGGTACCTTCGACGCCATCTATCTCGCCACCCCCAACTGGCGCCATGCCGAGTTCATCGTCCCCGCCCTCCAGGCCGGCATCCATGTCCTCACCGAAAAGCCCCTCGAAGTCTCCACCGCGAAGTGCAACGAGATCCTCGCCGCCGAAAAGGCCTCCACCGCCAAGCTCATGGTCGCCTATCGCCTCCACTTCGAGCCCGGCACCCTCGATACCATCCAGAAGATCCGCGACGGCAGGATCGGCGACGTCCATCTCTTCGCCTCCAGCTTCGCCCAGCCGCTCGACCCCGAAAACCACCGCGCCCACAGCGGCACCCTCGCCGGCCCCGTCCTCGACATGGGACCCTACCCCATCAACGCCGCCCGTTATATCTTCTCGGCCGAGCCCACCGCCGTCCTCTCCGCCGTCGGCACCCGCCATCCCGAGTCCGGCTTCGACCAGGACTTCGACGACACCATCGCCGTCACCCTCGCCTTCCCCAACAACAAGCTCGCTCAGTTCAACCTCAGCTACTTCGGCGGCCCCTACAACACCCTCGTCGCCATCGGCACCAGGGGCAGCCTCAGCCTCGACCCCTGCTACATGTTCGGCAAGCCCATCGAGCAGACCCTCGCCATCGGTGACGACCAGAAGAACGAAAGCTTCAAGAACACCGATCACTTCGGTGGCGAGATGAAGTACTTCTCCGACTGCATCCTCAACAACACCGAGGTCGAGCCCGACGGCGAAGAGGGCTTTGCCGATGTCCGCGTCTGCGAAGCCATCATCCAGGCACTCAAGTCCAAATCCTCCGTCGAGCTTCCACCCTTTACCCGCACCAAGCGCATCGACCCTGAAACCCAGGTCGAAACCCTGCGCGCCACCTCCACCCCGGAGCTCGTCCACGCCTCAAACCCCGGCAAAGGCGTCGACAAACAGCCAAAGAACTAGCCCCCCACCTCCGCCTGCCATGCGACTACGAGACCTGACTTCGTACCCAGGCCACCGTCATCTCGCCTGCACGCGGAGCGCGCAGTGGGTGAGATCCCTCGCTTCCGCTCTCCAGACACCGCACGTTCACGCGGCACAAAGAAGAAACGGCGTAGTCCCATTCAGATTCAGGGACTGCGCCGTGTCTCAGAGCGAAGCGACACGAACTCAATGCGTCTCCGCCACCGCATACTCCAGCCGATACGTATGCTTCCCCTCTGCAATCTCGATCGTCATCGTTCCCGAGATCCCCTTGAGCGCGCCGGTCCCCGAACCCGGCACCACGCCCACCCGCAGCTCCCGCTTGCCATCCGCCATCGTCGCCCATTGCATCAGCTGAAACGTCCCGGCCCTTCCATCGAGCGTCCCCGTAACGGTCTCAATCGCCACATACCCCGCCGTCCCCGCCTTCGGATCGCCGCCCGACAGCATCTCTCCCACCGCCGTCGCCTCCAGCGCCCCGTGGTACTGCTTGCTCATCGTCATGCGCCCGTAGCTTCGCTCGTTGCCCTGGTCCGGCGTCATCTTCACGTCAAACGATCCTGTCGCCTGCATCCTGCTCTCCTTCTCTCCCGCATTCGCCATCATCGCCACACCAAGAATCATCGCCATCACCACAGCTCGCATCACGAAACCTCCGCTCGCTCAGATCCCTAGCACCCCAACATGCCGCCGCACCGCGCCCGTCACCATCAGCCGAGAGATCCCGCCAAAGATCAGGTTGATCCCCACCAGCGTCCCCACCACCCACGCCGCGCTCGAAGGCCACGACGTCACAATCATCGCCGCCAGCACCAGCGCCACAATCCCATCGATCAGCAGCCACGTCCGTCCCGCAGCAGGCTGTGTCCGGAACGCCGCCGTCAGCTCCAGCAGACCCTCCAGCAGCAGGTACCCCGCCAGCAGCAGCGTCAGCGACGCCAGACCAGCGCCCGGCCGCGCGATCAGAAAGATCCCGAGCAGCACGTACACCGCGCCCAGCCCCACCTGCAGGCTCATCACCCCGCCCGCATGCGTTCGCCACGCAAACACCAGCAGCGCCACACCGCTCAGCAGCAACAGCCAGCCGAAGTAGAGCGCGATCGCCAGCCCGCCGATCTCCGGCAGGATCACCGCGATCAGGCCCAGCACGATCAGCACCACGCTTAGGCCGACCGACCAGCTATGCGACCAGCGCGGCGAGATTCCAGGAAGAAGGGAAGGGCTAATCGGCGAGCTGCTCATTAAGGTCTCTCCTTAGATCGCGGGCCCGAGTCAACACAGTACCATCCGCCCGTCTCCCCGGATAGACGCATATCGTGCGCCGCACGTTGGCGATAAGATAGTCCCGTCCGCGCCGCCTTCGCAGCGCCTAACCCTCACACCCTTCCAGGAGTCTCACCCACTATGGCCACCCCCGTAGCCCTCCCCCTCTCCGTAGCGGAAATGTCCATGGACGAGATTGAGCGCGCCCGCGTCCTCGCCCGCCGCTACCACGCCGAGTTCGTCGATCTCAAGAACTTCAAGATCCAGCACGAGCTCTTCAAGACCGTCCCCGTCGACATGATGTTCCGCTACAACTTCGTGCCGCTCGAGCAGCACGAAGGCCGACTCGCCATCGCCGTCTCCGACCCCTCCAAGCTCATGCTCCTCGACGAGATCGCCGGCCTGCTCGGCACCCGCCTCATCACCCGCGTCGCCACCCTCTCGCAGATCACCGATCTCCTCAAAAAAACCGAGCAGTCGCAGCGCGTCCTCGACGAAGCGTCTGAAGGTTTAGCGTTTGACGTCCTCTCGTCCGAAGACAATCCCGACGAAAACATCTCGATCGAGCGCCTCACCGGTGAAGACGATCTCTCGCCCATCATCCGCCTCGTCGACACCACCATCTTCACCGCGCTCGAACGCCGAGCCTCCGATATTCACCTCGAAACCTTTGACGACTCGCTCCTGGTCAAGTACCGCATCGACGGCGTTCTCCAGCAGGCCATGGCTCCCATCGCCCGCGAGCACCACCAGACCATTCTCTCCCGCATCAAGGTCATGTCCGAGCTCGACATCGCCGAGCGCCGCGTCCCCCAGGACGGCCGCTTCCGCGTCCGCTACAAGGGCCGCCTCATCGACTTCCGCGTCTCCATTATGCCCACCGTGCATGGCGAAAACGCCGTCCTCCGCGTCCTCGACAAAGAGTCCATGTCGGAGAAGTTCACCAAGCTGTCGTTGGATGTAGTGGGGTTCGCCGCCCACGATCTCGCCCGCTTCCGCCGCTACATCAAGGAGCCCTACGGCATGGTGCTCGTCACCGGCCCCACCGGCTCCGGCAAAACCACCACCCTTTACGCCGCCCTCAACGAGATCAAGTCCGAAGAAGACAAGATCATCACCATCGAAGACCCCGTCGAGTACCAGATCCGCGGCATCACCCAGATCCCCGTCAACGAGAAAAAAGGCCTCACCTTCGCCCGTGGTCTTCGCTCCATCCTCCGCCACGACCCCGACAAGATCCTCGTCGGCGAAATCCGCGACGCCGAGACCGCCCAGATCGCCATCAACTCCGCCCTCACCGGCCATCTCGTCTTCACCACCGTCCACGCCAACAACGTCGTCGACGTCCTCGGCCGCTTTCTCAACATGGGCGTCGAACCCTACAACTTCGTCTCCGCCCTCAACTGCATCCTCGCCCAGCGCCTCGTCCGCCAGGTCTGCGACTTCTGCGCCACCACCGTCCACTACACCGACGCCGAACTCCGCGAGAGCGGCCTTCCTCTCGAGGACTGGCACAACTTCGCCTTCCGCGAGGGCGCCGGCTGCATTGAGTGCGGCGGCACCGGCTTCCGCGGACGCTCCGCCATCCACGAGCTCCTCGAGCTCGACGACGAGATCCGCGAAATGCTCCTCGCCAAAAAGCCCGGCTCCGAGATCCGCAAAGTCGCCAAGCAAAAAGGCATGGCCTTCCTCCGCGACTCCGCCCTAGAGCGCGTCCGCGACGGCATCACCACCCTCAAAGAAATCAACAAGGTCACCTTCATCGAAGCCGGCCGCTAAGCCAACACCGACCGCCTCGCCACCTCGAGCACTTCGCTCTTGCCATCTCAGCCATCGCCCGCGAGGAGCAACTCAAGCGCTGGTCACGCCAGACAAAGCTGGCCCTCGTTGCCAGTGGTAATCCCACTTGGCAGAATCTCAGTGCTGAGTGGAGCAAGCCTCTCCCAACGCATCCCACCGCCGTCGTCCCGACCGAACCGCTCCCACCGCCGTCATCTCGACCGGAGCAAAGCGAAGTGGAGAGATCCCTTCCGTCGCAAGGCCACAAGCACTCGCACCCCACGACCACACAGAAGCGCAAGAGTGGCATCTTCCGCTTTAGTGGCGCATCCGGTCCCTTGCACCGCGTATCCTTAAAGAGCAGGGAAGCTTAGCGGAACGCCGGGGCTCCCCCCGTCTCGATCCAGATCTAACCCTCGTCCTTGGAAGATTTTGCGCAACAACCAGCCAGGGGAGGGTGCCGGCAACAGCGGTGTCAGCATCCGCAGCAGAGCAGGAAGGGATCCAGGCAGTCTCAATCGTTCCTGCCATCCCCCAAACAGGCCATGGCGCCCCCTAACCCTCCAGCCACCTCCACGTCCAACTCACAGCCCACACACGTTACTCTGGTAGCGGTTAGAAAACACGTAGCGACACACCCTCACGCCCGCACCATGGCCTGACTCAGCAAATGGACCTTCTCCCCACCTCCGTCGGCACCCGCCCCCGCCTCGCCTGTGAGATACGCCCCGAAGGCGTCGTCGTCGCGCGCGGCGAGTCACCCGCCGGCACCCTCACCACGGTCGCCCGCGTCGACCTTCGCCCGGGCCTCGTCACCCCCGGCCTCAAAGCCGGCAATCTCCCGGAGCGCCCCGCTGTCGTCGCCGCCCTCCGCCGCGCCTTTGACGCCATCGCCGCCCGCGGTGCCGACCGGTCCAGGTACGTCACGGTGATCGTCCCCGACGCCGCCGTCCGCGTCCTCCTCCTCGACTTCGACGCCCTCCCGTCAAAATCCGCAGAAGCCCTCCAGGTCGTCCGCTTCCGGCTCAAAAAACTCCTCCCCTTCGACGTCGACCACGCTCTCGTTAGCTTCCAGATCATGAGCACTGAGCGCACCCTCCTCCGCGTCCTCGCCGTCGCCATCCCGCAGGAAGTCCTCGCCGAGTACGAGTCCGCCATCGCGGAGGCCGGGATGCAGCCCGGCGTCGTCCTCCCCAGCACCCTCGCCGCCCTCGCCGGCCTCGATCCCACCCTCCCCAACGCCCTCATCCTCAACGCCTCCCCCGTCGCCCTCACCACCGCCATCGTCCGCGCCGGGGTCCTCCTTCTTCACCGAACCATCGACGTCTACCCCGCCGAGTCCATCGACACCTCCGCGATCTCGACCCCTAGTGCCGTCATCTCCACCGCGACACCTTTCTTTGCCCCCGAAGTGGTTCCTGCTTCGGCCGTCTCCGCCCACCTCTCCAGCTTCACAGGGCCCGAGCCCTACCTCAACCTCGGCACCAGCGGTCCCGATCCCACCTCCGACTTCGCCTTCGTTGACCGCGCCGACACCGCCGAAGAATGGTCCCGCCCGGAGTCGTTCGAAGCCCCGTTGGAAGCCCCATACAGCATCGAGCCCATCCACCCCGAGCCCGAGACCACCGTCGCCATCCTTAACACCGCGCCCGACGTCAACAATCGCAGCCGCGACCTCGCCGAGTCTGTCTCCGTAGCCGCCGCGTACTTCGAAGACACCCTTGGAACTCTCCCTGAGCTCGTCCTCTCCGCCGGCTCCATGCCCGCCAATGATCTCGACCGCACTCTCACCGCCAGCGGTCTAGAAGGCCTTCACGTTCGCGAGCTGCTCGACCCATCCGCTCTCGGCGCCGCCGTCTCCACGACCAGCATTCCACCCGGCTGGCTCGCCGGCCTCAGAGGAGCCCTCCGCAGCTAGATGCGCATCTCCGTCAATCTCGCCAGCCGTCCCTTTGTGGAGATTCGGCCGCTCCTCGCGCGGTTACGCCTCCTCATGGGTCTCCTGGCTGTGCTCGCCCTAGGCCTAGGTCTCTGGCTGCACTCCGTCAGCCAGCGCGCCACCGCCGCCCAGGCCCGTATCGACGCCGTACACGCCCAGACCCTTGCCCTGCAGCAGCAGCGCTCCGCCAATGAGGCCCGCATGCGCCAGCCGCAGAACCGCGACGTCCTCGACCGGTCCCACTTCCTCAACGGCGTCTTCGCCCGCAAGAGCTTCTCATGGACCGCCGTTATGATGGACCTCGAGCGTGTCCTTCCTCCCGGTGTGCAGGTCACCAGCATCGAGCCACAGGTCTCCAAGGAAGGTGAGGTCACCATTCGCCTTCGCGTCTCCGGCGATCGCGATCGCGCCGTCCAGCTGGTTCGCAACCTCGAGCACTCCTCTCGCTTCCTCCAGCCGCGCCTCTCGTCCGAATCCACCCAGGCCACTGAGGGCGCAAATGGCCTGGCCGGCGGCGCTCGCAACACCGCACCCACGCCCACCAGCTTCACCTTCGCCAGCGTCTCGCCGGATGGTGGTCGCGCCGCGGCTGCTACTTCAGCAGCCGCCCCCGGCGGGGTAGAGTTCGACATCCTCAGCGGCTACAACCCGTTGCCGGAGCCGAACCGTCGCCCCGTCGTCACCTCGGTCCCTCCGAGCCCGTCCGAGCGCGAACCCACTGCCAAGGCATCGAAGGCGCCGTCGCACGGGAGGTCCAAATGAAGCTTCCCGGAGCTGTCTCCACCGCTCGCCTGCCTGAGAAAGTCCGCACCCTCGCGACCCTTGTGAACTTCCACTACGCCGGGGCCGGTCTGCTTCTGCTCATCAACCTCTATCTAATCCTCCAGCTCGGCCTTGCGTGGCATACCACTTCGGACTCCGGGGCCGCCGCCCTCGCGCAGGGTCAGATCGCCCTCAAAACGGCGGATCTCCAGGCGCGTCCGCTCCAGGGTCTCGACAGCAAGCTCGCCGCAGCCAACGCCGAAGCCGATACCTTCTACACCCGCCGTCTGCCCGCCAGCTACTCGCAGGTCCTCACCGAACTCGGCGCCCTTACCAAGCGAGAAGGCGTCAAGCTCACCCGCGGCCAATACGCCCAGGCGCCGGTCCTCACCGGCACTTCTGCCGAACTGACCGAGATGCGTATGGACTTCGCCCTCACCGGTGACTACCGCTCCCTCGTCCACATGGTCAACGCCCTCGAGCGCGATCGCATGTTCTTCCTGATCCGCGGCGTTGCCCTCACGGGACAGCAGGCTGGCACCGTCGGTCTGCGACTCGGCCTCAATACCTGGCTCCGTCCCGGTGCCGCTCTTGAGGCCAACTCACCTGCCGCCGCCCTCCCGCTCTCGGGTGAGCTGCCGGCCGACGACTCGGCCGGTCCATCGGACGCTCCATCCACTGCCGCCATCTCGGCCGGCCGTGCCTCCAATCCTGCCGCACCACGCGATCCGGGCCGTAAGTTCAAGCCGGGCGACATCACCTATTCGGAAGGAGGGCCCACCCAGTGAACCTTGGCATCGAAGACAAGAAGAAGCTCGCCATTCTCAGTATTGCCGGGGTCGGCGCCCTCGGCGCGATCGCCTACATGTACACCCAGCTCTTCCCGTCGGACACTCCGCCGGCAACCTCCGCGAATGTGGCCTTAACCTCGGCCAAACCCGCACAGACTTCTACCAAAAACGGCGAAAAACCTCTCGCAACGACCGCCGCGGCGCTCGATCCAACCCTCCACATGGGCCCCATGCTCACCACAGAAGCCCTGGAATATAAAGGCTCTGGCCGGAATATCTTCACCGGCGAAGCTGCCCCCTCCACCACTACCCTCCCAAAGCCAATCTCCTCCCCCCGGCCCACCTCAACCCAAGTCGCCTATACCGCTCCTCCTGTGCCATCCCTGCCACCTATAGACCTTAAGTTCTTCGGCACCGCAGCTCATGGGGTTCAGCAGCCAAGGGCCTTCCTCCTCCGCGGCGAAGACGTTTTTCTAGCCAGCGTCGGCGACATCGTCCAGCGCCGTTACAAGATCCTGGCCATCTCCGCTAACTCGGTCACAGTGCAAGACTTAACAAATAACAACCAGCAATCCCTTCCGCTCATCCTCAACTAGCATGCGACCCGGCACACCACCCCGAAAGCCCTCAAGAACCTCTCAGGAGGGCTTCGCACTCGTTGGTCTCATCGTTGCCATCTTCATCATTCTGCTTGCGTTGTCTGTCGCCGCTCCGACCGTCGCCCGCTCACTCCGCCGCGAACGAGAGGTCGAAGCCGTCCATCGTGCGAACGAGTACGTCAAGGCAATCCGACGCTATTACATCAAAACCAACACCTACCCTGGCTCGCTCGAGCAGCTTGATAAAACTAACAATGTTCGCTATTTACGCCAAAAGTACACCGACCCGATGACCGGCAAGCCCGACTGGCGCCTGATCAAAATCGGAGAGAACAAAACCAGCGTCAAAGGCTTCTTCGGCCAGCCACTCGCCGGTCTCAATAGCACGGGCATTGGCGGCGGAGGCAGCAACTCCTCAGCAGGCGGTGCGAACGGCTCTCTCCCGAATCAATCCCTCGGAGCTGGTGGTGCTGGGGCCACAGGGATGTCCGGTGCGGGTGCGGGGTCTAACACCATGGGCTTGGCAGCCACTGGCGCAGACAGCAGCACCTCCTCCACATCTCCCAACCCCGGCTCCAGTGCATCGAGCACAAGCCCTACCGGCGCAACAAACTCCCCAGGCTCAGGAGCACTCGGGAGCAACTCGGCGAGTACGTTCTCAGGCGGAGGCTCTCCATTCATGGGCGTAGGTCTTCCCATGGCGGGATCCGCCATCATCGTCGTGAACGAAAAGACCACCTACCCTGAGTGGGAGTTCCTCTACGATCCTCGCGTCGAGCAACTCAAAGCGAAGGTAAATCTGTTTGGCGGGGGTATGAGCTCGGCAAGCTCTTCGAGCCTTGGCTCTCTCTCCGGGAGTCAGTCTAATCAACCTGGTACTACCATTCCCAACACGCCTGCTTCAGCGCCACCCCAGTAGCCGTTAGCGCTTCGGCAGCAGATCGCCGCGCAGTTTGCCGATGCGGCCTTTCGGACCGACAGCGAAAGGCAGCGAGATCGCGTTCCACTGTTTGTCCGCACCGGGTGCATCCTGCCGGCTCGGAGTCAACGCTCGCCAGTTCTGTCCGTCGTCTGTCGACACATCCGTCCCTCCTGGACCGACGGCGATCCAGGCTTTCGTCTGCGCGTCGTATGCGACGGCGCTGCGATAACCCGCCGGCTTGGTCTTTGCGGGTGAGAAGTGAAACAGGGGATGCGCTTTGTTCTCCGTGTCCTCGGCGATGGCTGTGGTCCAGGCAGCGTTCTCACCCACTTCAGGATGCGAGAAGTCACCACCTACGGCAACGATCGTTCCCTGTCCGTCATGGCTCTGCGCGAGCGAGAAGCAGCCGCTGCTGGCAGATTTGCTGAAGCTCACCAGTTCTTCGGAGGAGGCGGTGGTTCCAAAACGGATCTCGCCCGGTTTGGCCGGACCGGGTTGGGGGCCGAGGCTTTGCCGAATGACCATGGCTCCGTTTGGACCGCCGGTACAGAAGGCTCGACTGCTCGGGGACGTCATCAGAAGGCTCGAATGGCTCGCAGCGAAGATGCTCTGACCGGTAACAGAGTCTGCCGGACCTATCTGCCCGGGTGTCCACGTTCTTCCGCCGTCTGAAGTTGTCAGCAGAACAAAGCGGCCGCCCACTGGATCCCCCAGCAGTGTTCCATGTTCGCGGTCGGAAAACTGGATCGCATCCCAGAAGCCATCGGTGTCGTGGTTCGTCAGCAGCAGTGTCCAGGTGCGGCAGCCATCCGTTGTCTTGTACAGCCGGGAGAGATCGCCTGGCCCCGCACTCATGACGACGGCCGTGTTCTCGTCCCAGGCCTGGATACCGCGGAAGTCCAACTTCGCCGCTCCGGCCGGCTGCACGCAGCCTTGCCAGACGTATCCGCCATCTTCCGTTCGCAGGACCGTGCCGTTGCTGCCACTGGCCCAGGCGACGCCACCGCCGACACTGATGACTCCGCGGAGGCTGGCCGTGCTGTTCGATTCTTCGATCTCCCATTGCGCCAGCAGCGAGGGTGCGAACGCGAGGAGGACACAAAGATACAAGAGCCGACGCATGCTGCGAGTGTAGAGCACGGGTATGCAGAGCGAGATGCAGTCGCGCGTCATCAGGCCCTCAGGCGCGTCATCAGGCCCTCAGGCGCGTCATGCGAAGCAGATGCTCGATGAGGTTGGTAACCGATTTCGGATCTTCGCGTTGCGGAAAGTGACCGACACTCTTGAGAGCTACGCGTTCAAAGGGGCCGGTAAACCAGGGGGCCTGCCCTTCCGAGCTCTCCGGGAGATTGCAGGCATCGGCAGTTCCGTAGGCGAAGATGGTGGGAACCTCTATTTTCGGCTTCGCAGCCAGGATGGACTCCGTAAGCTCATAGGGTGGTGCGCTGGGCACACCTTTCCATCGCTGCCGGTAGAAGTGGAGTACCGTGCTGACAAACTGGGGATTCGAGAAGGCCACCGCGGCCTCGGCAAACTCCCTATGCGAGAATCGCCAGCGCGGAGACCAGAGCTGCCAAAGACATCTGCAGAAAGCCACAGGGTCTAAGGCAAATGCCTCCGCTCCGTGCTCGGTGTTGAAGTACCACTGGTACCAATAAGACTGTGCCTGTGCGACTGGCTCGATCTTTCCACGATACGCAACGTACGGCGTTGCCAGCGCCAGTACGCCACGGACGCGATGAGGAGCCAGAACGGAGACTGCATACGCCGTGCGAGCTCCCCAGTCCTGACCCGCCAGGTAGAACTCGTCAAGCTTCAGCGTGTCGGCGAGCGTCAGCACGTCTGAGGCGAGTGCTGCCGGCTGGCCGGACATGTGATCCGTGAGCCGGATGTTGGTCTTTCCTGTTCCGCGAAGGTAGGGAACGAGCAGCCGGACTGGCCGGGACTTCAGCCGGCGCACCACGTCGTACCAGGCAGCCGGAGAGTCTGGAAAGCCGTGAAGAAGGATGACCGGAATGCCATCGGGTGGCCCAAACTCCAGATACTGAATCTCAATCTGGGGAGCGATCAGGGATCGGCTGGTTGCGGTTGACATCCCGATTGGATGCACTCCCTGTGCGAGAGACACGCGATGCGCGATGCGCCCGGCGATCGAACGTCGCGTGCCAAGGCGGCAATTTAGAGGGCTCGGTGCAGGCAGAAGAGCAGCAGGAGCGATCGAAGACTCCACGCCACGGTTCTGATCCAGTTGCCACGAACAAGCTGACTGATGAGGGCAGAGTCCCGGGCATGGGCGAGGCGCGAGTGCAGTGGCACCTGAAGCAGGCCGGTGGCTCCCCAGATGAGTGCGAGAAGCGTGACCGAACCGATGGAGTCGATGCTTGAGATGAACTGTGGCCGCAGAGGGGGCACGAGGGTGGCCAGCGCGGACAGGAGTTCGAGGAGCATCGGGCCGCCAACGACGTAGCCGGTCAGGGTTGCGTGACGTCGAGCATACGGGACAAAAGCCGCATCTCCGACACCGGAGAATAATGGATAGTGAACGATCTGCACGAACCAGATCAGACCTGTCATGCCCAGCGTGGTCGCGAGCTGGAGCAGAAACAAAGGCGTGGCGAGATGGGGCATGGGTGCAGCTTAGTGCGCTCCCTCCGGAGCCTTGCCGGCCTTGACTTTCTTGAAGGTCCAGACGATGCCGACGCAGGAGAGGCAAAGCACGGCGAGCCAGCGGAAGACGTCGACAAAAGCCCAGTTGGCGGCCTGCCGGCCGAGTTGCTGGTAGAGCGTGGTCTGCGCGGGGGCTAGTGAGTTTGCCGCGCCAAAGTAGCCGCGCAGCGATTGCTGTGTCGCACCGAGTGAGTTCTGGAACTGCTGTCCGCTCAGCGGTACGTTGTTGATGATGAGATTCTGATGAGCGGTGGTGCGCCGTGTCAGCAGCGTCTGGGCCATGGAGATGCCGATTGAACCGCCGACATTGCGCATCAGGTTGAAGATTCCCGAAGCGTTGCCGATCTTGTCATTGCTCAGCGTTCCATAGGCAGCCGTTGAGATGGGCACAAAGACAAAGGAGAGGGCAAAGCCGGTCAGAAGGATCGGAATCAACATCGAGGTGGGCGAGACCTGCAGCGTGAGATTACCAAAGTAGAGCGTCGCCAGACCGAAGAGACCGAAGCCAAAGGTGAGCAGATAGCGGGGATCAACTTTGTTGGAGAGATACCCGATCACCGGCATACCGCAGATGGCGCCGATGCCGCGAGGGGCGACGGCGATGCCGGCAGTGAAGGCGGTGTAGCCGAGTAGTTCCTGATAGAAGAGCGGCAGCACGGTAGTGGTGGAGTAGATGCCCACGCCGAAGAGGAAGATCAGGACGGAACCGATGAGAAAGTTTCGATCCTTGAAGACCTGGAGGTCGACCAACGGATCCTTCTTGGTCCAGGAGTGGTAGCAGAACCAGATGAAGGAGATGACCAGCGCGGCGACGGCCCACCGGATCCAGATGGCGCCGAACCAGTCATCTTCCTGCCCTTTATCGAGGACGACCTGCAGGCAGCCGGTCCAGACGATCAGCGTTCCAAGGCCGATGTTGTCGAAGGGCGGAGCCTTCTTATCCTTGATGTAGCTGGGATCATGCACGAAGGTGTTGATCATGAAGACGGCCAGGATGCCGATGGGCACGTTGATGTAGAAGGCGTACCGCCAAGAGTAGGTGTCGGTGAGCCACCCGCCGAGGGTTGGGCCGATGACAGGAGCGACGACGACGCCGAGGGCGAAGACCGCCAGAGCGGCGCCGCGTTTGGCGGGTGGGAAGCTCTCGAGCAGGATGGCCTGCGAGAGCGGCTGCAGCGCGCCACCGCCGGCGCCCTGAACGACACGGCCAAGCAGCATGAAGCCAAGGGTCGGCGCTGCGCCGCAGGCAAAGCTGGCAACGGTGAAGACGATGACGCAGGCGACGAGGAAGCGCTTGCGGCCGAACTTGAGCGAACACCAGTTTGACATGGGGAGAACAATTGCGTTTGCGACAAGGTACGAGGTGAGTACCCAGGTGGCCTCATCGTTCGAGGCTGATAGCGAACCGGCGATGTAGGGCAGCGCGACCGCGGCGATGGAGGTGTCGAGCACCTCCATGAAGGTGGCCAGCATGACGGCGGCGGCGATGATCCAGGGATTGACGCCAGCCGTAATCTCCTGCGCTGGATCGGCTGCTGCGGCGGTGGCTGCCATGGGAGACCTCTCTTTGCGCCTGGTGAGGGGTGTACCCTGGCGCGTGCAAAATATTCAAACGATACGGGTTAGATCTGGACCAGAGGTACGGACGATCGCGGGTCTCGGATGCCGGAAGAACGCGAACCGGGCCCGAACCGAGTCACTTGAAGCCTCAGCTATGAGGATAGTGACCGGCGGGGGGTGATTGCGCCACGTGAATGGATGTCTTGGGGAGCCGCTGCTCGCCAGATTGCCTAGAGAGAGTACCGGAAACGGACACGGCAAAGGAAGACGGCGGGCCGATTTCGGCCCGCCGTCGTTGGGATCGCTGTAAGTAGTTTTGATTTAATTGGTTTGGCGAAGCAGCAGGCCGGTGCCTGTGTCGTCGCCGCAGCCGGAGAGGATCCAGTTGGTGATGGTGAGGGTCTGGGCATCTGGCGAGAAGGTGCCGTTGCCGACGACGGTGCTGCCGGAGTCCTTGTCGGTGTACGTGGCCTGGATGGTGTCGCCGGTGATGGTGGAGTCGGTGATGACCGGGGTGGCGAGACAGGGCGTGTTGGGGAAGGTGGCGTAACCGGTGAGATGGTAGACGCCGTTGGCGTCGGGGGTGGTGGGTTGAGACAGGGTGGCGGCCAGGGTGAGGGTGGCGCCGGAGCTATCTGTGAAGGTCCCGTTGTAGTTGCCGGTCAGTGGTTGGTACTGCTGGGCTGACGGAGCGGTCGTGCCGTGCGGTGAAGGGCTGGAGGTGCGGGTGGATGCCAAGGCGCAGGTGCCGCCGGTGACCGTGATGGTAGGAGAGGTGAGGGAGTGCTGGTCGGCGGCGAGGGTGCCGACAATGGCGAGCTTGCCGCCGGTGAAGTTGCTGGAGGTGAGGGAGAGGGAGTCGGTTGCGGAGATGGTTCCGGATGCCGTGAAGGCGCCGCCGGAGGCTGCGCAGGTGGCGTTGAGGGGATGGAGGATGGCGGTGACGCTGGTGCCGGAGACGCTAAGAGCGCCGGCGAAGGCGCTGGCGCCGGAGGTGAACTTCCAGTTGCCGGCGGCGGCGGTGTAGCTCTTCGGGGCAGCGGCTGCTGCGGTGAGTTGAGGGGAGTTCGTAGAGCCACAGCCGGCGAGAAAGCCGGCGAGAAGACCGGCCAGGCCAAGGGTGGTGAGGGCGGCGAGCTTGCGTCTGCGGCCGGGACGGCGTGGGCGGGTAGTTGGGACGGGGCGGGAGGTCTGCATGGCTGTGGGCCCTCTGGGGAGGTCAGCAGCGAGAGTAGAGGGCAGTTGTGGTGGGTGACTATGGTGCTTTTGGGTGAGGTTCGGGGCGGTAGCCCGGGCAGGGGCGCGGGAGCGGTGGTTCCGGGAGGGGAGTTCGGGTCTTCGCCGGGGGGGGGGAAGTTTTAGGTTGGGCGAGTGTTTCGGGTTGGCCTGGGCGTTCCCGGCAGAGAAGCGGGTCCTTCGCTGTGGCTCAGGATGACAGGTCAGGGGCGCTTGAGGTTGGGCGAGTGTTTGGGGTTGGCCTGGGCGAGCCCGGTAGAGGAGCGGGTCCTTCGCTGCGCTCAGGATGACAGGTCAGGGGAGTGGACGTGTTCGTTGTTTCAGGGGAGTGATTGGTCCTCGTCTCAGGGGCGTGGGCGGGTGTCCGCGTCAAGGGCGTGGGCGGGTCTGTTGTTCGGGGGAGTCTGTGCGTCGTTCGTTGGCAGACCTTGGTGGCGTGCGAGGGGGGGTAAGCCGATGCACGATCACGTCGGTTGGGGATGGATCTGACGGTGACGACCCGTGCATCCTCTATATGGAAACTGCATCATATTGATTGACAGTAAGTGACTCAACTTGAGATGATCACTTAGTCGAGAGTCGACAGAGTTTTGGAAGTGAAGCAGATCCAGGAAGACCGGATCATGTGCCGCGGACGGCGGCTGACCGGGAAGCACAGGAGAGAGAAGCGTATGGGGAAGATTATTGGCATCGATCTGGGAACCACCAATAGCTGCGTTGCCGTGATGGAAGGCGGCGAGCCGAAGGTGATCCCGAACGAAGAGGGTGGGCGGACGACGCCGTCGATTGTGGCGTTTACCAAGTCGGGGGAGCGGCTGGTCGGCCAGGTCGCGAAGCGGCAGGCGATCACGAATCCTGAGAACACGATTTACTCGGTCAAGCGCTTCATGGGGCGGCGGATGAACGAGGTCGGCTCCGAGATGAAGATGGTGCCGTACAAGGTGGTCGCGAAAGGCGACAACGTTGCCGTGATGGCGCAGGGTAAGGAGTACACGGCGCCTGAGGTTTCGGCGATGATCCTGCAGAAGCTGAAGAAGGCGGCGGAGGATTACCTGGGCACCTCGGTGACCGAGGCGGTCATCACGGTTCCGGCGTACTTCAACGACGCACAGCGGCAGGCGACCAAGGATGCGGGCCGGATTGCCGGCCTGGATGTCAAGCGCATTGTGAACGAGCCGACGGCGGCGGCGCTGGCGTACGGACTCGACAAGAAGAAGGACGAGACAATCGCGGTCTATGACTTCGGCGGCGGAACGTTCGACGTGTCGATCCTCGAGGTTGGCGACGGCGTGATCGAGGTGAAGTCGACCAACGGTGATACGCACCTGGGCGGCGACAACCTGGACCAGCGGATTGTGGACTGGCTGATCTCGGAGTTCAAGAACGAGTCGGGTCTTGATCTGACGGCGAAGGGCAACGAGATGGCGCTGCAGCGGCTGAAGGATGCGGCCGAGCGCGCGAAGATCGAGCTCTCGACGGCGCAGGAGTCGGAGATCAACCTGCCCTTTATCACCGCGGATGCGAGCGGACCAAAGCACCTGGTGCGGACACTTTCGCGTGCCAAGCTGGAGAGCCTGGTCGATGACCTGCTGCAGAAGTCGGTTGGACCGTGCAAGCAGGCGCTGAAGGATGCGGGCGTGGATGCTTCGAAGATCGACGAGGTGGTTCTTGTCGGCGGACAGACGCGTATGCCGGCGATCCAGAAGCTGGTGAAGGACCTGTTCGGCAAGGAGCCCAACAAGGGCGTCAACCCTGACGAAGTCGTTGCCATTGGCGCGGCGGTACAGGCTGGTGTGCTTTCGGGCGACGTGAAGGATCTGCTGCTGCTGGATGTGACTCCACTGACGCTCTCCATCGAGACGATGGGTGGTGTGGCGACGGGCATGATCACGCGCAACACGACGATTCCGACGAAGAAGACGGAGACGTTCTCGACGGCGGCGGACTCGCAGACCGAGGTTGAGGTGCACGTGCTGCAGGGCGAGCGGCCGCTGGCAAGCCAGAACCGCACGCTGGGCAAGTTCAAGCTGAGCGGGATTCCACCGGCTCCGCGCGGCGTGCCGCAGATCGAGGTCACATTCGACATCGACGCGAACGGCATTCTGAATGTAACGGCGAAGGACAATGCGACGGGCAAGGATCAGAAGATCACGATCACGAGCTCGTCGGGTCTGAGCAAGGAAGAGGTCGAGCGCATGGCGAAGGATGCCGAGGCGCATGCGGGTGAGGACAAGGAACAGCGCGACCAGATTGAGGCGCGCAATGGCCTGGACTCGACCGTGTACAACGTCGAGAAGATGCTGAAGGAGGCGGGCGACAAGGTGTCCGCTGACGAGAAGGCAGAGACGGAGTCGGCGCTGGCGGATGCGAAGGGGACGTTGACGGGAACCCCTTCGGCGACTGAGATGAACGCGGCGAAGGATCGGTTGACGACGGCGAGCCACAAGGTGGCCGAGGCGATGTACAAGGCGGCCAGCGCGGCGCCGACGGACGGAGCCGCGGCTGCCGAGGGAACGACGCACGAGCAGGCGAAGCAGGATGAGGGCGTGATCGACGCGGAGTATGTCGACACGAAGTAAGCGGAAGTGGGCGCGGTGAAGAAAGCAGGACCTTCGCTGCGCTCAGTGTGACAAAGCTGAACGGGAGGGGCCGAACCGGTGCATCGGTGGCCCCTCTCGCTTTATCTAATGGGGTGTGGGTGCGAGCGTATGACGAAGTACAAGGATGAAGGGTATGGGACGATTCGGTGGAACTTGGCATTGAGTTCCGGGTTCAAAGAGGAGAGGGATGGAGGTGTTGCGATGAGCGAGACACTGTGGATGTGTGACCAGATGCGAGCCGGGCGGCTGTATACACGGAAGATCTTCGATACCGAGGCCGAGGCTCAGGCGTTTATGCAGAAGATGATGCAGGCGGAGCCGGATGCCATGTTCGATGTGAAGGCGATTCAAGCGCAGCAGGTGTGGAACTAAGCGGACTTTCTGGAAGAGAAGCCCCGTGCCTTGTGAGAGGGTGCGGGGCTTTTGACTGCTGGGATGTTGGTTCGCATCCAAAGGGAGTGGTACCTGTGTTGCTGCGCTCCTTTGCGAGGAGCGAGATGCGGGAGTTCCCCGGCTTGCCTGGGATGACACTTGAAGTTGCGGTCGCGGTGAGGTGTACGGATGCGAAGCGGGTGGGGTAGCGGATGGTGAACTGGACTGAGATCGAGGCGCTTGCCAATACCTGTCTGGTGCTGACGAGCGCGAGCGCGATTGGTTATGCGGGGCTGCAGCTGAAGCATGAACGGCAGTACCGGTCGGTGGCGAACCTGGAGAAGCAGCTGGGGTTCTTCCAGTCTGAGGGGTTTGTGGCGACGCGGCGGCGGCTGGCGCTCGAGCGGCTGAGTGAAGATGGGCACTCATTGCGGGAGTGGGATCTGGATGAGCCGCCGGTGAGTGCGTTTGAGGTGCTGGATTTTTACGAACATATCGGATTGCTGGTGAAGAAAGGACATTTGGATGTCTACGATGTGTGGCACACCTTTTATGAGTGGGCGCAACCGGTGTATGTGGATATGCAGCGTGTGATCGAGAGTGAGGAGAGTGCGTATGCGGACCACTACTCCGACCTGCGAGCGATTATGCGGCAGATGGATGATATTCAGCTGAAGCGGATGCATGCGAACAATGCGAACCACTGGGCGCTGTGGACGCCGGAGCGGATTCTGGAGCACTACCGGTACGAGACGGAGATTGCGGGGAAGTCCGGGCGCGGGAAGCGGAGTGCGGAGCGTCGAGCGCAGCGGGAGGTGGCGCGGCGGGCGGAGGAAGAGCGTGTGGATCTGGACGCGGCGGCGCTGGCGGTGCTGGACGGCGAGGCAACGGTTGCGGACGAGGCGAAGCTGCGCGAGAGCTTGGAGCGGCGACGGGAGCAGGAGAATCAGAATGCCTGAAGGCAACGAGATCCATCGGTGGGCGGCGCGGCACACGGCGGCCTTTGCGGGGAAGAAGGTTCGAGTGGAGGCGCCGACGAGCAGCCGGTTTGAGGATGCGGATCAGCTGAATAACAAGACACTGGTGGGCGTTCGCGCTGTCGGAAAGCACCTGGGGTATGACTTTGGGAAGGATCGCATCCTGCATGTGCACCTGGGGATGTATGGGGACTTTACCGAGGGCACGGGCGAGCTGCCGCCGGAGAAGGGTGCGCTGCGGGTGCGGCTGTGGAATGCGGCGGCGGTGAAGCTGGGGACGCAGCCGGGTGAGAGCAAGCGGCACGCGTGGTACTCGAACGATGATGGGACGGGGCATATTGCGCCGGAGAAGGTGGCGTGGGTAGAGCTGCGCGGGCCGACGGACTGCAGTGTATGGACGGAGGCGAAGTGGTTGGCGCTGCTGGAGCGTCTAGGCCCGGATCCGCTGAACGGAGACAAGGCTGATCGATTTGTGGAGAAGATCACGAGACGGAAGACGCCGGTTGGCGCGCTGATGATGGACCAGACGGTGGCGGCCGGGATCGGGAATATCTATCGCGCGGAGCTGCTGTTTCGGGCGCGGCTGAGTCCGTTTGCGTCGGGGAACACTGTGCCGGAGGCGACGCTGAAGGCGATCTGGAAAGAGGCGATTCCGCTGATGAAGGCGGGCATGGTGGATCGGCGGATCATCACGACGAAGCCGAAGGACAGGCCGACCAAGAAGACAGGAGTGCCGCTGAAGGATGAGGCGCATTATGTGTATCGGCGTCAGGGCAAGCCATGTTTGATCTGCGGGACGAAGATTTTGACGAAGGTGATGGCGGGTCGGAACTTGTTCTGGTGTCCGGAGTGCCAGGCGCCGGAGAAGGAAACGGACGACGTATAACGTCGCGCGTGATACTGTGGACCTGTGATTCAAGGCTTTCGGAAGGGTGAGACCGAGCGGATCTTCCGACGGGAGCCGAGCAGGGCGTTCCAGTCAATTGCCCCAGCTGCGCTACGGAAGCTGCTACAGATCGATGCCGCAGTGAAGGTCGAGAGTCTTCGCTTTCCGCCGGGGAACAGGTTGGGGTTGTTGCGAGGAGATCGGAAGGGGCAGTATAGCCTGCGCATCAACGATCAATTCCGCGTTTGTTTTTCATGGAGAGACGGACATGCCTACGACGTTGAAGTCACGGAGTACCACTCGACGGCGACCTGATGGAAGGGCGCGGCCCGTAAAGCGTTTGCCTCCGGTGCATCCGGGCGAGATGCTGCGTGAGGAGTTTATGGCGCCGCTGGGCCTCTCCGGGAATGCGCTGGCAATTGCTCTGGGGGTTCCGGCGACGCGAGTTGGTGAGATATTGCATGAACGCCGCGGTATCAGCGGCGATACGGCGCTTCGTCTTGGAGAGTATTTTCGCGTCGGGCCGGAGTTCTGGATCAACCTGCAGGCGCGGTACGAGTTGGAGTTAGCGCGGGATGCGCGGGATGAGATGGGTGGCCGGGCAATTGAACCGGCACCAGTGGATGAGCAGGGTGCGTTAAAACGACGCAGCGCCTGAGAGAGACGAGGACGATGGCACCGACACAGAATAAGGATTACTACGGCACGCTGGGCGTGAAGAAGACGGCGACGCCGGATGAGATTCGTAAGGCGTTTCGCAAGCTGGCGCGGAAGTATCACCCGGATGTGAACCCGGGGGACAAGAAGGCGGAGGAGAAGTTCAAGGAGATCTCCGAGGCGAACGATGTGTTGAGCGAGGAGAAGAAGCGGAAGGTCTATGACCAGTTCGGATTTTACTCGGACAACATCGATCCGGCGGCGGCGGAGGCTGCGGCACGGGGTGGATATGGGCATGTTCCGGGGACGGGCGGCCGTGGCGCGAGTGGTGGTCGGGGCGGGCAGGACGTGCCATTTGACTTTTCTGGCTTTGATTTTTCGGGGTTCCAGGGTGGGCCGGGGGCTCGGCAGGAGGCGCCGACGGGCGGCGGTGGGTTCCGGGATATCTTCGGCTCGATGTTTGGCGGCGGGCGCGGCGGAGCGAAGCAGAGTGCCGAGGCGGGAACAGATTTGGAGTACACGGTGCAGGTGGACTTCTGGACGCTGATTCGCGGGGGTGTGACGAAGCTTGAGATCCAGCGGCAGGAGGTATGCAAGACGTGCGGTGGATCGGGTGCGCGGGGCGGTGTGGTGGAGTGTCCGGAGTGCCACGGAAGCGGTGAAGTGACGCAGATGGGCGGCCGGATGAAGTTCAACATCCAGTGCCCGCGCTGTGGCGGATCGGGCAAGGTGCAGCATGCGTGTCCGACGTGTGACGGAGCCGGAGTGATTCTGCGGAAGGAGCCGCTGGAGTTCCGGATCAAGGCGGGAACGCGAGACGGGCAGAGGATCCGGCTGGCGGGCAAGGGCAATGCCGGCAGTCATGGCGGGGCGGCTGGCGATCTGTATCTGATTATCAAAGGCGGGACGAACCCGGTATTCACGCGCAAGGGCGATGATATTTATGTGACAGTTCCGGTTACGATTGCGGAGGCGGCGCTGGGCGCGAAGATCGACGTGCCGACGATTGACACGCATGAGGGCGGCGGACGGACGCAGCTGAAGGTGCCGCCCGGGGTGCAGACCGGGCAGAAGCTGCGGCTGCGGGAAAAAGGCGTGGCGAGTGCGGCGCAGGAAGGGTTGCGCGGCGACCAGATTGTGGAGGTGAAGGTGATGGTGCCGAAGGTGCAGGATGAGCGGTCGAAGGAGATTCTGCGCGAGCTGGCAAAGCTGAATCCGGAGGACGTGCGCGAGGGGCTGTTTGCGGAGGTGTGAAGAGGGGAACGGTTGCCTGTTGGGTGTGCGGTAGTCTGCTCGGGTGATGAATCCGAACTGGCGGAGTGCTGATCGTATGAGCTGGGTTGTGGTTTGTGGCGTGATGCGGGGCGTCGGCGTGGCGGCGTTTTTGGTTTGCGCGATGGCGGGCGTGTCCGGAGGGCAGCAGGGTGCGCAGACAGACGAGTTGCGAGGATCGGTCACAGGGGTGGTGGAGCTAGGGGACACGCGAGTGCCGGCTGCGGGGGCGAACGTGTTTCTGCTGTCGCCGCCAGCGCCGCCACCCGTTATCGACAAAGGCGAGTACGTGGTGACCGACCAGACGACAGAACGCGGGGAGTTCCACGCGACGGTGGGTGCGAACGGCAGCGTAGAGATGCACGACGTGCGGCCAGGAGAGTACCTGGTGGTGGCCCAGGTGAGTGGGTACGTTTCGCCGGAGGAGTATGCGGCTCCGTGGGCGCTGGCACCGACCGATGCCGCGCGACGGGCGGCGCTACCGGCCTACGTGCAGACGGTGCAGGTGACGGCAGGCAAGGAGACGCACTTCCACATGACCCTGGAGCGGGGCGGGGTGATCGAGGGACACGTGTGGTATGCGGATGGAAAGCCGACGTTTCGGGGCGGGGACTGGGCCTTCAGAGTTGCGGTGAATGTGCTGGTGAGAAAGCCGGATGGCGGGTTCGGGTACGGGATGGCCGGGGCGGCGCATACCGATGAGAGCGGTCACTACCGGATAGAGGGACTGCCTTCGGCGACCTACGTGGTGCAGGTGGCCATGCTTGGAGAGATGGTGCCGACGGCGCGGGGTGAGGAAGGAACGCAGGGGCTGGTGATGTACGACGGCGGGACGCAGCGGCTGAGCAGGGCGCGGACGGTGCAGGTGAAGGCACATGAGGTCGTGACGGAGGATCTGGTGTTGCCGGTGGCGGGGCTGCACACGGTGCGTGGACGGGTGATCGGGCCGGACGGACGACCGGTGGTGGAGGATCGTCTGCGGCTGGCGCCAAAGGGTGAGACGGATCGCTACAGCGGCTTGCTGCTGAACTCGATCGCAACGCCGATTGAGAGAGACGGCAGTTTCCATTTTCAGTCGGTGCTGCCGGATACGTACACGCTCACGATGGAGGAGGAAGCCGGCGCAGAGATGGCTGGTATGACGGCTGATGGGAAGGGCGTGCGGATGCGAGTGAGGCGACCGGCGTACCTGCCGGTAAGCGAGATGGTGACGGTCGGAGGGACGGATCCTGCTGAGGTGGTGCTGAGGTTGCAGGCAGCCAGGTAGGAGCGCGCGGGTTGCCCTGCTTCGTCGTGGCGAGGGCGAGGGTGAGGGCACGTTGAGCGCCGCTCTATGGGAGCGGTGACGTTCTTTTGGGGGAGTGCGTGAGTGGGGGGCTCACGCGAAGATGCGGGTTGTGAGTGTGGCTGCTCTGTCGGCAGGAGAGCGGCTGGTGGGAAGTATGACGATGCGGCGTTCCGTTTCTGGTGTGGGGTTTGGGGTCGCTCTGACGGTGTTGGGGCTTGGTTGTGGGGTGCGGGTTTCCGCGCAGACTCTGACGGCGGCGCAGATTGTAGATCGGCTGGCGGCGAAGAACGGTGAGCGGGAGGCGGCGCTGGCGGAGTGGAGCTCGGAGCGGGTGTACCGGGTGGAGTACCGGGGGATGGGCGGTGGAAGCGCGTCGATGACGGTGCGGGCGGAGTTTCGCGCGCCGGGGGAGAAGCGGCTGACGGTCACGGGGCAGCAAGGATCGAAGATGCTGTGCGATGGGGTGCTGCGCAAGCTGCTGGCGAGCGAGGAGGAGGCGGAGAGCCGGACGGTACGGGCACAGAGTGCGATTACGAATGCGAACTATGTTGCACGGCTGGAGGGAGAAGAGGTGGTGGACGGGGTGCGGGCGTGGCGGCTGGCGCTGACGCCGCGGGTGGCGACGAAGTTTGCGGTGCGCGGGCGGGTTTGGGTGAGTGAGGATGACTTCGGGCTGATGCGGATGGAAGGCGAACCGGCGAAGGAGGTGTCGTGGTGGGTCAACCGGGCGACGATCGATGCGCGGTACCAGCGAAGCGGGATCTTCTGGCTGCCGGAGCGGAACCAGTCGGTGAGCCGGGTGCGGATGGGCGGGGAGGCGCAGCTGACGATCGAGTATGGCCGGTATACGGTGCGGACGGTGGGCGAGGGCGGAATGGCTACGGCGAAGCTGGAGACGCTGCGGTAGGGAGCTTTGGCGTTGGCTCGTGTGGGTTGAGTTGGTTGCGATGTGGAGCCCTTGTTACCTTAAGAATCGCTTCGCTCCGGTCGAGATGACGGGTTTGGTGGAATACGCTCGTGGTAGCCGCCGACGCTAGGTCGTCGTGATCGCTTCCGCTATGTCGTCGTGGTCGCTTCCGCTTTGGGGAAGCGTTAGCCGTGTGACGTGGTCTTATTGCCGACAGGGGCTGGCAGGATGAGCTGATTGGCGAGGGAGCTGACGACGGCGGTGAGGCCGGGGGCGAGGCCGGTGACGCGAGCGGCGAGCCAGGCCTGGGGGGTGATGGTGATCTCGGCACAGCCGGCGAGCTGCGCGTTGCGGATGCGTTTGGCGGCGTGCTGGACGGAAGCAGCTACGCCGGGGGTGGTGGCGCCGAAGTCGAACCAGGCTTCTTCTTTTTCAATGTTTCCGACGAATTTGGCGCGGACGTGGGAGCCAGTGCGCAAGAGGCCGGGGCAGACGGTGGTGACGCGGACTCCCTTGGCGCGGAGCTCGGCGTGGAGGCCTTCGGAGTAGCCGGTGAGGGCGAACTTGGAGGCGGTGTAGGGGAGCAGGTGGGGAACGGCCACCTTGCCGCCGATCGAGGAGATGTTGACGACGGAGGCGCGGCGGCCGCGATGGCCCTCAAGCGCGGGCTGCGAGAGCAGATAAGGAAGGGCGGCCTGGGTGGTGTAGAGGGCGGTGAAGAAGTTGTTCTTCATGGCGGACTCGAAGGCTTCGACAGGCTGGTCTTCGATCGGACCGACCTCGATGACGCCGGCACAGTTGATGAGGACGTCGATGCGCTCGAGGTGACCGATGGCGAGCTCGATCATGGATCTGGCCGCTTCTTTGTCGGAGAGATCGGCGGGGAGAAGAAGGATGTCGCTAGGGTTCTTGACGTCGCCGGTGGCAAGAAGGGAGGTGCGGGCCTGCTCCAGCTGGTCCTGGCTGCGAGAGACGAGGACGAGGCGGGCGTGGTTGCGGCCGTAGACGCGGGCGAGCTCCAGACCGAGGCCGGAGGCGCCGCCGGTGATGAGGACGATGGGGCGATGTCTGCTGGGCGGTTCGGAGCGCGGTCGAAGGAGCCAGGCGGCGGTGACGGCGGAGAAGGCCATGGTGATCTTGGCGGCGCGCGCGGCGTTGAAGGTGGACATAGCAGGGTGTGATGCAGGTTTGAGAGGGCGTTCGAGGGCCCAGGCGAGTTCGGATGCATTGGATGGAAGCGGGTACACTCGTGTGCGGGAGATGTGAGGGAGAGCGATGGCGACGCGGCGTAAGAGCAAAGGGGCTTACATGATCTCGGCGGTAGCGGAGATGTACGAGATTCATCCGCAGACGCTGCGGCTGTATGAGCGGGAGGGCTTGCTGCGGCCGTCGCGATCGGATGGGAATACGCGGCTGTACACGGATGAGGATCTGGAGCGGCTGGAATTTATTTTGAACCTGGCGCGGGATCTGGGGGTGAACATCGCGGGGATCGCGATTGTGCTGCAGATGCGTGAGCGGATGGAAGAGATGAACCGGCAGATGCAGGGGTTTGTGGACTACGTGCGGACGGAGATGCTGAGCCGGATGCAGGGGTACGGGCAGGTGCAGGAGGCGGGCCTGGTGCCGGTGGGACGGCCGATGGTGGTGCCACCGATCGCAACGAGCGCGGCGGCGAAGGCATCGGTCGCGAAGGCGGCGGCGGTGAAGGTGACGGCGGTGAAGGTGACGGCGGTCAGAGCCGCGACGGCGAAGAAGCGGACGGTCCGATAGGCGATGCGGCGGGATTCGGGGCTGGCGAGGAGTTTGTTCTGGGCGGCGGCGGTGGGCACCGTGACGTCGACGATCTACAGCGCAATGGTGATGGTGGCGGCGGCGCGGTTTGGCCGACGAAAGCGGCGTGAGGATGCGCTGCCGGCGACGTACCTGCCGCCGGTGAGTGTGTTGAAGCCGCTGCATGGGACGGAGCCGGGGCTTGAGGAGAGTCTGCGGCGGTTCTTTGTGCAGGACTATCCGGAGTATGAGGTGGTGTTTTGCGCGCGGCAGGAAGAAGACGCCGGGTTGCAGCTGGCGCGGCGGGTGGCGGCGAAGTTTCCGGAGATACCTTCGCGGTTTCTGGCGTGTGGGGAGCCGCAGTTTCCAAATGCGAAGATGTGGTCGCTGGCGGCGCTGGGGCAGGCGGCGCGGTACGAGACGCTGGTGACGAGTGATGCGGATGCGCGGGTGGCGCCAGACTACCTGCGGCGATGTGTGCAGGTGCTGGCGGATGGGCGGACGGAGCTGGCGTCGTGCCTGTATGTGGGACGGACGGAGGGCGGGCTGGCGGCGCAGCTAGATGCGGTGGGGAAGAGCGTGGAGATGACGGGCGGCATTCTGGTGGCCGACATGGTGGAGCGCGGGACGAAGTTTGCGCTCGGGGTGACGATGATCCTGCGGAAGAAGGCCTTTGCGGACGCGGGGGGCTATGAGGATCTGGGGCAGTACTATGCCGAGGACTTTGTGCTGGGGAACCGGATGGCGGAGCAGGGCCGTGGGGTGCGGATGGCGAACCACGTGATTCGGCTGATGGTACTGCCGCAGGGTCTGCGAGCATCGTTCAACGACCAGCTGCGATGGATGAAGAGCACGCGGCGATCACGGCCTGCAGGGCATCTGGGAACGGGGCTGACGTTTGCGGTGCCGTTTGGACTCTTGGGCTTAGTGTGGGGGCTGTCCGTGGGGGCGCCGAGTGTGGGGCTGCTGTGGCTGCTGGGGACGTGCGTGGACCGTTGGTTGATGGCAGCGGTGGTGCTGTGGGCGCTGGAGGATGAGCGGGCGTCGCGGCCGACGGCGATCTATCCGATGCGGGATCTGCTGGGAAGTGCGGTGTGGATGGCGAGCTATATGGGGAGCCGGATGCGGTATCACGGCGGAGCGTATGAGCTGGATGCCGGGGGGCGCTTTCGGCCTGTGTAGGAGTGTGCTTGTGGACAGACGCAGCAACGGCCCGAGAGATCTCGGGCCGTTGCTGCGTGCAAGCGTGGAGTGCTTAGCTTGATACGATGGTGCCATTGAGGCCGTTGGGGAAGAAGCCGCCCTTGCTGATACCGGTCTGACCCGCGGCGCCGTAAACGATGCCGAGGACCTGCGAGGTGGTACGGATGGTGTAGAGGCCGGTGGTTGGGCTGGTGTTGAAGATTTGAGAGCCGGTGGGCGGGTAATCGGCCGAGTCAACAGCGGGCGAGGTGACGTTGAGAGCGATGCAGAGCTGGCGAAGAAAGCTCTCGTGCTGCGACTCGGTGTCGAGGATCTGCGCGGCGTAGAGGACGGCGGTGGTGTTGCTTACCAGATACTGGGCGCCGCCGCCGTAGGCGCTGACGCCGACGGTTTCGAGCTGACGGGCGGCAGTGAGGAAGGTGGCGTCACTGGTGACGGCACCCATGGCACCGAGGTTCAGAGCCGGAAGATCGACTGGTGTACCGCCAAGCGAGGTGATGGTCGAGCGAAGGAAGGCCACGTGCAAACTTTCGTCGTTGGCGAGCTGCGCGGCAACGCTGGCCACCATCGGGTTGCTGAAGGTGACCTTGGCGCCGCCTGTGACTGTGCCGGGGCTGGTTCCGGTGTTGCTGCTGTTGAGGCCGTTGCCGGTGGCAATGTAGCTGTAGAAGCTGGCTTCGAGGTATTCGAGATTAAGAGCGAAGTTGAGGACGTCGAGGACCGACGGCGTGGAGGAGGTGTTCTGGAGCGGGCCAGCGTCGCTGCAGCCGGTTAGGGCTGCGGTTCCGGCGAGGGCGCCAACGGCACCGAGCGAGGCGAGAAATCCGCGGCGATTGAAGGACGAGCCGGTTGGCTGCGTGGCTTCGAGGGGAGTCTGGAGGAGCTTGGACATTGTGATTGCCTCCCGGCAACGGGTGTGGTGCATGGTTCAGAAGGTGAGGGTAGACACGGACCGAGGCACCAGGGGTCTAGGTCGACTTGATGTTGCCATTGACGCCATTCGGGAAGAAGCCACCCATGGTCACGCCGGTGGCAGGTGTGGTCGTCATAGCCGTCGATGCACCGTAGACGACGCCGAGAACCTGGCTGGTATTGCGCGCTGGCGAGAGAGCCGCGGCGGGCAGGACCGTGAAGTAGTTCGAGGTTGATGGCGGGACATCCTGAGCGTCGACGGCGGGACTGGTGACGCCCTGAACGATGCACTGGTAGTTGAGCGCGCCGCCGTGCTGGCCTTCCGCGCCAAGGATCTGGGCGGCGGTGGTGAGGACGCTGGGGCTGGAGACGAGCAGTTGCGCGCTGCCGACGTACGCGGAGTTACCGACGGCGGTGAACTGACGGGCCATGGTGAGGAACTGGGCCTGTGTGGTTACGGGACCCATGACGGCGTAGTTGATCAGTGGCTGGGCGATCGGGGTGCCACCGAGTGAGGTGATGGCGGTGCGCAGAAGCTCGACGTGATTCTTCTCATCGAGGGCGAGCGCGACGGCGAGAGCCTGGGTGTTGGCATCGAGCGGCAGCTGACCAGGTGCGCCGGTAGGAGCGACCGCACCAGTACCCATGTCCGCTGAGGAGAGACCGGTGCCGGTGGAGGCGAAGGCGTAGAAGTTGGCTTCGAGGTACTCGAGGTTGAGGGCGAAGTTGAGCACATCGACGATCGGCGGGACAGCAGCGGTCTGCGCATGGGCAGAGCGACCGGAGACGGCAGTCGCGGCGAGCGCGGCACTGGCGAAGGCGGCCATGAAGCCACGACGATTGAGGTGCTGCAGCGAGCGATCGAAGGCGATGAGCCGGCGATCGGTATCGAGCTGCTCTTCAGAGACGAGGTCTGCGGGACAGAGAAGAGAGGGGAGAAGTTTCTTAGACAAAGGAGCCTCCGCGGATGAGCCGGGGCCCGTGGGGGTCCGGTCGAGCCGACGTGTGTGAGATGAGAGTGGAAGTCGATCCTTGCCAATACTTACGGCAAACCGACGAAGCTGCTATATGGGTAGAGGATTGCCTTGAAGGGAAGGTTGGCTCTTTCGGATTCGCGCTTTCACCGCATCAACTCCGGACGGCTTTCGCCTAACAGAACGTACGAAGGTACAGGGTGTTTTCAGGTATTGCGAAACTTTCGGCGGGCGGGTGGGGTTCTGAGCGAAGCGGATTACCGCGGCTGATTAGTGAGGATGGCCTTGCCACCAGAGGCTCGCAGGATGCGGGTGGGGGCGACGCGCGAGAGATCGGCGAGGCGGGCGTCAGCGGAGTAGGTGAGGAGATAGAGCCGACCGGGGCCGGCCCAGAGATGGTGCAGGCTGCTATCGGTTTCGAAGATGGGCGGGGTGTCGGGCCAGAAGGAGCCGTACCAAGGCCCGTTGACACGGCCTTCGACGAGATGGACGGGCTGCCGGGTGTAGAAGAGCAGGGTGGAGCCGGAGGTGAGCTCGCCATCAATCAGGATGAGGCTGGGCGCGGCAGCAGGGTATTGCTGCTGGTCGAGCAGGATGCTTTGGGCGAGGGCTTTGGAGCCGAGGGTCGGGTAGAACTGCACGAGGCCGGCGTGAATGGCGAGCAGCAGAGCGACGCTTGCGGCGGCGAGGGTGAAGTTGGCGGCAAGGGTTCGGCCGGCCCGGCGGAGCGCATAGCAGACGGGGCCGATGACCAGCATGGCGACGGCGCAGAGGGCGAGCGGAAGGCGGAAGAGGCCCATGGCGGTCGGGGTGAGGTCGGCGAGGTGGCTGAGAGAGAGGTTGTAGCTGGCGGCGGAGTGAGAGAGCAGGGTGGCGATGTCCGTACCCGGGGGGGCGGTGCGGGCGGTGAGGGCGAAGAAGGCGCAGGCGGCGGCGAGGAGGGAGCCGAGCGGGATGAGGAACCAGCGGGACCAGGCGAGGGCGGAGCGGCGGGCGCGGTGATCTTCGGGGGTCTGGTTGCGGTCGGCGCGGGCGAGCAGGCCGCCAATGAGGAGGGCGAGGGCGGGAAGGGCGGGCAGCGAGTAGTACTCCTGCCGGGCGGAGAGGGTGAAGAAGCCGAGGACGAGGAGGATCCAGAGGGAAAGGGCGATGGCGGCCTGGTGGCAACGGTGGCCGGCGGCGTCTGCGCGGAGATCGCGGATGCGGCTGGTGATGGCACCGGGGAGAAAAGCGACCCAGGGGATGAGCCAGACGGCGGCGAGGGCGAGGAAGAGCGGGACGGGAACCTGGCCGTAGTCATGCGGGATGCGGCGGGAGAGGAAACGCGCGATGTGCTCGTTGTAGAGATAGAACCATGCCCAGCCGCCGGTGGCGGGAAGGCCGAGGCCATGGGGCAGCGGGATGGCGGGGTTACGGATGGCGGCGAGGATGTGCCAGGGGAGAGCGAGCGCCAGGAAGAGGGTGGCGGCGGCGGGGAGGTGGAGGTGTTTGAGGACGCGAAGCTGGCGGGTTAAGGCGAGATAGAGGAGGGCGAAGCCGAGGGGGAAGATGAGGCCGATGAAGCCCTTGGTGAGCAGGCTGGCGGCTAGCGCCGCGGCAAAGGCGAGGCTGGGGAAGAGGGGGCTTGGGCGAGGTAGCGGGAAGGCGGAAGATTGCGGACGAGAGAGAGACGCAGCTTTTTGAAGGAAGGGATCTCTCCGCTGCGCGCGTTGTGCTTCGGTCGAGATGACAGTGGCGAGGGGGCGTTGCGCTTCGGTCGCGGTGACGGGTTTGAGGGGGCGTTGCGCTTCGGTCGAGAGGATTTGGGCCTTGTCGGCGGCTCGGTCTGTGGCGATGAGGAAGAGGTGGATGGCGAGGGTGAGCCAAAGGGTGACGGCGATGTCGGGGATAAAGAAGCGGGTGTAGAGGAAGGGGCCGATGGAGGTGCCGAGGGCGAGGGCGGCGTAGAGGGCGCCGCGGTCGGGCGCCTGGGCGGGCGAGATGGCGGCGAAGAGGCGCAGGCCGAGGGCGTAGATGGCGAGAAGAAGGGCGAGGGTGAGGAGGGCAAGAGGGAGGCGGGCGGCCCAATCCCTTGCGCCGAAGAGATGCATGCTGCCGGCGGCGAGCCAGAACATGAGCGGCGGCTTGTCGAAGAAGCGGATGCCGTCGATGTAGGGGGTGACGAGCTCGTGGCGGACGAGCATCTGGCGGGCGATCTCGATGTAGACGGAGTCGACATCATCGAGCAGGCCGGGGGAGAAGAGGCAGCCGATGTGGAGGATGAGCCAGGAGAGGACGATGAGGGCGATGGAGGTTGGTCGCCAACGCGCGGCGGCGGGCGCCGCGAGGGTGCCTTGCGAGATACGGTGGGAAGGCGAGACGATCGTGGCATTCATGCTACGGCGTGCGTGCCTTTCTCCGGGTTGGCTGTCGAGGAGTCGTTGCTGCGAGGGTAGGCGTGGCGGCGGGAGAGGTCAAGCGAAGATGGCGGCGGCGGGTCTTGCCTGAGCATGGTAGGGAAAGGTACGTCGCTTCGCGCCGTCGTTGAAGGCGAAATGCGGGGGTTCCTCGCAGCGCTCGGAATGACAGAGAAAAGGGCGGGCGCTCGACAGAGGAAAGGGCTCCGCTCGACGTGGTAGGTGACGAGAGTGGGCGGCCTGCTTAGTGGCTGAGAGGGCGATCGGTGTAGAGGGCTTTGCCGGAGGTCTCCTGGAGGAGGGTGGCGCGGGAGGTGAGGTGGAGGCGGTCGAAGTCGTCGCGGCGTTCGAGGGGGACGAAGAGGAGTTTGCGAGGGCCGATGCCCCACTGTCGGACGAGATCGGTGCCGGTAAGAAAGATGGATGGGGCATCAGGGAAGGTGGAGCCGAAGAGCATGGAGGAGGAGCGGCCATTAACCAGGAGGACTTGCCGACCGAGGTAGAAGGGGATGGAGGAGCCGTAGGACTGATCGCCGAAGAGCAGGATCTGGGTGTCGGGGGCGACGGCGTGGGTGTTTTCAAGGCGCTCGATGGTGTCAGCGAAGTTTTTGGACGAGAGCATGGTGCCGAAGCGGTTGAGCGCGAGGTGCGCGGCGATGAGGAAGACGGTGGAGAAGAGGGCGATCGAGACCGTGGCGGCGACGTGGCGGCGCTGCTGGCGGGAGAGCCAGGCGAAGGCGGGGCCGATGGCAAAGGCGATGGCGGCGAGGATGGAGGGGAGACGGAGTGCGGCGAAGGAGGGGCCGGTGAGATCGAAGAAGTGCGACATGGAGAGGGTGTAATCGCCGACGGCGCGATGAGCGAGGAGGTCGCCGATGTCGGGGTTGAAGGGAAGCGAGCGGGACTGCCAGAGGCCGACGAGCAGGGCGAGGGCGGAGACGGCACCGACGACGGTAAGGGTGGCGTGGGCGAAGGTGATCCAGACGCGGGCGGTGCGGTCGAGGGAGAAGGTCTGCTCGGCGCGGGTGATGGCGGCTGCGATGAGCATGAGCAGCGGCAGGTAGGCGGGGAAGGTGTAGTACTCCTGATTGGTCGAGAGCGAGAAAAAGACCAGGATCAGGAGGGTGTAGATGGTGAGCAGAAGCGCGGTGCGGCCACGGGTGGTGGAGAGCGAACGCAGGCGCGGGAGGATGGGGCCGTGCGCCGGGCGGAGACGGCGAATGGCGAGAAGGACGCCGGTGGGAACGAAGAGGCTCCACGGGAAGAGCCAGACGGTGTGGAGCGACCAGAAGAGGTAGCCCGGGAGCTTGTTGTAGTCCTTGGGGTAGCGGCGACCGAGGAAACGGAGGACGTGCTCGTTGATGAAGTAGAACCAGAAGAAGCCGTGGCCGTTCATGCCGCCGGTGTTGCGAAGGCCGGCGAGGATGTGCCAGGGGGCGGCGATGGCGAGCAGGACGAGGGTGCCGGAGACGGGTTTGAGGGCGGAGATGCGGCGGAGGTCGTCTGTGAGGGCGAGATAGAGGACCGTGGCGCCGCCGAAGAAGACGAGGGCGACGAGGCCCTTGGTGAGGACGGCGAGGGCGAGGGCGGCCCACATGGCGTACGGGCGCCATTGGGTAGTGGCAGGGATGGCTGCTTGTGGCTTTGCGAATGAAGGGGTCTCTCCGCTGCGCTTCGCTTCGGTCGAGATGACAACTTTCGCTGTGGGGGAGAGTTCGAGGGTGCGGAGAAAGAGATAGAGTGCGGTGCAGAGGAGGAGCGAGAGGAGGACTTCCGGGATGAAGACGCGGGTGAAGAGGAAGACACCGGCCGAGGTGAGGATGCCGAGGCCGGTGTAGAAGGCAGTGCGGGCGTTGAAGGCGCGGGCGGCCCAGTGATAGCCGAGGAGCGCGAGGAGAAGGACGCCGATCGATTGCGGCAGATGGGTGGCGAAGGTGTTGAAGCCGAAGAGGCGATAGCTGATGGCCACGAGCCAATAGGGGAGCGGGGCTTTCTCGAGGTAGCGGATGCCGTCGATCTGGAGGGTGACCCAATCGCCCGAGAGCGCTATGTGGCGGGCGGCGCTGGCGTGCGAGGCATCGGCGTCGTCGAGCAGCGGCGGGGCGAAGAGGGAGGCGAAGAAGATAGCGAGCCACAGCAGAGAGAGGACGGTCAGAGCGGTGGAGCGACGCGGGTCGGCGGCCGACAGCGGACGGCGAAGGGGCGTGGGTCTGACGGCTGGAGAGGCGAGATGAGCCATGAGTTCGGTCTGTGGATCAGGATACCGTGCGGAGGCGATGGAGTGCGGGTGAGGTCGACGTGGAGCGATTGGGATCAGGGTCAGCTTGGGCGCTTGCGTGTATTGTGCAGATGTTGAAGGTGCTGCGGCGATGTACGGCTAGCGGCACGAGCATGGGATGCGGGGGGTTGGAGACGGATGTCGACGTTTGCGGTGGTTGATCTGGGGTCGAACTCTTGCCGGTTGAAGATTGCGTGCATTGAGGATCATGGGCTGAAGACGCTGTATGAGGATCGTGAGGTGAACCGGCTGGGCGAGAGTGTCTTCCAGACGGGGGTACTGAGCCCGGAGGCGATGGAGCGGACGATCAAGGCGCTGCGGCGATTTCACAAGGCAGTGCAGATGCATGTGGTCGACCGGGTGCGGGTGGTGGCGACGAGTGCGATGCGCGATGCGCGGAACGCACCCGCGTTTGTGGAGTGGGTAAAGAGCGAGACGGGATGGGATGTGGAGGTGATCTCGGGGCTCGAGGAAGGGCGTCTGATTCATCTGGGCGTGGTGCAGGCGGAGCCAGGCGCGCGAGGCAAGTGTCTGCTGATCGACCTGGGCGGCGGGAGCTGCGAGGTGACGGTTTCAGACAAGGGCCGAGTGCAGTCGATGGTGAGCCTGCCGCTGGGGGCGGTGCGGCTGCAGGGCTTTCTCGAGAGCGACCCGCCGACGAAGGAGGATATCGGCCGGCTGAAGCAGTTTATCGATCGCGAACTGGCGCTGGGAGAGATGAAGCTGGGGCGGCCGAAGGTGACGACGGTGATTGCGACGAGCGGAACGGCAGCGGCGCTGGCAGAGGCGAGTGCGGCGATCGCGGCGGGCAAGCTGCCGGTGCGGAAGTCGCTGAAGGTGAGTGGGAAGGGCAAGGCGGGGGGAACGGCGGCGGGGTTTGTGCGGTTGAAGCCGGATGAAGCGTCGACCGAGGATGTGCGGCGGCTGGCGGACACGCTGGTGACGATGCGGAACGCGGAGCGGGAGGCGGTGCCGGGGATCGGGCCGAAGCGATCGGAGATTATTGTGGGCGGGGCGCTGGTGTATGCGAGCCTGCTGGAGCGGCTTGGGCTGGGTGGGTTTCGCTACTCGCCGCTTGGGCTGAGGGACGGGATGCTGGCACAGATGCTGGCGGAGACGGACCGGCGGGCACCGGCGCACAAGGCGCTCGAGGACGAGCGATGGGCGGGCGTGCTGGAGGTCTGCCGGCGCTATGGGGTGGACCTGAAGAAGGCGGAGCCGGTGCGGGCGCATGCGCGGCAGCTCTTCAAAGCGATGCAGGCGGTGCACGGGCTGCCGCCGGAGTACGAGTTGTGGCTGGAGACGGCGGCGATGCTGCAGGAGGTGGGGAAGTTCATGAACCATCAGGGGCATTACCGGCATACGCAATACATTCTGGCGAACTCGGAGATCTTTGGATTTTCGCCGGAGCAGCGGCTGATCGTGAGCGCGATTGCGCGGTATGGGGGTAAGTCGCGGCCGGAGCCTGCGGACCGGGTGATGCGGGCGCTCCCGGCGACGGAACAGGTGCACATCCCGAAGGCGGTGGTGCTGCTGCGGCTGGCAGCGGCGCTGAACCGGGACCGGGCGACGGCGACGCTGAAGCTGGGCGTGGTGGTGTATCCGAAGCGGGTGGTGCTGGAGCTGGGGCCGAGCCGCGCGGGGGCGGAGCTGGAGGCATGGGCGCTGAAGCGGGAGGCCGGATACTTTCGCGAGGTGTTCCGGCGGGAGTTGTCTCCCGAGGTGCTGTAAGGGCAACGTTCGTTCGAGGGAAGAGAGCATACCCCCCGGGCTAGAGCTCTCGCTTCGGCTGACGGTGGGTATCTGGGCTAAAGCCCAGACCTATCCAGAAGCAAGAGCTGGGTGAAGGCGGCACTTACTTTTTTGCTGGTTTACGCGAGGTCTTTCGACGCGAGCTCTTGACCGAGGTGGTGTAAAGGGCGCGGATGAGGCGTGGCTCGAGCAGGCTCTGCAGCATGGCGGGGCCGCGGCCAAGCGAGAGCCGGGCGATGGCGCCTTTGCGCAGGCGGACCTGAGCGACGGTGCGGGCGCTTTGCGGGACGAGCAGGGAGCCGAGAAAGTTGACGAGGTTGGGGCTGTGGCCGACGACGAGAACGTTCTCATGCTGGGCGCACTCGTGCAGGAGCTTCTGGAAGTCGGGGAAGGCGGCGGTGGGTGCAAGGGCGTTCGAGAGCAGGATCTGGTTCTCGTAGCCCATCTCGGTGCCGACCAGGGAGGCAGTCTGAAGGGCGCGCTTGAGGGGGCTTGAGACGATGAGGTCGAACTGGATCTTGGTGGCGCTGAGGACGTGAGCGAGGCGAAGGCAGTGCTGCTTGCCATCGCGGTCGAGCGGGCGTTTGACGTCGATGAGAGGGTTGGCGCGCTTGGTCCCGGCACTGGCGTGCCGGAGGATGAATAACGTCATAGATCTTCATTTTACCGGGGAAAGGCTTCTGGATGCAGTCTCCGGGAGCTGCCAGAGCTCGGCGGTGAGCAGGCCGCCGAGACGATGACGAGTGCGAAGCCGAACGAAGCCGGCCTCCTGCAGGTGCCGAGCGGAATCTGGAAGACGCGTGGGCCGCAGGCCGGTGACGATTCGAAAGGCCAGGTAGAGAGCGCGGACCAGGAGGCGGGCAGGAAGACGTATGAGGCCGACGGGCGGAATGCGGAAGTCCGAGACGACCCAAAGAGCGCCGGGAGCGAGACGGGCGCGGATAGCGGGGATGAGCTGAACCAGTTCGGGATCGGTAAAGCAGTCGAGAAAGAAGTGGGTGGTGACGAGATCGAAGGCAGGGCTGCCGAGCGGCGCGGGGAGAAGGAGATTGAGGGCATCGGCCTGAGCGATGGTGAGGCGATGGGTGGCGAAGGCACAGCGGGTGGCGAGGAGATGGAGCATGGTGCGGCTGGAGTCGACGATGGTGGCGTGGAGGTGGGGGTTGGCGCGAAGGAGAGCTGCGAGGAAGCGACCGTCGCCATCGCCGAGGATGAGGGCAGTGCGGGCTGCGGTGAGGGAGTGAAGGTGCTCGGTGCGGGTGCGCGAGAGGGCGGTGCCGAGGGTGAGGTGCTCGAGCAGGCGGTAGGGGCGGGCGATGCGGTCGAAGTTGGCGGCGCGGGTGCGGGTCTGTGAAGGGGGTGTGACTTTGATGATGGCGGAGGGCATCAGCGGCGAAGCATCCAGGGAAGGAGGAGGGCTGGCGTGAGAAGGGCGAGATCGGCGGCGGCGCGGAGGGTGAGCGGCGAGAGCTGGTGGTGGCGGCGGTCGAGCAGGAGCAAGGAGAAGGAGGAGAGACAGACAGCGCCGGCGATCACGAGATGAGGGAGGGTGGCGGCGCAGAGAAGAGAGGCCGCAAGGAGGGTGGTCGCGATGTTGCGGCGGTGGCGGCTGGCGGAGAGTGTGAGGCGGTGAGGTTCTGTCGCGGCGGCGAGGGGATGCTCCCAGGCGAAGATGCAGAGGCAGTTGAGGCAACAGAGAGCGGCGAAGAGGAGGGCGAGCGGGATGAGGGGGCGAGTCGACGGGATGAGACGCGCGACTGTTGGGATGAAGACGGCCGCGGAGAAGAAGAGGCCGACGGCGATCTCTTTAGGCAAGCGATGCGCGCCGGAGGTGGCGTGGATGAGAATGAAGTAGCCGGCGAGCAGGGTTCCGAGGATCAGAAAAAGATGCAGAGAAGCTGCCAGCATCTGCGGGATGAGGGCGGCGAGGAGGAGCGTGACGAGGCCGAGGGTGAGCAGGAAGGCGCGGCGGTGGCGATGGTGGAAGAGGTGGCGATGCTCAAGGCCGGCGCTGACCGTGGGCTGGCGGTGGAGCGGCTGCGCGTCGAGCAGGCGGTCCGCGGCGTAGAGAACCCAGACCATGAGAAACATGGCGACGAGGGTGGTGGCGGGAAGGCGGACCTGGCAGGAGCGGGCGATGAAGGCAGTCCAGACCGTGGCGACGGTCGGGGCGTCGAGTGAGAGCAGGTGCCAGAGGTGGAGGAGTCGCAGAGGTGCGGGTTTGTTACTGGCGGCGACTGCGTACCCGCGTGCGGGCGGGACAGGAAGGGTGAGGGGCGGCATCTTTGCGATGAGATGGTACGGCTCTGCGTGGGGTGGGTCAGGTGTTTGGCTGGGCTGTGGCCCGGGAAGGTTTTCTTGGGTGTCGCGGTCGTTCTCGGGTTGAGATGAGGCAGGTGGACGCGGACTCCGCCAGCTCGCTCGCGCAGCACGTACGGGAGCTCCTTGCGCAAGCGACGCAACGGCAGGTCACTTGTGCGGAACAGCGAAGAGGCAGCTACGTCGTCGTCGGCGTGGCGTGGGCGCCTATGGCCCAGAGAGCGGGGTCGAGGTCGGGGAAGATGCCGTCGCGGGTGGTGATCTCGGTGAGACGGGTTTGCTGCTCGGGGGTCAAGCCGCCGGTATAGGTAAAGTCCTGCCACATGGCGCGGAGCTCGTTGAATTGATCGATGTGGGTGTGGAAGCGGGCTTCGGCGTAGTCTCGGGCGGCGCCGGTGGTAATGAGGAACTGCCAGTCGGAGGACTCGAGCAGGAGGAGCTCGCGGCAGAGCTGCTGAGTGATGGCGACGCCGGTGGCGGAATCGCGCCAGTCGCCGGCGGTGACGAGCTCGCGAATGTAGCGCTCGGCGGGGTAGATATGGGTCCAGGTCCAGCCGGTCTCGCTGTTCAGCCAGACCTGGTTGTTGCCGGAGGAGCCCCACGAACCGGCGGGCATGGAGACGAAGGCAGAGGCCGGGAACTGATCGAGGTAGGCGACGGCGCTGGTGAGCTCGACGCCGAGGGTGTCGCGCAGATCGTGCAGGTTGCGGGCAACGGCCTCGAGCCACTGCGGGCCCTCGAACCACCAATGGCCGAAGAGCTCGGCGTCGAAGGGGGCGGAGAGGATGGGCGGATTACCGGAGGCGGAGGCGGAGGTGAGCGCCTGATGAACGAGTCGGACAAAGTGGGCCGCGTGCGCGGAGACGCGGCCGCGGGCCTCCTCGGGGCGATAGGGCTCCTTGTCGTTCATGTCGACGCGCGCCCCGCTGACTCGCCAATAGCGATGGCCGCCGGGCCAGCGTTTCTTATGGAAGTCGAGGTAGCCGGAGTCGCCGGGGTAGCCGGAGTCGCCAGACCAGACCTGAAGGCCCGTACGGGGATCGCGAGGGAAGACGGCTACCGGAACGTCGCCGGTCTGAGCGTGAACGTAGGGTCCGTCGACGAGGTAGGGCTGGTAGAGGAGGCGATCGTCGGCGAAGGCGTCACCGGGATCGCGCGGGGTGAACTGGGCAGAGGCGTGGTTGTCGCGAAGCTCATAGACACCGGCAAAGCGGCGTGAGCTCTCGATCAGATGGGTGTCGACGAAAAAGAAATCGATGCCGGACTCGGAGAAAGCCTGCTCGATGCCAATGCGATCGAAGGCTGGCGGGGCGGGTGAGCCGTCGGCGTTGGGGACGGGGAAGGACCACATGCCGGCAGGACGGTAGCCGCACTCGGGCGACCAGATGCCGCGGGGAGCGCTGCCGAAGTGGCGATGATGGGTCTGGACGGCGAGGCGGACCTGGGCGCGCACGCTCTCATCAGTGCCGAGGAGCGGAAGATAGCTGTGGGTGGCACAGCAGGTGATGATGCTGATGAAGCCGCTGTCATTGAAGTGGCGGAAGCCGGAGATGATGCTGCCGCCGAGCTCCCGAAAGTCGTCGAAGGCCTCCATGAAGAAGGAGCGCCAGAAGCGAGCGAGCTCGGCGTAGTGAGTTTCGCCAGACTGCTGGAAGAAGGCCTCGTCTTCCTGGGCGGCTACGATCTTGCGTGAGAGATATTTGGGGAACTCGGTGATGAAGACGGGGTGGGCGAGCTGCTCGAGAAGGACTGGAGAGAGATTCAGATTGCAATGGAAGGGGACGTTGTCACGCTCGAGGTTGCGCAGCACGCGAAGCAGCGGCAGATAGGTCTCGGCGGCGGCTTCGTGGAGCCATTCCATGCCGTGCGGCCAGGTGCCGTGATTGACAACGTAGGGCAGATGGGCGTGCAGGGTGAAGGTCAGAAACGAGCGGGACGGTTGCGAAGCCTGCGTCACGAATGCACCCCTGGAGAAGTGTGGCTGTGCTTGATCTTAGACAGAACGCCTCACGGTCGTTCCAGGAGAGAGTTTGAACGAAGAAAGCCGACGTAGCTGCCCCGACTGGAAGACGAGTGAGACGTTGCTGTGAGCACGACAGACTGCCTGCACAGACGAGAGACCAAGCCATACGCACGACAGCGGCGAGAAGAGGCTCGCCGCTGCTATGTGCCTGTAGGATGCCAGAGAACGGCGGACGATGCACCGGGTAAGCAGGTCATCCGTTCACCCGAGGGATTAGTTGAGGGGTCGCCGGTCGGAGTCCGAGGGCTGCGCGTTGGGAGATGCGTTTGCGCCGGCGGCATCACTGCCGGTGACGCGAACCGTGATGGGGCTTGCGAGGCGGAAGCGGATGAGGGACTCGGCGGGGATCTGCACCTGTTCGCCGCGCGTGATGGCGTTAGCACCGGCACCGAGACCGCCGCCGGCACCCGCGCCGATGGCCGCGCCCTTGCCGCCACCAAAGATGCCGCCCAGGACGGCGCCCACGGCGGCGCCACCACCGGTCTTGAGCGCGGTGTTCTTGCCGCGGCCCTTGCCTTCGGTGCTGTAGGGATCGGTGCTGAGGGCGATCTGGTCTCCACGACGGGTGAGACTGGTGAGCTGGATGGTGAGGAGGGAGTTGCCTTTGAAGTGCGCGGCCTCCTGCACGGCGGTGACGTTGCCGGAGACGGCGGCGCCCTGACGAAGAACCGTGACGCCGTCGATCACAACGTCCGAGGCGATGGTTCCGGAAAACGCCTGACCCTGCTGGGTGCTGGCGCTATCGAGGGTTTGGGTGATGCGTACGGGAAGGACGCTGCCGGTGGGAACGGTGACGTTGCGAACGACGGGAGCCGGCGGGGCAGCGGGCGGCGGAGGAGCGCTTACGGGCGCTGGCGGGGGCGGGGCGGCAGAGGCGACCTGGCTGTTATCTGTCGCGGGAGGAGACGGGCTGTGGCGGGACGGCTTCGGCGTTGGTGCCTGGAGCTCACGGCGCGTTACTGCACGAGGCGCGACGGGTTCGGGAGAGGGCACCGGAGCCGTGACGGGCGGTGGAATCGCGGCCGCGGCAGCCTGGGTAGACAGATTGTTGACGACGGTCTTGACCCCGGGAACCTGAGCGGCGTCGTTGGCGGCGAGAGCGCGCGCGGCGTCGCTCGAGACCGTGCCATTGAGTGTGACAATGCCGTTCTGGACAGAGCTCTGGATGGGCTCGCTGGCGATGGCGGAGTCGCCAGAGATGCGGGTCTGCACGGCGGAGGTGAGACTCTCGTCGGTGACCGGGGTGGCGCGTTTGCAGCCGCCCGCGAGAGAGAGGCCGAGAAGAGGAACGGCGAGAAGGACAACTGGACGAAGCTGCTTCATGATCTTCATGCTCCTGCCTGAGATAGACGGCGGACGGGACGTGATGTTGCGGGGAGTGTGGGAGAAGGCCGCCCCGGGTTCCCACGGATGATACGTGCCACAACGGCAGAAAGCGACCGCTCGTGAGGCAGCAACTCCGGGAGGGGCGCAACCCGCCGGACGGCGAAGGCATCCACTGAAAAGCACGCCGACGAATCGTTCTCTGATTTGGCGCGTTAGGCAGGCTGCCGGCTGCAACTTTATTCCGGTGTTCCTGGTCGAGATACCTGATCCGCACGTACCAGGTGTAAACGGGCGTCGTGGCGACGAATAGGTTGTTCAGAAGAGATTGAAGAAATCAAGGAGGACTGTGATGTCGGATAACGAGAACAGCGTAGGCGGGTTTGGCTGGTTTCTAGCGGGTCTTGGAGTGGGCGCCCTGGTTGGCGTGCTGTATGCACCGAAGTCCGGTAAGGACACGCGGGATGATCTTCTCTCTGCTTCGCTCGAGGCAAAGGACAAGGCTGCGGCTCTGGCCCAGCAAGGGCGCGATAAGGCTGCCGACCTGGCAGCGCAGGGTAAGCAGCAAGCCGGCGAGTATGTGGACCGTGGCCGTGAGTACTACGAAAAGGGCCGTTCGCAGTGGTCCGAGTATGTTGAGAAGGGCAAGGAAGCCTTGTCTGATCAGCAGGAAAAGCTGAATGCCGCTGTGGAAGCCGGCAAGGGCACCTACGCGGACGTCACCAATAAGAGTTAGTTCAGCGGCAGAGAACTCTCTCTCTGCGGCCCCCTTGGGGCTCGAGTTCGTTTGAGGTCCAAGGTTATACAAGAACGTGTGGGATCCGTTTTAAAGGCCAAGAGGGCCAAGGCGGATCCCATATGCACGTTGATTTCAATCTTTCGAGGCTACTTCATGTTCAATCTGCACGTTTCCCTTATGGCTTTTCAGGTGCAGAGCTCGGGTTCTGTTGACCGGGAGACGCTGCTGGTCATCTTTGTCGGGATCATCGCGTTCTTTTTTCTGGCTCTCATTGCTGGTTTAGCCGGCGCGGTGATCTATGCGCTGAAGCTGAAGCGAGATGTGTTGAAGGCGATCGACTCCGTCAAGGCGACCGTGCAGGAGAAGGCGTATCCAGTGGTCGCCAGCGCACAGGATCTGATTCGTGATCTCACGCCGAAGATCAAGACCATTACCGAAAATGCCGCCGAGATCAGCCACACGGTACGGGCTCAGGTCACCGACATTGATTCAACGCTTTCCGATGTCACGGCGAAGGCGCGAGCGCAGGCGGATCGCGTGAACGGAATGGTGAACTCGACATTGAACACGACTTCGAATGTCGTGGGTTCCGTTGAACGCGGGGTCAAGGTACCGATCCGCGAAGTTGCCGGCGTCCTGGCGGGCATCAAGGCAGGGTGGGAGGTGCTGCTACGACCGAGTGCGCCGTCAGCAAAGACATGGGTGCGGCGCGCGGCGGAGCACGTCGAGACCATGGAAGATGAGATCGCCATGGACGCCGCGAAGGCAAGTCATGTGAACCAAGCGGCGACGCTGGGTGGGCAAGCTCTGGTTGATGTGCGTGGACCCGCTGGAAGCGCTGCCCGGTTCGTGGTCGGTGCGGGTGAAGAGATCGTGACCGCGAGCGGAGAGATCGTCGAGGAAAGCGCTTCTACAATCGAGGGTGGAACCGAGGAGTTACGTCAGCGAAGATCGTTGTAGCTACAGGTCACGATGGCAGACCCGCACGTTCATTCTGGAATTGCCGTAATCCAGCCGCCACCCACTACGTCGTCTTCATCGTAGAAGACGGCGGACTGGCCAGGGGTGACCGCTCTTTGAGGCACGTCAAAGTGGGCGTGCACTCTGCCATCTCCTGTCGCTGTTAGTGTGGCAGCCGCGGGCTCGTGACGATGGCGAATCTTGACGTGAACCCGCATGGGCCTCTTGAGCTCGGGGATGGAGATCCAGTTGATGCGATCCGCGTAGAGATCCCGGGTAAGAAGGTCGGCATCGCTGCCGGCGGTGACACGGTGGGTTGCGGCATCAATGTTGAGTACGTAGAGCGGGTTTGGGCTGGAGATGCCAAGGCCCTTGCGCTGGCCTACGGTGAAGTTATGGATTCCGGAGTGCGAACCGAGGACTTCGCCTGAGGTGTTGACGAGCTCACCCGCGGTATCGGGCATCTCGCGCTCCTGCTCGTCCAGATAGGCGCTCAGGAACGCGGAGTAGTCGCCGCCGGGGATGAAGCAGATCTCCTGCGAGTCGGGCTTGGAGGCAACAGCGAGACCGGCGGTGGAGGCCAGTTCGCGAACGACGGGCTTCTGCATCTCGCCGAGAGGAAAGAGGGTGTGGGCGAGCTGGTCCTGAGTGAGGCCGAAGAGGAAGTAGGTCTGGTCCTTCGATCGATCGGCGGGGCGTGAGAGGATCCAGCGGCTGGTGGTTTCGTCAAAGCGATTGCGTGCGTAGTGGCCGGTGGCGATGTGGGTGGCGCCAATACCTCGGGCGGTGGTGAGGAGCTGGTCAAACTTGAGGTGATTGTTGCAGAGGGTGCAGGGGATCGGGGTGCGGCCCGCGAGGTACTCGGCGACGAAGGGCTGGATGACGTCGGCCTCAAATCGCTGCTGCTGATTGACGAGGTAGTAAGGAATGCCGAGCTGCTCGGCCACGCGGCGAGCGTCGTAGACGTCGTCGATGGAGCAGCAGCGGCCCTGTACGGACTCGGGCATGCCCTCGTGGCCAGCGAGGCGGCGCTGGTTCCAGAGCTGCAGCGTGAGGCCGATGAGGGAGTGGCCCTGATCGCGCAGCAAAGCGGCGACAGCGGACGAGTCGACGCCACCGGACATGGCGACGGCGATGGTCGAGTTGGGTGGAAGAGACTGCATACAATGCAGCCTCTATTTTCGCAGGTTTGTGGCGGATCTGCTGCGTAAGGGGTACTCGTGGATCAGGTCATCGGCTGCAGGTGGCCGCGGAGATTGGCGAGCGAGAGAGACTGCCGCATTGGCTCGGCGAGAGAGGCGGTATCGTGATCGCGGCCGCAGCTGAGAACGGCAGCGACCTTGCTGTTCTTGACATAGAAGGCAAGGAAGGTGAGTGCCTCGACGTCGCCGTCGTAGACAATCTCGTCCCAGTCGTCCGCGTGGCCGAGATAGCCGAACCGCTTACCGAAGTGGAAGGTCCAGAAGAAAGGGACACCAGCGTAGAGCTCGTTGAAGCCGAGCATATTGCGGGCGGCGAGCATGCCGTGCTGCTCGGCGAGGCGCCAATGCTCGATGCGAGTGCCGTCGACGCTGGCGATATCGCCGGCGACGAAGACGGTGTCGGTGACCCGGAGAGTGGTATCGGTCGCCAGACCGCCGGACTCCTCCGCGAGCGGGAGAGCGTGCTCGAAGGTGAGGGTGGGCGAGACACCGATCCCAAAGAGGACGAGGTCGGCGGCGAGTTGCTCCTGCGGCTGGCCTTCGGGGTGCAAGGTGACGCTCTGCCTGGAGACGCTGAGGGTTTTGGTATGCAGACGGAAGGTGACGCCCTTGCTCTCGTGGAGGGCGACGATGGCTTTCGCGACGCGGTCGCCGAACTTCTTCGCGAACGGGAGATCTGCTTCCTTGCCAACGACGGTGACCGCCAGTCCCTTCTGCGTGAGGGCGGAGGCGGCTTCAAGGCCGATGAAGCTGGTGCCGATGATGACGGCGTGTTTTCCCGCGTCAGCTTTTTCGAGGATGGCTTTGACTTCGCCGGAGTGGCGAATGGTGAAGGCGAGCTCCGCACCAGGGATGTCGAGACGCTTCGGCACCCCGCCGGTGGCGATGAGTGCTCGATCGAAGCTGACGTGAGTGCCGTTGCTGAGATCGGCGATTCCGGGATTTGTCCTCAGCCTGGTTACAGACGCAGCGGTTCGCTCTACACCAAGGAGCTCGAGGGGGTCCATACGGATTTTCTCGAGGGACATTTTGCCGGAGAGCGCCTGCTTCGACAGCTGCGTGCGATCGACGGGTTCGTCCGAGACCGGATCGACGACGACGATGTGGCCCGCGAAGCCTTCGTTGCGTAGCGTGATAGCGGCTGTGGTGCTGGCGGCCCCGGCACCGATGAGGAGGAAGGTGCGTGAGTTTGACGCATCCTTTTCCTGAGGAAGCTCGTGCGTCTTCGGATCGGTGTCGACGAGGATGTCCTGGCCTTCGACGCGGACCGCGTAGGTGTCGAGGCCCTTGAGCGGCGGCGGCTCGAGCAGATCGCCGGTGGGCAGGGCGAAGGTGCCCATGTGCCAGGGGCAGACGAGGCGATTGTTACAGATGGCGCCCTGCTCGAGTGGTGCGCCGGCGTGGGGGCATTTGGATTGGACGGCGACGAGAGTCCCGGCGAGCTGGATGAGGAGAATCTCGGTCTCGCCGGCTTTGACTACCTTCTTTTCGCCGGGCTTCAGGGTTGCTGCGCCGGTGAGGCGGACTTCTGGCATGAACACATCTCCTGCGGGTGAGGCGCTCCGACGGCGCGTTTGAGTGATCGATCTGATCTTACGGAGTTGGTTAGAGAGCTTGCGCCAGGGTCAGGCGACGGCCTCGGCGGTGGGGGCCGCTTCGTCTTCGGTCTCGATGATCTCGGAGACGTCCTCTACGGGTTGGGCGAGGTCGATGCCGTAGCGGGGTGCGAGGTCCGGGGCGAAGCGGGCGATGTCGTTGCGCAGACGGATGAGCGAGAGGTCTTTCGCTTTCGACTCGAGCATGAGATCGGTGTCGATGTGTGTGATGGAGCGAAGGAAGGTGATGGTTTCGAACGGATTGTTGTAGTCGGCGTGGCCGGTCCAGATGGGCGGCTGGAGGACGAGCTCGGGCTTGCCGGTCTTGCGGTTGCGACGCTTCAATTCGCGCATCTCGGTGCGGGCGCAGGAGAAGTGGGTCTTGGGCCGGACGCCTGCGGGCCAGGTTGCGGTGAAGCGCTGAAGGGTTTCGACGAGGGGGAGGCCCTCGGGGTTTAAGCACCAGTGGTGCTGGTAGTCGAAGACGCACTTGACGCCGGTGCCCTCGTGGATCTTGAGGACATCGGCGGCGGAGAAGCGGATGTCGTCGTTTTCAAGGACGAGGCGGCGCTGTACGGGTTCCGAGAGGCGGGACCAGTTGCGGATCCAGCGCTCGCAGCCGGAGGCGCGGTCGCCGTAGGCACCACCGACGTGGACGACGAGGATGGCTTCGGGGCCAGCTTCCATGCGGTCGAGGATGTCGGCCTGGGAGTCGAGGTCGGCCATGCTCTTGCGGGTGAGGTCGTCGTTCTCGCTGTTGAGGACGATGAACTGCGAGGGATGGAAGGAGAGGCGGATGTCTGCCTCTCGGGCGAGGCGGCCGAGGTAGGCGAGATCGTTTGTGCTGTCGCGCACCATGGAGTGGAATTGGGGCATGGTGGGGTGGGTGGCGTACGGCGCGAGGTCGGAGCCCATTCGGTACATGTGGATGCGGTGCTTGCGCAGATAGCCGAAGATCTCGGCGAGGTAGCCGAGTGAGACGCGGAGGTGCGGGTTCTGCTGCCAGCGGCGGGTGTCGTTGGACTTGAGGCCGGGCTGGCCCATGACCTTAACCGCGAAGCCGAGGCGCATGGCCTCCTTCGGGAAGTGGAGTGGATCGAGGCCTTCGAGGGCGCGCGCGGGGAAGAGCGGGTCTTCGAGGCGGCGGGCGAGATCGGCTTCAGCCACGGCTTTGACGGAGGGCTGCTTCGTTGCTTTCTTCTTCCCCTTCTTCTTTGCGGACTTCGCGGCGGCTTTCGGGCTGGTGGCGAGTGGTGGGGTGTCCTCTTTCGTCGTCCCGGGCGGCCGGCCGCGGCGGTTGCGCGGGGCGGCGGGGTTCTGCTTGGGCTCCTGATCGTTCGTGGGGGCTGGCATGAAGCGTTGGATGCGATGACGGCACGGCCGGGCAGGCTCCGCGCCCCCGAGGTTCAAAGTTGCGCAAAATCTTCAGCGCATTGCGCTTAGATCTGGACCAGAGATCCCGTTTAGAGATCAAGATCCGAGGGTATACGGCTGGCGATCGTTGACGGTCTGCCGGACCTTGGGACCTGATCTTTTGAGCATAGCGAAACGGGAAGGGTGAGTACGCCACCGGATGTTGTTCGCGGCTAGGCGGGGCGGGTTTGCCGCGGAAGCGGAGGCTTTCTGCGTTGCGGAGGGTGAGGGTGGGAAGGCCCTCGGCGACGATGGATTCAGCGCAGAGGATGGCGCGAGCGAGCGGTTCGCCCGCGAGGTGCCGCTCGGCGGGCCGGGGAAGGTGGTTGTACCAGACGTCGTTGAAGGCAGCGTCGAGACAGATGCGCTTGAAGCAGTGGTCAAGTCGGATGGGCCAGCGGTGCTCGCGGGCGAGCGCTGGGAGGGTGACCTCGGTGAGGTGTTTGAAGTGGTCGATGGTGGGCATGGTTTCTTGGCGGTGATGGGGTTAGTGGGGCGAGAAGCGGGTCCTTCGCTGCGCTCAGGATGACAGGGGTGTGGGGAGTGGTGTGGCTTTTCGACGGAAGGGATCTCTCCGCTACGCCGTGCGGTGAGGCTGCACGGCTTCGGTCGAGATGACGGTGGGGGGAGCTTCGGTTCGCTGACGGTACGGGGGTGCTTTGGCTGGCTGGAGGTGCTTCGGCTGAGGGTCGGGCATGGGGTTAGGGCTGGGTGACCTGGAGTTCGGTGCCGAAGCCGAGGCTTTGGGCGAAGCGGTTCCAGACTTCGGTGGGGAGGGCGCCGCCGGAGGCCTGGTCGTGGCCGCTGCCGTAGGCACTGTCGGCCTCCGGTGGGCGGTAGGCGTGGAGGAAGCCGATGAGGTTAACGCCGGCGGGGGCGCGGCCGGAGAAGTGGACCCAGCCGGGGCGGAAGCCGGTGTTGACGCCGAAGATGACGGACCTGGGGAAGCGGGCGCGCCATTGCTGCGCGACGAGCGGGTGGACCTGGCAGGGCGTGTCCATGCGGATGGCGACGAGGTCGGCGCCGAGCTCCTCACGGACCGCGGTGGAAAAGCGCGGAGGGAGCTTGCGGGCGAGGGCGAGGGCTTCGCCGACCTCGGCCTTGGCTGCCAGGAGTTGATTGCGCAGATCGGATAGGGCGGGGTCGGGATCTTTGAGGGCTTGCTTTGGGGAGTTGGCGAGGAAGAGCAGTGCGAGAGCGGCGGAGGCGTCGCCGGTGGCGGAGCGGCGGGGGGCGTTGAGCAGGGAGGTGAGATCGCGAAGGGCGCCGCCGCCGAAGAGTTTCTTGGCTGCGGCGAGCTCCGGGAAGGGAGCCTTGTCGCCGAGGTCAGAGAGGAGCGAGATGGCGGCGAGCCAGAGCAGGGACTCGGCCTGATCGGGGATGAGGGCCTCCGCACAGCGATGGGCCATGAGGCCGGTGGTGGGAATCTTCTTGGCGTCTTCACCGGGGCCGGTCTCGCGGTAGGCGGTGATAAGGGTGGCGCCGGGTGGGGTGCCGAGGGGCTTGTGGTGGTCGAGCAGGAGCGTGGGGATGCCGGGCAGTAGCTCCTCGGGGCGGGAGCCGAGATCGAGGATGAGCAGGGCTTCGGGGTCGCGGGCGCGCAGGCGATCGAGCACGGCGGGGGTCCAGGCGGACTCGGTCTTGAGGCGTACTTCTGCGCTGACAGTGTTGTAACCCGCGAGCCGGAGGGCGCGGACGAGGATGGCGGCGGCGGGGAGGCCGTCGGCGTCGGAGTCGGTGAGGATGTGGATGCGGGTCGCGAGGCTGTGGGGGAGGGAGTGAAGGAAGGCGAGGAACTGCGGGCCGATGGAGTCGGTGGGGGTGGTGAAGGGAATGAGATCGAGCACGGCAGGCATGGGTGTGAGATGCGCGGGGGATGTGCGTCTGCTCAAGTGACTTTCGGTGATGGTGCGGGCCTGCGGCATCCAAATTGACGGGATGCAGGGACGGGTTAAGCGGCAGAAGGGGTTGCGCGAGGCGGCGGAACGGACGGCGCAGGCGGAGGCGCGAGAGGGGCTGAAGTGTGCGCTATGTGGGCGGCCGCTGGGAGCGCGGGTGGAGTGGCACCACCGGGTGCCGAAGAGCAAAGGTGGGACGGAGACGGTGCCGTTGCACCCGATCTGCCACCGGGCGATCCATGCGCAGATTTCGAATCATGAGCTGGCCGGGGAGTTGGCGGATATGGAGGAGTTGCGGGCGCAGGAGGATGTGCAGCGCTTTCTGCGATGGATCGCGAACAAGCCGCCGGACTTCTATGCGCCGACGCGGCAGAGACGGTGATGGGCGTGGGGCATGGCGGGCATGAAGGTATCACTGACTCTCCCTGCCTGCCTAGCTTCGCTAGTACCTGGTGGTTGGCGTTTGTTGCGCTCGGTGGCGGGCCACTCTATTTCGCCGCTGGTGTGACGGTTGCTGTGTGAACAGCTCCCGCATTTACGAATGAGACCTGGTCCGGCGATAAGATGTGGAGTTCTGTTGTCATGCCGCTGAGATGGGTGATCTGTTTGAGCTCGCCTCCTGTGACGTCGCTCATGGAATAGACGTTGTAGTCGTAGTTGCCTCCTTTAGGTGGCTCAATTGCGGCGAGGAAGATGATCGTCATGCCACCATCTGTGAAGCGCGCTTCTCCGAACGACGGACCGACGATGGTCGGTGCATCCGGCACATGAGGTTGGAAGATCTTTTTTCCTTCGGGTGCACCGGGGATGATCTCTTCAAAGAGGGCGCCGATCGGGTACGCCGTGGTGCTTAGAAGGATTTTGGTTTTGCCCGGCCGAACTCCATCCGATGCCACATCAAGGGAAGTGACTTCGTAGAAAGACTCGTTCGTCATCTGCTGAGGAGACGTGCTTGGTTCGGAGTTGAGCGCTCTTACGTAGACGTTCCACTCGTGCCTGCGTGGAGCCGCAATAGGGGAGTGATGACCAGTCCAGCTCGACACGGCGTAAAAAATGGCTTTGTCATCCGGTGAAAAGGCCGGGTGTAACGCATCTTCATCCGCATTGGTTAGAGGGTGCGGATTGCTTCCGTCGGCGCCTACGACCCAAATGGTTGATTTCGAGGATGGCGAGGCGGCGAGGGAGTAGGTGACGAGCTTGCCATCATGAGAGAAGCTGGCTTCGGATTCGATCCCGCTCTGAGCTGAGGTGAGACGCACACGTGGGTGGCCTGGACTTGCATTCCGGACAAGGAAAGAAGAGTCGCCGTGCGCTTCGGATACGAGCAAACCACCTGCGTTTTGAGAGGAGGCCTGAACACCAGCCGCAGGTGCGAAGTTCTGCTGTACGGAGCGTTGGCTCTCAAAAAAGAAGAACCCGATCACCAATAAGCGAATAAGGGCGAGGCAACCCAGGCCCATAAGGAAGGCTTTGACGAACCGCATCGTTTCCTGCTCCGTGTTCTCTTTCTGCTGATCGCGATCGCCCATCAATCAACGTCGCAACGAGATCCGGCCGATGAGGTCAGCCTTTGGAGCGGTCGGTGAAGCGGAAGAAGAGGGACTGTTCGGCGACGGGCTCGGCGGCGGCGTTTAGGGTGGCCATCTGGGTTTGGGAGAGGGGGGTGAAGGCGTGGGCGATCTTGACGTTTTCCTCGAGCTGGGCGATGTTGTCGACGCCGATGATGACGGTCGAGACGGGGTGGGTGAGGGTGAAGTGCATGGCGTCGCGCATGGTCATGACGCCGGAGCGCTTGGCGATGGCGGAGCCTTCCCAGGAGTGGCGCTGGGCGTCGAGCGAGGGCGGGGTCCAGGAGGCGAGCAGGCGGCCGCGCGAGGGGACCTTCATGCCGATGATTCCCATCTGCTTTTCGACGACGAGGGGAAGGAGCTTGTCGGTGAAGGAGTGGATGTGGGAGTCGGCGGCGTTCATGGCCATGAGGATGCAATCGAAGGGATAGCGATTGACGGTGTCGATGAGGGCTTCGGGGCGGTAGTGGCCGGTGACGCCGAGGTTGCGGACGACCTTCTGGTCGTGCATCTCGATGAGGGCTTCCATGGCGCCGCCCTTGGCGAAGATGGCGTCGACGTCTTCGGGGAGGCCGACGTCGTGCAGCTGCCAGAGATCGACGTGGTCGGTGTTGAGCAGCTTGAGGGATTTTTCGATCATGCGGAGGGAGCCCTCGCGGGTGCGCTCCTTGGTCTTGGTGGCGAGGAAGGTCTCGTTGCGGCGGGTGGCCATGACGCGGCCGACGTACTGCTCGCTCCAGCGATCGGGGCCGCCGTAGATGGAGGAGGTGTCGATGTAGTTGACGCCGAGGTCGAGGGCGCGCTCGATGATGGGGACGGCGATGTCGAAGTTGTTGGGCTTTTCAATGGAGGCCTGGCCGCCGAGCGAGAAGATGCCGACCTTGTAGCCGGTCTTGCCGAGATTGCGGGTCGGCATGGCGTGGACGGTGCGCGGGTTGACGGGCAGGGCGGGAAGCGCGCCGGGGGTAGTGCTGGCCGAGGCCATGCCGGGGGTGAGGAGGCCGGCTGCGATGGCGCCGCCCGTCTTGAGGAAGTTACGGCGATTGCTGGACGTAGCGGATGGCTTCATGGGGGCGGGACCTCGGATGGTGGCGCAGCTTGATTTTATGCCGAGAGGGGTGATGGTCAACAGGGGATTGGCGGGTGCGGAGGAAAAAGAATGGCGCGGCCCTGGAGGACCGCGCCGCGCTGCTGTGGCCGGGAAGGGGTTAGTCGTCGTCGTCCTTCTTTTCCGGAACGACCTGCGGCGTGGTGAGGGGCTTGATAATGTCGTCGAGGAGGGCGGGGGTGCCGTCGATGCGTTGGAGCCGCGGGTAGCGCATGCCGTCGTGGTAGTCGAGGTTTGCGGTGCTGAGGAAGGTGTCGGACTGGATGATGAGGTGGATGGGCTCGGTCGCGCCCTTGGCCGCGATCACAGCTTCCTTGAGGGTGTCGTTCGAGTAGACGTTGCCGTTGACGCCGACGAGCTTCATGCCGGGGGCGAGCCTGGCTTTATCGGCGGGTGAGTTCCAGAGGACGTCGGAGATGACGCCTTCGGGCGAGACGCGCAGGCCGAGGGAGTACCAGACGTTAAGGCGGCCGGAGCGACGGCTGTTCTCGGAGATGGTCTTCTCGGCGGCGGAGGGCTTGTCGGTGTAGACGAGCTTGTAGCCGCCCTGCTCGATGCCGGCGAGATCGGCGCGCGGGTTGAGGGTGTCGATGCGCTGATGCATGAAGGCCGCCCAGTCGTAGGGCAGGACCTGGTTGAGGTCGGCGACGAGCTCTTCGCGGGTGTAGGGGACGATGAGTGGACCGGTGTTGCCGCCCTTGCCGAGGAAGATCTTTTCGAAGTCGTTAAGAGACTTGGCGTTGCTGGTTTTCCCGCGGATGAGGGTGTCGGCGTCGAGCCAGAAGAGCTCCCCTTCGAGGTAGTAGTCCTGGCCGCGTTTCCAGTTGGACCAGGCGGGGCTGCCGTCGCGAAGGATGCTGGCGGCGATGGCGGTGTCTTCGGTGGGACGCCACTCACGGCCGGGGGTGTAGTCCATCTCGGCAGCGTTGAGCGCGAGGACGTCGCGGTACTCGGCGTGGGTCTTGAGACCGGAACGGGCGGCGAGCACGTTGCCGAGGTACTCGGTCATGCCTTCATAGACCCAGAGGAGTGAGCCCTGCTGAGCCTTCTCAAAGTCGGTCTGATAGAGGTTGAACGGGCGGCGGTACTTGCCATTCCAGGAGTGGGTGAACTCGTGCGAGAGGAGGTCGGACTCGGCGAGCTGATGCTTGGCGTCCGAGAAGCCTTTTTCGCCGATGCCGTTGTCAGAGGACTGGCCGTGCTCGAGGCCTTCGCCGCCGGCGACGTCAGAGAGGGTGAGCAGGAAGTGGTACTGGTTGTAGTGGTGCGAGGCGTAGAGGGCGTCGGCTTCGCGGACGAGGTTGGCGATCTCGGCGAGCACGGAGGGGCGGAGGTTGGAGTCGGTGGGAGCGTCGGAGACGACGTCGATAAAGTGGGCGGGCTTGATCTCGGGGGCGAGGGGGAACTCGTGGAAGTACTCGCCGGTGATGACGGGGGAGTCTTCAAGCTGCTCGACGGTGGTGGCGGCGTAATGGGTGGTGCCGCCGGTGGGATGCTGCGGATCGTAGGTGCTGATCGGCGTGAGCGCGGTGCCGATGCCCCAGCTCCTGGGCACGGTGACGGAGGGCTGGATGGGGATGTCTTTGACCGGCGTGTTGGCGGGGTAGAGGAGAAGTTTCTCCCACTCGAGGACGGCCATCTTCGCGGAGACGCGGGCGGTCACGATGCAGTCGAGGTGGGCGTGCAGGGTGGTGACGCCTTTGGGAATGGTGAGGTGGAACTGGTAGAGATCGACGTCGTCGCGGCGCCAGGGGATCGGCTTACCGTCGGCGGTGAAGACGACGCCGGTGATGTCGTCCACGGGGCCGGTGGGGCGGTGATTGCCGGGGATCCACTTGGGTGTGGTGAGGGTGAGGGGGCCGGGTCTTACGGGTAGATCGACCTCGGCGTGGTAGAGCTTGCGGGGTGCGTCCGAGAGATCGGCGACGATCTGGATGGGGGCCGATTTTTGCGCGAAGGACGAGGTGGCGGCGACCGCGCCGAAGAGGACGGAGGCGAAGAGCAGACGGCTGCGAACGCAGGAAGCCATGGCAGGGAAGACCTCTCTTGTAGCTGGATGTTGCTGGAATTCCGCGGCGAGGATGAGCGGAGACGTTGCTGACAGAGTGAGCAGACTTCGTGGGAGTCCCTGCGTTAGCTGTGCGAGGGAGCGTCGCCTTCGAGTGGAGGCAGTGCGGCTTCGATGGCACGAATGACGCGGGGATCATCCGGCAGCATGTCCGGGGCGAAGCGTGCGACGACGCGGCCATGGCGATCGATGAGGAACTTTTCAAAGTTCCAGAGCAGATCCGGGAGGGGGTTAGTCTTCTGGCCGCCGTTCTTCGAGAGAAAGCCGTCGAGGTTGGCGCGGAAGCCGGGATCGTTGATCTGCGCGACGGGCTGGGTGGCGGTGAGGAACTTGTAGAGCTCGTGCTTCTCCGCGCCGGTGGCAGTGATCTTCTCGAACATGGGGAAGGAGGCGCCGTAGGTGGAGGTGCAGAACTTCTGGATCTCCTGGTTGGAGCCTGGCTCCTGGCCGGCGAAGTCGTTGGCCGGGAAGCCGAGAACGGCGAAGCCGCAGTGTTTGTAGGTGTTGTAGAGCTTCTCGAGACCCTCGTACTGACCGGTCAAGCCGCACTTGGAGGCGACGTTGACGATGAGAAGAACCTTGCCGCGAAAGGAGGCAAGCGAGGTGTCTTCGCCGGAGATGGTCTTGAGCGGGACGTCAAAGAGGGAATTAACGGGCATACGTCTCCTGATGGGGTGGGATCAACCTTTTCCACTGAAGTATACGGTTGTGTCGTTTTCATGTTTTCTGACAAATTGCCTGTCCACCTATCCGAGCAAGTAACATCACACTCGTATGTCTCTCACCGATGTTGTTATTGGCAAGCCGCTTTCGACGAGCGAAGAACATTCCGAGCACATTGGTGTCGCTTCCGGCATACCGATCTTCGGGCTGGATGGGCTGACCAGCGCCGCTTACGGGCCGGAGGCGGCGATGACGCTGCTGATCCCGTTGGGTGTCGCGGGCGTGACCGGCTACCTGATGCCGATCTTCACAGCCATCCTGATCCTTCTTGTGATTGTGTATTTCAGCTATCGGCAGACGATTGTCGCCTACCCGAATGGCGGCGGCAGCTATACCGTCGCCAGTGAAAACCTGGGCAACGGCGCAGGACTGCTGGCGGCGGCTGCGTTGATGATCGACTATATTTTGACGGCTGCCGTGGGCGTTTCAGCCGGTGTCACGGCGCTGTTGAGCGCTGTACCAAGTCTTCATCACCATCGTCTGGGACTTTGCCTCTTAATTCTCGCGCTGATCGCCCTCGTCAACATGCGAGGAGTCAAGGAATCCGGCGTTGCCTTCTTGATCCCCACCCTGCTGTTTGTGGCGACGTTGCTGGCGACGATCGGATGGGGTATCTACAAGGTCTGGATCAGCGGAGGGCATCCGGTAGCGCTGGCGTCACCACCTGTGGCGCTGCCAGTAACGATGCAGGTGGCAACGACGTGGCTGTTGCTGCGAGCCTTTGCAAGTGGATGCGCGGCGATGACCGGAGTCGAAGCTGTCTCGAATGGAGTGACGGCCTTTCGGGAGCCCCGGGCGAAGCGAGCGAACCTGACGCTTACCGTGATCATCTTCGTTCTGATTGTGCTGTTGTACGGGTTCTCCTATCTCGCTACCCAGTATCACGTCACGGCGATGGATCCGGAGGCGCACAACTTTCAAAGCGTCCTGAGCATTATTGTTGCCGCGGTATTCGGACGCGGGTGGTTTTACTACCTGACGATGGGGAGCGTTCTGGCGGCGCTGGCTTTCAGCGCGAATACAGCGTTTGCGGGATTTCCGCGGATGGCGCGAGCGATTGCCATTCACGACTACCTGCCGCATGTGTTCACGATTCGCGGGCGCCGACTTTTGTTCTCGCACGGAATTTATGCCCTGACGGGGTTTACCGCGGTCATTCTGATTCTGTTTCGCGGCGTAACCGACCGGCTGATTCCGCTCTATGCCATCGGCGCCTTTCTGGCGTTTACGCTGAGCCAGGCCGGCATGGTCGTGCACTGGATGAAGGCGAAGGACGAGCGTGGCCGCGTGCTGAAGATGGTGGTCAACGGGATCGGCGCTGTTGCGACCGGCATCACGCTCGTGGTCGTGCTCGTCACCAAATTTGTCTCAGGGGCCTGGGTCACGGCTCTTCTGGTGCCGGGCTTGATCTGGGTGATGATGGCGGTCAAGCGTCACTACACACGGGTGAACCTGGAGACCGCCGACCGCACGCCACTCCGCACGACGGGTCTCGAACAGCCGATCGTCGTCATTCCCATGGCGCGATGGGACAAGCTCACAGAGAAGGCGATGCGCTTTGGCCTTGTGATCTCGAAAGAGATCAAGGTGGTGCACGTCCACTCCGATGATGCCGAGATGGCTGACGAGGGGCTGGAACATATCTGGGAAGAGATGGTGGCCGCGCCGATGCGCGCAACGAATTTTATCGTGCCCGAGCTGGTGACGATTCCGTCGAGCTTTCGCTTTGTTATCTCACCCCTGATGGATTACATCCTGAAGGTCGAGGCCTCGCATCCGGGACGAAAGATCGCGGTGATTGTGCCCGAGCTGGTCGTTCAACGCTGGTGGGAGAACGCTCTCCATAATCAGCGCGTACAACTGCTGAAGTTTTTGCTGCTCGTTCGCGGAAATCAGCGGATCGTAGTGGTTAACATTCCCTGGTACCTCTAGATCCGCAGGCCTAGACCGCGAAGGCGCTTTACCGTTGTGACGATCAAGTCGACAGCGTGGTCGACGTCTTCCCGGGTCGCGAGTCGGGTGAGGGAGACGCGAATGGTGCTCCGGGCGCGAGCTTCGGAGAGACTCATGGCCCGGAGAACGTGTGAGGGCTCGAGGGCGCCGGACTGACAGGCGGAGCCGGCGCTGACGGCGAGGCCTTGCAGGTCCAGCGCGATCATCAGATCTTCGGCGACGATGCCGTCGAAGAAGAGGTTGGTGGTGTTGGGGGAGCGTGGTTCGCCGGCGCCGTTGACACCGCTGCCGGGGACGCCGGGGAGAATCGCTTGCTCGAGGCGATCGCGTAGATTCGCGAGTTGGCTGGGGCCTTCAGTGGCGAGCCAGATGTGCGCGGACTCGGCGGCGTGGCCGAGGCCAACCAGCGAGGCGACGTTCTCTGTGCCGGCCCGGCGCTGGCGCTCCTGCGGACCGCCGAAGTGCAGGGGGGCGAGCAGGGTTTTGCGACGGACGAAGAGCGCGCCTGTTCCTTTCGGGCCGTAGAGTTTATGACCGGAGATCGTGAGCAGATCGCAGCCGAGATCATCGACGGCAAGAGGAAGCTTTCCGGCTGACTGAACCGCATCGGTGTGGAAGAGTGCCCCGGCGGCGTGGGCCAGATCTGCCAGCTCCCGCACCGGCTGAAGGACGCCGGTTTCGTTGTTCGCCGACATGATGCTGACGAGGCGGGTCTGTGGGGTGAGCGCTGCCTGGAGGGTGGCAGGATCGATGCGGCCGGAGGCGGTGCAGGGGAGGATGGTGACGTCGATGCGGCCGCGCTTTGCGAGAGCCTCCGCGGCGCGGAGAACGGCGTCGTGCTCGATGGCTGAGGTGATGAGGTGGGGCCTGCCGGTGGCTGCTGCCGCGGGCGACTCCATGACGCCGAAGAGCGCAAGGTTGTCGGACTCGGTGCCGCCGGAGGTGAAGATGATCTCAGCCGGGCGGCAGCCAAGCAAGGCCGCGACCTGGTCACGGGCATGCTCGACGGCGGCGCGGGCGCGCTGGCCGGGCTGATGAACGGAGCTTGGGTTCGCGAAGTGCTCTGTCCAGAACGGAGCCATGGCCTCGACGACCTCGGGCAGCAGCGGGGTGGTGGCGTTCGCGTCCATGTAGAGAGCAGGCACATCTTCAGTTTAGAGCTTGACGGCGGGCGAGGGACGAAGGAGGCGAGAGCTCTGTTAGGCTCATCGTTGGTTCGATCGCTGCCGAAGCGCGATGCGCAACTCCAAGGAGGATGGGATGAAGAGTTTGATTTTGATGGCCGGGCTGCTGCTGATGGCTTCGAGTGTGATGGAGGCGCAGACACCGCATACGATGGTCTCGCCAGCGAAGAGCTTTGACGTGGGTCTGTCGGGGTTTGAGAGCGAGATGATGGGTGTGGCGAAGGCGATGCCGGCAGAGAAGTACAGCTTTGTGCCGACGGCCGACTTCTTCCGGAATGGCTCAGGCACAGACTTCAAGACGGTCAAGAGTTTTGGCGACATGGTGAAGCATGTGGCGCAGGCGAACTACTCCTATGCCGCGGCGGTGAGCGGGATGAAGCCGTCGGTGGATGTGAAGGCCATCGGAACGCTGAAGACGAAGGATGAGATTGTGGCGGCGCTGGCGGGATCGTTTGCCTTTGCGCACAAGGCTGTGGGGACCTTGACGGCTGAGAATGCGTTCGAGAGTGTTCGTGGGGACGAGACCCGCGCAAGTGTCGCGGGTGGGCTGGTGGCGCATGGCTTCGACCACTATGGGCAGCTGGTGGAGTACCTGAGGATGAACGGGATCATTCCGCCGGCGAGCCGTAAGTAGCGGAAGCCGATGGCGAGAAGAGGCTCCGCGAGATTGCGGAGCCTCTTGTATTTGGGCTGGCAGACGTTAGCGTTGTGCGATGGGGATGTAAGGTGAGGGGTAGGCCGGGCCGATGTAGTCCGCGCGTGGCCGGATGAGGCGATTGTCGTCGTGCTGTTCGATGACATGAGCGGCCCAGCCGGAGATGCGGCTGATGGCGAAGATGGGCGTGAAGAGATCGATGTCGATGCCGAGCGTGGTGTAGGTGGAGGCGGAGTAGAAGTCGACGTTGGCGTTGAGCTTCTTTTCCTGCTTGACGAAGGCTTCGATCTTCTGCGACATGTCGAACCACTTGGTGGATCCGGCGGAGCGGCCGAGATCCTCGGACATGCGACGCAGGTGCGTGGCTCGCGGATCTTCGGTGTGGTAGACGCGATGGCCGAAGCCGGAGATTTTCTTCTTCTCCGCGAACATGCCGCGAACGTGCTCGACCGGGTCCGCGCCGGCGGCGTCGATGGCGTAGAGCAGACGCATGGTGGCCTCGTTGGCGCCGCCGTGGAGTGGGCCCTTGAGCGCGCCAATGGCGCCGGTGATAGCGGAGTGCATGTCCGCGAGTGTGGCGGCGATGACGCGCGCGGCGAAGGTGCTGGCGTTCAGCTCGTGGTCGGCGTGGAGGATGAGGGCGACGTCAAAGGCGCGGGTGGCGGTATCGGAGGGCTTCTCGCCGTTGAGCATCCAGAGGAAGTTGGCGGCATGCGAGAGGCTCATGTCGGCCTCGATGAGGCTCCGGTTTTTGCGGATGCGATCGAAGAGGGCGACGATCATGCTGATCTGCGACGTGAGGCGAAGCGCCTTGCGAACGTTGGCGTCGTGCGTCACCTCTGCTTCATCCGCGTCGTAGATCGAGAGCAACGAGACGGCGGTGCGCAGGACCTGCATGGGAGATGCGGAGGTGGGCACGCTGCGCAGGAGGTCGATGATCTTGCCGTCGAGGGCTCGGCTCTTCGCGAGATCGGCGGAGAAGGCCGTCAGTTCGTCGGCGGTGGGCAGCTTGCCAAACCAGAGGAGATAGGTGGTCTCTTCGAAGGTGGAGTGTTCGGCCAGCTCATGAATGTCGATTCCGCGATAGGAGAGAACGCCCGCGTCGCCATCGATATAGCAGATGGAGGAGCTGGTGGCGACAATGCCTTCGAGACCTTTCGGTGCAGCGACTGTGGCCATACGAATCTGTCCCCCTGGTAGAACTCTGACGGCGAGCCGACACTAGCGTTATAGCGCAGCGAAGAAACGGTTGTCACACGGGATGCGCGAATATCGGATTTGCTGTCTGGAGGGCTTCGGCGCTCTCCGTTGCAGATCGAAGCCGGATGGTGAGCGGCGGCTCAGGTGAGGAAGCGACTTGCGGAGAAGGCGTCCAGTGCGAGCGAGGGAGTCTCGCCGGTGATTGTCTGCGCGAGGAGCTCCGCGGTTCCGGGCGCAAGGAGGATGCCGTTGCGGTAGTGCCCGGAGGCGATGAAGAGGCGATCCGAAGCAGGCAGCCTGCCGAGAGCTGGAAGATGATCCTCGGTGGCTGGGCGAAGGCCGGACCAGCTGTTGAGGATCGGAGTTCCGAGGAGCTCCGGCAGCAGTGCGGCGGCGCGAGCGAGCAGATGGGCGAGTTGCCGTGGATCGAGTGATCGATCGAAGCCGACGTCTTCTACGGTCGCACCGATGAGCGTCTGGCCGGCGTTTGGACCGTGCAGGCGAGGGACGAGGTAGATCTCCGGTGAGCGGAGGACGATGCCTTCGGCCAGTGAGGCCGGAGTTGGAACGGTGAGCATCTGGCCTTTGCGCGGTGTGACTCGCAGTGAGGGAACACGGCGTGAGGAGAGCGACCAGGCGCCGGTGCAATCGACGAAGCAGCTGGCGTGGATGTTGCCGCTCGCCCCGTGAACCTCTACGGAGGTTGACGTCTCTTCTGCCGAGAGCACGGGGGTCTCTGTCCTCAGCTCCGCTTGGGAGGCATGGACGGCGGCGAGCAGAGCGGGCGCGAGCTCGCGTGGATCCAAGCTCTCTTCCTCAAGAGACACGAAGGAGAGATCCTGCTGTGCGGCACTGGGGAGAAAGGTGCGCAGCGAAGCCGATGGTGATGAGGGCGCGGGCGACGCGACTGCCTGCAGGGTGCGATGTGTCTGGAAGTGGACTGTCTGCGCGGCTGTGACCTTGAGGGATGCGAGCAGGGCGGGGTAGAGGCTTCGGCTGAAACGGGCAAGGGCGAGAAGCTCCGGGGGATTGTCGGGATCGTCGACGGCGAGCATGCCCGCGGCGGCGGTGGAGGCCTCCGCCAATGCCTCGCCAGCGGTGAGAACCAGAACGGAGACTCCGCGGCGATCGAGTGCGAGCGCGAGCGTAAGGCCGATGATGCCGGCTCCGGCGATGCAGACGTCAGGACGCTTCATAGCTGTCTCTGATGATCGCAGAGCGCGCGTGTGTTAGCGATGAGGGCTCCGAACGCAGACGAGGGAACGCTTTCGCGTTCCCTCGTTCCGTTGCCTTTTTGCCTTCCAGCCTCGCCGCGATCTTTACATCCTGTAGCGGCTAGTTTGCTGGTGTGACTTTGCTTGCTGTCAGCGTCGTTGTCTATTCTCCCTAGCGACTTGACACGACACTGTGAGATGTTCCCTCACAGCTAACGAAGGTATAGATTCGCGTCATTTCAGTGTCAAGAAAAAACGTGTGTTGCGTGAGCTTTTTTTCGCGTGATGCAGATCGTCGTGGTGTGCCGATGCACGCCGTGTGCGGACGCTGCAATCTCTGATGGCAGGCGCTGCGATTGCGATGCTGTTGGAGGATGCGCGCTGGAGGCGGAGCGCGGTGCAAGGTCCGTGCGAGGAGACACGTTGCGACGATCTGATCTTTGGTTTTGCCATCGACAAGGATCGGCTTGACGCTATGGGGAAGGCGCTCTAGTCTCGCCACAAGCCGATCATCCACCAGACCGAATTCAGCGAATGCTCAAGGAGCGACCTGCCTTCAGGGGAGTTCGAAGCGAGTCTCTGGACTGTGCCGCACGAGGACAAGAACGCTTATGTCGACAACGTATAACTCCCACCGCCTGCAACCCGCGCGGGAGTCTCGGCGAGTGCCCGGCCTCGCTTTTTCGCGCATGTTTTCTCAGGCTGGGATTGAAGTTCTCGACGCGGTGCGATGGGAGAGGCGCGTGCTGGCGAGGAATCTGCCGGAGGTTGAGGTGCCGGCGCAGTGGTCGAACGAGGCGGCGCTCGAGTTTCTGCGGGCGCGAGGTGTTGCCGGTGCGGGCACGGAGACGGCACGCAAGCCGCAGAGTGTTCGCGTTGAGATGGAGCGACTGCTCACCGAGCTGCGCGGAGCGGCGCTTCGTGGAGGATACTTCGCACGACCGGAGGATGCGGAGATCTTCGCGGAGGAGGTGGGCGCTCTGTTGCTTTCGCGTCGAGCTGTGATGCGGGCTCCCATCTTGCTGACGCGGACGCCGGGAAGCTCCCGCGAGGCGTGGCGATGGGATGCGGCGCGCGGCGCGTGTGTGAGGGAGACGAAGGCGGATGGCACCACCGGGCACGGTGCCGCTGGGCTGGCGCAGCGAGGGATGACGCTTGATGATCCTGATCTCGAAGCGCTCCTGGCCGGCCGTGAGATGGAGGGTTCGCGTCTGCTTGCGATTACGGACGAGTTGATGCGGGCAGCGGAGGCGGACGGAGATGTCTCCTCGACGACAGCGATGGAGCCTGAGGAGCTGGACCAGCAGGCGGCGCGGTCCCCCGCGAGTGAGTTGCTGGAGTGCATTGCGGCGGCTGTGCTCGAACGCGGCACGCTCGATCTGCTGTTTGCTGCGACGGCGCGGCGCATGGCACCGCCGCTGGCGGAAGAGGCGGAGCCTGAAGCAGCCAGCATGGTGGCCGCCGGCGTGGCGGAGCTGGACCTGCTCGCTTTCTTCACGGCGGACAAGCTGCTCGATCTGCCCGCACTGCGACGCGCCGCGGCTCTGCTGGTCACCGCGCTTGAGATGGGAGTGGATGGCAGGATCTATCCCGAGGAGCGTTTGGCGGTTCTCGCGCACAACGAGCGCCGGCTCGCGATCGGCGCCGTCCATCTGAAGGACGTTCTGGACGGTGCGGACGTAGCGCTCGACTCCGAGGCTGCTGCGGTGATCGCAGCGGGTGTTGCCGCCGTTCTGAGCGGAGAAGGTTTGTGGCAGTCGGCACGGATTGCGGAGACCTGTCCGGCGATCCGAGCGGCGGTCGCTTCCGAGCGAAGCCGGCGAGTGGACGATGCGCTGGAGCAGAACGCAACGCAGGCAGGGGGTGGCGCCTGCCCGGCGTTCCGCGCGCATCCGGAGCGCCTGCTGTCGCGGCTTCGCGCGCAACGTGCGGAGGCACATCGCCTTGGTGCGCCAGAACGTCAGAATGCAGGGACGGGTGGCGTGATTCCCATCCGCGCTGACGCGGCAGGTGCTGCTGGTGAACAACAGCCAACCTCCGCACTGGTGCGACAGCTGCCCGAGCTGCTTGCCTGCGCGCGGGAGGTGTGGGACGGAGCGCTGATGGAGGCGGAGCGGTTTGGGCTGCGCCAGTGCGGTGTTACCGGACGGTGGAGAGCTGGAGACGGTGTCGGCAGCCAAGACTCTAGCGAGGCAGATCTCGCGACGTCGGAGCTCGCGATCGAGACGGCTACGACGCAAGTCCGTCTGCTGACGGCGTGTCAGCCCTTTGCGGATCTGCCACTACCCTGTTCTTTCGATCTGCCACTGGATACATCGGCGGCGCAGTTAGCCGAAGTTATTTTGCTGGCATGGAGGAGTGGATTGCCGGGAATCTCTCTGTTGCAACGAGAGCGCGGGACGGGGGCGTTCGGTCCGGTGGACAACGAAGGTGTGAAGGTAGAGACAGTGCAATCCGAGGGCAGAGTGGAAGAGTCAACCGCAGACGCACCGGCACGTCCCGCGAGACAGACTGGCACCGATACGGCGTCTTCCACTGAGCCGCATCTACCCGAAGCTGTCGTTGAGGTTTCTGCTACGCGGGTTGAGACGGGTACGGCGGGAGCGTCGCTTGAAGGAATGACGCTGGCGGAGGCGGAGAGGGCGGCGGTGGCGCGCGGTCACGCGACGCTGGTTGAGACGCAGCTGCACCGGATCTCGGAGCTCGAGGAGCAGCTCAAGGTGATTCAGGCACGGGCGAGGGAGAATGGCGAGACGCATGATGCGCAGGAGCCACCGCGATCGATGCGGCATCGGCTGCCAGCGGAGCGGGCCTCTGTGACGCACGCGTTCATGGTCGCTGGACATGAGGGATACGTTACGGTTGGGCTGTATCCGAACGGCAGTCCGGGCGAGATCTTTCTGCGGATGACCAAGGAAGGCTCGGCGGTCTCGGGGTTGTTGGACTCCTTTGCGACGGCAGTCTCGCTGGCGCTGCAACACGGAGTTCCGGTACGCGCGCTGGCCGAGCAGTTTGCCGAGATGCGCTTCGAGCCTTCCGGCGCGACGGCGAATGATCAGATTCCGTATGCGCTCTCGATCATGGACTACCTGTTCCGATGGATCGAGCTGCGCTTTCTCTCCGGGCACCAGATGGATCTGTTCGCGAATCTCGCGCCATCGCCGGAGCAGGCGAATGCGGTGCGAGTGACGGGCACGATCAGCGGTCCGAAGAGCAGCGTGGTGCCGAACCTCACGGGCAGACGCTCGGGGGGAAGCTCCTAGGCAAGCACACGGAAGCTTCTCTCCAGGCGAAGGGAACACGAAGCTGCGCGCTAGAATGTCGCATGGCCTGCTCCTCGATCCAACCCGAAGTTCCCGCATCGCTGGCATGGGCTCATCCGGTCACGGCGGAGTGGTTTCTGCGCAAGTTCGGATCGCCGACGGAGCCGCAGGAGGCGGGTTGGCCCAAGATTGTGGCGGGATGCGCGACGCTGATCTCCGCGCCGACGGGTTCGGGGAAGACGCTGGCCGCGTTTCTGGTCGCGATCGACTCGCTGCTGCGGCAGGCCATCGATGGATGTCTGATGCCCTGCACGCAGGTGGTGTATGTGTCGCCGCTGAAGGCGCTGTCGAACGACGTCCAGAAGAACCTCGAAGAGCCACTGCGCGAGATACAACAGCTGGCGCTCGAGCGCGGGTATCTTTCTGCGGAGATTCGCACGGCCGTGCGAACCGGGGACACGCTGCAGAAGGAGCGTGCGGCGATGCTGCGGCATCCGCCGCACATTCTGGTGACGACGCCGGAGAGCCTCTACATCCTGCTGACGGCGGCAAAGCCTCGCGAGAATCTGCGACGGGTGCGAACCGTGATTGTGGATGAGATTCATGCGGTGGCGGGGAACAAACGCGGGACTCACCTGGCACTCTCGCTGGAGCGACTGGAGGCGTTGGTGTGTGGCGAGAATCCGCTCTCACCTGGTACGTGTCTGACCGGACTGAGCACAGCGCCGCAGCGGATCGGACTTTCGGCGACGCAGAACCCGATCTCGCTGGTGGCGGAGTTTTTGACTGGAGCCGGCGCACGGCGGCCGGCGGCGGAGATTGTGCAGGTGGGACAGCGAAGGACGCTTGATCTCGCGATCGAGGTGCCGAGCGAAGAGCTTGGGTCGTTGACGGCGACGAGCATGTGGACGGAGATCTTCGACAAGCTGGCGGCGATGACGGAGGCGCATCGATCGACGCTGGTGTTTGTGAATACGCGGCGGCTGGTGGAGAAGATCAGCTTTGAGCTGGCGGAGCGGCTGGGGCCGGAGCATGTGGGGGCGCATCATGGGTCGCTATCGCGATCGCTGCGGCTGGAGGCAGAGCAGAAGTTAAAGGCGGGCGAGATCAAGATTCTGATTGCCACTGGATCGCTCGAGCTGGGTATCGACATTGGGTCGATCGATCTGGTGTGCCAGATTGCGACGACACGGAACATCGGTGTGGCGATGCAGCGTGTGGGGCGCGCGGGACATTGGCGGGGCGCGGTGCCGAAGGGGCGGCTGTTCGCCACGACGCGCGATGACCTGATGGAGCAGGCCGCGCTGGTGCAGGCGATGCGGGCGGGGGTGCTCGATCAGCTGGCGATTCCAGAGGCGCCGATTGATGTGCTGATGCAGCAGGTGGCGGCGATGTGCGGAGCGGAGAGCTGGGATGAGGAGAGTCTGTACCAGGTGCTGCGGCGGGCACATCCGTACCGAGCGATGACGCGGGAGGCGTTTGAGGAGGTGCTGTGTCTGCTGCATGACGGGATCGCTTCGACGCGCGGGAGGTTTGGGGCGTATGTGATGCGGGACCGGGTGGGTGGGGCGGTGCATGGGCGGCGCGGGGCGCGGATGATTGCGATCGCGAATGGTGGCGCGATTCCGGACACAAGTCTGTTCTCGGTGATCTTGCAACCGGATGGGGTACAAATTGCGACGCTGGACGAACATTTTGCGGTAGATAGCTCGCCTGGGGATGTGGTGCTTTTGGGGACGACGAGCTGGCGCATTCTGCGGATCGAGCCGGCGGGCAAGGTGTTTGTGGAAGATGCGCATGGCGCGCCGCCGTCGATTCCGTTCTGGGAGGGCGAAGCGCCGCAGCGGACGGGGGTACTTTCGGTGGGGGTTGGAGGGCTGCGGGAGGCGATTTCGTCGAGGACGAGTGAGGTTTCGCCAAGGTCGTGTTCGCCGATGCATCCGGAGGTGGTGGAAACGACGAAGTGGCTCATGGCGGAGTGTGGGGTGTGTGCCTCGGGGGCGTTTCAGCTGATCAGCTACATCGTTGCGGGGCGGGCGGTGCTCGGGGCGGTGCCGTCGACCACGACGATTATTGCGGAACGGTTCTTTGATGAAGGTGGTGGGCAGCAGCTGATTCTGCATGCGCCGTTTGGCGGGCGGCTGAACAAGGCCTGGGGGCTGGCGTTGCGCAAGCGGTTCTGCCGAGGGTTTAACTTCGAGCTGCAGGCGGCGGCGACGGACAACGGTATCAACATTTCATTGGCGGAGCAGCATAGTTTTCCGCTGAGCGACGTGTTTCAGTTCCTGAGCGAGCACACGGCGCGCGAGCTGCTGGAGCAGGCGGCGATTCCATCGCCGCTGTTCAAAAATCGGTGGCGATGGGCGGCGGGGCGGAGTTTGCAGCTGCTGCGAATGCAGAAGGGCAAGCGGGTTGCGCCGCAGATCCAGCGGACGCGCTCGGACGATCTGCTGGCGAATGTGTTTCCGCAGGCGGCGGCTTGCTTTGAGACGATTGAGGGAGACATCCAGATTCCAGATCATCCGCTGGTGCGGGAGGTGATGCGCGACACGCTGAGTGAGGCGATGGACATCGATGGATTGAATGAGCTGTTGCGGGGGATTGCCTCGGGCGCGATCCGATGTTTAGCCGTAGACACACCCGTGCCGTCGCAGTTTGCGCATGAGCTGATCAACGCCATGCCGTATGCATTTCTCGATGAGGCGGGAGCGGAGGAGCGGCGGGCGCGGGCGGTGACGCTGCGGCGCAGTCTGCCGGCGGGCGTGGCGGAGGATGCGGGGCGGCTGGACGCGGCGGCGATTGCGACGGTGCGTGCGCAGTGCTGGCCGGATGTGCGGGACGAGCATGAGCTGCATGATCTGCTGCTGAGCCTGATTGCGATGCCGCTGGGGTTTGCGGATCGGGCGGAGGCGCGGCACTGGCCGGTGTTCTACGAGCGGCTGGTGCGGGGTGGGCGGGTGAGTTGTGTGGATCTTGGAGGAGCTCCGTGCTGGGTGGCGACGGAGCGGGTAGGGCATGCCCGGGTGCTGTGGGGAGCTTCTGAGGCGCCGCAGCAACGGGAGAGCACGACGGGGGCGAGCCTGAGCGTTCCCGGTAGAGAAGCGGGTTCTTCGGCTACGCCTCAGAATGACAAACGAGAGAAGAGAGAAGCAGGTTCTTCGGCTGCGCCTCAGCATGACAACCAGGAGATTGCAGGGCCGGCGATGACGCGGGAGGCGGCAATGGCTGCGCTGGTGCAGGGATGGCTGCAGGTGCTGGGGCCGGTGACGTCGGAGGCTCTGGGGGCGATGCTGCGGTTGTCGTCGGCGATGATCTTTGCGGCGATGCTGGCTGGCGAGATGCAGGGGCTGGTGATGCGCGGAGTGTTTGAGATGCCGGCGCCGGATGCGACGGAAGGCGATTCGGCGGCACGTGACTTTGCGATGGAGTGGTGTGACCGGCGGCTGCTGCAGCGGATTCACCGGCTGACGCTGAGCACGCTGCGCAAGGGAGTCGAGGCGGTCTCGCCGGCGGTCTATATGCGATGGGCGCTGGGGTGGCAGCACCTGGCGCCGGGGACGCAGTTAGCGGGCGAAGAGGGTGTGCTTGAGGCGATCTCGCAGATGGAGGGTTTCGAGGCGCCCGCGGTGGAGTGGGAGCGAACGCTGCTGCCGGCGCGGGTGGCGAACTACGATCCGCGATGGCTCGACGCCTTGTGTTTATCGGGCGCGGTGGGATGGGGTCGGATCTCGCCGCATTCAGCGTGGTCGGTCGGCGAGGGCGTGGCGCCGCGGCGGGTGATTCCGACGAACGCGGCGCCGATTACGTTCTATCTGCGCGACACGGCGGACTGGCTGCCGGTGGCGTTGGCGGAGCAGTGCGTGGACGAGCGGAACCTACTCCGCGCTCTCAGCGCGGAGGGATTGAAGGTCCGGCAGGTGCTGGTGGAACGCGGCGCGAGCTTTGCGGCGGATCTGCAACGCGTGCTTCAATTCACGAAGCAGCAGGTGCAGCATGCGCTCTGGGAGCTGGCGACGGCGGGGTTGGCGGCGGCGGATGGATTTGACCAGCTTCGGGCGCTGATGGATCCGCGGCGAAAGAGTGCCACGACGGAGGCGGCGCCGACGAGCACGCGGCGGAGGGCGGCGGCAAGGATGACGGCGGGGCGGTGGTCGCTGCTGTGCGCGGATGCGGCGGAGCTGACGCCGCATGATCCGATCGCGAAGGCGCGGCTGCGGGAGACGGCGCTCGAGTCAAGCGCTCGGCAGCTGCTGCTGCGGTATGGCGTGGTCTTTCGCGATCTGCTCACGCGGGAGTCGAATGCGCCGAAGTGGCGGGATCTGGCGCACATGCTTCGCCGGCTGGAGGGACGGGGCGAGGTGCGCGGCGGGCGGTTCGTGTCGGGGGTTTCGGGCGAGCAGTTTGCGTTGCCGGAGGCGGTTGACTCGCTGCGAGCGGCGCGGAAGCTGGAAGGGCAGGTATCTGTAACCGTGGCAGGAGCAGATCCGATGAACCTGGTGGGGATCGTGGTGCCGGGGGAGCGGGTGGCGGCGAGTCCGGGACGGAGTGTGGTGTTTGTGAACGGGGCCGTAGTGTCTGTTGAAGCTTCGATCGAGACAGAGCTGGCGGTGCCGGTGGCGGAGCGTGTGATGGAGCAGGTGCGGCTGCTTTGAGAGTGGGTCTCTGTTTGAGAGTGGCTGGTGTGGGTCTTACGTCCCACCCATGTCGCGATGGAACTGCGCCATGGATGGGGCACCCTGGGGTTGGTTGTTCTGGTGTGGGCTGGATGTACGTCGCTTCGCTCCGTGGCTAAGTGCGAGATGCGGGGGTTCCTCGCTGCGTTCGGAAGAACAGGCAAAGAGCGGGGTCGCGCCGATCGACAGCAGAAGGTGGTGGTTGAGCTATTCTCCCGGCAGATGTTGGCGTTCCCGGTAGAGAAACAGGTCCCTCGCTTTGCTCGGAATGACAGGGAGGATGGACGTTGCTTGGCGGGACACGTGGGCGGGCGTTGGAGTGACGGAGGGGCGGATGGGGACGGGTTCGCCTGCGAGGCCTTTGTCCATGTAAGTTTCTGGCAGGAGATCTTTGGATGACGGGATGGCGGGCGGGTCTGGTTGCGGCGGTGCTAGGTGTGGGGACAGGGGTGGCGGGGGCGCAGGGTGCGCCGATTACGTTGGGTGTGGATCTGACGGAGGCGCCGCGGCGGATTCTGCACGCGACGGAGGTGATGCCGGTGACGGCGGGGCCGCTGACGCTGGTGTATCCGAAGTGGATTCCGGGGGAGCATGGGCCGACGGGGCCGATCGATAATCTGGCCGGGCTGGTAATGACGGCGGGTGGGCGGCGAGTGGAGTGGCAGCGGGACAAGGTGGATATGTTTGCGTTTCACCTGACGGTGCCGCAGGGGGCGACGACGCTCGAGGTAAAGCTGGATTTTCTGACGCCGGGAGGGACGCCTGGATTCTCGAGCGGGGCGTCGACCAGTGCGAACCTGGCGCTGCTGAGCTGGAATACGGTGGTGCTGTATCCGGAGGGGGCTAGGGCGAGTGAGGTGATGATCAAGCCGTCGATCAGCATTCCGGGAGAGTGGAAGTTCGGGACGGCGTTGGAGACGGATGGTTTGCCTGGCGGAACGATCGCGGATTTCAGCGGGCGCCCGTCGATTCACACCAGCCAGCCGACCTTCAAGACGGTGAGTCTGGAGACGCTGGTGGATTCGCCGGTGCTGGCGGGGCGGTGGTTCAAGGAGGTGGCGCTGGCGCCGGAGATTTCGCCGAAGCACTATCTCGATATGGCGGCGGATGGGCCGGAGGATCTGGAGCTCTCGAAGGAGCACGTAGAGGAGTTCTCGAAACTGGTGCGGGAGACGGGGGCGTTGTACAAGAGCCGGCACTATGAGAGCTATCACTTCCTGGTGACGCTGAGCGATCAGGTGGCGCACTTTGGGCTGGAGCACCATCAGTCGAGCGACGACCGGGTGAATGAGAAGACGTTCACGGATGAGGCGCGGTTCACGGTGGACGGGAGCCTGCTGCCGCACGAGTTTACGCACAGCTGGAATGGGAAGTACCGGAGGCCGGCCGGCCTCGCGACGGACAACTACCAGAAGCCGATGGAGGGCGATCTGCTGTGGGTGTATGAGGGGCTGACGGAGTATCTGGGAGATGTGCTGGCGGCGCGATCGGGGATCTGGTCGGCGGAGCAGTATCGCGGGTATCTGGCGGTCTCGGCGGCGGAGATGGACACGCGGCCAGGGCGGACGTGGAGGAATATCCAGGACACGGCGACGGCGGCGCAGGTGCTTGGCGCGGGTGGGAGCTCGGAGTGGAATAACTGGCGGCTCTCGCTGGACTACTACCCGGAGGGCGAGCTGATCTGGCTGGATGTGGATACGACGATCCGGGAGAAGACGAAGGGAAAGAAGTCGCTGAACGATTTTGTTGCGGCGTTCCACGGGCTGGGCGGGAATACATCGCCAAAGGTGGTGCCGTACACGTTCGACGATGTGGTGGCGGGGCTTAATGCGGTGGTGCCGAATGACTGGGCGGGGTTTCTAAGGGAGCGGCTGGACTCGCATGAGGCGCATGCTCCGCTGGGAGGGATCGCGCGGGGCGGGTACAAGCTCGAGTATGTGGACAGCTCCAACGTGTACGCGAAGTCGATGGAGGCGATCACGGAGACGGCGAACTTCTGGTACTCGGTGGGGCTGGATGTGAGCAAGAGCGGGACGGTGTATGACGTGCTGAAGGATGGGCCGGCGGACAAGGCCGGGATGGCTCCGGGGATGAAGATTGTGGCGGTGAATGGGCGATCGTTTACGCCGGATCTGCTGAAGGCGGCGCTGCGGGAGGGGCAGGGAAGCGGGCCGGGGGTTTCGTTGATCACGGAGAATACGGGGTACTTCAAGGTGGTCACGATCGACTACCACGGCGGCGAGCGGTATCCGTTTTTGGAGCGGGTGGATGGGACGCCGGGCCGGCTGGATGAGATTGTAAAGCCGATGGTGAAGTAGGCGAGGAAGGCTGTGAGATCTCGTTGCAGAGGTGCAGCGTTGACGGCAGGGAGACTCCGGGCGTGCGGCGAGACGCCCGGAGTCTCGGTTCGTTGCTCTGTCGAGGATGCGCTTATACGATGTAACGATCGAAGTGACAGAGCTCGCGGTCATCAGGCGAACGGCTTGCGTTAAGCTTCCGAAGCGGGCGGGACCGCCTCTGCTCCACCGAAGCTGCGAAATAGAGCCACAACCCGATCGGCGGCATCCGGCGCATAAAACATCTCGGTGTTTGCCATCGTGTCCGCCGTCATGTGCTGCATCCGGGCAAACATCTCCGCCTCATAGGTTGCGATCGCACGGGAGGGCGTGCTCTCTCTGAGGAGAAGATTGGAGAGCACCAGGGCGTCGAGCATTGCCATGTTCACACCTTCGCCCGCGTAGGGTGGCATGACGTGCGCGGCGTCGCCGATCAATGTGACGTTCGGCTTCGGCTCCCAATGCTGATTCGATGGGCAAGTAAGGAGCGGTCGCCAGACCATCGATAGGGCTTCCCTGAAGAGCGGGTCCCACAGCTCACTCCACCCCGGAAAGTTGGCGTGGAACCACGCCACCCGCTGGTCTGAGCCGCTGGCATCTTCGAGGTGCTGCTTCACGGTGGCATCCTGCGTCTTCAGGCCCGCATAGACCAGCACGCTGCCGTCAGGCTTGGTTCCCATGCCGATGGTTCTTTCTCCTCCCAGGGCGATCAAGGCTGATCCGCCGATCAGGTCCCACAACTCCGGTATGGTTTGCTCTGCCTCAGGAAGGAGGCTCTCCACGAGCGATACCCCGACGTACTCCGGCCGGATGGGAGTCACCAGCTCACGCAAGCGAGAGTTCGCGCCATCGCTGCCAACGACGATGTCGGCCAGCGCCGTTTTCCCGCCAGCGAAGCGTAGTGCCACCTGCTCGCCCTGCATCTCCGCCGATTCGAGCTTGCAGTCCCATTCGACCGTGCCGGGACGAAGCGAGTCGAGCAGAAGATCGCGTAACGGTCCACGTTCGATCTCCGGCCGCTTCCCGGCGCCGGACATCTGGCGGGGATGATCGTGGAGAACTGTTCCATGAGCATCGGTAAGGCGGAGGCGATCGAGGTCCGGCCGATGATGGAGCCAGAAGGCGTCCATCAAGCCGGCAGCTTCCAGCGCGGCCAGTCCAGAGTCTTCGTGGAGGTCCAAGGCGCTGCCCTGGACGCGCGCACTGCGGCTCTTGTCACGCTCGTACACTGAGACCTTCGCATGGCCATGCTGCAGAAGTCGGGCAAGCGTGAGCCCGCCTGGTCCTCCGCCGATAATGGCGATCTTCTTTCCTTCAACGGAACTCATAGCTCATTTGTAATCTTTGTAATCGTAGATACTCCCGACCACAACGCTCAGCAGCCACCAGCTGCCCTGGCTCCGCCGTTGCCCGGGGTCCGTTTGTGCTGCGAAATGCGCTCTCAACATCGATCCCGCCATCGGAGAAGTAAGGCTGGGGATGCCATCGGTACGAGAAGGGCGGCTCAGGTGGCGTGGATGGGGGCGGATTCGTTGGTGGTGGCGTGGGCGGGGAGGTCACCGGTTTGCTTCAGGTTTTTTTCGAGGACGGCGGCGGCTATTTCGGAGTTGAACTCGGCGCCGAGCAAGAGCATGAGGCCGGTGACGTAGAACCAGGTGAGAAGGATGATGACGGCGCCGAGTGAGCCGTAGGTGAGGGAGTAGCTGTTGAAGAAGTGCAGGTAGAGCCGCAGGATGATGGAGGCGGCAACCCAGCAGATGATGCCGACGGCCGCGCCGGGGGTGAGCCAGTGCCACTTCTTGTTGCGGACATCGGGCGCGTAGTAGTAGATGATCGCGAAGATCAGCATGAGAAGGGCGGTGGCGATGGTCCAGGCGACGATTCGAACGCCGCTGGCGACGAGGAGTGAGATAAGTCGCGGGCCGACGCGGTGGCTGAGAAAGTGGGCGGAGAAGTCGCCTGCGAACAGCGTGAAAAGCGCGATGGTGATGACTATGGCGAGCAGGACGGTCACGAGCATGGCGGCGCCGCGGACTTTCCAGTATGGCCTGGACTCCTTGACCTTGTAGACGATGTTGAGGGTGTCCTGAATGGCGGTGAAGCCGACGGACGCAGCCCAGATGGCGGCGGCGAGGCCCAAGACGAACTTGCCGCCCGAGGAAGCTTTGGCGGTCTGGTTGAAGGTTTCGAGGACAATTCCGAGGGCGGAGGGCGGGACGACGAGCGAGAGGTAGTTGAGGAGCTTGGGGTAGAGGTCGTGCTGGGAGCGGGCGAAGAGGCCGAAGATGGAAGAGGCGCTGAGCAGGGTGGGAAAGAGGGCGAAGAGGAAATAGTAGCCAAGCTCGGCGGCACGGGAGAGGAGGTTGTCTTCCTGGAAGGAATGCACGGTCCGCTTGAGGATGGTCATGAGGGGAATCCCCTGGAGATCCCACAGCGAGTGAAGCGGCGAGTGCGAGACGTTCGCCCAGATGAGGCTCTTGAAGCCTTCGGGGTGGTTGCGGCTCGAGGGATCGACCGATGTAGTGGACATGCTGGTGCTTCCTCCAGGACGTAGATGCGGGCGGGGCGGTCGGCTTTCTTTTTCGAGCCGCAAGACTGAAACGTGCACGCAACCGTCTCTTGCCAAAGACGACTCTCTATAAGGACGACAGTCAATAGGGAGAGAGATGCTTCGGCGAGGGGATGGGGACGCGAAAGAGGATCCCTGCCGAGGCGGACGGCATCCAGTAGATGGGACATTTGATCACGATGAGACAGACGCACCGGACGACTCCGCCCGTGATGAGGAAGCTCCAGCAGATGTGGCGGCTGGTTCGGGAGAGCCACCAGCGGCCGCTCGAGGGGCAGGCGCTGCGATACGCGCCGCTGCCCGAAGGTGAGGACGGCGTGACCTTCATTGGGCACTCGTCGTTTCTGATCGAGCTGGGAGGCGTGCGGGCGCTGGTGGATCCGGTGTTTGCGCGGAGCCTGGTGGTGCTGCGGCGACAGCGGCTGCCGGGGTTGGACTGGAAGAGTCTGCCGGCGATTGACGTGGTATTGCTGACGCATGCGCACATGGATCACCTGAACGTAGGGTCGCTGCGGCGGGTGATTCGAAGGACACGGCGGCTCTCCGGGCAGACGCCGGAGGTGGTGGTGCCGAAGGGCGTTGAGGATCTGGTGGGACGGCTGGGGTTTGCCCAGGTGCACACCATGGAGTGGTGGCAAGAGCGGCGGGTCGCGGGCCTGACGGTGACGATGACGCCGGCGCAGCACTGGGGCGCGCGGATGTTCAGCGATACGCACCGCGGCTTTGGCGGGTACGTGCTGAGGGCCGATGGGACGAGTGTGTACCACTCGGGCGACACGGCGTATTTTGATGGATTTCGGGAGATCGGGCGGCGGTTATCACCCGAGGTGGCGCTGCTGCCGATCGGGGCGTACTACCCGGACAGCTACCGGGCGGTGCATACGAGCCCAGAGGATGCGCTGCGGGCGTTTCGGGATCTTGGCTCCGAGGTAATGGTGCCGATGCACTTTGGGACATTCAGGCTGGGGCGGGAGCCGATGGATGAGCCACCAGTTCGGCTGAGAGCGGAGGCGGCGCGGCTGGGGATCTCCGAACGAATACGGATCCTAGCGGAGGGTGAGCGACTGCCGATGCGGACGGCGGCGGTGGCTGCCCGGTAAGGGCGGGGTGAGCTTTGAAGCACCGTTTGCCGCGCGGCTGTCATCTTAATCGGCATGACGACATCGGCAAAGGAACAGGTGAACGCGGCGGCGAGCGGAACATTCAAGCTTGGAGGAGATCTCGAGGTAAACCGGCTGGGGTTTGGCGGGATGCGGCTCTCGGGCGACGGGATCTGGGGCGCGTCCAAGGACAGTGACGAGTGCAAGCGTGTGTTGAAGCGGGCGGTGGAGCTCGGAGTCAACTTCATCGACACCGCGGATTCCTATGGGCCGGCGATTGTGGAGCCCTTGATCGGGGAGACGCTGTTTCCGTATGCGAAGGGTATTGTGGTTGCGACCAAGGCTGGTCTGACGCGATCGGGCCCGAACGGATGGGCGCCGGTGGGACGGCCGGAGTATCTGCAGCAGCAGGTGGAGCTGAGCCTGCGGTATCTGCGGGTAGAGAGAATTGATCTGTGGCAGCTGCATCGCATTGATCCAAAGGTGCCGGTTGAGGAGTCGCTGGGCAAGATCGCGGAGCTGCAGAAGGCCGGGAAGATTCGGCATGTGGGGCTAAGTGAGGTGAAGCCGCACGAGATCGAGAAGGCGCGTAAGGTCGTTGAGATTGCGAGCGTGCAGAACAAATACAACGTGAGCGACCGGCAGCATGAGGACGTGGTCGAGTACTGCGAGAAGAATGGAATTGCGTTTATTCCGTGGGCTCCCGTGGCCTCTGGAAAGCTGGCACAGCCTGGCGGCGTGCTCGAGAAGGCGGCCAAGCAGCATGGAGCGACGGTGACGCAGCTGTCGGTAGCGTGGCTGCTGCATCGGTCGAAGGTGATGCTGCCGATTCCGGGTACGTCGAGTGTGGAGCACTTGGAGGAGAACGTTGCCGCGGCAAATGTGGCGCTAAGCGATGCGGAGTGGGCGGAGATCGAAGCGGCGGCGAAGGGGTAGTGGCTGCTGGTTGTTTAGGTATGGATGGTAAAGCCCGGCTTGGCGGCCGGGCTTTGCTGTGTCTGCGGTCTCTTGCTGCGCACGGGTGAGAGGCGAAAGCGGGTCCTTCGCTTTGCTCAGATTACAAGGCAGGGGGCGGTTGTTGGTCAGGCGGCGGCTATGCGCTGGACGAGGTTGTTCTGTTCGCGCTGGGATTCGGCGCCGATGGTGATGGCGTCGAGGACGCCGGTTGCGAGGGCGAAGCGGATGGCTTCGGCGGGCTTATCGCGGAGGTCGCCCTGGCCGAGGATCTTCATGCCGACGGCGCCGGCGCCGTTTGAGCGCATTTGCTTAATAAGGCCGATGACGGTCTGCGGGTCGGCGTCCATGTGGGAGCCGACGGGGTTGAGGCGGACGAGGTTGATGTCGACCCAGGGATCGGCAGCGGCGAGGCGGAGGGCCGGGAGCGAGTGGCAGGAGACGCCGTGGGCTCGGATGATGCCTTTATGCTTGGCGTCTTCGAGTACGTCCATGACGGGGCGATAGCGGGTGGTCCAGTCGGACTCGGTGACGCAGTGGATGAGGACGATATCGAGGTGGTCGAGGGCCAGCTCGCGGCGGAAGCGATCGAGATCGCGGCGGACGCCGGCGGCGTTGCGGGTGTCGGTCTTGGTGAGGACCGTGACCTTGTCGCGGGGGAGCTGCTTGACGGCCTCGGCGACGAAGGGGTGTGAGCCGTAGGAGTCTGCGGAGTCAAAGAAGCGCAGGCCGTTGGTGTGATAGCCGTCGAGCAGAAGACGGGTGAGCGGGGAGTTGCGGGTCTGGTTGGAGCCGCCACCGAAGCCGATGGTGCCGGTGCCCATGGCGAGACGGCTGGTGCGGATGCCGGTGCGGCCGAGGGTGACTTCGTCCTGCGCGGCGAGCCTGGCGGGGAGCGGTTCGGGATCGATCAGAGCGGCCCGGGCGATCGCGGAGGTCGCGATCCAGGCGGCGGTGAGGGCACGGGAGGAGCGGCGGAGGAAGTCTCTGCGGAGCATCGGGGGAGTCTCCTTTGACCGAACTGTACGCCTTTGCAGCAGGGGCGGGTAGAGGAGCTTTGATGAGGTGGAGATGGCAGCGGGCCTGCGGTGATGGCTGTGAATGGCTACCAGAGTGTCAACCGGGATGACAGGTTCGGGGCGGGCGTGGAGAATCAGGGGATGGCGATGACGAAGGTGGCGGTGGTGACGGCGGAGGCTCCGGCGGCGATCGGGCCGTATGCGCAGGCGATCAAGGTGGGCGAGTTTGTGTATACATCGGGGCAGATCCCGCTCGATCCGAAGACGATGGAACTGGTGGAGGGTGGGATCGCGGAGCAGACCAAGCAGGTGCTCGAGAATCTGAAGGCGGTGCTGGCGGCGGCGGGGACGGATCTGACGCGGGTGATCAAGGCGCTGGTGTTTCTGCAGGATCTGGGGGACTTTGGGGCGATGAACGCGGTGTATGAACGGCTGTTCCGGGAGGCGCAGGCGGGATCGACGACGGAGGCGGTGCCGCCGCCGGGCGCGGTCTACGGTGCAGGTGGCGGGGCTGCCGAAAGGGGCGCTGGTGGAGATCGAGATGGTGGCACTGGCGGCGGAGTAGAGGCGTCCGCTGGGCTGTGGATGCATCTAATTGGCCAGGGAGAAACGACTGATGGCTGAGATAGAGACCCAAGGAACGAAGGTCCAGAAGACTGAGGCGGAGTGGCGGGAGCTGCTGACGCCGGAGCAGTTCCATGTGATGCGGCAGAAGGGAACGGAGCGGCCGTTTACGAGTCCGCTAAACGACAATCACAAGGACGGGATCTACCATTGTGCGGCGTGCGATGCGCCGCTGTTCAAGTCCGAGAACAAGTTCGAATCGGGGTCGGGATGGCCGAGCTTCTGGAACCCAGTGTCGCCGACGGCGATCGAGGCGCACGAGGATTCGAGCCATGGGATGCGACGGGTCGAGGTGACGTGTGCGACCTGTGGAGCGCATCTGGGGCATGTGTTTCCGGATGGACCACGACCGACGGGACAGCGGTACTGCATCAACGGGGCTTCGCTGGGATTTGCGGAGAAGGATGCTTAGGACAGGTGTCGCCGACGGCAATTCCTTCTAGAGCCGATTGCTGCCGCGACTGGATGCAAGACGAATAGCCCCGGACAGGAGAAGCGTCCGGGGCTATGGCTTTATTGGATTTCCGGTGGGGCTAGGCCTTGACGATCTTGCCGGCCTTGATGCAGGACGTGCAGACGCGGATGCGCTTGCTGCCGCCATCCGTCTTTGCCTTGACTTCCTGCAGATTCGGGTTCCAGCGGCGACGGGTGGTGTTATGGGCATGCGAGATGTTGTTGCCGAACTGCGGGCCTTTGCCGCAAAGATCACACTTTTGTGCCATGGGAACTCCGATCAGATATCTCTGCCTGGGGTGCAAGGGAGAGGGATGGTTTGCCGTGTCTTGTGTTGCTGGGACTCGCCCGGTCTGACTTCAGCGGCGAGCAGCCCGAACGCGAGACCCCGTGAACAGGATGAGGTATGCGGAGCACTGCTGTTGCGGACGAGCAGGTGCACCCGGAAGACCTGCTTCCAGACGGATGGCTACTGAGAGTGTACCGGCAAGCCGGGGTCCTCGGCAACTCCCAAGGTGGCCAGCGGAGTGGGGGGTACTGCCGTGATTGGGACGCTGAGTTTCCGTGAGACGAACACGGGTGCGACGCAGGGCTACGGGTACGAGTCCTGAGGGATAGCTGACGCGTCTGTTTCCTATACGATTCTGAAACGTTTTCTACCTATACGATTTCGCGCATCTACAACAACTGAGCACCACCGGAACCGACACTACAACTGAGCAGGATGGCTGGGGCGGCCCATGGCTAGGGATGACGCCATGGAGCCGAAACGGAGAGAGGGTGAGTATGGCAGATGAGTCAGTAAACAGGATGTCGGGCGGTGGGGCGGTAACGACGGAAGAGCAGGGGACGAATCCTTCGGGTGAGGCGCTGGAGAGCCGGGTGGGGGGTGCTCCGTGCGAGTGGCCGGTGACGCGGCGGGAGTTTATGGCGGGGGCGACGGCGGTGTTTGGAGCGTCGACTCTGGTTCCGGCGATTGGACGAGCCGAGACGGTCCCGGGCGTGCGGCAGATGCCGGTCAGTCTGACGGTGAATGGTGAGGCGAAGCAGATGCGGATCGATCCGCGAACGAGTCTGCTGGATCTGCTGCGCGAGGACCTGAAACTGACGGGCACGAAGAAGGGTTGCGACCACGGGCAGTGCGGCGCGTGCACGGTGTTGGCGGACGGCAAGCGGATCAACAGTTGCCTAGCGCTGGCGGTGTCATACGATGGCGAGTCGATCACGACGATTGAAGGCATTGCTAAAGGCGAGACGCTGGACCCGGTGCAGCAGGCGTTTCTGGACCATGATGGCTACCAGTGCGGGTACTGCACGCCGGGGCAGGTGGTATCGGCGGTGGCGCTGCTGGGTGAGGTGAAGCGGGGTTCGGCCAGCTACGTGACTCCGGACGTGCGGAAGACAGGCATGGTTGAGCTGACGGACGAGGAGATCAAGGAGCGCATGAGCGGCAATCTCTGCCGCTGCGGGGCGTATCCGGGGATTGTGGCGGCGGTGCGGCAGGCGTATGGCAGCGCGGGACAGGCGACGGCGCAGGCCGACGCGAGAGAGACGGGAGCAAGACATGCAGCCCTTTGAGTTTGAACGTGCACGAGATCCGCAGGGTGCGGTGGCGGCGATCGCTGCCGCGCCGCAGGGAAAGTTCCTGGCGGGTGGGACTAACCTAGTCGATCTCATGAAGCAGCACGTCGAGCTGCCGACGCATCTGGTCGACATCAACCGGCTCGAGCTGGCGAAGATCGAAGAGCTGCCAGGCGGTAGTTTGCGGCTGGGTGCGCTGGCGAAGAACTCGGAGACGGCGGATCACGAGCTGGTGCGGACGCGGTATCCGCTGCTCTCGCAGGCGATTCTGGCGGGGGCTTCGGCACAGCTGCGGAATGCGGCGACGAATGGCGGGAACCTGCTGCAGCGAACGCGCTGCTACTACTTCTATGACCCGGCGTACGCGGAGTGCAACAAGCGGAATCCAGGATCAGGATGTGGGGCGATTGGAGGATACAACCGGGTGCACGGCATTCTGGGAACAAGTCCGGAGTGCATTGCTACTCATCCCTCGGACATGTGTGTGGCCCTGGCGGCCCTGGGGGCGACGGTCCGGGTCCGTGGACGAAAGGGTGAGCGGACGATTGCGTTTGCGGAGTTCCATCGGCTGCCGGGGACGACGCCGCAACTGGACACGAACCTGAAGCCGGACGAGTTGATTCTGTCGATCGACCTACCGAAGGACGCGTATGCGGGGCACTCGAGTTACACCAAGGTGCGGGACCGGGCGAGTTACGCATTTGCGCTGGTGAGCGCGGCGGCGGCGCTGGAGCTGGAGGGACAGACGGTGAAGAGCGCGCGGCTGGCGCTGGGCGGCGTGGCGCATAAGCCGTGGCGATCCGAAAAGGCCGAGGCGATGCTGAAGGGCAAGCCGGCGACCGAGGAGAGCTTCCGCGCGGCGGCGGAAGAGGCGGTGCGTGGGGCGAAGACCTACGAGCACAACGCATTCAAGGTAGAGATGGCGAAGCAGACGATCGTGCGGGCGTTCACGCAGGCGACAAAGGGAACGGGAGTAGAGGCATAGATGGCAGCGACGACGATTGGCGAACCGATCACGCGGGTAGATGGCCGGGTGAAGGTGACAGGCGAGGCGAAGTACGCGGCGGAGTTTGACGTGCCGAATACCGCGTACGCGGTGATGGTGATGAGCACGATTGCGAACGGCCGGGTGCAGGGCATGGACACGGTGAAGGCGGAACGCGCGCCTGGCGTGCTGGCTGTGATGACGTCAGCGAACGCGAAGAAGCTACCGTCGGGTGGAAAGGCCGGGGTGAAGCCGCCGGCGGGGCGGGTGCTCTCGCTGCTGCAGGATGACTCGGTGAAGTACAACAACCAGCCGATCGCGGTGGTGGTAGCGGAGACGCTGAACGAGGCGATCTATGCGGGATCGCTGCTGGGGACGACCTACCAGAGTGCGCCGGCGGTGCTGGACTTCGAAAAGGGATTCGCAACCTCGCATCCGGCGGGGCACGGGAAGGATCCGGCGGACCTAAGTGAAGGCAAGCTGCGCGACGGAATGGCGGCGGGTGAGGTGAAGGTCGACCAGGTGTATACGACGCCGGTGCAGAACCACAACCCGATGGAGCCGCACGCGACGATCGCGCAGTGGGACGGCGCGATTCTGACGGTGCACGATGCGACGCAGTACATCTCCGGCGTGAAGCAGACGCTGGCGAAGACGTTTGGACTACCGGACGACAACGTGCGGGTGATCTGTCCGTTCACGGGCGGCGGATTCGGCTCGAAGGGCTCGACGTGGTCGCACGTGGTGCTGGCGGCGATGGCAGCGAAACAGGTAGGGCGGCCAGTTAAGCTGGTGCTGGAGCGGCCGCAGATGTTTGGACCGGTAGGCGCGCGGCCGGAGACGCACCAGCACATTGTGCTGGCGGCGAAGAAGGATGGCACGTTGACGGCGGTGCAGCACGATGTGCACTCCCACACGTCGACGTTTGAAGATTTTGCGGAGCCTTCGTCGCAACAGACACGGATGCTGTATGCGTGTGAGGCGATCTCGACGACGCAGCGGCTGGTTCCGCTGACGCTGGGGACGCCGACGTTCCAACGGGCGCCGGGCGAGGCTACGGGAACGTTCGCGCTGGAGATTGCGATGGACGAGCTGGCGGAGAAGCTGGCGATGGATCCGATTGCGCTGCGGGTGAGGAACTACGCGGAGAAAGATCCGACGAGTCAGAAGCCGTTTTCGAGTAAACATCTGCGGGAGTGCTATGCGCAGGGAGCGGAGCGGTTTGGGTGGTCGAAGCGGGTGACGCAGCCGCGCTCGACGAAGCGGGGACATGAGCTGATCGGGATGGGCATGGCCACGGCGACGTACGGAGCCAATCGATCGTCGTCGATGGCGAAGGTGCAGTTTGAGCCGAACGGGCGGGTGACGGTGAGTGCGGGCTCGCAGGACCTGGGAACGGGGACGTACACCATCATGGCGCAGGTTGCGGCGGCGACGCTGAAGCTTTCGATCAGCATGGTGGATGCGAAGCTGGGCGACTCGCAGCTGCCGAAGGCGCCGGTGTCTGGCGGATCGCAGTCGGCGGCGAGTGTGATGCCCGCAATTGTGGCGGCGGCAAAGCAGGCGCAGCTGAAGCTGGTGACGGAGTCGGCGGCGGACAAGGGATCTCCGCTGTTCGGGGTTGATCCGGAGGGGATTGCGTTTGAGAATGGGCGGATCATCAAAAAGGGCCAGCCGGAGAGTGGCGAGACCTTCGAGGCGTTCCTGATGCGCAATGGCGGCAAGGCGATCGGCGCCACGGGATCAGCCGAGAAGGATCAGGAGTCGGAGCAGTACTCCTCGCACTCCTGGGGCGCGGTGTTTGCAGAGGTGGCGGTCGATGAGACATTGGGTATGGTTCGGGTGCGGCGAGTGACCGGGGTCTATGACGTAGGCACGCTGCTGAACGAGAAGACGGGAAAAAGCCAGTTGATTGGCGGCATTGTGTGGGGCGTTGGGTTGGCGCTGCACGAGGAGACGCATATCGATCTGCGGAACGGGCGGACGGTGAACAACAACCTGGCGGAGTATCATGTGCCGGTGAACCTTGATATCGGAGAGATCGACGTGATGGCGTTGAATATCCCGGATACGAAGTTCAACGACCTGGGTGCTCGTGGAATTGGAGAGATCGGGATTACGGGTTCGGGCGCGGCGGTGGCGAATGCGATCTACAACGCGACCGGCAAGCGGATCCGGAATTCGCCGATTACGCCCGAGATGCTGATGGCTTAGGGTTGGTTTAATTTACAGCGAGGGCGCCGAGATTCGGCGCCCTCTCTGCGTTTGGGAATGTGACGTCGAGGGCTGTGGGGGACGGCTGCTGTGTGCGTTTAGTCTGGTGCGGAGGTGTGAGGGATGGATCGAGACAAGCAGCGACGACCTGTGATGCTGTGTTTGACAACGTACGAGAAGGGGCAGGCGTTTCTGCGGGAGATGGCGCGACTAGGAGCGGAGGTGCTGTTGCTGACGGTGGATCGGCTGCGCGACGCGGACTGGCCGCGGGAGGTGATCTCGCGGCTGCTGACGATGCCGGAGAACCTGACGCCGGAGCAGGTGCTGAACACGGTGACGTACCTGGCGCGGGAGCAGCGGATTGACGGTGTGGTGGCGCTGGATGAGTTTGATCTTGAGACGGCGGCGTTGCTTCGAGAGCATCTGCAGCTGCCGGGCATGGGGCAGACGTGGATGGGCGTGACGGAGACGCGGCTGTTTCGCGACAAGCTGGCGATGCGAATGCGGGCTGGCGTAGCGGGGGTGCGGGTGCCGGAGTTTACGGGGGTGTTCGACTACGCGAGAGTGCGGGAGTTCCTGCGGACGACGAAGGGGCCGTGGCTGTTGAAGCCGCGAACGAATGCGTCGGCGGTGGGGATCAGCAAGATTCACGACGAGGCCGAGCTGTGGCCGCTGCTGGAGCGGCTGGGCGATCAGCAGAGCCACTATCTGCTGGAGCGGTTTGTGCCGGGGGAGATCTTCCACTGCGAGGGCGTGACGGCAGGCGGTACGGTTCGGTTTGCGCTGCCGTTCCAATATGGGCAGCCGCCGATGCAGACGATGCACGAGGGCGGGGTGTTTACAACGCGGACGCTGCCGCGTGACGGTGCCGAGTCGAAGGCGCTGGTGGCGATGCACGGAGAGATCCTGCAGGCTCTGGGGCTGCGATCGGGCGTGACGCATACGGAGTTCATCCTGGCGGAGGAGGACGGCGCGTTTTATTTTCTGGAGACGGCGGCGCGCGTGGGTGGGGCGTATATCGCCGAGGCCGTGGAGTTTGCAACGGGGCTGAACCCGTGGGTGGAGTGGGCGCGGCTGGAGTGGTCGGCACTGACCGGAGAGACGTACGTGTTGCCCGAGCTGCGCGAGGAGTATGCGGGCAGTGTGATCTCGCTGGCTCGGCAGGAGTCTCCGGATACCGCGGCGTACGTTGATGTGGAGATTGTGCAGCGGCTGCACAGGCGGCACCATGCGGGGATCCTGGTGCGATCGGCGAGAGCGGAGCGGGTGCGAGAGCTGGTGGAGGGGTACGGCCGGCGGTTTCTGGAGGACTTCTGCGCGGTGATGCCGGTGCCGGACAAGCCGACGTCGTAGCTGGTTGCCGGTGGGATGTGTAAGAAAGTCTTGAAAGGATCGTACGGAGTGGTGATGGTAGGCACGTCCGGATTCGAACCGGAGACCTCTACCGTGTCAAGGTAGCGCTCTAACCAACTGAGCTACGCGCCTGTGTGCGTTCTGCCAGTGTACCGAGGCGGGTGGCGGAAGGCAACCGGCGGCGGGGGATCGGATACCATGGGGCAACGAGTCGGGAGACCTCTGCGACCGACGTTCCTCCTTTGCCCAGCCTTGCTCAATTTCGTGCGGTGCCGAATCTGCTGACGCTGTTGCGGCTGTTTATTCTGCCGTTCCTGGTGATTCAGATCCTAGATGGGCGGTGGGTCGTGGCGGCGCTGCTGTTTGTGCTGGCGGGGATTTCGGACGGGCTGGATGGCCTGTTGGCGCGGAGGTTGGGACAGCACACGAAGCTGGGGCAGTACCTGGATCCGATAGCGGACAAGCTGATGTTGAGCACGCTGTTTCTGGTGCTGACGCATGTGGGGCTGATTCCGCGGTACGTGACGGTGCTGGTGTTCAGCCGGGACCTGGGCATTTTGCTGATCTCGACGCTCTTGTTTGTGACCAATGTGCTGCGGGATTTTCGGCCGAGTCTGTTCGGGAAGCTGAGCACGGCGACACAGATTGTGGCGGTGATTGTGGTGTTTGGCGGCGAGCTGGCGGGCGGGCGAACGCTGGCGACGGTGCGGGAGCTGCTGCTGCGGGCGGTGGCGGTGTTGGCGCCGGTTTCGGCCGCGCAGTATGCGTGGGTGGTGCTGCGGCGGATTCATGGGACGCCGGGCGGATCGGCGACGGTGCAGCACTAGGCTGGGCGCTTGAGTGTGCTGACGGGGATCTTGGTCGTGTAGGCGCTTCAGCCTTCGAGATCCATCTCGGCGGCTTCCTGAGCGGCTTTCTCTTCGCGTTCCATGTCTTCGTACTCGATGGAATCGAAGATGTCGCCGCAGGCCTGGCACTCGACGTACTCGGCATCTTCATCCCGGGAGACGATGCGGACAACGGTGTGTTTGCAGGGCGCGAGCATGGGGAGTGTGTGACCGACGTGGAGTCGGATGGATGTGATTTTGTCCTGCCTGATGTCTGGTGTCAATGACCGAAATGGAGGGAAACGGCGTGCGGCGGCGAATTTCTCTGGGAGCTCGCGCGCTTGCGAGAGGCGGATGAGCATGGTTGCATCTGACCGGGAGCACGCTCTACACTATCAATCTGGGGAACCTGCGGCTGTACAGCCTGATAGGGACCGCCAATGGACCCATTTCTATGCTGAGGCTGACCAAAAAAGCGGATTATGGGCTGATGGCCTTGAAGTATCTGGCCGAGCATGGGCAGGCTGGCGCGCAGAGCGCAAAGGACATTGCGGAGGCGTACCACATTCCGCCACCGCTGCTGGCGAAGATTCTGCAGACTCTGGCGCGTTCCGGGCTTCTGGTGTCGCATGCGGGAACGAACGGCGGCTACTCGCTCGCGCGGCCGGCGGTCGAGATCAGTGCCTTTGAGGCAATCCGCGCGATTGATGGACCGCTTTTTATTACAAGCTGCATAACAATTCATGGGGCTTGCGACTTAGCGGGGCATTGCACCATCAAAGAACCATTGCGCAAGGTAAATGACAGCATTAAGGACCTGCTGAGCGGCATCCGGATCGCAGATCTGGTGGAGCAGCCAGAGGATGCGGCAAAGGGCTCTGGAGCAGCGGTCGCAGGCGGCCTGGTCACAATTGCGATGTAATGCGGTGTCCGCGCCAGTGCTGAGTGCGACGGCGAACGAGATTAGCAAGAGCAGCACGCGGCGAGGCAGAGGCCGTGCAGAAGGATCCGAGGAGCAGGCTATGAGCAATGAATTGAAAGAGAACGGCATGGAGATGATGGACAACGGCGTGGTGATTGCGGAGAGCCGCGAGCCGCTGCCGGCGGGCGTGAAGCTACCGATCTACATGGACAACCATGCTACGACGCAGATGGATCCGCGGGTTCTGGAGAAGATGCTGCCGTTCTTTGGCAACGTGTTCGGCAATGCCGCGAGCCGGAACCATGCATTTGGGTGGGAGGCGGAGAAGGCAGTTGAGGCGGCGCGGGAGCAGGTGGCGAAGCTGATCGGATGCACGCCAAAGGAGATCATCTTTACCTCTGGTGCAACGGAGTCGAACAACCTGGCGATCAAGGGGATTGCGGAGATGTACCGGGATCGCGGGAACCACATCATCACGCAGGTGACCGAGCACAAGGCAGTGCTTGATACCTGCAAGAAGCTTGAGAAGCAGGGCTACCGGGTGACGTACCTGCCAGTGCAGGCGAACGGGTTGATCGATGTTGAGGATCTGCGCCGGGCGATGGATGAGAAGACGATTCTGGTCTCGATCATGTACGCGAATAATGAGATCGGTGTGATCCAACCAGTGGCCGAGATCGGCAAACTGTGCCATGAGAAGGGTGTGATCTTCCATACTGATGGCGTACAGGCCGTGGGCAAGATTCCGGTCAATGTGCAGACAGACAACATCGATGTACTGAGCCTGACGGCGCACAAAATCTACGGGCCGAAGGGCGTTGGCGCGCTGTATGTTCGCCGGCGCAACCCGCGGGTGCAGATCTCGGAGCAGATCAACGGCGGCGGTCATGAGCGCGGGATGCGGTCGGGTACGCTCAATGTTCCGGGCATCGTAGGCCTGGGTGCGGCGTGCGAGATTGCCGGGGACGAGATGGCGGTCGAGGCCACACGGCTGCAGGAGCTGCGCGACTACCTGAAGGCAAAGTTTGAGAAGGCCCTGGACTACGTTCATGTGAACGGCGACATGCAGCACCATCTACCAGGAAACCTGAATGTCAGCTTTGTGTACGTCGAAGGCGAGAGCCTGCTGATGGGCATCAATGACATCGCGGTGAGCTCGGGATCGGCTTGCACGTCGGCGACCCTTGAACCGAGCTATGTGCTGAAGGCATTGGGGCTTGGTGATGATGTGGCGCACAGCTCGATCCGCTTTGGACTGGGGCGTTTCAACACCAAGGCCGAGGTGGATTACGTGAGCGACAAGCTGATCGACGTGGTGAGCAAGCTGCGTGAGCTGAGCCCGCTGTACGAGATGGTCAAGGAAGGGATCGACCTAACGAAGATTGAGTGGGCGGCGCACTAAGGCTGCCCGGCAACTTGGCGCGCCGGCGAACCTTTTCGGGATGGCGCATACTCTAATAAAGACTCGAGGATACGGACATGGCATACAGCGACAAGGTAGTAGATCATTACGAGAACCCACGGAACGTGGGCACGATGGACAAGGGCTCGGATGCGGTAGGAACCGGCCTGGTCGGCGCGCCGGAGTGCGGCGACGTTATGCGTCTGCAGATCCGGGTTAATCCGGAGACGCAGGTCATCGAGGACGCGAAGTTCAAGACGTTCGGCTGCGGATCGGCTATTGCGAGCTCGTCGCTAGCGACCGAGTGGGTGAAGGGCAAGACGGTTGCCGAGGCTCTCGAGATCAAGAACACCGATATTGTGAAAGAGCTGGCGCTGCCGCCGGTGAAGATTCACTGCTCGGTGCTGGCGGAAGACGCTATTCGTGCGGCGATTGGAGACTGGAAGAAGAAGAACAACGTCGCCGAGGGTGCGGATGCGCCGGTTGCCGTCGCGGCTCACTAAGTTTCGGTAGCGCAAGGGGGCTGGCGGCGCGAGGCTGCCAGCCTGTTTTGTTTGACGACGTCGATGGAGAAGAACTATGGTGACACTGCAGACCGGATCGGCACCACCGCCAGTCCCAGAGAAGAAAGATCCTCTTGCCGGGATGGTACTGCTCTCCGCTGAGGGGCAGTCGCCGCGGGCAAAGCAGGCAATCGAGATTACGAAGAATGCGTTGAAGCGGATTCGCGTGGCGATGGCGAAGGAGGGTGTGTCTCCCGAGCAGGGTGGGCTGCGCGTTGGAATCCAAGGCGGCGGATGCTCCGGGCTGAGCTACTCGATCCGGTTTGATTCAAAGGCGCGGGAGCGGGATCGGACGTTTGTTTTTGGTATGGGAGTAGAGACGCCGAATGATCCAAGCGGAGCAAAGCCCGTACAGCTGTTTGTGGATCCAAAGAGCTTTCTATACCTGGCCGGGATGGTGTTGGACTTTGAAGAGACGCTGATGCGGCAGGGGTTCAACTTTATTAATCCAAACTCGGCAAAGAGCTGCGGATGCGGGTCGAGCTTTTCGACGTAGAGCTGCGATGTCTGATCTTGGGGCCGGCCTACGGGCCGGCTTTTTTGATTACTGGACGATCGGTGCGGTCGCTGCGATGGGGGTGGGTGGGCTGGCAATCTTGTTCGAGACCTTGAGGTGATACATGCGGGCAAGGGTCTGCTTATAGGCGTCCAGGGTGGGCAGGAGCGCGCGGGCGCGCAGGTTGTCGAGACCGCCGGGATCTTCGACGGTGATCATGGCGATCTCACCGTCGAGCATCCTGAACTGAGTGCCGTAGCGCTGGGGCCGACCGTCGGCGACGAGCTGCTTGTCAATGACGATAGCGAGCTGGGCGGGGTCGATCTCACGGCGATCGGCGAGGGTGGTGAGCTGGGGCAGAAGGGATCGGCGCCAGGTGAGATCGGCGGTGTGGCCAAGCAGCAGGGTGGCGGCTTTCGAGGCGTCAGGGGCAACGAGGGCGATGGTAGGCCAGCCGTGCTGGGCGACGATGTCCTTGAGCTGCTTTGTGAGAACGGCGTCGATCGCGGCGAGATTCGAGGCGACGGCGGGACCGGTGCTCGAAGATTGTGCGCCGGCGAGGCCGCGGGCCGTCTGATCCTGCTGGAGCATGGTGAGGAGCTGGGTACGGAGGGCGGCGTTATTGTTGGAGGGTGCACTCTGCGCTGTGTTGGCGGGGGTTTGGGCCGGAAGCGATGCAGGCGCGAGCAGGGCGGCGAGGAGACAGAGATAGAAGGAGCGAAAGGCGGCCTGCGGCATGGAGCTATTTTACGGCGCGGTACCTCGTCCTGACTGATAGCCGAGATTGCGCGATGGGTGCGATGCTGCGATTGCGGCTCTCTTCGGAGGCAGAGCTGTCTGGAGAGGCGCGGCTCTTCTCCCACCGAGGTGCATCTGTTTGTGATGAATGAGTGAGGAGATGACTGTGAGCGAACGAGTGGATTACTTTGCTGTGTTTGGGATGCCGCGACGGCTGCAGGTGGATGTGGCGGGGCTGGAGAAGGACTTCTATGCGCGGAGCCGGCGGCTGCATCCGGACCGGTTTGCGAGTAAGCCGGCCGAGGAGCAGCGGGCCGCGCTTGCCGCGAGCTCGGAGCTGAACGATGCGTACCGGACATTAAAGGAGCCCATCGCGCGAACGCAGCACCTGCTGAGTCTCGAGGGGATCGAGATGGAGGAGGCGGGTGACGATCCACACGGCACGCCGCGAGAGCGAAAGCCGGTGGCGCCGCCGGAGCTTCTCGAGGAGGCTTTTGAGTTGAATATGCAGCTTGAGGAGATGCGGGCGAACAAGAAGTTCGGTGAGGATGATCCGCAGCTACGAAAGGATCTGGAGGGCGCGAAGGAGAACTTTGAAGGGATGCTGGCGAAGCTGCAGGTGGACCTGGAGCTGCTATGGGTGCAATGGGATGCGGCGCTCGATAGCGGTGACGAGGAGGGCAAGGTGAAGGCGCGGGACGGCATGGTGGCGTTGCTGACGCGGCGGAGCTATGTGCGGAATCTGGTGCGCGATGTGAATGAGGCACTGGAGTAAGGGTCAAGCTCGCAGACGCGGCGATGGGGCGACTTCACTGTGCGGTGGCGTGTTGGGAGAGCTCAACAGAAGGAGCGGGACCCTTGCCAAAGACGGCTACGGGTTGCTTGAACGGTCCGGCACTTCGAAGAGAGTTGCGAGCGAGGGCCAGCCGAAGGCTTGAGCGGGAAGGGAGATGCCGCCGATCTCGATGGTCTTGCTCTGTACGGGATGTGCACCGGTGCGTTCGTAGAAGTGACGCGACGCGTTGCTCTCAAGAACCCAGGCCATCATGCTGGTGAGACCTCGTTGGGTGAGAGCGTGCGCGAGTGTCTGGAGGAGAGCCGTGCCGGTTCTCTGATGCTGCGCGGATGCGAGCAGATAGATGGCGAAGAGCTCCGCGTCGAAGCCGGACAGTGGCTCTCGGATGGGACCACCGCTCGCGAAGCCGACGAGCTTACCGCGGGCCTCGGCGACGAAGACGGGAAGATCCAGTTGGAGCCACTCGTTCCATTGCTGGGTGTGCTCGGCTTCGCTGAGCGAGGCAAGGAAGGTCTCGGGAACGATGCCGGCGTAGGTCGATCGCCAGCTTTGGACGTGAACGTGGGCGATGGCGGCTGCGTCGTGCTTGGTCGCTGGTCGGATGATGGGCATGCGGCTACCAGAGTAAATACGATTGCCAGCTGCCTGGCGAGTCACGGGTGGTAATGGATCGATATACTTTCGCAGTCATGAGAGACGGCTTGATCAGGAGTGTGCGATGAGACGAGTTCTACGGGCAATGATGCTGGCTTCCATGTGCGTGGCGGTTGCGGGTCGCAACGTTGTGGCGCAGGTGGAGAGCGGGTCGACATTTACGAATCCGCTGCTGGAGCATGGGCCGGACCCGTGGGTGATTGCGCAGGATGGCTGGTATTACTACCTGAACTCGATGGGCAAGAACATCACGATCTGGAAGACCCGGGATATCACGGATCTGCGACATGCGGAGAAGAAGGCGGTGTGGACGGCGCCGGAGAGTGGACCGTACTCGCATGATATCTGGGCGCCGGAGCTGCATCGGTTTGATGGCAAGTGGTACCTGTACTTTGCGGCGGACAAGGGGGATAACGAAAGCCACAGGATTTACGTGCTTGAGAACAGCGCGGCCGATCCGCTGACGGGCGAGTGGGTGATGAAGGGTAAGGTTGGCGACGCGACGGACAAGTGGGCGATTGACGCGACGGCTTTTGAGGATAAGGGAAAGCGTTACCTGGTGTGGTCCGGCTGGGAGGGTGACAGCGATGGACAGCAGAATGTCTATATCGCGCAGCTGCGGAACCCGTGGACGGTCGAGTCGAAGCGGGTGATGCTCTCGTATCCGAAGTATCCGTGGGAGCATGTGGGGGATCTGCCGAACCGGCCGGCGATGCCGCATGTTGAAGTGAACGAGGGGCCAGAGATCCTGCAGCATGACGGAGATGTGTTTCTGGTGTACTCAGGGTCGGCGTGCTGGACGGACTACTACGAGCTGGGAGTGGTGCGGGCGAGCTCTGGGGCGAATCTGCTGGAAGGGGCGAGCTGGTCGAAGTTCGATCATCCGTTCTTTACGCAGAATCGGGACGGCGGTGTGTTTGGGCCGGGGCACAATGGCTTCTTCAAGTCGCCTGACGGCACGCAGGACTGGATTATTTACCACGCGAATCCACAGACGGGGCAGGGGTGCGGAGACAAGCGATCGCCGCGAGCACAGCCGTTTACGTGGAATGCGGATGGGTCACCGAACTTCGGTCGCCCGGTTGCGACGGGTGTGGCTTTGCCGAAGCCATCGGGGACGAAGTAGGACAACAAATACAAGGATCTCTCCCTACGCTACGCTTCGGTTGAGATGACGGCAGACGAGGGGCTACGTGAGCTAGGAGGGAGAGGGAACGGTCTCGCGGGTCTTCTTTCTCGCGAGGCCTTCAAGCAACTTGATGTGATGGCGGTCGTGGCCGGCGATGGTTTCGAGAATGATCTGCAGGGTGAGATTGCCGTGCTCGGGATGGGTGGCAGTGCGGGTGAGGTCTTCGGGTTGGAGGGTGGTGAGGAGGCGAACGTTCCAGGCGCGAACAGCCTCGTAGGTGGCCTGGGCGGAGGCGAAGTCGTAGGCGGCGTAGCGGTCGCCCCAGCGATCCTGATCGAAGGCCTGGAGCGCGGGAGTGTCGGTGCCCAAGGTCTGACGGAGGCGCCAGCTCCAGACAATTTCTATGTCGGCAAGGTGCGCCATCAGCTCGCGAAGGCTCCATTTGTGCTCGCCTGGGGAGTGATCGATCTCTTCCGGGGTGTAGGCGGCGAAGAGCTGGCGGAGATGCGCGGCGGTTTCACCGATGATGTCGATCGCTTCGCGACCTTCGAGGTGATGGGCGTATGGGTTTTCTTCCATGAAGATGACGGTAGCACGCGTCTGCGCGTGCCGACGCTACTTGCCAGTGGGCGGATGATCCGGATTCCAGAGCGGCTGTCCGGTGAGGATGTGGTCAACGCGAACACCGGGGAAGAGCACGCGGAGATCGCTGGCGCATCGTTCCATGCCTGGCTCCTCGGTGACCTCGTGGCCGAGCAGGATGATCGCTTTCGGGCGACCTTCAGCCACCGAGTCGCGAACGTACTCGCCAATATCCCACTCGGCGGCCTCGCCTGCGATTAACACCTGTGTCTCCGGATGATTGAGAGCTGCCGCCTGCTTTTCGAAGCCGCCGGCACCAGGGAGAACGGCGATGTGGGTGACAGGCAGGTTCGGATCGCCTTCGACGCGCGGCGTACGAATGCCGAGCTTTGTCTGGAGCATTTTAGCGAGGGCCTCAAGCGAGGTGGGCGGGATGGTAACGAAGTACTGGCCGTTCGGCCCTGTGGGGTGGGGATAGGTAGCCCAGCCGAGTGCCTGGTAGAAGCCGTCCAGAATGCCGTCGCCTTTAGGATCAGCGTGGATCTCGTCGTGCAGGCGATAGATGACGAGGTGATGCTGCTCGATGAAGGCGCGCTTGGCCTGGTAGACGGGATCGTTGCTGAGTTGCGCGGTCTCATCGCGGTGGTTATAGAAGGTGGGTTCGTGGCTGATGATGAGATTGTCGCCGCGGCGGACGGCCTCGCGCAGAACTTCCAGGCTGTCGAGGAAGGTTGTGGCGATGCCGGTGACGGGCGTAGAAGGGTCGCCGGCCTTGAGGGTGTCGACGGTGTCGGCGGGCGGCGCGGGCGTGTAGAAGGTGTGGATGCGCGTCCAGGCGTCGCCGGCTGTCAGCGTCTGGGCGGCGACGATGCGAGTCGCAGATATGGCCAATGCGCACAACAACGGAAGCGTGGGCAGAGAGAAGCGGAGAGACGAACGGGAACGCGACATGAGCTTCATCGTACCGCGCTGCAGCTGGCGCAATGGGGGGAGGCTGTGGTGCTAACTAGTGGGTGGAAGGAGGATGAGGTCGCCGGATACGGCGGAGAACTCGATCTTCGCGGTCCCGGTGCCGCGAGCGGTCCAGGTGGAGAGCACATGTCCATACGTCGCGCCGCCTGGCCGGCGATCGTGGATGCCGCCCATGATGGTGGCGCACTCGAGCGAGCGGAAGTCGCTGTCGGCGAGATGCAGGATGGCGTTGCCTTTGACGATGGCGATCTGCGAGTCGCCGAGAAGATGACCGAACTCGAGATCGCCGCGTACAAGGGCGAGTTCGGTGGTTGTGCCGAGCGGCAGCATGAGGCTGACGCGCGGCGCGCTACCGTCCGGAGCGTCGATTTCGAGCTCCAGGCGTGAGTCGACGAGGGCGAAGCGGCGAATGAAGGTTGAGACGAGTTGCCGAGAGGAGAGCGGCTTGTCGATTGAGATGGAGAGATGGGCGTCGGCATCCGGAGAGGGTTTGACGGTGAGGCTGGCGCGGCATACAGCGATATGCGCCGTGACATGGGTTGGCGCGGACTGTGATCGCGAGAGGGAACGCGTGGCGGTAAATTGCGACGGGCTGTCTGCGTCAGAGGACTCCGAGGTGAACGGTGGCGATGTGGGCTTTGCTGACGGGCCCTTGCTCTCGTCGTGACTGCAATTGGTCGAGTCTGTGTCGGGAGCCGCGTGGGCGACCGCAGGAACCGCGAGCAGAAGAGCGAGCATCGGAAGAGAGACAAGACGAATCGCGCGAGTCAGCATGGGCACTCCAGGGAGCAGAGTACGCCTGTCTCGAGCAGACGGTTCCAAGGAGATGCCCGGGCCTGCGATGCGACAATGAAGAGATGGCCGCAATCAGGATTGTGGCGGAATGAGTGTGCAATGGCAGAAGAGAGAGTAGTCGGCATCGATCTGGGAACCACGAACTCGCTGGTGGCGTTTATGCAAGGCGACACGCCGACGGTGATCCCGGGCGAGGACGGCGACCGGCTGGTGCCGAGTGTGGTGGCGTTTGACGACGAGGGCTCCGGGTTTGCGGTGGGGAACGCGGCGCGGACGACGCTGCTGACCAAGCCGGGAAGCGCGGTGTACTCCGCCAAGCGGCTGATGGGACGCGGGCGCGCGGAGGTGCAGGAGGAGTTGAAGCTGTTTCCGTTCCACCTAGTGGATGAGCCGGTGGAGGAGGATGCGAATGGACCGGGTGGCGGGCCGGAGGTTGCGCCCGAGAAGTCTGCCGGTGAGGAGAAGCAGGTCCTTCGCTCTGCTCAAGATGACGGTTTGGGACAAGGTGCGGCGGATGTGATCCGGCTGAAGGTCGGGGGGCTGGTGCTGACGCCGCCAGAGGTCTCGGCGTATGTGCTGCAGCAGCTGAAGCGGAACGCGGAGCGATACTTCGGCGGGCCGGTGACGAAGGCGGTGATTACCGTGCCGGCGTACTTCAACGATGCGCAGCGGCAGGCGACCAAGGATGCAGGGCGGATCGCGGGGCTAGAGGTGCTGCGGCTGGTGAATGAGCCGACGGCGGCGGCGCTGGCGTATGGGTTGGACAAGAAGCGGGACGGGCTGATTGCGGTGTATGACTTCGGCGGAGGCACGTTTGATATCTCGATCCTGAAGCTGCATGAGGGGATCTTTGAGGTGATTGCGACGGGCGGCGACACGCACCTGGGCGGCGATGATATCGACAACCTGCTGATCGGAGTTGCACTTGAGGACATCAAGGGCGATCTGGACGGTGGTTTGGGCGAGGATGTTCGGTCGTCACAGGAGACTGTGCAGGCGCTGCGTAAGGCGGTGATCGACGCAAAGATTGCGCTCTCGACGGGCGAGACGGCGCGGCTTGATGTTTCGCTGCCGAGCGGGAAACGGTATTTGCGGGAGATCACGCGGGAGCAGTTTGAGGAGCTGATTGCGCCGGTGGTGGCGCGGACGGCGGGACCGTGCCGGCAGGCGCTGAAGGACGCCAAGCTCGCGCCGGAGCAGATTGACGAAGTGGTGCTGGTTGGTGGATCGACGCGGATTCCGGCGGTGGTGCGACTGGTGGAAGAGACGTTCGGGCTCGCGGCGCGCGGCAAGAAGGCGCACACGGAGCTGAACCCGGACGAGGTGGTGGCGTTGGGCGCGGCGGTGCAGGCGCAGATCCTGAGCGGGCAGGCGAGCTCGGCGACCGAGGACCTGCTGCTGCTGGATGTGACGCCGCTGTCGCTTGGAATCGAGGCGCTGGGTGGGGTGGTGGCCAAGATCATCGAGCGGAACTCGACGATTCCGGCGAGTGCGACGGAGCACTTCACGACGGGCGTAGATGGGCAGACGAACGTAGCGATCCATGTGGTGCAGGGCGAGCGCGAGCTGGCGAAGGACAATCGGTCGCTGGCGCGGTTTGATCTGAAGGGGATTCCGCCGATGATGGCGGGGCTGCCGCGCATTGAGGTGAAGTTTCTGATTGATGCGAACGGCATTCTGCAGGTGTCGGCACGGGAGCAGCGGAGCGGGCAGGTGGCGCAGATCGAGGTGAAGCCGACGTATGGACTGACGGACGAACAGGTGGAGACGATGATTCTGGCGTCGTTCGACAATGCGGAGGCGGACTTGACGGAGCGACAGGTGATTGAGGCGAAGAACGAGGCCGAGACGATTCTGGCGGCGGTGAAGAAGGGTAAGACGCACCAGGCGTGGCAGGAGCTCTCGGCGGATGAGGTGGCGTCGATCGAGCAGGGCGTGCTGGAGCTGGATGCTTCGATCAAGGGTGGTGATTACAAGATCATTCGAAATGGGATCGAGAGACTGGACAAGGCGACGCGGCGGTTTGCGGAGCTGATGATGGATTCCACGGTCTCTGGTGCGATGACCGGGCAGACGATGCAGGCTGCGGGTGAGAAGATGGGAGACGGGCCGACGGCGCCGCATCCGTTTGCGAAGGCGCAGGTGGTGGAGGCGGAGCGGGACGATCCGGCGCAGCGGATGAGCGGACCGGCGACCGAGTTCGCATCGAAGAACGCTGATGGAAGCGAGCGCAAGAGCTCGTAACGGTTGAGGAGCTAGAGATTGAAACTATGGCTGAGATGAAGATGACAAGTGAGGCAGTGGACCTGAGCAAGCCGGCGGCCGAGGGTATGGTGCGGGTGACGTTTGAGCCCGAAGGGCGGACGGTAGAGTTCCCGTTCGACACGCTGCCGTATGAAGGGCATGGGTTGCCGATGTCGTTTCTGGACGTGGCGGAGAACTACGACATCTTTCTCGACCATGCGTGTGGCGGCGTGTGCGCGTGCACGACGTGCCATCTGCACGTGAAGCAAGGTGCGCCAGGCCTATCCGAGGCGGAAGACCTGGAGCTGGACCGGATGGAGACGGCGGCGGGTCTGGAGCTTAACTCGCGGCTGGGCTGCCAGGCGGTCATCGAGAAGCCAGGGACGTATGTGGTTGAGATTCCGAAGTGGAACCGGAACTATGTGCAGGAAGGCAAGCCGGCGCACGGGCCGGGAGCGTAGCTCGTCGGCGGCGGCGGTACCCTCCCCCCCTGTACCTAAGTACCTAAAGTCCTCAAAGGAAGCGTCTTAGTTTGGATGACGCCGAAAGACGGTTCCTGCGGAGATCCCCATTCCTAGCTTCCTATTCAGAGTAGCGGATTGGTGCGGGTCGCTACGCCAACACGGATGAACAAACACAGAAGTTGATACAGGAGATGGATGATGGCGCGAGAGATTGAATGGACGGACACGGAAGAGATTGGGATTCAGCTGCAGGAGAAGTATCCGGAGATCGAGCCGTACAGCGTCCGGTTTACGGACCTGCTGCAGTACGTAGTGGGGCTGCCGGGGTTTGTCGGCGATCCGGCGAAGTCCAATGAGGGGTTGCTCGAGGCGATTCAGGCGGCGTGGAACGAGGAGTACGAGGACGCTAAAGGGTAGATGTTCGTCGCTAAGGAAAGAGGCCCACGCCGGGATGGCGTGGGCCTCTTTGTTTGGTCGTTTCGGTGGAGAGAAGCAGGTCCTTCGCTCTGCTCAGGATGACAGCAAAGGTGGCGGATCGTAGCGCTATGGCGAATGGGAGCCGAGAAAACGGAGGTTCTTCGCTGCGCTGAGATGACAGCAAAGATGGCGGATCTGTCCACTATGGCGAAGGGGCGCCGATAAAGAAGCAGGTTCTTCGCTGCGCTGAGAGTGACAGCAAAGGGTCGCTGATCGTTCAGCTGTGACGGAAGCTTTCGGACTGCCTGGGGGCGGTGTTTGATAGAGTGCCTGCATGCGAACTCTCTGGATGCGGATGGTGGGTGTGGCAGTGGTGTGGCCTTTGCTGGGTGGGGCGGCGGGTGTGGCGCAGGGGCAGAGCTCCGGCAAGTGGGCGATTGCGGTGCATGGCGGGGCGGGGTCGGGGGAGTGGGAGCATATGCCGGATGCGAAGGAGGCGGCGTACCACGCGGCGCTTGATCGGGCGCTGAAGGCGGGGGCGGCGGTGCTCGACAAGGATGGCGCGCCGATGGATGCGGTGGAGGCGGCGCTGCATGTGCTGGAGGACGATCCGCTGTTCAATGCGGGGCGGGGCGCGGTGTTTAACGAGCACGGCGAGAACGAGATGGACGCGTCGATTATGGACGGCAAGACGCTGGCGGCGGGTGCGGTGGCGAGCGTGCACTACACGAAGAGCCCGATCTCGCTGGCGCGGTCGGTGATGGAGAAGACGCCGTACGTGATGATGGTGGGCGTGGGGGCCGATGAGTACTCGAAGCGGGCAGGACTCCAGCAGGAGCCGGTGGCGTACTTCTGGACGGCGCAGCGATGGAAGGAGCTGGGGGAGATTCTCGAGAGGAGCGGGCGGCCGCTGCCGCCGCTGCCGCCTGGGGTGACGCAGTCGATGACGGTGGTGGACCCAAACGAGGTCTCGCCGCGGCACCAGTATGGGACGACGGGGGTGGTGGTGCGGGATCGGCATGGCAATGTGGCGGCTGGGACGTCAACGGGCGGGATGCAGGGCAAGATGCGCGGGCGGGTAGGGGATAGCCCGATCATTGGCGCGGGAACGTATGCGAGTAATGCGAGCTGCGCGGTCTCGGGGACGGGGGTGGGCGAGTACTTTATCCGGCTGAACCTGGCGCGCGGGATCTGCGACGCGGTGCAGTACCGGGGCATGACGGTGCAGGCGGCGGCGGACGAGATGCTGCACACGACGCTGCCCTCTCTGAAAGGCGGCGAGGGTGGGGTGATCGTGCTGAGCCCAACGCAGGCGCCGGTGTGGAGCTTCAATACGAAGGGGATGTTCCGGGCGCGCATGGTGGAGGGCGGGACGGAGGAGATTGCGATTCGGCACTGAGGCTGGTGGCGGGCTCGTTGCTGGAGCGTGCGGTGTGGGAGCTGAGAAGGGCGGTGGCTTTGCAAGGGAAGGGATCTCTCCGCTTCGCCTGCGGCTTCGGTCGAGATGACGGTAGGGGTTGGCGGCTTCGGTCGCGATGATGGCGAGGGCGGAGGTTTACGATGCGGCGGCGGTTGCGTCCAAGCGGGATATGACTAGTCGTTCGGCTGTGCTCGCTCCTGTGTTGCTCCTGTCGGTGGTGTCGATGGGGATCTCTCAACTTCCGGCTCCGAAGCCTGCGGATCCGAACCCCTGGAATGGGACGTGGAAGCTCGATGTGAAGCGGAGCAGCCCGGCGGCGGCGGGGGAGGGGGTGCCGCAGGCGTACCGGTTGACGCTGGGCGCGGGGAACGGAAGCGTGGTTCCGATTATGTGGGAGATCCCGGAGCTGGGCGAGGTGGTGAAGGGTGTGACGGATGGGTCGCCGATGGCGATTCATCGAACGGTGCCGACGCCGGGGATGGCGCTGGGAGTTCGCAGGGACGGCGCGTCCGCGCTGGTGTACACGGTGTACAAGAACGGCAAGGTGGTGGGCGGCGGGCGGATGATGCTGGTGGACGACGGGGCGGCGTGGGTGGATCTGACGTGGCCTGATGCGCGGCAGGACCTGGCGTCGGAGCTGGTGTATGCGAGGTGAGGGTGGGTGTGTTTCTGAAGCGAGCCCTTGAGAGCGGGAGTGGAAGCGCGGGTTGAGAGTGGTTGCGTTGCGGGACGCCGGGAAGATCGGATATAACGCACGTCAGGCGAGACGCGAGTCGCGGCTAAAGAGGGTTGAGATGGATGTCGCGGAGAAGGCTGGGAAGAGCTGCTGTGCGCCGGCTGCCGGGCGGGCGGATGCGGGGACTGCTGCCGGCGCTAGCGTGGCGGCGGTGGTTGGGGACGAGGTGCGCCGGGTTGGAGAAGACCGCGAGCGGATGCTGGCGCGGACCGTGGCGCTGCCGGGCGGAACGTTTCTGATGGGGACGGAGGACGCGGAGGGGTTTCCGCAGGATGGTGAGGGGCCGGTGCGGGAGGTGACGGTGGACGCGTTCCGGATCGATGCCGCGCCGGTGACGAACGAGGTGTTTCGGGAGTTTGTGCTGGCGACCGGGTACCGGACGGAGGCGGAGCGGTACGGGTGGTCGTTTGTGTTCTGGTCACACCTGCCGGCGAAGCGGTTCCATGAGCTGGTGGAGGATACGGTGGCGGTGACGCCGTGGTGGTGCAAGGTGCGCGATGCGCGGTGGGATGCGCCGGAGGGGCCCGGGTCAAGTGTGGCGAAGCGGGCGCGGCATCCGGTGGTGCACGTGACGTGGAACGATGCGCAGGCGTTCTGTGCGTGGTCCGGGCAGACGCTGCCGACGGAGGCACAGTGGGAGTATGCGGCGCGGGGCGGGCTGGTGGGGAAGCTGTATCCGTGGGGGGACAAGCTGCGGCCGAAGGGGGAGCACCGCTGCAATATCTGGCAGGGAGAGTTTCCGCGGAACGATACGGCGGATGATGGCTACTCGGGGACGTGCCCGGTGGATGCGTTCGCGCCGAATGAATTTGGCTTGTATTCGGTGAGCGGGAATACGTGGGAGTGGTGCCGGGACTGGTTCTCGCGGGACTTCCATGCGACGGCGGGGAGGGAGAATCCGCAGGGGCCGCCGGGGGGTGAGACGCGGGTGATGAAGGGCGGCTCGTTCCTGTGCCACAAGTCGTACTGCAACCGGTACCGGGTGGGGGCACGGAGTGCGAACACGCCGGACAGCTCGACTTCGAACATTGGATTTCGGTGCGTGCTTGAGGATATGCGCTGAGAGGCTTGCCCGCTTTCGGGCGAAGTTTGAGGGTGTTTCCTGGGTGCGGGTTGAGAGCTTCAGGGATTGATTGACATCATCACTATTTATAGTCTATAAAGTCGCGTGTCTGAGGGTTCCCTCTGAACTGAGGTCTGCATGTATCTGGCGACAACGACCGCTGCTTCAAAGAGCGCGGCGAACGTACTACCTAACCGCACCGTGGTGGAGAGCACGATTACGGCGGCGCTGGGCGGGCTGCTGTTCGGGTTCGATACGGCGGTGATTGCCGGGGTGACGGGGGCGCTGACGGACCGGTTTCATCTGACGCCGAGCACGCTGGGGTTTACGGTAGCGATTGCGCTGTGGGGAACGATTGTGGGCGCAGCGTGCGGCGGGTACGCGGGCGACCGGTTTGGGCGGCGATACAGTCTGCGGGTGCTGGCGGTGCTGTTTGCGGTCTCGGCACTGGGGTGCGCGCTCTCATGGGACTGGATCTCGTTTGTGGTGTTCCGGTTTGTGGCGGGGATCGCGATCGGGGCGTCGTCAGTGGTGGGGCCGATGTACATCGCAGAGATTGCGCCGGCGCAGTGGCGTGGCCGCATGGTCGCTTCGTTTCAGCTGAATATCGTCTTCGGCATTCTGGTTGCGTATTTTTCGAACTACCTGCTGGGGCTGGCCGGTCTTGGGCCGGCGGAGTGGCGATGGAAGATTGGAGTTTCGGCGCTGCCGGCGGTGTTGTTTCTGGTGATGCTGTTCCGGATCCCGCGGAGTCCGCGGTGGCTGGTGGAGAAGGGCAAGCTGGCCGAGGCGCGGGAGGTGCTGAACAAGATTGCCGGCCCGGCAGCAGCGGCGGAGATGGCGGAGATTGAGGCCTCGCTGGCGAGCGATCATGCGGCGGGCGACCAGCCGCTGTTCTCGCGGCGATATCGTGTTCCGGTGATTCTGGCGGTGACGCTGGCGATGTTCAACCAGTTCTCGGGGATCAACCCGATTCTGTACTACCTGAACGATCTGTTTGCGAAGGCGGGATTCAACAAGGTTTCGGGTGATCTGCAGGCGATCGCGATTGGCGCGACCAACCTGATCTTTACGATCGTGGCGATGTCGATCATCGACAAGGTTGGGCGGAAGAAGCTGCTGATTGTGGGCTCGGTGGGCACGTGCGTGTGCCTGTCGATGGTGGGCTGGATCTTCTTTACGGGGCACTATGCGGAGCTGGTGCTGTGGCCGCTGATCGGATTTGTGGCGTTCTTTGCGGTGTCGCAGGGGTCGGTGATCTGGGTGTACATCTCCGAGATTTTTCCGAACTCGGTGCGCGGCAAGGGGCAGAGCCTGGGCAGCTTTACGCACTGGGTAGCGTGTGCGTCGCTGGCGAATCTGTTTCCGGTGGTGCTGGTGCACTCGGTGGCGCTGCCGTTTCTGTTCTTCGCTTCGGTGATGGTGCTGCAGTTCTTTGTCATCCTCCGGTTTTTTCCGGAGACCAAGGGCTTTACGCTCGAGCAGCTGCAGCAGAAGCTGGAGACGAGGTAGTTTCCAAAATACAACGGGCTAATTTGTAACGTTTGCAGTTCGTGGGAACTTTATGGGAGATGAGGCATGGAACGTAGACAGTTTCTGAAGCGATCGGTGATGGCTGGCGCGGCTCTGGCGATTTCGGGCGAGCCGATGTGGGCGAAGTCGGCCGATGCGCGGGTCGAGCTTTTCCTGGGAGAGACGAAGGGCGAGATCAGCCCGAATATCTACGGGCAGTTTACCGAGCACATTGGCGGCGTGATCTATGACGGCGTGTGGGTGGGCGAGAAGTCGAAGATCCGGAACAAGTATGGGATTCGGGCGGAGCTGGTGGAGAAGATGAACCAGATCCATGTGCCGATTCTGCGCTGGCCGGGCGGCTGCTTCGCCGACAGCTACGACTGGAAGGACGGGATCGGGCCGCGGGCGAAGCGGCCGAAGCGCACGAACTTCTGGGAGGACACGCCGGATGCGGCGCGGCTGCATGACAAAGGACCGCAGATCATTGAGCCGAACGAGTTCGGGACGGATGAGTTTATGCGGTTTTGCAAGCTGACCAAAGCGGAGCCATACCTGGCGGTGAATCTGCGGAGCCTGCCGGCGATGGATTTTGTGCATTGGGTGGAGTACTGCAACTCGCCGGCGCACAGCACGACGCTCTCAGAGACGCGGGCCGAGGGTGGATCTCCGGATCCGTTCGGAGTGAAGTACTGGGGTGTAGGGAATGAGAGCTGGGGCTGCGGCGGGAACTTCGCGCCGGAGGAGTATGCGTCGGAGTTTCGGCGGTATACGAACTGGATTCCGAAGTTCGGCGTGGATCTGGATCTGATCGGGGCGGGACCGAACGGGAATGACAAGGAGTGGACGCAGAAGTTCTTTGAAGAGATCTATACGGGCCATCCGTATCGCAATCCGAACTTCAAGGGCTGGTCGATTCACCACTACGCGTCGAACCTGAGCCGGGGGAAGACGAGGGACTGGGTGCTGGGCAAGGGCGATGCGCTGAAGTTTGAGGCGATCGACTGGTACGAGCTGATGCGGGAGTGCGATCGCGTGGAAGAGATCATGATCGATCAATGGGCGATCATGGGCGAGCATGATCCGCAGCACCAGGTAAAGCTGGTGGTAGACGAGTATGGGCCGTGGTACCGGCAGGGGACGGAGGTGGATCCGACACATCTGTTCGGGCAGCAGGTGACGGTCCGGGATGCGCTGGCGACGGCGCTGACGCTGGACGCGTTCAACCGGCATGCGGACAAGGTGAGCATTGCCACGTGCGCGCAGCTGATCAACAACATCAACGCGCTGTTTCTGTGCCATGAGGACCGCTTCTTCGAGACGCCGAACTTCCATGTGTTTGATATGTACGCGGCGCACCAGGGTGGGCAATCGGTGCGGGCGGAGTTTGCGGCGCCGGAGATCCACTACGATCGCGATGGCAAGCCGGCGACCTTCTGGGGGCTGAATGGATCGGCCTCGCGCAAGGGCAACGTGGTGACGCTGACGATGGTGAATCCGGCGCTGACGAGCCCGTCCGAGACGCAGGTGGCGCTGCGCGGCGTCTCGGTGGCGCGGGCGACCGGAGTGGTGCTGGCCTCGGACGACATGCATGCGCATAACACGTTCGAGAACCCGAACGCGGTGAAGACGGCGGCGCTGGCTGTGACCGTGAACGGCGACATGATGACCGTGACGATCCCTGCGGCGTCGGTGACGAAGCTCGAGATTACGCTCGCGTAGGGGAAAGAACGGCAGTGAAGTCAGGGGCAAGGTGGTTGCCGCCGGGCAGAGAGCTGGCGGTGGAAGTCGGGAGAGTTGATGGATCGTAGAGAGTTCGTGAAGACGGGAGCGGCTGCCGCAGTGGCGGTCTCGCTCGAGGGACATGCGCAGACGGCGAAGCCGAAGACACGCAAGCCGAATGTGCTGTATGTTTTCAGCGATCAGCATCGGGCAGCGTCTCTGCCGGGCGAGCCGACAAACCAGGCGATGGCGCCGACGCTGGACGCCTTTCGTCAGCAGAACCTGTCGATGGACCGGTGCGTTTCAAACTATCCGCTGTGCAGCCCGTATCGCGGCATTCTAATGAGCGGGCGATGGCCGACGCAGAGCGGGGTGGTGTGGAATAACGTCTCGCTGAGCCCGAATGAGGTGACGATCGCGGAGACGTTCCGGAAGAGCGGGTACCACACCGGGTACATCGGCAAGTGGCACCTGGCGGGGCATGGTGAGTCGCCGGGGTTCATTCCGAAGGGACCGCGGCGGATGGGCTTTGAGGACTGGCAGGTGTGGGATTCGACCAACCTGCACTACCACGCGTGGACGTATGACCAAGAGACGGGGCAGAAGATTTCGCCCGAGGGATGGCAGCCGACGCGGATGACGGACGAGGCGGTGAAGTTTCTCCAGATGCAGCCGAAGGAGAAGCCGTGGCTGCTGATGGTCTCGTGGAACCCGCCGCATCCGCCGTATAACCCGCCGCCCGAGGAGATGGCGAAGTATCCGGTCGACGGCCTGAAGACGCGGCCGAATGTGATGCTGCGGCCGGCGGGGGAGCAGACAGCGAATGGGTCGGCGCGGTTTCTTGTCACCGATGAGCTGCTGAAGACGGCGATGCAGGGCTACTACGGGGCGATCACGGGTATCGATGCGGAGTTTGCGCGGCTGCTGAAGACGCTTGACGAGACCGGGCAGGCGGACGACACGATTGTGATCTACACGTCGGACCATGGCGAGATGATGGGGTCGCAGGGGCGCATGCAGAAGCAGGTTCCATTTGAGGAGTCGTGCCGCGTGCCATTTATGGTGCGGTATCCCGGAGTGACGCCGAAGGCGGCGAAGTCGGATGCGCTGTTTGCCGCTGTGGACATCTACCCGACGCTGTGCGGGCTGGCGGGGATCCCGGCGCCGGCGCACTGTGTGGGCCGGGACCACTCGCCGATTATGCGAGGCCAGACCATGGCGGAGGCGGAGATGGTGTTCCTGATGAATCAGGTCGACGGTGACGGGCTCGATCTGCTGCCGGATGCGCATGGAGTGGTGGGCGCGAAGCCGGAGACAGCGCCGGGCGAGATGCGGAAGGCGCCGGGCGCTGAAGGAAACCAGGAGTTCGTCAATTACCCGAGCTATCGCGGGGTGCGCACGAAGACGCACACGTATGCAGTGGCGAAGAGCGGGCGATGGTTGCTGTTCGACAACGTCGCGGATCCGTACCAGATGAGGAACCTGGTGGGCGATCCGAGCCAGAAGATGCTGATGGAGACGCTCGACGCGGCGATTCTGGGGTGGATGAAGGCGAGCGGGGACACGTTTCCGTATCGGGAGAGTTTGAAGAAGATCTCGGAATTTCCGAGCTAGGTTCCGGGGCCTTGGGGCTAGACTTGGAGACGTGCCTTTTTGGGTGGCGGACTGAGATCAGATCTCGACAGCGCCACAATTATAGATTATATTTACCGCCATGCAAGCTCTTGTTCTTGATGATCTCCGCAGTTTGACCCTTCACGACGTTCCCGAGCCTGAGATCGGGGCTAACGAAGTTTTGATTCAGGTGAAGGCGTGCGGCATCTGCGGCAGCGATGTGCATGGGTATGACGGGAGCACGGGCCGGCGGATTCCGCCGCTGATTATGGGGCATGAGGCGGCGGGCGTGATTGCGAAGGTGGGCGAGAGCGCTGCCACATTCCGGGTGGGAGACCGGGTGACGTTTGATTCGACGGTCTCGTGCGGGAAGTGCGCGTTCTGCAGGCATGGGGATGTGAATCTGTGTGACAACCGGCAGGTGCTGGGCGTCTCGTGCGGGGACTACCGGCGGAACGGCGCCTTTGCGGAGTTTGTCGCGGTTCCGGAGCACATTGTCTACGGGCTGCCGGACTCGTTTACGTACGAGAAGGCGGCGCTGATCGAGGCGGTATCGATTGCGGTGCACGCGGCGAAGATTACGGGCATCGAGCCGGGGAGTTCGGTGGTGGTGGTGGGCGCGGGGATGATTGGGCTGCTGGCGATCCAGGCGTTCCGCGTGTTTGGCTGCACGAAGGTGCTGGCGGTGGACCTGGAAGAGAGCAAGCTTGCGCTGGCGCGGGAGCTGGGTGCGGACGAGACGTTTCTCGCGACCGACCCGGCGCTGCTGGACAAGCTGAAGGCGGCGACGGGCGGGCAGGGACCGGATATCGCGGCGGAGGTGGTGGGCGCGCAGAAGTCGATTCTGACGGCGATTGAAGGGGTGCGGCGCGGCGGGACGGTGACGCTGATTGGCAACCTGGCTCCGCGAGTCGAAATTCCGCTGCAGGTGGTGGTGACGCGGCAGCTGCGGCTGCTGGGGTCGTGCGCCTCGGCGGGTGAGTATGGCGAGTGCATCGAGCTGATGGCGAGCGGGAAGATCAATGTGGATCCGCTGATCTCGGCGGTGGCGCCGCTGAGTGAAGGGGCGGCGTGGTTCGACCGGTTGTATGCGCGCGAGCCGGGGCTGATGAAGGTGATTCTGCGGCCCGAGGTGACGGCATGAACGACGGCCCGTTCGACCTGACGGGAAAGGTCGCGGTGGTGACGGGCGCGAGCCGCGGGCTGGGGCAGTACTTTGGCCGGGCGCTGGCGACGGCGGGCGCGGACCTGGTGATTACGAGCCGGCGGCTGGAGGATCTGAACCCGTTTCAGGACGAGATGGAAGAGCTGGGACGGCGGGTGTTTCCAGTGGCGCTCGATCTGCGGGATGCCGCGAGCATCCGGGCAGCGGCGGAGGCGGCGGAGGCACACTTCGGGAAGATCGATGTGCTGGTGAATAACGCGGGCTGCAATGTGCGGAAGCCGGCGCTCGATGTGACGTGGGACGACTGGAACATGGTGCTCGATACGAATCTTCGCGGATCGTTCTTTGTCGCACAGGCGTTTGCGCGGGGGATGGTGGAGCGCGGGTACGGGCGGATCATCAACATCGGGTCGGTGACGAGCGTGTTTGGCTACGCGGGGATAGCGCCGTACTGCGCGAGCCGCGGGGGAATCAAGCAGCTGACGATGGCGCTGGCGGATGAGTGGGGATCGAAGGGCGTGACGGTGAACTGCCTGGCGCCGGGATGGTTCAAGACGAAGCAGAATGCGGTGCTGTACGAGAACGAGGCGTGGGTCGAGTACATCAAAGACCGGATTCCGCTGAAGCGACCGGGGCAGCCGAACGATTTGAATGGGGCGGTGGTGTTTCTGGCTTCGGATGCGAGTGCGTATATTACCGGGCAGACGCTGCTGGTAGATGGCGGGATTTCGACCGGGGCGACACGGGCTTCGGCGTAGCTGCCGGCAGGACGATCGGAGCGTTGATTTGGAACGACGAGAGTTTCTGAAGCTTGGTGCCGCGGCTTCCGTCGCGGCTTCGCTGCCAGAGCGGGGTGATGCGCAGGCGGCGGGTGGGGTAGAGAAGCCGAACATCGTTCTGATCATTGCCGACCAGCGATGCTATGGGCTGAGCAAAGGGACGGGGTATCCGCTGGATACGAGTCCGACGCTGGACCGGCTGCAGGCGACGGGGGTTGGGTTCGAGCGAAACTACTGCACGACGCCGCTGTGTGTGCCGAGCCGCATCTCCATGCTGACGGGGCGGTGGCCGGAGGCGCATCACGTGCGAATGAATCTGCAGGCGGACGCGGCGTACTTCGAGAAGGATCTGTACCAGGTGGCCAAGAGCCGGGGATATCGGACGGGGCTGGTGGGAAAGAACCACACGTACCTGAAGAAGGCGGACGTGGATGTGTGGCGGGAGTACTTCCATGATGGCGGCCCGATCGATCCGGGATCCCCGCCGGAGATGGCGGCGTTTGACACGTGGCTGAAGAAGCTGAACTTCAATATCTCGGAGGCGCCGACGCCGTTTCCACTGGAGATTCAGCTGCCGTACCGGATTGTGACCGATGCGATGCAGTTCATCGATCGTGCGGGCGGGGGTGCGAGCGAGCAGCCGTTCTTCCTGCAGGTGAGCATCCCGGAGCCGCATGATCCGGAGCAGGTGCCGGCACCGTACTGGGATATGTTTCCACCGGAGACGGTGCCGGACCGGTGTGCGGGGCCGGAGGCGCTGCCGGGACTGGGATACCGGGCGCAGTGGGAGTACCGGATGCAGCAGGAGAGCTTTCCGGATACGGAGAAGCTGTGGCGGCGGTACCGGTCGAACTACCTGGGCGCGCTGCGGATGATTGACGACCAGATCAAGCGGCTGACGGCGCATCTGGAGGAGAAAGGTCTGATGACAAAGACCGTGGTCGTGTTTACGGCGGACCATGGGGACTCATTGATGAACTTCGGGATCGCCCACAAGGGACTGGATGTGCGCGAGACGGTGGTGCATACGCCGCAGATCTGGTTCGGGTACGGGGTGCGGCCCTCGAAGGCCATCGAGCAGGTGTTCACGTCGATGGCGGATGTGATGCCGACGATGTGCGAGGTGATGGGTGCGGAGATTCCGCATGGGGTGCAGGGGAGAAGCCTGTGGCCGTTGCTGCGGGGTGAGAGCTTTCCACCGGAGGAGTTTCGGAGCATCTACGCTGGCGTGGGTGTGGGTGGGCTGTATTACGCGGAAGAGGACCGGATTCCGACCGACGCGGGGCACACGCCGAACCGCCCGGGGATGTTTGACGAGCTGAACAAGGTGACACAGAGCGGCAACCAGAAGATGGTGCGCCTGGGGGACTGGAAGCTGGTGTACGACATGATGGGGTACGGTCAGCTGTACGACCTGCGGGTCGACCCGTGCGAGATGAAGAATCTGTTTGGGCGGCCGGAGACGGCGACGACGCAGGCGGAGCTGATGACGGAGCTGGCGATGTGGGTGATCCGGGCGCAGGATAGCCTGCCGACGGGGCCGCAGAACGCGAAGTACCGGACGAAGTGGTCCGCCGAGCACAACTGGTATGCGCCGTACCGGCACGGAAGCGTTGGCGGGAGTTATGTTCCGTAGGGAAGGTGTGTTCAAGGATTCGAAGAGCCAATGGTTTGTGGACGCGTCCAGAGATGGACGCGCCCTCGGTGTTTCTAGTGGGGTGCGTGGCGGTTGATTGCTGGCGCTAGAAGCTGAGCGTGCTGTTTAGAAGCTGAACTTGGCGCCGAACTGCAGGGAGCGGGACGGCCCAGTGCCGGTGACCTGGCCGTAGTTCGAGGTGGCGAGCTGGGTCTGGACGGTGGCGAAGTTGGTGTGGTTGAAGAGGTTGTAGGCTTCAGCGCGGAGCTGGAAGCCGGTGCCTTTTTCGAACTTGATGTTCTTGAGAACGCTGAGATCGACATCGCCATAGCCGGGGCCGAGGATGTCGGCTACGTTGGCGTTTCCTGCGCGGAACTGGCCGGTGGGCACGGGCGCGAAGGCGGCTTTGTTGAACCACTGCAGCAGCTGGTGTGGGGCGTTCTGGTTCGGATCGGCGACGGTGTCGGGCCGGGCAGCGCCGGGACCGGTGAGGAGGCCGAGGCCGCCGGGATCGACGGCGCCGGTGTGCGCGGTGAGGTACTGGCCGGAGCCGTACTGAAGGATGCCGCTGGCCTCGAAACCGCCGAGGGTGTGGCCGAGGAAGCCCCCCTCGGAGCGGAAGAAGGGCAGGGGATAGACGAAGCTGGCGTTGAAGACGTGCTGGCGATCGTTATCGGTGTGGCCGTATTCGGAGCTGAGATTGGCGTTGTTTTGCGGAGTGCGGGCGTTGGTGAGGGCCTTGGCCCAGGTGTAGTTGACGGTGAGGACGACGCCGTTGCGCAGCTGCTCCTTGAGCGAGGTCTGGAGGCTGTTGTACTTGTTGGTGAAGATATTGAGCTGATTGGTAATGGCGCTGTAGCCGGCGAAGGGGCGAAGGAGGTTGAGGACCGTGGTGTTGCCGGTGGTGACGACGTTGCCGGGGATGATGCCGGCTTGGGCGGCGGCGCCGACGGCAGGCTGATTGACGTCGACATTGGCGTACTGGTGGACGCCGTGGTTGCCGTAGTAGCCGATGTCGAAGACCAGGCCGGTGTGGAGCTGCTGCTGAAAGTCGAGGCTGTACTGCTCGGAGTAGGGGTTGGGGGCGTCGGTCTGGACTGCCTGGAGGATGCTGGGCGCGGTGCCGACCACGCCGGCGGCTGGGTCGCGGAAGGTGGTATTGGAGATGGTGGTGGTGAGGATGTTCGGGGGATCCTGGAGGGTGGCGAACTTGGCCTGGTTGGCGGGGATGGCGAAGAAGTAGACGCCATAGCCGCCGCGGATGGCGGACAGGCCGTTGCCGGTGATGTCGTAGGTGAAGCCACCGCGCGGGGCGAAGCTCTTGTTGGGGGTCTGGGCGACGCCCGAGCCGAAGGGTGAGTTCTTATCGCCGATGATGATGCCGTTGAGGGGATCGTAGCTGGGGTTGGGGGTGCTGCCGCCGGCGCAGGGTGCCTTGGTGCAGATCAGGCCACTCGAGTCGAGGGTGGGGGCGTTGGCCGGTTTAAAGGCGGCGGGATCGAAGTTGAGAACGGGCTGAAGGGGGAAGTTAGGGAAGGCGGCGCTGGTCTCAGTAGCGAAATAGGAGTAGCGGACGCCGATGGAGGTGGTGAGCCGGGAGGTGGCGTGGAAGTCGTCCTGGACGTAGCCCTCGTAGATATTGGAGTGATTGGAGCCGGCGCCGTTCGTGCTGGTCTGGCTGAAGGTGGCGACGCGGCCGAGGAGGAAGTTGGCGAAGGCCTGGGTGAACTGCGTGGCGCCGGTGGGAAGCGCGCCGGGAGAGAAGGTGAAGGTGCCGGCGTTAGCGGAGGCGTTAATGCTGCCGCCGGTCTGGAGCTCGACGTTGAAGCCGGTCTTGAGGGTGTTGCGGCCGAGCAGGGTGGTGTTGTTTGCGAAGATCTGGGTGACGGGGTTGCGCTCGTCGTAGGGGCTGGTAACGGCGAAGTTGGAGCCGTTGATGTTGAGGTGCGGCACCTGGCCGAGGGTGTTGGTGTAGGGCAGGTTGACGTTGATATCGGGTGAGTTGGCGGCCTGCAGGAGGCCAGTGGCCTGGGCGGTGACCCAGTTGGCCCGGTAGGAGTAGCCGCCTTCAAGGACATCCTTGGGACTGATGACGTAGGTGGCGTGGCCGAGCCAGTTGGTGGAGCCGTTGGTCATGTTGGAGGTGGCGACGCCGGGGATGAGCGAGGTGGCCTGGAAGCCGTTGGGCACGACGAGGTTGAAGGGATCGTCGAGATAGCGCAGGAAGACGCTGAGCTTGCTGTTGAACTGATGATCGATGCGGATGAGGGTCTGGGTCTCGTTGTTGAAGCCGGCTTCGTTGACGATGAGGCCCTGGAGGTCGGTGGGGCTGTTGGGCGCGGGGAGCTTGTTGATGATGTCTTTGAGGTACTGGCCGGCGGTGGGATCGATGGCGGTGATGGAGTTGGCGGTGGCCGTGCAGACACCCTTGGCCGAGTAGGCGGTGCAGACCGGGCTGCTGAAGGCGCCGGCGCGCTGGGCGAGGGTGGGGATATTGGTGATGGTCTGGGTGGTGGTGCTCTCGCTACGCAGGAGCTCCTGGCCGAAGAAGAAGAAGGTCCTGGGCGCGGAGCGGCTGGAGATTTTGGGGAGGTAGACCGGGCCGCCGATGTCGTAGCCGAAGTCGGCGTAGCGGACGCCGCCGCGGGGGATGCCGGCGAGATTGTTGAAGTAGGTGTTGGCGTTGAAGATCTGGCTGCGGAAGAAGCCGAAGGCACTGCCGTGGAAGGCGGAGGCGCCGGACTTGGTCTGGACGCTGACGACCGCGGCGCCGGGCCCGCCGAACTCGGCGCCGTAGCTGGCGCGCTGGAGGTTGATCTCCTGGATGAAGTCGATGCCGGGGAAGGCGACGGGCTGCTGGCCAGCGCGCTTCAGGGTGTCGGCGCCATCGAGGAAGTAGCCGTTGGCGGCGGTTCCGTTGCCGTTAACGGAGAAGGTCTGGGTGTTGACGGCGCCGTTCGAGCGGATGTTGCCGCGGTCGTTGGGCCCGGGGATGCCGCCGCTGATGCCGGGCTGAATGTTGAGCAGTTGCAGGTAGTTTCGGCTGCTGAGGGGGAGGCCGACGACCTGTTGTCCGTCGATGAGGGTGCCGGCGGCTGCGGAGTCGAGCTGCGGCGCGACGGCGCTGACGGTGACGTCGACCTGTTCGGAGACGTTGCCCAGGGAGAGCTTGACGGGGACGGCGGAGGGCTGGCCGACGTGCACGTCGACGCCGGTGATCTCGATGGTCTTGAAGCCAGCCGCAGAGATGGTGAGGGAGTAGGTGCCGACGGAGAGCAGCGGCGCGGTGAACTGGCCTTCTTTGTCCGTGGTGACGGTTCTCGCGACCAGGTGCTGCTCGCTGTTGGTGAGCTGCACGGTGGCATTGGGGATGACGGCGCCGGATCCGTCGCGGACGATGCCGTCGATCTCGCCGGTAAGGACCTGCGCGGCCGCGGGCAGACCGAGGGCGGTCACGAGGCAGGTGTTGAGAGCCCAGGCGGCGAGGAACTTAAAGGAGGGGGAGGGGAGATGCTGTTTCGACGGAAGAGTCATGATCCGGCTTTCACGGTAACAGGCCATTACTTGAGAGGTTAGCCTATTCGATAGATTATCTATAACTACGCCGCCTCAGAGTATTGATTTGTGGTTATGGCTGTCAACCGCCGAGTCGTTCTCCGCTCGGGCGGCGCTGTGAGTCGTACGTATGGGCGGTCATGTCAGGTGGAAGAGGGGGTTCCCTACGCTGAGGTCCTGCGGCGCGGTACGCTCCATCGATTGACGAACGTTGAGATGTGCAAGGGGGCGCAGCGATGCAGCGCGGAGGAGAGTTGAACCAGCGGTGGTACGGGTCGTGGAAAAGGCAGATGCGGGTGGTGTGGGGTTGATGAGAGGATTAACACGGATCGCGGTGGGTGTGCCGCCCCGCGAATCGACCTTCTTTTTGAACCTCAGGAGCGCTGACCCGATGCCGTATTCGCATGAGAACGACGATCTTCGCATTCATTACAACGACGAGATGCCGCGGGGCGCACGGATCAAGGTGATTGGGGTCGGCGGCGGCGGGAACAATGCGGTAAATCGCATGATTTCGGCGCAGGTGGAAGGCGTCGACTTTATTGCGGCGAACACGGATGTGCAGGCGCTGCAGCTGTCAAATGCGCCGGTGAAGCTGCAGCTGGGGGTGAAGCTGACGAGCGGTCTGGGCGCGGGGGCGAACCCGGATGTGGGGCGGCGAGCCGCGCTCGAGGATTCGGACAAGATCATCGAGGCGCTTGAGGGCGCGGACATGGTGTTTGTGACGGCGGGTCTGGGCGGCGGCACGGGAACAGGGGCGGCGCCGGTGATTGCGTCGCTGGCGAGCGAGATGGGGGCGCTGACGGTGGCGGTGGTGACGCGGCCGTTCGCGTTTGAAGGCAAGCGGCGGATGATGCAGGCGGATCGCGGTCTACAGGAGCTGCTGGACTCGGTCGATACGGTGATCGTGATTCCGAACGAGAAGCTGCTGGCGGTGGCGAAGGATGCGGGCTTCTTCGAGTCGTTCCGGATTGCGGATGATGTGCTGCGACAGGGGGTGCAGGGGATCTCGGACATTATTACGATTCCGGGCGTGATTAACCGCGACTTTGCCGATGTGAAGACGACGATGGCGGGCATGGGCTATGCGGTGATGGGGACGGCGATGCGGTCGGGCGGGAACCGGGCGAGCGAGGCGGCGATGGCGGCGATGGCGAGTCCGCTGCTGGAGTCGGGCGCGATCGATGGGGCGCGGGGGATCCTGATCAACATTACGGGCTCGAGCAATCTGAAGCTGAGCGAAGTGAATGAGGCGTCGAGCATTATCCAGAGCGCGGCGCACGAGGACGCGAACATTATCTTCGGCGCGGTGCAGGACGACGGGATGGGCGACGAGATCAAGATTACGGTGATCGCGACGGGCTTCCGGCAGCAGGAGATGCCGGAGCGGCGGGAGCGGATGCTGGCGGAGACGACGATGCCGGGAACTCGGTATGAGCAGCAGAGCCGGTATGAGACGCGACAGGCGGAGGTGCGGGTGCAGCCGCGGGTGGAGAACCAGCGGGCGGCGACGGTGGCCCCTGTTGCCGCGTCGCCTGCGCGGGTGAGGGTGGCGGCTCCGGAGCCGGAGGAGTATGCGTCGCTTGAGCCGGTGAAGACGCCGGAGACGCGGAGAGAGGCGGAGCCGGTGCGACCGAGTGAGCCGCAGACGGAGAGCTGGCGGAGTGAGCGGACTGCGACGGCGGAGGCCGGAGCGGCCCCGCATACGGGGGCGGAGATGCTGGCTCGGGCGGAGATGGTGGCGCGGGCGGAGGCGGCGGAGCGGGCGAGTGCGGAGCGTACGGCGGAGGAGTCGCGGACGCGGGAGGCGGCGCCGCAGCTGGTTCCGGTGCGGGCGTCGGTGTTCGACGATGACTTCTTTCGCGAGCGGCAGCGGGAGGTCGTGCAGAGCGAGGCGGCGCCGGCGGCGGGTGGGCGCGGATGGGAGGGGCGCGACTATTCCAGCCAGCGAAACGTCCAACATGATGCCGTGCGTGCCGAGGTCTTTCACGTGCATGCGGCGGAGGAGCCTTCGCGGGCTCTGAACACGGGCACTGCCGATGGCACGAGGAGCGATCCGGATGAGTTGGACATTCCGGCGTTTCTGCGGCGCGGCAACTAGGGGATCCGTGGTGCTTTTGCGGGATTGCCGGATGACGGCGGCAGGCGTTTGCTGAGGGAACGGTTGGATTCTGGAGTGTTCAACGATATGGGCTCAGGGCAAAGGGCGTTCGGGCTGCGGGTGTTTCTGCTGCTGGTACTTGGCGTATCGCTGAGCGTGACCGCGCTGGCGAAGCCGACGAAGCTGGTGGTTCGGCATAAGACGACAAGCCACGTAGTGACGGCACGGCGGTCGACGACAGCGAAGGGACGAACCCCGGTGCGGCGGACGACTCATGGGCGCAGTGTTGCCGCGGTCGCGGTGCATGGGCGGATGGTGCGACGGCACGGACGGATGGTGCTGGCGGTGCGGCGGACGCGCTATGCCGAACGGTTTACGGCGAGCTCGTTTGCGGACAATCTGACGCTGGGGGATGTGACGGCGGGAGAAGATCCAGTGGTGCGGGCGGCGGCGATTGAGGCGCTCGGGAATATGAACGGGACGGCGCTGGCGATCGACCCCTCGAGCGGGCGGATTCTTGCAATGGTGAACCAGAAGCTGGCGCTCTCGAGCGGGGCGGAGCCGTGTTCGACGATCAAGCTGACGGTGGCGCTGGCGGCGCTTGAAGAGGGAATCATCAAGCATGACACGCCGGTAAGCCTGGGCGGCGGGTACCGGGTGAACCTGGACTACGCGCTGGCGAAGTCGATCAACCCGTACTTTGAGCAGCTGGGACGAACGATGGGCTTTGAGCGCGTGAAGCACTACGCGAATGAATTCGGGTTGGGCGAGCTGGCAGGGTACAACATCCAGGGCGAACAGCTGGGGACGTATCCGGATACGGAGCTGCCGCAGAAGATGGGCGGGGTGGGGCGGATGTGCTCGTTCGGCGAGAGCATCTCGATGACGCCACTGCAGCTGGGTGCGATTGTGAGCTCGATTGCGAACGGCGGGACGCTCTACTATCTGCAGCATCCGGAGACGCAGGACGCGGCGAAGAACTTCACGCCGAAGGTGAAGCGGATCCTGAATATCGCGCCGATTCTGCCGGAGATGGTTCCGGGGATGTCGGGCGCGGTGGAGGCGCCGTACGGGACGGCGCGGAGCCTGCGGGCGAACTTCAATGCGTTTCCGGTGATGGGGAAGACGGGGACGTGCTCGAATAACGGGACGCGATTCGGCTGGTTTGCGAGCTATGCGGAGTCGCCGACGGGACGGATTGTGACGGTGATCTTTCTTGAGGGCGGACGGCCGACGTTTGGACCGAAGGCGGCGGAGCTGACGGGGCAGTTTTACCGGGCGATGTATGAGCGGAGCTACTTCCAGCCGAGGGGCGTGCCGCTGACGCCGTTGGCACCGCCGCAGCCCGCGCCGACGAATACGGGTGAGGATGACAATACGGATGGCGGCGGCGGGCAGTAGTCGGGGCTGGTGGTGGGCTCTGGAAGCTGCTTGTGGTTGTGGCGTGCTGGTGGGTACGCTTGGTTCCGTGCTGGTCCGGTCGCGGTTCCTTTTTCGAAGGAAGGGATCTCTCCGCTTCGCCTGCGGCTTTGGTCGAGATGAAGGCCTGGCGAAAGGGCTGGCCTGCGGGTTGGTGAAGGGGCTGGCCTGCGGCTTCAGTTAGATGACGGGCGGCATGCATCTGAGACACAGGGAGCGTGCGATGAAGATTTTGGCGGCGGCGGAGATGCGGGCGGTGGATGCTCGATCGGCGGCGGAGTTTGATGTGCCGCTGTGGGTGTTGATGGAGCGGGCGGGTGAGGTGGTGGCGCGGTTTGTGCTGCGGCAGTATCCGGATGCGGGACGGGTGATGGTGCTGTGCGGCAAGGGCAATAACGGCGGTGATGGGATGGTGGCGGCGCGGCTGCTGGCGGGTGAGGGTGTGGGTGTGCGGGTGCTGCTGCTGGGTAAGCGGGCGGAGCTGAAGGGCGAGGCGGCGCGGGCAATGGCGGAGCTGGTGGAGGCGACGAGCGAAGAGAGCGTCGAGGAGCTGGCGGAGGAGGCCGAGCTGGCGGACTTTAAGGAGCCGTTTGCGGAGGCGGATCTGCTGCTGGATGCGATTGTAGGGACGGGTTTCAAGCCGCCGCTGCGGGGTCTGGCGGCGGCGCTGCGTGATTACGTGCGTGAGTTGGGAGTGCCGGTGGTGGCGGTGGATCTGCCGAGCGGATGGGACGCGGACGCGATGATGCAGGCGGCGGACGGCAGCGAAGGAGACGACACCAAGAGCAGGGACGTGGCGTTTCCGGCGGAGGCGGTGGTGACGTTTACGGCGCCGAAGCTGGCGCATGTGTTTGGGCATTTGACGTCGGGTGAGGTGTTTGGCGCGGTGGTGGTGGGAGAGATCGGATCGCCGGAGGCGGCGGTGGTGTCGGTGCAGGGACTGACGTGGACAGGCTCGTCAAAGGCGGTGACGGAGCGGCGGCGGGATATCAACTCGAACAAGGGAAAGTTTGGGCATGTGCTGCTGATCGGCGGGAGTTATGGGAAGGCCGGCGCGCCCTCGATGGCGGGGCTGGCGGGGCTGCGGGCGGGTGCGGGGCTGGTGACGGCGGCGGTGCCGGAGAGCATTCTGAATACGGTGGCGCTGGTGACGCCGGAGCTGATGACGGTTCCGCTGGCGCAGGGTGCGGCGGGTGCGGTGTCGCTCGAGGCGATTGCGGGGGAGAAGCTCGAGAAGCTAATGAAGGGGATCAAGGTGCTGGCGATTGGGCCGGGGCTTTCGACAGAGGGAGACGCGCCGGCGTTTGTGCACGCGATTGCCGGGAGGACGAACGTTCCGCTAGTGATCGATGCGGATGGGTTGAATGCGTTTGCGGGCAAGGCCGAGATGCTGAAGGAGTATAGCGGGATCGCACAGGGAAAGGGTGTGACACGGACGGTGGTGCTGACGCCTCACCCGGGCGAGATGGCTCGGCTGATTGGCGGAACGGTGAACGAGGTGGAGGCGAACCGAATCGGGATTGCACGAAGGTTTGCGACGGAGCATGGGGTGACGCTGGTGCTGAAGGGATGGCGGACGCTGGTGGCGCATCCAGATGGACGCGTGGCGGTGAACACGACGGGAAATCCGGGCATGGCGAAGGGCGGAAGCGGGGACATTCTGACGGGGATTGTTGCGGCGATGCTGGGGCAGTACGCGGAGGACGTGGCCGCGGCGGTGGAAGCAGCGGTGTATCTGCATGGGTTGGCCGCGGACTTTGCGGTGCATGGCGGAGCCGCGGGTGGGGGGCGCGACGAGCACACGCTGCTGGCGACGGATACGGTGGCGCACCTGAGCGATGCGTTCCGATACCGGGTAAAGGATGAGGACGGGCTGACGTGGATCTGCGGGATGCGTGACGCGCGTGCGGGGGTGGGCGCGTGAGCGTGGAGTTTCGGCGGGAAAAGCGGCTGCGGACGCGAAGTGTGGAGGGAACAAAGGCCCTAGGGGTCACGCTCGCGGAGATGCTGATGCCGGTGCCGCGCCTGGTGATTCTGCGCGGGGAGGTGGGCGCGGGGAAGACCACGCTGGTGAAGGGGATCGCGGAGGCACTGGGCGCGGCGACCGAGGATGAGGTGACGAGTCCGACGTTCACGCTGGTGCACGAGTACGTGGGGCCGAAGGTGCATCTGTTCCATCTGGATCTATACCGGCTCGAGACGGAGGAGCAGATTGCGGTGCTTGGGCTTGAGGAGATGGCATCACAGGAGAACGCGCTGGTGATGGTGGAGTGGGGCGAGCGGTTTGAGAGCGTGGTGGCGATGGCGACAGCGGAGATTGCGATAGGCCAGGGGGAGGCCGAGACGGAGCGGCTGCTGTTGATCCGTTGGAATGGATAGGGAGCACTTCGATGTTGATCTGAACGAGAGGGTGGCCGTAGGGACGAAGAAAGTTCTCTGGACTGAGTAGAAAGTAGAGCGGTGGTCTACAGGTGAACGGCGACGATTGCAGAAGAATGCATGGTGGTTGAACAACATAGGCCATCCCCCAAAGTGGTCATGTACGTGCTATTAGCGAAGGTGTCACCCTGTGACAACGAAGGTAGAACATGGCTCCCTGAGCGGATGGGGCGCCCCGGTCTTCCTGCGCATCTTTGTACGACCAGGGCCCCGCATGATCGCTCGACGACTGCTTCGATCGCCGCTTTGCCGGCGAATGTTTCTCCTGACTTCTGTTGCATGCGTTGCGTCGATTGCGGCGTATGGACAGACCACGATCTCTACCGACACGACGATTTCGCCGGCGATCACGACGGTTCACGCGGGCGACACGATGCAGTTCGCTGTCTCGCGGAATGGTGTTCCGGCGACGAACGGGTACTGGACATCGGCGGGCGCCGGATGGATTGGTAACACTGGCCTGTACTCGGCCCCGGCAACGATGCCGACACCTTCGGGCGCGACGATTGTGTACTTCATGGGACCCACGATGGCGCAGCTGCAGATCGCGGTGACCAATCCGCGACCTCAGCCGACGTCGATCAGTGTGTCTTCCTTTACGCAGGTTTCGACGCCGATCCAGATTGTAGGCAAGGGCTTTCTGCCGACGAGCGTGATCACGGTGCAGGGCCACGTGATGCCGACGACCTATATCACTGACGGCCGACTGGCCACGACCGCGGTGTTGACGAACCCGAAGACTGGTCCTGTATCGGTTGTGGTTACAAATCCGAATCCGGGATCATCGAGTGCGACGATGACGGTGCCCGCGGTGTTCCCCGCGTTGAGCGTTGTGGCGCCTTCGAAGGCGACTGGGGGATGGGTGGCGTTCACGGTCACCGGGAGCGGCTACACACCCAGCTCCGCGGTGATGCTGGACGGAAGGCCGTTGAAGACGACGTTCAACTCCGCGACGTCGCTGACGGCGTACGGCTACCTGACGCCGTGGCATGCGGGAACGACGGCGTCCATCACGGTGCTGCCGCAGGCGGGGTCGGTGGCGACGGCGGCGAAGTCAATCACGCTGATCAAGCCATCGACGAGCTATGATGTGGCGGCGCGGTTTACGACGCAGGCGGCTTTTGGCCCCCGACCGGGTCTGGTGGAGCATATTCAGCAGGTCGGTCTGCAGGGCTTTCTGACTGAGCAGATCAAGCTGCCGGGTGTCACCTACGCTCCGCCGTCAGTGCCGCGGTATCCGTACCTGGAGGCGGTGGCGAGTGGAAGCTCGCTGCTGCGGCTGCGAGTGGCGATGGCGCTGCAGAGCTTTATCGTCAACCAGGGAACAACGGATGAGTTCCAGTCCTATGCGCCATGGGAGACGAAGCTCGAGGCGGACTCGCTGGGTAACTTCCGCCAGCTGATGAACGACATCGTGTCTGATCCCAGGCTAGGTGAGTTTCTGAATCTGCCGGGCAATTACATGACAGCGGATGGAAGCGGGCATCCGAACCAGAACTTCGCACGGGAGTTCATGCAGCTGTTCACGCTGGGAACCTCGCTGCTGAACGATGACGGCACGACGCAGATGGATGCGAATGGCGAGGTGATTCCGACCTATGACCAGAACACTATTCAGGACCTGTCGCGCGCGTTTACGGGATGGAACTACGGGCCCGTGGTGAACCAGCAGTATGTGTCGTTCGGGATTGATTTCTCTCAGCCGCTGGCCGCGTTTGATCAGTACCACGATCACGGAGTGAAGACGCTGTTTGGATCGGTACAGCTTCCCGCGGGACAGAACATTGTCACCGACCGAACGGCTGCGTTGAATGCAATCTTCAACCATCCGAATCTGCCTCCGTTCCTCGCGAGCCGGCTGATCTCGCAGATGGTGAAGAACAACCCGACAGCGGCGTACGTGGCGCGCATCTCCGCCGTCTTCAAGAACAATGGCAAGGGAGTACGAGGCGATATGGCGGCTGTTGTGACCGCGATGCTGCTTGACCCTGAGGCGCGCGCGGGTGACACGGCAACACAGGTTGGCGCGAATGAGGGATTTATGCAGGATCCTCTGCTCTTCGAGGCGTTTGCCATGAACATCCTGCAACAGACGCAATGGGACGGGCAGCCGGTCTATCTGCCGGGCAAACTGGGCGAAGACTTCTGGCATGCGAACTCGGTGTTTGGGTTCTACCCAGCGACGTACCTGATTCCTGGAACGACGACGAACAGTCCGCAGTTTAGCTTGCTGAACAATCTGACACAGGTGCACCGTAGCCAGTATCTGTACGGGATAATCGCTGGCACCACGAGCGGCTTCATGGATCTGTATCAGCCGAACTCCTGGTTGTTTACGGCGTTCACGAATGTGCCGGACCTGGTGGACGGCTTGAACCATCAGCTGTATCACGGGCAGATGCCGGCGGCGACGCAGAGCGAGATCCTGAACTACTGCTTGGGCATTGCCAATCAGCAGCAGGCATTTGAGGCGGCGATCTTTCTTGCGATGAATAGCGATTCCTACAACGTTGTGCACTAAAAGGGGCCCTTGTGATTAATCGTCGAACGTTTCTCTCTCGTGTTTCGAAGGCCGGCATGGCGGGCGCGTCGGCTCCGCTGTGGCTGAACCTGATCAGCTCACAGGCGTTTGCACAGGCGGCTGGCGGGTATAAGGCCGTAGTGCTGGTGAGTCTGCCGGGCGGCAATGATGGCAACAACATGCTGGTTCCAACGAGCTCTGCGGAGTACAACGAGTACGCGGCGATTCGCGGACCGATCGCGATTCCCGCGGGAAGCTTGAATGCGCTGCAAGGTACGTCGAACGGGCTAACCTTTGGACTGCATCCGTCGCTGGCGAACGTGGCGTCACTGTACAACCAGAAACGGGCGGCGCTGGTTGCGAACATCGGCCCGATGCGGGCTCCAGCGACGAAGGCGCAGATCCTGGCGAACTCGACGCTGTTGCCGGAGGCGCTGCTGTCGCATCCGCAGCAGCTGGCGCAATGGGAGAGTGCAACGACGTCGGCGGCTCCGGTGACGGGCTGGGGCGGGCGTATGGCGGATCTTTTTACAGCGCAGGCGGGATCTTTGCCGGCGATGCTCGATGCGGGACCGTCGAGCATCTTCACGGTCGGCAACTCGGTGCAGGGCATCGCGGTGCAGGCGGATGGCGGCGATCTGGTCGCTCTGCCGACGGGGATGGATGCGGCTATCCTGGCGGTGGCGCAGGCGGAGAGTCAATCGCCAAATGTGCTGATCTCGCAGGCGGCGCAGCTGCGGGTGCTCTCGGCGAAGCAGCAGGTGGTTCTGAAGCAAGCGCAGTCGGCGGGAAGCGGGCTGCAGACGGCATTTCCGACGAGCGGCTTTGGCAATGTGCTGAAGACGATCGCGCAGGTGATGGGCGGCCGGTCAGTGATCGGGGCATCGCGGCAGATCTTCTATTGTACCCAAGGCGGTTACGATACTCACCAGAACCAATGGTCGGCGCATGCGGCTCAGCTGTCGGATCTGGATGGCGGGTTGATGGCGTTTATGACGGCGCTTGATGAGCTTGGCCTGACGAACCAGGTGCTGGTGTGCACGCACTCGGACTTCAACCGGTCCATGCAGTCGAACTCAACGCTGGGAACGGACCATGCCTGGGGGAACCACCAGATCATCCTTGGCGGCGGGATCCAGGGCGGACGGGTGCTGGGGACGATGCCGGTGCTGGAGCTGGGCGGGAGCTCGGACCTGGGCGGCATCGGCACGTGGATTCCAACGACCTCCGTGACGCAGATGACGGCGGCTGTTGGAAGCTGGATGGGGCTGAACAAGACGCAGCTCGCGAGCGTGTTTCCGGATCTCGCGAACTTCCCGACGGGAGCGCTGTCGCTCTAGACCGGCTTGCGCCGGCTGCCGCCACGTGGGCGTGGCTGGCGGCCGGTGAGGCGATAGATGGCGCAGAGCTCATCGCCGGTGGAGCCGTACTCGACCTGAGCGGCGATCTCTTTAAGATCGGCGAGGTGATCTGCCGTGGACATGGGGACGCGGCCCTGCCAGAGGCGGGTGACGGCGGGGCTGCGATCAAGGACGGCGGCGTGCTCGGCGTTGACGTAGAGGATGTCGACCTGGCTGGCGTGATCGGCGGCGTGCGCTTCGAGGATGCGGAGGAGACGCCGCATGGCAGGGGCCTCAAAGGGGTGGAAGAGGAAGACGACAATTGGCAGCCGGGGGAGCGGTGTGGTGAGCGCGTCGCCTTCGATGAGGCGGATGGGAGCGAGCAGGTCGGCGCGGGATCGGGAGGCATCCAGGTTGGTGCGCGCGATGGTGGCGAGTGAGGGGTTGAGTTCGACGCCGACGACTTCGCGGAAGGGATTTTCAGCGGCGAGTATGAGGGCGCGGCCTTTGCCGCAACCGAGGTCGAGGAAGGTGTACCGGGTGAGCGATGATGGAGGCTCGCAGTGAAGCTGCCAGAGCTCAAGCAAGGATCGAAGGATCGACGGCGCGACGGCGTAGTAGGCAGTGACGAAGCGGTCTGCGGGCGCGCCGGTCTTGAGATCCTTTTTGGGGATGAGGCCGCCGGTGTCGGTGTTGAAGTGCGCGTCGAAGGGGTGGATGGGTGGAGCGGCGGAGGTGCTCTGCCGGGAGCTCCGCGGAGGGACAGCCTTGAGCCGGCGGGTGGGCATGGCTAGCGGATCTGGACCAGGGTGCGGTTGCCCTCGAGACCGAGGACGCGGCGGCCGGCGGGGGTGATGTCGGCGGGCGACCAGGCGGGCTGATGCTCGAAGTTGACGTCTGTGTGGCTGACGGCTTCGAGGCCCGCGAGACGGTTGCGGATCTGGGCCGAGAGCTGGGCGACGGCGTCGTCGGTAGGGTTGGTGGAGGTGATGGTGAGGTGAACGCGGACTTTCTGAGGGACGCCGGGGATGCCGGCGCCGGGGGCGCCGGGATCAGGCGCGACGTCGAGGGCGCGGACGAGGCCGAGGTCGATGATGTTGCAGGGCAGGGCAGGATCGTAGCAGTCCCGTAGAGCGTTGCGAATGTCGGTCTCGGAGATCATGCAGGCTTGATGATAGTGGGTTGGGCCGGGCGGCGATCGAAGGGTCGTAGGAGCAACAGCAGATCTCTACGGAATCCTTCTCAAACAGGGAGCGGGGAGTGATGGATCGTCGCCGGCGGCTGCGTTCCTCAGGGCCTGGGATTTGCCCAGGCGAGGCCGTCTACGCCGTCGCCGGCGGGGATGTGCTGCGCGATGGTAAAGCTGCCGGTGTCGACGGCGACGATGCTCTTGCTGTGCATGCAGGAGACGTAGGCGACCCGTCCATCGGGGCGGAGGAGGATAGCCTGAGGGCCGGGCGGGGTGGGGATGGTGCGGGCGACCGAGAGGGTGTGGAGATCGACGACGGCGACCTGGTCAACGGAGGGAAGGGCGACGAGGAGAGAGCGGCCGTCGGCGGTGGCGGCTGAGCCGTAGCCGTTGGCGGGCAGCGGGATGCGGGTCTTGACGGTGTCGGTGGCGGTGTCGATAACGTCGAGCTCGTGCTTGTCGGTGTCGGAGGTGAAGACGAGTGCGCCGTCTTTGGAGATGGCGATGCGCTGCACGCCGTGGGCGACGGGGATGACGGTGAGGAGCTTGCGCGTCGTGAGATCGAGGACGGAGACGGTACCGGTGGAGACGTTGGCGGTGTAGGCGCGATGGCCATCCGGCGAGAGAACGAACATGTGGGACTCGGGTTTGCCGGTGGGGATGGAACCGACCTTGGTGAGCGTCTTGGGATCGATGGCGATGATGGCGTTGTCGAGCTCAGTGGAGACGTAGAGGAGGCCGTCGGCGCGGTTGTAGACGGCCTTGTGGGGGCGGACGCCGTGGCCGAGATCGATCACGTGGGCGATGTGGCGAGAGGCGACGTCGACGACGAGGATCTCGTGGCCGTCGGTGCCCGGCTTGCCGACGCCGGAGTTGCCGTAGATGGGGATGTAGACGAAGCGGCCGTCGGGCGAGGTTTCGAGCTCGTGGCCGGTGATGTGCTGCTCGGGAAGGACGGCGATCTCCCTGCCAGCGGCGGGATCGATGATGCTGAGGGTGTTCGCAAACTGATTGGTGGCGAGCAGGACGCCGGGCGGCGGAGGAGCCTGCGCGTGAACGGAAGGGGCGAAGAGAGGGGAGGCGAGGGGCATGGTGAGGAGGAAGCGAAGGATGCGAAGTGCCATGATTCGCGAAGGTATCACGCGGAGCGGGAGCTGAGCACGCGCAGGCAGCTGCGGAATGGAGGTTGTCCCAGACGGTTGCAACCAGAGCAGGCACGGCATGACGGAGGTCGAGCTGTTCCCGGAGCTTGCGGCCTCGAGCCTCTGATCAGCTAGTGAGTGCGGTCTACGAGGTACTGCGCGATGGCCTTGAGATTGTCGGCGGCGGGGCCGAAGGGCTCTAGGGCGGCGAAGGCGTCGGCGATGAGCTGCTGGGCGTCGTGGATGGATCGATCGACGCCGAAGACGGCGGGCCAGGTGGCTTTGATTACGGCGGTATCCTTGCCGGCGGTCTTGCCGAGCTGGGCAGATTCCTGCGTGATGTCGAGGACGTCATCGACGATCTGGAAGGCGAGGCCGGCGTTCTGGCCGAAGGTGCGAAGACGATCGAGGGTGTCGTGCGAGGCACCGGCGATGTGACCGCCGGCGACGATGGAGACGGTGATGAGCGCGCCGGTCTTAGCGCGGTGAATCTGCTCGACGAGCTCGGCGGTAGGCGGCTGGGGATGAACGATCTCTGCATTCTCCGAGCTGCCGTCGAAGCGGCGGCCCTCGGATTCAAGATCGACGACCTGGCCGCCGATCATGCCGGGTGCCTGGCCGGGAGGGAAGTCGTAGTCGACTTCAACGGGAGCAGGGCCGACGCCGGTGCCGACGGCGCTCGCGACCTCTTTGAGGATATCGATGGTGGTGATGGCAGGGCAGTCGAGACGGGCGATGGTGTGGAAGGCGAGAGTCTGGAGAGCGTCGCCGGCGAGGATGGCGATGGCGTCGCCGAAGACCTTGTGGCAGGTGGGTTTGCCGCGGCGGAGGTCGTCATTGTCGAGGGCCGGGAGGTCATCGTGAATGAGTGAATAGGTGTGGATCATCTCGATAGCGGCGCCGAGCTCGACGGCGGCCTGCTCGCCCATGTTGAACTGACTGGCAAGGCGCCAGGCCTCAAAGCAGAGAACCGGACGCAGGCGTTTGCCGCCGGCGAAGATGCTGTGACGCATGGCGCGATGGATAGAGTGTGGCGCGGTTTCGGGCGAGGGCAGGAGCCGCTCGAGAGCGCGATCCGTGCGCTCGGCGCCGGTATTGAGGAGTTCCTGTACGAGCAGTGCCATGAAGCCTTGATGATACCCGAGGGTGGAACGGCTCAGCGGATTTCCGAGGCACGTTGGGAGCACGTGCTGTGCGTCTGCAGATCAGGCGAGAGGAGATCGTCGCCTTCGCAGGATCAGGGTCGCGGTAAGGATAAGAGCGGCGGCGGAGATGCCGTCGGCGACGAGCTCCGCGGGTGGCGTGCGCTGGGTGAGAACGAGGGAATCGTGGCCGGCGGGGAGGGAAATGGTGAGAAGGCCGTCGGCGCGGTGGTCGCGATCGGAGTCGAGTTTGCCGTTCAGGGTGACGAACCAGGTGGGGTAGTCGCGGAGGTTGAGGACGATTAGAGCGGGGCGCGGGAGATCGAGAGAGAGGGTGTGAGGCGCGGGACCTGGGAAGGCGGTGACGGGCGGGGGCGTGTCGTCGTTGGCATCGGCGGGAAGGAGACGGAAGGGCGGGTTGTTGTCTTTAAGGGAGTCGTTATCGGCGTTGGTGGGGGTGTACTCGTCGGTGGGGTCGTCGCCGGTGCGGGAGCCGAAGAGCGCGAAGCGGAACTGCGGGGTGTCTTCGCGATCGCAGGGCTGGTTGAAGGCGTGGAAGGACGGCAGGACCAGCAACGCGGGGATTGCGAGTGTGAGGGCGGCGAGCGGAAGGCGGGAGAGCCGGAGCGTCGGGAGGGCGAGTGCGACGGAGAGGACAGTGATGGGAGCGAGCAGGGCGAGGAGCCGCCAGGGAAACTGCAGGAAGGCGAGCTGCGGCAGGTCATGCCAGAGCGGAAGGCTGACGGGAGTGAGGAAAATGACGATCAGGGCGGTGAGGGTGGCGAGAAGGCGTGGGATGGTGGATTGCGAGGAGTTACGTTCGCGGCGCATGCGAATCCAGGCCGTGAGGGTGCCGAGGAAAGAGACGGCGGCCAAGAGCAGAGCGAGGAGGCTGGCGGTATGGAGGACGGTATCGTGAAAGGCGTCGGCTGTGTGATGGAAGAGGGTGTTGTCGTCGGGGCGGAGGCCGGGGAGGACGGCCATGGAGATCTGCACCCACGGGCGCTCGAGGAGGGCGGGCACGAGATAGAAGGCGGCGAGTGCAAAGGCGAGCAGGCTGGCGAGGGTGGCGGGGAGGAGAAGGTTGATTGCGGTTCGGCGGAGCGGCTGAGAACGTGGTGCCGTGAGAAGACGCAGGAGGAGCAGGAGAGCGACGGTGTAAGAGCCGATGACGGCGGCGGGGGCGTTGGTGAGCCAGAGGAGAGCGAGGGGGAGGGCGATGGCCGGGATGCTGAAGGCTGGTTGATCTGGAGGAGTTGCGCCGAGCGCTGCGGGAGATGGGAGCAATGCGGCCAGGAGCAGTGGCAGGATGGCGGCAGCGAGGAGTTCCGCGAAGGCGGTGCGCTCGAAGGCGGTGAAGAGGGTGTAGGGATTGGCGAGGTAGAGCGTCGCGGCGAGTAGGGCAGTGGAGGGGGAGACGAAGCGGCGGGCGAGGTGATGCATGGAGAGGCCGGCGGTGGTAAGGGTGATCCAGGTGTAAAGGATAGGCGTGGCGGCGAAGGCCTGCTCTGGGCGGAGATGCAGGAGATGAGCGAGGGCGACGGTGATGAGGGTGAGAAGGCCGCCGAATGTCCAAGAGAGAGGCGGGTAGAAGACGAAGCGGGGCTCGCCCGCGCCGAAGGCCGGAGTGAAGGCCCAGCGGGGGTGCAGGGTGCCGTGCGTGAACTGGGTCGCGGCCTCCTGCCAGCTGAGCAGATGGAAGTTGAGGTCGTGGCCGCAGGAGCAGCCTTGGAGCAAGAGGGGAAGGATGACAAGGAGGGCTGCGAGGGGAATCAGCAGGAGGGGCAGCCGGTCGCGCGTCATGAGATCGAGGGTAGCGTATGGCTGTGGTTCGTGGGAGGCGGATCAGATGGGGCGGAGGACGGTGTCGGGTCCGGTCGGACGCTCGACACGGATTGTGTCTGCGGTTGAGATGGTGCCGGGCTCGATCACGATGGCCATGACGCCGGCGCGAGGGCGTCGCGTGCCGGGGACGAAGGAGGCTTTCATCAGGCCGGGACGGAGGGCGTCCATCTGCTTGCAGGGGCTGCGAAGGCCGGTGAGCTCGACGACGGCAGACGGTCCGAGGTGAAGCCGGGTGCCACACGGAAGGGAGACGAGATCGAGTGAGCGCGTAAGGATGTTTTCTCCGAAATCACCTGGCTGGAGGCCGGGGAAGCTTGGAGCTTCAGTCGTGAGGCCTTCGAGGAACTCGGCCGCGAGGAGATGCACCTGCGTGCGATTGGGCGCTGCGGGATTGCGGCGGACGAGATAGCGATGGCGGACGGTGGCGCCGCAGTGAGCGTCGCCGTCAACACCGAGACCGGCCAGCAGGCGGATCGAGGGCTGCGGAGACTTGGAGAACGTGTGGTTCTGGTTGAGGCTGACGGCGACTACGATGCCGGTGGACATGGAGGAACCTTGGTGCTTGAGGGTTTCCACGATGACGGTCGGCAGGCGCGCGACCGTTGCCGCGGAGATCAGGCGGTCCAGACTAGTGAAGCTGTGCCGTTTGGCTGGAGGCGGGCATGTTCTGCGCGAACCAGGCGAGGGTGCGTTTGGTGCGGTCGGCGATGTGGACGGGATCGCGGAAGCCGTGACCCTCGTTGGGGTAGATGACGAGCTGCGTCTTGACGCCTTCGGCACGGAGGGCATGCCAGAACTCAAAGCTCTGCGGCGCGGGGCACTCGCCGTCACGGTCGCCGACGATGACGAGTGTGGGGGTGGAGACCTGCTTGATGAACTCGATGGCAGAGGACTTGGCGTAGATGGCGGGGTCGTCGTAGACGGTCGCGCCGAAGAAGGGGGTCATCCACTGGTCGATGGAGTTCTCGCCGTAGTAGCTCTTCCAGTCCGAGATGCCGGCGCCGGCGACGGCTGCGTGGAAGCGATGCGTCTGGGTGACAGCGAACATGGTCATGAAGCCGCCGTAGCTCCACCCGGTGAGGCCCTCGCGGTTGCGGTCGATGGAGACCTTCTTTTCGACGGCGTCCATACCGGCGAGGATGTCGCGCAGATCGCCGTAGCCGAAGTCCTTGATGTTGGCCTCAGTGAACTTCTCGCCCTGGCCGAAGGAGCCGCGGGGATTGGGCTGGAAGAGGAAGTAGCCGGCCTCGGCGAAGGTGGATGCGCCGAAGCGTGCGCCGATGGAGGCGGAGGGGCCGCCGTGCACGCTGACGATCATGGGATAGGTGCGATGGCTGTCGTAGTGGACGGGGTAGGTGAGCCATCCCTGAACGTGAAAGCCCTCGTTGGTCCACTCGATCGATTCGGTCTTTGAGGATGCAGTGTGGGCGCCCTCGTTGAGGTGCGTGACCTGTTTGAGGGCGTTGATGGGACCGGCCCAGATCTCAGGCGGCGCCTCGAAGGAGGAGCGAACGACGGCGATGTCGCCGTTGCGCGCGGTGGAGACGGCGCTCTTGATGCCGCCCGAGGCGAGCGAACCGAGATAGCGGAGGTCTGTGCCTTTTTCTTCGATCTGGGTGAGGGTGTCAAAGAGATAGAGGTGGGTAGAACCGCGGGCGTCTTCCGAGACCTCAAGGGTGTGATCGCCGGTCCAACGGAACCAGCTGGGGGTGGCGGGGCGGCCGGGGGTAAGGTTCTTGGGATCGCCACCACTTGCCGGGATGGTGTAGAGGTCGCCGCCGGTGGATCCTTGATCACTCATGAGGCCGCCGATGAAGGCGATCTGTTTGCCGTCGGGGGAGAAGCGGGGAACGGCAATCTGCAGGCCGTGGAGGGGGCCGGAGATCTTGCTGGTGTCGAGGACGAGCTGGGGAGGGGTGGCAGCCTCGTTGCCGATCGGCTGGGTGTACAGGTTGGCGACCCACCAGTTGTTTTCGCCGGGGTTGGCGGCGGCGATGTAGGCGATCGAGCGTGAGTCAGGGGCCCAGTCGAACTCGAAGGTGTGGAGGGAGGGAGGCGTGACGGACGCGACGGCACCGCTCGAGATGCTGGCAATGGCCACGCGCTGGGTTTCGACGCCGTCTTCGCCGATCACGCCGGACCACGGCTTCATGGCGTCGAGCGCGCCGGCGGAGCGGGTGGCGTTTTCGACGAACAGGAAGCCGAGGCGTGAGCCATCCGGCGACCAGGTGAGCTCTTCGACGTTGCCGGAGAGATGGGTGAGCTGGCGGGTCTGGGTTTTCTGCGGGTTAAAAAGGAAGATCTGCCGCTGGCCAGAGGAGGCGGAGCCGCAGCTGGAGAGATAGGCGAGCTGTGATCCATCGGGCGACCAGGCCGGCGAGGAGCTGGCGCAGGAGCCGGGGGGCGAGATCGGCTTTGCCTGAGTGCCAGAGGTGAGGCTCGAGAGCATGATTTTGGAGGAGTCGCGGGGGCTGGAGGTCCAGGCAACGGCGTTGGCGTCGGGCGAGATCGCGACGGAGGACGGAGACCGCACGGCGGAGTTGGCTTCCTGCGACAGGGCGTTCGAGGTCAGCAGCAACAGGAACAGGGTGGCGAGGAGAGGCACATGCGACGACCGGGGGGACATAGGTTAAGGCTAGTATGCACGATCTGCCGCGGAAGGGCGGTTTTGGCTGGCGGGAAGGGCCGCCTAACGGATTTGTTGACGTCGCGTGCGTTCCTTGTTAACCTAGAGAACGGTCGAAAGCCTGTTTAGACGTTCCATAAAAGCAGATGCTCATCGATCCTCGTCGTAGCGGATGCACAATCGCACGGCGCGTAGGGTACACTACGACTTGAAGTAATTCCCGCAGGGATGATCAGGGTCAGCTGGAGTTTTGGTTGACCGCGCATCCGGTACACTCTGCGGCCTTTCGCATCGAGCACTGCGACACTTGCCACCCGGTGAGCTATGCGGGCCGAAACAGCGAAACGGAGCTGGTCATGGATTGTTCATGAACTCGGCCACCGTCGACTGTTCCCAACGGAAGTGAAGATCGTCAGGTTTTGGTTTTGGCTGAGAGGGAGACCTCCTCAGCCGCATCGGAGTGTGACTTGTCGTCCGATGGTGATGTCTAAACGCACGGAAGGCGCGCCCGGAAGAGCGCGGGAGTGCTTTCACGGCATGTGGCAGGCATTTTGCAGTTTCGCAGTGAAGAGTTAGAGCAGTTTGAAGGAGTCAGAGTGCCTACGTTCCATCAGCTTGTGAAGCAGGGCCGCACGCCCACTCGATATAAGACTGCCAGCCCCGCGCTGCAGGGCTCGCCGCAGCGACGTGGTGTGTGCACGCGTGTGTACACGCAGACGCCAAAGAAGCCAAACTCCGCGCTACGAAAGGTGGCCCGCGTTCGTCTGACAAATGGCATCGAGGTCACGACCTATATCCCGGGTATCGGTCATAACCTGCAGGAGCACTCGATTGTGCTGATCCGCGGCGGTCGCGTGAAGGATCTGCCAGGTGTTCGGTACCACGTGGTGCGGGGGACTCTGGATTCAGTCGGCGTGGCCAACCGGAAGCAGAGCCGGTCGAAGTACGGCGCAAAGCGGCCGAAGGCGGTCGCGGGCAAGTAGTCGCGCCCCAGCGCTAGATCGCTGCAGAGGTAGCTGGCTGCAGATGAGGTTGGTACTACAGGTCCAGTCGCTTGAGAGGTCTACGGCGCTGGAGGAAGACGAGAAGGGGAAGAGATGCCGAGAAAAGGGTATATCGCAAAGCGGGAAGTGGCAGCAGATCCGGTCTACAGCTCGACGCTTGTGACCAAGTTCGTGAATTCGATGATGTGGGGCGGCAAGAAGTCGACCGCACAGGGAATCTTCTACGAGGCGATGACCAATCTTGAGCAGAAGGGCGGCGACGAAGCTCTGAAGCTGTTCAAGAAGGCGATCGAGAATGTGAAGCCGCTGCTTGAGGTCAAGAGCCGGCGGGTCGGGGGAGCGAACTACCAGGTGCCGATTGAGGTGTTGCCAGAGCGACGGACCTCACTGGCGATTCGCTGGCTGGTGAACTACGGACGCGCTCGGGGAGAAAAGGGTATGGTCGACAAGCTGACGGCTGAGCTGCTGGACGCGGCGAACGGTCGTGGCGCGGCGATGAAGAAGAAGGAAGATGTTCACCGTATGGCCGAGGCGAACAAGGCGTTTGCACACTATCGCTGGTAGGTATGGTTCTGGTGAGTTGATGTTGGGTTAGGTTACCGCGGGGAGAGACTCCGCAGAAGAGATAGACATCGTGGCACGCACTACACCGCTAAACCGCTGCCGGAACATCGGAATCATGGCACACATCGATGCCGGCAAGACGACGACGACCGAACGCATCCTGTTCTATACGGGCATTACGCACCGTATCGGTGAGGTGCATGAGGGCACGGCGACGATGGACTGGATGGAGCAGGAGCAGGAGCGCGGCATCACGATTACATCGGCGGCGACCACCTGCACGTGGAACGGAATTCGCATCAATATCATCGATACGCCGGGTCACGTGGATTTTACCGCGGAGGTAGAACGATCGCTGCGCGTGCTCGACGGCGCGGTTGCGTGCTTTGATTCCGTACAGGGAGTGCAGCCACAGTCGGAGACGGTATGGCGGCAGGCGAATAAGTATAAGGTGCCGCGAATCTGCTTCATCAATAAGATGGACAAGGCCGGTGCGAACTTCGAGTACGCGACCTCGACGATTGTGCAGCGGCTTGGCGCGCGTGCGATCCCGATCCAGCTGCCGATCGGAGAAGAATCAAAGTTCGCGGGCGTCATCGACCTGGTCGAGATGCGGGCGATTCTGTGGCACGACGAGACGATGGGCGCGAAGTACTCGGTCGAAGAGATTCCAGCCGCGCTGAAGGAGAAGGCGACCGAGTTCCGCAATCAACTGATCGAGGCGATCGCCGACTCGGACGACGAGGTTCTTAATGCCTTCCTCGAAGGCGAAGAGATTTCGATTCCGCAGATCAAGCGAGCGCTGCGCAAGGCCACTATCAGCATGAATGTCTTTCCCGTGCTGTGCGGCTCCTCGTTCAAGAACAAGGGCGTTCAGACTCTGCTGGATGCCGTGGTGGAGTACCTTCCGAGCCCACTCGATGTGCCGGCGATCGAAGGATCGAACCCGGACAACATGGAAGAAAAAAAGCCGCGTCCCGCGGACGATAGCGCTCCGTTTGCCGCACTGGGTTTCAAGATCATGACGGATCCATTTGTGGGCCAGCTGATCTTCATCCGCGTGTACTCGGGGCACCTGAAGACTGGCGACTCGGTTCTCAATCCGCGGACCGGAAAGACCGAGCGCATCGGTCGTCTGCTCAAGATGCACGCGAACAAGCGTGAAGAAATTACCGAGATTCTCGCCGGTGATATTTGCGCCGCCGTTGGCCTGAAGAACCTCATTACGGGCGATACCATCTGCACCGACAAGGATCCGGTTGTCCTTGAGTCGATTGACTTTCCGAAGCCCGTCATCGCGGTGGCCGTTGAGCCGAAGACCAAGGTGGACCAGGAGAAGATGGGCATGGCGCTGGCGAAGCTGGCGCAGGAAGATCCTACCTTCAAGGTGCACACGGATCCTGACTCGGCACAGACGATTATCTCCGGCATGGGCGAGCTGCATCTTGAGATCATCGTGGATCGCATGATGCGCGAGTACAAGGTCGAGGCGAACGTCGGCAAGCCGCAGGTCGCGTATCGCGAGACCATCCGATCGAATGCCGAGGCCGAGGGCAAGTACATCCGGCAGACTGGCGGATCGGGGAACTACGGACACGCCAAGATCCGGATTGAGCCAAACGAGCCCGGCAAGGGGTACGAGTTTTCGAACGATACCAAGGGAGGAACGATTCCCAAGGAGTACATCAAGCCGATCGATCAGGGCATTCAGGATGCGATGCTGCGTGGCATCCTGGCAGGGTACGAGATGGTCGACATTAAAGTGTCGCTGTATGACGGCAGCTACCATGACGTCGACTCGAACGAGATGGCGTTCAAGATCGCTGGATCGATGGCCTTCAAGGAAGCGGCGCGTAAGGCGAAGCCGGTGCTGCTCGAGCCGGTCATGGCGGTCGAGGTGACTGTCCCTGAGGAGTACATGGGCACTATCATCGGCGATCTGAACTCGCGCCGCGGCCGGATTGAAGGCATGGAGATGATCGGCGGTGTTCAGGCCGTGAAGGCTACCGTGCCGCTCAGCAATATGTTTGGGTATGCGACGGCAATGCGGGGATCAACGCAGGGCCGAGCGAACTTCTCGATGGAGTTCAAGCAGTACGAAGAGGCGCCGCGATCGGTTTCGGAAGAGATCATCGCCAAGGTTCAGGGCAAGGAAGATAAGTAGTCAGGAACAGCAAGACAAGCTGACCGATCGGTCATAAACAAGTTTCAGGGAGAGGGTCATCATGGGTAAGGAGAAGTTTGATCGTTCCAAGCCGCACGTGAACATTGGGACGATTGGTCACATTGATCACGGCAAGACGACGTTGACGGCGGCGATTACGAAGGTATTGTCGAAGCACAACCCGAAGAACACGTTTCGTTCGTTCGACACGATTGACAATGCTCCTGAGGAGCGCGAGCGCGGCATCACGATCGCGACCTCGCACGTCGAGTATGAGACGCCGAACCGGCACTATGCGCACGTCGACTGCCCGGGCCACGCCGATTACATCAAGAACATGATCACGGGCGCGGCCCAGATGGACGGCGCGATTCTGGTCGTCGCCGCGACCGACGGTCCGATGCCCCAGACCAAGGAGCACGTGCTGCTGGCCCGCCAGGTTGGCGTGCCGTACATCGTGGTGTTCCTGAACAAGTGCGACGCGGTCGAGGACGAAGAGCTGATCGAGCTGGTCGAGATGGAGGTCCGGGAGCTGCTGTCGAAGTACGACTACCCGGGCGACGATACCCCGATCATCCGCGGCTCGGCGCTGGGCGCGCTCAACGGCGAAGCCCAGTGGGAGGCCAAGATCGACGAGCTGATGGATGCGGTCGACAAGTATGTTCCGCAGCCGGAGCGCGCGGTGGATCTGCCGTTCCTGATGCCGATCGAGGATATCTTCTCGATCTCGGGTCGGGGCACGGTGGTCACGGGCCGGATCGAGCGGGGCAAGATTAAGGTAGGCGAGGCGTGCTCGATCGTCGGCTTCAGGGACACCCAGCAGACGGTCTGCACCGGCGTCGAGATGTTCAAGAAGCAGCTGGACGAGGGTCTGGCGGGCGATAACGCCGGTCTGCTGCTGCGCGGCATCGCGAAGGAAGATGTGGAGCGCGGGATGGTTCTGGCCAAGCCTGGCTCGATCACGCCGCACACCCAGTTCAAGGGCGAGATCTATGTGCTGTCGAAGGAAGAGGGCGGGCGTCACACGCCGTTCTTCAACGGCTACCGGCCGCAGTTCTACTTCCGGACCACGGACGTGACCGGATCGGCCAAGCTGCCGGAGGGCACCGAGATGGTGATGCCGGGCGACAACATCTCGCTCGAGATCACGCTGGGAACGCCGGTCGCGATGGAAAAGGGTCTGCGCTTCGCCATCCGCGAGGGTGGCAGGACCGTCGGAGCAGGAACCATCTCCGAGATCATCAAGTAGTCCGAACGGGCTGCCGGCCGGCACCTTGGCCGGCAGACCTTAACCGATCTTTGCACGCAGGAAACGAGAGACCAGCATGGCAGGACAGCAACGAATTCGCATCAGGCTTAAGGCTTACGACTACCGCGTACTTGATACCTCCACAGGAGAGATCGTCGAGACGGCCAAGCGAACAGGCGCGCAGGTTGCGGGACCCATTCCGCTGCCGACGATGAAGAACAAATATTGCGTTCTGCGCTCGCCCCACGTGGACAAGAAGTCACGCGAGGCCTTTGAGATCCGCACACACAAGCGGCTGATCGACATCCTCGAGCCCACGCAGCAGACAGTTGACGCGTTGATGAAGCTCGATCTGCCAGCTGGCGTCGATGTTGAGATCAAGACCGTTCAGAAGTAGTTCAGACGAGCAGGTAAGACTGTACCGGCAGTGCCGCGGAGAGCGGCATGATGAGGAAGGGAACAACGATGAGTGTGACAGGAATTCTTGGCAAGAAGGTCGGCATGACGCAGCTCTTTGATGAGCGCGGCGATGTGCATCCGGTGACGGTGCTGAAGGCTGGCCCATGTGTGATTACCCAACTGAAGACGCTGGCGAGGGATGGCTATGACGCGGCGCAGATCGGCTACGTGGACTTCGTCAAAGCCTCAAAGGTGACCAAGGCGATGACTGGCCACTTCGCGAAGTCCGACGTGCCTCCGGTCCGTATGTTGAAGGAAGTCGCGCTGGATAATTCGGTGGTTGAGGGTGACACGGAGTCGAACGCAAAGGCCGGCGACCGCATTCTCGTTGACATCTTTCAGAGCGAGAAGTTCGTGGACATCATCGGGACGTCAAAGGGCCGGGGATTCGCGGGCGTCATTCGGCGACATCACTTTGGCGGCGGACCCAAGGCTCACGGGCACATGTTCCAGGTGCAGGGATCGATCGGTGCGTCTTCGTTCCCGTCCCGCGTGTTTCCTGGACAGCGCATGCCGGGCCACATGGGACACGATCAGGTGACGGTCCGCAATCTGCGCATTCGCGGCATTGATCTCGAAGATAATCTGCTTTTGGTTGAAGGCGCAGTTCCAGGGCCTAGAGACGGCTATGTACTGATCTCGAAGGCAAAGGCTCCGCCGAGAGAGCGCCGTGGCTTTGCCGGAGCGAGCACGCTCGATCCGCTAAAGGCCAGCAAGAAAGCTGCTCCCGCCAAGAAGAAGTAATGTGAGTTCCCGGACGGGGTGACCTGAAGGGAATGCGTCGGACAAGTTTGGAATTTCGTATGTCTTTCCGCACACGGCGGGCTGGCATAGATGAGAGAAGAAGCGATGGCAAACATCAACGTAGTGAATCTGGGCGGCGAGAAGGTCGGCGAGTTCGCACTCGAAGACGCTGTATTTACCGGAGAGGTCAATGAATCCTTGCTTTGGGAGGCGGTAAAGCACTACCGGGCCGCCATGCGACAAGGAACGGCCGCTACCAAGAACCGCAAGATGGTCTCAGGCGCTGGAAAGAAGCTTTGGAAGCAGAAGGGTACTGGACGCGCTCGTGTGGGCTCGATCCGGACGCCGCTCTGGCGCGGCGGTGGAACGGTGCACGGCCCGCAACCGCGGAGCTATGAGTATGCGTTTCCGCGCAAGAAGCTTCTGGGCGCGCTGCGATCCGCCCTGCAATCCAAGCTGAGCGACGGCAAGCTGACGCTTGTCGACAGCTTCGAGACGGCTGAGCCGAAGACCAAGCACTTCCGCAAGGCACTGAATACGCTCGAGGCAAAGAAGACTGCCTTGCTGGTCGAAACCAGCCGCCGGTTGGACGAGAAGCTCTATCTCGGTTCGCGCAATCTAAAAGGCGTCGAGCTGGTCCTGAGCTCCGAGGTGCACCCGTATGACCTGCTGCGGTACGAGCATGCGGTCTTCTCGCGCGAGGCTTTCCAGACGTTGCAAGAGACCCTGCTCAAGAACGCGCCGAAGCGCCATCAGGCAAGCCAGAAGGAGGTTGCATAATGTCGACTCTCTATAACGTTCTACGCCGCCCGGTGATCACGGAGAAGGGCATGGGCGTGAAGGAAACGGAGAACACGCTGGTCTTCGAGGTTGAGCTGCATGCAACCAAGACCGAGGTGAAGCAGGCGGTCGAGACGCTGTTCAAGGTCAGCGTCATTGGGGTACGAACCTCGGTCGTTGAAGGAAAGGAACGCCGCCGTGGAAAGTTTACCGGCTACCGTCCTGACTGGAAGAAGGCGTATGTACGCCTGAAGGAAGGCGAGAAGATGCCGGAGTACCTGGACAGCATGTAGGCGAGCGACCGCCGACCAGCGGTCGAGAGGCGCGATACCGCTCGACCTATGACGAACGACTTTGAATGAACTAGTAGCCGCATCTGAACGGCAGCTAGGAGTGACGCACCGATGCCAATTCAATCTTTTCGACCGATTACACCTTCGCTTCGCTTTGCGACCAAGCTGGTCAATAGCGACATCACGACGGACAAGCCACACAAGCCGCTGCTGACCGTGAAGCCGCGAACCGGCGGCCGTAACTCGACCGGAGCGATGACGATTCGTCACCAGGGCGGCGGCCACAAACAGAAGCTGCGGCTTGTCGACTTCAAGCGCGACAAGTTCGGCATCCCGGCGACTGTGGCGACCATTGAGTACGACCCGAATCGCAGCTCGCGTATCGCCCTGGTGAACTATGCGGACGGTGAGAAGCGTTACATCATCCAGCCCATCGGCCTAAAGGTAGGGCAGCAGATCATGAGCGGGCCGGACGCCGATATCCTGGTGGGGAATGCTCTTCCGCTCAAGAACATTCCCGCGGGTACGACGGTCCACAACATCGAGTTGCGACCAGGCAAGGGCGCGCAGATGGCCCGCTCGGCGGGCGCGCAGGTGCAGCTGGTCGCCAAGGAAGGTGACTATGCGCTCTTGAAGCTGCCCTCGGGCGAGACGCGGCGCGTTCTGGTGGAGTGCATGGCTACCATCGGTCAGGTCGGGAATACGGACCACGAGAACGTGACCATCGGCAAGGCCGGACGGAATCGCTGGAAGGGTATTCGACCGGCGAACCGAGGTGTGTCGATGAACCCGGTCGACCATCCCCACGGTGGTGGTGAGGGTAAGACCTCGGGCGGCCGTCATCCAGTTACTCCGTGGGGTCAACCGACCCGCGGCTACAAGACGCGCAACAACAAGCGGACGGACACCTTCATCGTCAGCCGGCGCGCGAAGTAGAGATGCAGTGAGGTCAAAGGCGCCAGGGGAGCAGTTGGCGCAACACCAAGTCTCGAACCCTAACGAGATTCGTACCAGCTAGCACAGCAACTGAGAGAGATACACATGACGCGTTCGGCAAAGAAGGGCCCGTTTATCGATGTGCACCTGATGACCAAGATCACGGTCATGAACCAGACCAACGACAAGAAGGTGCTTCGCACCTGGTCGCGGCGGTCCACGATCCATCCCGACATGGTGGGACATACCATTGCGGTGCACAACGGGCGCAAGTTTATCCCGGTGTATGTGACCGAGAACATGGTCGGACACAAGCTGGGTGAGTTCTCGGCGACACGGACATTCAAGGGCCACTCCGCTCGCGCAACGGAGTCGTCGGCAAAGCCGAAGTAAGGCTGCTTTGACGGCGCATGACTCTCGAAGCAGGCACGCAGAATTCGTTTGAAGGAAGAAGACATGGCAGAGAAAGCTGTAGCACAACGCGAGTTTCGGGCGGAAGCAAAGTTTCAGCGGACCAGCCCGCAGAAGGCGAAGCTCGTCCTCGACCTCATCAAGGGCCTTCGAGTCGAACAGGCGATCAACACGGTTCACTTCTCCACCAAGCGCATTGCGCCGACGGTCGAGAAGGTGCTTCGCTCCGCGATCCAGAACGCGAACTACGTCTCGCAGGAGCAGGGACTTGATGTGGACGTGGATAATCTGTACGTCAAGACGGCGATTGCCAATGAGGGTCCCCGCATGAAGAGGATCCGCCCGGCGCCGATGGGCCGGGCCTTCCGTTATCAGAGACGACTGGCACACATTATCGTCACCGTGGCGGAGAAGCAGACAGTCGCGGCCTCCACGCCGAAGTCGATCGAGGGTACCGGGACCGCAGCGAAGAAGCGAAAGCCAAAAAAGACGACGAACTAGCTCCACTTTCCAGTAACATTGGAAATTCGGGCACAACCCGCAGCCGGCTCAACCGGGGCGAGAGATAAGGGAAGTTATGGGACAGAAGGTCCATCCGTACGGATTTCGGCTCGGCGTGAACAAGCCATGGAAGTCTCGCTGGTTCACCGAGCGGGGCTATGACAAGCTTCTCGTCGAAGACGTGAAGCTGAAGGCGGAGCTGCGCGAGAAGCTGAAGGCCGCTGGCGTGAGCTCGGTCGAAGTGGAACGGCCAGGCAACAAGCTGCGTCTTATCATCCGCACTGCGCGCCCGGGGATTGTGATCGGCCGTAAGGGAGCTGAGATCGACAAGCTTAAGGCGGACATCCAGAAGCGATCGAATCGCGAGGTGTTCATCGACATCCTTGAAGTGAACAAGCCTGAGCTCGATGCGCAGCTGGTGTCGGAGAACATCGCGCTGCAGCTTGAGAAGCGCGTGAGCTTCCGCCGGGCGATGCGGAAGTCGGTTGATTCGGCGCTGCGTTTCGGCTGCAAGGGCATTAAAGTGCGGGTCTCTGGCCGCTTGAACGGCAATGAAATCGCGCGATCCGAGTGGTATCTGCAAGGACGCCTGCCGCTGCACACGTTGCGGGCGGATATCGACTATGGGTTCTCTGAAGCGCACACCACCTACGGCATTATCGGTGTGAAGACCTGGGTCTACCGCGGCGATATTTACGAGCAGCGCAAGCGCCGGGAGCAGGTTGTCCCCGGTACGACCACGGGCGCCTTTCAATCTTAGAGATCGGGATACGTCGGCATATTCTGCCGCGGTTGAGGATGTTTTATGTTGATGCCGAAGAAGGTGAAGTACAGAAAGCAACAGCGCGGGCGGATGTGCGGTAAAGCCTGGCGCGGCTCCGATCTCTCGTTCGGGGACTTCGGGCTGAAGGTAACCGAATGTGGCTATATCACCGATCGTCAGATCGAAGCCAGCCGTATTGCCATGACGCGGTTCATCAAGCGTGGCGGCAAGGTCTGGCTGCGGATCTTTCCAGACAAGCCGATCACCAAGAAGCCAGCTGAGACCCGTATGGGCAAAGGGAAGGGCGCTCCGGATCACTGGGTCGCCGTGGTGCGGCCCGGCAAGATCCTGTTCGAGATGGAAGGGGTCAATGTGGATCTGGCGAAAGAGGCGATGCGCCTCGCTGCCCACAAGCTCCCGTTGAAGACGACCTTTGTACAGCGGCATGACGCCAAGGTAATTGCAGCCGCGAAGTAGATGTTGAGGATGATTGAGATGGAACTAGAGACGATTCGCGCATTGACGGATGAGGAACTGAAGAGCCAGACGCAGCAGGCGGGAGAGCAGCTGTTCCGGATCCGTTTTCAGAAGAGCATGGGGAACCTTGAGGGCTTGAAGAAGCTGAAGGAACACAAGGTTGATCTCGCCCGTATTAAAACCATTCAGCGCGAGCGAGAGCTCCTCGCTGAGGCGCAGGCTGCGCCGAAGGTCAAGGCCGCCGCACCGGCGCCGAGCCAGCGCACAGCCCGCAAGAAAGCAGGGAAGGCATAACTATGGAAGATACGACTCTGAACCCCGGCGCTGACCAGGCGACCTCCCGTCGAAATGAAAAGGTTGGTCTGGTGGTCTCGACAAAGATGCAGAAGACCATCGTCGTTGAGATCGAGATGCGCAAAGCCCACCCGAAGTACAAGCGCGTCATGAAGTCAAACAAAAAGTTCTACGCGCACGATGAGCTGAACTCGGCGCGTGTCGGTGATGTGGTTCGAATTCGGGAGGCACGCCCTCTTTCGAAGCTAAAGCGCTGGTCGCTTGAAGAGATCGTTCGGCGAAGCTCGCTCGCGCAGCTCGCCGAAGAGCGTGTGGAGACATCGGCCTAGATAAACCGAAGTGCCGTTGCGCGCAGAGAGGTTTAGCACGAAGGTGCGGTTGAAGGGTTAGGAGACAGATTATGGCAGTACAGATGCGGACCATCCTCGAGGTGGCGGACAACTCGGGAGCTCGTAAGTTGCAGGTGATCCTTCCCCTTGGCGGAGGTCTTGGAAAGATCGCCGGGCTGGGCGACGTGGTCACGGCTGCCGTCAAAGAGGCTTCGCCTGATGGCACCGTGAAGAAGGGCAAGGTCGTCAAAGCAGTGATCGTGAGGACGCGCAAGGAATATCGGCGTCGTGACGGAACGTATATCCGCTTTGATCAAAATGCCGCAGTCGTCATCAACGATGCCATGGAGCCGGTAGGAACGCGCGTGTTTGGGCCGGTGGCTCGCGAGCTGCGTGAGAAGAAGTTTCTCAAGATTGTCTCACTTGCGCCCGAGGTCATCTAGATCACTCAGGCTCGAGAAAGTCCTACTACCGGGTTCCGACCCCGTAACTGTCGAGGAGGAAGAATCAGATGAGCATCAAGATCAGACGGAACGACCGTGTCGAAGTGATCGCCGGCAAGGACAAGGGAAAGCAGGCAAGGGTTCTTCGCGTGATCGCGGAGAAGCAGCGTGTGCTGGTTGAGGGCGTGGGGATGATCAAGAAGCATGTGAAGCCAAACCCCCAGCGGAACATCAAGGGCGGGATCGCCGAGCAGGAGTCCCCGATCCATCTCTCGAACGTGATGCTGCTCGACGCGAATGGCAAGCGTACACGTCTCGCCTCCCGCATTGATGGAGATAAGAAGGTTAGAGTTGCGAAGACAACGGGCGCTGTCATTCCCGAGGCGACTCGATAAGGAAGTAACAGGCTATTCGACGGCAAACAAGCAGTGTGGAACACCCTACGAAGACGGCTGAATTCAAGATGGAGCCGAGTACCGTAGAGAAAGCGAAGCAGACGATGACGGCACGATTTCGGGACAAATACAACACGGAGATCCGGCAGAGCCTGGCGAAAGAGCTTGGCATTGAGAATGTCATGGCAATTCCCAAGCTGGAAAAGATCGTGATTAACATGGGTCTGGGTGAAGCAACCCAGAACGTAAAGATCATGGATCCTTTGGTCGCGGATCTGGCCGCGATCGCGGGTCAGAAGCCTGTGATCACGAAGGCAAAGAAGTCGATTGCTGCCTTCAAGCTGCGGGAGGGAATGCCAATTGGGGCGATGGTGACCCTGCGAGGGGACGCGATGTATGAGTTCCTGGATCGCCTGATCTCCATTGCGCTGCCGCGCGTGCGTGATTTTCGCGGAGTCTCCGCAAAGAGTTTCGATGGCCGCGGGAACTACACGCTGGGGTTGCGGGATCAGCTGATCTTCGCCGAGATCGATTATGCAAAGGTTGACAAGACGAAGGGTATGAATGTGACGATTGTGACGACTGCAGCGGACGATACTGGTGCCCGAGCCCTACTGAAGCAGTTCGGCATGCCCTTCCGGCAAGGCGCCTAGGGCCTGCAGCGATAAGTTCCCTAAGAAGAACGATCTTAGCTAAGATAGAGAGAAGACACTATGGCAACAACAGCGAAACGCGTCAAAGACGCACGGAAACCAAAGTTCAAATCGAGACAGCATAATCGGTGCCAGCTCTGCGGAAGGCCGCGTGCCTTTCTGCGCAAGTTTGGGATCTGCCGACTGTGCTTCCGCGGCCTCGCCCTTAAAGGCGAGATCCCGGGTGTCGTCAAGTCCAGCTGGTAGGGATCAAGCAGGAGCGACGGTAGTCCATTGATGATTGCGTTCAGGGAGATTTCCTGAAGACCTTTCATCCCTAGTGAAGTGGAAGTAGAGCGATGCCGCTGGTTCCTGTCAGACGACAGGAGAACGGGCAGCGTAGGAGATTTGATGAACCTCACCGACCCAGTAGCAGATTTTCTCACGCGGATTCGTAACTCCATCCGGGCACGCCACCAGAAACTGGACGTTCCTGCCTCGAAGCTCAAGGCGGAGATCGCCCGGATCCTCAAAGATGAAGGCTATATTGCCAACTTCAAGGCCACCGAAGAGAACGGCCTGAAGGTGATCCGCGTGTACCTGAAGTACGGCCCCAACAACGAAGCCGTTATCCGCGATCTGCAGCGCGTCTCGCGCCCAGGATGCCGCGTGTACCTAGGTCGCGATGAGATCCGGCGCGTGCAGGGCGGCTTGGGTATTTCGATCATGACGACGCCGAAGGGTGTTATGACTGGTCGGCAAGCACGTCGTGAAGGTGTGGGCGGAGAGATCCTCTGCGAAGTTTGGTAGCTAGTTTGTGTGCAAGGTATTCATCAGCAGGATGTGAAGGAACAGCTGCAGTGGAACGAGGCGCAGAGCTTCGGGACTCGCAAGCGAAGGAAGGCAATCTATGTCACGCATTGGGAAAAAGCCGATTCCTCTTCCGAAGGGTGTGAAGTACACCGTGAGCGGAAATACGGTAGTTGTCGAAGGACCGAAGGGAACGGTGAGTGCACTTCTCCCGACGGGAATTACTCTTGTCGAAAAACCAGGTGAACTTCTGGCCGAGCGGCAGAATGATTCCCAGGCGGCGGTCCACGGCCTGGCACGGGCTTTGGTCTTCAATGCAGTCGAAGGCGTGACGAACGGTTGGAAGAAAGAGCTCGACGTCGTCGGTATTGGGTATCGCGTCGAAGCGAAGGGCAAAGGCATGGTGGTGTTTACCCTTGGGTATTCCCACCCCATTGAATTTCCGCTACCGACAGGGATCGAGGTAGCAATTGATCCCAAGCAGACCCACGTAACGGTCTCCGGGATCGACCGGCAGAAGGTTGGTCAGGTCGCTGCCGACATGCGATCGCTTCGCAAGCCAGATCCCTACAAGAACAAGGGCGTGCGGTACTCGGACGAGAAGTTGAAGAAGAAGGTCGGCAAGACGGGCGCGAAGTAAGACGCATCCGCTGCTGCAAAGTGTTGCAAGCGATTCGGAATATCGAAGAAGTCAACCGAACGTCCGGAGCACTCTGCGGACGCTTTTAGGAGAGAGTCACATGATCAATCCGCGCCAACGTAATGTAATTCGCAAGCGGGTCCACAGCCGCATCCGCGAAAAGATGTCAGGAACCGCGACACGACCACGCCTCAATGTGTACCGGTCCGTGAGCCACATCTACACCCAGTTGATCGATGATGCGAATGGAGTCACCCTCGCTTCCGCATCAACGGCGGGGAAGAAGGAAGGCGAGAAGAAGTCGGGCGGCAATGTGGAGGCGGCACGTGAGGTAGGGCGGCTAATCGCCGAGAAGGCGAAGGAAAAGGGAATCGTCAAGGTGGTCTTCGATCGCGGTGGGTACCTTTATCATGGTCGGGTGAAAGCAATTGCAGATGCAGCCCGTGAAGCTGGATTGGAATTCTAGGTCTCCTCATCCCCGCTCGCGGGGAGAAAGTGAAGCAGGAACACTATGGCAGTCATGAAGAAGAAGATCGACGCGAATCGGCTTAACCTGAAGGATCAGGTGGTCTCGATCAATCGTGTGACCAAGGTTGTGAAGGGCGGCAAGAACATGTCGTTTGCCGCGCTGGTGGTGATCGGCGACCCGGCCGAAGGCGTCGTGGGGTACGGCTCTGGAAAGGCGAAGGAGGTCCCGCAGGCGATCCGGAAGGGGATCGAGGCCGCCAAAAAGAATTTGTTCCGCATCAATTTGACGCAGACGACCATTCCCCACCAGGTTCTCGGCCACTATGGAGCCGGACAGGTGATGTTGAAGCCTGCTCCCGAGGGCACCGGTGTGATCGCGGGCGGAACGGTCCGGGCTGTGATGACGTCGGTCGGCGTCCAGAATGTTCTAACCAAGTCGATTGGCTCCGCGAACCCGCACAATGTCGTCAAGGCCACCTTTGACGCGCTGGCTCAGCTTCGGGATCGGAGCGAGGTTGCTACCTTACGAGGTAAGTCGGAAGAGGAGCTTTAGTCATGGCTGACACCCAGAACAGCAGTGGGATACTCAAGATTCAGTACTTCCGTTCGATGATCTGCACGCCGGTTAAGCACAAGCTCGTCGTTAAAGGGCTGGGGTTTACCCGACTAAACCAGGTTGTTGAGCGGGAGGACACACCATCGACACGCGGCATGATCAAGAAGATCCCACATCTTGTTCGCATTGTCTCTTAGTTAGCAGACTGCATAGCTGACGTACACTTCGCCCATCTACAGGGTGGCTTACATGCGAGTCGGTCGAGAAGGCCGGCGTTATAGCGAGGAACTATGGCACTGAATCTCTCTAATCTGCGGGCGCCGAAGAAGGCGAACGAAAACAAGAAGCGCGTCGGCCGCGGTATGGGCTCTGGCATGGGAAAGACCTCTACCCGTGGTCACAAGGGCCAGGGGAGTCGATCGGGCTCAAGCCTGATGCGCGGCTTTGAGGGCGGCCAGATGCCGCTGCACCGTCGCCTGCCGAAGCGCGGTTTCACCAATATTTTCCGCGTGGAGTACACCGTGCTCGGGCTGGACCGGCTAGCGGAGATCCACTCTGCCTCTGGCGAGACAGAGTTCTCGCTCGAGAAGATCGTAGCTCTGGGCCTGCTGCGGCGCAAGAACGGGCTGATCAAGGTTCTGAATAATGGCGAGATCGCTGGCGCAATCACCGTGCATGCGCATAAGTTCTCGAAGGCGGCGAAGGAGTCGATCGAAAAGGCGGGCGGCCAAGCGATTGTTCTTGGTGCCTAGCCTGCGGTACGGCAGGTCGGAGGCTTAGCGATGTCTGCTCTGGCTTCCCTCGACAACCCCTCCTGAGACGAGGGGCTTTGGTCCATGAGGTCTCATCGTTCGATGCTCGAAAAGTTTACCAACATCTTCCGGATCCCAGACCTTCGCCGACGGGTGCTCTTCACGCTAGGTCTGCTTGCGGTATATCGCCTCGGATCGCATATTCCCACCCCTGGCATCAATGCGGACATGCTCGCGCAGTTCTTCAACCAGAACTCCGGCTCGGCTCTTGGGTTGGTGGATCTGTTCTCTGGGGGCAATCTTCGACGCCTGACGATCTTTGCGCTGGGGATCATGCCGTACATCACGGCCTCGATCATCTTCCAGCTGTTGACGGTGATCTACGAACCTCTCGCAAAGCTACAAAAAGAAGGCGAGATGGGGCGGCGGAAGATTACGCAGTGGACCCGCTACGTGACGGTGATCCTGGCCATCGTGCAGTCATTCGCAATTGGTCTGACGCTGACGGGATCGGCGACGGGCTCGCCGATGGTGACCATCCCGAGATATGCGTTTCTGCCGATGTGCGTACTAACGCTGACCACCGGGACAGCGTTCATTATGTGGCTGGGTGAGCAGATCACGGAACGCGGCATCGGCAATGGCATGAGTCTGCTGATCTTCACGGGTATCGTCGTCGGTCTCCCCCGCGGAATCGCCGAGCTGTATGAAAAGGTTCGGACGAACGCGTGGGGTGCCTTTACGCCAATCGCCGTGCTTCTGCTGGTTCTCGGGATGGTTGCGGTTGTGGCCTTTATTGTGTACGTCGAGCGATCCGAGCGACGAATCCCAGTGCAGTCAGCGAAGCGGATTGTCGGCCGCCGAATGGTTGCCGCGCAGACGTCTCACCTGCCACTCAAGGTGAACTCGGGGAGCGTCATGCCGGTGATCTTTGCGAGTTCGATTCTGTCGGCACCCCTGCTGTTCGCCAATGCGACGTTGTTCGGGATGGTGCTCAAGGAGAACCGCTGGCTTTCCCCTATCTTCAACAGCCTGTCACCCGGTGAGCCCCTGTACGTGCTGCTGTTTATGGCAGCCATCATCTTCTTCGCCTACTTCTACATCTCGATCGTATTTCGGCCGGATGACATTGCCGACAACATGCGGAAGCATGGAAGCTTTATTCCGGGAATACGTCCGGGCAAGCGGACAGCCGACTTCATCAACGATGTGCTCAGTCGCCTGACACTCGTCGGCGCGATCTACCTGATCATCATCTCGATTGTGCCTATGTTTCTGATCAGCGGCATTCATTTCAATCACCTTCCATGGGTGGGCTCGTTCTTTGATCGTCTGCCCACCTGGACGACAAATGGTCTGGGAGTGAACTTCTACTTTGGCGGGACGAGTCTGCTGATTGTGGTTGGCGTGGCCATGGATACGGTGCAGCAGATCGAATCGCAGCTCGTCATGCGGCACTATGAAGGGTTTTCCCCGAAGTCGGGCCGCATCAAGGGACGACGTAGCTGGTAGGACGGGACGCTGATCGAGATGACATTAGGAAATAGTGGCGATGCTGTAGACGCCGTGTTTGCTCTCGGCCCTTTGCTGCTGTTGGGGGCACCGGGAGTGGGGAAGGGCACACAGGCGCAACGGCTCGTGCAGCGCTTCGACGTTCCTCAGATCTCCACCGGAGATCTGCTCCGCGAGCATGTTCGGAAGGGAACCGAGCTGGGAGTTACGGCGAAGCAGCTGATGGATCATGGCAAGCTGGTCCCGGACGACATCGTGAATGGAATGGTGCACGACCGCCTGAGACAGCCCGATGCGTTACGAGGTTATATTTTGGACGGCTTTCCGCGGACCAAGACGCAGGCGGAGTGGCTGGACGATCAGCTGCAGCAGATTGTCGACGAATTACCTTTGGTCGCCATGCAGATCGACGTGCCCCAGGCGGAGCTGCTAGAACGGATCACGGGCCGCCGAATCTGCACCAACTGCCAGCATATTTACAACGTGTACTCTCATCCTCCGGCACGTGAGGGCATCTGCGACGTAGATGGATCGCCTCTGCAGCACCGGTCCGATGATACGGAGCCGGTGTTCCATAAACGTATGACAGAGTACGAGGTAAAGACGGCAGCCGTCATCGAGCACTATCGGGAGCGGGGGCGCTTTCGACAGATTGACGGCACGGCGTCGATTGAAGCGGTAGGGTCAGGCATTACGAACGCGCTTTCGGAACTGCGCGCGCGGCATACGGGATAAGGCAGCATGGCAATCCAGATAAAGACGGCAGCAGAGATCGAGAAGATGCGGGCCTCCGGCCGGGTGTTGCGGCAGGTTCATGATGCCATCGCACCTCTGGTGAAGCCCGGTGCCTCAACTATGGATCTCGAAGAGCAGGCATTGGCGACAATTGCCGAGTTCGGTGTCATCTCGGCGTTCAAGGGGTACCACGGATTCCCCGCGGCGCTGTGCACGTCGGTCAACGACGAGGTGGTGCATGGCATGCCGAACAAGTCACGAATCCTGCAGGATGGGGATATTGTGTCCATCGACTGCGGAGTCATCCTGGACGGATACTATTCAGATGCGGCAGAGACCTATGCGGTCGGGACGGTCAGCGCTGATACGGAACGCCTGCTGCGAACGACGCGAGCGTCGCTTCAGGCGGCGATCGCGATGGCGAAGGTCGGGGGCAGGCTCGGAGATATCTCATCTGCCGTGCAGGAGATCTGCGAGGCCGAGGGCTTTGGCGTGGTGCGTGACTTTGTGGGACATGGCATTGGGCGCGCAATGCATGAGGACCCGCAGGTACCTAACTTTGGTGCTGCAGGGAAGGGACCCAGGTTGAAGGCGGGCATGGTCCTAGCAATCGAGCCGATGATCAACGCCGGGACCCCGGAGGTCAAGGTGTTGAAGGACGGTTGGACCGCGGTGACGCTCGACCATGGCTACTCGGCACACTTTGAACATACGGTCGCTATCACAAAAGATGGCCCACAGGTCCTCACACTCTAGGAAAAATCGCTCATCTGCGATAACATTAGACTTGCTGCGTAGAGTTAGTGCGGCTGGACGGTCCTGCTCTGGCAGGGCCTGCCTAAGGAGAGCGTTTGTCGAAGGAAGATGCAATTGAAGTGATGGCAACTGTTGTCGAGACACTGCCCAATGCGCTATTCAAAGTAGAGCTCGAGAACAAACATCAGGCACTGGCGCACGTCTCAGGACGGATGCGCAAGAACTTCATTCGCATTCTACCCGGTGATCGTGTCGCGATCGAATTGAGTCCCTACGATCTGAATCGCGGCCGCATCGTATATCGCTACAAGTAATGCATGGTTGCCTTCCTGGATGTCTGCAGGAAGTTCGGCCCCGAAAAGAAGAAGGTAAGACGACCCGGTTAGGGCCGTCTGTATCACTAGGAGCAGGTATGAAGGTTCGCGCGTCAGTGAAGAAGATCTGTGACAAGTGCAAGGTGATCCATCGCCGTGGTGTAGTTCGCGTGATCTGCGAGAACGCCAAGCACAAGCAGAGACAGGGCTAGCCGCTAGCCACCCGAAGACTACCCCGGGATCCTCGGAGCCGCAGGGCTAGTTAGCTGAAGTCAAGGCTTGCGAAGAACCCTGCGGAGACCCTCCGCCAACCGCAACGATGCCCTCGACCATGTTGAGGGCCAGAAAGGAACAGCATGGCTCGTATCTCTGGAGTCGATGTGCCGAACCATAAGCAGGCACGCATCGGCTTGACGTACATCTTTGGCATTGGTAATTCGCGCGCGGCGCGCATTCTGACCAAGGCCGATGTCGACCCGTTCGCTAAGGTGGGCACGCTTGACGAAGACCAGTTGAATCGCATCCGTACCGTGATTGAAGCGGAAGGGCAGATCGAGGGCGATCTTCGTAAAGATGTTTCCCTCAATATTAAGCGTCTGATCGAGATTCAGTCATATCGCGGTCTGCGGCATCGCCGGTCTCTTCCAGTTCGTGGACAGCGGACACACACCAACGCTCGAACCCGCAAGGGACCCCGCAAGGGCACCGTCGCTGGTAAGAAGAAAGCGACGAAATAAGCGATGGCAAAGACACAGCAAAAGGCCGGTGCCGCAAAGACCGGCAAGAATAAGAAGTTCAAAAAGCGGGAACGGAAGAATGTTCCATTCGGGCTCGTATTCATTCAGGCGAGCTTCAACAACACGATCGTGACGATCACTGACGGCGTCGGCAACACTCTTTCTTGGAAGAGTTCGGGTTCTCTCGGCTTCCGCGGATCGCGCAAGGGGACGCCGTTTGCGGCGCAGCAGGCTGCGGTCGGCGCGGCGAATGCCGCGAGGGATCATGGTCTGCGGTCAGTCGATGTTCGCGTCTCTGGTCCTGGATCAGGTCGCGAGTCTGCGATTCGTGCACTTGCGTCAGCTGGTATCGAGGTTCGTTCCATTCGCGACGTTACGCCGATGCCGCACAACGGATGCCGGCCGCCGAAGCGTCGCCGCGTTTGATCCCTTCGGCGCTCGGGTCTTTTCCGGGCGCCGGCCCTACTCGACCAGGATGTGACTTGCTGGTCGACTCTAACTTGGATCGCGATGAAGCGCACAGCGTGTAAAGCGATCGACACTCGAAACAGGAGAGAACCATGGCACGATATACCGGTCCCGTCTGCCGCCTTTGCCGCCGCGACGGCACCAAGTTGTTCCTCAAGGGAGCCAAGTGCTTCACAGAGAAATGCCCCGTTGAGAAGCGAAACTTCCCTCCAGGCCAGCACGGGCAGTCCAAGAAGCAGAAGAAAGTTGTGGGCTATGGTCTGCAACTCCGTGAGAAGCAGAAGGCGAAGCGTATTTACTTCACCCTTGAGACACAGTTTCGGGCCTATTACCAGAAGGCTTCAAACCGCACAGGTGTTACGGGTGAATTGCTATTGCAGCAGCTTGAGACCCGTCTGGATAACGTCGCCTACCGTCTTGGGTTTGCTACCTCGCGCAGACAGGCTCGTCAGATTGTTCGCCACGGCCATCTGCAGGTGAACGGACGCAAGGTCAATATCCCTTCATTCCAATGCAAGGTCGGAGATGAGATCGCCATTCGAGAGGGTTCCAAGGCGCTGGTAGTGCTTGAAGAGTCGAAGAACTTCGCAAGTGGTCAGCGATCGGTGCCGTGGCTGGATATCAACCGGGATGCTCTCTCGGGTAAAGTCATCGCGATGCCGAACCGCGCTGACGTCAATCTGCCGGTGAACGAGCAGCTCATCGTAGAGCTTTACAGCAAGTAAGTGACTCTGCGGGGAGCGGCAACGCTCAACGCTCTCCGCGATAGGTCACCGTCTACAGAAAGAACTAAAACGCACCTGAACCATCCACCAGATCGCAAAATGCTTCGCGGCTGGTCGGACGAAAGGAAGTACCCATGCTTTGGAGAGGTTTCCAGAAGCCCAAGCGTCTTGCTGTCGACGGCGAAAGCCTGACGGAGAAGTACGGCAAGTTTTCCGCACAGCCCTTTGAACGCGGTTTCGGCACAACCATCGGTAACGCTCTACGTAGGACCCTGCTGTCCTCGATCGAAGGCGCTGCAGTCACTGCAGTTCGTATTGAGGGTGTTCTACACGAATTTCAATCGATCACCGGCGTTGTCGAGGACGCCACAGACATCATTCTCAATCTCAAGCAGGTTCCGTTCAAACTGCATGGCGATGGACCGAAGGCACTTTATCTCCGATCGGATGTTACGGGCGTGATCACTTCGAGCATGATTGAAGCTGATGGCGATGTAGAGATCCTGGATAAGGACGTGTACATCTGCACCATCTCCGAAGGCGGCAAGATCGATATGGAGATGCGTTTGAAGCGTGGCCGCGGCTACGTCTCGGCGGATAAAAACTTCGACGGGGATCTTGGCCTTGGCTTCATTCCGGTCGATTCTGTCCACTCGCCAGTTCGCAAAGTGAACTATCTTGTCGAGGCTGCGCGTCTTGGTCAGATCACCGACTATGACAAGCTGACGCTTGAGATCTGGACGAATGGAACGATCCTTCCAGCAGACGCCCTCGGCCTCTCAGCCAAGCTGCTGAAAGATCACATGACGATCTTCATTAACTTTGAAGAGGAGATGGAAGCAGGTGGCGGTGATGGTGTAGATGGACCGCAGATTCGTAATGAGAATCTGAATCGTTCCGTCGAAGAGTTGGAGCTGTCGGTTCGAAGCTACAACTGCTTGAAGAATGCCAATATCGCGACCATCGGCGAACTGATCCAGAAGACTGAAGCGGAGATGTTGAAGACCAAGAACTTTGGTCGCAAGAGTCTGAATGAGATCAAGGAGATCTTGGCGCAGATGGGTCTCTCGCTCGGGATGAAGATTGACGAGCAGGGTAATCCGGTTCCGGGACCCACGTCAGTTCTGCCTGCGGCGACGCTGGCCGCCAGCTATGGCAACTTCGACGATGATGACGACGATGAAGATGAGGACGAGGACGACGACCTCATTCTGCCCAGCGGTGAGACAGAGAACTTCTAACCAACCGGCTCGGGAGAAAAGATCCTTCCGGGCTTTCTAACGGGTTCACTCTTCGGTGAACCAACGAGATCATACGAAAAGGAGATTCGGGTCCGGCAGAAGCCGGTACTTCCAGCGCGAGCTACGAAGACTCGAACACACACTATGCGCCATCGCAATGCAGGGTTCAAACTAGGACGAAACACCAGCCATCGCCGCGCTGTTCTGCGGAATCTGGTCACCTCCATCATCATGATGGATCGTATTGAGACAACAATCACGAAGTGCAAGGCTTCGAAGCCACTGGTCGAGAAGATGATCACACTCGGCAAGCGTGGCGATGTTCATGCACGTCGTCAGGCAGCTGCGTATCTGATGACAGCCGAGTCGGTCGATCGCCTCTTCGGAACCGTGGCACCCCGCTACGGCACACGCAACGGCGGATATTCTCGCATCACTCGCGTCGGTCCGCGAAAGGGTGACGCAGCGGAGATGGCCTTCATCGAGCTTCTCGGCGCCGAGCAGGAACTGAATGAGAAGGCACAGAAGCGTGCAGATGCTCGGGCAAAGAAGCAAGAGGAGCTGCAGAAGCAGCTCGAGGAGCAGAACCCGGGCGAGCAGCCTGATCCGAATGCGGAACCCTAGACCGCAGTTTGGAATTTGAAAGCAGGGCCGGACACCTCGTCCGGCCCTGCTTTTTTGGTGACACCTCTAGGAGCGGCCTACATCAGACGAACGAAGGAATCCAGTCTCGCCGCGAGCATGCCGGGAAGGAAGAAAGCTCGCGCAAGCTTGTCAGGTCGCGATAGTTGAGCGCGCTGAGCCTTCTGCACGGCGTTGCTCTTGGTGAGATAGACCGCACGATTGCGTCCTTGCTGCTTGGCCTGGTAGAGCGCTTGATCACTTCTCTCCACTACGCAGCTTAGATCCCGATCGTCAATTGTCGCTGTCGAGACACCGATGCTGACGGAGATCGGATAGTGCTCCCAAGGAGCGTCGCGCAGCTCCGAGAGGATCCGTTCGGCGACGACCATGGCCGTCGTAGGACCACTCGCCGGAAGCATGATCGTGAACTCTTCTCCACCGGAGCGAGCGACGAGATCCTGCGCACGCGTGCAGTGTGTCAGCACGGTCGCGATCTGCCGGAGTGCTAGATCCCCATAGGCGTGACCAAAGGTATCATTCACGTGTTTGAAGTGGTCGACGTCGATCGTGAGGACGGCGATCTCGCGACCGGGTGTGACTGGCGTTCCGGTTGCCGCTTCAATTCCATCATCGAGAGCTCGCCGGTTTGCAAGACCCGTGAGGGGATCGGTGTTCGCGCTCCACGTGAGCCGGGCGTTCGCCTCTTCAAGCTGCTTCTGGTAGTGCCGCAGTTCAGCCTGGTGCTTGCGTTCGGCCGTGACGTCGATCGCAATGCCAGCAAGCATCTGGTCTCCAGCCGAATTTCTCCAAGGAAATTTGAAGCACCGCCACTCCGTCTTCTTGCCGGCAATCTCGGTCACTTCATCGATCTCGATGACCTTTTCGGCTCGCAACGCGAGTTGATCATTCGCCTGGAGAGTTCGTGCAACATTCTCCGGCCAGAGCTCAGCATCAGTCAGACCGATTGCGGAGTCCATATCGATGCCGGCGCTCTCAGCCATGCGGCGATTGTAGAAGACCAGGCGTCCTTTATCATCCTTGATGAAGCTCGCCATCGGACTGTAATGCATAAAGGTTCGGAAGAGTTGGTCGCTTGCCCCCAGCTCTGCAGCCAGGGCCGTGCGCTCTTCGAGAGCGCGGTGAAGCTCCCGCTTCTGAAGCCGGAGTTCTACCTGCGCTCCGACCTGTCGCGCGAGGACCTCCAGCGTATGCCGCTGCTCGCTGCTGAGGGATCGAGGTTGAATATCGAGAACACACAGCGTGCCGATCTTCAGGCCGTCCCGGCCGGATACGGGCATGCCAGCATAGAAGCGCAAGCCATTCTTTGCCGTTACGAGAGGATTGGAGCAGAACCGTAGGTCCTTTGTAGCGTCCTCAACGACGAGCATCTCGCTCTCACGAATCGTGTGAGTGCAGAAGGAGATCTCGCGGGGCGACTCATTCTGGGAAATGCCATGTTTTGCCTTGAACCACTGCCGATCTTCATCCAAGAGGGTGATAGTGCTCATCGGGGTGTTGCAGATGTTGGCCGCCAGTCGCACCAGTTCGTCGAACTCAGGTTCAGGCTCAGTGTCGAGGAGGCCTAACTCACGGGTGGCGGCTAATCTCAGTTCTTCCATAAACGTCTCCTCTCCCTCTTATCGGCAGAGGTGGGGAAAGGTTTAGCGGAACGAACGAATGATTCTTTCGGAGGAACATGAAGGGAGGATCGGGTATGAGCGAGGGAGCACCGGGTTCGCGGCGACTGAGCTTACTGCTTCGCTCCACCATAGACGACGACGCGGTTCTTGCCGGCTCGCTTTGCCGCATAGAGGGCTTCATCCGCCATGCTGACAAGCTGGAAACCATTAAGCAGGGAGTCGTTGAGGGCCGCCAGGCCAATGCTTACCGTGACCTGCTCATGCTCCCACGTCTCGCTAGCCATGCGATCCATTAAGCGACGGGAGAAGCCGAGGGCGGCCTGAGGACCGCTCTCTGGCAGCAGCACGACGAACTCTTCTCCACCGTAGCGGGCGACGAGATCCGGTAAGCGGATCGTGGTCCTCAGGACGGCACCGATTCTCCGCAGAACGGCGTCTCCGGCACCATGTCCCCAGCGGTCGTTGATGGTCTTAAAATTGTCAACGTCGATCAGCAGCACCGCGAGCTCGCGATGGCGCCTTCGAGACATGGAGAACTCCAAGAGAAGCCGCTCTTCAAAGGCACGGCGGTTCCGCAGGCCTGTCAACTCGTCGGTGACACTTAACCGGCGAAGCTGCTCGTTGGCAGCCTGCATCTCCTCCTGATAGCGCTCCAGCTCCTGCTTGCGTTCGCGTTCTTCGGTCACATCCATGGCGAGACCGGCAAGAAGCAGATTGCCGGAAGAGTCGAAGCATGGGAATCTATAGGTCTTCCAGACGGTGTCGGTGCCATCCGGTGAGCGCAATCGCTCTTCTGCCTCGACAGTGCGGCCGCCTGACATGATGTCGAGATCCTGGATACGGACAGGTGGAGTCGTACCTCGGGACCAGAGCTGCTCGTCCGTGCGGCCAAGCCATGCGTATTCGCTGATCCCAAAGCGCCGGGCGTAGCTTCGGTTATAGAACAAGAGACGGCCTGCGGCATCCTTGATGTAGCTAAGGAACGGGCTCGCGTTCATGAAGGTGCGAAAGAGCTCCTCGCTGGCTCGGAGGTTCGTAGCAGAGGCCTCACGCTCCTGATTCAGCTGATCCAGACGCTTGCGCTGATCCTCGAGCTCCAGGCGTGATGTGAGCTGCCGAGCCAGGAGCAGGAGCGCCTCTTCCTGTTCCGAAGTAAGTGCCCGCGGGATTTGGTCTGTGACACACAAGATGCCGATTGTGCGGCGGTCCGCGCTCGAGAAAGGCACGCCAGCAAAGAAGCGGATGTGCGGTTCTCCAATGACCTGGGGCTCCGCGGCAAAACGATGATCGCGCGCTGTGTCCTCGATGATGAGGGCGTCGCTCTGCTTGAGAGTGGCTTCACAGAAGGTGGAAGCCACGGAGAGATCACGCAGCCGCAGCGCACCAGAGACGCGCCTCCAGGTGTGCTGTTTTTCCTTGATCATGACCATGCATTGCGGGGTGCGGCAGAGCGCACACGCAAGCGTAGCAATCTCATCGAATTCAGCTCCAGAGGAGGCGTCAATCTCGTGTCCCGCGCCTCGTACCAGAGTGGTCATACCATCCACTGGCATTCTGCAACCCGCCAAACCTGGGATTCGTTTGCAAAGAATACAGGGCGTGACTCAGATACCGCTGGGCGTTCTGGGTTAGTTTCACCCGCTGGTAATGCGTTGTCGAAACGAGGTTTTACCTTTAGTTACTCGTCCGACGGGGGAGCACTAGCCATTTCGCTGGATGGCTTCGCGAACGTGCTGCTCAGCCGCGGTCTTGAAGTGAGTAAGGTTGTGGACCTCTGCCGCGTGCTGCTCAATGATCGGCAGCATCTCGTCTTCGCTGTTGCCTTCCAGCTCCCAGGTGCAGTCATATCCGACATCCTTGCAATGGAAGTGCTTCTTCTGCTCGCTCATTCAGATCCTCGCTTTCAGCAGGATTGGATGCAGATCCGTCCGACACGCGAGCGTCTTGTGATCGAGGCACTCTAATCAGAGGCTCAGGACTCGGGAGATGCAGGAGGAGGTCTCTACCGCTTAATAGCCCACATCAGCCAGCTGGCGGCGATGGTGCCGAAGACGAAGAGCGCAAAGCAGAAGGCGCCGAACCGGATCATGAGACGGGGTTCAGAGCGCTGGGTGATGCCGAAGACGACAGACGTGAAGAGCGAGAACAGGAGCATGGCGGTGAAGTGGCTCACGATCGTTTTCTCCCGTTCGCGAGCGAGTGGGCGTCGACCGCGGCGACGATGTTCAGGAGGCCGGCTACGACGATGAACTTGGTGCCGTAGTCCGCCGTGGCGAGCTGCACCGAGGTCGCTCCGAAATCGAAGGTGCGGGCGAGGATATAGAGCAGCCCGGTGCCGAGGTCGCCGGCGAAGTTCAACATGTCCAGGAGCTCGCCCGTGTTGGGGGTGTAGACCTTGCCCTGGAGGGAGATGCCGATGACGAACATAAAGACGATCGACACGAAGAGGAGGGCCGCGCGGATCCATTTCCTGAGGAGCAGGTGCCCTGCCCCGGGGATGAGCCATCCTGCGAGGAGGACCAGCATGGGGGAGAGGGTGGAGGCCGGAGTTGCGAGGCGCGTCTGCACCTGGGTATTCGTCGTCATCTCAGGGTTGATCATACCAGTCAGATCCGCACGAGCTCCCGTTGCAGCCGACCACTTACCTTCGCTGAGCCGACTCGCGCGATCATGTCGATCTCGCTCCGGACGCCGAACTCGCCGGGGAAGTAGGCGCCGGGCTCGACCGAGAAGCAGGTGTTCGGCAGAAGGAGCCGCTCATCGTGGGTCTCGAGGTTGTCGAGATGGGCACCGCTGCCATGGAGTGTGTTGCCGATGTTGTGGCCGGTGCGGTGAGTGAAGGCGTGGCCAAAGCCGCGCGCCTCGAGCACGGCACGGGCGGCGTCATCGGCCTCAAAGCCGGCGATGGGCAGGTTGCGGGCGAAGGCGTCGCTGACCTTCTGGATGGCGGCGTCACGGGCGTCGCGCACGGCGGTGAAGACGGTCTGCTCGCGGTCGGTGGGCTCGCGGCCGACCACGCCGGTCCAGGTGATGTCGTAGAAGCAGGTGCCTGGCCGGTTCATTCTGCCCCAGATGTCGACCAGGACGAAGGAACCGGGCTGAATGCGTTGGGAGCCCTCCGCGGAGGGCTCGTAGTGCGAGTCCGCGCTGTTGGCTCCGGCGCTGACGTTGGGGCCGTGGTCCCAGACGATGCCGGTGCGGTCGAGGGCTTCGCTGAACCACTGCACCATGCTCCACTCGTCGGTCTGTCCATCGGTGCTGACACGCCGGCTCATCTCCTGCCAGGCCTCGGCGAGAATGGCGTCGATGTGGGTCTGCGCCTTGAAGTGCGAGGCAATCCCCTCGTCGGTGAGAACGGCCTCGAAGTGGCTCACGAGATCGGCAGAGCTCACGATCTCCTTGCCCAGTTCGCGCAGCATCTCGATCGTGCCGGCGTCCACCATGCTGACGTACATGATGGTGTTGCGCGGGGAGTACTGCATGGCGAGCCGGCGGGTGCCGGTCAGCATTGCAGCGAGAGAGGCCTCGAGCTCCTGCCAGGAGGAGTACTCTGCCTTCGTTCCGGGCAGGGAGTCGAGGCGGCCAGTTTCGATGCGATGGACCAGCTTCTTCGGTTCGCCGGTGGCCGGGATGAGGTAGTACCAGCGGCGGGTGACGTGCGCGGACGGAGGCAGGCGGAGGATGCTGTAGGCGAGCGGGTCGCGGCCGTGGTGATCGTAGAAGAGCCAGCCGTCGAGGCGGGCGTCGCGGAGGGCGGTCTGGATTGCCTCGAGATGCATGATGCTTATTGTAGAGGGGTACCCACCCCCCTGTGCTCCAGGTACTAAAGTCTTGCATTAAGGTGGTTTAGGTCAGTACCGGACGGGATGCGGCGACGGCTACCTGAACCGATGAACCTGCTTCTATCGTACCGAAGCCGGAGCGTAGCTACGCCACATGCTTCGATCCTGATGGTGGGCGCTGCACCACCAGTACAGGAGGGATTCCGTGAGAAGTTTGGGTCCGGAGAATGAGTCCAGGGATCTCTCCGCTGCGTGCGCGGTGCGCTTTGGTCGAGATGATGGCGAGGAGAGCGCAAGAAGGGTTCTTCCCGGCGATGAAGGCGATGCGATGCGAGCGAGACGGAGATCCGGAAGAGTAGGACACGAGCGCGAAGAGGGCCGGGAGTGATCCCGGCCCTCTTTGCGCCTGCGGGTTTGGTTACGCGGTGACGGGGGTTGCGGCGGCTGCGGCTTCGCGCTCGGCGGCCTTCTTGTCCGCCGAGTTCTGGCCGAGTTCCGCGGCGAGGGTCTCCGTGGTGAAGGACTCGATGATGTCGCCGGCCTTGATGTCCTTGAAGCCGTTGAGATCGATACCGCACTCAACGCCCTGGCGGACTTCCGCAACATCATCCTTGACGCGCTTGAGCGAACCGATGCGGCCCTTCCAGACCTCAGTGCCATCGCGCAGCACACGGACCTGGTTCTCGCGCTTGATGAGGCCATCGGTCACACGGCAGCCGGCGATCTGGCCAACCTTGGTGATCTTGAAGACCTGCAGCACCTCGGCACGGCCGGCGTAGTTCTCCTTGAAGACCGGCTCGAGCAGACCGAACATGGCCTTGGTCATCTCGTCCTGCAGCTCGTAGATGATCGAGTGCAGACGAATCTCGACGTTCTCGCGGTCGGCCAACTCCTGCGACTTGCGCTCCGGCCGAACGTTGAAGCCGATGACGACGGCGTTCGAGGCAGAGGCGAGAAGGATGTCGGACTCCGTGATCGCGCCGACACCGGAGTGCAGGACGCGGACCCGAACCTTCTCGGTGGACATGCGCACCAGCGAATCGGCCAGAACTTCGACCGAACCCTGCACGTCGCCCTTGAGGATGAGGTTGAGATCCTTGACGCCCGCCATCTTGATCTGCTCGGAGAGACCTTCGAGCGAGACGCGAGAGCTCTTCGCGAGCTGGGCTTCGCGATCCTTCAGCTTGCGATACTGCGCGATGCCCTTTGCCTTGTCGCGATCGGACATGACCAGGAAGGTATCGCCGGCGTCTGGCATGCCTTCGAGACCGAGAATCTCGACCGGAGTCGAGGGACCGGCTTCGGTGATGGGCCGTCCGCGATCATCAAACATGGCGCGGATCTTGCCGAAGGTGTTGCCGACGACGTAGCTGTCTCCGGTGCGGAGGGTTCCGTTCTGGACGAGGATGGAGGCGACGGCGCCGCGGCCGCGATCGAGTTTCGCTTCGATGACCGTACCGACGGCGGGACGATCCGGCGTGGCCTTCGGCGCGCTCACGTCGGCGACCAGGCAGATCATCTCTTCGAGGAGATCCAGGTTGAGACGCTTCTTGGCCGAGACCTCGACGAACTCGGTATCGCCACCCTGGTTGGAGGGCTGGAGACCGCGCGCGGACAGTTGCTGGATGACCTTGGAGGCATTGGCTTCCGGTTTGTCGATCTTGTTGACGGCGACGATGATGGGGACCTTGGCCGCGCGGGCGTGGTCGATAGCCTCGAGGGTCTGGGGCATGACACCGTCATCGGCTGCGACGACGATAACGACGATGTCCGTGACCTTGGCACCGCGCGCACGCATGCGGGTGAAGGCCTCGTGACCCGGGGTATCGAGGAAGACGATCTCGCGACCGAAGGCGGGAGAGTCAGGCTTGGTAACGTGAACCTTGTAGGCGCCGATGTGCTGGGTGATGCCGCCGGCCTCGCCGGCCGCGACGTCGGTCTGACGGATGGCGTCGAGCAGCGAGGTCTTGCCGTGATCGACGTGGCCCATGACGGTGACGACGGGTGAGCGCGGAACCTCAGCCATGCCGGTGGTGTCTTCGAGGAAGCCTTCGATCGCCTCATTTTCGAGCTGCTCTTCGACCGAGATGACCTGGGCGTCGGCGCCGAACTGGCGCGAGACATCCTTGACCAGCTCGCCATCGAGTGACTGGTTGACGGTGACGAAGACGCCGCGCATGAGCAGCATGGCGATGAGATCCTTGCCGCGAACATCGAGCTTCTCGGCGAGGTTCTTGACGCTGATGCCCTCGGTGACGGTGATGGTCTTGGTGATCGGCAGCGGTTCATTCGAGAACTGGGGCTGCCCGCCGAAACGTGGCGGCGGGGTAAAGCCCTTCATCGGGCCTTCTTTGCTCTTCTCGTAGCGCTGGCCGCCGCGGCGCTGGCCGGGACGGGCTGCCGGGCGCGGGCTGCCGGGCGTCTCACCCGGGCCGGGAAGCATGCCAGGCGCGCCGCCCGGACGTGGAGGTCCGCCGAAGCCAGGCCGGGCAGGGAAGCCAGGACGGCCGCCGGGAGCGAAGCCGGGACGGCCGGGGGCTCCGCCGGGACCGCCGGTCGGGAAGGTGCGGGTCGGGTGCATGGGACGGCGAGCACCTGGCGGAAGGAAGCCAGGCCGTTGACCGGGAGCACCGGGTGCGCTGCTGGGGCCGCTGCTGCCGGGACGAGGCCGCTCAAAGATGGGGCGGCTGCGAGCCGGAGCGCCTGGGACTGGTGGCGGAGCGGTGTAGATCGGACGGGGTCCGGTCTGGGGCATGATGACGCGGCGCGGCGGCGGCCCGGCAGGTGCGGGTGGCGCGCTGGGTGCGGCGGCGGCCTCAACGGATGGCGTGGCGGCTTCCGTGGGGGCCGCGGGAGTGACCGGAGCTGGTGCCGCGGCTGCTGGAGTTGCGGCGGGTGCGGCTGGCGGGGCAACCACTGCGGCCGGCGGTGCGGGACGTGCTGCCAGCGGGGCTCCGGCGGAGGGAACAGACGTCCGCTGGGGCTCAGTGCCGGGGACGGATGGACGCACGACCGTGGGCGCACCGGCTGCACCTGCAGGGGCAACCACCGGCCGAGCGATCACAGGACCGACCGGAGGCCGGCTGGCGATCGCGGGTGAGGGTGCAGGGGCGACGATGTTCGCGCCCTGCCGGGGCAGGGGAACGATGCGGCGCGGCGCCGGGGGCGCCGGGGGCCCGGAGGGCGCGGCGGCCGCGGCCGGCGTGCTGGGCGATGAGGGTGCGGGAGCCATCACCGGGCGTGCGGGCGAAGCGACGACGACCGGGCGGGCGATCTGCGGCGCTGCCGAGGTGCTCGCGGTGGGGCTGCCTGGCGCAACCACAACGGCTGGCCGCTGTGGCGGCGGTGCGGCCTTGGCGGCGGCGTCGGCCTGCCTTCGCTCGAGGATCGCCTTCATGGCGTCACCCGGCTTGGCGGCCTTGGACAGATCGATGCGCGCGGGCTGATTCGCATTGGCATAGCGCGATCCGCCTCCCGAACCTCCGGAGGACCTGGATCCGCCGGTGAGATAGCCACGCACCTTCTCTGCTTCGTCTTCTTCGATCGACGAAGAGTGGGTCTTCTTTTCTGCCACACCTACGGCCGTGAGCGCATCGAGAATCGATCTGCTCTTTACTTCAAGCTCACGTGCCAAATCATTGATTCGAACTTTACTCATCCGTCCCTTTTTGGTTCTCTCGTGTGTCTAGCTGGTCATAGCAGCCTCGTCGTAGAGAGTCTATTGTAGCCAGTTTCTTTGAAATTGCAGCCATTTCTCTGCGGTGAGGCAGGGGAATGGCCGCCGTAGGCGCTAGCCACGATCATGTCCGTCAGTGTCGATGCCCTCGTCCGAGACCTCCTGGGCCTGATCCACCAACTCATCGACCGTGTCGTTATCGTTTTCGATCTGCTCTTCACGAGCATCCGCTTCATCATTGGCGTCGCTCATGCTGTCGCGATCTTCCGCTTCCGCGAGGTCTTCGGTGGAGACGCCGTTCAGCTCCTGCGCCTCGCCGAACTCGGAGGCGTCTTCGGCCAGAAGCTCTTCCGGGGTGCGATCGACCGAAGTTGTGTTTACATCCACGTTGTCATCCACGATCCGGTCCAGCGTATCTTCCGGGGTCTTTGCCACATCACTCTCCTGGGGCGCGCCTTCAGCTTCGGCGGATCCCTCCTCAATAGATGCGGCTGCGATCGTCTCCGCATCAACCGGCAACGCGGGGGCGGGGCGAACCTCGCCTTCCTCGTAGTGGCCGAAGTAGTGGCGGACGGCGGTGGAGATCTTCTCGACGGTCTTTTCGCCGATGCCCGGGACTTCTTCGAGCTGTTCGGGCGTCATGTCGGCGAGCTCTTCGACGGTGGTGATGCCGGCGGCGATGAGCTTCTCGAGGATCTGCTCGCCGAGCTCGGTGACCTGCTCGACCGGGGTGCGCGGGCCGCCGCTCATGGCCTGCATCTCCTGCTCGACCTCCTGGCGCTTCTCCTCTTCGCTCTTGATATCGATCTTCCACTGCAGGAGCTTGGCGGCGAGGCGGACGTTCTGGCCTTTTTTGCCGATGGCGAGCGAGAGCTGGGTGTCATCGACGATGACCTCGATCTGCTTTTCAGCGAGGTCGCTGATGGAGACGCGGCTGACCTTGGCGGGCTGCAGGGCTTTTTCGGCGAAGGTGGTGATCTCCTCCGAGTACTCGATGATGTCGATCTTTTCACCGCGCAGCTCGCGGATGATGGACTGGACGCGCATGCCCTTCATGCCGACGCAGGCGCCGACCGGGTCGACGTCCTTGTCGCGGCTCATGACGGCGATCTTGGTGCGTTCGCCGGCCTCGCGGGCGATGGCGCGGATGGTGACGGTGCCGTCGTAGATCTCGGGGACTTCGCTTTGGAAGAGGTTCTGGACGAGAGCGGGGGCGGCGCGGCTGACGATGACCTGCGGACCCTTGGCCGCGCGATCGACGCGCAGAAGCACGACGCGGACGCGCTCGCCGACGGCGAACTGCTCCAGCCGCGACTGCTCGCGCTTGGGCATGCGGGCCTCGGCTTTGCCGAGATCGAAGATGGTGTCCATTGGCTCGAGGCGCTTGACGGTAGCGTTGAGGACCTCGCCGGCACGGTGGTTGTACTCGTTGAAGATGGTGTCGCGCTCGGCCTCGCGGACCTTCTGAAAGATGACCTGCTTGGCCATCTGCGCGGCGATGCGGCCGAGCGGCGAAGTGTCCTTGTAGAAGCGGAGCTCGACGCCGGCTTCGACTTCGGGCGCGAGCTCGCGGGCCTGCTCGAGCGTGAGCTGGTTGGTCTCGTCCTCGATCTGCTCCGGGCCTTCGACGACGGTCTTGTAGACGTAGGCACGGATCTCGCCGGTCTCGCGGTCGAGCTCGGCACGCATGGTCTCGAGCGTCTTGTAGTACTTCCGCGTTGCCAGGGCGATGGCATCTTCCACGGCGCCGACCACGACCTCGGGATCGATTCCCTTGTCGCGGCTCAACGCTTCAATCGATTGGTACAGAACACTTGCCATAACTTGTCTTTATCCTCCCTCCCGTTGGCGCCTCGCCTCCGGGAAGTGCTTCTCCGGTCTCCCGGAGAGTTTTGCAACCTTGTGTTTCTGAAGAACGGTTAGAACTCGGCGACCAGATTGGCCTTTTCGACCTGGCTCCGAGGGATCTCGATACTCTCCTCGATGGCCGCCTTCTTTGCTTTGCCCTTCTGCTTTACGGCGGAGAGATCGAGGACGAGCCGATCGTTCTCGAAGCTCTTCAACCGGCCCTGCCACACCTTGTTTCCGTTGATCGGCTCGCTGGTCTTGAGCTTGATCAAACTTCCTGTGAAGCGCTGAAACTCTTTTGCCGAGGTCAGCTTTCGTTCGAGGCCCGGTGACGAGACCTCGAGGGTGTACTCGGACCCGGGCACGACATCTTCGACGTCGAGCAGCGTGCCGAAGTCATGCGCGAAGCTGGCACAGTCCTCGTGGGTGACACCGGAGAGACTCTCGGCCGGAACGCCCTTGGGCAGCAGGTCCGAACCCTCAGCGGAGGCGGCTTCGATCAGCTTTGCCCGCTCCGCCTCGTTCTTCTCAAGAAAGATCCGGAGCGTTCGGAACTTGGCGCTGCCCTGGAACTCGACATCCACGACTTCCATGCCGTAGCTCGCCGCGACCCGTTCCGCCATTGCCCGAATCTGATCTGTGTTGAGTGCCATGCATCGGTATCCAGCTGCCGGCGGCGTGCCTGAGCCCGGCAGTGTTTAGGGAATCTGCCAGCCGGCTTCGATCGTCATCCGGAAGCATCTTCAGAGCAAATAAAAAGTGGGCATCAGCCCACTCGCCTCTTTCGACCCCTTCGCCGGACGGTACACGGCACAGTGCAGGAGGAAATCGTCTCGTCTACAAACTCTATCGTAGCACTAGTCTCGTTGCGTCTTCAAACCGCAAGATAGCCATTCGGAGACAAGGTCACGATTTCTTTGGTGGCGGCGGGAGTGGTGGCTTAGGCGGTGGTGGCAGAGGCTTTGGTATGCGTGGATAGCTCGCGGTGCGATCAGTGGTTATGCCGCGGCTAAGTCTCCCTGATGGTGCATCAGGACGTCGTCCTGCATTTCGGACAACAGCTTTAAATTCTCCGGCATGACGACGCTGCTGGTGGATACGGCGATTTCGCGTTCTTTCAAGTTGCGAAGGATCTGCACCGCTTCTTCAGAGGTGACATCAGACCACAGCTCCTGGTAGCCGAGTGCCAGTGAATTCCAGCGGGAATGCAGGTCCCTACACTCGATCGCGTTCCGTTCATTCCGCATAGCGAGCGAAAACGCACTTACGATGGCGGTCAGGACAGCTAGTGCCGCCTTGATCCAATTCAACGAAGGCGGCAAGATCGAGCTGACAAGGGTCAACGCGGCGCCGGAAGACAAGACCAAGCTGGCAATCGTGGGTTTCGCTGGGTGGTCTGAAAATGCTGCGATAAAGCAGCAAAGTAGGCCGCCCGGATCTCAGATCCGAGCCAGCCTTCCCAAACCTGCTTCTGTTGAAATTCCGAGAGCACACATAGAGTTTACAGTCCACGTCCCGCCTTCGGTAGAAAAATCCCACGGAGGAAATCGCATAACGGCAGGCAATCATCTCTCGGAAGATTGCCCTCCTCCTGACGCCCCTCTACAATCGAACGAACCCGCCCGCGTCCTCACCTTCCCACGCGTCTGCCGGTTCTTCTCTCATGATTGAACTTCCAGTTCCAGAGGCTCTTACCTTCGACGATGTGCTGCTGGTTCCCGCGTACAGCGACGTCGTTCCGACGCAGGTCAGCACGCAGACGCGTCTCACGCGCAACATTACCCTGACGACACCGCTCATGTCTGCTGCCATGGACACCGTGACCGAGTCGCGGCTGGCGATCGCGATGGCGCAGCAGGGGGGGATGGGTGTCGTCCACCGGAACCTGACGATCGAGCAGCAGGCCGGCGAGATCGATAAGGTGAAGCGGTCCGAGAGCGGGATGATCGTGGATCCGGTGACGATCTCGCCGGAGCAGCCGATTGCTGCCGCGCTTGAGGTGATGCGCCGCTACAAGATCTCCGGCGTTCCGGTGACGAAGGACAAGAAGCTGGTCGGCATTCTGACCAATCGTGATCTTCGCTTTGTCTCGCGAACGGATCTGCCGATTGACGACGTGATGACCAAAAAGAACCTGATCACGGTGCCGGTTGGCACCACGCTCGAGCAGGCGGAGGAGATTCTGCATGAGCATCGGGTGGAGAAGCTGCTGGTGGTGAACGGCGACTACGAGCTCAAAGGCCTGATCACGGTGAAGGATATTCAGAAGAAGCTGAAATATCCGAACGCCAGCAAGGACTCGCAGGGGCGACTGCGGGTTGCGGGCGCGATCGGCGCTACAGGAGACTTTCTGGAGCGAGCTGCCGAGCTGGTGGCGGCGCGCGTGGATGCGCTTGCGATCGACTCCGCGCACGGCCATTCTTCGCGGGTTCTGGATGCGGTTCGCGAGGTGAAGCGACAGTTTCCAACTATTGATGTGCTTGCCGGCAACATCGCGACCTACGATGGTGCGATGGCGCTGATCGATGCGGGAGCCGATGCGATCAAGGTTGGCATTGGACCGGGATCGATCTGCACGACGCGCATGGTGACGGGCGCGGGCATGCCGCAGATTACGGCGATCTCCGAGGCGTATCGTGCGGCGTCGAAGCGCGGCATCTCAGTGATTGCGGACGGCGGCATCAAGTATTCAGGCGATGTGACGAAGGCGATTGCCGCGGGCGCGAGCGCGTGCATGATGGGATCGCTCTTCGCCGGCGTGGACGAGAGCCCGGGCGAGACGATTCTGTACCAGGGCCGATCGTTCAAGGCGTATCGCGGCATGGGCTCGCTCTCCGCGATGGCACAAGGATCGGGCGAACGCTACTTCCAGAGCAAGGACGACCTGACCGAGGCGGCGAGTGGGGACCGGCAGTCGTTGACCGCGCGCGAGGGAGCCTCTGCCAACCGGCTGGCGAAGTTTGTTCCGGAGGGCATCGAGGGCAGGGTTCCGCATCGCGGGCCGCTCGAGGCGATGGTGTTTCAGCTGGTCGGCGGCCTGCGGTCCGGGATGGGGTACCTGGGCTGCGCGACGATCGAGGAGCTGCAGACCAACGCGCGGTTTATCCGGATCTCGAACGCCGGCCTGCGCGAGAGCCATGTGCACGACGTGATCATCACGCGTGAGGCACCGAACTACCACGTCGAGTAGCTCGAGGTGTGTGGAGTCGCTCGCGGAGAGGGAGTTGCTTGAGCGCGAGAGTCGCCTGGCGGCCGCGAGCTAGCTGGATCGAGGGCGCTCGAGAACGGCGGCGTCAAAGCGCCGGCGGGTGGTGAAGCCGGCGCTCTGGTAGAGCGACAGGGCTGCGCGGTTTTCCTCGCTGACGGTTAACGTCATAGCGGCGTAGCCGGCGCGCAGCAGCTGGTCGGCGGCGTGGCGCAGCAGATGCGCTCCGAGGTGCTGGCCGCGCAGATTGGGCGCGATGCAGAGCTGGGTGATGTGCGCGACATCATCGGCTACGCGCGAGCAGAGCAGCACACCGTGAAGGGTGCCGGATCGCCGGTCCTCGAGCACCCACGAGTGGCTTGCCTCAAAGACGCCGCACCCGGGGAATCGAACGATGTTGTGCAGGAAGCGCAACGATCCGTTCAGGGTGCGGTACTGGTCGTTGATGCGGGCGTCGACGTGACCGGTGTAGGCGAGGTGGATCAACTCCGCGGCGGGCTGGAAGTCAGCGGCCGCCCACCGGCGAAGGACGAACTCGCCGGCGGCGATGGGTCTGGGCACAGAGTCGGATGCTCCGCCGAGGCGCCGGATCGCGGGGGCGCTGCTCTTCAGATCGCATTCCATGAAGAGGCGCGGAAAGACCGTGAAGCCTTCGGTGGCGAAGAAGGTGTTGAGGCTTCCCGAAGGGAAGAGGAGCAGCTGCGCCTCGATGCGATCGACCCCAGGCGAGGCGCGCAGGAGGCTGACCAGATGGGTCAAGAGGAGGTTCAGTGTTGGGTCGCGGCCCTCGTCGCCGGGGGCTCGTTCAAACGCGGACCGGGAGAAGGCGTCGCCCACGACGGCCTTGTGGCCTTCGTTGACGCAGAAGGTGAAGCCGTTCACCTCGCCGTTGTTGACGGTGACAAATCCGGGCAGAACGCGCCCGTTCAGATAATCGAGCAGTAACTCGGTCGAGCTGCGGTAGTCCCAGCGCAGGGTCTGCTCCCATAGCCGGGCCTCCGCCTCCAGCAGCGGCCGCATCTGGCGGGCGGAGACGTGGCGCAGATCCAGAATTTCCGTGCTGGGGAGGGTTGCCATGCGAAACAAACTCTCTTCTCTTGGATGGTCTCTGGGGTGATGAGACGACGTGAGTCTCTATCGTCGGGCTTCGACACGGTACACAGCAAGCCCCTGGGATTCAAAAAGGAAGATGGGCTGGTAGAGACGATTGCGCAGCCAGTCGTTGAGCTGCGCTGTCTCGTCCGCGCGAACCACCAGAATGTGTTCGGCATCGGGCACGCCGTCGCTTCCGTAGTGGAGCATCGGCTGATCGCGATAGAAGCTCAGGCCATAGTCCATATCGCGCCGCACGCCGAGAGAGGCGATCAGCTTGATGCCGGGCGCCTTTTCGGCGATGCCCCGCGCGAGCGGCCGCGCGGAGTAGTTGAGGTCGAGATCCTTGCCGTGAAAGCCGAGCAGAAAGATGAGAAGCCCAAGCACTGGGACGAGCGTTGCCGTGAGGACCTGCGAGATGCCGCCGCGCCGTACCAGGAAGACGATAAGGAGCGCGATGGAGGAGGAGGCGAGCGCGGCGGTAATCAGCCAGGCCGGCGAGGGGACCAGAGTCTCGTACTTCATGTGCTGCGGCGCGAGCACCAGGACGAAGACCAGCGCGGCGGAGAGAAAGGCGTGCAGGCCGAGCAGCCATCCTGGCAGGCCCTCCCGCCGGATGCGGTTGAGGTAGTCGCCGGTAAGGATGGTGAGTGGGGGGATGGAAGGGAGGATGTAGCCCGGCAGCTTGGATCCGGAGAAGGAGAAGAAGAGGATGGGGAAGAGCGCCCACAGGACGAGGAACTCGGGAAAGGCGTCGCCGGCGCGCATGTGCGAGAGGTAGTGCTGCGGGTTGCGGCGGGCGCGCCACTCCGCCACGGAGACGCCGACGGCATCGAGCAGGGCGCGGAAGGACAGGATCGACCACGGCATGAGACCAAGAACGAGCACCGCACCGTAGAACCAGAAGGGCTGGTGATGCTGGTAGCGATTGGTCGCGAATCGTTCCAGGTTGTGTTCGAGGAAGAAGGATCGGACGAAGGTTGGATTGCGACGCTGTACGGCGATATACCAGGGCAGCACCATAACCAGGTAGAGCAGGACGCCGGGGATCCAGATGGTTCGCCGAAGCAGGCTCCACTCCCGGCGAAGCGCGGTGAAGAAGAAGATGATGATGAGCGCAAGAAAGGGGGCGACCGGGCCCTTGGCCAGGGTGGCGGCGGCACCGAAGAAGTAGAGATCGAAGAGCCAGAACTTCTTGCCGGTCTCATACCAGGCGTACCAGCCGAGCATGCCGATGCAGAACGGCGCGGCGAGCTGCATGTCGGTCGAGGCGCCGCGGGCGAAGGCGACGATGCCGAGGCAGGACGCGGTGATGAGCGCGGCGTCCAGCTGGCCGCCGAGGCGGAAGCGGCGCATATGCAGATAAATAAGAATGATAAGGGCGAGCGCGCCGGAGGAGGAGGGAAGCCGGGCCGACCAATCCGAGACGCCGAACTCGCGGAAGAAGCCCATGGCGCGCCAGTAGTAAAGAGCGGGTTTTTCGAGCCACGGACGGCCGTTCAGGATGGGCGTAACCGTGCCGCCGGTGAGGCAGGCGTAGGAGTTCCGGAGGTCGGTCCAGTGAGCTCCGCGGGGCATGATGGTGGCGTGCAACTGGTCGCAGATGCCGTTGTGCTCTGCCAGCATCTCCCGTGCAATCTGTGCATAGCGGGGCTCGTCCGCGCCGACGAGACCGAGCTGATCGCCACCAAAGATCGGGACCAGGCCATAGAAGAGGACGAAGGCGGTGACGGCGAAGAGAAGGGCCAACTCACGAACGACTGAGACGCTTGGCGTCTCCCAGCCCATACGATCGCAAATTATGGCGACACGGCCGGTCCGGGCGCTCTCGGGAGCGGGTTGTGCGGTCTCTGCCATTCAGGGTCGCGTCAGGTAAGGCTAACAGAGTCCCGGGCGACCCTTTCGCGGACGCGATCGATGATGCTGTCGAGGGATCCGTGCATCAGGCAGCCACTTGCGGCGCGATGACCGCCGCCGCCGAAGCTCTCCGCAACCCGCGCGACATCGAGCTGGCTCTTGCTGCGCAGGCTGAGCCGGTACTCCCCGGGGTTGGGCAGCTCCACGGCGAAGAAGGCGGCCTCAACTCCTGCGATGCCGACGAGATAGTTGACGACGCCATCGCAGTCCTCTGCCATGGCCTGGAGACGCTCCAGATCTCCCAGGGTGGCCCAGCTCCAGGCGATGGTGCCCTGGCGCTGCATATTGACGAGTGCGGCCCCGAGCAGACGAACCTTGCACTCCGGGCTCGAGAAGCACAGATCGTTCGCGATGCGTGCCGGGTCTGCACCGAGCCGGGCCAGCTCGGCGGCGGTCGAGAGGGTCTCGGGCGTGGTGGAGCGGGAGGTGAAGCCGCCGGTGTCGGCCAGGATCGCCGCATAGATGCAGCTTGCGGTATCGGGGCTGATGCGCTCGCCCATGGCGACGGTGAGCTCGTAGACCATGGCGCCGACGGCACAGGCCTCGGGATCGATCCAGTTGAGATCGCCATAGTTTCGGCCGCTGGCGTGATGATCAATATTGATGAGGTACCGGCCTTCCAGTCCGCGGAGGCCGGTGCGCTCCACGCTGTCGCACTCGAGAACGATAACCGGTCGCAGGCCGTCAGAGTCGCCGAAGCTGGGGGAGGTGGCGTGGCGGATCCGTTCCGATCCTGGGAGGGTGCGGTAGACCGCGGGTACGGGATCCGCTAGAACGATCTCGGTACGACAACCACGGGACTCGAGCAGATCCGAGAGGCCAAGCAGGGATCCGACGGCGTCGCCATCCGGACGCGCGTGGGAGGTCAGGACGAACGAGCGTCCGGGCTGAAACTCTGACAGGATTCGCTCGATACTGTTGGTGCGAAGCATCATGGTACGGGTTTTTCAACCTCAACACTCAGTGTTTGAGCGAACCGCCGTTCCCGCTTCCGCATGCGTCCGAGAAGCTCATCCATGCGACCGGTCATCTTCTCCGATCGATCGATGGCAAAGGTGAGTTCCGGAACGTGGCGAACTCCCATGCGATCCCGCAGCTGGGACCGGATAAAGGCCCGGGCGGTCATCAGTCCGGCCAGGGTGTCTTCTTCTTCCTGCTCGCCGCCATGGACCGCGACGAAGACCCGCGCGGACTTGCCTCCAGGTGCCAGAACAACGTCCGTGACATAGCTGGGTGCGATTCTTGGGTCCGACAGCTCCCCTTCCAGCATTGCACCGATCTCTTCAGAGAAGGTGTTTGCTACGCGATTGCGGTGATGCGTTCTTGCACGGTGCTCAGGCATCGATAGATCGTCCGGTAGAAGGCAAGATTATCAGAGTTTGTCGGGGACGCTCAGAGAACTGTCGTCACTGTCGAGAAGGTCACCGGAAAGCTCCAGGTCATCTCCTGTACCTTCAACCAGGATCTCGGCGAAGGCATCTGTGATGAGGGCGCCGAGGCGCGTGGCGTGGCGGGTTGCGGCGCGCTCCACTGTCCTCAATTGTCCCGATAGATAGGGCAATGACGAGGACACGGCAGCAACTTCGAGGGTCGCCAGGTTCCATACGAGGGCGCCGTCTGTCTCGGCGACAGAGATGTTGAAGCTGTGCCGGAGGGCGTCCTTGAGCGATCGCACGACCTGGCGCCGATCTTTCAGCGAGTGGGCATGCGGGATTTCCAGCTCGAGCGTCAGCTTGCCAACTGGCATAGAGAGGAGAGATTGGTCGGGGCGAGAGGATTCGAACCTCCGACCCCCTGGTCCCGAACCAGGTGCGCTACCAGACTGCGCTACGCCCCGAACCTTGTACTACCGGGATCTGCCGGAGTAGACCTGCGCAGCCGCAACGTGGGCCGCCGACTCGTTCTCGACTGAGACAGTTTAGCAAAGAACACGGAGGTTCGCCCATCGCGTTTCGCGGCGCGGGCATGCCCGCAGCGGTCTAAGAGAAGGCGAGCAAGGCGGGGAAGAAGAGGATGGCGACCGCGGTGAGAACGGCGACGGTGAGTGGAAGGTTGACGTTGCGCGAACGAGAGACAGACATCAGGCAGACTCCTCAGGACAGCAAGTGGTTCAGGTTCCGCTCTGGAATTGTGAGCGATTGCAAGCGGTAGTGCAGGAGAAGGGCCAAACCTCTGGACGGAGCGGTGGAACTTTACATGGCTTTTGCGCGCAATTCGCAAAGAATTGCGAGACACGCCCTGAGCGATGGAATATTTGAGAAGAAGGGTTTTCTTTTCCAGGACCGAAAGTGGCAAATGTTTTCATTTCGGGCGGCGAGCATCTGAGTGGAAGAGGGTGTTCGGGATGATGGTGGATTGGCGACAGATCTTAAAGAAGGTCGAGGTGGAGCGCGGTGGCGTTCTGGTTACGCTGGTGGGCGTCCAAGGGTCGAGTTACCGGAGGGTGGGGGCGCGTCTGCTGGTGACGGATGCGGGGGAGACGATGGGATCGATCAGCGGCGGATGCCTGGAGGGGGAGCTGGCGCACCGGGCTAAATGGTTCATTGAGCAGGGATCTGCGGTTCGGCACTACTCGACTTCGTTTGATGAGACGGATGAGATGCCGTATGGGCTGGGGTGCGGTGGCGAGCTGGATGTGCTGCTTGAGAGTGCTGATTCGGTCGAGGTGCAGGGGCTTTTTGCCGAGGTGCGGCGTGTCTTTGGTGGGGTTTGTCGGCGCGTGGTGACGTGGCTGCCCGGTGAGGGCCAATCGCTGCGGCGGGCGATCTTTGCGGTCGACGGCGAACGGGTGGGAGAAGCGGTCTTTCGGAGCGAGGGGATCTCGGAAGAGGAGTTGCGGTGGGCGGCGATGGCGGTGCCGGACGGGGTACAGGTGGATGGGGCGGGGGCCTCGAGGATCTTCGCGGAGACGCTGGAGCCGCCGCAGCGGCTGGTGATCCTTGGGGCGGGGGAGGATGCGCGGCCCCTGGCGGCGCTGGGAGCGCTGCTGGGGTGGAGTGTGTTGATCGCGGATGGGCGGCGACAGCTGGCGCGGCGGGAGCGCTTTCCGGAGGCAGAGCGCGTTGAGCTGCTGGGTGAAGGCGATGAGGTGGAGCTGCGGGCGGAGGATGCGGTAGTGGTGATGACCCACAGCTACGAGCAGGACCGGGCGATGCTGGAACGGGCGCTGGCGGTGACGCCGCGGTACCTGGGGCTGCTGGGCGCGCGGCACCGGTCGAGCCTGCTGGTGAGCGAGGCCGCGGTGCGGCTTGGATGGACGGTGGCGCAGTGCTGCGAGCGGCTGTATGCGCCGGTAGGGCTGGACCTGGGGGGCGACGGCGCGGAGGCGATCGCGCTGGCGGTGGTAGCGGAGATACAGGCGTGTGTACAGGGCAAGGTTGGCCTGAGCCGGCGGCTGCGGCCGGAGGATGTCGCCGAGCAGGTGATGCGCGGCGGGGGATCGCACTATGCCGAGGTGCAGTGTGCGCTGGGCGCGGTATGACCGCGGCGCTGGTGCTAGCGGCTGGAGCGTCGTCGCGGTTGGGTGAGCCGAAGCAGCTGGTGCGGATTGCCGGGGAGACGCTGCTCGACCGGGCGGTGCGCCTCGCTGGCGAGGCGGGATGTGAGCCGATCGTGGTGGTGCTGGGATCGGCCGCGAAGACGGTTGCGGCGGGATGCGATCTGCGACGGGCCTGGGTGGTGGTGAACGCCGGATGGGCGGAGGGGATGGGGTCGTCGATCCGGGCGGGGATGGAGTTGGTGGACGGATTTGCGGAGGTTGGCGGCGTGCTGATGCAGACCTGCGATATGCCGAGGGTGTCGGCGGAGCATCTGCGACTGCTGGCGGCAGAGCCGGAGGAGGAGGTGGCCTCTGCCTACGACGGCCGTTGCGGGGTGCCGGCGTACTTTCCGCGGACGGCGTTTGCCGAGCTGCTGGGGCTGCATGGCGATGCGGGGGCACGGGAGATGCTGCGACAAGCTCGGGTGGTGGAGCTGGGCGACGACGCGATGGACGTGGATACGGCGGCAGATGTGGCGCGGCTGCGGGATCTGGCGGCAGAGCAGGCGTGAGCCGATCGGGTGTTAGCGGGCCTGGAGTCGCGGGTGGGCTTGGCGCGCTAGACTTCGGTCATGCGTCGAACAATCTCTGTCCTCGGTGTGTTGCTGTTCAGTGTGTCGTGCGTGGCCCAGAGCACGCCGTCGAAGCCCTCGGTTGGTGAGGCTCGCGCCTTTCTGGACCGGGCGAATGCGGAGCTGCTGGAGCTGCAGACGGCGAGCTCGCACGGAGAGTGGACGGCGGAGACGTACATCAATGAGGACACCGAAGCGACGACGGCGCTGCTGAACAGCCAGAGCGAGGCGGAGACGCTGAAGCTGGTGGCGGAGTCGCACCGGTTTGACACGGTGGAGCTGCCGGCGGAGCTGCGTCGGCAAATGATGCTGCTGCAGGTGAATGCGCCGGCGGCGCCGAAGGATCCGAAGCTGCTGGAGGAGTCGGCGACGCTGGCGGCGCAGCTGACGGGGATGTATGGGAAAGGCAAGTACTGCCCGGACGCGAAGGCAGGAGCGCCGGCGGCGAACGGTGAGGGATGCCTGGGGATCGATGCGATCTCCAACCGGATGGCGACGTCGCGGGATGTGGAGGAGTTGAAGCGGCTGTGGGTTGGCTGGCATGCGATTGCGCCGCCGATGCGGGCGAAGTATGCGCGCGAGGTGGAGCTTGAGAATGTGGGCGCGCGCGAGCTGGGATACAAGGACACGGGCGAGCTGTGGCGGGCCGGGTATGACATGACGCCGGCGCAGTTTTCCGCCGAGGTGGAACGTGCGTGGGGGCAGCTGCAGCCGCTCTACGCGGAGCTGCAGGCGTATACGAGATCGCGGCTGGTGGCGAAGTATGGCGCGTCGGCGATGCGCGAGGACGGGATGATTCCAGCGGAGCTGCTGGGCAATATGTGGGCGCAGGAGTGGGGCAACATTTACGACGTGGTGGCGCCGACGGACCCGAAGCTCGCGCAGTTCAAGCCGGTGGATCTGAAGGGGGCGCTCGAGCGGCAGATTGCGGAGAAGGATCCGAGCTCGGCGATGGCCTTCCAGCAGGGAACGGATCTTTCGAGCGACAAGGGGCACGCGGCGGAGACGACAGCGGGAAAGGACATGGTGCGGTATGGCGAGAGCTTCTTTACGTCGCTCGGGTTCAAGCCGTTGCCGCCGACATTCTGGGAGCGATCACAGCTTGTGCATCCACGGGACCGGGACGTGGTGTGCCATGCGTCGGCGTGGGACATCGATTCGGTCGAGGACCTGCGGGTGAAGATGTGCATCGAGGTGAACGCGGACTACTTCACGACGGTGCACCATGAGCTGGGGCATAACTTCTACCAGCGGGCGTACAACGGGCAGCCGTACCTGTTTCGCAATGGCGCGAACGACGGGTTCCACGAGGCGATTGGCGACTCGGTGGCGCTATCGATCACGCCGGCGTATTTGAAACAGCTTGGGTTACAAACCGAGGTGCCGCCGGCGGAGGCGGATATTCCGCTGCTGCTGCGGACGGCGATGGACAAGGTGGCGTTTCTGCCGTTCGGGCTGTTGATTGACAAGTGGCGGTGGCAGGTGTTTGCCGGAGAGGTGAAGCCGGCCGACTACAACAAGGCGTGGTGGGCGCTGCGCGAGCAGTACCAGGGCGTGGCGCCGCCAGTGGAGCGGACGGAGGCGGACTTTGATCCAGGGGCGAAGAATCACATCCCGGCGAATGTGCCGTATGCGCGGTACTTCCTGGCGCGGGTGTACCAGTTTCAGTTCTACAAGGCGATGTGTGACGCGAGTGGTTACAAAGGGCCGCTGAACCGGTGCAGCTTCTACGGATCGAAGGCGGCGGGCGACAAGCTGAACACGATGCTGGAGGCAGGGCAGTCGCAGCCATGGCAGGCGACGCTGAAGACGATGACGGGCACGGACCATCTGGACGCGCAGGCGATGCTGGATTATTTCCAGCCGCTGTATGTGTGGCTGAAGCAGCAGAATGCGGCGAGCGGGACGAAGGTGGGATGGAAGGCGGCGGGGACGATGAAGTAGGAGTCGCTGGTCGCAAAGCAGGCTCTCCGTCCTGCTGCGGTAGAGAAGCAGATCCCTGCGGGATGACAACAAAAGAGACCAACTGCGGGGCGTGTGCGAACCTCTCTCTGCGCGGTGCAGCGTCAGAGCTGGCGGAGAACCCGGGCGGGGTTGCCGACGGCGACGACGCTGGCGGGGAGATTGCGGGTGACGACCGAGCCCGCGCCGACGACGGTGTTCTCTCCGATGGAGACGCCGGGGCAGATGATGGATCCACCGCCGAGCCAGACGTTGTCTGCGATGGTGATGGGCAGGGCGACCTCGAGGCCGGAGCGGCGAATGGCGGGATCGAGCGGGTGAGTGGCGGTGTAGAGGTGGACGCCGGGGGCGACCTGAACGTCGCGGCCGAGGGTGATGCGGTTGCAATCGAGGAAGATGCAGTCGAGGTTGATGAAAGTGCCGGCGCCGATCGAGATGTTGTAGCCGTAGTCGCAGCCGAAGCGCGGCAGGATGGTGGCGTTGTCGCCGAGGTGCGCGAGCAGATCGCGGAGGATGACGGTGCGGGTGGGCGTGTCCGCGGGTGAGGACTGGTTGAAGCGATGGAGGAGGGTCTGGGCGCGGAGGCGCTCGGCGGTGAGCTCCGGGCCCGCGGCGTGGTAGAGATCGCCGGCAAGCATCTTCTGTTTTTCGGTGAGGGTTGACTGGTCCATAGGTGCCTTGCTTCTGTGCTAGAGGTGGGCGAGCTGCCAGAGATCGACGGTGAGGATGTAGAGAGCGATGAGGGCGCCGACGATGGCGAGGAGGCGGTAGACAAGGGTGAAGTAGAGATCGCCTTCTTCGGCGACGACGCGGCGGTAGAGGAAGTTAGCGACGCGGATGGGGTCCGCGATGATGGCCACGCAGAGCGAGAGGATGAGGACGGAGACGAGGCTTTCGTAACGGAGCTGGAGCATGTGAGGACGAAGGATCTTTCGAGGTGCGGCCGGGGATGACGCAAGGATAACTGAAGGCGACGCGGGCGGAGGCGGCGATGCGGGCGGCGGTATGCATCTAGTGAAGGGACGGAGGAGAGAGCGATGACGATGACGCGACGGGGATTTGCGCAGGAGAGTTGGAAGGTGGGGGCGATGGGGATGGCGGCGGTGATGTTGCCGCGGGCGTGGGGGATGGGGCAGGGCGGCGCGGGATCCGGCCGTCAGATCGGGTATGCGGTGATCGGGCTTGGGGAGATTGCGAAGCACTTCATCGGGGGCGTGGGGATGAGCCAGCGATCGAAGATTACGGGGCTGGTGAGTGGCGACCGGGCGAAGGCGGAGGCGCAGGCGGCGAAGCTGGGGATTCCGAAGACGTCGATCTACAGCTACGAGGATATGGATCGCATGCGGGAGAACAAGGCGATCGACGCGGTGTATGTGGCGCTGCCGAACAGCATGCATGCGGAGTACACGATTCGCTCGGCGAAGGCGGGCAAGCATGTGCTGTGCGAGAAGCCGATGGCGGTGAGCGTCGCAGAATGCCAGCAGATGATCGACGCGTGCAAGGCGGCGAATGTCAAGCTGATGATTGCGTACCGGATGCAGTATGAGCCGTTGACGCTGGAGGCGATTCAGCGGCTGCGGAGCGGCGCGATCGGACAGATCCGGACGATCGAGGCGGCGGCGGGCTTCGATAGCCGGCCTGGCGTATGGCGCCTGCAGCGAAAGCTGGCGGGTGCTGGAAGCCTGATGGATATCGGGATCTATGCGTTGAATGCGACGCGGTACCTGACGGGCGAGGAGCCGGCAGAGTTCAAGGCGTTCCAGACGACGCACAGGGACGATCCGCGCTTCGCTGAGGTGGAGGATACGGTGTCGTGGACGACGCGCTTTCCGTCCGGCGTTCTGGCGACGTGCACGACGACGTACAGCGGACAGATGCCGGGGTTCTTCAAGGTGACGGGAAGCAAGGGTGTGCTGGAGATGGGACCAGCGTTCTCCTACGAGGGGATTACGCTGCGGCAGACGGCGGGAGAGAACAAGCCGGTCGAGGTGAAGACGAATCCGGAGAAGGACCCGACGCAGTTCATGCGGGAGGCGGATGCACTGACGCAGAACATTGTGGAGAACACGGCGGTGAAGGCCTCGGGCGAAGAGGGAATGCGCGATATCGGGTACATCTCGCAGATCTACCAGTCTGCGGGTCTGCCTACCATCTAGGGTGCGGTTCGGGACGCAATCTGGGTTGCGAACGGACGGGGTTCAGGGATCAAGAAGTTTGTTGGGAGCATGAAATCACGGTACCCATCGGTGGCAACAGGGAGCGTGGCAGACAGCACTAACTCAGAAGACGGCGGCGCCTGATTGCGAACGGTGACGAAGGGCTGCCGAAGATGTGACCGAGGAGTTTTTGTTATGGCAGACAAGATGCAAACTGTTGAAGAGTTGATGCTTACGGGACTGACCTACGTGCTGGATTTCGAGAACAAGGTCTCTGAGGCGGCGAAGAAGATGGCACAGGCTTCGACTAACCCAGAGCTGAAGGAAGCCTTCGAGAAGAGCGCCACCAAGGGCAAGGAGTACGCCCAAAAGATTGAGCAGACTTTCCAGAAGCTGGGTAAGCCGGTGAAGACGGAAGACAACCACATTGCGGCGGCGATGATCACCGAAGTGGAGCACATGATCTCGAACTCGGACGCGGGTCCGGTACGGGATGCAGCGCTCATCGTGGCGGCGAACCAGCAGCAGCACTACCGGATTGGATCCTATGGATCGCTCGAGACCTATGCGAAGCTGATCGGCAAGCAGAGCGAAGCCAAGGGTCTGACGGAGAATCTCGACGACAGCAAGGGCGGCGATGCCAAGCTGACGAAGATTGCTGAAGAGAAGGTGAACCAGGAAGCGTTGCAGGCGAGCATGCAGGCGGCGTAACGCAGTCGATGTTCACAAAAGAGATGGCCGACCCCTGAGGGCCGGCCATTTTTGTGTCTGTGGTACTAACGGCAAGCTTCTACGTGTTGCGAACTCGTTTGATGGTGGCGGATTTTGCGCCCTTGCTGCCCGTTGATCCTGAGCCGGCTAGGGCGGAGATGATGGCGGTGCCGATGGGAGAACCGAGTCCGGTGCAGGGGTCCCAGCCCGGGCCGGCTTTGTAGGCGCCGTTGTTGCCGGAGGTGATGTCGCGGAAGGCTGCGGGGTTGGTATAGAGGGTGGGATTAAGGAAGCCGGCGGAGGTCTTGTTCTGCGCGTTGGCGAGTGCGATGAGTCCGGCCCAGAGGGGTGCGACGGCGCTGGTGCCGCCGATGGGAATGGTCTGGCCGTCGACGCGGATGGTATAGCCAGTGGTGGGGTCGGCGTTGCCAGCAACGTCGGGGACACCGCGGCCCGTAGAGGGTGCGCTCCCGTTTCCGGAAGTAGGTTTCTTTCTTTTCTTGTTGGCGGAGGCGGCTGGCGCGGGAACGTTGGCGTTGGCCTGCCAGGTGGGCAGCGGGAAGACGGTGGAGACGCCGCCGCCGGTGGCGCCTTCATTGGCGGAGAGCTCGTTCCAGACGACCTCGCCCGAGAGCGTGCTGCCGGAGGCGGTGATCTTGGTGCCGCCGCAGGCTAGGACGTGGGGACTGGAGGCGGGGAAGTCGACGTGGTTGGCGCCGTCGGTGACGCCGTCGGTCGATCCGTTGTCGCCGGCGGCGACGGTGATGGTGACGCCAAGCAGAGCGGCAGCCTGGCATGCGCTATCGAGCGCGGTGGTGGCCTGCGCTGTCCAGGAGGACTCGGGACCGCCCCAGGAGATGGAGATGACGCTGGGCTTGTTGGTGGGGTCGTGAACGGCGGTGGTGACGGCGTCGATGAAGCCCTGGTCGGTGTTGGGCGCAAAGTAGACGGCGATCTTCGCGCCGGGCGCGACGGCGGCGGCGACCTCGATATCGAGCATGACCTCGCCGTCAGCACCCTCGGCGGTGGATGGGGAGTTCTTGCCGCCGTCGACGGGAACGGCGACGACGGCAGGAGCCTTGAGGCCGAGGGACTTGAAGTAGGCGGTGAGATCGGCGGTGCGGTAGCCGCCGCCGAGCTCGATGAGGCCGATGGTCTGGCCGGCGGCGGAGGCGTTGGCGGGGAACTGGTAGAGCTCCGCGATCTGCGGGGGAGTAAAGGAGCTGCCGGTGGCCGCCGGGTTTGTGCTGCTCGCGGTTACAGAATGCGCGATGCGGAAGTGAGCCGCTGCCTGCGGGCGATTGTCGAGACCGAGCACGGCTTCGACGAGGCCCGCGAGCGATTGCGGGATGTAGATGGCGCCCTCGCGGACGCGGTAGGTTGCCTTGCCGTGGGGCTGCTCGGCGAGCGTGACGCCGAAGGCTTTTTCAAGCTGATCGCGGGTGCCGGAGAGCTTGAGGGTGCGGGCGTCGAGCTGCGCGGGCGTGGCTTCGACGGCAAGGCCGAATTGTTTAGCGAAGGTCTTGACGGCCCTGACGGCGGCGGGATCAGCGCTGAACCGCGCGCGGAACTGGGCGCGGGAGACGCGCGTCTGGCCCTTGCTGTTGCTGAGAGCGCCGGGATCGATCGGCTGCTTGCGGCGGACCAGGATGGAGACGGTGACAGGGCCGCGGCTGCTTCGTTTGGGCGGCGCGCCGGCGGCCTGGAGATCGATTGGCGGCAGCGGCTGGCGCTCGCTGCCGGGAAGGACGACGCGCGGCTCGGCGGCAAGCGGCTCTGGAGATGCGGATGCTTTGCTGGCCGGTGCGGGATTGGCGGAGGGTGCGGGGGTGCGCTTGGAAGCCATGGGGAGATGGACCTTTCGTGCGGTTGAGGAGGCGTGAGAGTCGTGCGGCTGTGAGGGCCCTGTGGAGGAAAGGCTAGCAGGCTCCGGTGTGGATTGGACTAATGAGGCGGCAAGAGAGTTTCCTCGCCCCAGGTTGCGGAAGAAGCTGACGCGAGCGGCGCAGGCTGCGGGCGGCCGGGCGAGTGCGCTAGACTTGGCGGCACCCTCTGCCGAGTCCGGAACGGCAGCGGATGAGGAGAGGCACTTGCCGGAGCGGATCGATGCGCACCACCATCTCTGGCGGTTCCGAGCGGCGGAGTATGACTGGCTGACGGAGCCGGAGTACACCGCGCTGCGCAAGGACTTTCTGCTGCCGGAGCTGCGGGCGGCGATGACGGAGGCGGCGATTGACGGTGCGATTGCGGTACAGGCGCGGCAGACGACGGAGGAGACGCGATGGCTGCTGGAGCTTGCGGCCACGACGATCGCGGGTGACGCGAGGCGGTTGCTGCGTGGTGTCGTGGGATGGGCGCCGCTGGCCGATGCGGAGTTCCCGCGAATGCTTGAGCAGCTGACGGCCAATCCGCTGCTGCGCGGGCTGCGCCATGTAGTGCAGGGAGAGCCTGAGGGATTCCTGACGTGTGCGGCGTTCAACCGAGGGGTGTCCGCGCTTGAGGGCACCGGGCTGGTGTACGACGTGCTGCTGCTGGGCGGAGCGAAGCCATGGCAGATGACGGAGGCGATCGCGTTTGTGGATCGGCATCCGCGGCAGAGTTTTGTGCTGGACCATGTGGGCAAGCCACGCATTGCCGACGGGGCTATGGAGCCATGGGCGACGCAGCTGCGGGAGCTGGCGCGGCGGAGGAATGTAACCTGCAAGGTTTCAGGAATGGTGACGGAGGCGCGATGGAACGAGTGGACGATTGAGAGTCTGCGGCCGTATCTGGATGTGGTGGTGGAGGCGTTCGGGCCGGAGCGGCTGATGGCGGGATCGGACTGGCCGGTGTGCCTGGTGGCGAGCGGCTTTGGGCAGTGGTGGCGAGTGCTGGAGGTGTACTTCGCCGGCTTCAGCGGCGCGGAGCGGGAGGCGGTCTTTGGGGCGACGGCGACGAGGGTGTATGGATTGTGAAGCTGGCGATGTGAGTGGGACGGGCGACGAGGAGCGGCATGCAGATAAGCAGTCTTGAGGCAGTGACGACGGACGAGGCGAGCGCGGCGGGCAAGCCGGTGTTTCCAGCGGGAGCGCTGCTGGCGTTCGGGTTGGTGACGGCGATCTTCTTTCTGTGGGGCATGTCGAACAACCTGACGGACATCCTGGTGCAGCAGTTCAAGAAGTCGTTTGAGCTGACGCTGCTGGAGGCGCAGCTGGTGCAGACGGCAGTCTTCGTAGCATATGGAACGATGGCGATTCCGGCGGCGCTGCTGATGCGGCGGTATGGCTACCGCGTGGGTCTGCTGACGGGGCTGCTGCTGTTTGGCGCGGGAACGTTGCTGTTCTGGCCGGCGGCTGTGGCGGGGCGATATGCGCCGTTTCTGCTGGCGCTGTTTGTGGTGGGCTGCGGGCAATCGATTTTGGAGACGGCGGCGAATCCGCTGATTGCGCAGTTTGGGCCGGCGGAGACTTCGGCACGACGGCTTAGTTTTGCGCAGAGCTTTAATCCGCCGGGATCGATGGCGGGTGTGCTGTTTGGGACTTGGTTCATCTTCTCGGGTGTGGAGCTGGCGCCGGCGCGGGTGGCGGCGATGCGGGCGGATGGGACGTACGCGGGATATCTGCATAGCGAGATCATGCGGGTGGTGCCGGTGTATGTGGGGCTGGGCGCGGTGCTGGTGCTGATGGCGGTGCTGATCGCGCGCGTGCGGTTTCCGGCGTTTGCGACGAGGGGATCGAAGGACGAGGCGGCGGAGGATCGCGGGAGTTTTCGGTCGCTGCTGCGCTATCCGCACCTGTTCTTTGCGGTGGTGGCGCAGTTCTTCTACGTGGGGACGCAGGTGGCGACGTGGAGCACGTTCATTCCGTACATGAAGGCATATACGACGGTGAGCGAGCGGACGGCGGGGTACTACCTGACGGGAAGCCTGGTGGCGCTGGCGATTGGGCGCGCGGCTTCGACGTGGCTGATGCGGTATGTGGCGCCGGCGCGGCTACTGGTTGGGTATTCGACACTGAACATGCTGCTGCTGGCGTTTGCGGTGGCACGGCCCGGGATGCTGGGCGCATGGGCGCTGGTGGCGACGAGCTTTTTTATGTCGATCATGTTTCCGACGATCTTTGCGCTGGGCGTGAAGGATCTGGGGCCGAGTACCAAGCTGGGCGGGAGCCTGATCGTGATGGCGATTCTTGGCGGCGCCGTGTTTCCGCCGCTGCTGGGTGTTGTGGTGCATCGCACGGGCAGCATGGCGAGCGGATATCTGCTGCCGCTGCTGGGGTATGCCGTGGTGGCGGCGTATGGCGCGCTGGGATCGAATGTGCCAGCGCGCACGCTGCAGGAGGCTCCGCAGATCTAAAGGAAGAGGCCCGCGTTGCGCCCGATCTGCCGGGGACAACGCGGGCGATCTTTGCTGGAGAGCCGGCTTCTAGAAGTGACGCAGATTGCTGGCGGGGGTTGGGGTGGGCCGCGGCGCGGGGCTGTTGGGATCGAGCGGCGGCAAGCGGTCGGCGGAGCGCTCGAGCGACCGGCTGACGATATCGCGAGAGCCGAGGCCGACGGCGAGCGACAGCGTGAGCACGATGCCGCCGAAGAGGATGCCGAAGGCAAGCTCGATGATGGTGCCGCCGATGCCGAGATGATCGAGGATCATGGCGCCGGTGAGGGTGAGCACAAGCCACTTGACGCCGAGTGAGAGGAAACGGGCGTACTGCAGCTTGGCGTTGACGCCGCCGATGAGGACAGAGCGCGAGAGAAAGCGCGCCAGGATGGTTCCGGCGGCGAGCAGAAGCAGCGCGCCGATGGAATGGGCGACATAGGGCAGAAGAAAGATCGACATCTGCGAACTATTGGAGTAGGAGGCGTCCAGCGCGGAGATGCCGATGATGAAGCCCAGCAGAACGCAGCCCCAGAAGACGACGCGGGTGACGAGGAGGGTGGGGCTGTGGGCGGGCGAGAAGTCTGAGAGGCTGGCGGCATTGTTGCGATTGAGGCGTTCGTCGAAGTTGATCCGGGTGAGGATGCGACGGAGGGCGATGGAGAGCAGAGCGCCGACGCCGGTCATGATGAGGACGGCGATCAGCAGCGAGAGAACGCCCGGAAGGAAGCTTGCGAGCTTGACGAAGGAGCGGTGCATGGACTGAGAGAGAGAGTCGCCGACCTGATGCCACAGGGAGGGCTGGGGGATGGCGATGGGATCGTAGATGTTGGTGGGAACCTGCGGCATGGGGTGTCTCCTTCGGAGGTCGTGCGGGGAAGCGGTGTCTCTCGAGAACTGGTCCGGGTAGTGATGGTTATGGGTTGAAGCGATCCGGCCAGCGCCAGCGCGAGACAAAGTACGGCTTCTCGCTCTCAAAGGCAGCGGCGGTCTCTTCTACGTGCTGCTCAGGCGGGAGGCCACCGTCGACGACGAGCAGGTGGGAGGCGACCCAGGCGAGATAGAGCGGGGTAAGCGCGCCGAGCAGATGTCCGCGATTGAGGGTGCGAAGGCGGAAGGCAAGAACGAAGTCGTAGACGATGCGGGCCCAGAGCGCGGCGGGCATGCGGAAGGCAGGTGCATCGAGCGTCGAGAGCTTCTTGAGGCCAAGCAGCGACTGCGGCGGGAGGACGAGCGACCAGATCTCGCGCAGGTTGGTATTGGCGACACGGAAGTCTTCGATGAGGGACTCGATGTTGGCGGCTTCCTCGACCTCTCCTTCGATGCGGCTGCTGGTGAGCGGGGGTTGATTGGGTCGCGAGCGCTGCCAGAAGGCTGCCTTGGCCTCGATGTCGGCAAAGAGCGAGCCGGCGATCTGCGCGAGCAGGGTGTTGAGGTCACTGCTGGAGGGCGATGGGAGGGCACGCGGACCGCCGTCGACCTGCTCGATGCGCATGCCGGTGACGGCGGCCTCGGCGACCGGCCAGAAGATGCCGTCGGCGATGGTACTGCTCTTCTGCGCGCCGGCGGTCAGGCGATCGGAGAGCTTGCGAGAGAAGGAGAGATCGAGCGCCAGGGGGAAACGCGGCTGCGCGTTGTAGAGCGCGCGCGAGAGCGGATACATGAGCGCGGAGTTGAAGAGACCCTCGCGCGGGCCGAGCTGATAGTCCGGAACGCCGAGATCCGCGCCGCCTGAAAGCACCGCAGCGGCGAGCGAACGGAGCACCGAAGGCTGCAGCGTGTGCGCCTCCGGACCGAGGACGAGGCAGGCCGCAGCGTCATGAATGACGGTCTGGCGGAAGGCGCCGAGGAGCTCGGCGGGAGTGAGAATCCAGGATCCTGAGGGAAGGCCGCCGTCGCCAGGGGGCAGGAGCGTGATGCCTGAGCCGTAGCTCTCGTCGAGCGCGGAGAAATCCGGCGAGACGACGAGAACGGACTGTCCGATGAAGGCCTCTGCCAAGGCGGCGAGGGTGGCGGAGAGATGCTCCGCGGAGGTGGAGGAGAGGGTGACGAGCAGACCGCCGGTCGAAGCGGTTGTGGCGCTCGGTGGCGATAGCGTTGCGGCTTCAGCGTTGGCCATAGGGCGATCTCGGGGACTTCGTTACAGCGGGCGAGCAGAGGAGTTAGGACAGAGGTGCAAGGATGCCGGCGAGCGGAATGCGGACCCAGTCGGGCCGGTTGTTGAGTTCGTACTGGAGTTCATAGAGAGCTTTCTCCAGGAGGTTTACGTCGAGCATACTCTGCGCGATGGCGGGCTCGGGAAGAAGGGCAGGATCCGCGATGACGGTCTGCCGGTAGCCGAGCAGAAAGGCGGAGGAGACGGCGTTGGCCCAGAGCTGCGCCCATGGCTCGACGTTGCGGGCTGCCTCCGGACGGCGCTGAGCGAAGCGGGCGTGGCCGGCGAAGGCGGCGTAGCTGAACGATCGCAGCATGCCGGCGACATCCTTGAGCGGAGACTGCTTGCGGCGACGCTCGTCGAGCGCGCGGGCGGGCTCGCCTTCGAAGTCGAGGATGACGAAGTCGTTTTTGGCGCGCAGGATCTGGCCGAGATGGTAGTCGCCGTGGATGCGGGTGCGATGACCGTACCGGGCGGGGTCGCCGGCGGCATAGCGTTGGGTGGCGGCGAGCAGATCGCGCCGACGGCTGAGCAGCATGGCGGCGTCGTCGATGACGCGATCCGCCGTGGCATCAGGCAGCTTCGACATGCCGCGCTTGAGCGCGTCGAGGGCTGTGGCGACCTGTGCCGAGACGCGGGCCGCATCGGCCGCGAGATCGGCCGTGGTGAAGGGCTCAGCGGCGAAGGCGGGGTCGTCGGTCGGGGTCGCCAGGGCGAGATGCATCTCTGCCGTGCGCCGACCCAGCAGGGTGGCGGCGTCCAGGTAGAAACCGGCGTGCTCGCGTGCGTCGTGGGGCATCGCAGCTTCCGAGAGAAAGCTCGCTGGGCGGCCGAGATCGGATGGAGTTGGGCAGGTCGCAACCGAGTCGTAGAAACGACCCAACTCCTCGAGCGTCCACTCCCACCCGTCGCCCTCGTTCTCGACAAGGCCCTGCAGCATGGCGAGAGTGGTCGGCTCGCCTTGTGCGGTGACGGCGCGGAGATCGCCGATGAAGGGGGCGATGCGCGGGAAGTGAGCGACCTCGGTGAGGAAGCGGCCGATCTCAGTGTCAGGATTTTCCCCGGGCTGGAGGCGGCGGAAGAGCTTCATGATGAGCTTGCCGCCGTAGAGGATGCTGGTGTTCGACTGCTCGGCCGAGCCGGTGCGTGCGGGCAGCGGCGCGGTGCCGCGGATGGCTTCAAAGGCTGTCGAGCGGTTGCCGACGAGCTCAGCCGTGCGTCCCTGTGCGGTGGCGTTGTTTGCGATGGTCGAGAGCAGCGCCTGACGGAAGCTCTCGTCGGCGGTGGCGTCGTGGAGCACGGCAGTCTGGCTAGCGCGGGTGAAAGAGGCAAGGATCGAGTTTGCGGCGCTGGCCTGGAGCGCCTCGGCGGCGGTGCCGACAGAGAGTGCGAGCGGCAGCTGATACGTGTCTGCGCCGCCGTCTTCATAACGGACTTCGAGGAAGAGGATCGAGGCGCGGGTCGAGGGCAGCTGGAGGCAATCCTGCACAGATACGGAGACGATGGTGCGGGCCTTGGCGCCGAACCAGCGCTGCCGCGGCAGGTAGGTGGGGAGCAGCTGCTGGATGAAGGCGAGGCCGGGACCTGTGACCAGCTTCGCGATGTCGGCAGCGGAGCCATCCGGACCGAGCAGCTGCAGCGCGGGGTTGCCCTCGTCGACTTCAGGCGCGGAGGTCTTGACCGGGGCAGGTTGCAACTCGAGCCAAAGGAACGAGTACGGTGCGAGCGTCAGCGGGTAGGCGTCGCCTGTGACGGTGGGGAAGCTGACGTAGCCGACCATCTCCACCGGCTGCATGCCGCTGTACTTGCTGAGATCGAGAGAGACCGGCTGTGCGAAGCGGGAGAGATTGGCAACGCAGAGGACAGTCTCGGAGCTGTCGTCTGCGCGATCCAGATTACGGATGTAGGCGAGGATCTTGCGATTATCAGGGTGCAGGAACTCGAGCGTACCGCGGCCGAAGACCTGGAAGAGCTTGCGCAGCGCGATCATGTTGCGCGTCCAGTGCAGCAGCGAAGACTGATCGGACTGCTGCGCTTCGACGTTGATCGCCTGGTAGCCCCAGATGGGGTCCATGATGACGGGGAAGTAAAGCTTGGCGGGCACGGCCTTTGAGAAGCCGGCGTTGCGATCGGAGTTCCACTGCATGGGCGTGCGAACGCCGTTGCGATCACCGAGATAGATATTGTCGCCCATGCCGATCTCATCGCCGTAGTACATGATCGGCGTTCCGGGGAAGGAGAGCAGAAGCGAGTTCAAGAGCTCGATGCGGCGGCGATTGTTGTCGACCAGAGGCGCGAGCCGGCGGCGGATACCGACGTTGATGCGCATGCGCGGATCGGCCGAGTAGGCGAGATACATGTAGTCGCGCTCATCGTCGGTGACCATCTCGAGCGTGAGCTCGTCGTGATTCCGCAGGAAGAGACCCCACTGACAGTTGTCCGGGATGTCCGGCGTCTGCGCCATGATGTCGGTGATCGGCAGACGATCTTCCTGCCGCAGCGCCATGTAGATGCGCGGCATGAGTGGGAAGTGGAAGGCCATCTGGCACTCGTCGCCGTCGCCGAAGTAGGGGCGCACATCGGCGGGCCACATGTTGGCTTCGGCGAGGACGAGGCGATTGTCATACTCGGCGTCGATGGCGGCGCGAATCTGCTTGATCTTGACGTGAGTCTCCGGCACGTTCTCGCAGCTGGTGCCGTCGCGCTCGACAAGATAGGGAATGGCGTCCAGACGGAGGCCGTCGACGCCCATATCCATCCAGAAGCGCATCGCGTTGAGCACTTCTTCCATGACCCGCGGATTGTCGAAGTTGAGATCAGGCTGGTGCGAGAAGAAGCGGTGCCAGTAGTACTGCTGCGCAACCTCGTCCCAGGTCCAGTTGGACTTCTCGGTATCAGTGAAGATGATGCGCACGCCGTCGTAGAGCTTGTCGGTGTCGGACCAGACATACATCTCGCGCTCGGGCGAGCCCTTCGGGGAGTTCCGCGCTGCCTGAAACCAGGGGTGCTGGTCCGAGGTGTGATTGATGACGAGCTCAATCATGACCTGCATGCCACGCTCGTGCGCGGCGTTGAGGAACTCCTGGAAGTCCGCGATCGTGCCATAGCTCGGGTTGACACCGGTGTAGTCCGAGATGTCATAGCCGTCGTCGCGCAGGGGCGACGGAAAGAAGGGAAGCAGCCAAAGACAGGTGACGCCGAGGTCCTGCAGGTAGTCCAGCTTCGAGATCAGTCCCTGAAAATCGCCGATGCCGTCCGCATTGGAGTCGGCAAAGGCACGGACATGGATCTCATAGATGATCGCGTCTTTGTACCAGAGCGGATCAGTTGCGCTTCCGACTTTCTTCACAGGTCCAGCCTTCCCAGAACTCTTAAACTACAGGATTTTGCCGCCGGGGCTCAGTGCAGCACCACCGCTATTCCGGGAGGTGTCTTTGCTGGTTCCAGAGACATGGCGGCAGGCGCGTCCCTGCTACACCGACGTTCGCAGGCGGAAGATGTGCGCCGGCATCACGTCCGGCCGCAGCGCGACATAGTTGCTGCGGTCGTGCCAGACGTAGCGCTTGCCGGTGAGCAGATCCTCCACGTCGAAGTTCTCTCCATACGGAACGGCGAGCGCCTTGAGATCGAGATCGATCCAGCCGCCTTGCTCCTGCGCGGGATCGAGGTTCACAGCGACCAGGATCGTGTTGCTGTGATCGGCGGTCGACTTGGAATAGCAGAGCAGATGCGGGTTGTCCACGTTGTGGAAGACGAGCCGTTCGTTGGTCTGGAGCGCGGCGTTGGCGCGGCGAATCGCATTCAGGCGTGTGATCAGCGGTGCGATGGAGTTCGAGGCCGCACGGTTCCAGGCGCGGATCTCGTACTTCTCGCTGTTGCGGTACTCCTCGCTGCCGGGCTTCATTGGCTCGTTCTCTCCAAGTTCATATGCCGGGCCGTAGATGCCGTAGTTTGCCGTAAGCGTGGCGGCCAGGATCACGCGCTGCATGAACATGGGCCGGCCGCCGGTCTGGAGGGAGCCGTGCAGGATGTCCGGCGTGTTGGGCCAAAAGTTGGGACGGAAGAAGTCCGATACGGGCGGCTGTGTGATCTCTTCAAGATATTGCCGCAGCTCGGCGGACTCCGTTCGCCAGGTGAAGTACGTGTAGGACTGAGTGAAACCGGCCTTTGCCAGCGAGTACATGACGTGCGGGCGAGTAAAAGCTTCGGCGAGGAAGATCGCTTCGGGGTGATCGCGATGGACCTGCCCGATGACCCACTCCCAGAAGGGCAGCGCCTTGGTGTGCGGATTGTCGACGCGGAAGATGGTGACGCCATGCTTGATCCAAAAGGCGAAGACAGAGAGCAACTCTTCCCAGAGACCGCGCCAATCCGGTGATTCGAAGTTGAGCGGAAAAATGTCCTGGTACTTCTTCGGCGGGTTTTCCGCGTACTGGATGGAGCCATCCGGACGAATGATGAACCACTCCGGATGCTCTTTGACCCACGGGTGATCGGGCGAGCACTGGAAGGCGATGTCCATTGCGAGATCCATATCGCGTGCGGTGCACGCCTTTGCGAGCCGTTCTAGGTCCGCGATCGTGCCGAGCTTGGGGTGAACGGCCTTGTGGCCGCCCTCCGCCGCGCCGATCGCCCAGGGGCTGCCCTCATCGCCTTCCGCGGCGACAACGTTGTTATTTGGACCCTTGCGGAACGCCTTGCCAACGGGATGGACAGGTGGCAGATAGAGCACATCGAACCCCATCTTGGCGATCGAGGGAAGCAGCGCCTCGACATCGGCGAGAGTGCCGTGACGCAGGGGATCCGGCGAGGCGGATCGGGGAAACAGCTCATACCAGGAGGAGAAGCGGGCGCGTTCGCGATCGACCCAGATCTCGAGCTCCTGATCGAACTTTGTGGCAAAGCTGAGGTCGGGATACTGCGCGGCGATCTCGGCGATCTCCGGCGCAAGCGGGAAGTCGTAGCGCTGTGCATCCTGATCTGCCAGCCAGCGGAGGGAGAGCACGACCTGCTGTAGGAGCTTGGCGTCAGCGCCTTTGGCTCGTGCGGCGGTCTCCTCGAGCAGAAGGGCGCCGGAGCGCAGGGCGAGTGGGATGTTCTGCGGCGTGGTGACGGCATCATGATGGAGCGGATCAGGCTGGCCGTCGATGCGTTTGCGCAGATCGGAGTACCAGGTATCGAAGTGATCGACCCAGGCCTGTACGGTGAAGCGCCAGGTACCAGGTTTATCGACGGCGAAACTGGCAGAATAGACGTCGTTCCCGAGCGCGGACATGGTCTTCGCGCGCCAGCGCCGCTCACTCTCATGCCGGTAGAGCAGACGACCGGCCACATGGTCGTGTCCGTCGGCAAAGAAGGCCGCGGAGACCTCGACCGTGTCACCGAGGATGCGTTTGACGGGATAGTTGCCGCAGTCCACCTGGGGCGACAGATCTTCGACGATGACACGCTGCCGGCCTTCTGCCGGCTTCATGGGACGCAAACTCAAAGACATAGATTCCTAGTCAGAACGTAATGCAGCGATTCATTTGGTCAAGATCGAACAATCCGCATCCAATCCTGAAAGAACAGCCAGGATGTTTTCCGCAGGTGCCACCAGCTTCAGGTAAGACGGATGCAGCGCGGTGCGAAAGTGTTTGCTGCGAGCGCCGAGGTCACACAGGGACAGAAATCCCTGGATGGACGGAAGAGATTACAAAAGCCAAGGAAGGACAGCAGTAGGTGACAGACGATCGAGCAGGGCAGCCGCATGCGGCGAAGATAGAAGACTACGCCATGATAGGAGACTGCGAGACGGCGGCGCTGGTCTCGCGCGAGGGCTCGATTGACTGGCTCTGCTGGCCGGATTTCTCCTCCGGTGCCTGCTTTGCGGCCCTGCTGGGTACGGGTGAAAACGGCTTCTGGCGAATCAGTCCGGAGAAGTCGATTCTCTCGATCAAGCGACGCTATCTGCCGCAGACGATGGTCGTCGAGACGACGTTCGAAACAGCCGACGGCGCGGTGCAGCTGATCGACTTCATGCCGCCGCGCGAGCGGCACTCCCGTGTCATTCGCCAGGTCCGCGGCCTGCGTGGCAAGGTGAAGATGGCGATGGAGCTTGCGATCCGTTTTGATTACGGCCGCACGACGCCATGGGTCACGACGCGCCACGGAGATCTGCGTGCGATTGCCGGTCCTGACATGCTCGTGCTGCACACAAAGGTCAAGCTTCGCGGCGAAGATCTGAAGACCAAGAGCGAGTTCACGGTGCGATCGGGGGACGTTGTCGACTTTTCCCTCACGTATGCCTCTTCTCTCGAGGAGGCCCTCCCGCCGCCGAAGCTCGAGGAGGCGCTGGAGCGCACGGTCACGTTCTGGACAGAGTGGATGTCCCAGAGCACCTACCGTGGACGATATCAGGAGGCGGTGGATCGATCGCTGATGACGCTGAAGGCGCTCACGTATAAGCCGTCGGGTGGCATTGTGGCGGCGCCGACGACATCGCTGCCGGAGTGGATCGGCGGCAAGCGTAACTGGGACTATCGCTATTGCTGGCTGCGCGATACCTCGTTCACGCTGCTGGTCCTCCTGCACGCCGGCTTTGAAGAAGAGGCGATCTCCTGGAGGCGGTGGCTGCTGCGCGCGATTGCCGGCGCTCCCGAGAATGTGCAGGCTCTCTACGGCATTCGCGGCGAGCGTACGTTGACGGAGTGGGAGGTGGACTGGCTGCCGGGGTACGAGAACTCTGCGCCGGTCAACATTGGCAATGGCGCGGCAGGGCAGTTTCAACTTGATCTTTATGGCGAGGTGGCTTCGGCACTGCTGCGCGCGCCGCTGGCAGAGCGGGATATTCGCGTGGATGCGACGGCGCTGCAGGCGCGGCTGGTCGACCACCTCTGCAAGGTCTGGCAGGAGCCGGATGAGGGCATCTGGGAGACTCGCGGAGGACGGCAGCACTTTGTGCACTCCAAGGTGATGGCCTGGGTGGCGCTCGACCGGGCCATCACGCACTATGACCGCTATGATGGCGGCGGCGACGTGAAGCGATGGCGCAAGAACCGCGACATGATCCGAGACGAAGTGCTGGAGAAAGGCTTCAACAAGGAGCTGAACTCGTTCACGCAGGCCTATGGATCGAAGGAGCTGGACGCCTCGTGTCTGCGCATTGCACTGGTCGGATTTCTGCCCGCCACGGACCCGCGCATCATCGGCACGGTGGAGGCGATCGAGCGGCAGCTTATGAAAGATGGCCTGGTGCAGAGGTACAACACGGCAAGTGCCAGCGACGGCATTGCCGGCGGCGAGGGAGCCTTTCTCGCATGCAGCTTCTGGATGGCTTCGAACCTGTACCTGATCGGCCGCAAAGCAGATGCGTGCGGTCTCTTCGACCGGCTGCTCAGCCTGACCAATGATCTCGGCCTGATCTCAGAGGAGTACGACCCGGTTGCCCGCCGTATGCTGGGCAACTTCCCTCAGGCGCTCTCGCACATCGCCCTGATTCACACCGCTCTGACGCTCTCCGGCGCATGGAAGCCGCAGATTCGCTGACGTGATTGCCCTGTTTGTCTCACAGCGCCTGCTCACCGGGAACAGGCAACCCTCAGACCTGCTTTCTGCTCTTCCTAACTAGACCCAAAACCATCTTCTGGTGACCCTTGAACGATAGAACTCCAAGTTCCACTTACCGGCTGCAGCTGCATAAAGGCTTTACGTTCGACGATGCCGCGTCTATTGCCGGCTACCTTTACGACCTGGGCGTAACCCATGTGTACAGCTCGCCTTACCTGCAGGCCGCGCCCGATAGCATGCACGGGTACGATGTCGTCGATCATCAGCGCGTGAATAAAGAGCTTGGCGGCAGCGAGGCACATCAGCGCTTCTCAAAGACCCTGGGTGAGAACGGTCTTGGCCAGGTGCTGGACATTGTGCCGAACCATATGTCACTCGGCAAGGAGAACCGGTACTGGTGGGACGTGCTCGAGAACGGCGTGACCAGTCGCTACGCCTCGTTCTTCGACATTGACTGGCAGCCGCAGGAAGAGCGCCTGCGCGACAAGGTTCTGGTTCCGATCCTTGGTGACCAGTACGGCCGTGCGCTGCAGAATGGCGACGTCAAGGTCGTTCGCAAGGGCGTTGAGTTCCAGGTGGAGGCCGCCGGGCAGACATTGCCAACGGCGCCGACATCGCTGCCGGCCATCCTGTTCCGCGCGGCTGAGTACGCGAAGTCCGATACGCTGAGCTTTCTTGCTGCCTCCTTCGGCCGCCTGCCGGTGCCGGAGTCGTGGGATCGTTGGGTGATTCTCGCGCGCAACCGGGATAAGGTCGTTCTGGCAAAGCTGCTGTCGCGCCTCTGCTCGGAAGAGGAGAGTGTCTGCGAGGCGATTGATCGGTCGGTCAAGGAACTCAACGGGAACCTGGATGCGCTCGATGATTTCCTGACTCAGCAAAACTATCGTCTCGCGTACTGGAAGACGGCCGATCAGCAGCTTGGCTATCGGCGATTCTTCGACGTGAATACGCTGATCGGTCTGCGCATGGAGCGGGAGCACGTCTTCGAGGAGACGCATGCGCTCATCGTCGAGTGGCTGCGGGCCGGCGTGCTGGATGGCGTGCGCGTGGATCATCCGGACGGCCTGCGCGATCCGCTCGAGTACTTTCATCGTCTGCGCGAACACGTGCCGCAGGGATGGATCATCGGCGAGAAGATCCTCGAGCCGGGGGAGTATCTGCGCGAGAACTGGCCGATCGACGGCACCAGTGGCTACGACTTCATGAACGCCGTCATGGGCACCCAGTTCCATCCGGCTGGCATGGCGGAGCTTACGAAGATTTACGGGGAGTTCACTGGGCAGCCGACCGTCTTTCCGCCCATCGCGCACGATAAGAAGATGATGGTGATGGAGCAGGCGCTCGGCTCGGACGTCAATCGTCTGACAAGTCTCTTTGTCGAGATCTGCGAGCAGAACCGCAACCAGCGAGACTTCACGCGCGTAGAGATTCAACGGGCGATCATTGCCATCGCAGCCTGCTTCGCTATCTACCGGACTTATGTGCAGCCGGATCGCGAAGAGATCACCGACGAAGACCGAAGCTACATTGAGCGGGCGGTGACGTGCGCGCGGGACAACCGGCCCGACATTGATGCGTCTCTCTTTGAGTTTCTGCAGAACGTGCTGACGATGGGCGTTCGCGGCAAGAAAGAGACGGAGTTCGTTCTGCGCTTTCAGCAGTTCACCAGCCCAGTCATGGCCAAGGGCGTTGAGGATACGGCGTTCTATTGCTACAACCGCCTGATTGCGGCGTGTGAGGTCGGCGGTGATCCTGGCCGGGACGGTCTCTCCGTCGAAGACTTCCACGCCTACAACGCGCAGATGCAGGCGCACTATCCGCTCACGATGACCACGCTCTCTACCCACGACACCAAGCGGGCGGACGATGTGCGGGCGCGGCTCGCCGTGCTGACGGAGATTCCGCGTGAGTTTCGCAAGATCCTCCGCCGCTGGTCGCGCATGAACGCGAAGCTGGGCGCCGCGATCGATCGCAATACGGAGTACTTCTTCTACCAGACCGTAATCGGCGCGTGGCCGATTGATAGAGACCGCATGCGCGCGTACATGGAAAAGGCAACGCGCGAGGCCAAGCAGCAGACCTCCTGGACGGCGAACAACAAGGAATTTGAAGACGGTCTAAATGCGTTCATCGATGGAACGCTCGCCTCGGCCGACTTCTGCAATGAAGTGGAAGAGTTTGTCGGCCGCATTCTCGCAGCCGGGCGCATCAACTCGCTCGCACAGACGCTGCTCAAGCAGACCGCGCCCGGCGTGCCCGATCTCTATCAGGGCTCGGAGCTGTGGGATCTGAGCCTGGTCGACCCCGACAATCGCCGGCCTGTGGACTACGAGCTGCGGCGGCGTCTGCTGACGGAGATGAAGACGCTGACGGTGGAAGAGATCGTGCGTCGCGGCGATGAAGGCATGACGAAGCTCTGGACGCTGCACCAGTCGCTCTGCCTGCGGCGCGAGCACTCCGAATGGTTTCGCCGCGACGCCGGCTACACCGCGATCGAAGCGCGCGGTCGCAAGCGGAGTCACGTCGTCTCGTTTCAGCGCGGCGACACCGTCATCACCATCGTTCCCCGGCATCCGTTCCTGCTTGCCGGTTCCTGGTTCGACACAACGCTTGATCTTCCTGACGGTACCTGGATTAACCGGCTTTCGGGAGAGGGTCATCGCGGCGGCACGGTGCGGCTGGACGCCCTGCTCGCAAAATTTCCAGTCGCCTTGTTAGTGAAAGAGGGATCGACACATGCATGAGTTTCGAGTTTGGGCGCCATATGCCAAAAAGATGACGCTACTGCTCTACGGTAAGGGCACGCACGGGGAAGCGGATCTGCGCTGCCCGATGACCGGCCCGGATCACGACGGCTGGTGGTCCGTCGAAGCGGATTCGGTCTGCGGCGACAACTACGCCTACCTGATCGATGCCGATACGAACGCCTTTCCGGATCCGCGTGCACTCGACGTGGCTGAGGGCGTTCACGGCCCGTCGCGGCTGTACGAACACAGCGCATTTGTCTGGCACGATCCGCTCTGGCAGGGACCGCCTCTCACTGGCGCCATCATCTACGAGATGCACATCGGCACCTTCACCGAAGGTGGCACGTTCGACACGGCCATCGAGCACCTGCGCTATCTCGCGACGCTTGGGATCACGCACGTCGAGGTGATGCCCATTGCCGAGTTCCCAGGCGACTTTGGCTGGGGCTACGATGGCGTCGGTCTGTTCGCGGTGACTCACAGCTACGGTGGCCCGGAAGCCTTCAAGCGCTTCGTCGATGCCTGCCATCAGACAGGTCTCGCGGTGCTGCTCGACGTGGTCTACAACCACTTCGGTCCGGTCGGCAACTACACCATCAAGTTCGGACCCTACCTGACTGATCGGCACCGCACGCCATGGGGCGCGGCGGTGAACTTCGAAGAGACCGGCAGTGATCAGGTGCGGCGCTTCTTCATCGATAACGCACTGATGTGGATGCGTGACTACCATGTGGACGGGCTTCGACTCGACGCCGTGCACGAGTACATGGATCGGTCCGCCGTGCACTTCATGGAACAGCTCTCCGGCGAGGTCGACATTCTTTCCTCGGTGCTAGGACGGCGTCTGGTGCTGATCGCCGAAAGCGATCTGAACGATCCGCATGTGGTGAAGCCTCGCGAAGCCGGCGGCATGGGGATGGACGCGCAGTGGAGCGATGACTTTCACCACTCCCTGTTTACGGTGCTTAATCCTAGCGAGGACGGCCAAGGCTACTACGATGACTTCGGCAGCATGGAAGCTCTCGCGAAGTCGCTCAAAGAGGTGTTCGTCTACGACGGGGAGTACTCGGGCTTCCGCGGCCGAACGCACGGCCGCCGGATTGGCGATCTTTCGGCGCACCACTTCCTCGGCTACATCCAGAATCATGACCAGATCGGGAACCGCGCCATCGGCGACCGGATCGAGCACATCATCGGCATGGAAAAGACGAAGGTTGCGCTTGCGCTGGTGCTGATGGCGCCCTTTATCCCAATGCTCTTTCAGGGCGAGGAGTTCGCGGCCTCAACACCGTTCCAATACTTCGCGCATCACGATGATGAGGAGATGGCGAAGGCCGTTTCGGCCGGTCGGAAGAGGGAGTTCGCGATCTTCGGCTGGAACGATGACGAGATCCCTGATCCGGAGAAGCGAGAGACGTTTGAGCGCTCGCGCCTGAACTGGAGCGAGGTCCACGAGGGTAAGCATGCCGAGATGCTGGAGTGGACGGGAAAGCTGATTCATCTGCGCCGCACGTCAACGTCGCTCAACAACGGGCAGCTACAGACCCTCCGCGTGCGCTTTGATGAAGACAAGCGATGGCTGGTGATGATCCGGGGTCACGTCATTGTGTCGTTGAACCTTGGCAAGGAGACAGTGACTCTTCCGAATCGCGAGAAGTTCCCGCTTGAACTCGCCTCAAACCCGGCGGTTGCGGTGACGGAGGATACGGTCACCCTGCCCGCGAGCAGCGTGGCCATCCTCCATAGTCGCCATTCGTAGACACGGACTCAAGTGGACGACAGGAATCTGACCCTTCATCCTGCACTGTTGTCGACTCAAATACTTCCCTGAAGAGGAGTACTCACTGAAACTTTTCGTCGTTCGCCTCGTCTTCGAAGGTGCCACCAACATCTTTGCGCTCCCTGTGCGGTCGCCGAGATGCTGTGGAGAGGCCGGCCCGTGATGGTGAGGAGATAGAGGCATGACAGTCAACCGGGCAGCCTGCGCAATCATCGGAGCCCTGCTGTCGATTCCAGGCGCTGCTAGCCGCGCCGGTCTCGCACAGTCTCCGTCTGCTCCGACGTCTGCGACTGCCCGGCAGATCGGCACCATTCAGGCGATCAACGCAGATTCGCTGACACTCACCACCGACAAAGGGGAAAAGGTCACTGTCGGTCTAAGCGGAGAGACCAGGGTAGTCCAGCTTCCGGCGGGGAGCACGGATTTAAAGGCGGCGCAACCGGCCGCCATGACGGACGTCGCAGTCGGCGACCGGGTGCTGGCCTTAGGCGGGGCGTCTGATTCTGGATCACTGACGGCAAAGCGGCTTGTGCTGATGAAGTCGACCGACATCGCCAAGCGGCGAGAGACGGACGAGGCGGCATGGCAGCACGGCTCGGGTGGACTCGTCAGCGCTGTCGACGCGGCCGCGGGAACCTTGACCATTACCTCCGGCGCGCGCACTCTCTCGATCACCACAAGCCCCGCGACGATCGTTCGCCGCTACGCCCCCAACTCAGCACGTTTTGAAGACGCGACCAGGAGCACCTTTGCCGAACTCCACCCCGGCGATCAGCTGCGCGTGCGCGGCGAGCGTGTGGCGGATGGGTCCATCAAGGCCGACGAGATCGTCAGCGGCTCGTTCCGGCATCTCTCCGGAACCATCCAGTCGTTAAACGCGGCAGCGGGCCAGGTCACGGTCAAGGATCTCAAGACGCAGAAGCCGGTCGCGCTCGCCGTCACCTCCGGCACTGCGATTCATCAGCTTCCGCCTGAGGTCGCCGCCCGGTTTGCCGCGCGCGCAAAGGGCGCGGGAGCCGCCAACGCCGCGGGCTCGCCCGCACGGCCATCCACCGCGGCGAGTCCTCCCGTTGGCTCCGCTGTGCCTCAGGAGACGCCCGGTCCACGCAGCGGCGGAGATCTCTCGCAGGTCGTCTCCCGTCTTCCCGCACTTGGTCTCGCGGACCTCAAGGTCGGGCAGGCTGTCATGGTTGTTGGCGGCGACGGTACCGCAGGATCCATAGCGGCCATCACTATTCTGGGCGGCGTTGAGCCCATTCTCGCGGCAACGCCCGCAGGCGGCGCTGAGATGGCACTCTCCCCGTGGAGCATGGGCGGTGGCGGAGAAGCCGGCGGCAGCTCGCAATGATTGACTTTCAGGAGCAGGAATGCACGTTCGCGCAACTCTGAAGCTTTGTCTTCTCTTCATCTGCATGGTGGTCTCTCCGCTCGCGTGGGGCCAGGCTGGTCCCGCAGCCTCGGTGCACGGGACCGTCGCTGATCCGGATGATGCGGTCATCCCCGGCGCCACCGTGACCTTCACCCCGGCGAGCGGCAAGGCCTTGCTCGCCACCTCGCAGGATGATGGCTCCTACACCATCAAGGGTGTGCCCGGTGGTCTCTATGCTGTGACCGTGACCATGAAGGGCTTCTCGACCTTCGTCAAACAGGGTATCCGCGTCAGCGCCAATCAGCAGTTGACGCTGGACGTGAAGCTGGCGATCCAGGAGCAGTCACAGGAGGTGCAGGTCGACGCACAGTCCAACCAGCTCAGCGTGGACTCGGACGCGAACGCCAGCGCGACCGTCATTAAGGACAAGGATCTCGACGCACTCTCGGATGATCCAGACGAGCTCTCCTCTGAGCTCTCCGCGCTTGCCGGGCCTGCCTCCGGGCCGAACGGCGGTCAGATCTACGTCGATGGCTTCACCGGTGGACAGCTCCCGCCCAAGTCGTCCATCCGCGAGATCCGCATCAATCAGAATCCCTTCTCCGCGCAGTTCGACAAGATCGGCTATGGCCGCATCGAGGTCTTCACCAAGCCCGGCACGGACAAGTTCCACGGCAACTACAGCGTTCAGGGCGGCGACAACCACTTCAACACCTCGAACCCATTTCTGGGCAGCGCCAACGTGCAGCCGCCGTACCACACGCTGTTCATGATCGGCAGTGTCACCGGGCCCATCAACCGCTTCTCGTCGTTCTCCGTCGGCGGCTCGAATCGCACGATTCAAGCGAACAGCATCGTAAACCCGACGAACTTCTACGCGGACCCGGCGAACCCCACGGTCCTCTGCCCGCCGCTTCAGGGTCCGAACAGCCCCTGTCAGATTACGGGCTCTTACCCGGCCACAGCGCGCGCTGTCTTCAATCCGCAGACGCGTAGCGACATAACGCCGCGCCTCGATCTTGCGCTGGGCGAGAAGAACACGCTCACGGCCCGCTACCAGTACTACGTCAACGGACAGAAGAACTCGGGCATTGGAAATACCAGCCTCGAGAGCGTCGGCTACAGCACGGACGCCACGGAGAACACGGTACAGCTGAGCGATACCCAGCTCATCAGCACGCACGTTATCAACGAGACTCGCTTTGAGTATGAGCGCGATCACTCGCTGCAGACGCCCAACAGCATCGCCCCCACCCTCTCCGTGCAGGGCATCGTGACTGGTGGCGGATCGAGCCAGGGACGCGCGGAAAGCACGGAGACACATATCGAGGCGCAGAACTACACCTCCGTGCAGCTGGCCAAGCACTTTATGCGATTCGGTGGCCGCCTCCGCACAACCGAGGAGAGTCTGACCTCAGATGCCGGATCGAACGGCACCTTCACCTATACCTCGCTCGCGAACTACATCACAGGAACAGCCCAGCAGTTCCGCCAGACGGTCATCGCGAATCCGACCATCGCCAATCGGCTTACAGACGTCGGCATCTACGCCGAGGATGACTGGAAGGTGAAGCCAAATTTCACCGTGAGCTATGGCCTGCGCTACGAGGCTCAGAACGTCATCCACAGCAACCATGATCTCGCGCCGCGGTTTGCCATCTCGTACGGCATCCCGCGCAAAGGCGGCCAGCCGATCACCGTGGTTCGCGCCGGCTATGGCATCTTCTATGACCGGTTTCAACAGACTGATGTGCTGACTGCCATTCAGTACAACGGCCAGAACCAGTCACAGAATCTCGTGCAGAACCCGAATGCCGCAACCTGCCAGCCTGGCGCGCTCTCCGGCTGCAACGCCGGCGGCGCCAATGTTCTGGGCAGCACGATCTATACGCTCGCGCCGAACCTGCGCAGCTCCTACAACCAACAGGCAGCGTTCGGTGTCGATCAACAGCTCGGCCGTGCCGGAACCGTGTCAGTGAACTACATCACGGCGAAGGGGATTCATCAATACCTGAGCCGCGCGGTCACCAACGATCAGGGTCAACCCGACGCCACCAGCTACAACAACCAATACACCTCCGGCGGCTACTACGAAGAACAGCAGCTGCTCATCAACAGCAACATCCGCATGAAGCGGCTGCAACTCTTTGGCTTCTACTCGCTCAACTTTGGAAATGCGAATACCGGCGGCTCAACCACCTTTGCCACGGAGATTGACAATCGCCGGATCGACTACGGCAACGCGTCCTTTGTCCATCGCAACTTCGTCGTCGTCGGTGGCAGCTATCAGCTGCCGCTGCACATTTCGCTAAGCCCTTTCCTGCTTGCGCAGTCGGGCACGTTCTACAACATCACGACCGGCACCGACAGAAACTTCGACGGCCAGTTCAACGACCGGCCGTACTTCGTCAACGGCAATCACGGCGACTGCCGTACAGCGTCTGACTACAGCCTGACGCAGAACGCCGCGGGCACGCTGATCCAGGTTCCGAGTAACTACTGCGTCGGCCCGGCAAACTCCACAGTCAATCTTCGCGTCGGCAAGACCATCGGCTTTGGTCCGAAGAACAAGCCTGCCGCCGGAGCGGATGGTGCAGGTGGAGGCCGCGGCGGACCAGGTGGCGGTCGCGGCGGCCGCGGCGGCGGTCCTGGTGGCGGCGGTCCTGGTGGCGGTGGCCCCGGCGGCTTCGGCGCCAGCAACACTGGCCGGCGCTACAACCTGACGCTCGGCGCGCAGGGCTCCAACATCTTCAACCAGGTGCCGTATGGAACACCCAACAGCGTCGTCAGCTCCGCGCAGCAGTTTGGCCGCTTCACGACGCTGGCCGGTAGACCCTTCAGCACAAGCAACGCTGTTCGGCAGGTCACGCTGCAGGCTAACTTCACCTTCTAGGCAAAAGGAACGCATGTGAGGGCGTTTGGTTCATCACCCTCGCATGCCTCGTTATCGCAGCGTGTGCCGGCCATGCTGCCGCTGCACCGGAGCCCCGACGACAACGGTCTTCGCGTTCATAAACTCGCGCATACCCGCCGCCGAAAGCTCTCGGCCGTAACCCGATCGCTTGATGCCGCCGAATGGCAGTCGCGGGTCGCTCGTCACCATCGCATTCAGAAACACCGAACCGCATTCCAGTTCCGCCAGGAAGCGTTGCTGCTCCGCCGGATCCCGCGTCCAGGCGGAGGCGGCCAGACCGAACGGCGTATCGTTCGCCAGCTCAATCGCATCGTCGATCGAATCCACACGAAAGACCATCGCTACGGGCCCGAACACCTCTTCCCGGTACACTGGACATCGCCGCGGCACGCCTTCGAGCACTGTTGGCTCAAAGAAGTTTCCCTCGCGCGCGAGTCTTCGTCCGCCGGTCAACAAGCGCGCTCCAGCGGCCACAGCGGACTTCACCTGCGCTTCCAGATCGTTGAGCAGGCGTTGCGTCGCAATGGGTCCTATCTGTGTCTGCGCCTCGCGTGGGTCGCCCACGCGCATGCGTTCCATAGCGGTTACAAATCGCGGAACAAACTGGTTGTAGACGTCTTTCATCACGATGAAGCGCTTCGCCGCAAGGCACGATTGCCCGCTGTTAATGCAGCGAGCTCTTACGCCGGTCTCGACGGCAAGCTCCAGATCCGCGGAGGACATCACCAGGAAGGGATCGCTGCCACCCAGCTCCAGTACGGACTTTTTAATCAGCCATCCCGCCTGTGCCGCCACGGCCCGACCCGCCGCTTCGCTGCCTGTCACCGTCACCGCGGCAACACGAGGATCGCCGAGAACCGTCTCCACCTGATGGGTCTCGAGCAGCAACGACTGAAAGCTCCCTCGCGGAAATCCAGCCCGCCGCGTGAGCGCTTCGATCGTGAGCGAGCACTGCGGCACATTGGGCGCGTGCTTCAGCAACCCCACATTGCCGGCCATCAGTGCCGGCGCCAGAAAGCGAAAGACCTGCCAGAAGGGGAAGTTCCACGGCATCACGGCCAACACCGCGCCCAGCGGCTCCCATCGTACGTAACTGTGGCTGGCCTCGGTCACCACCGGCTCGGGTGCCAGGATGCGCGGCGCCTGCTCCGCATAGTATCGGCATACCAGCGCGCACTTTGCTACCTCCTGCCGCGCCGCCTCGATCGGCTTGCCCATCTCCTCCGTGATCATCAGCGCCAGCTCGGCCGCATCCTGCTCCAGCAGTGTTGCCAGCTTTCGCATGCACAGCGCGCGATGCTCAACCGGCATGCTGCGATAGCTGCGGAACGCCTGCGCCGCCGTGCCAATCTTCTCCCGCAGAGCCTCTTCACTCAGCGCGTCAAACGATCGCAGCAGCTTGCCCGTTGCAGGATTGATCGATGCAATCGCCATAAAGTCCTATCGAATCCTAACTGACCCATCCGCTTTCGCCAGCAAGGATTCCATCACTGCCCGTTACCGAACGGGACGTTCAGTCATCGCGAGCACATCGTGTGGTGCCCGGCCCGCGCGTCTGGCCATGTAGCATGGACTCTTGTAACGATCGCGGTCGCTTGCAGAATCGAGCGTCGGCGCACCGTCAGCAACGGAGCATCTCGGCATGCCTCACTCAGCGCGCACACCCGATCCTGCCTTCATGCGCCAGGCCATCGATCTCGCGACCGCGAACGTCGTCTCCGGCCGCGGCGGTCCGTTCGGCGCGGTGATCGTACGCTCCGGGGAGATCGTTGCGACCGGGGTCAATCTCGTCACGGCAACCAACGATCCAACCGCACACGCCGAGGTGACCGCCATCCGCCGCGCCGCCGCCGAGCTTGGCACCTTCCAGCTCTCCGGCTGCGAGCTCTACAGCTCCTGCGAGCCCTGCCCCATGTGCCTCGCCGCCACCTATTGGGCCCACATTGAGGCTATCTTCTTCGGCAACTCCGCCGCAGACGCCGCCCGCGCCGGCTTCGATGATGCCGTCCTCTACAAAGAGGTGGCGCGCCCTCACGGCGATCGCTCCCTGCCGATCACGCAGCTGCTCCATTCGGAGGCTTGGGCGAGCTTCGCTGCATGGCAGGAGAGCCCGAACAAAATAGAGTATTAGCAGCAGTCACACTCTCGCGAGACCATGGACGATCTCATTCAGAATCCGCCGCTCCGTTCTCAGCCCACACGCGTTGCTCTGCTCGGCTTTGGCACCGTCGGCAGCGCCGTTGCACGCGTGCTTGCCTCCCAGCAGTTCGCCGGCATCGAGCTCACCCACATTGTTAATCGCAATGTCGCGCGCAAGCGAAGCTCGGAGACCGCACTGCACGTGCCTTCCTCGGCGCAGTGGCATGACGATCCCGCAGCCGTCCTAGCGTCTCCCGACGTTGATGTGGTGATTGAGACCATCGGCGGCCTCCATCCAATCGAGAGCTGGCTCGCCGAGGCTCTTCGCTCCGGCAAGTCCGTTGTCACGGCAAACAAGCAGCTCATCGCCTATCGCGGCGCCTCGCTCGCAGGCATCGCCGCACAACACGGTGTGCAGCTGCTCTATAACGCCGCAGTCGCCGGCGGCGTTCCTGTCATCCCCGCCACGCTGCAGGGGCTGCAGGGCGACCGCATCACGCGACTCAGCGGCATTGTCAACGGCACCTGCAACTTCATCCTCAGCCACATGGAGCAGGGCGCCAACTACGCCGAGGTCCTCGCCCAGGCACAGGCTGCCGGTTACGCCGAAGCCGATCCCTCCGCCGACGTCGACGGCTTCGATGCCCGCGCCAAGCTTTGCATTCTCGCCCGCATCGCCCTGCACGCCGAGCTCAACCCCGACGACATCCCCACGCAGTCCATCTCGCTGCTCGACGCCGTCGACTTCCACTACGCGAAAGAGCTCGGCTGCACCATCCGCCAGGTCTCCCGCGCGCAGCTCGGCGGCGATGCCGTCCACGCCCGCGTCGCGCCCATGCTTGTCCCCCATACCTCGCCCATCGCCTGGTCGCACGGCACGCAAAATATGGTCGTCACCACCGGCGAGTTCGGCGGCGACGTTGTCTTCTCCGGCCACGGCGCCGGCGGCAATCCCACCGCGGTCGCCATCGTCAGTGATCTGCTCGCCATCGCACACGGCTCGTGCACCGTCTCGCTCCAAACCACGCCGCGCCGCGTCATCGGCGAGTTCCTCGCGCCACACTTCCTCCGCTTCATCGTCGATGACAAACCCGGCATCGTCTCCGCCATCGCCGGCGCGCTCGCCACTGTCGGCGCCAACATCGACTCTATCCTGCAGCGCCCCGGCTATCCCAAGCACCGTCTCCCCTTCGTCGTCACTACCGAGCCGTGCCTCACCTCCACCATCCATCGCGCACTCACCGCCATGGGCAACTTCGAGTGCATGCTGCAGCCGCCGCTCGCTCTTCAGATCCTTACCGACGACGACAAAGCTGAAGATTAACCAACCGTCTGCGTCTCCATCCGCTCGTAGCTCGTCAGCAGAATAGGTCTGCAGGAGTCGCTCCGTGATCTCTCCATCCCGCTTCTTTCGTCTGCCGCATGAGTTCGTGCTCTGCCTCTCCATGGCCGGCACGCTGGCCGCGCAATCGCCTGCAGCAAAAGCAACATCCGATGTTACAAAAGCAACGCCCGTCATCCAGGTCGCAAATCCGCCGAACACGCCCGCGCAGCAGGCCAAACACTACGTTGTCCTCGTCTCACTCGACGGCTTCCGGTACGACTATCCGGGGAAGTTCGGCACCCCGCATCTCAGCGCCCTCGCGCACACCGGGGTTAGCGCACCGGATGGCATGCTGCCCAGCTTTCCGTCGCTCACTTTCCCCAACCACTACTCCATCGTGACCGGTCTCTACCCGGAGCATCACGGCATCATCGGCAACAGCTTCTACGACCCTGTGCGCAACGCTGTCTACGTCTACACCCGTTCCGAGACCAACGCTGACGGCACCTGGTACGGCGGCACGCCACTCTGGTCCCTCGCCGAACAGCAGGGCATGCGCGCCGCCTGCCTCTTTTGGCCCGGTTCCGAAGCCGAGATCGCAGGCAAGCGGCCCAGCTACTACCTGCACTATGACGACGGCCTTGACGATCACGCCCGGATCACGCAGGTCATCGATTGGCTCAATCTTCCACCCGCCGATCGACCCCACTTCATCACGCTCTACTACGCCGACGTCGATCACGCGGGCCACGCGCACGGCCCTGACGCCGCTGAGACTCGCGACGCCGTCCACCACCTCGACGACCTGATCGGCGATCTCCAAACGAAGCTCCGTGCCACCGGCTTGCCCGTTGATCTGATCGTCCTCGCCGATCACGGCATGATCACCCTCCAGCCGCCCGCTGTCATCCTCTCGGACTTCGCCAACCTCGATGGCGTTCGCACCCAGGGCTCCCTGATCTACCCCAAGGATGAAGCGGAAGCCGAGCGCATCTATCGAGACTTCCTCGCGCATCCCAGCCCAAAGTTCAAGGTGTATCGCCGCGCCGCCATGCCGCCTGACCTGCGCTTCGAATCCAACCCCCGTGAAGGCGATCCCGTCGTGGTGCCTACCGGTCCCTACACGCTGCTCGCCCGCGGCAGCAAGCTTCCTGAACCAACGCAACTCCACGGCAGCCACGGCTTTGACCCACACACCATGCCCGAGATGAAGGCTATCTTCTTTGCTGAAGGGCCTGACTTCAATCGCAACAAACGCCTGAAGACCTTCGAGAACGTCGACGTCTACCCGCTCATCACGCAGCTCCTCGAGCTGCACGCACCGCCCGGTGACGGCACGCTAAAGCCACTCGAGCCTGCATTGACGAAGAAGGCGCGAAAGCAGAAGCCGCAATAGAAAACGGCGGAGCAGGGAAGCCATGACCGCCCTACATCTTCGCCGTTTTCCATTTGTAACGAAATCAGTACTTAGGCAGACTCGGGTCGATCCGTTCGGCCCACGCCGTGATGCCGCCAGCCAGATTCTTCACATTCGTGAAGCCCGCCGCCTTTAGCTCCTGCGCGGCTTTTTGTGAACGGCCGCCGGACTTGCAGTGCACCACGATCTCCTCGTCCTTGGCGACAGGAATCTCGCTCAGCCGAGAGCCAATCTGTCCCACCGGAATCAGTGGTGCGCTCAGGTTTACGATCGCGTACTCATGCGGCTCCCGCACGTCAAGCACAAACGGTCGGTCGCCCGCGTCCTGACGCTGCTTCAGCTGTTCCACCGAGATCTGCGGAATGCCGTCGACAAGATTCGCCGAAGCATCCACAGCGCCGTGCGAGCTCACCTCGAGCGGTCCCGTCGACGTCGGCTTTGCAATCCCGCAGAACTGGTCGTAGTCGATGAGCTCTGTCACGGTGGGATTGGGCCCGCATACCGGGCAAGCTGGATTCTTGCGCAGCTTCAGCGTGCGGAAGTTCATGCCCAACGCATCGACCAGAAGAAGACGCCCCACCAGCGGCTCACCGATTCCGAGAATCAACTTGATCGTCTCCGTCGCCTGGATCACACCGACCAGCCCTGGAAGAATGCCGAGCACACCACCCTCGGCGCAGCTTGGCACCAGGCCCGGCGGCGGCGGCTCCGGATAAAGGCAGCGATAGCACGGACCTTCCGGCAGACCAAACACACTCGCTTGGCCCTCGAAGCGGAAGATCGATCCATAAGCATTTGGCTTGCCCAGTAACACGCACGCATCGTTCACCAGGTAGCGCGTCTGGAAATTGTCCGTGCCATCCGCAATGACGTCGTAGTCCTTGAAGATCTCCATCGCATTCGCGCTGGTCAGCATCGTATTGTGCTTCACGACCTTGGTGTTCTTGTTCAGGCCGTTGATCATGATCTCGGCGGAGTCCACCTTCAGCTTGCCCACCGTCGCCTGCGAGTGGATGATCTGCCGCTGCAGGTTCGACTCATCCACGACATCGAAGTCCACCAGCCCGATCGTCCCCACACCCGCGGCCGCCAGATAAAGCGCCAGCGGCGCACCCAGACCGCCCGTGCCCACGCACAGCACCTTCGCCGCCTTCAGCTTCTGCTGACCCTCCATGCCAACCTCCGGCAGGATCAGGTGCCGTGAGTACCGCGCAATCTCTTCGTTTGTCAGCTTCGGAAGCTCAGTCTCAACCTCGGGTACCGCTGTTGCAGTTGCCATCGTCACATCTCCTCGCTCATCACGGCGGATGAGCCCGGCCCATGGAAAGGACCGGATACAGTTACAAATCTCTTGAAGGTCGGAGGGTTCAGGCAGGGAAGAGAACTAGTGACAGCAACAACATGGGGCGGCGCAATCCGCGCAGGAACAGCCGCACGCACACGGACATCCGCCGGCGATCGACGGAATAATCGTCAACTCATCTACCTCGGTCGTCGCCGTATCTTCGCGCTGGGGCAGATACCGAATGTCATCGTCATTTAGATACACGTTCACAAATGAACGCAGCTTATCGTCTTCTGTAAACAGGTGCTTCTTCAGCTCGGGTGCATTATACACCAGAGCATCGAGCGCCCCCTGAACCGACGACGCACTCACCTCGACCGTCTCCTTGCCCTTCGTATAAGCCCGTAACGGCGTCGGAATATGCACCTTCATGCCTTGTCTCCTTCTTTCACATCTACGCTCATCGTCGCAGCCTGGCTTGCAACCGTCTCTTCTACGCCTGTGACGTCGATCTCCAGCGCCTCATCGTCAAAGCTCTTCTCATCCTCACCCGTGCCCTTCAGCAGGAACGAGTTTGTAACCTTAGCGCGTCCCTGCTCGATCGCCGTAATTACGTACGAGCAACCAAACCAGTGCGCCTCCGCAAAATCGGTCGGCGACCACTGCGCCGGGTGGTCCGGATGCGAATGGTAAAACCCGACGATGTCGAGCCCCGCCTTCCGCCCCTCGCGCTGCGCCCGGATCAACTCCTCTGGCGCAATGTGGTAGCGATTATGCGCCGAATCGGTCCGCGTATTTCCCGCGCGAACTAACTGCTTCACGACGTTTCCATCCGCATCGTACGTGCCGAGCATAATGCCGCAACACTCGTGGGGATACGTCTCTTCTCCGTGCGCCCGCAGCGCCTCGTAGTCCGCAAACCGCAGTCGCAGCACCTACTCGCCCTCCGTCCAGAACCGCTCACTCATGTACTTTTCGGCCGAGTCGCAGAGGATGGTCACGATCACCGCCTCGCGCCCCGCCTTGGCCTCTCGTTCCGCAACCCCCAGCGACGTCGCCACCGCGGCAGCCGCGGAAACTCCAACGAGCATGCCAGACTGCCGCGCCAGCCGCTTCGCCATCCGGTATGCCGTCTCCGTCGCCATCTCAATGTTCTCGTCCGCCAGATGCGCGTCGTAGATCTTTGGCACGATCGCCGTCTCCATGTGCTTCAAACCCTCAAGCCCGTTGAATGGCGAGTCCGGCTGCATGGAGATGCAGCGGATACTCGGATTCAGCTCGCGCAGCCGCCGCGTCGTTCCCATGAACGTCCCGCTCGTCCCAAGTCCCGCGACAAAGTGCGTGATCTGCCCCTCCGTCTGCTCCCAGATCTCGTTCGCGGTTCCAAAGTAGTGCGCCTTCCAGTTGTTCTCATTCCCATACTGGTCCGCGTAGAAGTACCGCTCCGGATCTTCCGCCGCCATGGCGCGCGCCCGCCGGATCGCCCCGTCCGAGCCCTCGCCCGGATTCGTCCACTCGATCTGCGCGCCATATGCCGCCAGGTACTTCTTGCGCTCGGGTGACACATTCGACGGCATGCACAGCGTCACTGGAAATCCCAGAGCCGCGCCCAGCATCGCGTACGCGATCCCCGTGTTCCCGCTCGTCGCGTCAAGCAATCCCTTGCCCGTGCCGCCGCGCTGCCCGAACTTGAGCCGCCCCTGCCGCTCCGCATCCAGCACAATCGCCGACGCCGCGCGATCCTTCACCGACCCGCCCGGATTCGCCCACTCTGCCTTGCCCAGGATCTGCACGCCCGGCAGATGCTCGGTAATCTGATCGAGCCGCAGCAGCGGCGTGTGGCCAATCCGCGCCAGCAGCCCTTCACCCAGCGTCCTGCTTGTCACCGTCGTCGCTGCACTCATTCCGGCCGCCTCACAACCCCCCCGCCTCGCCCGTTCCCGCACCCTTTGGTTGAGCGCTGGCCCGCACTATGCGACAGTTAACTCCGAGTCTATCGAACCCTTATGGCAAAGAAGCAGATATCGCGCACATTCGACGACGTTCTCTCCACACTCGGCACGCAACGATTCGATGTCGCCCCGGCACCAGAGGGTGCAAAGCGCAATCCCAAGGCCATCAAGGTATCAAAATACGGCGTCGCGGCTGAAATCGCCCCGGCCCCCGACGGCACTGTCCAGATCCTCGCCCGCCCCGGCTTCGTCCTCAACGGCGAGATCGCCCGCATCCTTGACCGTGGCTACCAGAAGTTCCTCAAGACTGCCAAACTCGAGATCCCCGCCACCGCCGACCACCTCCGCGCCATCCACCACTTCCAGGAAGAGCTCAACGAGGCAGCCGGTGCCAAAACCCTCTATAACGAAGCCCTCGGCGCCGTCTCGGACGTCTACACCTACGACCGCGTCAAGGGACGCGCCTGAAAGCCCTGCGCGCCTGAAACTCCGAAGGAGCAGCAGATCCCGACAAGCGCGCAGGCATTGCTGCCAAACGCCACTTTGACCCTGCAAACACGTCGTTCCGTGGAATCTATCAAGCCATAGCGAGGATTTTCTTCTATGGAAAGCACGAAACAGACTACGTTGATCGAACCAACATTACGGGTGCCCGACCTTTCGAACTCCTTCAACTACATGGGTGTTGTTCACTCCTGGTTGGTGAATGACTGGGAGACCGAAGGAAGTTTCATGATGAATCGCTTCCTGGCACGGCCCGGAAGTGAACCGCCGCCCCATGTTCACCACTTTGAGCATGAGATCTTTCACGTCCTTGAAGGCGAAATCGAGTTCTACATCGAGGGAGCGCCGCAGACCTTCCTTGCCAGGCCCGGCAGCACCATGCATCTTCCACGCGGTCTCGCGCATGGTCTGATCTTCAGAACGCCGCATGTGTGTTCGCTGGCCATGCTCCACGCAGTGTCAGGCCACCCAACCGCCGAAACCTTCCTGAGGAGCATGGCCACAGGGCCCGCGACGAGCATGGATCTGCCCGAGTCTGCACCGGAGTATGCCACGATGGACCCGGAACAGATGCAGAAGACCTTCAGGCTTGCGGAAGAGAACGGGTTCAGCTTCCTCAAACCAGAGGAGCTTGCGACGCGGCTGCCACTCTTTGCAAGTGCACAGGGAAAAGACTCCAGCAAAAATGGCGCCTCCTCGAAGTAGTACGAGCCACAGTTACCCATCCCCCCCTTCTGAGCCGAGTCTCCGTCAGTGGAAAAGTCGCACCAGCCTTCCCACTGACGGAACGGATTAACACCAATCAGCCGCGGCACTCAACGCCCTTTCTCCCGCGTCAAAGGCCGGCCGACAAACTAAATCAGAGCAGTCCTGAAGCGCATTTGGCCTGATCTGACCGAAGCCTGTCCCGATCGTTTGCGCTCCCGATGGATCTGATCTCTGTAAAGGAAGAGGGGATCGATCATGAGTCAGCAACAAACGAAAGTAGCCCTGGTCAGCGGAGCGAACAAAGGTATCGGTCTGGAGACCTCGCGGCAACTCGGCAAGCTCGGCACGACTGTCCTGCTGGGCGCCCGAGATCTGGCAAAAGGCGAGAAGGCAGCCGGATCGCTCCGATCCGAGGGCATCGACGCGCATGCGGTTCAGCTCGACGTCACCAAGCAGGCCGACATCGCCGCGTTGGCTGCACGTATTGAGAAGGACTTCGGAAAGCTAGACGTTCTGGTCAATAACGCGGGCCTCTTCGTTGAGCAGTTCGGCCAGGTCAACACCTCCGCCACCATCACCCAGTCCGACCTTCGTGCCACCTTCGAGACCAACTTCTTTGCGGTCGTCGCGGTCACCCAGGCTCTCCTGCCAATGCTTCGGAAGGCACCTGCGGCGCGCATCGTGAACATCTCCAGCTGGATGGGATCGCAGACCTTGCAATCCTCTCCCGACGCGCCGATCTATGACGTGAAGGTCTTTGCCTACAACAGCTCAAAGTCGGCACTCAACAACTTCACGATCCATCTTGCGCATGCCCTGCGAGACACCAAGATCAAGGTCAACTCGGCGCATCCCGGCTGGGTGAAGACGGATATGGGTGGTCTTGATGCCGCGCCAATGGAGGTGACTGAGGGAGCAAAGACCGGAGTCACTCTGGCAACACTGCCTGAAGACGGTGTGACTGGCTCCTTCGTCCACCTTGGCGAGACCCTACCCTGGTAGAGCAAGCGCCTCCAACAGGCCCGCTCATCGCACTCTCAAAGCGGTGAGTGGGTCCGTAATCTCGATGTGAAACGTGACGATTCTACCGGCTCTTCTCCCGCTGCCACTCTCGATAGACCTCGCTCTTGCCCAGCCCTCGCTCCCGCGCCACCTGCTTCAGCGCGTCTTTCTCGCTCGCTCCGCCAGCGATCAATCCCCGCACCGCCGCGCGCACGCTGACCGTCGCCTCGTCAGCCACCGCACGGGCAGAGACCGCCGGCGCCAGCAGCAGCACCATCTCCCCCCGCACACTCTGCCGCCCGGCCAGCTCCGCCCGCACCTCCGCCACCGTCCCGCGCAGAAACTCCTCGTGCAGCTTCGTCAGCTCGCGGGCCACCACCACCGGCAGCCCCGGCCCGAACACCGCCTCCACGTCTCCTAGCGCCTCCACAATCCGGTGCGGCGTCTCATAAAACACCTCCGTCGTTGTCTCAACCAACGACTCTCCCGAGGCCAGCAACTCTTCTAACACTGTTCGCCGCTCGCCCGCCTTCGACGGCAGAAACCCATGAAACCGGAACCGCTCCGCCCCTAACCCGCTCGCAATCACCGCCGCCACCACCGCGTTCGCGCCCGGAACAGGAAAGACCGCCACTCCCGCCGCAATCGCCGCCCGCGCCAGCACCGCCCCCGGATCCGCAATCCCCGGCGTCCCCGCATCGCTCACCACCGCGACCCGTCCACCCGCCTTCAACTCATCCATCAGCGATTGCGCCCGCTCCGCCTCGTTGTGCGCGTGATAGCTCACCGTAGGCGTTCGGATGCCAAAGTGGTTCAGCAGCTTCTGCGTCTGCCGCGTATCCTCGCACGCAATACGGTCCGCCTCGCGCAGCACCCGCAGCCCGCGCAGCGTCATGTCTTCGAGGTTCCCGATCGGGGTCGCCACCAGGTAAAGCCCCGGCGCCAGCGGCCCTCGGCTCTTCGCCCCAGCCCCGCCGGCTAGCTCCAGCTCGTCATCTTCGCCTTGGCTTCGGCCGTCCACAGCCCTACCGCTCCGCCATCTTCTTCAGCCGCCGCTGCCGAGCCAGCAACCGCGTCGCATGCGAGAGGTTCCCCGGCGTCACGATCCCCACCACCCGGTCGCCCTCCACCACCGGCACCAGCTGCGCCCCGCCATGCCCCACCATCTTCTTGAGCGTCGTCATCACCGGATCGTTCGGCCCCGCCATGGTCAGCCCGCGTGTCATCATCCCCTGCACGTAGCCGTTGCCGCCACTCTCGAGCGCCTCCACGATCCCCTGCCGCGACACCGCCCCTACCAGGCTCCCGCTCCGCACCACTGGAAATACATCCTGCGTCGCATGCAGCGCCCGGTCCAGCGCCTCTTCAAGCGTGTCCGCGCCTGAGAGCGTGTTGAAATCCTCGAGCATGACGTCTCGCATCCGGATGGAATCGATCTCGTTCTCCACCAGCACCGTCTGCCGGTCCAGTGATCCCGCCAGCAGCAGGAACGCGCCCGCCGCCGTCATCCACGGCGCCCGCAGCGCCAGTCCGCCAAATACCAGCAGCAGCGCCAGCATCCGGCTCAGCCCGCTCGCCGCCTTGGCCGCCACCGGCATGCCGCGGGTCATCGCCAGCGTCGCCCGCATCGCCCGTCCGCCATCGAGTGGCACCGCCGGCAGCAGGTTCAGCAGTCCCAGCAGCACGTTGCACCACACCAGAGACCGCAGCAGATGCCCCACGCTGATCCACGGCTGCGACCACAGCGCCATCTCCGGCGCCACCGAAAGCATCAGCCCGGCGATCACCGCGCCCGCCGCCAGGTTCGTCAGCGGCCCCACCGCTGCCATGCGCCACTCCATCCCTGGTGTCAGCTCCGCCCCGTTGGCAAAGGTCATCAGACCGCCGGTTGGCAGCAGCAGCACCGCATTCAGCTCCAGACCCATCCACACCGCCGCTATCGCTCGCGCCGCCTCGCGCAGGAGCACAGCCACCAGCACCACCAGCCACAACCCCACGCCGCGGGTTCCATCCGCACCCGCCGCCGGGGCCGCCCCCATCGTCAGCGCCAGCAGCAGCAGAAAGTACGCATGCAGCCGAACTTCCACGCCCATCCATCGCCCAAGGCTAAAGCTCCATGCCTGCATTCCCTCCATTGTATGCGCCGGTCCCGGCGTCACTCTCGTCCGCTACCATCTCCCTATGCGCGTCATCGCCGGCACCCTCCGCTCCCGGCTTCTCCTCGCCCCCAGGGGCTCCGCCACCCGCCCCACCTCCGATCGCCTCCGTGAGACCCTCTTCAACGTCCTCGGCCCAACCGTCGCCGGCGCCCGCTTCGCCGATCTCTACGCCGGCACCGGCGCCGTCGGGATTGAGGCCCACAGCCGCGGCGCCGCCCACGTCCACCTCGTCGAGCGCGAGCCCGCCGCCATCGCCACCCTTCGCGCCAATCTCACTGCCCTCAAGATCTCCGCCGGCATCACCGTCCACGAGCGCTCCGCCACCGCCTTCCTCACGCGCCTGCTCGACACCCCGCCCGTCTACCCACTCGACGTCGTCTTCCTCGATCCGCCCTACGAAGCCGCCGACGAGTACACCAACTCCCTCCAGCTCCTCGGCAGCACCCGCGCCGCCAGCATTCTCGCCCCTGCCGCCCGTATCGTCGCGGAGCACGCGACCCGCAGCCCTCTACCCTCCACCCTCGGCCGCCTTGCCCAGACCCGCACCCTCAAACAGGGCGACGCCACCCTCAGCTTCTATTCAGTCCTTGGAGAGAGTCCGTCCCTGACGCGAATCGACAGCACAGAACTGTAGACTATCGGGCCGGACGCTCTTGAGAGTCATGGCTCGCAAGTCCCTCGATCTCCCGGAGCTCCCATGGCAATCACAACCAGACCGGTGGTCCTCGCTGACGTTCCCGCAATGGCGAAGATCCGAGCGCGGGAATGGGGAACCGAAACCTACTGGCTCGATCGCATCGGATCGTACCTGAGCGGCAAGCTCTCCCCTAAGCACGCCCTGCCCGCTCGCGCAGCCTTCGCGGCCATCGACGGAACGCAACTCGCAGGCTTTGTCGCCGGACATCGAACCCGCCGCTTCGCGTGCGACGGCGAACTGGAATGGATCAACGTCGCCGAACAATGGCGAGCTCAGGGTGTCGCCGGAAGACTAATCGCCGAGATCGGCGCCTGCTTTGTACATCAGGAGGCGGTTCGCATCTGCGTGAACGTTGAGCCCACCAACGTTGCAGCGCAAAGGCTCTACACCAGGCGCGGCGCTCAGACTCTCAACGATCACTGGATGGTTTGGAAGCAGGCAGCTGCCATGTGTACGGCACGAAACGAGTAGCCGGTTCTGGAAGCGCCTCCCATCTGGTTCAAGCCGAGCCGCGGATATCCATCTCCTCCGGCCCTGTTTCCTACTACGATCAAAACACAATGGCCCTCCGCAACTCCGCTGCCTCCCGCAACCTCGCCAAAGGTCTCCTCGCTGGTGCCCTCGGCGGCATCGTCGGCTCCGGCGCCAAGATCGTCGGCGAGCTCATCTATCCGCCGCGCACCCTCGGTCAGGTCCCCCCGCCCGTCATTCTTGCTGAGCGCATCGCCGGCCACCCCCTCTCAAGGACCCAGCAGAACACCTCCATGCAGGTCATCCACTTCATCTTCGGCACGAGTGTGGGGGCCGTCTATGGCGCCGCGGCCGAGTTCGCTCCCATCGTCACGGCGGGCTACGGCGCGGTCTTCGGCTTCGTCTTCCAGTTCTTCACCCACGAGTCCCTGGTCCCGCTCGCCGGCCTCGATGTCCCGCCCTGGCAGCAGCCCCTCCGCGAACACACCAGCGAGTTCTTCACCCACGTTCTCTACGGCGTCGCCACCGAAGCCACCCGCCGCGCCGTCCGCAAGCGCCTCTAAAGAAGATTGAGAGAAGACCGAGAAAGAAAGCTCGTCATCTTGACCGAAGCGCAGCGAAGTGGAGAGATCCCTTGCTCTTAAAAGCCACGAACTCTGTCCGGGGCCCAGCTGTCACTCCGACCGCAGCGAAGTACCTGCTCGTCTTCCTCTCTGGTTGTCATTCCGAGCGAAGCCGAGGAACCTGCTCCTCTGCCGGGAACGCTCATGCCCGCCGGGAACAATGGTTCCGGCCACCTGTTCTGTTGTCATGCGGAGCGAAGCGGAAGGATGCCGCTCTCTAACTCGTGACGCAGCAAAGCGAAGCGCGCTACTCCGCCTCCATCGCCAGCCGGCACTCAAATGCCATCTGCAGCCCTTCCTCCACGGGCATCGACCAGGCCCCCAGCCGCGACCCCTCCCGCGACAACCGCACCTGCCCCTCGACCGACCGCTCATTCAGCTCCGCATCGAACTCCAGCCCGAACCCCCGCAGACCCTCCGCCACCGCCGCCCGCAGCCACGGCGAGTTCTCCCCGATCCCGCCGCCGAAGATCACCGCATCCGCCGCATCGCCGAGCACCGCCAGGTACGCCCCCACCGCCAACCGCACCCGGTACCCGAACATCTCGAGCGCCAGCTTGGCCGCCCGGTCATCCCGCTTCACCAGCACCCGCGTATCGAGCGACCCACCGGCAATCCCCAGCAATCCCGACTTCTTCTCAAGCAGCGTCATCACCTCATCCACGCCGGCGTTCTCCTTCGCCATCAGGTACGGCACAATCGCCGGATCGACGCTCCCTGACCGCGTCCCCATCATCAGCCCCTCGAGCGGCGTCAGACCCATCGTCGTATCCACCGATCTCCCCCGCAAAATAACGGCACCAGACGACCCGCTCTCCAGGTGCAGCGTCACCAGCGAGCAAGCCTCCACCGGCCTGCCCACCGTCTTCGCGTACTGCTCCAGCATGTACCGGTGCGACAAGCCATGGAACCCGAACTTCCGCACCCCCCACCGATCCGCCGTCCCCGCCTCAATCGCGTACCGCCACGCCACCTCCGGCAGCGACCGGTGAAACGCCGTGTCGAACGTCACCATCAGCGGCACATCCTTGAGCGCTCCATCGAGCTCCTCGAGAATCTCCATCGCGCTCTTGTTATGCAGCGGCGCCAGCTCCTCCAGCGCCTCAATCTCCCGCCGCACCTCCGCCGTAGCTCGCGTCGCCCGGTCATACTTCGTTCCGCCATGCACCACCCGCACCGCCGCAAAGTCGAGCCCCGTCAGGACACCCTCATCCCGCAGCCATCCCACCGCATACCGTGCCGCCGCGCCCATGTCGGGTACGTTGACCTCTTCCTTCCGCTCGATCTCCCGCCCGCGAAACACCGTCAACGCGGCCTTCGCGCCAAAGTCCTCGATCGCCGCACTCACCCGCTTCGTCGCCTCGGACGCAACCGTCTGCCCCTCGGCCGTCTCCACCACCTCAAACTTCAACGAATTACTTCCCGGATTAAAGACCAGCGCGTTCGGCATACCAGCCTTCGATGCCGCACCCCACCCGCCGCGTCGTCCGCCCTATCGCCCTCCGGCAAACTCCCGCCCCGCCTCGAAGATCTGGTGCCGCCGCCCCGCCACCACCTGCCGCATCCCCGGCATCGCCGCCACCATCGCCCCTTGCTCCGGCCATAGCAGCACCACCACGGCATGCCGCGGCGCCGCCTCCATCGCGCGCCCGAGATTCCCCAGTACCCGCCCCATCGTCTCCACCCCAAACGGGTTGAACAGATAGATCACCAGATCGCCGGCAGGGAACTCGAACGTCCCCGCATCCGCCAGCACGCTCTCGATCGTCACGCCGCCTCGCCCGCGGAATCGCCGGATGTTCTCGACCGCCTCCGCATGCAGCGATCGCGAAAACTCCACTCCCAGAACACGCCGGAACGGCCGCTCCGCCGCCACAAACAGCATCCGCCCCTTGCCCGACCCCAGATCGACAAACGTGTACCCGGACACATCCCCGACCGGCGCATCCGCGAGCGCCGCCCGCCCATTCCGCACCCGCGCCGGCACATAAATCTCCCCATCCCCGCCGCCATCGCCGATCGCATCGCCACTCTGCCGAAACGACGCGTTCCCCGCCGTTCGCACCCCGCGCGACCAGTCAAACCAACGCTCCTCGATCCACCGCAGCCCCGCCCGCATTCGGCCCAGCATCCCCGCTCCTCCGCCACGTACCCTACACCCGAACGCACGCCGGCCCACGCCACTCCCCAGGAGAAGAGCAGCGCGGGCCAATCAGCAACCAGAAGATCGCCTACGCGTATACACCCGCCGGAACATCCTGTGGCAGCGCATGCAGCTTCTGCCGCAGAATCTCCAGCTCTCGCTTTTCCGACTCGATCTGGTGCGGATCCGGCCGTTGTTGGAAGGACAGACGATCCAGCCGAAGCTCGATCTCACGAATATTGACGTCAATCTGCTGGCGAAGGGAAGGGCTCATGCGCGAAGCCTACCCGCTCTCCACACATCACGCGATCCCCGCCCGGCGTCACGCCGCCTCCCACCTCCGCGTCATGCCGCGCAGATCTACGTCGGCAGATTCGCCAGCTTGAAGATCTCCCCTTCGTTCAGCGTCTTCTCATCCACCTGCACAATAATCCCGCCGGCCACACTCACAGTGGGCTCTCCCACCGTGTGCCCCGTCTCCCGCAGGATCTCGAGCGCCTTGATCAACTTCACAGGAATTTCCATGCACAGCAGCCTAGCAGGTAGACCGAGACCCACGCATCTCCGGCAAACTCCCTACGCCATCAGATCCCGGTGCCGCCGCATCGACACCACCAGCGCCCGCCGGATCCACGACGCCAGCACCGGCGCCAGCAGCCCCGCAAACACCGCCCAGATCACCAGCGCGTGCCACTCCCACTGCCACAGCAGATGAATCAGCTGCAGCGGATGCCGGTGACTCAGGTGCATGATGTCCCGCTTCGAGAGCGGCAGCCGATGCGCGTGAAACAGCACAATCCCCAGGTGAATAAACGGCAGAAACAGCAGCCACTGCAGCGGCGCCACCACATGGATTCCGATCTGAGTCGCCACATGGTTCAGCCGGAACGCCCACGCCAGCAGCAGCATCGTCACCGTCGTCACCCCAAGGAAGGGGTTCACCCCCACCACCAGCGCCACCGCCAGGCTCCACGCCAGCCGTCGCGGGCTCACGCCACGCCGCAGCAGCCGCAGGAGCGGCCGAAGCACACGGCAGCGCCAGAAGTTACGAGCCCGCTTATAGGGGGAAAGAGGAATCACTCTTAGTGAGAGTGCCCGCACACCGGTTTCGTCGCTTGCACCGCAAACGCGTGCACATGATCACCCAGCGCGCATTACCCGCCGCTTGATCTCACGGGCTGAATCCTTCAGATCCTGAAATCCCCTGGACCAACAAAAGAACAATAAAATCTTCGAGTGTCTGCGATCCAACGTTGCTGCCCCTGCCTCACCCTCGCCGTTCTTCTCCCCCTGACGGCGTGTCGGCCATCAGGCGCCCGCGATCGAGTCAACCCTCATGATGGCTTGATCTACGTCTGGATAGCGCCCGGTTCCTACGTCACAGGGTGCACCCCCGCCGACCAGGAGTGCATGGGAGGTGCTCGCGAGCGTTCTCCGGAGCGGGTTCTGATCGAAAAAGGGTTCTGGATCGGCCAGACCGAAGTCACCCAGGCGGCCTACCAGAGCATCATGAGCGTCAATCCCAGCCGGTACCCCGGTCCGCACCATCCCGTCGAGCAGGTAGACTGGGCCGCCGCACAGACCTACTGCCACGCCGTCCAGATGCGCCTGCCGACCGAGTCGGAGTGGGAGTTCGCCGCTGCCGGCGAGGTGGTCGGACCCCGCTATGGCCCCCTCGACTCCATCGCCTGGTATGACCCCAACAGCAACGACTCCACCCACGACGTCGCAACCAAGCTACCGAACCGCTACGGCCTCTTCGACATGCTCGGAAACGTCTGGGAGTGGGTCGAAGATCGGCCGAATGTCGATCCACACCGCCGCATCATGAAGGGCGGTTCCTTCTACAACATCGCTCGCGATCTGCGTGTACCCAATCGCGAGATGCCGGTCGAAGACCTGCGTCACCGGAACGTCGGCTTCCGTTGCGCCGCCAACTAACGCCAGCTCCCCGTAATGCTGCGCAACAGAGCGTGTCCTTCGACGCACCCTTTCCTTCCGTGGAGCGGCAGGCAAGCGCCTACCGCAGATACCCCCCACCCTCATGCTCGCCCGTCCGCAGATCGACCGAGAACGGCAGCTCCTTGTCACTCACCATCTCCCATCCCGTCCCCAGCAACCGCCCACCGTGAACCTCCCCCAGCGTCACCCCCTCCCAGCTCAGCCGGCCTGTCGTCCACACCTGTCCCTCCGCACCCCACGCCACCAGATGCGTAAACCCCGCAAACACCAGCAGTCCCTCCCGCTCGAGCGCCCGTACCGCCGTCACCGGCCGCAGCGGAACCTGCACCACCCGCTCCGGCGCCGCGGTATCCACCAGGTACGCATACCCGCCCGCCACCGCACACATCTCCTCCGGGTTCGGCGAGCTCCACACCCCCGTCGGCATCGACCGATCCCGAAACCCCAGCGAACACGTCGCCAGAAATGCCCCGCCCGTCGCTGGCCTCACCATCAGCTCCAGCGCCCCACGCGCCATCGCTTCTTCCTCGCCGATCACCTCGCGCGGATACGTGTACCGCCGCGCCGGCGCAATCATCGGCTGCGCCTGCAGCACCTCCACCTCCCACGTCCGCCGAAATCCGCCCTGCACCATACTCGCCATTCCGCTCCTATCCAGTCCTTGGCATGACCACCTGCGCCTGCCTCGTCGGCACCGTCACCTCCGAGACTGCGCCGATCCCAACACCCGCCCAAAGTCCTCCAGCAGATCCTCCACCGCCTCACACCCCACGCTCAGCCGGATGAACCCGTCCGGGACGGCATCATGCCCCCACCGCGCCCGCCGCTCCGCCGTCGTCGTGATCCCGCCAAAGCTCGTCGCGTTCGCAACCAGAGCCGTCTCCCGCAAAAACGAGTCGGCTGCCTCCGCCGACTCGAGCGCAAACCCCACCACCGGCCCGAAGCTCCGCATCTGCCGCGCCGCCACCGCATGCGCTTCATGCGATGGCAGCCCGGGGTAGCGTACCGTCAGCACCTCCGGTCGACCCTCCAGCCACGCCGCGATCCGCAGGGCGTTGGCCGTGCTCCGCTCCAGCCGCAGCTCCAGCGTCGCCAGCGACCGCGTCGCCAGCCACGCCTCCATCGGCCCCGGTCCGCCGCCTGCCAGGCTGCGCCAGCTCAGCAGCCGGGCATGCCACTCCGCATCCGTCACCGCCACGTGCCCCATCAGCACATCGCTGTGCCCCGTCATCAGCTTCGTGTCGGAGACTACGGAGAAATCCGCGCCCAGCGCCAGCACGTTCTGCCCCATCGGCGTCGCTGTCGTGTTGTCGCACGCCACCAGCACCCGCGCCCGGTGCGCCTGCTCGCACAGCGCCGCGATGTCGCACACCTCCATGCCCGGGTTGCCGGGCGACTCGATCCACAGCAGCCGCGCGTCCTTCAGCAGCTCGTCCTGCAGCTCATCGGCCGCCCGCCAGAAGCGCACCTCGACCTCCATCTCCGCGAAGTAGTCCTCCGCCAGCATTCGCGCCGTAAAGTACCCCGCCGCCGGCAACACCACCGCATCGCCCGGCCGCAGCACCGCCGCCAGCACCGCCAGGGTCGCCGCCATCCCTGACCCGAAGCACAGCGCCAGCGCCACCCGTTCACCCGGCAGCCCATCCCCGGTCTCGATCACTGCCAGCACCCGCTCGAGCGTCGTCCAGTTCGGCTGCTCGTACCGCGCGTAGCTATACGCCGCCTCGCCCACTGCTCCCGGCACATGGAATGGCGCCGCAAACACCGGCCCCTCGTGCAGCGGCATCCCCGCCACCGCCGGCGTCACCATCGCCCGCAAGATCCTCGTCGCCTCCCGCATCGCCGCAGCCCTCCCCAGGCTCTCCTATTCTCCACGACCGGACGGCCCGGGCGAAGCGCGCCGCCATCGTCATCGTCCGGCGATAGCCGCACGCCTCTCCGCGATCCTGGTCCGCCGCCGTACCCGCATCCACTCGCCCCATCGCAGGACCCCATAGAACAGCGGAACCCAGAACATCACATCCCCTGCCGCAATCAGCGACAGAGCCGGGACGTCCATCTGGTACGCCAGCAGGTAGACCAGCAGAAACCCCGGCAGATTCAGCGCCGCCATCACCAGCCCGCATCGGCTCAGCACCGCCTCAGACGTGAACGCCGTCGACATCTGCACCGAAACCAGGATTGGCAGCGTCAGCCAGAGCGCCACCACCAGGCATCGTTTCCGGCTCTTCATCGCACTCCCCTGAGCACCGCACCGGCCTCCGCCTCCACAAAAAGCGCCGTCACGCCAGATGCTCCCATCCACTCCGTTCCATCACCCGCTCCCGCCCATCCGCCTCTCGCAACAGCATCATCGGCCGCCGCGCCTCTTTCTTAAGCACCGTTCCGATTCGCGTCAACGGAACCCCCGCCAGCATCGTCGGCAGCCGAGCCCCCGCCCGCACCGTAAACAGCAGCTCGTAGTCCTCCCCGCCATGGAGCGCCATCGCCACCGCCCGCTCCCGTCCCATCCGCGCCGCCAGCGGGTGCACCGGCAGCTGCTCCACCTCGATCACCGCCGCCACGCCCGACTCTTCGCACAGGTGCCCGAGGTCAGTCGACAGCCCATCGCTCACATCCAGACACGCCGTCACCACCCGTGCGCCGTCAGCTCCGCGTCGCGCCAGCGCCGCCCCCACTTCCCGCCTCGGCTCGGGGAAGCTCTGCGGCCCCCGCACCCGGCTCGGCCTTCGCCCCGCCGCCGCGCGCGCCAGCATCGCTTCAAGCTCCGCCGCCGCGCCGCCCAGCGACCCCGTCACCCAGATCCCGTCCCCCACCCTCGCTCCCGATCGCAGCAGCTCCCGTCCCGGCCGCACCTGCCCCACCAGAACCACATCCGCCAGAAACTCAGCACCCGGCGCCTCCCCCGTATCGCCCCCGGCCAGCGGCGCCGCCAACCTCTGCGAAAGTGCCTCGAACCCGCGCAGAAACCCGCTTAACCACCGCCGGTCCTGTGCAGTTTTCAGCATGTTTCGCGGCATAGCCAACGAAAGAAACACCCCCAGGGGCTCCGCCCCGCCCATCGCCGCCAGGTCACTCAACCCTCGCGCCAGACACCGATGTCCCACCGATTCAGGGACATGCGTGTCCCGCCGAAAGTGCCGCCCCTCCACCAGCAGGTCCGTCGTCACCGCCACCCGCCACCCCGCCCGCGGCCGGAGCAACGCACAGTCATCCCCCATCCCCAGCACCAGCCCACGCGTCCTCCGCGAGCCGAACCGTGCCCGTAAGTCCTTGATAAAGCTGAGTTCCCCGCCAGAGCTCATCGCGTCTTCAGCATACGCCCTACCCCAGCGGAACACGCCGCAGCCCACATCCTGAGAGGAAAATCCTCTCCGACAAACGTTGCATTCGCCCCACCGCTCCATTAAGCTAGGCTAAGCATCGCCCCCGAGGAATGCGCGTTTGCGAATCGCATTTGGATTCAGTGAATTGCGTCTTCTTCAGAGCCGCCCCTCTTCGCGGACAAACCCGGGCATCAAGAGCAGTGTTTGAGCCTCAAAAAACGCTACTACATCATGTTCGTCAGCCGCGAGTCAGACGGCAGTCTGACCAAGGTCCCGATCCCCCTGTACTACGCTTACATCGTGGCGGCCGCGGCCATCGTCGGCATCTTCACCGTCACCGGCCTCGCCGGATCCTACTCGCGCATGCTGATCAAAACAGCGCGCTTCAACCAGCTTCGCCAGGATCACAACAATCTGCAACGTGACTACGCCCATCTCGAGCACTCCGCGCACGAGCGCGACGTCCAGGTGGCCAGCCTCGGCACCCTCGCGACCGAGGTCTCCGCGCTCTACGGGATGACGGCCAGCAAGCTCGCCGGCCCCGCCGGACGCGTCACCGAACTTGCCCACCGCGGCAGCAAGAGCAGCATCGACGCAGCCGTCAAGACACCGCTCGCCTCCGAAGCTAACGCGACCTCGGACGCCGACGTGTACAAGTCGCTGGACACCTTCTACGCCCTTCGTACCAGCGCCTTTAACGGGTCTGCCACCCGCTTTCTCGCCACCCCTGCCGTGACCAGCTTCGGCGCGGGAACCAGCCTCACCCGCGTTCCTGGCGTGGACACCGTCTTTGACGCCTCCCTCGCACCCAGCCTCTGGCCCGTCATGGGTCCCATCACCTCCGGCTTTGGCCAGCGGATCGATCCCGTCCTCGGCACGGGCGAGGGTGAGTTTCACAAAGGCATCGACATCTCCGCGCCTCTCGGCACTCCCATCCGCGCCACGGCCAACGGTGTCGTCATCTCCGCCGGCCTGTCAAACGGCTACGGCCGCGAAGTCGTCATCGATCACGGCCACGGCGTCAAGACCCTCTACGGCCACATGTCTGGCTTCAACGTGCTCGCCGGGCAGACCGTCTTCACTGGGCAGATTATCGGTTACGTGGGCCACAGCGGCCGGGTCAGTGGAGCGACCGGCAATCACGTTCATTACGAGGTAAAGATCCACGATCTCTCCGTCAATCCGCACAAGTATCTGCGCCTGACAATCGCAAGCCTGGGTGACAAAGCCGACAAAGGCCTCTAGCGCAACACCGTCTCCCGAAAGGCAGGAGCGACCGCTCCTGCCTTTTCTCTTGCCGGCAGACCCTTGGCTGGCGTCAAACCTCGCATGCGAACCATTACTCTTGAAGAGCACTTCGTCACCAAAGACTTTCTGCACGCCATTGGGCCGTACCTGGGCGATTTGCCTCAACCCGAGCAGCTGCAGGCCCAGCTCCTGGATCTCGGCGCCGGCAGACTCGCCGCCATGGATGCCTCCGGCATCGACCTGCAGATCCTGTCGCTCGCCGCGATTGGCTTTGACGCTCTTCCGGTCGACACCGCGACATCACTCGCCCACGACGTGAACGATGAGCTCGCCACCGCCATCCGCGACAATCCAACTCGTCTCGCCGGCTTCGCCTCGCTCGGCCTCAAAGAGCCCGACAAGGCAGCGCAAGAGTTCACGCGCTGTGTCACAGACCTCGGCTTCAAAGGCGCCATGATCAACGGCACCACCGGCGGCCTCTTTCTCGACGACCCCCGCTTCACCCCGGTCTTCGAAGCCGCGGTGGCGCTCAACGTGCCCGTCTATCTTCATCCCGCTCCGCCACCCAATACAGTCATGAAGGCCTACTTCAGCGGCCTGCCCGGCGACCTCGGCCATCTCCTGTCCATCGCCGGCTGGGGCTGGCACGCCGAGACTGCCCTGCACCTCTTGCGCCTCATCGTCTCCGGCCTCTTCGATCGCCTTCCACAGCTGCAACTCATCGTCGGCCACATGGGCGAGGGCATCCCCTACGCACTCGCCCGCTCCAGCGGCATTCTCTCCCCCGCGGCCAAACTCCCCCACACGGTAGCCGAGTACCTCAAGAGCAACGTCGCCATCACCACCAGCGGCTACTTCACGCCAGAGCCCTTCCGCTGCGCACGAGAAGTCGTCGGCCTTGACCATCTCCTCTTCTCGGTTGACTATCCCTTCAGCCCCAACACCCGCGGCCGCACCTTCCTCAACACCATTGCCAGCGAGCTCACCGAAGACGAGATGGCCGGTCTCACCCACGCTCACGCCGAGCGCCTCCTCCATCTCTAGTCGCGCATACAGACAGAGCGGGCAGCCATCGCTGGCTGCCCGCTTCGTTTACCGCAGACCGATCTATCGGCTTGCCACCGTCTTCCCGTTGCCGCCCGTGTAGCTCACGTGCCACACGCTTCTGGTGCCGTCGTCCGTCACGAAGAGCGAGCCATCCTTGGCCACGGCTACACCGACCGGCCGGCCCCATACCTTGCCATCCGGTGTCACAAAGCCCGTTAGGAAGTCCTCGTACTCGCCCGTTGCCTTGCCATCCTGCATCGGCACCCGGATCACCTCGTAGCCTGCCCGCTTCGCCTTATTCCACGAGCCATGCTCCGCCGCAAACGCATCACCCTTGAACTCCGCCGGGAACTGTGATCCCTCGTAGAACTGCATCTCGAGTGACGCAAAGTGCGGCTGCAGCAGCACGTCGGGCACGATCACCTTGCTGGCCAGCTCCGGGTGCTTGCCCGCATGCCGCGGATCCTGGTTCGCGCCCATGTAGAACCACGGCCAACCATAAAAGCCGTCTTCCTTCACCGACGTGATGTAGTCGGGTACAAGGTTGTCCCCGAGCCGGTCGCGCTCGTTGGTCGAGCACCAGAGCTGCCCTGTGATCGGGTTGATCGTCTCGCCCACGCAGTTACGAATGCCGCTCGCATACACCTTCACAAACTTGCCTTCCGGCGAGTACTCGAGCACGTCGGCGCGGTGGAACTCCTTGGGGTTGTTGTCAACGTCGTCGACATTCGAGCCCGATCCGACCGAGACGAACATCCGCTTGCCGTCCTTCGCGAACACCACATCGCGTGTCCAATGGCCGCCGCCGCGCAGCTGCGCGTAGCCCGGCAGCGTCGGAACCATTGTCTGCGCCGCGCCCGTCGCCTTCAGATCGCCAGCCTTGTACGGGAACCGCACCACCGAGGTCGTATTTGCAACGTAGACCCACTTCGGCTTGTCCGCGGGATAGAAGTTGATCCCGAACGGATGATCCAGCCCCTCGGCAAAGGTCTCCGTCGTCTGTGCCTTGCCGTCCGGCCCGACGCCGCGCAGCACCATCACCTTGCCGGCCTTGCTGTCCGCCAGGAACAGATCGCCGTTCGGCGCCGTTCGGATCAGCCGCGGCTCGGTAAAGCCCTGGGCGTACCGCTCCACTTTGAAGCCTGCGGGAGCCTGCGGCCACGCGCCATCCGGCTGCGGCACCAGGTCCGCGCCATTGTCGACCGACTGGTCTTCCTTCGGTTGCGGCAGATCGGCCGTTGTAATCTTCCGCCGAACTCCCGGGTGCTCCTGAGAGTAGTCCGTAAACGCGGCCTCTCCCGTGATCGTCGTCGGGGTCTGTGCCCTGGTCTCCATCGGCAGAAGCAACGGACTCGCGGCTACGGCAGCAACGCCGAGCAGGCCGGTCAAACTCTTTGATCCCAATCGCACTCTCGTGATCATCTACGAACCTTCTTTCGTCGCGGGTTGACTGCATGACGCTTCCATCGCTGGGCGAGCGTCTCCTTCGCATCGTTTGAACTTATGATGCGTTGGACGGCCGAAACTACGAAGAAGACGACATCGGTCCGGTAAAAAGTACGGCCCCGATGGAAACAGAGTGACGCCCGCTTCGATGGAACGAAGCAACATTGCTCCTGCATTCGGTCGCGGTCAGCGAGGCATCGCCAGCTGCCGCAGCAGCTCCACCGGAAGATCCGCCGTTACCACGGTTCGCGAGCCGCTCTGCGCGATCGAGATCGAGTTCAACGTGGCGGCAATCGGGCCCGCCGCCCCCGCACCCGCCCCCAGCGTCCGAGCTATCCCGGCCATGCTGGTCAGCGCCCCGGTCTGCTGCATCGCCAGATCCGGCGTCGGCGCCACCGCCGCCAGTCGCAGCCGCAGCACCCCCAGATACCGCAGGCTCGCGATCATCGGCTGATCCGCCGGCAAGGGAAGCTCGAGCCCCAGCAGCGCCACATGGCCAGAATCGGAAAACGGCAGCCCCAGACTGCCAACGCCCCACGCCGCCGAGAGCGCCGGCACCTCCGGAAACCAGTCCGAGAGCAGGGAAGGGGTCGTTCCACTCAACACTCCGGCCCGGTCGCGATCGATCACAGCATGGATCTGCTCCGCCGTCGGCGCGTTCGACGCCGCGATCTCTCCCGCCCTGAGGATCGCGACCCGCAGCACCCGAGGCTCCGCTGACCCCGCCTCGCTCGCCGGCAGCGTATACAGATCGCGCCCGGCATACTGCTCCCGCGTTACCGCCTGCTGCGCCAGGTAGTGCGCCAGCCGGGGCGCGTCGAAGCGGCCGCTGAAGACCTCCGTATACGCCACCGGCCCGTTCGGTCCCGCCGGGTTCGGCCGCTTCGTCAGCGCAAAGGCTACCTCGTCTAAATCGCGCTCCGGCACAATCCCCGTCGCGTCCACAAACGCCTGAAACTCCGGGCTGCGCGCCGGCGCCGACCGGTCGAAGTGCGTCGCCAGCCGCACCGGCTTCAGATCGGCATAGAAGATCGCGTCCGCCTCCGGCAGCACCCGCGCCACTCGCGGCGGCCGATGGCTCGTCCATACCACCACGGCAAGCGCCGCGGCAAGCAGGAGAGATGTGCATACAAGAAGGGTGCGCGTCAGGCGGGACATTTGGCTTCAGTATCGCCTAAACCGCAACGTCCGACGTCGGAATGGCGATACGCTCGCAGGTAGCTTCCTGCGTTGCGGCGCCTGCGAGCCCATGCTAAAGTGAAACTCGCGGCGCACTCTTGCGTGGGCGTCTCTGTTCCTGTTCGGGTACAGGCCGTTCCTGTAGGAAGGCAGCCGGATTCGCCCGTTGCGAGCTGGCGTAGCTCAGCTGGTAGAGCATCTGATTTGTAATCAGAGGGTCGGGGGTTCAAGTCCCTTCGCCAGCTCCAGTCTCCTCGGTATGTCTCCGGTCCGTACAGCAGCAAAGACGAGAGACAAAGCACGATGCAGGGTTAGGTTGTACCGTTGCGCGCCACCGGCCGACGGCCTTCGCTCCTTCCTCTCTCGCCACCATCGAATCCCATCGCCTCCAGGAGCTCTGCTCAGGGCGGCGGGTGTGGTTCCGGCGAGGAAAGCAGCAGACAGGATCCAAGGCGGCGCAAGGCGGAATGGGCACAGGTGGCCGAGCGGTTAATGGCAGCAGACTGTAAATCTGCCACTCTACGAGTTACGGAGGTTCGAATCCTCCCCTGTGCACCACCTCTTCCCCCGCGTACCCTGCCCGCCGGCTTGGTCGGCAAACGTGGCACAGTCGAGGATGCAATGGACTTCAGCCCGGCAGGCAATGGCCGCCTTCTGGTCGCTCTCCTGCTCTTCTCACTGCTTGCGCTGCTGGCATGGTTCACCATGGAAGCCGGCAAGCCGCGCTCCCTCACGTTGATCCTGCTGGGATTTTTTACCGCCCGAACTCTCCTCGGAAGAGCACGTTCGCGGTAGGATAGAGAAGTTTGTTGTGCAGGGTTCGCTGATGTAGCTCAGTGGTAGAGCACTCCCTTGGTAAGGGAGAGGTCATGGGTTCAAGCCCCATCATCAGCTCCAGATCTTCTCCGGCAGGTCGGTGGGTTTTCCGCTGAGACATGCGCCGAGAAATCCCTCTGCCGGCGAAGTCGCGGCCGCATCATCGCGGGAGTAACTCAGTGGTAGAGTCACAGCCTTCCAAGCTGTTGGTCGCGGGTTCGATTCCCGTCTCCCGCTCCAGAGTCGTTGTTAAGGACGAACCCGCCCTGCGGGCTCAGAAGTCGTTGTAAGGAGCATGTGTGAGCACGACGTACCAGCAGGCAGTCCTCACCATCCAGGACCCCGACACCTTTCGATCAGTGCGTGAGAGCATCGCCACCGCGTTCTCCGCCTCGCGCGCGGCAGACTTTCTCAAGTCTGTCGATCGTGCCTCGCTGCGCATCCGCCACTTTGAAGAGGTGCTCGGCAAGGGTCTGCTCGGGGCCTCCACCGCGTCCGAGTACAACCGTCTCGCGCCGGCCGACCAGGGCCAGATCCGCGAGTTCTATCTCGCCTCGCTCGAGCACGTCTCGCTCGATCTGCGCGACCGCTTCTTCAAGCTCTACGCCTACTACTAGAGCCGGTCCGATCGGCTCAGACAAAATCACAAGCTTAGCTTCAACAGATCCGGACATCGTCCGGGCACAGCCATAGGAGAGGGTCATTATGGGTAAGGAGAAGTTTGATCGTTCCAAGCCGCACGTGAACATTGGGACGATTGGTCACATTGATCACGGCAAGACGACGTTGACGGCGGCGATTACGAAGGTATTGTCGAAGCACAACCCGAAGAACACGTTCCGGAGCTTTGACACGATTGACAACGCTCCCGAGGAGCGCGAGCGCGGTATCACGATCGCGACGAGCCATGTCGAGTATGAGACGCCGAACCGTCACTACGCGCACGTGGACTGCCCGGGCCACGCTGATTACATCAAGAACATGATTACGGGCGCGGCGCAGATGGACGGCGCGATTCTCGTCGTTGCCGCGACGGATGGCCCGATGCCCCAGACCAAGGAGCACGTGCTGCTCGCCCGCCAGGTAGGCGTGCCGTACATCGTGGTCTTCCTGAACAAGTGCGACGCGGTCGAGGACGAGGAGCTGATCGAGCTGGTCGAGATGGAGGTCCGCGAGCTGCTGTCGAAGTACGACTACCCGGGCGACGACACCCCGATCATCCGCGGTTCGGCGCTTGGAGCGCTCAACGGCGAAGCCCAGTGGGAAGCCAAGATCGACGAGCTGATGGAGGCGGTGGACAAGTATGTTCCGCAGCCGGAGCGCGCGGTGGATCTGCCGTTCCTGATGCCGATCGAGGATATCTTCTCGATCTCGGGTCGGGGCACGGTGGTCACGGGCCGGATCGAGCGGGGCAAGATTAAGGTAGGCGAGGCGTGCTCGATCGTCGGCTTCAGGGACACCCAGCAGACGGTCTGCACCGGCGTTGAGATGTTCAAGAAGCAGCTGGACGAGGGCCTGGCGGGCGACAACGCCGGTCTCTTGCTGCGCGGCATCGCGAAGGAAGATGTGGAGCGCGGGATGGTTCTGGCCAAGCCTGGCTCGATCACGCCGCACACCCAGTTCAAGGGCGAGATCTATGTGCTGTCGAAGGAAGAGGGCGGGCGTCACACGCCGTTCTTCAACGGCTACCGGCCGCAGTTCTACTTCCGGACCACGGACGTGACCGGATCGGCGAAGCTGCCGGAGGGCACCGAGATGGTGATGCCGGGCGATAACATCTCGCTCGAGATCACCCTGGGCACGCCGGTCGCCATGGAAAAGGGTCTGCGCTTCGCCATCCGCGAGGGTGGCCGAACCGTCGGCGCAGGAACCATCTCCGAGATCATCAAGTAGTCGCTCAGAGCGCCACGTTCCCCGACCCTCCGGTGGCGTGGCGCTCCGGCATCCCCATCTCGGGGCTTCAGCGTTCCCGAGAAATCAGTTAGGATAAGAAAATGCGCGAAATTATCACATTGCAGTGCCCCGTCTGCAAGAACCGGAACTATTCGACGACCAAGAACAAGAAGACCACCACCGGCCGTCTCGAATTCTCCAAGTTCTGCAACACGTGCCGCAAGCACACGGACCACAAGGAAACGAAGTAAAGGACCGGCTCGGGCAGGGCGTTTTTGGATGACGAAAGCCGCCAGAGCGCTCTGCCCTGTATCCTGATGTCGTACACAGGGGCGTAAGCTCAACGGTTAAACTGTCGGTCTCCAAAACCGAACTTCTCGGTTCGAATCCGAGCGCCCCTGCCACCTCTCACGAACCATCCGGCCCAGTGCACTATCCCCTGGCACCAGATGCGAACTAACCGGGTCACCGCGTACCAGAGGCAGCATCATGGCTAAGACCATTGTCATCGCCGATCAGACCAGCACCGGAATGCAGCACCTGCGGTCGCAGCCTGAGCGGCTCAGCAGCTTCCTAAAAGATGTTCGCAGCGAGATGCGCAAGGTCATCACGCCGACCCGCGACGAGGTACAGTCGACAACGTTGATCGTTCTCGCTACCGTCTTTATCTTCGCGGCGTACTTCTGGGCAGTGGACGCAGTCGCAAACCAGATCATTGAGCGCGGCATCACCTCGCTCACCAGGCACTAAACGTCTCCGGTCCGAACACCCCCGGACAGACCGGTGACACTCCAAGAGATGAAGAAGGCAAAACGCATGGCGGTAGAAGAGACCAACCCGGACGAGCAGATCCTGTCAGAGCAGCAGCCCCCCGTAGCGACCGAGGGCGACGGCGTTGCCGAGGCCTTGGACGAGAGTGGGGAACACCTCGCGCCGCCCGTCAATCAGAACTTCAAGTGGTACATCATCCACGCCTATTCGGGCTTTGAGCGCAAGGTGCGTGAGTCCCTTGAGAGCCGCATCCGCGCCTTCGGCCTTGAGAACCGCATCGGCCGCATCATGATCCCCACCGAGCCCGTCACCGAGCTGCGCAACGGCAAGAAATACACCATCGATCGCGTCTTCCTGCCCGGCTACGTCCTGGTGGAAATGGAGCTCGACAACGATCTCTGGCACGTCATCAAGAACACGCCACGCGTCACTGGCTTCCTCGGAACCGGCGACAACCCGGTCGCCCTCTCCGAGCAGGAAGTCAGCTCGATCCTCTTCCGCTCGGACGCTAGCAAGGACAAGCCTGCGCTCAAGATCAAGTTCGTCAAGGGCGAGCAGGTCCGCATCAACGAAGGTCCGTTCGCCAACTTCAACGGCACGGTCGACGACATCAACGAAGACAAGCAGACACTCAAGGTCATGGTCTCGATCTTCGGTCGTCCCACGCCCGTCGAGATCGAGTTCTCGCAGGTCGACAAGATTGAGGCATAACCAGATCGAGGCTTCACAGGACTTGATTCCGGTCCGGCAACATCGCTGTTCGCAGTAAAAGTTCATTCAGGACGCGGGCGTAACCCGTCGCCGCGCAGATAAAGAGGAAGCACCATGGCACCGAAGAAAATCACTGGATACGTCAAGCTGCAGATCATGGCCGGAAAGGCGACACCGGCACCCCCGGTTGGCCCGGCCCTCGGTCAGGCGCAGGTTAACATCATGGAGTTCTGCAAGCAGTTCAACGAGCGCACCAAGGGCCCGGATATCGCCGGCCTCACCATCCCCGTCGTCATTACTGTCTTCGGCGACCGCACCTTCACCTTCATCACCAAGACCCCGCCCGCTCCGGTGCTCCTGCTGAAGGCAGCCGGCATCCCTAAGGGCTCCGGCACTCCCAACAAGGAGAAGCTCGGCAAGGTGACGGAGAAGCAAATCCTCGAGATTGCCACCCAGAAGATGCCCGACATGAACGCTGCCTCCGTCGAAGCCGCCGCGAAGACCATCCGCGGCACCGCCCGCTCCATGGGCATTGACGTCGTCGCCTAACTCACCGCTCCTCCGCCATGGGCCCGACCTCGTCGGGCCCATGCTGCGTCTGCTCTACCCGAACAGTTGTTGCTGCGCCGACCCGCCGCTCACGCTCTGCGGCTGCGGCCGGCTTGTTCCCACGTCGCGCGTCAGCAGCGCATCGGTCGACCGCTCCGCAATCCCGTGCCGCAGGCACACCCGTCGCATCATGGCCTGCATCGCCTGCCGGTACGGCCGAGACGCAAACTCCGCATGGGCGAAGCGGGCGCCGTACTCGGCCTCCAGCGCAGGAAAGTGCTCACGAACAAAGCTCAGATACGTAGGACGTGAGCACGATTTAAGAAACAGCGGCTCTCCTGCGAGAAAGCTTGCATCCGCCGCCTTGGCCGCCTTCCCCACGCGATCCACCGACTCTTCCGTGTCGGTGATGCCGGGGAGCAGCGGAGAACACAAAACGCCGGTTCGGATCCCCACCTCGCGCAGCCCGCGAACCGCCTCAAAGCGAAGATCCGGCCGCGGCGCCCGCGGTTCGAGCTTCCGCGCCAGCTCCGCATCGGTCGTCGTAATCGTGCAGTGGACGACCAGCGTGTGCCGCTCGGCAATCCGCCGCAGCAGATCCCGGTCTCGCAGGATCAGGTTCGACTTGGTGATGATCCCCAGGCAGTACCCCTGCTTACGCGCAAACACCTCCAGCAGACTTCGCGTCACACCCTCCCGCCGCTCCAGCGGCTGGTACGGATCCGTCGCCGTGCCCAGCGCAATCTCATCCCGCGGATCAATCCGGCGCAGCTCCTGCTCCAGCAGCCACGCCGCATTCTTCTTAAGAAAGATCTTCCGCTCAAATGCCTCAGGATCTCGTAGCGTCGGCGCCTCGCTCTCGACCGTGGACTCCGGCGCAGCCATAAACTCGTGCGTGTAGCGCGCATAGCAGTACCGGCAGCCGAACTCACATCCCCGGTACGGATTGATGCTGTACGCCAGCGAAAGCCGCCGCTTTGAGATCGAACGATTCAGAATGCTCTTCGACTCAAGCGATCGGTACTCCACCAGGTGCCCGTGCCCGTTCTCCTCCGCCCGTTCCACCATGCCGATCAGCCCGGCACTCGCGGGCGGTGCACCGAGGATCGGGAACATGAAGGGCATCGCGGGCTCCGGCAGGCCGCTCTCTAGTTTCGCCATATATTCGCCTCATCGCAGAGACTAGTCAGCTCCGGCAGTCAGGTCAAGGGGAGATATCCGCATCGCGGGTAGTCGCCGTTTCGCAGAACCATTGCCCGTCTCTTGCCAGCGGAGAAGGGTGCCAACGGGGCCAAACCTGCACAAGACGGCACGATCATTGACATTGGCCAGCTCGTGCGGCATACTCATAGAGATTCGGTCGGCGCCAGCTGGCCCGTCGAGACCACGCCCATGCGGTCCAGCGCATGCCCGGGGTGGAAGACAAGGAACCCATGCCTCAGAAGATCTCCAAGAATTTGACGAAGGCGCGTGCGCTGGTTGAGCCACGTCCTTACACCCTTATCGACGCCGTTCCGTTGCTGCAGAAGGCAAAGTATGCCAAGTTCGACGAGACTGTCGATCTCACCCTGCGGCTCGGAGTCGACCCCAAGCACGCCGACCAGATGGTGCGGGGAACGGTTGTTCTTCCGCACGGTCTCGGCAAGAGCAAGACAGTGGCTGTCATCGCCTCGGGCGACAAGATCCGCGACGCGGAGACCGCCGGCGCTGAGTTTTTCGGCGGCGAAGAGCTCGTCGAGAAGATTCAGAAAGAGGGTTGGACCGACTTCGACGCCCTCATCGCTACGCCGGACATGATGAAGTCGGTCGGTCGTCTCGGCAAGGTTCTCGGCCCCCGTGGCCTCATGCCGAATCCGAAGACCGGCACCGTCACCACCGATGTCGCCGCGGCCATCCGCGAGATCAAGGCCGGTAAGGTCGAGTTCCGCACCGACAAGACCGCCCTCGTCCACGTCCCGGTTGGCAAGCTCTCCTTTGACCCGCAGAAGTTGGTCGACAACGCTATGACCGTCATCAGCTCCGTCGTCAAGGCCAAGCCCTCCGCGGCCAAAGGCAAGTACATCAAGGGCATCACGCTCAGCTCGACCATGGGTCCCGGGATCCAGCTCGATGCGGCAGCCGCTGAACTGGCCGGCAAGGCCTAAGCCCAACTTGGGAAGGCTGTGAACACGTATTCGCGGAAAGCTCACCTTCCGCCCAGAGAGTAGACCCGGCAGCACGCGGGCACAAAGGTCAAAGACTCATGCCATTAACTCGATCGAAAAAGACAGAGAACGTCACCTGGCTCGCCTCCGAGCTCGAGACGTCGACCTCTGCCATCATCGGCACCTTCAAGGGCCTCACGGCGGCCAAGGACTTCGAGCTGCGCAAGGCTGTTCGCGGCGCCGGCGGCTCCTACCACGTCGTCAAGAACAAGCTGGCCGCTCGCGCAGGCGAGGGAACCAGGGTTGGCGCGGCGCTGCAGGGCCTCAAGGGCGTCTCGTCCGTTGCCTATACCTCGGGTGACCCGGTCGCGCTCGCCAAGGCCCTCTCCACCTGGGTCAAGGACAACGCGGAGTTCACCTTCAAGCTCGGCATCGTCGACGGTCGCGTCATCACCGTCGAAGAGATCTCGGCGCTCGCCACCCTGCCTGGCAAGGAAGAGCTCTTCTCGAAGCTCCTCTTTCTGATCAACTCGCCCGCGCAGCGTCTTGCCACCGTCGTCAATGCGACTGGTCGCAACCTTGCTGTCGTCCTCAACCAGGCCGCCGAGAAGGGCAAGTTCGCCGACAAGGGCGCCGCCCCAGAGGCCTCCAGCTCGACCCCCGTTCCGTCGGACGTCGTCGCCGAGGCTCACGCCGAAGAGGCACCCGCCGCGACCGACGCCGCCCAGCCCGAGAACGGCACCGCGTCGCAGGCCGGTGAAGCTGCCTCGACCGACCCCGTCGAGGGCTGATCAAGTTTGGCCTTCTCTCCCGCAGGGGCGCTATGTCTGAGCGCAGCGGAACCCTGGAGGAAGAGGCGGCACAGGGGATGCTTTAATCAGGTCCCGCAACACGAACCAACGATTTCAGAGTTTGAACCCGGAGATAACCATGGCAGACATTCAGCAATTGGAAGATCAGATCGTTAGCCTTAGCCTGCTTGAGGCTTCAGAGTTGGTAAAGAAGCTTGAGGAGCGCCTCGGCGTTTCGGCGGTAGCGGCCGTAGCCGCGGCACCTGCAGGCGGCGGCGCCGCGGCAGCGGCACCGGTGGAAGAGAAGACTGAGTTCACCGTCATCCTCAAGGATGCCGGCGCGAACAAGATCAATACCATCAAGGCTGTACGCGAAGTGACGGCACTTGGCCTGAAGGAAGCGAAGGATCTCGTTGACGGCGCTCCCAAGCCGCTCAAGGAGAATATCTCGAAGGAAGATGCAGCGGCCATCGCCAAGAAGTTCGATGGAGTTGCGACGGTCGAAATCAAGTAACGGCCCTTGACTTGCAAGGACGGGCGGAACAGGTTATTCTCTCAAATGAGAGATGACATGTTCCGTCTGAACCTGTCTGTTATCGACTTCCCCTCAGAGTTTGCTCCTGCAGCACCCCGGCTCATCCTGCCTCGCAGGCTACGGAGCCGGCCATCCTCCTCTCTTGCGGCAGAGTGGATGATGCAACCAGAGTTGATCGAGCGGCGGCACCGAGAGAGCAAGGCGAGCTCCCTCACGGCTACGAGCATCATCTACGATACGGCAACACATAACATATCGATTTTTGCGCTCGTGGGAGCTGCTGTCCCTGCGAGCGCTTTGCCGTCTTAATTCCTAGTGATTCGCTCCCGCGCCAGGGAGCTCCTGAGATCGCTCTGCAGAATGCTTCGCGGGCACCCAGACAGAAAAGCAGAACCGCAGGGTTGCTGGTCCTCCAGCAGGTCTGTGCGCGCATGTGGATCCATCAGCTTTCGAGGGCTGATCGATCTTGGAGGGTCAGGCCTCCGTGCGCATACGATGTCGAGGGCCTGCACCGGGTCCTCTCCTCGCGCGATACGGCATGGGATGCTTCCAGCCGCTTGCGGGAGGCCTCGAAGGTCTAGTTCCAGGAGAGAGCATGTCCACAGAAATGCGCGCGATCCGCAGCCGTCTTGACTTCTCAAAGATACCCACCAGCATCCAGATCCCTAACCTCATCGAAGTGCAGCGCCGCAGCTACGAGCGCTTTCTGCAGATGGATAAGCTCCCCCAGGAGCGCGAGGACAATGGCCTGCAGTCGGTCTTTACCTCCGTCTTCCCCATCTCGGACTTCCGCAACGTCTCCGAGCTCGAGTTCGTCGACTTCTCGATCGGCAACTGGGAGTGCAAGTGCGGCTACCTCAAGGGCCTCAACCACCTGCGCACCGCCTGCACCAACTGCGGCCACATGGTCATCACCGACCCCTTCCACCCGGGCGACGTGCTCTGCTCGTTCTGCGGCACCTACAACAAGAACACGCCTGACTTCTGCACCAAGTGCGGCGATCCCGTCGGCCTTCAGCTGAAGTATGACCAGGCCGAGTGCGAAGAGCGCGGCATGACCTACTCGGCGCCGCTCAAGGTCACCATCCGCCTCAAGATCTACGACAAGGACCCCGAGACCGGCGTTAAGAGCCTGCGCGACATGAAGGAGCAGGAAGTCTTCTTCGGCGACATCCCTCTGATGTCCGCGAACGGCACCTTCATCGTCAACGGCACCGAGCGCGTCATCGTCTCCCAGCTGCACCGCTCGCCCGGCGTCTTCTTCGAGACCGCTAACAATCGCACCTACTTCCTCGGCAAGATCATCCCCTACCGCGGCAGCTGGGTCGAGTTCGAGTACGACCAGAAGAACACCCTCTACGTCCGCATCGATCGCAAGCGCAAGTTCCTCGGCACCATCTTCCTGCGCGCGCTCGGCCTGCGCACTGATGAGGAGATCCTCAAGACCTTCTACACCGTCGACACCATTCACGTCGCCGATGGGAAGCTGCACTGGGGCGTTGCTCCCGAGAACACACCGACCAATCTGCTCGGCACCCGTCCCTCGTCCGCCGTCACCATCGACGGCAACGAGATCGCGCCCGCGACCCGCAAGATCTCGCCCAACACCCTGCGTCAGCTCCGCGCCGGCAAGGTCGAGAAGCTCGAGGTCGAGACCAGCGAATTCGATGGTGCGATGACCGCCTCCGATGTCGTCGATCTCTCCACCGGCGAGCTGCTCTACGAGGCCAATCAGGAGCTCTCGGCCGACAAGCTGCACAAGATCCTCCAGTCCGGCGTCACCAGCTTCGAGGTCTTCTTCCCCGAGCGGGACGACGTTGGCAACATCATCGCCAACACCCTTCGTCGCGACTCTGTGCGCAAGCCCGAAGAGGCGCTGATCGAGATCTACCGCAAGCTGCGTCCCGGCGATCCGCCGACGCTTGACACCGCGACGGCGCTCTTTGAAGGCATGTTCTTCGATCCGCGGAAGTACGATTTCTCGCGCGTCGGCCGCCTGAAGTTCAACATCAAGCTCTACGAGAACCAGGATCCCTCTGGTCTCGATAAGCGCACCCTCACGCCTGAGGACTTCTATGGCACCATCCGTTATCTGCTGAAGCTGCGCAAGAACCTCGGCAGCGTCGACGATATTGACCACCTTGGTAATCGCCGCGTGCGCGCGGTGGGCGAGCTTATGGAAAACCAGTTCCGCATCGGCCTGGTTCGCATGGAGCGCGCCATCAAGGAGAAGATGTCGGTCTATCAGGAGATGTCGACGGCCATGCCGCACGACCTCATCAACGCCAAGCCCGTCATGGCCGCAATCCGCGAGTTCTTCGGCTCGTCCCAGCTCTCGCAGTTCATGGATCAGACCAATCCGCTGTCGGAGATCACGCACAAGCGTCGTCTCTCCGCCCTCGGGCCCGGTGGTCTCTCCCGTGAGCGCGCCGGCTTTGAAGTTCGCGACGTGCACCCGACCCACTACGGACGCATCTGCCCGATCGAAACGCCGGAAGGCCCAAACATTGGCCTGATCAGTTCGCTCTCCTGCTTTGCGCGTATTAACGAGTACGGTTTCATCGAGTCGCCGTACCGCCGCGTCAAGGATGGCCGCGTGCTCGACTACGTCGCCGTCTCGAACGCCGGCGAGTCCGGTCTGCGGCAGGGCGACTACCTCGAGATCGAGGAGTCGAAGGCCAAGAACGCCGAGCTCAAGAAGAGCAGCAAGCGCACCATGGAGCTCGAGCCCTTCTCCTTCTATCTCTCCGCGTGGGAAGAAGACCGGCACACCATCGCGCAGGCCAACATCGAGCTCGACAAGGATCTCAACATCGTTGAGGACTTGGTCAACGCTCGTCGTCAGGGCAACTTCGTCCTCGTCAACAAGGCCGAAGTCGACTACGTTGATGTCAGTCCCAAGCAGCTCGTTTCGGTCGCCGCCTCGCTCGTTCCGTTCCTCGAGCATGACGACGCCAACCGCGCGCTCATGGGGGCGAACATGCAGCGGCAGTCCGTTCCGCTCCTGGTCGCCGAGGCTCCCTTCGTCGGCACCGGCATGGAAGGCGTTACCGCCCGCGACTCGGGCGCCGTCATCCTGGCCAAGCGCAACGGCATCATCGACTCGGTCGACTCCGAACGCATCATCGTTCGTGTCGAAGGCGAGCATCATCCGACGCAGCTGTCGCGTGAGGTCGGCTCCGACATCTATCAGCTCACCAAGTTCAAGCGCTCGAACCAGAACACCTGCATCAACCAGAAGCCGATCGTTCGCAAGGGCGACCGCGTGGCCAAGGGGCAGGTGATCGCGGACGGTCCGTGCACGGAGCAGGGCGAGCTCGGCCTCGGCCGCAACGTTCTGGTCGCCTTCATGCCATGGCGCGGCTACAACTTCGAGGACGCGATCCTGATCTCGGAAAAGCTGGTCCGCGAGGACTACTACACCTCGATCCACATCGAGGAGTTCGAGATCGAGGCGCGCGACACCAAGCTCGGGCCGGAAGAGATCACGCGCGATATCCCCAACGTCTCCGAGCACGCGCTGCGTGATCTGGACGAGTCGGGCATCATCCGCATCGGCGCCAAGATCGGGCACAACGACATCCTGGTTGGCAAGGTCACGCCGAAGGGGGAAACCCAGCTCACGCCAGAAGAGAAGCTGCTGCGCGCCATCTTCGGGGAAAAGGCCGGCGATGTACGCGATGCTTCGCTCACCTGCCCTCCGGGTATCGAAGGCACCGTGGTCGACGTCCGCATCTTCTCCCGCAAGGGGCAGGAGAAGGACGAGCGCGCCAAGCAGATCGAGCAGGAGCAGGTCGAGAAGCTTGAGCGCAACCTCGCCGATGAGATCCGTATTCTCACCGACGAGCGCCTCAAGCGCCTTGAGGGCATCCTTGGTGCGAAGGAAGTGCAGGCTGATCTGCACGACGAACGCACCAACAAGAAGCTGCTCTCGAAGAGCGACATCCTCGATCGCGACACCATCGAGCTCATCAGCACTCGTAACCTCAAGCGCATCCGCTACGCCGACAAGGATCCTCGCGTCAACGAGCAGATCGATGAGATCGAGGAGATGACCTCGCGGCAGATCGATGTGCTGCGCAAGATCACCAACGAGAAGATCTCGAAGATGCAGAAGGGCGATGAACTCTCGCCTGGCGTCATCAAGATGGTCAAGGTCTATATCGCCATGAAGCGCAAGCTGTCGGTCGGCGATAAGATGGCCGGTCGTCACGGCAACAAGGGTGTTATCGCCCGGATCCTTCCGGAAGAGGACATGCCGTATCTTCCCGACGGCACCCCGGTCGAGATCGTTCTCAACCCGCTCGGCGTCCCTTCGCGTATGAACGTCGGTCAGATCCTTGAGACGCACCTCGGTTGGGCAGCGCACGAGCTCGGCAAGCAGATCGCCGAGATCGCCGCGACCCACACCGATGCCAACGAGGTCCGCGAGCTCTTCAAGGCCCGCTTTGTCGACACCGCCGCGCTCAATCAGCTGCTTGAGCTCGACGATGAACAGACGATGCGCGTCGCCGCCGGCATGAAGCGCGGCATCTGGTTCGGCACCGCCGTCTTCGACGGTGCGCGTGAGACGGAGATCAAAGCGCTGCTCGCAGCCGCTGGCCTCCCCAGCTCAGGCAAAAGCCAGTTGCACGATGGCATGACGGGCGACGAGTTCGAACAGCCCGCCACCGTCGGCTACATCTACATGCTCAAGCTGTCGCATCTGGTCGACGACAAGATCCACGCGCGCTCGATCGGACCGTACTCCCTCATCACCCAGCAGCCGCTCGGTGGCAAGGCGCAGTTCGGTGGTCAGCGCTTCGGCGAGATGGAGGTCTGGGCGCTCGAAGCCTATGGCGCCGCCTACATCCTGCAGGAGCTGCTCACCGCGAAGTCAGACGATGTCTTCGGCCGTACCAAGATCTACGAGGCCATCGTCAAGGGCGAGGCGGCGATCGAACCCGGCGTGCCGGAGTCGTTCAACGTCCTCATCCGCGAGCTGCAGTCGCTTTGCCTCGACGTCGAACTCATCAAACAGGCTGACCAGAACAAGCCGCTGCCGGCCATCGCCGCGGCGGACTAAGCAGGGAAGCGGCGGTTGTTCCCCCAAGGGACACCGCCGCCGCAACACCACAATCGAAATTAGGCTTCAGCACCAGATCTATCGGCATCACGATGCGCCCAGAGTCATCGTGGAACAGATTGACCAACAGCGGCCCGCCCGGCCGCACCCGGAGACACAGAGACTATGTTTCGCTCCAGCCCTTTTGAACTGACCGGCCCCATCGCCGACTTCGACGCCATCAAGATCCAGCTCGCCAGCCCCGAGAAGATCCGCTCGTGGTCGCATGGCGAAGTCACCAAGCCCGAAACCATCAACTACCGCACCTTCAAACCCGAGCGCGACGGCCTGTTCTGCGCCCGCATCTTTGGACCCATCACCGATTGGGAGTGCCTCTGCGGCAAGTACAAGCGCATGAAGCATCGCGGCGTCATCTGCGATAAATGCGGTGTTGAAGTCACGCTGAGCAAAGTTCGTCGTGAGCGCCTCGGCCACATCGAGCTCGCCAGCCCCTGCTCGCACGTCTGGTTCTTCAAGGGCCTGCCGTCGCGCATCGGCCACCTGCTCGACATCTCGCTGCGCGAGCTCGAGGCTGTCCTCTACTTCGAGTCCTACGTCGTTGTCGATCCAGGCGATGCGCCGGTCAAGGAGCGCGAGGTCATCAAGGACGAGAACCGCTTCCGCGAGCTCGACCAGCAGTACCGCCCCTCCGGCTTCAAGGCCATGATGGGCGCCGAAGCCATCAAGGAACTGCTTCGCCGCGTTGAGATCCAGGAGCTGTCGATCGAACTCCGGGAACGGATGAAGACCGAGACCTCGCTGCAGAAGAAGCTCAAATACTCGAAGCGCCTCAAGATCGTCGAGGCCTTCCGCAAGTCCGACAACAAGCCGGAGTGGATGATTCTCGACGTGATCCCCGTGATCCCGCCCGAGCTTCGCCCGCTCGTTCCGCTCGATGGCGGTCGCTTCGCTACCTCCGATCTCAACGACCTCTATCGTCGCGTGATCAACCGCAACAACCGCCTCAAGAAGCTCATGGACCTCCATGCGCCTGAGGTCATCGTCCGCAACGAAAAGCGCATGCTGCAGGAGGCCGTCGACGCTCTGTTCGATAACGGTCGCCGTGGCCGCGTTCTCCGTGGCGCGAACAACCGTCCCCTCAAGTCGCTCTCGGACACCCTCAAGGGCAAGCAGGGCCGCTTCCGGCAGAACCTGCTCGGCAAGCGCGTCGATTACTCCGGTCGTTCCGTCATCGTTGTTGGTCCGGAACTGAAGCTGCACCAGTGCGGCCTGCCGAAGAAGATGGCGCTTGAGCTCTTCAAGCCCTTCATCTATCACCGCCTCGAGCAGACCGGCCACTGCACCACCATCAAGCAGGCCAAGGAACTCGTCGAGATGCAGGAGCCCATCGTCTGGGACATTCTCGAAGAGGTCATCAAGGATCATCCCGTCCTGCTCAACCGCGCCCCGACCCTCCATCGCCTCGGCATTCAGGCGTTTGAGCCGGTGCTCGTCGAAGGCAAGGCGATCAAGATCCATCCGCTCGTCTGCACCGCCTTTAACGCGGACTTCGACGGCGATCAGATGGCCGTGCACATCCCGCTCAGCCCCGAGGCCCAGATCGAAGCCTCGGTCCTGATGCTCGCGTCGCACAACATCCTCTCGCCCGCGTCCGGCCAGCCCATCACCGTCCCCACCCAGGATCTCGTCCTCGGTCTTTACTACCTGACCAAAGCCAAGGTCGGCGCCAAGGGTGAAGGCCGCGTCTTCGCCAACATCGAGGAAGTCCTGATGGCGCTTGAAGCCAAGCAGGTCGAAACCCTCACCCCGATCCGCTTGCGCTACACCGGTCCTGTCCTCGACATGACCACCGCGTACGACGATCAGGACCTCACCCACACCGAGCCGGTCGAGTTCAACAAGCAGTTCATCTCGACCACCGTCGGCCGCGCCATCCTCAACGACGCTCTCCCCGAAGGCATGCCGTTCGTCAACGGTCTGCTCAAGAAGAAGGGCATCGGCCAGCTGGTCAACTACTGCTACCTCAACCTCGGTCTCGAGGTTACGGTCAAGACCCTCGATCGCATCAAGGATCTCGGCTTCAACTACGCCACCAAGTCCGGCCTCTCGGTCGGCCTCGATGACATGGTGATCCCGGCCTCCAAGTACACCGTCGTCGCCGACGCCGAAAAGCAGGTCATCAACGTCCAGCAGCAGTATCTCGACGGCGCCATCACCAACGGTGAGCGCAACAACAAGGTCATCCAGATGTGGTCCGGCGTCACCGAGCGCGTCGCCGACGAGATGTTCAACAACATGAAGCGCGCCGACAAGGAAGGAGCCATGAACCCGATCTACATCATGGCCGACTCCGGTGCGCGTGGCTCCAAGCAGCAGATCCGTCAGCTCTCCGGTATGCGCGGTCTCATGGCCAAGCCGTCCGGCGAAATCATCGAGTCGCCCATTAAGGCGAACTTCCGTGAAGGCCTCACCGTACTCGAGTACTTCATCTCGACCCACGGCGCTCGCAAGGGTCTGGCCGACACCGCTCTCAAGACGGCCGACTCTGGCTATCTCACGCGTCGTCTCGTCGACGTCGCGCAGGATGTCATCATCTCGCAGAACGATTGCGGCACCAACGAAGGCATCTACGTCATGCCGATCATCGAAGCCGGTGAGACCATCGAGCCCCTGCGCGACCGCATCATCGGCCGCGTCTCGCTCGAGAAGCTCAAGGACTTCGAAGGCAAGACCATCGTCGACGTCAACCAGGAGATCGACGAAGATCTCGCCTCCGCCGTCCAGGCCGCTGGTATCGAGCGCGTCAAGATTCGCTCCGTCCTCACCTGCGAATCCAAGCGCGGCGGCTGCATCCTCTGCTACGGCCGTAACCTCGGCTCCGGCAAGATGGTCGAGATGGGCGAAGCCGTCGGCGTCATCGCGGCGCAGTCCATCGGCGAGCCCGGCACCCAGCTCACCATGCGTACCTTCCACGTCGGTGGCACCGCCTCCCGCGTGCAGGATGCGTCGCATCTTGAAGCCAAGAACGCCGGCACCGTCCGCTTCATCAACCTCGTCACTGTCCGCTCGAAGGAGGGTGGTCTCGTTGCCTTCAACCGCAACGGCTCCATCGCCATCATCGACGAGAAGGGTCGTGAAAAGGAGCGCTACGCCATCGTCTATGGCGCCAAGCTCCGGATCGAAGACGGCGCACAGGTTAAACTCGGCGACACCCTCGGCGAGTGGGATCCGTACACCTTCTCCATCCTCACTGAGGTTGCGGGCACGGTGCAGTTCAAGGACCTGCAGGAAGGCGTCACCCTCAACGAAGAAGTCGATGAGGTCACCGGCCTCTCTCGTCTCGTCGTTGCGGATTCGTCCGACGAAAAGCGGCAGCCGACCATCCTCATCAAGTCGGCCAACGGCAACAAGCGGTACCTCATGCCCTCACGCGCTCATCTCATGATTGTGGATGGCGATGAGGTTCACCCCGGCGACATCCTTGCCAAGATCCCGCGCGAAACCACGCGCACCAAGGACATCACCGGCGGTCTGCCGCGCGTCGTCGAGCTCTTCGAGGCACGCAAGCCCCGCGATCCGGCGATCATCTCGAAGATCGATGGTGTCGTTCGCTTCGGCGATGTCGCCAAGGGTCAGCGCAAGGTCTACGTCACTGCGGATAACGGCCAGGAAGAGGAGTACACCGTGCCGCGCGGCGTCTACATCAACGTCCAGGAAGGCGAGCGTCTGCGCGCCGGCGATGCCCTCATCGACGGTCCCCGCAACCCGCACGACATCCTGGAAGTCCTAGGTGAGCGCGCGCTCCAGCAGTATCTCGTCAACGAAATCCAGGAGGTCTATCGCCTCCAGGGTGTGGCCATCTCGGATAAGCACATCGAGACCATCGTTCGGCAGATGCTCCGCTGGGTCAAGGTCGAAGAAGTCGGCGACACGTCCTTCCTCATCGATCAGCAGACCGATCGCTTCCGCTTCAACGCCGAGAACCAGCGCGTCCTCATGACGGGTGGCAAGCCCGCCATCGGCCGCTCGCTTCTGCTCGGCATCACCAAGGCCTCGCTCTCGACCGACAGCTTCATCTCGGCCGCCAGCTTCCAGGAGACCACCCGCGTGCTCACCGAAGCCAGCATCAACGGCTCCATTGACACGCTCCGTGGCCTCAAGGAAAACGTCATCGTCGGTCGCCTCATCCCGGCCGGTACGGGCATGGAGTACTACCGCAACGTCGAACTCTCCGAAGAGCTCGAGGAAGCGGCAGCCGCCGTGCAGCAAGAGGTCCAGGACGCCCACGACGCCGAAGAGCGCGAGCTCGAGCAAATGCGCATGGAAGGCGAGCAGGAAGAACTCGCCGCCAGCGAGTAAGCACTGCTATGCAGCCACCGCGCACACGCGCAAAACCACAAACAACAGCAGCAAAGCGGGCGGACTCTTCAGAGTCCGCCCGCTTCTTTGTTCTCGCAGAGTTAAGCGACTAGCAGATCATCTGTTCGCACCGCGATAGCCGTCTCCCCTCTTCCATCAGCATCCTCCGTTATAGTTGGCCTCATGATTCATGATGTCCGCGGGAAGCGCTCTGCTCAGACTTCCGCTTCATTGCAGGCCTCTGACTGGCTCTACCTGTCGCTCGCTTCCTTGCTCTTGCTCCTCTTGTGCGTTGTTCGATCCCGCGGCCGTCTTCTTTGGGCCGATGAGAGCATCGGCTACACGTTGTTCCTCTCCCACTCCTTCCACGCGGTGATGCGTGGCTGGTACTTCGGTGCGGATGGCGGCGGCCCCTTGTATTACAGCCTCGGATACCTGTGGTTCGCTTTGGTTGGCCTCAGCGTCCTCACCCTTCGGCTGTTCTCCACCCTCGGCTTCATCGTTGCCCTCGTTTTCCTTTGGACGAGCGGCCGCCGATACTACTCGGCATCCATCTTCGCGATTGCCGTCTCCGCAACCCTCTTCTTGTCGAGGGTCACCCTGTGGCAGGCAGTCAACGGCCGCTTCTACGGGCTCCTGCTGGCGGCAACAGCCTTCGTGGTCTTCTGCTTCCTGCGTGCCGAGACGATCCCTTCATCTCCCTACCTGCTTGGCATAACGGCCCTGGCACACGCCTGTCTCATCAGCAGTCATGTTCTGGGCATGGTCTACAGCGCCACCCTCGTACTAGGGCTGCCAGCCCTCGATCTCCTGAAGCGACGACGGCTTCGTCCAGCACTGTACCTCGCCGGTCTCTCCGGGTGGGTCATCCTTCCGTTCTGCCGGCATGCCATTCACGCAACAACCTCCGTCGCCAGAAACGTATTCTGGACCACTCGTCCCACGGTGACAGATTTAATTTTCGGAGTCGCCTCCTTCAATCGTGTTCTGCTACTGCTTCTCCTTATCCTCCCGCTCGGCGTGATCTTGCTCAAGGGCACATCGCGCGGGCGCCCCGCGGAGTCAGAGTCTTCGTGGCGATCTTTCCCGAGACTTCCCATCATCGTCGTCACTGGCTCCATCCTGTCGGCCCACTTGATCCTGTACGGGAAGTCACAGCGCGGTCTTTCGATCTACTCTGATCGTTATCTGCTGCCCGTCAGCTTGGCCACCATCTTTCTTCTCGCGGAAGGAATGACGCGCCTCTCTGCTGCGCTGGCGTCGAAGACCTCTTGGAGAAACCCTCCTGTCATTCCCACCATCCTTATGGCAACGCTTGTGACGGCTGCGCGCGCCTTCACAAACGCGCCCTACTCGGAGCTCTATCCTGATCCTGCTATGCCGGCGCGATTTGCCTCCCAGCTCCCACCGCAGCGGCAGGTCGTCGTCACGGAATCGCCCACCTTCATCTTTCTGCGCCTCTACGAGCCTGACCACCAATACGTCTTCATCAGCGACCGCGTCTACGATTGCGATCCCTCGCAGGCCAACGTGGATGTGGCTGGACAGTACCTGCTCGCGAACTGGCGGCGCGCAGGCATCGCACCATCCTCAATCCTCGACTACGCGGAGCTGCCGCAGCTAAACAGCGACTTCACGCTGCTCGTCGATCCCATGCACGATGCCTGGGTGCAAACACGCCTCGTAGGCAATCCGGCACTCACACTAACCAGGGTCGGAGTCCTCAGGGAGTTCTATACCCTCACCATCTGGCAGGTTCACCGTTCCGGCAAATGGCCTGTCTCGGACATAGGGCAAGCTGCAGCTGGTTGTCCCGTTCAAAGCAACCTCTCGCAATGAGGGACAGCTAGCCGATACACATCAAGCACCAAGCCCAAGGCGGGTTCCCCATGCATGACAGCCCCTGCCGTGCGTGGGTCTTCGCGCGACAGCGCGAACCGCACTGACCGTTCACCGGCCTGAGCCTCCCGCTTACCGCCTACCAACGACTCCGCCCCGCCCCCATCACCCGCATTCCTGGCGCATACGCTCCCGGCGTCTTCGACGCCAGCCGAAGACTCGGCGGATACCTGCTTGGGAAAGGTTCACCAGCGTCCCCAAGATCCGCCTCCAACTCGCCCCAACGACCTCTCGCCCGCTCTGGAGGAAGCACCTCTGCGGTCAGGCGCTCTCAGGCAAGCTCAAGGAACTGAAGCTCAGTCAAAGTAATCTTGCCACGACGAGCAGCACCGAACCTCGATCCTGGATGGCCTGCATCACACTCCTCATGGCTCTTCCAACAGCTCCCGAAGATCGCAACCTGCCAAAAGGCCCTAATTTCCTCGGCATCGTCATCGGCTCCGCAATCGCCATCTTGGTGATCCTGCTGGGCACCTGGATGTATCTGGGTCATCGCAAGAGCCTTCTCCCCATGAAGACCACCACAACCCCCTCCCAGACCCGTCTCATAGCGCCGGACAACACGTCACCGCCGGCGCACTCGCTCGCAGCCTGAGACGTCAACGGACAACCATGCATCAGCCGCAACGGAAGAGGTCACCTCACTACCATGACAAACTCCCAGGACGTTTCCTCTTCTTCCCAGGGCACTTCCTCTTCCCCAAAGGCTGAGAAAGCTCGCGGCTCGTCACTCTTCTTCGCCGTAATTGGCGTCATCATCGTGGTGCTGGTCCTCTTTCTGGTGATTCGTCCGGTTGGCAGCGACATGGGTGGCGCAGGCAACAGCCCGGTCACAACCAGGTTGAAGTAGCCCCCCCGGAGATCCTCCTGAGATCCTCCCGCGGAACTTCTTGCTGATGTCGCCTTGGCGCAGTTGTACGCTTGGACGAGTACTTTGGAAGAAGCAGACAGAACAAACGGCAGCCACAGAAGAGGCATATCCTGTACCGGTGCTGAAGTCCGACCGTATCTCGTCCCGTTTGAACACTTTGGATCAAAAGCGCAGGGAGGGGTAGGTACCCTCTCGTTCCAAGCATCCAAGATCGATATGAAAGTTCTTGTGATCGACATCGGTGGAACGCACATCAAGGTAGCATCGACCGACAACCCCGTTCCCCTGAAGATCATCTCCGGTCCCACCCTGACCGCCGAACAGATGACCTCGCAGGTCCTTTTGCTTACCTCCGACTGGAACTACGATGCGGTCACGATCGGCTTTCCCGGTCCCGTGGCCAACGATCAGCCCAAGGCGGAGCCGCACAACCTGGGTGGCGGCTGGGTCGATTTCGACTTTGCCAAGGCGTTCCCCAAACCTGTCCGCTTCCTCAACGACGCTGCCATGCAGGCCCTCGGCGGCTACACCGGCGGCAAGATGCTCTTCCTCGGTACCGGCACCGGCCTCGGATCCGCCCTCATCGACGAGGGCCACATCGTGCCGCTCGAGCTCGCTCATCTGCCGTACAGGAACGGCAAAACCTATGAGGAGTACATCGGCCTTGCCGGCCTTGAGAGCCGTGGAAAGAAGCGCTGGCGGCTGTCCGTCAGCGATGTCGTCAATCGCCTGCGCGCCGCCTTCGTGGCGGACTACGTCCTGCTTGGCGGCGGGAACGCAAAGCTGATGAAGAAGCTCCCCGACGCAACCGTGATCGGCGCCAACTCAAACGCAATCACGGGTGGCATCGCGCTCTGGCATCAGGAACTTCGCCGCGAATCCATCGTGCCCGCAACCAAGAAGCCGGACGACGACCACAGCACCTCCGGAAAATCAGGCAAGGCGTCAGGCAAGTCCAAGGGCCGCAAGAACAAGGGCAAAAAAACATAGTTGCCGGCCAGGGCAGCTCCCTTCGTACAATACTGTCTGGTCTCACGCTGAAACGGGCCCGATCACATCCACAGGAGATCTCCCTATGCTGCATCTCATCGGCGTTGCTGTCATTGGTCTGGTGGTTGGCGCACTCGCAAAGTTGATCATGCCCGGCAAAGATCCCGGCGGCATCTTCATCACCATGCTGCTCGGCATCGCCGGCGCGTTTCTCGGCACCTACCTTGGCCGCTTCATCGGGCACTACGGACCGGATGAATCCGCCGGCTTTCTCATGTCCCTGCTGGGCGCGTTGGTTCTGCTCGGCATCTACCACCTCATCCGTCGCCGCAGCACAGTCTGACGATCGACCGGCACCAGGGCGCTCTACGCGGAGCGAAGTGCCGCAACCGCACCGCAGGTGCGAACCGCGGCCGCGAACTCGCTCGCCGGAATCGGCCGCGAGATGAAGTATCCCTGAGCCTCGTCGCATCGTCGCCGCACCAGGAAGCGGAACTGCTCCTCGGTCTCAACACCCTCCGCTACCACACGGATGTTCAGCCCGTGCGACATCGCGATGATGGACCGGACCACGGCAGCCGCATTCGGATCGATCGCCGCCTGCCGTACGAACTGCTGATCAATCTTCAGTCGGTCCACCTGGTAGTCAAGCAGATATTTGAAGTTGCAGAAGCCTGTTCCGAAGTCGTCGATCGCAATCCGTACCCCAAGCTCCCGCAGCCGCTGCAGCTTCTCTAAAGTCGCGGCTGAGTTCACCATGAGCGTGTTTTCCGTGATCTCGACCTCTAAACGCTGCGCTGGAAGACCGCTCTCCAAGATCGCGCGCTCCACCGTCTCGGTTAGATCCTTCTGCTGAAACTGCCGAGGGGAAAGGTTTACCGACAGCGTCAGATCCATGCCAAGCTCGTCACACAGCTGCTTGCCTTCCATGCAGGCCTGTCGCACAGCCCACTCGCCCAGCGGCAGAATCAGCCCGGTCTCTTCAGCCAGACCGATAAAGTGTGCCGGCATGAGCAGTCCAAGCTCGGGATGCTGCCACCGCAGCAACGCCTCCATCCCGATCACCGCGCCCGTCGTAAGCGAAACATGCGGCTGGTAATGCAGCACCAGTTGGTTGCTGTCGATGGCATGCCGAAGTGCCCGTTCCATCGCGAGCCGGTCCTCACTGTTCTTCAGCATCTCGGTCCGGAACAGTTGGAACTGGTTGCGCCCGTTCTCCTTGGCGGAGTACATCGCGGCATCCGCCCACTTCAGCAGGTGCTGCACATCCGTCCCCATATCCGGAAACACGCAGACACCGATGCTTGCCGTCACCTGCAGCTGATGCTGATCGATCGCCATCTCCGGCACCAGCCGCTTCATCACGTTGTGCGCACAGTGCTCCACATCCTCGAGGTTCGTCAGGTCTTCCAACATCAGCACGAACTCGTCGCCGCCCATGCGGGCTACCGTGTCTGAGCTGCGCACGGCCAGCCGCAGCCGCGCTGCCGTCTCCAGCAGAACCTGGTCTCCCGCCCAGTGGCCCAGTGAGTCGTTGATGCGTTTGAAGTGATCCAGATCAAGCACAAACAAAGCAACCTTCGTGCCGTACCGCCGTGCGCGCTCCACCGCCTGCCGGATGCGATCCTGCAGCACCGCCCGGCCGACCAGGCCAGTCAGCTGGTCATGTGTCGCAAGATGAGTCACGTACTCCATCATCGCCCGGTGCTCGGTGACATCGAACGCGATGCCAACGAAGCCGGTGACATCTCCCGTCTCGCGCTTCAGGGCACGTACCGCCAGGTGAATCGGAACCCGCATGCCGCCAGCCCGGAGCAGCGTCCACTCCTGCTCATCCAGGCCGCCCTGCGTCGCCTTCGCCGTCAGCACATCGAAGCCTTCAAGCGATGGATCCGTGCGCAGCTTCTGCTCCCTGGCCCGCGTCGCCAGTTCTTTGCGATCGTGCAACAGTGTGAGCGGCGCCTTGCCTACCAGATCGGTGCGGCTGTATCCGCAGAGCTCCTCGGCCGCGCGATTCATCGCCGTGATCACACCGTCCGGGTCCGTGGCAAAGATGCTGAAGGGCGCGCTCTCGAAGATCGACTCCGTAAACTCGCCGAGCTCCTTGTAGCGGCGCTCCGAGGCCTTCATATCGCTGATGTCTCCCAGCGTCATGGCAACGCCGTCGCCGAGCCGCACCACCTGGTAGCGCAGCCACGTCGCTCGCACCTGCGGATCCAGCATCTCCGTCTCGCCCAGCAAGGGTTCACCGGTGTTCACCACCTGGCAGAGCAGATCAAACAAGCCGCCCGTCAGCACCTGCGGCATCACATCCAGGATCGTCCGGCCAGTCAGCTCCCCATCGAAGCGGTCGAGCAGATTTGCGGCATGCCGATTGGAAAAGCTGATCCGCAGATCCGAGATCGATCCGCCCTCATCGCGTTCCGCGTCAAGCAGCAGAAAGGCATCAAGGCTCGTCTCGGCCGATGCCAGAATGCGCAGGCGTTCCTGCGCCGGGTGTTCCCCATCCTGTTTGCGTCGCTGATGGCCCTGCCACGGAAAGAGCAGCAGCGAACTCGTCGCCGCCAGGCCCATCCCCGTCATCGCCCCGCGGCTGTGCGGCACCGTCCCATGAGCCCATAGGTACCAACCGGCAGCACCCATCAGACACGCGGAGATCGCGCTTCGTCCGACGTGCATCCACGATGGCAGATCCGCAGGGCGGCCAGTCAAACAGCACCTCAGTTCCACAACCCGAAAAGCACCTGCTGGCATCGTTACCAAGCAGAGCCGCTCTTCGTTACCGTCACGCTAGCACCAGAAGCAACTGAAAGGAAGCATCTTCCGTCGTTCTTGCACGTCGAGGACAGTAACAGAATTGAGTCTCGAACGCTCTTGCGCCATCCCCTGTTCGGGGTATCACAGGTGATCCGGCCGATCCTCCATCCATCCGTGCGTCTGCATCCAGTTCTCCACCAGCACCGTCAACTCGCTCAACTCCGGCACGTGCTGCAGCCCCAGGCCCAGCCCCACCCCATGCGCGCCCCGCTCAAAAATGTGCAGTTCCGCAGGCAGATTCAGCCGCTTCAGCGCGTCGTAGTAGGCCGTCGCCGTCCGTGAGTTCACCGTCTCATCCGCGGAGGTCGAAAAGATAAAGCTTGGCGAGGTCCCTTTGTTCACGTGGCGATCAATCGAGATCATCTCCATCGTCTGCTCGGACGGGTGATCGCCAATCAACGCCTCCAGGTTGGTCGGCCGCGGAATTGTCGGATCCATGCTCAATCGCGCATAAGAGAGAATCGCGAAGTCCGGCCGGTCGCTCACCCGTTCGATCGGGTCCGCCGATCGAGGGTTCCCGTCATCGTGGACCGTCGCCAGCCAGCCTGCCAGGTGCCCGCCGGCAGAGAACCCCCACACCCCCACCTTATTGGGCGCGATCCCCAACTCCGCCGCATGGCTTCGCACATATCGCACCGCCCGCGCGCCATCTAGCATCGGCGCGGGAAAGTGATACTTCGGCCCCAGCCGGTACTGCAGCACAAATGCATCCACCCCCCGCTGGCTCAGCCACCGCGCCACCGAGGCCCCTTCCTTGTCCATCATCAGCGTCCGATACGCGCCGCCCGGCATCACAATCACGCCCGTCCTCGGACTCTTCATGGCGGTTCGTTCCGTCGCCGCAACCTTGGCCGGAAAGACAAACAGCCGCGGCTCGTCGATATCTGCCTTCCCCAGGGCGCCGGGCGCGCCCTCCGGCCACAGAATCACCACACGTTCGTGCCCCGGCGGCAGCTTCGGCTGCTTCGGCGTCATCACCGGCGGCTCAGAGGTCTGCGCCAGGGCGCCTGCCGAAAGCAGCGCCATCAGGGCAATCAGAAGAACGCGAAGACTCATCGTCGTCAGCATACGACACAGTTCCTGCCGTCTGCGCCCGGGGTTAACCCCCACCCGCTTCTTCGCCCGGTCATGCGGCAGGCCATAAAGTTGGTACTTTTGGCAGTTTTCCTGCATCTTCTGTACAGATCGTGCACGCGTTCTATCGCTGCCGTCGAAAAAGGAAACGTCATCCTATGAAGTCCATCTTCACTTCTCCCGCACTCCGCGCCCTGGTGGCAGCACTGACCCTCTCGTTTACGGCTGGGACCGCGGTCGCCCAGGTCGCGCCCCCGCCCGTGCCCGCCGTGAAGAAGCACATCTACCCCGAGATCACGGAGGCCCAGGCGGATGTCACAGCCGGCCTGCGGCAAGCCGCCCGCGAGCACAAGCGAGTTCTTCTCATCTTCGGCGGCGACTGGTGCGGCGATTGCCAGGTGCTCGACATCAACCTGCACGACTCCGCGAATCTTGACCTTCTCGCGAAGAGCTTCGTTGTCGTGCATGTCAACATCGGCCACAAGGACCAGAACATTGATCTCGCGGCAAAGTACGGCGTGCCGATCGACAAGGGCGTTCCCGCGGTCGCCGTAATCAATGCCCGGGGCAAGATCATCCACGCCCAAACCACCGGGGACTTCTCCGACATGCGCCACATGGACCCACGCTCGGTCAATCAGTTCCTGACCCAGTGGCGTGCGTAACACTGCCCCGAACTAACCGCGCCGCAGATCTCGCGATACCCTGTCAGCCATGCGCTCCCTCATGCATCATCCCACCCTCTTCAAGCGAGCGCTGGCGCACGCGCTCGAGGATGATGCGCTCAATATCGCGCAGTCGGCAGCCTACTCGGCCATCGTCGCCCTCTTTCCCGCACTGATCGTCGTCGCCGCCCTCGTTCCTCTTCTACCCGACACGGCGCCCATGCGCTACGAGATCGCCAACGTCGTCCAGCGCATCCTGCCCGCCGATGTCACACCGATGCTCGAGGGCTACTTCACTCCCGCGCAGGAGGGCTTCACCTCCACCCGCGCCCTCATCCTCGGCGTAGTCGTCTCCGTCTTCGGAGCCTCCAGCGTCATCGCCACCTTCATGGAGGGACTGCGCCGCGCCTATGGCCTGCCGCCAGACTGCTGGAGCTTCTGGAGTCGACGCGCCCGCGCTCTGCTGCTCGTTCCGCTTTCGCTCCTTCCGCTCGCCGCGTCCAGCCTGCTGGTTCTCTTCGGCCACTTCCTCGCCGCCTGGCTCGCCGGCCATGGCACGCCGGAGCAAAGCGGGCCCATCTACGTCTTCGCCATCTGCGTGCGTTGGCTGGTCGCGGTCGCAGGCTCCGTCGGCCTCATCGCTCTTCTCTACAAGCTCGGAACGCCGCTGCGACTCCCCTGGCGCGCCACCCTTCCCGGCGCGGTGCTGGCTACCACCCTCTGGTTCGCCTCCACGCTTGTCTTCGGCCTGTACGTCACCCGCTTCGCGAACTACTCCCGTGTCTACGGCTCCCTCGGCGCCGGCATCGCTCTGCTCTTCTGGCTCTATCTCACCTCGCTTAGCGTTCTCTGCGGTGCGGAGTTCAACGCGCAGCTGCGCGCGAGCCACACCATCCCGCTCCCTCCCGCATCACTCCCCGCCGTCCCGCCTGCCGTCTCCTAGACGACCGCAGGCCAAACTTCCGGCGCTTTGCGTAGAATGACCTTCGGCGCGCATCGATCACCCGCGCGCCAACAGACTGCTACGCACTTCGGAAGATTGGCCCCCCACTCATGACGCCCCTGACTGCCCCGCCCCAAGACGCCTCGATCAAGCCCGCCGCCATGACCTCGCAGCCTGTCACGCCCGCACGCGATCGCGTCCGCCGTGCCAAGATCGTCGCAACCCTTGGTCCCGCCTCGAGCTCGCCTGAGATCTTCCGCCAACTGGTTCGTGCCGGCCTCGACGTCGCCCGCCTGAACTTCTCTCACGGATCCCACGAGCAGAAGGCCGAGCTCATCCGCATGGTGCGCACCGTCGCCGAGGAGTTCGGCAAGCCCATCTGCATCCTGGCCGACCTCCAGGGCCCCAAGATCCGTACCGGCCGCCTCAAGGACGGCATCCCCGTCCAGCTCGTCGCCGGCCGTCACATCACCATCACCCCGCACGACATCGAAGGCACGGCGGAACGCGTCGGCACCGTCTTCACCACACTCGCCGAAAACCTCGAGCCCGGCTCCCGCATCCTGCTCTCCGACGGTCTGATCGAACTCCACGTCGTGGAGGTGCAGGGCGAAGACGTCGTCTGCGAGATCATCAACGGCGGCCTGCTGGGCGAAAAGAAGGGCATCAATCTTCCGGGCATCGCCGTAAACGTTCCCTCGCTCACGGAGAAGGACGAGATCGACCTCGAGTTTGCCGTCGCCCAGGGCTGTGACACCATCGCCGTCTCGTTCGTCCGCACCGCCGACGATGTGCGCCATGTCAAGACGCGCCTCGCCGCCCTCAACTCCGACGCCTGGATCATCGCCAAGCTCGAAAAGCCGCAGGCCATCGAGCATCTGGACTCCATCCTCGAAGTCGCCGACGGCATCATGGTCGCGCGCGGCGATCTCGGCGTCGAAGTGCCGCCCGAGAAGGTCCCCGCCATCCAGAAGCACATCATTCGTCGCGCCGCCGACTTCCGAAAGCCGGTCATCACCGCCACGCAGATGCTCGAGTCCATGGTCGAGAACCCGCGTCCAACCCGCGCCGAAGCATCGGACGTCGCCAACGCCATCTACGATGGCTCGGACTCCGTCATGCTCTCGGCCGAGTCCGCCTCCGGCCGCTATCCCGTCGCCTCCGTCGCCATGATGGCCACCATCGTCAGCGAGACCGAGTCGCAGATCCGCATGGACCCGCCGCCTCGCGCCCAGCGCGCCCGCGGCACCCGGCTCTCCGTCGCCGAGACCATCTGCGAGTGTATGGCGCACTCGACGCAGGATCTCGATCTCGCCGCCATCGCCATCTTTACCGAGTCCGGCGCCACCGCCCGCCTGCTCTCGAAGTATCGGCCCGAGCCCCCCATCTACGCGCTCAGCCCGTATCAGGCCGTGGTCAACCGCGCCATGCTCCTCTGGGGAACCTACCCCGTCCTCTGCGAGCGCCAGCAGGATACAGATCGGCTCGTCCGCATGGCCGAAGAGATCCTCGAGCGGGAAGCCGGCGTCGCCCGGCGACAGGTCGTCGGCATCGTCGCCGGCACCAGCACCCGCTCCGGCGCCACCAACTTCATGCGCCTCCACATGGTCGGCGACCTCGACACCCCACCCGTTGCTCAAAATGGGGCGCAGGAGAATTAATTGGGCCGTAGCGGCTCGCTTGAGTCACGCTCCGCTTGGAAGGCGAATGATGGCGATGCTTTGGTTTTACTGCGACGAGAGTTACGATTCGCCCCAGAACCGTCCGCTTAATTATTGTGTTGCAGGGCTATTGGGGGACGAGGCAACTTTCAGGAAGCTGGAGAGTAATTGGTTAGGAATAAACCACAGATGCGGAGTTAAGAGGTCGCATGCGGCCCCCTTGAACGCCCGCGATGGAGAGTACTTGGGATGGGATATAAGGAAGCAGCAACAATACTCGAAGAGGCTCCTTAGGGCTCTTCAGAAGCGTGGTGGGGCGCTTCAAGTTACAAGTATTGGCATACATGCTGATTCTTACCGACATTTGTTTTCCGTGGAGGCGCAGGAACGTTTCGGACATCCGTATATCGCCTGCTTCAAGATGTGTATAGCGATGCTGGCGTCTTACATGCGTAAGTTACCGGAAGATCACCGCCTGTCAGTAATCTTTGAACAAAACGAGTTATCAGCAGACATCGTGAGAGCCTTCAACTTATTAAAGACCTTAGATCAGGAGCTGGGATCGCGTCTGGCTACCTGCACTCCCGGGCAGTGGGATAAGCACGTAGCATTGCAGCCCGCCGATCTTGTTGCCTACGAATCGATGCGCCTTATCAAAGCCCAGCGATCTGGCTCCGACATTCGCTGGGCCTTCAAGCAACTGTTCGGCATTAGCGGATTCATGGGTTACTACCTCGATAGGGCTTCCTTAGAAGAAATGGCCCCGCTCGCGGAGCGCGCGACATGTCTGCCAGGAGGTTGGTTACCTCTTTCCGCTCAGTTTGATCCAGACTACGCAGAAGGTGACACTTGGGAGGACGTTGAAAGAAAGAAGGCAGAAGGTGACTGGGGAGGATACGTTCGACGCCGCGATGGACAGACCTCTCCAAGTGTCACTGCCGATCGCAAGAGACGCAATTGAGCAGGCAAACAACACAGAGCGGAAGATCGCAAGACTAAACATTCTTCCGCTACCCGCGAGGAATGGGACCGTAGCAGCGGAAAGGTCCTATCTTCACGCCCGCGAGATCATCCACGCACCCGCGATCATCAGCCCGCATCCGATCATCCGCGTCGGCGACGCCGACCTCTGCGCAAACCCGATCAACCCAAACTGATCCAGCAGCACCGACGCCACTAGCGACGCCGTCAGCGTCAGACCGGTAAACACGCCCGATCCCATCTTCTGCGCCAGCGTCAGTCCCGCCACGGTTGACGCAATACTGACCAGACCTCCCAGCCAGGCCCACGGCTTTACCGCCGTCACCACATGCGCTCCCGGCACCGGCTGCCGCAAAAACACCTGCACCACCAGCACCCCCAGCAGTCCCGTCACATACACCGAGATCGCCGCCCACACCGGCGACCCAAGCTGTTTGTTCAGCTGTGCGTTCGTGCCCGCTTGCAGCGGATTCGCCGCCCCCGCCGCCAGGGCAATCAGCACAAACAGAATCGTCATAGTGCCTCCGCTTCTAGGATGCACGAGCAATCCCTGCTCCGGTGAAAGCCTGCCGGCAGAAGCGAGCGGACTCTCAGCGCCACCATGAGCAATCAATTCATTCATGGCGCAATCACCTCCCTCGACTAGCTATCCTAAGAAGAGGGAATCGGGCAGACGGGATGACAGTCCGTAAGCGCCAGGGAACCGCCGCCCCGCTCCGTCGCAGGCGGAGGTCTGGTCCAGACCTAACCCGCTTGCTTCGAAGATTTTGCGCAACAAACGGATGGGGAGGAGGTATCGCTCGACTGAGCGATTGATGGCGCGGCCCGCTTGATCGCGGTGCGATCGCCGCCCAACTACAATCACGGGATGGGCCGCATCCACATCCTCTCCGACCAGGTCGCGAACCAGATCGCCGCCGGCGAGGTCGTCGAGCGTCCCGCCTCGGTCGTCAAGGAGCTGCTCGAAAACTCCATCGACGCCGGCGCCACCCGCATCCGCATCGAGATCGAAGCCGGCGGCCGCAAACTCATCCGCATCGCCGACAACGGCCACGGCATGGTGCGCGACGACGCTCTCCTCGCCTTCGAGCGCCACGCGACCTCGAAGCTCCGCACCTCGGACGATCTGCTCTCGATCGCGACCCTCGGCTTCCGTGGCGAAGCCCTGCCGTCCATCGCCTCGGTCGCCCGCCTCACCCTCGAGACCCGCGCCGCGGCGGAAGACGGTTCTCCCGCCGAAGACGCCGGCACAGTGGTCGAGATCGCCGGCGGGAACATGCTGCGCGCCGACCCCGCCGGCGTCCCCGTCGGCACCACCATCACCATCCGCGACCTCTTCTTCAACACTCCGGCACGCCGCAAGTTCCTCAAATCCGAGCAGACCGAGCTCGCCCACATCGCCGCCCTCGTCACCCATTACGCCCTCGCCCACCCGTCGCGCCACTTCGAGCTCCACACCAGCACGCAAGCCTTGCTGATCGCCCCAGCGGTCAGCACGTCTTCAGACCGCCTCTTCCAGATCTTCGGCCGCGAGACCTCCGCCCTCATGCTCCCGCTCGCCGCCGAGATGGACTTCCGCCGCGCCGGGCTCCCCGAGCCCCCGCCCTGGAAGCGCGACGAGGACTACGAAGCCCCCGACCCCGGCTTCCTCCGCATCTCCGGCTTCGTCTCAAAACCCGAGCTGCAGAAGCTCAATCGCAACTCGATCTACGTCTTCGTGAATCGTCGCCTCATCCGCGATCGCCTCGTCCTCCACGCGCTCACCGAGGCGTATCGCAACATCCTCCCGCCCACCAGCTTTCCCGTCGTCCTTCTCTTCCTCGAGATGCCCCCCGAAGAGGTCGACGTCAACGTCCACCCCGCCAAGACCGAGGTCCGCTTCCGCCAGCCCGCCTTCGTGCATGACTTCCTGCGCGACACCGTCCGCGCCGCCCTCATCCAGGCCCGTCCCGCAGCCAGCTTTGCCTCCGCCCTCACCGGTGGCCCGCATGACCTCAGCTCGTCCCTGATGATCGACGTCAGCCCCCTTCCTGGCGAGCCCAGCTCCGATCGCCACCCTGCACATCATCCCGATCGCCCCCTGAGCCCAGCCTCCGAGACCCTGCACCGCGACGACCCGGGCCTCTACGCGCCGGGGGCCCCGCCGCTCTCCGGCATCACCGACCCCTTCCACCAACCCGGCCGTGCCCCCCTGGCCTTCAACCATCACCAGTCCGATCCGGACCCTCTCGCCGAAGACGCCGTCCCGTTCTCCCTTGCCGCCCCACCCCTGCCGCCGCTCGCCGGCCGCTTCACCTTCGACGCCGCACCCATCCCCGTCGGCTATCCCGACCCGCACGCCAACCAGCCCCTCGCGAGCACGCCAGTCCCCGGCAGCCCGCGGATCGAAGACACCCTCAACGCCCTGTCCACGCTCAAGCCTCTCGGTCAGCTGCGCGATTCTTTCATCCTCGCCACCAACGACGAAGGTCTCTGGATCATCGACCAGCACGTCGCGCACGAACGTATCCTCTTCGAGAAGGTCCTTCGCGAGCGCCACACCGAAGGCACGCAGCGTCAGCGGCTCCTCATGCCCCTGCTCATCGATCTCCTCCCCGAGCAGATGATCCGCTTCGCGTCACTCGCCGAAGAGCTCGAGCGCAACGGGTTCGAGGCGGAGCCATTCGGACCGCGCACCCTCGCCATCAAAGCCGCGCCGACCGGCCTCGAGGGCAGGGAATTAGAGCTCACCCTCGAAGACATCCTCTCTGCGCCGACACCCGACGATCAGGTTGAGAACGCCGGCACCCGTGCCCGCCGCATCGCCGCCTCCATCGCCTGCCACGCCGCCATCAAGATCAACACGCCGCTCGAGCCCTCAAAGCTCGCCTGGCTGCTCGAAGCTCTCTCCCAAACCGAACACCCGACCAGCTGCCCCCATGGCCGCCCCATCGCTCTTCGTTACTCGCATCGCGATATAGCTCGAGCCTTTCAGCGGACCTAAAAACGCGTGCGCCCGCGCGAGCTCCTCCTGGTCCTGTATGGTTAAACGAGCGTCTCGTTATAGCCGATTCTGAGCAGGACGACGCCCTTAGCGTGCGACGTGCACCACGCAGCAGAGTTCGGATCCGCATCAACCAGAAAGAACCACCGAAGCCGCAATCGGAAGCATAGCGAGATCGACGCTTCCGTTCCGCTTCCATCGCATCATCCAGATCGACTTTCGCCCCTAGCGGGCACCTTGAAAGGCACTACACCTTGAGCACCCAGCAGATTCCTTCGGTCGCGCAGATCGCCGCCGCACGTTCCGCCCTCTGGCATCAGAACACTCCGGGACCCGTGATCGCCGCCGAGCCGTCCGGAAGCGATGAGGTGACATCCCAGACCGAAAGCGCAGCCGTCGCCGAGGTTCCAATCGACGACAGCATTGACTCCGGAATCGAGTCTGCTGGGATTGAAGATATAAGGCTCGATGCCCCAGCTGCTGAGACCGGTCTCGACCAGAGTGCAGCGCCCGCGGACGCAGACGCCGACGTCACCAAAGATCATCCTGGCATCGACATATCAGATCCCGAAGTGTTGGATCTCAAGCCTGCCAAGGCTTCTGCCTCCGTCGCCATCCTCACGCAATCCGGCGCTCGCGAGTTCCTCAACCGCGCGGGCCTCCTGCTCTTCGCGGCCAAACCCCAGTTCTCCGGTGTCCCCGCACCCACCTTCGTAGAAGCCACGCTCGGCGCGGCCAATGCAAACCCTTCGCTCAGCGCTTCCGGGACTGCCCGCACCCTGCTCGCGCGCTTGGTAGCCGACGGCTCAGCCGTCCCGCTCAACCTGCTCGGCCTGCCGGCAACGACTGCCGAGGCGCCGGACTTCATCGTCTCCGCCGCCGCCTTTCCCTTCATTTTCACCCTGCGTGGCGACAAAGCCTGGAAGCAGCCACCTTCTACCTCCGGTCCCACCAAGGTCTCTCCCCTCGCTGCCAACACCTTTACCCTGCTCCTCGAGAACGGCCCCAAGAGCGCCTATGCGCTGACCTCGGACCTCGGCAAGGAAGTCACCGAGGCCGCTGTCCTGCGCGCCCTCTCCGAACTCTGGCAGCAGCTTCGAGTGATTCCTGTTCCGCAGCCCGGCAACAAGCCGACGATCTGGGAGCCCATCACGACCCGCTTCACCAAGCAGATCAAGACGGGTGCCAACGCCGGCCAGCCCACGGCGCTCTCCACCTTCATCTCCCTCTATCTCGGGCTATCCATCCTTGCCACTGAAGATGAGATCGAGACTTTCCTTTCACCGCTCGCTCCGCGCTCCCGTGTCCGCGACGTTCTCCATGCGCTCTCCGGTGCTCGCCAGTTAGAGACCATCACGATCGAGGGCAAGCATCACCTCCACGTCGCGGGCGATCTTCCGTTCTTCGAGACGGCAAAGCCCACGCATGATCCCAGCGAGATTCCCGTGCTGGCGGAAGATGGCTCCCGTATTAAGAAGTTTGTTCCCAAGCCGCGCAAACTCGGGACCGGCTCGGCAGATCGTCCGAAACCTTTTCGCGCACCATCCGACCGCGCTCGTCCGGACAGCAGATCGGATCGCCGTCCAAGCCGCTCTGCCGGTGATTCCGCCCGGCCTACCTTCAACAAGCCATGGGACGAAGAGAAGCGTGCCCGCACCGATCGTGCCGCCGCAGCTCCGCAGGCAGACTCCAATCCCGAGTACCAGGACATCGACCTTGACGCAGGCTCGCGCCCGGAGCCAGCTCGCCGGGCATCTTTCGTCGGCCGGCCTGGGTTTGGCAACAAGCCAGCCTTCGGCCGCAAGCCTGGCTTTGGCGGCAAGCCTGGCTTTGGCGATCGTCCCCGTGTCAGTGGCGGCCGTCCCGCCTTCAATCGTGACCGCCCCTCTGGTGAGCGACCTGCCTTTACGCGTGATCGGCCTGCCGGTGATCGGCCAGCGTTTAGCCGCGATCGTCCCAGCATGGATCGAGCGCCTCGCGAGGGCGGAAGCGATCGTTTTCAGCCACGTGACTCCCGTCGGGACTTCACTCCGCACTCGGCGGCCGGAGACTCTCGTCCGCCCCGCCACTTTGGCAACAAGCCTGGCTTTGGCTCAAGGCCCAGTTTTCCACGTAAACCCTTCGACGCCGAACGTTCCGCCGGCGACCGTGAGCGCCGCCCGTTCCGTCGGGACCCGGCCCCCACAGGCGACGGCAGCCGTCCACCGCGCCGGAGCTTTGACTCTTCCCCGCGCTCGGGCGGCTCAGATAGTCGGCCTCCGTTCACCCCGAAGCCACGCTTCAGCCGCGATCGCGATGCTGAGGGCAGCAGCGGTGGTCCGCCCTTCCGCAAGTTCGATGCCCCCCGCACACCTCGTCCGCCGCGTGGCGGAGAAAGCAGCCGTCCGGCGCGTGGCGGCTTCAGCAGCGATCGTCCAACTCCTCGCAGTGGCGGCTTCTCCGGTCCACGTTCCTTCAGTGCCAGGCCATCGCCTCGCCGGGAAAGGGAAGGCTCTGCTCCTCGCCGGGAAGGTTTCACCCCGCGTGAAGGAGGCAGCTTCCCCCCGCGTCGCGAAGGCGGCTTTGCCGGCAAACGCGAGGGAGGATTCGCCGGCAAGAAGTCCTTCAGCGCCCGTCCTGCTTCCGGTGGTCCAGGCAAGCCATTCAAGAAGCCGCTCTCTCGCTCTGCTCCCGATGCGCCGGGCGCCAGCACCTTCGACAAGTTCAAAGGCAATGCCAAACCCTGGGGCAAGCGACCGCCCGCGCGCAAGTACAAACCTAAAGAAGATGAGGCATAATGCCGTTCGTGCCTCCATCCTCTGATCTCTCCGCCCCCCCGGCTCGCAGCCGTCCCGTCATCGCGATCGATGGACCCGCGGGCGCCGGGAAGTCGACGCTTGCCGCCCACCTCGCGCGTCACTTCGGTCTGCTCAACCTTGAGACGGGCGCCATGTATCGCGCGCTTGCCCTGAAAGCCATCGAGAACGATCTCGACTTCGACGACGAGGCGCCACTCCTCGCGCTGACGAAACGCACCTCCATCACGCTCGAGCCTGCTCGCGACGGCAATCGCGTCTTCCTCGATCGCACGGACGTCACTCGCCGTGTTCGCGAACCCGATGTCACCGCCGGCGCTTCCCGCATCTCCGTTCACTCTGGCATCCGCACGTGGATGGTCGCGCAGCAGCGTCTTCTCGGTGCGTCCGGCGGCGTTGTCATGGAAGGCCGCGACATTGGTACAGCTGTCTTTCCCGATGCCGAAGTGAAGATCTTCCTCGACGCTGATCCCGGCGTTCGTGGAAACCGTCGCTTCCAGCAGAGTCCTCCCGGATCGCCTGCTGCCCCGACCTCCCAAGCCATCCTTCAGGAGCTCAAGGAGCGCGATGCTCGTGATCGTACGCGTGCCGATTCCCCTCTTAAGCCCGCGACCGATGCCATCCTGATCGACTCCACCGATCTCACTCTGGATCAGGTTCTTGCCCGGGCGGAGGCTGTCGTACAGCAGCATCTTCCTGCACTCGCAATGCCGCGACAGTAGCCTCTGCGCTGCTTGCACACATACGTGTGCAACCGTTAGCAAATCGTGAACTTTTCCACCAAAATATTTGCAAGCTGTGCTAACCTCGGCACATCGTTAGAAACAGATTTGGTTTTCTGCAAGGTTCCACCTGTTAGAACCCCAATTTGAATCAAGCGGCAAATTCAAAGGTTTAAGGAATCTCTCAACATGGAACAGGGAACGGTGAAGTGGTTTAACGATGCGAAGGGCTTTGGCTTCATCAGCCGCCAGAACGGTGAGGACGTGTTCGTTCACTACTCCGCCATCAACTCCAATGGTTTCAAGAGCCTTCAGGAAGGCCAGGCCGTCCAGTTCAATGTTGTCAAGGGACCCAAGGGCTGGCAGGCTTCCGACGTTCAGCCTCTCTAATCCACTGCGCTGAACCGAAAGCTCATCAAAAGAAGCTTAGTCCAAGATTAGAATCAGGATTCGTAGAGGGGAAGTGGCGGACGCTACTTCCCCTTTGCCGTTTCTCCTCTCCTCCATGCCCAGGTTTGAGCCCCGCTTCGATGCCGTAGATTCAGCCATCCTTACAGAACTTCAGGCCGATGCACGCCTGCCATTCGCCGAACTCGGTCGCCGCGTCTCACTCTCTACGCCTGCCGTGATCGAACGCGTTCGCAAACTCGAAGACTCCGGAACTATCCGCGGCTATCACGCTCAGGTCGATCCCGTCGCTGTCGGTCTGCCACTCCGCGCCTTCATCAAGGTCACCATTGCGGGCGACAAACTTGAGCGCTTCGCCGCGGTCGCTCGTCGCGTTCCTGAGGTTCGCGAATGCCACCGTGTGACCGGGGCCGAGAGCTTTATCGTTCAGGTCGCGGTGCGTGACGTCGCTCATCTCGAGCAGGTCATTGACTCGCTTGCACCCTACGTCGCCACGCAGACCTCCATCGTTCTTGCCTCTGTCATCGACTGGAATCCAATCCGCCCCACGGTGTAAGTTCCCGTACTCACTCACGACGATATCGGTCCGCCAGTCGCGTCGCCTAACGCGGTACTGCCGAAGTCCGATAAAACGTTCGAATGAGAGGTTAAAGGCCGGAGTACAGCTTTCATTGTCACTTCCTGTATCGAAATCGGAAGCCTAAGCTTAGGTGTGTCCAGCGTTACCCCTACCCTCGCTCCAGCTGTCGCCTTACGCCTCGAAGCCCTGACCCACGTCATCGGCAACACACCTTTGCTCGCCGTCGACTTCCTCTTCCAGGGGCGCCCCCGAACTCTCTACGCCAAGTGCGAGCAGATGAATCTCACCGGCTCCATCAAAGACCGGATGGTCCTCGAGGTTCTCCGTGATGGTTACACCAGCGGCGCGCTGCGGCCCGGAGACACCATCGCCGAAGCCACCAGCGGCAACGCCGGCATCTCTTGCGCCGCTCTCGGCCGCACCCTCGGGCATCCCGTCACCATCTTCATGCCGGATTGGATGAGCTCCGAGCGTGCTCAACTCCTGCGCGGCTACGGCGCCACGGTCGTCCCCGTCTCGCGCGAGCAGGGCGGCTTCCTCGGCGCCATTCGCCTCACGGAAGAGTTCGCGGACGCGGACTCAAACGTCTTCCTGCCCTGCCAGTTCTCCAACCACGCCAACATCCAGGCTCACGTCTCCGGCACCGGCCCTGAGATCTGGTCGCAACTCGCCGCCTGCAACCTCATCCCGGACGCCTTCGTCGCTGGCGTCGGCACTGGCGGTACTGTCATGGGCGTCGGCCGCTATCTTCGCAGCCGCAACCCCGCCGTCAAGATCCATCCTGTCGAACCCGCAGAATCGCCCACTCTGTCAACCGGCCACAAGGTCGGCTCGCACCGTATCCAGGGCATCTCCGACGACTTCATCCCCGCCATTGTCAATCTCTCCGAACTCGATGACGTCCTCTCCTCGTCCGACGGCGACTCGATCCTTATGGCACAGAAACTGGCCGCTCAGCTCGGCCTCGGCGTGGGCATCTCCTCCGGTTGCAACTTTCTCGCCGCCCTCCGCGCGCAGGAGGCCCTCGGCCCAGATGCCACCGTCGTCACCATCTTCTGCGACGACAACAAAAAATATCTTTCTACCGCTCTCCTTCGCGAAGAGCCCATCCAGCCCTGGTATATCTCGCCCAAGGTTACCCTCACCGGTCTCCGTTCCTTTCCCCGCTGCAACTAAGTCTGAGGTCGCGATCCCCGGACTCTAAGCCTGCGTGACTGAAAAACCTCGTCACAGACACATACGCCTTTCGCGGTCCGCTCACCTCGTGCCGCACCATGAACGCACGTCCTGGCCCCAGAGCATACGCCGACAGATACTCATCCTCCGCGCAGCGATGCACCGCCTCAGCCCATAAGCTGCCATGCCCGCCCGCGGCAAATCGCAGCTCCTGAAACACCGCACCAGACCCCGCAAAGCACAGCACCACTCCGTCCGCACATCGTCGAACCAGGTATCGCTGCGATCCAGAGAACCGCGCACCATCCTCCGTACGCACCGTCGCACGTTCCGCGTAGACCGCCGTTCCTTCGCCAACAGCCGAAACCCATAGCTCTCCCACCATCCGAGCCTGCCCGCTCACCTCCCGGTCCAGAGTCCATCGTCCCAAAAGAAACTCGAATGCTCCCGCCGGCGTGAGTTCCATCTCCGCATCGCCCATTATGGTTTCTCGTCCTCAGCCGCGCTCACCCCTGGCAGCAGTGTCGATGTCGCCTTGAACTTACGGAAGTCTTCATCCACTATCTGCACATCGCCATTGAAACTTAGGAAGAGCAGAAGCCTTGCCGCACCCCGCCCTTCAAAATGAGTCGGCAGCCACACCTCGGCATTGACCTTCCGCTGCTCCATTCCAAAGCTCGTCCCCTCCTTGATATTTGCGAGCAGGCCGCCGCCGATCTTGAACGATCGGAGGAAGTGTCCCTTAGTCTTCACCAGTTCCTTATCCTCTTCGTCGACCCACACGGTTCCTTCGAGGTCGCGAATCATCTCTTCAGCCCGATTCCGCGTCTTCGCCTTCGGATCTCCTGCATAGTCTGCCGCGATTGCGTCTCGCCCTGCAATCTGCACCCTGCGCGCATTGGAAAAGGTGCCCAGCTCGAGAATGCGTGAGACCGTCACCTCTTCGTCTCCCCGTGGATCCGTCTCCTTCCCCCTGTCGGCCTGCTTTTCACGCTTCTCTCTTGCAGCTTTCACCTCTTTATCAATCCGCTCATCCTCCTTCTTCAGCTCCTGCTCAGAAAGCGGACGCCCATCCTTGCTCACCATCTTCCGCACGGGCACTCCCTGTAGCCAGAAGACGTCATACACCCGCACCTCGCGCTTCTTTACGCCGCCGTGTCCGTCCGTCTCGTCAAAGGTCTGGGTCTGCCGGAAGATGTAATCCTTCAGCTTCGCCTCATCCTGGCGCTGGTTCGTCTCTACCGCATGCATCAGCGCCGCGATGTCCGGCAGCGGTCGGGCCGTTGCCGATGTCACCGCCTGAGTAGCCTCCTGCGCCCCAAGGAACGTAACCGTCATCGTTGCAAATAGCAGACCTGGCATCCAGCGCATCCTTCAACTCTACAAGCCAGCGCCAAATCACCGCAGCTGGACCCTCTCATGCCCGCAGCGTCGCCCCACCCGGTCCGCGTCGTGGAGCTCGCAAATCAGGAACCCCTTTCCTCTGTTTGACATAGCAGGTGGTCCCAGGGTTCCTCTCTTTCTCCTATTTCTTCGCTGAACCAAACGGGGCATGTGCGTCGCACCGGCGAAAGGTCTAGCATAGAGATAGGCGCGAGCCCCACCTCGCGTCCGCATACGAGGATCCAAATGCCTACCAAGGTAGGGACCAGCTCCCGGCCATCCGCTTCCACCAACACCGCAACCATTTCCACACCCCAGCAACTCGACCGCGACCAGGTCTTCGACATCTTCCGTCGGTGGGGCTATCTCCAGGCCTCGCTCGACCCGCTCGGCCAGTACCTTCCGCCAGAGCCATTTCCGACTCCCGCGCCCGAAGGTGACTTCGCTCGAGAGGCCCGCGGCTTCTACTGCAGCACCATCGCCGCCGAGTTCATGCACATCCCTAGCCCGGAGCAGCGGCAGTGGATCGAACAGCGACTCGAGCAGCCTGCGCCCAGGCTCGACCAGGCCCGCGTCCTGTCACAGCTCATCCGTGCCGACGTCTTCGAGCAGGTCATTCAGGCCCGCTATCTCGGCACCAAGCGCTTCTCCCTCGAAGGTCTCACCGCGCTTATCCCCTTCCTCGATCAGCTTCTAGACACATCTGCAACCATTGGCGTTACAAAAGGCATGATCGCCATGAGTCATCGCGGTCGCCTCAACGTCATGGTCAACACCATTGGCCGCCTCGCGTCCGAGATCTTCACTAAATTCGAAGACGTCGATCCCCGTTCTACTCTCGGTGGTGGTGACGTCAAATATCACATCGGCGCCACTGGAACCTACAAGGCTCTCAACGGCCAGGGCATCTCGCTCCATCTCGCGTCCAATCCCTCGCATCTTGAGGCCGTCGACCCCGTCGTACTTGGCCGAGCCCGCGCGAAGCAGGAGCGCCTCGGTAAAGAGGGCAAGCAAAAGGTCCTCCCCGTCATCATTCACGGCGACGCCGCGTTCGCCGGGCAGGGAATCGTCGCCGAAGTTCTCAACATGGCCACTCTACCCGGCTATAACGTCGGCGGAACCGTCCACATCATCGTCAACAATCTCCTCGGCTTCACCGCCGTCCCGGAGGAGTCCAACTCTTCGCGTTTCTCCACCGATCTCGCCAAGCGCCTGCCCATCCCCATCTTCCACGTCAACGCCGAAGATCCCGACGCCGTCGTTCGCCTCGCGGCGCTTGCCGCCGACTACCGTGCCGTCTTCCACTCGGACATCGTGGTCGATCTTGTCGGCTACCGGCGACATGGCCACTCCGAGGTCGACGATCCAACCGTCACCCAGCCGCGGCGTTACGCCCTCATCAGGGATCGCAAGCCGCTCTCCGAGCTCTACGCCGAACAGATCGGCGTGGACCCCAGGCCGGAGATTACTGCCGTTCAGCAGGAGTTTCTCGAGCAGCAGAAGATCGCCACCACGGCCGATCACATTCCGCATCTCTCCAAACTCCCGGAGTATTGGGCGCCATACCATGGCGGCGAGCTTCAGCCGTCCGATGAAGTCACGACCGGCCTTCCCGCAGATCAGATCAACGCCCTCGTTCAGGGCTTGATCCGTTACCCCGCGGACTTCAACATTCACGCCAAGGTCAAGAAACTCTTCGAGCAGCGCGCCGAGATGGGCGAAGGCAAGCGCCCCTTCGACTACGGAATGGCCGAGCTCGTTGCCTTTGCCTCTCTCCTCCAGCAGGGAACTCCCGTCCGCCTTACTGGCCAGGACTCAGAACGCGGCACCTTCAATCAGCGCCACTCCGTCATGGTCGATATCGAGACCGAGCGCAAGTTTTTCCCGCTTCAGCATCTCTCTGACAAGCAGGCACGCTTCGAGGTCTATAACTCGCTCCTCTCTGAAGCCGGCGTCCTCGGCTTCGAGTACGGCTTCGCCCGCGATTATCCCGAAGCCCTCGTACTCTGGGAGGCCCAGTTCGGCGACTTTGCCAACGGCGCTCAGATCATCATCGATCAGTTCATCGCCGCCAGCGAAGCCAAATGGGGTCTGCTCTCCGGAGTCGTCATGCTCCTTCCTCACGGCTATGAGGGTCAGGGCCCCGAGCACTCCTCCGCCCGCATGGAACGCTACCTCCAGCTCTGCGCCAACGACAACATGCAGATCTGCCAACCGTCTACTGCCGCGCAGCACTTCCACCTTCTCCGCCGCCAGGTCATGCGCCCATGGCGCAAGCCCCTCATCGTCTTTACCCCTAAGAGCATGCTCCGGCACCCTGACGCTAGCTCGTCTCTTGCCGCCTTCGCGGTCGACGGCTTCCAGAACGTTCTGCCCGACACCTCAGCTCAGAATCCCCGGCGTCTGCTCGTCTGCTCCGGCAAGATCGGCCATAACCTCCGCGTTGAACGTGAGAAGCGCAAAGATACGTCAGTGGGGATCATCTTTCTCGAACAGCTCTATCCCTGGCCAGCCGAAGAGCTTCAGGCTGCACTTGACCAGCACCCTGGCGCGTCTGAGATCGTCTGGGTTCAGGAAGAGCCAGCCAACATGGGCGCGCACTTCTACGTCATGCCACTCCTTCGCCGTCTCGCACGCGATCGCGCCGTCCTCTCCGTCAAGCGAAGCGCCACGGCCAGCCCTGCAACGGGTTCGGCGAAGGCGCATGAACTTGAAGAGAAGACCCTGCTCGATGTCGCTTTTGGAAACTTGCGCTAGGAACACTCTGAAGCGAACGTTGCAGTACTTTTCTCAGGAAACAGGGAGGGCCGGCATCACTGCCGGCCCTTCGCTGTATAGGAGGATATTCGCAACGCAGCACTTCGGCTGCTCTCTATCCAATCGTTAGATTTCTCCACAATCCTGGGATGGGTACATCGTTCGAGCTCGGCAAGTTCGTCATCGTTCTGCTGCTTAGGAGATAGCAGCTCGCTGGCCAAACAGTTGCTTGTTCCTGAAACCTGGAAAACCCAGGATTCTCGCGCTTCTCGTCTCACTTGATCACTCTGGTAGAACAAGTTTGCTCTTTCGGAAGGAAAAGTGATCATCACGAAACGTTCTCCATCAGGTCACGGTACGAATCGAGACTTACCTGTGGTACTCCTGCCAGGTAACTAACGGGAAAGGGTACTCACTTCCGAGTTACCGGTGCGAATGCTTCATCTCGCAACAGCGATCGCGTCCAGGGAACATCCCTGCCATTCCCCTCTGGCATCCACACCCGCATGAGCTTCTTCACCTCCCCTGATCCTGAACTCTCCAGCGAACCGGCGCACTCCCGGCGAACCTTTCTGCGTGACGCTACAACCGCTCTGGCAGCGGCCGGCCTCGCCCCGCTGGCTATCGCACAGGAGAGCAGCTCCTCCAGCAAACCGAACGCCCAGGAAGCCGTCGAACTCTCTCAGCTTCACGCCGCGACAGAGGCTCCGGAGAAGACTCCTGGTCCCTTTGAAGCTCCATCGCAGCGCACCGGCTTCGCCGTTGTCGGCCTCGGCACCTTGGCTCTCAACCAGATCCTTCCCGCATTTGCCAAGAGTAAGTACTGCCGCGTCACCGCACTCGTCAGCGGCGATCGCGAGAAGTCCCGCAAGATCGCTGGCCAGTACGGCATCCCGGACCGCAGCCTCTATGACTACAAGACCTACGAGCAGCTTGCGCAGAATCCCGACGTTCAGGTCATCTACATCGTCCTTCCCAACAGCATGCACGCCGAGTTCGTTCTCCGCGGCGCCAAGGCCGGCAAGCATATCCTCTGCGAAAAACCCATGGCCACCAACGTCAAGGACTGCGAGCGCATGATCGCCGCCTGCAAGGCCGCCAACGTCAAGCTCATGATCGCCTACCGTCAGCAGTACGAGCCGATGAACCGGCAAATCATCAAGATGATCAAAGACGGCAAGCTCGGCACCATTAGAAGCTTCGTCGCTACCAATGGCCAAAATCAGGGCGACCCCTCGCAGTGGCGGCAAAAGCTAGCTCTCGCCGGCGGCGGCTGCCTGCCTGACGTCGGCATCTACTGCTTCAACGCTGCCCGCTTCCTCACCAACGAAGAGCCGTCCGAGGCCGTTGCTTTCACTACGCAGCCCAAAGAAGATCCCCGCTTCCGTGAGGTGGAGGAGACCTGCGGCTTCACGCTCCGGTTTCCGAGCGGTCTTATCGCCAGCTGCACCACCGGCTACGGCGTCCACCGCACACAGTTTCTTCGCGTCGAGGGGGAGAAGGCCTGGGCGGAGCTCAGCCCTGCCTTTGCCTACACAGGTCTAAAACTGAAGACCAACAAAACCGAAGATGGTCACAATGTTCTCTCCGAACCCTCCATCGAGGAGAAGGACCAGTTCGCCCTCGAGATGGACCATATGGCGCTTTGCGTTCAGAAGAACCTCCAGCCCCACACACCTGGTGAAGAAGGTCTGCACGATCAACGCATTCTGGATGCTCTTTATGAGGCCGCCCGCACAGGCAACGCCGTCAAGATCGCGCCGCCACCCGCACCGACTCGCGGCCCCGACCCACAGGAGTCGTGAAGCATAGGCCTCTAGAAAAATAGGAGGGAGGAGCTTGCGCTCCGCCCTCCAAACCTCTGCTTCTTTGTACAACTTCGTTGCTCCGGTACTGCTCCTGAAGCTCACCCGCAGTCCGAAGAATGTCCCTCAGCCTGTCACTCAGCCGAACACGCTAGCTGCTGTAATCCGAATCCCGCAGCAGAACTGAACTGCAGGCTCCGGAACAACGGAGACACTCGTCTCTGACGTATACGGCTTGCTGATGCCATCCTTCTTGCATCCTGACGGCCAATCTCAATGCTTTCTAATGTTGTCGCTACCCGTCTCAACTGTCTTTCTAGATCGACTTACCCGGTAACGTTCTGGAAGTACCTCGTCGCCTTGTGACGAGACACACTGCACCAAAGTGCAGCAGAAAGGACAAGCAAATGCCTAACTACGTTCCTGCAGGCCATGCTTTGCTCCGCCAACATATGTGAGACCGACTAAATTCCCGACGTAATCTCACGCACATAGATCTGCTGCGAGACCCGTGGCCGCCCCGGACCATCGTGCATTGCATACACCCGATCGCGAATGATCGTATCTGCCGCCGTCGCCCGCTCTCGCGATCGCAGATACTCCAGCCAAGACTCCATCACGAACGACTCAATCAGATGCTCGGGGTTCTCCGCCTCCCGGAAGATCCCCCACCGCATTGCTCCATCCCGCATCCGCACTCCGCGTAGCTCGTAGATGGCGTGCGTAAACTCCGTGTACCGTGTCATCGGCACGTGATACTCGACTGTTATCCGAACCGGACCTTCACTCGGATCGTTCTCCGTCATGCCCGGAACCGCCGCCAGCTCAGGTGCGGGTCGCCGAAACACGTACGGTGTATGGTCCGGCACGGCACCCTGCAGAATGTGGAATCGCCTCACCATCGGAAACGTGATGAACAGACCCGCGCCCGCAGCCAGCAGCGCTGCACTCGTCGATCGGTGTTCAGCAACAAACCCCCAGGTAATCGATCCCAGTGCCATTCCCCCCTGGAACGTCATAAGATACGTTCCCAGCGCCCGCGCCTGCACCCACGCCGGCACCGCCAGCTGCACACTCACGTTCAGCTGCGACATCGTGCTCGTCCAGGCAAAGCCTGATACCAGCAGCATCGGAATCACCACCCACGGCGTATGCACCAGCGCCAGCGCCATCAGGGTCAGCGCCTGGTACACCGTAGAGGCCGCCAGGATCGTATCCGCCGTAAATCGCTTCCGAATCTTTGGCAGCTGCGTCGCCGCCACCACCGCGCCCACACCCAGCGAGCCGTTCAGAACTCCGTATCCCAACGCCCCGGCCCGCAGATCTCGTTTTGCAACCACCGCCAGCAGCGACCAGATTCCCGAGACGAAGAACGTAAATGTAAACGCCCGAATCAGCGACGACTGCAGCGTCGGCGAGTACCGCACATACCGCAGCCCCGACCGGATCGACCCGGCAATCCGCTCCGCGGGCAGCGCACTCTTGAACAAAGGCGTTCGCTTCCATTGCACCAGCACCCAGATCACACCCGCAAACGACAGCGCGTTCAGAAAGAACACCGATCCTGCCCCGGTATGCACCCGGCTGAACCCCGCCACCATTAGCCCGCCCAGCGCCGGCCCCAGCGCTCGTGCCAGGTTATTACTCGCCGCGTTCAGCGATACCGTGTCCGGAATCAGCTCGCGCGGCACCAGCTCCGGCACAATCGCCTGCCACGCCGGATTGTTCATCGCCGACCCGACATTCAGCAGAAACGTGAACGCCAGCAGCGTCCACGGCGAGATATGTCCCAGAAAGGTCAGTACCGCCAGCACCGCGACACTCACCAGCATCCATATCTGCCAGAAGATCAACAGCCGTCGTCGGTCGAAGATGTCCGCAGTCGCGCCAGCTAACAGGCCCAGCAGCAGAACCGGCAGGCTTGCTACCGTTTGCATCAGCGCAATCAGCAGAGGGCTGGCGGTCAGGACCGTCATCAGCCACGTACCCGCTGTATCCTGCATCCACGTGCCTACCGAGGAGATCGTTGATGCGATCCAGCGATCGCGAAACAGAACAATCCCGAGCGGCGCAAATCCGGTCTCCTGTTTCGGCTTGGCGACAGGTTCTCCCGATCCGGCCCCTGTCGCCGTCTCAATCAAAGGCATTCCTAAAGTCTATGGCAGTTCGGCCGATACACCTCCCATGCAGCAGAGGTTAACGATCTCGACCCCTCCCGCCTCGAACGGGAGACAGCCAACTCCAACACTGCCGCCATTTACGCAGGAACAGCAAGAGGTTGTCTCGGCAAATTTGGAATAGACTTCATTCCTTACCTGCAAAAAGTTGCGAAGTCTGCAGGAACAGCACCGATGCGCGTCAAGCAGATGTCTTAGTTTTCTTGCACTTTACCCCGCATTCTTTTGCGTAGACTTTGGCCCGGCAAATGCTACTATCCCATGCAGATAGCCACTCGTATAGGTGACCAGATGCGTAAGCCCTTGTTTCTTTTGTTGATCTTTGCCTTGATCGTGACGACCGCCCGCGGAGTTAGCGCCTCCACTGACTGCCAGAAATGGCTGGCAGATTACAAGAAAGCTCTGGCTGATAAGGCCAGCACGCAGAAACTCCTCGCAGCCAAGCACCGCGCCCGAGCCTACGCTCATCGCAAGCTCGTTCAGCTTACGACGCCGGCTACACCGCACCCGATGCCCACCCGCGTCTCAAGCGTTCGGCCTCACCTCACACCGGCACAGATGTTAAAGAAGTTTGACCTCCTCTGCGGCGAGCTTCCGGTTGATCCCACGCCCCAGGTGCTCGACGCCCGCATGGCTCCCGATGAGTTCGTCTCTGAGATGGCCATGGGCGGCCCCGTTGACCTCGACGCCGCCCCGGGAGATGACACCCTGCTCGCCGAAAACGCACCGCCCGCCTACGACGGGCCGCCAGCCAACACCGAAGTCTCTTCGAGCGGGCCATACTACCCCGTCTTCGGTCCTGCCCCCGGCGCATTTGGTGGCGCACCCCCCTTCGTTATCCCTCCCAGCCCGCCAGTCACGCCGATTGCCCCGCCTGTAGCACCCGTGCCTGAGCCAAGCAGCATCGTCCTCTTACTCACAGGGAGCGTTGGCGCCTTCGCCGCGGCTCGCCGCCGATTCGCGCACTAAACAGGATCCACGTTCGTCACTCGGCCCTTCACCTCGGTGAAGGGCCATTTTTCGCGTCAAAAGCACAAGCTGTCACAAACAACTCTCTAAAACCCTCAAAATGAGTTGTTAAAGAGGAAACCCACGCAGCGCGGTGGGGGCTGATGCGTGGGTATTCCTTATAAAGCAACGAAGTGGGTGGACTTCGTTATGACTGACTCAACCCGAAGGGAGTCCTGCCACTCCCCTAAGTTATCGTGTCGAGGGTTGCCTGTCAACCGCCGCTGTGCAAAAAGAGGCCCTTCCCGCACGAATGTTATCCGTACTCTTACAACCGGCATATGAGCAGCTCCCGTTCGTAGATCATCTCCGGCGGCAGATGGTCATGCAGCTTCAGAAACAGCTCCTCGTGCCCCATCACCTCAGCCTTCCACTGCTCCCGGTCCACCTGCTCCAGCTCCGCAAATCGATCAGCAGGGAACTTCATCCCCTCCCACCGCATATCCTCAAAGTAGGGTGTCCAGCCAATTGGTGTCTCCCGAGCCGCCACCCGTCCGCGCACCCGGTCTACCACCCACGCCAGTACCCGCATGTTCTCCGAGTAGCCCGGCCACACAAACCTGCCCTCCGCATCCTTCCGAAACCAGTTCACCGTGAAGATCCTCGGCGTCTTCGTCAGCGCTCGCTGCATTCGGATCCAATGCCGAAAATAATCCGCCATGTGGTACCCGCAGAAAGGAAGCATCGCCATCGGATCGCGCCGCACCTTGCCTAGCGCTCCGCCGGCCGCTGCTGTCGTCTCCGATCCCATCGTCGCCCCGGCATACACGCCGCCCGACCAGTTAAAACTCTCCGCCACCAAAGGCATCGTCGTCGATCGTCGCCCGCCAAACAGAAAGGCCGCGATCGGCACCCCGGTCGGATCTTCCCACGCCGGGTCGATGGTCGGACACTGCGCCGCCGGCGCTGTAAATCGTCCATTCGGATGCGCCGCCGTGGCGCCCGTCCCCTTCGCAATCTCGGGCGTCCACACGTTTCCGCGCCAGTCCAGGCACTCCGCGGGCGGTACCTCCGTCATGCCTTCCCACCACACGCCACCTTCAGGCGTCAGCGCCACATTGGTAAAGATCGTGTTCCGCTTCAACGTCGCCATCGCGTTCGGATTCGTCCGCGCACTCGTCCCTGGAGCCACCCCAAAGAACCCTGCCTCCGGATTGATCGCCCGCAGCTGCCCATTCGCGTCCGGCTTGATCCACGCAATATCGTCCCCCACCGTCCAAACTTTCCAGCCGTCAAAACCAGCCGGCGGAATCATCATCGCGAAGTTCGTCTTGCCGCACGCCGACGGAAACGCGGCTGCCACATACGTCTTCTCGCTCTTGCCCTGCTCGTCCTTCGGCGACTCCACACCCACAATCAGCATGTGCTCCGCCATCCATCCCTCATCGCGCGCAATGTTCGAGGCAATCCGCAGCGCAAAGCACTTCTTCCCCAGCAGCGAGTTTCCGCCGTACCCCGAGCCATAGCTCCAGATCTCCCGTGTCTCCGGAAAATGAACGATGTACTTCAGCTCATTGCACGGCCACGCCACATCCTGCTCGCCCGGCATGAGCGGCGCACCTACCGTGTGCATGCACGGCACCACCCGCTTCTCGTCCTTGTCGATCTCCGCGAACACCGGCGCGCCAATCCGCGCCATAATCCGCATATTCACCACCGCATACGCCGAGTCCGTCAGCTGCACCCCGATCTGGCTCATCGGGCTGCTCACTGGCCCCATCGAGTACGGCAGCACATACATCACCCGCCCCCGCATCGCCCCGCGAAATAGCTGCTTCAGCTTCTTCCGCATTGCAAACGGATCTTCCCAGTTGTTTGTCGGTCCCGCCGCATCCTTGCTCAGCGAACAGATGAACGTCCGATCCTCCACCCGCGCCACATCGTTCGGCGCCGACCGCGCATAGAAGCATCCCGGCCACAACTCCGGATTTAGCCTGGTAAACGTCCCCACCTCCACCAGCCGATCGCACAGCATCTCGTACTCTGACTGCGATCCATCTATCCAGTGGATTCGCTCCGGCTGTGTCAACTCCGCCATCTTCTCCACCCAGCGGATCAGGTGCTTATTCGTCGTCAGCGGCTTACTCGAAACAGCATCCGAAGTGGTGGTCAAAAGGGTTTCAGGTGGCATCATCGTCGAACTCTTCATAGGTCGGTCAACAGCTCCACCCTCAATCCTTCGCCTCCTCGTAAGGGAAGTCAATATGCCCTTTGACTCATGTCCGAGTCACCTGAGTCCGCCTACCCGATCGCCCCATCCACCAGCGTCTGCGCCTCCGTCTGAATCGCCTTCAGCTGCTCCGCCCCCTTGAAGCTCTCGGCATAAATCTTGTACACGTCCTCCGTCCCCGAGGGCCGCGCCGCAAACCATCCATCCGCCGTCGTCACCTTCAGCCCGCCAATCGCCGCCTTGTTCCCCGGAGCCTCCGTCAGAACACCCGTAATCGCCTCCCCCGCCAGCGTCTTCGCCGTCACCTCACTCGCCGCCAGCTTTCCGAGCTTCGCCTTCTGCTCCTTCGTCGCCTTCGCATCGATCCGCTGATACACCGGGTCGCCATACTTCGCCGTCAGCTCGCCATACAGCAGCCCCGGATCTTTGCCCGTCGTCGCCGTCATCTCCGCCGCCAGCAGACCCATGATCAAGCCATCCTTATCCGTCGTCCACACCTTCCCGTTCCGCCGCAGAAACGTCGCCCCGGCCGACTCCTCGCCCACAAATCCCAGCGTCCCATCCATCAGTCCATCCACAAACCACTTGAAGCCCACCGGCACCTCCAGCATCGGCCGCCGGAGCCCCTGCGCCACCCGATCAATGATCGACGACGACACCAGCGTCTTCCCGATCCCGACCGTCTCCGACCACTCCGGCCGATGCGTAAACAGATACTGGATCGACACCGCCAGGTAGTGGTTCGGATTCAGCAGCCCCGTCGTCCGCGTCACAATCCCGTGCCGGTCATGGTCCGTATCGCACGCCCAGCTCACGTCATACCGGTCCTTGTTCGCAATCATCGACGCCATCGCAAACGGGCTCGAGCAGTCCATCCGAATTCGCCCATCCCAGTCACACGTCATAAACCGAAACGTCGGGTCCACGTACTTGTTCAACACCTCAAGCGGCAGCTTCCATCGCTCCGCAATCCGCGGCCAGTACGCCACCCCCGCCCCGCCCAGCGGATCCACCGCCAGCTTCAGCCCCGACGCCGCAATAGCCGGGAAGTCGATCACGCTCCCCAGGTCCTCGATATAGCTCGTGATGTAGTCGTGCTTCTCGGTCGTGCCCGCTGCCAGCGCCCGCGGGTACGGCATCCGCTTGATCTCGCTTCCGTTCACCCCGGACGCAATCAGCGCATTCGCGTGGTTCTCGATCCATTTCGTTGCCGTCGTATCCGCCGGTCCGCCACTCGGCGGGTTGTACTTGAACCCGCCATCCTCCGGCGGATTGTGCGACGGCGTAATTACGATCCCGTCCGCCAGCCCACCCGTCCGCCCCACGTTGTACGTCAGGATCGCGTGCGAGAGCACCGGCGTCGGCGTATACCCCATCTCCCCATCGATCTTCACCGCTACACCATTCCCCGCCAAGATCTCGAGCGCGGTCGCAAACGCCGGCTCGCTCAGCGCATGCGTATCCTGCGCCAGAAACAGCGGTCCCGTTGTCCCTTGATCCTTTCTGTACTCGCAGATGGCCTGCGTGATCGCCGCAATATGGTCCTCATTAAAGCTCGTCGCGAGCGAACTCCCACGATGCCCCGACGTCCCAAAGCTCACCCGCTCCGCCGCCACACCCGTATCCGGATGCAGCGCGTAATACGCCGTCAGCAGCTTCGGTACATTCACCAGGGTCTCAGGCCGCGGATGCTGCCCAGGCTGATTCGTCACACTCATACACACCCTCTCCACTATCAAAGCATCGCGCCCAAAAGGGTCGCAGAATGCCACTCTACTCGGATGCACCCTCCCCGCGAAAGAGAACACCCGGCCTCGGTCACCCTCTCAACCGAAGCGCGACGCAACTCCCTCAAGGCGTCATCCCGACCAAGCTTCATTGTCATTTCGAGCGTAGCGAGGAACCTGCTTCTCTACCGGCCCCCCCTCATCAGGAACAATCATCCAACACGCCTTGATCGCCGAGTGGTGATGAAGCAACGCAGCGCGCAGCATGCCTCAGCCCCACGCGTCACCTACTCCCACCTCTGAGCCATTCCCACCCGCCCCGTACGCCCCTACTCTGTCTCTCAGGACGCGCACGTTCCGTCTTGATCGCATGAGGAGAGAAAGATGTCCCGCAGACAGCGCGGAGCGCAACCACGCACACGCTGTCGACGATCACCCTTCAGCCCTCTCGCCCTCAGCCTCTTGCTGCTCTTCGTCGTGGTCACAACCGCCCACGCCACCACCGCCACCCTCATCGCCGACGCCCACCTCTCCCCCGCCCAGCCCGCCGTCAACTTCGGCACCCTCACCAACCTCGCCGTCGGCAACGGCTTCACCTCGCTCCTCCAGTTCGATCTCTCCCCGCTCCCCACCGGCACCACCGCCTCCCAAGTCTCCCGCGCCACCCTCCGCCTCTTCGTCAACCGCGCCGACACCCCCGGTCTCCTCTCCCTTTCGCCCGTTACCTCCACCTGGGGCGAGTACAGCGTCACCGCCGGCGCCGCCCCTTCTCTCGGCGCCAGCATCGCCGTTACCCAGGTCTCGGCTGCCGGCCAATACGTCACCATCGACGTTACAAGTTCGGTTCAGGGCTGGCTCACCACCCCCGCCGCCAACTTCGGCCTCGCCCTCTCTGCCGGCACCGCCGCCCTCCAGTTCGACTCCAAAGAAAACGACCTCACCAGCCACCCCGCCGAGCTCGACATCACCCTCGCCACTAGCAGCAGCGGCGCCGGTACCATCGGTCCGCAAGGTCCTGCTGGCCCGCAGGGTCCCGCAGGTCCACAAGGCGCCACCGGTCCCGCTGGCCCGCAAGGCGCCACCGGCCTCATCGGCCCACAGGGCCCCGCAGCCGTCATGAACTATCAAGGCCTCTGGAGCTCTCTCGCCACCTACCCCGCCAACGCCGTCGTCACCTACGCCGGCTCCTCCTATCTCTCAATCGCCGCCGCCAACAAAGGCAATACCCCCGGCCTCTCCGCCGCCTTTTGGGGCCTGCTCGCCGCCGCCGGCCAGAACGGCGCTTCCACCACGTCGTCGACCCAGACCCTCGCTTATCAGGGCGTCTTCTCCCTCACCACCGGCTATGCCTCCGGTGATATCGTCCAGTACCTCGGCTCTTCCTATATCTCGCTGCTCGCCGGCAATCGCGGCAACACTCCAGGCCTCGCCACCTCTGCCTGGGGCCTGCTTGCCGCTGCCGGCCAAAGCACGATCAGCACGAGCACCACGTCCCAAAGCCTCACCTACCAGGGCACCTACATCCCGCAAACCAACTACGCTCTCGGCGACATCACCCAGTACAATGGCTCCTCCTTCGTCTCGCTCCTGGCCTCGAATCACGGCAACACTCCCGGCCTCGTTCCCACCGCATGGGGTCTGCTCGCCTCCGCCCTCGCCGGCCCGCAGGGAGCCACCGGAGCTGCCGGTCCGGCAGGACCGACCGGGCTCCAGGGCAATCCCGGCGTCGTCGGTCCGCAGGGCCCCATTGGTCTCACCGGGGTCGCCGGCCCGCAGGGTCTGCCCGGTCTCACCTACCAGGGCCCCTACCACTCCATCACCAACTACGCCCTCGGCGACATCGTTCTCTGGCAGGGCATCACCTACACGTCGCTGACTGCCTCCAACCGCGGCAACGCACCCGACATCACGCCCCAAAGCTGGGGCGTCCTCGCCACGCAGGGCCCCACCGGCCCCATCGGTCCGCAGGGCCCCATCGGCCTTACCGGCTCCATGGGCTATCAGGGCCTCGTCGGCCTGCCAGGCCCCGCCGGTCCGGCAGGCCCCATCGGCGTCCAGGGTCCCGCCGGCGCGCAGGGCCTCACCGGTCCGCAGGGCAGCCACGGCGACGTCGGTCCGCAAGGGCTGCAAGGCCTTCCCGGGCAGGCGGGCGCGCAAGGTGCTCCCGGCTTGGCGGGATCTACGGGTCCGCAGGGATCCATGGGACCGACCGGCCCCGCCGGACCGGTGGGCCTCACCCCACGGGGAGCCTACAGCTCCTCCCACAACTACGCCCTCGCCGACGCCATCATCTTCAACGGCTCGGGCTACGTCTCGCTCGTTAACTCAAACGTCGGAAACACTCCTGATCAGAGCCCCGGACAGTGGTCCCTCTTCGCCGCTGCAGGAGCTCCCGGCGCCACGGGCCCCACCGGTCCGTCTGGGGCCGCCGGTATCCCCGGCTCGCAAGGCACGACTGGTCTCACCGGCCCCTCCGGCCCGCAAGGCCCTGTCGGCCCGCAAGGTCCGCCAGTCGCGAACTTCGTCGGCAGCTACAGCTCGCAAACCAGCTACGCTCTCAACGACGCAGTCAGCTACGCAGGCTCCACCTACATCTCCCTCGCCGCCGGCAACCACGGTAATCCTCCTGATTCCAGTGCCTCCGCGTGGGCTGTGCTCGTCGCTCGCGGCGCACCCGGAGCGACGGGCGCCACAGGCCCCACTGGGCCCGTCGGCTCTTCTGGAGCCACCGGCCTCACCGGCGCGACCGGGCCGCAGGGTCCGCAGGGACAAATCGGCCCGGCTGGCATTCCCGGCATCAACTTCCGCGATACTTGGCTCGTAAACGCGAGCTATCAAACCAATGACGCGGTCACCTCCCAGGGCTCCACCTGGATCGCTGCTGCCAGCAGCTCCGGTGTTCAGCCAGGCACCAGCACTGCAGCCTGGTCCATCCTCGCGCAGGTCGGTCTCACCGGTCCCTCGGGTCCCTCGGGATCCGCTGCTACCGTCACGGTCGGCTCCGTAACCACCAGCGCTCCAGGTACCGTTGCCCAGGTCACCAACTCCGGTACCAGCTCCGCCGCGATCCTCAACTTCACTTTGCCTGCCGGGGCCACTGGAGCAGCGGGCGCCGGCGGTGCCGGCGGAGGCTCCAGCACCAGTGGCATCCCTTTCGCCTCCGTCATCCACTCCGTCAGCTTCCAGGCGCTCTTCTACTCGGTTAACGGAGCCAACGCTGCCCTCAACGAGTCCTCCTCTGTCCTCACCTGGGTTCCGAATGGCTGCACCGCCACCAGCCTCGCCGTCTTCTCCACCCAGACCAACACCGTCACCGTCACGCTCCGGACCGGGCTGCCCGGCGCCATGCAGCCTGCCGCTCTCTCCTGTACCCTCGGGCCCAACACCTCCTGCACGGCTGCCGGAAGCATTGTCGTCGCTCCCGGCAGCTTTGCGGATCTCAACATCACCGGCGCAAACGGAACCGCTGCTCCGGTCTGGACCGCCTTGGCATGTCAGTAGGGTTCTGCTCTCTGGAACTGCGCCAAAGCGCCGGGAAAAAGGTCAGAATAGAGATGCGTTCGGCCGCTGTTCTCCTACCCGCATCTGAACCTGTGCGGAAACCTGCGAAAACACCCCTTAACCTCCGCGAAGCATAGCGTTACCTCAGCGAAAATGCACCAAAATTTACCCTGGAGATGCTGTGCTGAAGATCGTTTGCACTGCCCGTCGCACGTTCCTCGTCGCCGCCTGCTACCTCCTGCTGGCAACCCCACTCACAGCCCGAGCGGAGGCTCAGACCGACCCTCCGCAGGCATCGGCGCTGCTCTCTCTCGACGCGTTCTCCCTGTTCGGACCTGAGGCTAAGCAGCTATATCTACAAGGAGTTACAGCTCAATGGACAACCACCGCGGATGGCCGTGACTTCACTTTCCTGAAGTCCGCCGTCGACTCCGCTGTCACGCCATCAGGTGCTCTCCGCCTCCCCGCCAGCCAGTCTCTCCCGTTCGGCCGCGCCATCCTCCTCGTCTATCGCGTAACCGGGAATCAAATCTACTACCAGGCAGCAAAACAACTTCGAATCGCCCTTCAACCCCAACAAGACAAAGGGGATATAGCCTCTGCACCCTTCCTCGCCGACTTCGGCGTCACCTTCGGTGACGCCGCCGCGGCCGATCAGGCGTCAGACATCCTCCTGCGCGTTGACACCACAGCGCGAGACCTGGAGACCGGTCTTCTCGTCGGCACCAGCCCCATCTTAGATCTCGCCCGTAACACATTCTATGCTAACGACTTACTGCAGGCAGTCGATCGTCTACCCATCGGGTACCACCATCGTCGGGGCCTCACCGAAGTCCTCAACAAAACCGTCAGCGCTCTTATCGCGCGCCAAGATAACCACGAAGTTTGGCAGACCCCAAATCAACTCACCCAAACTCTCCTGCTCGACGCCTATGTCGTCGCGCACGGCGTCCGCCTCGGCTCCTTGGCACAGAGCGACGCCGCCCTCGCCAAGCGCATGGCTGACGCCTCCCAGGCCGCTCCAGCCCGTGCAGACGACATAGGCGCTCGCCTCCTGGCGCAGAGCGAAGTGCAGCAGACTCAGACGCAATCTATTGGCCAGGGAAAGACGGTCACGGCGGATGCATGGTTCAACGCAGAGACTCGCACCACACCTGCAGGAAACAAGCAACTCGTTCATTACAAATGGGAGGACGTCACCGACGCCGGACTCAGCTTCTTCGGTCATGCCTTCGAACGATATGGGGTGCAGCTCGACACGCTGCGTGTTGCACCCACGGCAGCCAGCCTGAGTTCTTCGGAGGTCTACGTCATTGCGGCACCGGATGCGGCAGACGGTGATCCCGGATCTCATGCGCTGTCTAAGATCGACGGCGATGTGATTGAGACCTGGGTGAAGAATGGAGGAGTTCTTCTTCTGATCGCGGACGCAACACATCTTAAAGATGTCACGCAACTGAACCTCCTGTCAGATCGCTTTGCCATGCATTTTGCAGCCAATGCACGGCAGCCGCAGCAGGCGGACGTGGATCAAGAGCTTCAGATACCAACCGATACCGGAGTTTTCTCCAAGGTGCATCACGCTCTTATTGAGAACACCTGCACCTTGAGCCTCGGTCCACTCGCACATCCAGTGCTGAAGGAAGGGACTAACACGGTCATGGCGGTCTCGTCTGTAGGGCGGGGAACTGTCGTCGCGATTACTAGTCCCTGGCTCTCCAACAAATATCTGGATGGTCGCACCCTGCCCTCGACCTTCGACAACTTCCCGGCAGCAACCGACTTAGCAGGATGGCTTTTGAAACTAACGTTGCAATGACGGATCACGCCGGCACGGATTCACGCAGATGGCGAACCAGAGTTGAGAATGTATCGGGCGGAGGCATACCGTCGGCATCAAGCAGATGCTCCAGTTCGCGTGCCAGGCGAGTGCCTTCCGGGTAGCCGAACATTCCGAGTGATCCTGCAAGCTTGTGGGCAGAGATCGCAGCCTCACTTCGCAGTGGAGCCGTAAGTGCTGCTGAATGAACACGTTCTGCTGTTCGTGAAAGAAGGGCGAGATGCTCGCGAATCATCGGCAGTTTGCGCCGCCAGAGATCTCTCAGCATGGCTTCAGTCTTTGCTCTGGCTGCGTCCTGGTCCACGTTGTTCACCTTTGGCAGAGGGAGGTTAGTCTTTCCAGCCGAGAACGTCTGAGATCTGTTGGGCCAGGGTGAGTGGGTCAAAAGGCTTGAAGAGAACGGCGGCGACACCTAGGTCGGCGAAGCGGCGCTGGTCGGTTCCCTGGACCTTTGCAGTCAGTAAGACCACTGGAATGTGGGAGATAGCGGGTTCCTGCTGCATTTGCCGAAAGGTGGTGGGGCCGTCCATCCCGGGCATCATGACATCCATGAGGATGGCGTCCGGCAAGGCGGCAGTGGCGGTTGCGATGCCCTCCAGGCCCGACGAGGCGGTCATAACCTGCCAGTTTGCAACAGTTTCCAGGGACAGCGCGGCGACTTCGCGGATATCGTCTTCGTCGTCGATGATGAGGATGCGTCGCATGGCGAGCCTATCTTCTCATGTGCCGGAAGGTTGGGACAGAGTGGAATGGGTGCTTAAAAACATCTGTTTCATGCGATTTTGGCAGACGTGCGGCGATCATTGGGCGAGGTAAAGGGTGTTTTCGCGGAGGTTCCCCGTACAGGTACTTCGTTCTCTGCTCCGAGACGGCGAAGCCGCTGCACCATCGACAGGACGAGCTCTTCGACCTCCTTTGGTTGAACGCGCGCCTTGGTGAGGAACTCGGTGGGGCCCAGCCGAAGCTTCGACATCTCGGCATCGGAGATCTCGCGGCCGGAGTAGACGACCAGAGGCAATGCGTCGAGGCCCGGTTGCTGACGCATCCACTCGACGAAGGAGAAGCCGTCCCCGTCCGGGAGGGTGAGATCGAGGATGAGAAGGTCGGGCCGGTGGGCGACGCAGTGGCGGATGGCCTGCTGGCGGGTGGAGGCGTGGTCGACGTTGACGTTGGCGCCCTCGAAGCTGGCGACGACGACGCTGGCCAGATCGTGATCGTCCTCGACGAGCAGGATCTGCGCGGGTCCGTCGCCGCGGCGGAGGACGCGGCCGAGCTCGGCAAAGAGGAGGTGCTCGTTAAACGGTTTCTGCACCCAGCCTTGAGCGTCTCCGGCCATCTCGCGCCGCAGCACCGGCGACAGAACGCTGAGAACCACGACGGGGATGGCTGAGGTCGCGGGATGATCCCGCAGGCGCTGCAGGGTCTCCCAGCCGCTAAGGCCAGGCATATAGAGATCAAGAAGAATGGCTTCGACGCGGTTCTGGGCGGCGAGGGTCAGGGCCTGTTCTCCAGACGCTGCTTCCAGGCAGTCATAGCCCTGCTGGGTGAGGTGCTCCGCGACGATGGTGCGAATGCTGGCGTCGTCGTCGCAGATCAGGATGCAACCTTCGCCGACGGGGAGGCTGGGTGTGGGCAGAAGCGTGTCAGACGCCCGGGCTGTGCGCGGCAGCATGACATAAAAGGTGGTGCCGGGACCGAGGTTGCGCTGCGCCCAGATCGAGCCGGAGTGCTGCTGGACGATGGTGCGGCAGATAGCGAGGCCAAGACCAGTGCCCCCCTTCTGGCGAGCATCCGAGGGTTCGACCTGCTGAAAGCGGTCAAATATATTGTCGAGCTTATCTGCCGGAATGCCGCGGCCCTCGTCGGAGACGCGGAGCAGGATGGAGTCGGAGGTCGATTCGGCCTGCAGGCGAATGGTGGACGCCGCAGGAGAAAACTTGATCGCATTCGAGAGCAGGTTGGTGACGACCTGGAGGATTCGATCGGAGTCCGCGTCGAAAAACAAGCCATCGGGGGCGCCAGCGGTGGTGACCTCGATGTGGACGGCGGCGGCCTCGGCCATGGGGGTCATGGTGTCGACGGCGGAGACGGCGAGCTCATGCAGAGAGCAGCGCCGGAGCTGCAGAGGCGCGCGGCCTGACTCCATTCGCTCGAGATCGAGGATGTCGTTGATGAGGCGGATGAGCCGGTCGGTGTTCGTGACGGCAATACGCAGGAGGTTTTGCGCTTTGGGATCGAGCGAACCCATGACGCCGGAGGAGAGCAGTCCGAGCGAGCCGCGGATGCTGGTGAGTGGGGTACGTAGCTCGTGCGAGACGGTGGAGATGAACTCGTCCTTAAGGGTGTCGAGCTCGGAGCGTTCGGTGAGGCGACGACGATCCTGCTGGACCTGTTCCGTGGCGGCGACGAGCTGACCGGTGAGGGTGTGGGCGAGCCGCTGCGCTCGCAGGAAGGCGAGCAGGAGACCAATCGAAAGAAACAGAAGACAGCTACATGCGATGATGAGGAAGGGATGCATTAGGTAACCAAGAGAGTAACCGGTCTGGGAAGAATAGTAACTGCTGTTCATCAATTCTTCGCAGAAACTTGCAAATATTTCCGGCTTCCTCAAACTGCCCTCTTTCGTTAGTGTTTCCTCAGGATGCCGAGGTGTACCAGGAAGGGCAATGAACATTTGGTTGTAGGTGATAACGCGAATGGGGGTTACTGCTCGGCGCCGACGCTCCTCGCAAAAGATTGTTCTACCGAATGTTAGAAGGAGCTTAGCTCACATTGTGTGACCGTGTTAGTTGCATGTATGGTTCGGCCGATGTCGCTCCGACCGCTAGTGCGCTCGCAAAGGTTCGAAGCCAGTGAGCTTCAGGAAAGACGGTCAGACCGCCCTGAAAAGGTAACTACTTAACTTATTACCTTCGAGCGAGCCATCTGAGACAGTCCCCTGACCCCGCTGGGAGGGCGGACGGGGAGAACTGCGGGGTGGAGCCCAGCCTCTTCTGCCGCTTCGCACGGCTCAGACACTGCTTTGACCTCACGACGCTGCTAGATCGATCTCATCCTTCCGGCTGGCTCGGCAACGGGAATTGATACGCTGGTGTTCCGACGAGGCCATGAACGATGAACGTGAATTTTGCGGAACGAGCTCACAACCATAACTGGAAGCTAGACCCCATTGTGCGGTCACTGCTCGACACGGACTTCTACAAGCTGCTAATGCTGCAGTTTATCTGGAAGAACTTCCCGGGAACACGCGTGACGAGCGAGGTGCACAACCGGACGGTGACGGTGCAGCTGGCCGAGCGGATTGGGGCGGGGGCGCTGCGCGAGCAGATGGAGCATGTGCGGGGGCTGCGCTACCGCAAGAGCGAGCTGGTGTGGCTGGCTGGGAATTCCTTTTACGGGGTGCGGTCGATCTTTGAGCCGGGATTTCTGGACTGGCTCGAGCATGACTTTCGGCTGAGCGACTACACGATCGACGAACAGGAGGGGCAGCTGGTGTTGCGGTTCGAGGGGCTGTGGAGCGCGGTGACGATGTGGGAGATCTACGCGCTGGCGATCGTCAGTGAGCTGAAGACGCGGGCAGCGCTAGCGGAGATGACGGAGCTCGAGCTCGATGTGCTGTATGCGCGGGCGAAGACGCGGCTGTGGGATAAGCTGGAGCGGCTGCGGGGGGTGCCGGGGCTGAAGCTGTCGGACTTCGGGACGCGGCGACGGCACAGCTTTCTGTGGCAGGAGTACGCAGTGGGCGCGCTGCGGGCGGTACTGAGTGACGGCATGACGGGCACCAGTAATACGGCGCTCGCGTACAAGCATGATCTTGAGGCGATCGGGACGAACGCGCATGAGCTGCCCATGGCACTGGCGGCCATGGCGCAGACCGATGAGGAGCTGAAGGCGTCGCAGTACCGGGTGCTGGAGCTGTGGCAGCGGAGCTATGGGGGGTCGCTGCTGATCATGCTGCCGGACACGTTTGGGACGACGCAGTTTCTGGAGGATGCGCCGGCGTGGGTGCTGGACTGGACGGGGCAGCGGGTGGACTCGAAGCCGCCGATGGAGGCGGGAGATGAGTACATCGACTGGATTGTGCGGCGCGGGGGCGATCCGACGACGAAGCGGTTGATTGCTAGCGATGGTCTCGATGTTGACGACATTCTGACACTACACCGGTACTTCGAGGGGCGGATCCGCTTTAGTGCGGGATGGGGGACGCTGCTGACGAATGATTTTCGGGGGTGCCATCCGCGGGGCGAGCGGACGCTCGAGCCGCTGAGCCTGGTGTGCAAGCTGACGAGCGTGGGTGGGCGGCCGACGGTGAAGCTGAGTGACAACGCGAACAAGGCGGTAGGGCCGAAGGATGAGGTGGAGCGATACAAACGGGTATTTGGGAGTGTGGGGGTGGGGCGGGAGGCGGTCCTGGTTTAGGAGGTCTGGATCGGGGTGTCAGGCGCGGCCAGGGTGGCGTAGCTGAGGGCCCCGAGGAGAGTGACGGCGCTGCAGAGGAAGAGGGACAGGGTGAAGGAGTGGGTGCGGTCGAGCAGGAAGCCGGTGAGGATGGGCGCGGCGGAGGCGATGGTGAAGCCGGCGAAGTTCTGGAGCGCCGAGAGTGGCGCAACATGGTGCGGCGCGCCAATAGACTGGGCGTAGCCCCAGCCGGAGGTGCCTGCGAAGTGGATGAAGAAGAGGGCCATGCTGATGCCGGCGACGGCGACGACAGTGGACGAGCTGCGGGCGACGACGACCGTGCTGGCTGCGGAGAGGACCATGCCGGTGACGAGGCAGGCGCGGTGGATCGTGTTGAGCGGAAGCTGACCGCGTCGGAGCAGGAGGTCGGTGAGCAGGCCGCTTGAGAACATGCCGGCGGCACCGAGGAGGAAGGGGATGGCGGCGATCCAGCCGGTGCGGGCGAGCGAGAGGTGGCGGGCGATCTGGAGGTAGCCGGGAACCCAGGCGGTGTAGAGCCAGTTGGTGTAGTTGATGCCGCCGAAGCCGAGCATCATGCCCCAAATGGTGCGGCGGCGGAGGAGGTCGGTCCAGGAGGGAGTGCTGGCTGCTGGGAGGAGGTCCGGCTCTTGGAAGGCGGTGTCCTGGCGGGCGCGGTAGAGGGCGAACCAGGCGACGGAGAGAATGAGGCCGGCGGCGCCGAGGAGGATGAACATGGCGCGCCAGCCGATATGGAGGATCAGGAGGGTGAGGACGGGCGGGGCGATGGCAAGGCCGATGGTCTGGGATGAGCTCATGACGGCGGTGGCGCGGGCACGGGAGTAGGGCGGGAACCACTCGCGAACGGTCTGGACGCCGGCGGGGTAGAAGGGGGACTCGCCGATGCCCAGGAGGACGCGCAGGACAAGGAAGGGTTTGATGCCGGGGACGAAGCCGGTGAGGAGCTGGGCTGCGGACCAGAGGGCGAGGCCGGAGCCGAGGACGGTGCGAGTGCCGGTGCGGGCGAGAAGGGCGATGAGGGGAATCTGCGAGCAGCCGTAGGCGAGCGAGAAGGCGGAGAGCAGCCATCCCATTTCGGTGCCGCTGAGGTGGAGGTCGGCGCGGACGGTGGTGTTGGCGACGGCGAGCGAGGAGCGATCGAAGAAGTTGACGACGCCGGCTAGGAAGAGCAGGGCGAGGGTGATGGTCTGGTAGTGGCGGAGGCTCCGTGCGGGCGGGGAGGAGCTCATGCGTGAGGTGCTCGGGTCACGTGGCTCTTGTATCACGGCGGAGCGCAGGCGAGCGCTGTCATCAAGCGGTCAGCAGTGACGACTATACTTCGGGCATGTTTGGTCGATGGAACGGATGGGTACGGGCGATGGCGGCGGTGGTATTGCTGCCAGTGATGCTGGTAGAGCAAGGGTGGGCGTGGGGTGAGACGGGGCATCGGCTGATCAATCGGCTGGCGGCGGCAAATCTGCCGGCGGAGGTGCCGGAGTTTCTGCGGGATGCGGCGGCGCAGAACACGATGGACTATCTGGGGCCTGAGCCGGACCGATGGCGCAATACGGCGGAGCCGGAGCTGAACGCGGCGCAGGCGCCGGAGCACTTCATCGATCTCGAATATGCGGATATGCTGCCGGTGCTGCCGAAGCGTCGGTATGACTACATCCGGGCGCTGGCGGTGTTGCAGAAGGATCATCCAGATCTGCCGCTGAGTGTGGAGAAGGTAGGGCTGCAGCCGTATGTGACGCTCGAGGTGTGGGAGCGGCTGAAGGTGGATCTGAGGGAGTATCGGAAGCTGCTGGCGGCGAAGGGTGACATGAAGCCGGTGGAGCTGGCGATTGTGTATGACGCGGGATGGCTGGGGCACTATGTGGCGGATGGATCCATGCCGCTGCATACGTCGGTGAACTATAACGGGTGGACGATGGGGCCTAACCCGAAGGGGTATACGACGCTGCACACAATCCATGCGGACTTCGAGAGCGTGTATGTAAGCGCGAATGTGAAGCCGGGCGATGTAGCACCGCTGGTGGAGGCGGCGAAGCCGAAGGTCATTGACGATGTTTGGGTGGGGTACATGGAGTATCTGCACCACTCGCACACGCTGGTGGAGCCGCTGTATGCGCTCGAGAAGACGGGGGCGTTTGCGGGCGCGGGGACGCCGGACGGCATGACGATGGTGGATGAGCGGCTGGCTGCGGGGGCGATCGAGCTGCGGAATCTGATCTATACGGCGTGGGTGAAGAGCGCCGATCCGGTGCAGGAGTTTAAGGGCTAGTGCTACGTGGGGGATGGGGGCCGCGGGCGGTGGGACGACTGGTGTGGCGCGGCGGCATGGTGATGGCTCTGATCGTGCACGCCGTGCTTGAGGCGCTGGTGACGCAGCCGAAGTCGCGTGAGGACCGGGCGCGCTGGAATCAGCGGTTCTGCGGGCGGGTGATCCGCGCGCTCGGAGTGGCGGTGAGGGTTGAGGGAGCGTTCCCGACTGAGGGTGTGCTGGTGACGAATCATCAGACGTACCTCGATATCACGCTGCTGGCTTCACTGCGGCCGTGCGTGTTTGTGTCGAAGGCAGAGATTGCGCGGTGGCCGGTGGTGGGGTGGATGACCAAGATGGCGGGAACGGTATTTGTGGAGCGCGGCCGCGGCGGGAGCGCGGCGGCTGCGAGTGTGGGCATGCTGGCGGCGGCTCGAGCCGGCGTGCCGGTGGTGTTCTTTCCGGAGGGAACGACCTCGGATGGGACGGGTCTGCTGCCGTTCCGCGGCGGATTGCTGGCAGAGGCGCGGATTGCGGAGCTGCCGGTGACGATCGGGGTGATCCGGTACGCGGTGAGGGGACCGGACGGAGCGAGCGTGTGTGACGATGTCGCGTACTGGGGCGACCGAGGACTGCTGGAGCATGTTGCGCGGTTTCTGACGCTCCAGGGAGTGCAGGTTTCAGTGCGGTTTGCCGGGACACCCATGAGCTTTGTCTCCCAGGAACGAAAGGCCGCCGCTGCGGAGGCGCGAGAGGCCATGCTGCGGCTGGGTGGAAGCTGGTTCTGAGATCACGACTCCCGAGTCTTTGCGATCTGCGGAATGAGAGCGACGAGAAGAGCGGTGAAGCGGGCTTCCGCGTGGCGGCCGATCTCGAGGACATCGTGATGATCGATGGGGGCGAGAGTGACGCCGGCGGCGGGGTTGGTGACGAGCGAGATCCCGAGGACGGAGAGGCCCATGTGACGGGCGACGATGACCTCGTGGACGGTGGACATGCCGACGAGGGTGGCGCCGAGGGTGCGGAAGGCGCGGATCTCGGCTGGAGTCTCAAAGGATGGACCGAGGACCGCGAGGTAGATGCCTTCGGGAAGGTCAAGTCTCTGCTTTGCGGCTTCGGCTTGCGCGAGGGCGCGAAGGTTTGGCGTGTAGGCGGCGGACATGTCGAAGAAGCGTTCGGCGGTTCCGGGTGCGGTGGCGAAGCGAGGCTCGTTGGGGCCCGTGGCGGCGTTGGTGCCGGTGAGGTTAATATGATCGGCGATGAGGACCAGGGAGCCGGCGGGGTAGGCGGGATCGATTCCGCCCGCGGCGTTGGTGACGATGAGTGATCGGCAGCCGAGAAGGGCGAGGACGCGGGTGGGGAAGACGACATCCGCGATGCTGTAGCCCTCGTAGGCGTGCACGCGACCCTGCATGACGGCGACAGGTATGCCGGCGATGAGGCCAAGGACGAGCTGGCCGGCGTGGCCGACGACGGTGGAGTGCGGAAAGTAGGGGATCTCGGCATACGGGATGACGACGGCCTCCTGGACGTGGCTGGCGAAGTTGCCGAGCCCGGAGCCGAGGATGATGCCGAGAACGGGCTTCCGTGCGGCGCGATTGTGGATGTGGTCCGCGGCTGCCTGAGCCCGGCTGAAGGTGTCTAACGTGCTGCTCGATGCTTCCATTTCGATATCTGTCCCCCTCCCTTACTCTTGCGCAAAATCTTCGAACGAAACGGGATAGGTCTGGACCTTGATCCTGTTCTCTCCCCTTGCGCCCCGACCTCGCGCTCAGGTGTGCTGCTCACTCGCGCCGGTCAGTGATCGCGAGGTAGGCAATGGCTTAAGTGTACCGAGTTGAGGTGGAGCATTACGCCATCGCCGGGTCTGGCTTCTTCAACTTGTGGCGGATGCGGCCCGAAGCTCCGCCGAGCATGAAGCCCTGCACCGCATGAGAACAGGAAGGGAAGTTCACTGTTACGAGATGACGACCAGCGTGTTGTTGCAGGAGCTATTGCGCATCCTCGGCCAACTGACGATCGATGGATGGCCCGGAGTGACGTGAGGGGGCGAGGCGCTTCTTCAGCCGCAAGAAGGGTTGCTCGTAGAAGTGGAAGCTGAGACGAGCAGCAGCGTAGATCAAGAAGAACAACGCGAGGAGCGCCGCGAGAGCGGTGAGCGCTGCAGGGTGCCAAAGACGCAGTTGCGGGGAGAGCATGTCTTCCGGAAGTCCCTGCAGGATGTAGAAGCCGTAACTCACGATCCCGAGCGCCATGAGTCCCCGGAACCTGGTGATGGCGTGAATCCAGGAGTGCTGGTCGAGGCTGAGAAGAAGCAACGCGGCCGCTGCGACGGCGATGAGGGTGAGGCCGATGGTGGCAAGAAAGGGATTGTCGTAGTTGTGCGGCCAGCGGTGGGAAGTCAGAGCGACTCCCATTCCAAGAACAGCGAGACAGGGGATGCCAATGAGGTAGCAGAGCCGGTGCAGCTGCCTGCGCGAGAGCATGACGCCCCGCAACCAGAGAGCGCACCAGGCGCCTACGAGGAGGCTGTCGGCGCGCGTGTAGGTCGAGGCGAACAGCAGGGCTTTGACCAGCATGGACTGAGGAAGGGTGTTGAGAAGAACGATGCGAAGAAGCAGCGTACCGAGGATGCCGCCGACGGCGAGATGCATGAGACGGGTGCGTGAGCGTACCGCGTACACAAGCAGAGGCCAGACCAGGTAGAACTGCTCTTCCACGCACAGGCTCCAAAAATAGCCGACGGAGACATCGCCAGTTTGCCCGAAGAAGCGGAAGGGAAAGACGGTGGGGTTGTGCTTGGTCGTGTCGATGAAGGGATAGATGAGGTTGCCGACGTAGAGGGCGTAAGTCCAGACGAACTTGCTGGCGCCGCGCTGGTGGAGGAAGACCAACGCGAAGAGGAGGAGGAGAAAAAAACCGTAGTACAGCGGGAAGATGCGCAGAGCACGGCGGACATAGAAGTTGCGGAAGTAGTCCGGCTCACCGAGGGTGTCAAAGAGGATGCCGGTGATGAGAAAGCCGGAGAGTACGAAGAAGAGATCCACGCCGCACCAGAGGCCGTAGAGCCAACGGTAGGAGAACAGATCGACGGCGTAGTGCCGAAGGAAGACCGCGAAGATTGCGATCCCGCGCAGCCCATCAAAGGACGGGTAGAACGGTTTGATCCAAGACTGCGGAGTCTCGAAGTCCGCGACGGCGAGTGCAGAGCTCTGAGGAGACGAAGACGGCATACGCCACTATAGCGGCGGCATCAGGGGATGACCGCGGCGGCGGCGTTAAGGGCGTCGAGTGCGGAGGTCTGGGAACCGGCGTTACGTGGACTGGCCTGGCTGTTCCATGCCGTCGAGAAGCGGTTCTCGGGGGTGCGGGCGAGAGACCAGAGGGAATCGGCATTCGTGGTGAGAAAGCGGGCGACGGGGGCGGCCGGCGCGGCGGCCTGAAGCTGGGCGAGGTTGCGGGTGAAGATGCCTTTGAACTGGACGCCATCCTCCCCGCAGTCTGGTTCACAGGGGTCGTGCAGGATGCCTTGCCCGTCGGTGAGGTGGGTGATGGCGGCGGCGGCGATGCGGGTGGCGGGCTGGAGAAGGGCGGGATCTTTCTCGGCTTTGCTGAGGGAGGTGAGACCGCCGAGGACGACGCCCTGGTTGTAGGTCCAAGTGGTTTTGCCGTTGTTGTGGCAGCTGGCATCAAGGCCGTCGTTGATGAGGCCATCGCTGTTGATCATGCCGGTCTGCCCGAACCAGGTCCACTCGCGGTTGGCCCAGTCGAGATAGCCGGCGCGCTGCTTGCGATGGGTGTGGAGGGCGAGTTTGGCGGCGACATCGAGGAAGAGCTCGTTGGCGATGGCGTTCTTGTAGTGGCGATCCTTCTTCCACCAGATGCCGCCGCCGCAGGCCGTGTCCCAGCCGCCGGACATGTCGGCGAAGATGGTTTCGGCCATGCGGAGGTAGCGCTTGTCGTGTGTGAGCTCGAAGGTGTCGATCCAGGCGAGGGCCCACCAGCCTTCGTCGTCGTAGAACTCATTGAGGAAGTTGGGTGCGGGTTTGGACGCGCCCAGCGGGGCACGATCGAAGGTGTTCCGGAGGGTAGCGCGGATGGATTTGTCGTGGGCGAGGCGGGAGGTGTCGGCGAGCGCGGTGGCGGCGTTGGCGGAGTTCCACCAGCCGGTGGTGTTGAAGAGGCCGGTGTCGTGGTTGTAGAGGGTGAGGAGCGCGGTGGCGGCGGTGTGGGCGCGGGTGATGGCTTCGGCTTTGGTGACGGAGGCCGGAGCTTGCGCGTGGGTGTGCGCGGCGGCGAGGAGAAGCAGGCAGAGCAGAAGCGGAAGGCGACGGAGACTACGAGGCATGAGGTGTCCCTGGGATCGGGTGTGGGTGGAGTGAAGGCGTGGTGGCTGCTTTCGATGAATTTGCTTGTCTCTTGCCGCGTTTGGCGAGCGCGTCCAAGGGCTGTTTTTCTACAGCTGCTTATCGACGGCTGCTTATCGACGGCTGCTTATCGACGGCTGCTTATCGACAGCCAATTGTTCTGCGGCTGCTCCTCTGCGGCTGCTCGTCTGCGGCTGCTCATCTGCGGCCGCGAAGGAAGAAGAACAGGAGCAGCAAGATGAGGAGGAAGCCGAAGCTGCCGGGCCAGATGAACCAACCGCCGCGTGAGCTGTAGCCTCCGACCATGAGGCAGCCGGAGAGGGGCATGACGGAGCAGAGACTGAGGAGAGCGAGCGCGAGATGACGAGGGATCCGAGAGGCTTTCATGCGAGCTCCTGACGAGGTGACGTGGGCACGATGTGCAAAGGCGGGCGACGATCGTGAGCCGGCGTGCCGAGCTCGGCGCATAGCGGGCAGTGTACCGCAGGAGACTGGAGGCGACGTGGCACGGCGGCGATCTGGCAGAATTGAACGATCAGGACGGGTGTGAATTGACGAGGGATGACGCGGGCGTACTAAGACGAGACGACGAGACGTATGCCGCGGAGGCAGCGGAGCGCGCGGATGAGGCGGACGGTCTTCCGCCATCCGAGAATCGCTTGTTCTATCCTGCGCTCGATGGGCTTCGCGGCTTCGCCCTGCTGCTGGTCTTCTGCCAACACTACCTGGAGCTTCCGTGGGGATGGACGGGGGTTGATCTCTTCTTTGTGCTTTCGGGATTTCTGATTACGGGGATTCTGTATGACTCGCGGCACCGGGCTGGGCGGGTGCGGACGTTTTATCTACGCCGCACGCTGCGGATCTTTCCGCTGTATTACGGGGTGTTGCTGCTGTTGCTGGCGTTGACGCCGCTGCTGCACTGGCAATGGAGTGTCTTCTGGTGGGCGTGGCCGGCGTATCTGGGGAACTACGTTCGCTTTCTGCAGTTTGGCCATGCGACGACGGCTTTGTCGCAGGCGATGTTTGGCAATCTCACGGGCGGAGAAGGAGGCCACCAGGTGGTGCACGTTGGGCACTTCTGGTCGCTGTGCGTGGAGGAGCAGTTTTACCTGATCTGGCCGTGGGTGGTGTTCGCGGTGCGCGATCGGCGGCGGCTGATGCTGTGCTGTGTGGCGGCGATCGTAGTGGCGCCGATCGCGCGGGTGACGGCGGCAGCGATCGCTCCGTCGTACTTTATGGGGCCGCTGGTGGGCACAGTTGTTTTCACGCCGCTGCGAGCGGATGCGCTGCTGCTGGGTGGGCTGCTGGCGTTGTTGCTGCGCGGAGGACAGGCGCAGTGGACCAGGCGCGTGGCACGCTGGGGTGGATGGGCGGCGCTGCCGCTGCTGGCGCTGCTGATGGTGAGAACCGTGCACCGGCACCAGATCTATGCTTACCCGGCGGGCACGCTGACGTGGGGTATCACGCTGGTTGATCTGCTGGCGGCGGTGCTGATCCTGCTGTCGCTCGAGCCAGGATCGGTGGTGTACCGCGCGTTTACGCTGCGGCCGATGCGATGGCTGGGGCGAATCAGCTACGGCGCGTATCTCTTCCACGATCTGCCGCACGAAGCCTACGTTCGAGCGGCGACGTGGATCGGGTACTCAGTCCCTTTTGTGAGTGTGCACGTGCGAACGTTTGCGGCGATGATTGCGCTGCTCTGCACGCTGCTGCTGGCGGCGCTGAGCTTTCGTTATTTCGAGACGCCCTTTCTACGCTTGAAGGAGCGGCTCGCGCCCGCGTAAGAAGGGCTCGACGGAGCAAGTCAGGGCGTTGATGGGAGAGCGAGGCCCGTGTAGAGGACGCGGCCGCTGCGGACAGTGGTGAGGACGCGTGCGAAGGCGGAGGTGTCCGTGGCGGGATCGGTGTCGAGGAGAACCAGGTCGGCAAGCTGGCCGGGGACGATGCGCCCCTTCTCAGACGAGACGCCGAAGCGGGCGGCGGGCGCGGTGGTGAGCATGCGGAGGATGTCGATGGCGGAGAGGCCGGAAGCGGCGAGATAGCGAAACTCATCAGCGGTGGTGTAGTCGGTCATATAGCCGACGTCGGTGCCGAAGAGGAGAGTGCCGCCGAGGTCGTGGAAGGTGCGGACCTCGGAGAAGATGGGGTCGAGGAAGCTGGGTTTGGTGGTGACAGTGGTGCCGAACATCTTGAGAGTAGGGACCATGCTCATGCGGTGATCGACGACCGTCTGGAGAAAGGCGCGGTCGACGCCTTCGGCTTCGCTGGGTGCGTGGGCGAGGACGTCGACGCCGCTGTCGCGGGCGATCGTGGCGCCTTCGAGATTAGAGGGATGGCTGAAGGCGAGCTGGCCGTGCTGGTGGGCGACCTCCACGGCGGCGGTGGCGTTGGCGAGGGGCATGGGGAGGACGTGGTGCGGGGTATCGAGCGCGCCGGTGAAGAGCTTGAGGACGTCGGCGCCCTGACGGATGTTGCGGGCGGCGGTGGAGGCGGCCGCGGCGGGGGTGGCGGGCTCATCGAGAAAGTGGAGGAGGATCGGCGGGAGGGTGTCTTTGAGATAGAAGGGTATGCCGTTCGGCGGGTACTGGGCGGAGCCGGCGGTGTAGAGGAAGGGACCGAGCAGATCGCCGGTCTCGATGCGGCGGCGGACGGAGATGGTGTCTGCGGGATTGGAGCCGAGGTCGACGACGGTGGTGAAGCCGTGACTGGTGAGCATGTCGCGGAGGCCCGCGTTGAGAGTGGCGGCGGGCTTGTAGGCGGCGAGGGACCAGCGCGACTGGGTGAGATGGACGTGGGTGTTCCAGAAGCCGGCGGTGACGGTGCAGCGAGGACAGGGAAGGGTCGGTGTGCCTGCGGGGAGATCGATGGCGGTACCGACGGCGGCGATGCGGCCATTGCGGATGAGAATGGAGGCGTGGAGAAGCGGGGGATCGTCCGGCGAGGTGTAGACGGTGGCGTCGCGTATGGCGAGGGTGCCGTTGGGAAGAGAGAGCGGCGGGTGGGGGTTGTGCAGTGGCCAGCCGAGGACGGCGATCCAGACCGCGCCGGCGATCAAGAAGGTGGTGCCCAACGTGGTGAGCAGGACGCGACGAAGCATGGCGAAGGCCTCCCCGAGACGGAGTTGCTGGCTAGTGTAGCAACAGGCTGACGATACTCGCGCTCATGAGATTGGCTAGGGTGCCGGCGAACATGGCACGCAGGCCGAGGCGGGCGAGGTCGTTGCGACGGGTGGGGATGAGGGCGCTGATGCCGCCGATCTGGATGCCGATGGAGCTGAGGTTGGCGAAGCCGCAGAGGGCGAAGGTGGCGATGGAAAAGGTACGCGGGGCGAGGGTGGATTTCTGCGCACCAAGCTGGGTGAAGGCGATGAACTCGTTGAGGACGGCGCGGGTGCCGAGGAGATTGCCGATGGTGTGGGCGTCGTGCCACGGAATGCCGATGAGCCAGGCGACGGGGGCGCCGATGACGCCGAGGATGCTGTTGAGGGAGTGCGGGAAGGAGATGTGGCCGTGGGCCCAGAGGGTGTTTGAGATGCCGAGCATGATGGCGTTGGCGAGGCCGACAAGGGCGAGGAAGGAGATGAGCATGATGGCGACGTTGAAGGCGAGGCGGCCGCCATCGATGGTGCCGCGGGCGATGGCGCCGATGAAGTTTTCGTCCTTGTGCTGCTCGTCGGGCGGCATCTTCACGGTGCCGGCGGTGGCGGGCTGCTCGGTTTCGGGGACGAGCATTTTGGCGACGAGGATGGTGCCGGGGGCGGTCATGATGACGGCCGAGAGGAGGTCCTGAGCGTTGATGCCGAAGGAGATGTAGGCGGCCATGATGCCGCCCGAGACGTGGGCCATGCCGGAGGTCATGATGGTCATCAGTTCGCTGCGCGTCGCACCTGCCAGAAAGGGGCGGATGGTGAGCGGGGCTTCGGTCTGGCCCATGAAGATGCTGGCGGCGACGTTGGTGGATTCGGCCCCTGATGTTCCCATCGTTCGGAACATGATCCAGGCGACGACGCGGATGACCTGCTGCATGAAGCCGATGTGGTAGAGGATCGCGAAGAAGGCGCTGACGAAGATGATGGTAGGGAGGACGGCGAAGGCGAGGACGGCGAGGGGCGAGCCGGGAGTGCCGAGGGGGCCGAAGACAAGCGAGGAGCCATCGACGGAGTGGCCGAGCAGCGAGGTGATGACGGCGGAGGCGGAGTGGAGGATGCGCTGACCGAGCGACCACTTGATGACGAGGAAGGCGAAGAGGATCTGCAGCGAGAGACCCCAGGCGACGGTGCGCCAGCGGATGGCGCGGCGATCGGTGGAGAAGGCGAAGGCGAGAGCAAGGAAGACGGCGAGGCCGAGGAGGCCGGTGAATCGAGCCAAGAGAACGCTCCGAGCCGAACGAAGGTGGAAGACGGTGTGAGAGAAGTGTAGCGGAGATGCGCGGGCGAGGAGTTCGAGGGATGGGCCGATAGCGCGCGGTGGGAAGATCCGGGAGGTGGGGTGCGACCTCCTCGCGATCTAAACAAACGATTGTCTAAAGCAGATTCTCTCGCGTAGGATGGATCGCCATGAGCAAGTTTTACGATGTGCGAGGTGTGGGCGTGGCGGGTAAGCAGACAGGCCAGCGCTCGCTGGCGCTCGACGTGTTTCGCGGCGTCTGTGTGGCGGGGATGATCCTAGTGACGGATCCGGGGACGTACTCGGCGGTGTATCCGCAGCTGCTGCACGCGATGTGGAGTGGCGCGACGGCGACGGACATGATCTTCCCGGGATTTCTGTTTGCTGTGGGGGCGGCGATTCCGCTGGCGATGGGATCGCGGCTGCGACGCGGGGTGAGTCGAGGAAGAGTTCTGCGAGGTATAGCGCGACGCAGCGTGCTGCTGCTGGTGATCGGGCTGGTGCTGAATGCGTATCCACTCTTCCAGATGCGTACGCTGCGGCTTCCGGGAGTGCTGCAGCGGATCGGGTTGTGTTACTTCGCGGGTGCGGCGATCTTTCTGGCGGTGAGCCGATGGCCGGAGCGGCGGCGGCGAATGACCCTGGCTGGAGTTGCGTTGCTGCTGCTGGTTGGGTATGGAGCGATGCTGCTTCTGGTGCCGGTGCCGGGCTACGGCGCAGGGCATCTGGATACGCTGCGAAGTCTGCCCGCGTATGTGGATCGAACGGTGTTCACGGTGTCGCATCTGTGGCCGTATGGCACGACGCCGGGTGTCGGGGTGACGTTCGACCCGGAGGGCTTGCTGTCGACGATTCCGGCGATCGCGTCGGTGCTGGCGGGTGTGCTGGCGGGCGAGATCCTGCTGGTGGACACCCGCGCTCGAGAGGGCACGCGACGAGGTCGTGTGCTGGCGGGGGCCGCGGCTCTGGGGGCGGCGATGGTCGCGTTGGCACTCGCGCTCGATCCAGTGATGCCGATCATCAAGAAGCTGTGGACGCCGAGCTTTGCGCTGTTGAGTTCCGGGATTGCGCTGCTTTGTTTTGCCGCCTTCCATTGGCTGATCGATGTGCGGGGCGTGCGCCGTGGACTTACGGCGCCGCTGGTGTTTGGGACGAATGCGATTGCCGCGTTTGCTCTGAGTGGGGTGCTGACATCGACGCTCGCTGTGCTGCGGGCTGGTGGGATGAGCTGGCACGAGTGGGGCTATCGGCATCTGTTCCTGCCGTGGGCAGCGCCAGTGCATGCCTCGCTGCTGTATGCGATCGCGATCGTGGGGATCAACTGCGGGCTGGTGGGGCTGCTGTATCGCCGGCGCCTTTTTCTGAAGCTGTAGTGCGAGGGTGAGTCTGGAGGTGGGGGACTAGAAGAGGAGGACGGCGACGCGGCCGGAGGCGAAGCCTGGTGCCTGCGATGCGGGCGTGCAGGCACCAACGGCGGCACCGGTAAATCGGCTTTGCCGAAGCTGTTGCAGAAGGACGTCAGGAAGCTGCGAGGTGTCGCCTTCCCATTGCACGATGAGGCGAGCGCTGGGAGCGGTGGTGGCGTGCTGCTGACAGACGGTGCGGGCGGCGGTGGATGAGACGACGCTCGCGAGGCCGTGGTCGCGAAGGAGCTGCATGACGCGAGCTTCGAGATCGTCCTGGCGAAGAGAGGGTCCGGCAGTGGTGAAGTCCTGGACGGCGATCAGTGTGCCGTTATCTTCGAGGACGCCGATGCCGAGGGTGTCGAGTTGCGGATTGAGGAGGTTGGCGCGATGGACGGGGGTGGACATCCAGAGCTGTTCGATGGCGGCGGGTGAGGTTCGGCCGCGGGCGAGGTTCTCGGAGATGGTGGTGAAGCGGGCTCCGGCCGCTGCGGCGCGGCTGACCAGGGCGGGCTCGCCGGGGTACTGGTGCTCGAGCGAGGAGCGCTCTCCAAGGATGCGCAAGGCGTGGTTGCGCGCGGCGATGGCGAGGGCGGGGTCCCAGAAGAGCGGCGGGAGGTGGTGCTCGGCGCGGACCCGGTTGGTGAGCTCGAAGAGAGTGCGTTCGGCTTGCGGGTTCGGGGCCTGGGCGAAGGCGGAACGAAGCAGCGCGATGAGGAGCCCTGCGGCGGCGGCGCGACTGGGTATGGCGAGGTTCAGCATCATTCCGCTCATGCGGTCCTTCCGTACTGAGACACGGATATCCGCTTGGACGCAAGGTTCTCCGTATGGTGTCCAGCGACAATCTCTTCTGCACCAGCTTTTCGAATCCATACCGCAGGATTGCTGTTCCAGCCTTTCCTCAGGGCGCTTACCCCACACGGCCCGGTGCAGATGGACGCCTGCCGCTCCACAACCGCATCGCCAGCGGGAGATCCTCCTCCGTCCAGCACCAAGATTCAAGCCGTTTCCTCTTTAGAAAGAGCTCATGGCAGACCAGCGGATGGCTTGGTCTCGTTCGCCCCACTCCGCTTTTTCAAATCAAACCGGCCCTGCCGCTCCGTCTTCAGTTCACTCGTCCTTCTGAACGCAGTGAAGAGGACAGCTTACGACGACACACAGCCCCTTTGGAACACGGCTACGATAGACCGCATGCCTCGCTTTTCCAATCGCCGCACATTTCTGCGCAACGCAGCCACCGCGATTTCGGCCGTACCCTTCCTTCCTTCGTTGCGTCTGTTCGCCCAGAGTGCTCCCGAGGCCTGCATCGTGACCGCCCCGATTGGCACCTTCCAGGGCACGACCGAGCAGGGCGCGCGCGTCTTCCGCGGCATTCCTTTCGCCGAGCCGCCCGTGGGCAAACTTCGCTTCCGCTCGCCGGCCGCGCTCAAGTCCTCCTCCGGCGTGCGCGACGCGACGAAGTTCGCCGCTGAAGCCATGCAGAAGGCGGAAGGCGGAGTCGCTCGCAGCGAAGATTGCCTCTACCTGAATGTGTGGACGCCCGTCGGCAAAGGTCCCTACCCCGTCTTCGTCTGGATCCACGGCGGCGGCTTCACCGGCGGCAACTCCTTCGCGCCCATCTTTGACGGAGCCGGCTTTGCGCAGGCCGGCATCGTCGTGGTCACCGTCGCCTACCGCCTGGGTGTCTTCGGCTTTATGGACCTGGAGCCGCTGCTCGGCGCCAGCTTTGCCGACAGCGCCAATAACGGAACCCGCGATCTCATCACCGCGCTGCACTGGGTGCACGAGAACATCGCTGCCTTTGGCGGCGATCCCACGGAGGTCACCGTAGGCGGCGAGTCTGCCGGCGCCAAGGTCACCGCCGCTTTGCTTGCGATTTCCGAGAGCGCCGCGCTCTTTCACTCGGCCATCTCCGAAAGCGGCGGCGGCGAGCGCGTTCTTACCCACGCTGAGGCGGCTGGTGTCGCGCAGGACTTCGCCGCGCTTTGGAAGCAGGGTGGCGTCACGCCGCAGGACCTCTTGGCAGCGCCTGCCGGGGCGCTGATCGACACTCAGGAGAAGCTGATTGCGACCTCGACGCTTCACTTCCCGTTTCGCGAGCAGGTTGGGGGGGCTCTGCTCCCTCTGCGGCCCGTGGACCTGATCGGGGCTGGATCGGCGAGCGGGAAGCGGCTGCTGATCGGGTCGAACCGGGATGAGAGCGCGCTGTTTCTTGGACCCCGACCGAAACCGCCGGTGAAGCCCTCGGATCTCGGCAATTTAACGCTGGACGTCTTCGAAAAGGTGCAGAAGAAGTATGCGGAGCTCTACCCGGGGCTGTCTATTTCGCAGCGGGAGATACGGGCGGTGACGGCGGAGGAATACTGGATCCCAACTCTGAGGTTAGCCGAGGCATCTGTTGCAAAGAATCAGGATCTCTGGATGTACCGGCTCGATTATTCCAGCTACAGCGGCCGTCTGGAAGGCGAGGCCTACCACTCCGAGGATCTCGGCTTCGTGTGGGACAAGCTCTCCGCCGAGGAGCGGCAAGATGAACAAGCTAAAGCACTTGCAGCCCAGATGCATACCGCCTGGACCACCTTCATCCAAGGCAAAACCCCAGCCGCGGACGGTTTGCCACCTTGGCCGGCGTTTGATCTTTCGAAGCGAGCGACGATGATTCTGGACCGCGTGAGCCGGGTCGAAGACGACCCAAATGTGGCGGAGCGGGCAGTGTGGGCAGGGGTGATGTAGCGCTTAGACAGGCGTTTTTGATCGATGTGCGCGGCGCTTTCGCTGAGGTTAAGGGGTGTTTTGCGCAGGTTTGGTGAAAGTAAGAAGAGGGTCCTGAGACGCTCGCGTCGAGAAGCAGATTCCAGAGTAGGAAGATAAAAAGCCGAACGTGGCGCAGTCTTGGTGCGCGGTCTGCTCAGCCCGGGCTGTTTGAGGGTCCTGCGCGTCGGTTCGTGGTGCGTGCGACTGCGGGTGGCTTTATCGGCTGCTCTTCGAGATGGCAAAGAGAATCGGAAGAGGACGACCTCTTTCGATCTTCTTTGCACATCCAGTGGCGTAGCTTCGGCGCTCGGTTAGCGCCCGTGCTCTTCGAGGTACTTTTCGACCTCGAGGGCGGCCATGCAGCCGGAGCCGGCGGCGGTGATGGCCTGGCGGTACTTGCGATCCTTGATGTCGCCGGCGGCGAAGATGCCGGGGAGGATCTCGCCGTTGAGGGTGCAGTAGACATCATCCTTGGCGAGGATGTAGCCGTCTTCATCGAGGTCGACCAGGCCGGTGAAGGCTTTGGCGTTGGGGATGTGGCCGATGCCGAGGAACATGAAGGAGACGGGGAGGACGGACTCCTCATGGGTGGCGCGGTTCCGGATGCGGAGGCCTTTGACGTCCTGCTCTTCGACGCCGAGGACCTCTTCGACGGTGGTGTTGGAGAGGAACTCGATGTTGGGGTGGGCGACGGCGCGCTCGAGCATGATGGGCGAGGCGCGGAACTTCTCTGTCCGGTTGATGAGGGTGACTTTCTTGGCGAAGCGGGTGAGGAAGAGAGCCTCTTCCATGGCGGAGTCCCCGCCGCCGATGACGGCGATCTCCTTGCCGGAGGCGAAGAAGCCGTCGCAGGTGGCGCAGGAGGAGACGCCGTGGCCGATGAGCGCCTGCTCCGACGGCAGGTTGAGCCATCGCGCGCTGGCACCGGAGGCGATGATGAGGGTGCGGGTGCGGACGGTCTCTTTGCCGATTTGAAGCTTGAAGGGGCGCTCGGAGAGGTCGATGCCGTCGAGGTGACCCATGCGGAGCTCGGCACCGAAGCGGGTAGCCTGCTTCTTCATGTTTTCGATGAGCTCGGGACCCTGGATGCCGTCGGGCCAGCCGGGAAAGTTCTCGACGAGTGTGGTGATGGAGAGCTGGCCACCTGGCTCATGGCCTTCGAGGACGAGAGGCTTGAGATTCGAGCGAGCGGCGTAGATAGCGGCGGTGAGGCCGGCGCAGCCGGAGCCGAGGATCACCGTGTCGCGGATGGTGCTGTCTGTCGATGCGTTTGTCATAAGGGGCCTAATCAGTGTAAATGCGCGATGGGGCGGAAGGATTCAGCGGCCGAGGTAGCTTCGATGAGCAAGGAAACGGAGTGGGCGACCCCGACCCCACTGGTGGGAGGGCGTTACCGAGCACCGAGGGTGTCAGACGGATGGGGTAGAGGGAAAGGAGGTGGCGGTGACGCGTTGGTTAGAGAAGGTATGGACGGGAGCGTCGCAGGATAGAGCAGATCTCCGAGAGGTGCATAGTAGCCGGCGAGAAACAGAAGGGAGTAGCAGCGGAGAAAGATCATCAGCGTACCGAAGGAACCAAGCTGGAGGTACATCGAGATCAAAAGAAAGGCCGCATACAGGATGACGCCGGCAACAGTGAGCAGAAGGGTGGATGCGATGGTATGCAGCGCGAGGTAGCCGAGCCAGGCGACCAAACCAAGAGCAATCGCGACGAGGCAGGTGAGGATGCTGGCGACGGTGTACTGCGCGATGAGCCCGACGGCGGCAAGGAGTCCCTGGAAGGCGACGAAGCCGAGGACCGCGGCGGGCTTTACGCGAACGATGGAGAGAGCCCGGCGGAGGACGACCCTGACGCTGCTAAGTTCCAACGCCAGAACGGGAAGCACGAAGTCCGACAGCAGGGAGCTGGCAAAGAAGAGTAAAGCCATCGCTGCGAACAGGATGGCGTAGAGGGAGAAGACAGCGAGCAGGAGGTGAGGATCGAGGGCTGGAGCCGGTGAGCCGAGTGTTGGTCCAGGGATCGCCATGGCGTGTGGGAACAGTGCGAAGAGTCGCCGCACGGCGGAACCAAGAGGCATGAGGATGATGAGCGCGAGAGGAAGCGTGATGGCGAGCTTGATCGCAATCCACCGCCAGATGAGGGAGGGCCGGCGGAGGCGCCACAATGACGCGATGCGACCATCGAGCGTGAGCACCAGATCGAAGAGAACGACCTGCATGCGGGAACCCAGGTAGAAGAAGCCGAACAGCAGAGCAGTAAAGGCTGCAGACAAAAGCCAAAACACGCGAGGGAACGGGAGGTGCGGGAAGAGTAGGAACGCAAGCGGGAGTGGAACGAAGAGACTGCCCGAGAGCGCGAGATAGGCGCAGAAGGCCAGCTTCCAGGAGCGACCGAGACGAAAGGGGCGGGCGAGGATGGCGCGGGTGCGATCTATGGCAGGTTGAAAAGCGTCTGTGGGGCCGAGTGGTCGCATGGTGATGCGGGCGAGTGTAGCGCACGGCGCTCCCGAAACGGACGGCTTCTCGAAGGCGGCCTCCCCAACCTCTTCGCGCGATGACGAAAGCGGCTGCCCTTAAGTCGGAACAATCGTGTTCCGAAAAGGAGAATGGCGCTAGTTGTGGGGAGCAATCTGCGGGAGGAGAGGAAGGCCAGGTACTGGCCTCCTTCGCGGAGTGTAGGGCGACGAAGCGCTTGCTTGGGGACTTCCAAAAGCTGGCGGCTGATGTGATGGAGCCGGCTTCGGGTGGGGGAGTGCCGCCATAATGCGCTTTGCGCATTATGGGACTCAGGGAGGCAACGGATCAATCACGAGCCTTCCGGGGAGAGGGGGGACCGACTGTAACAGCACCGGTATCGGTGATCAAATCCGGCCAGGTTACAGTTTCGCCCGTGCCGCAGCCGGGTACTGCGACCTCGGCTGCTGGACCTGCGGCTTCCGCGACTGGACCGGCGGCGGCGACGGCGGATGGACCTGCGACAGCTCGGGCTGCTAAATCTGCGGCAGCTTCCGCTTCCACTGAAGGCAGTCACGCGGCGAAGTGATGCGGCCGATGCTTGCAATATGAGTGGAGGTCTGGGCGGTGGAGCGGCAGGGTGGAGAATGGGGTATGGCGAATTTGACACTGGTGTACGGGATGCGGCTGCTGCCGGCGGATGAGGTGGCGGAGGTTGGGGATGCGCCGCTGAAGCTGAAGAACGGCAACGAGGCACGGGTGACGATGCATGTGCTGGAGGGATCGCGGGAGACGATCGAGGCGCAGCTGAAGATGAGTCTGGATGCGTTCTTTGATTTTTATCCGGAGATTTAGGCCCTTGCTGAGGGGATGGCGGGCGCGGCTGTGAAGGAGCGCCTGGCTCCTCTGCGTTGGGTGCGAGAGCCGCTTTGGTGGATGAAGGCTGGGTTGTGCGGAGGCGGGCTGCTCCGTCGCAAGCCCCGGCTCGAGTTTGCTGTGTCACCGAGAGAGAGGCGCAGGGCTGGGTGGCCGCCGGGATGTGGGACTCTTGGTTTTAAAGAGTGCGGCGTGGTGTCCTGTTGCGTGAGACACGTTGCGCGCTCAACTTTTCCTTCAGATGTGCCGATACCTCTTCTGACGACCCAGGTGGTTGCCGAGAGGAGGATTGGAGAGGGACTGGCGGCCTGGTCTGTAAGGGACCTAGAGGATCTCTCGACAGGCGATGCTGCGTCTCATACGCCGTATTGGCTGCGGTTCTCTGGTGATTTCGCGTCACGTCGGCTGAAGATGCGGCGTCGCGGCGTCCACACGGAGCCACAACTGTCTGTGGCCAGGCTCAGGATCAGTGCGCCTTCCCCTTGGGCGCGACTTTGCTCGAATCTTCGACTGTTTGCGCGGGTCAGCAGCGGCGCGGAGTTCCAGCGGCTAAGCACGGTTCGGGCGGAGCGCGCGGATCGCCTGAGCGAGCGTGCGTGTGTCACCTGCGTTTACGAGCTTGAGGTCTTGCGGTAACGGGAGTTCTGGGGAGGGAGATCGTCCGACCGGCTGCTTTCCGGCTGCGTCTGCTTGCGGATTTAACTTCTGGCCGCGCCTGCCGATAAAGCAGGTGTAGCCGGAGGATGTGTGATGCGAGCAGGATTCAGGGCAGGCGCGGTGATGGCGGTGGCGGGGCTGGTGGGAGTGGCTCCGCGTGGGGTTTGGGCGCAGGTGACGGCTCGGCCGTCGGCGTACGCGGGAGTGGATGCGGCGGGGAATGCGACGACGGTGGAGGCGGCGCTGCGGGCGATGTCGGCGCAGGCGGCGGTGATGTTTGTGGGGACGGTGACGGGGGTGCGGCGGGTGGGGGCGGACGGGTTCGCGGCCGCGGCGGGTGTGGTGGAGATCACGTTCGCGGTGGAGCGCGGGATGCGCGGGGTGGCGGACGGTGACAGCTATGCGGTGCGGGAGTGGGGCGGTCTGTGGTCGGCGACGGACAAGCGGTACGTGGTTGGCAGCCGGCTGCTGATGCTGCTGCATGCGCCGAGCGCGACGGGGCTGAGCTCACCGGTGGGTGGGATGGATGGGGCGATTCCGGTGAAGGGGACGAGCCCGCTGGTGGCGGCGGAGAACGGCGAGGCGGCGGTGGATGTGCCGGTGGTGGATCTGCGCTGGCTGGCGGCGAAGCTGGCGCGGACGGTGGTGTATGGCACGCGGGCAGGGCAGGTGATGGAGCACACGCGATCGGAACAGGTGACGGTGACGGCGCAGGTGACTGGGACGCCGCGTGCGGCCGCGACGGCAAAGGCGGTCACGGCGGAGACGGAGATGGCGGCGATGGCGGATGCGTCTGTGCCGGTGGCGCAGGCTTCGGTGGCGACGGTGTTGCAGATGATGGCGGGATGGCAGAAGGAGACGGTCGATG
>CAXTEE010000002.1:0-824220 GCA_964243375.1 uncultured Acidobacteriaceae bacterium | reverse complement strand
CTATGATGACAGAACCGCTTTGCAGAAACAGCGACGTTATCGCTTTGCAGCAACAAGAAGTATAGGCACCGTTGGAAGTGTCAGGTTCCCGCCCATTAGAACTGTCAGGTTCTAAAGATGGCGTGGACGAGAATGAACGAGCGCGAGGTCAGGCGTGTTGAGGTTCTGAACGAAGTGCAGTCAGGCAGACGTACGGTGGCTGCGGCGGCCTCCGTGCTGGCGTGAGCGAACGGCGGGCCTACCGGCTGCTGGCCCGGTACCAGGAGAACGGCGGGTTTGGGCTGGTGCACAAGCACGCGGCCGAACGTCGAACCGGAGCCTTAGCCCCTGCGTGCGGAAGTTCGCCGTAGAGCGGGTCAAGACTCACTACGCCGACTTCGGTCCCACGCTGGCTACCGAGGCGCTTGCGGAGCGGCACGCTATCCACGTTGGCCGAGAGACCTTACGGCGCTGGCCGATGGCATGTGGCATGTGGCTTTCGCGCAAGCAGCGGAAGACCTTTCACCAGCCCAGGCTTCGACGGGAGTCCTACGGCGAGCTGGTCCAGATCGACGACAGCGAGCACCGCTGGTTCGAGGGTCGTGCCGATCCCTGCACCTTGCTGGTCTTTGTGGACGACGCCACGAGCAAGTTGATGCAGTTGCGCTTCGTTCCGAGCGAGAGCACCGAGAGCTACTTCGCTGCGCTGCGTGGCTACTTGCAGGCCCATGGCTGCCCTGTAGCGTTCTACTCCGACAAGCACTCCGTCTTTCGCGTTGTGCGCCAGGATACGAAGGGCGGCCAGGGCATAACGCAGTTCGCCGTGCGCTCTCCGAGCTGAACATCGAGATCCTCTGCGCGAACTCCAGCCAGGCGAAGGGCCGTGTCGAGCGCGCGAACAGGACGCTGCAGGATCGCCTCGTGAAGGAGTTGCGGCTTGCCGGCATCAGCGACGTGCAGGCCGGCAACGCCTTCCTACCTGCGTTCATGGAACGCTATAACGAGCGCTTCGCTGTGCCGCCAGCACGAACGCAGGACCTCCACCGCCCACTGCGGACGACCTTGCCCCGGCTGACCGATATCCTTTGCCACCGTGAGCTGCGCTACGTCGGTGCGCAGCTCACGTTCCACTACGACCGTAAGAAGATCATCCTGGAGCAGACCGAGGTCGCGAAGGGCCTTGAGGGCCAGTACGTCGAGCTGTTCGACTACTGGGGCAAGCCGATGGAAGTTCGCTGGCGAGGGCACGCTCTTCCCTACCGCATCTTCAGCAAGGATCAGCGTGCCAGCCACACCGCCATCGTCGAGAACAAGCGCCTGGGTCATGCCCTCGCCATCGTCAAGGCTCAGCAGGACCTCAGATCGGCAACGAAGGTGCTGACTAACAGTGAGAAGACGGGTTATAAAAAGCGCGGGAGGAAGATGTTCGACTCTACAGTAGGTACCTGCAGTCACTCGGGAACTGTCGGCCAGCACGCGGTGTCTATCCCTTGTGACCCGCTCGCTCACGTACGGGCTATGCCTGCTTTGTCTCTACGTCTCTGGCGTGGACGCCTCCTCCATGCGCGAGCATAGACCTGCCGGTGTGCGCGTACTGCTAGGAAAGTCCTGTCCAGATAACGCCGACAACACCAGGCTACTTGTTGTGAGGTATTTACCTGGTGACCGGTTCTGGTTGAACGATCAGTCTCTAAGTGAGGCAAAACTGCGTCAGTCCCTAAGCGCAGCTCTTGAGGGGCGCTTAGAGAAGATAGTCTGGGTCGCTGCTGACGAACGCGTGACCTATGGCGAGGTCGTGGATGTCATCTCGAAGCGAAAGCGAGACACACCAAACCTGCACGTCTCGCTCCCGACGAAGTCTCAGATTGGACCGGTCGACCCAGTTGAAATCGAACATATGAGTGGGAGGCGAGCCGATGGTTCTCAGATCGGTGTCATGCCTTGCGTCTCATCTGTGATTCTCTAGCATGTGGCAAAACAGTTCGCCCCGCACCCTGGACCCTGCCTCGCCTTAAGAAGCGAGCCATTTCTACGAAATGGCTCACTTCTCAAGGCGAACAGACTTCTTCGCAGCAACGGGCAGTTGTGCTCTACACTGACATTTCTATTGGGCGCAGTACCCTGTCATTTCTACTGAGCGCGAACAACAACAGCTGGCGCGCCCTGGTGCCATCAACCCGCATCCCTTCCAATTGGCTTTCCCGTATGGTGTCCTCATGAGCAGCATTCGTCCGCGCGGTAGCGCGATGTACAGGACCCTCGTCACCCTCTTTCTCGCGGCTGCAACCGCACAGTCGCAAGTCTCGGTCCAGAGCGGAAAGCTGACGCTCAACGGTCGCCCGTGGACGCCGCACGGCGTCGTCCAGATCGCCTTCGTGGCGCCGCCCGCCGCCCAGCAAGGCGTCTTCGCCGACGCCTACCAGCACTACTCACCTCATGACTACGAGGAGATGCGGCGACATGGAATAGACTCCGTCCGCATCCAGATCTCGCAGCCGGGTCTTGATCCACAAAATCCACTCTTCAGCGCGGCGTTCCGATCGCAGGTGACCGATGCCGTGCATGCCGCCCGCGCGGCCGGGCTTGCGGTCATGATAAGCGTTCAGGATGAGGTGCAGAGCGGCGAAAGCAAAGGCGTTGCGTCCCTCCCTAACGAGGCCACGAATCGCGTTTGGCAGTCGCTCGCACCAGTCTTCGCGCAGGACCTGGGCGTGATGTACGAGCTGCTGAACGAGCCCAACTTGCCCGCTTCGCCCGACAACTGGCGCAAGTGGGCCGACGCCATGAACGCAACGCTCGCCGTGGTGCGTCAAAGCAAAGCCCGCAACGTAGTCGTCGCCGACGGGCTGCAGTTTGCCGAGCGACTAAGCGGCGCGCCCGATCTCAACGATCGCCTCGGTCAGGTCATCTATGCCTCGCATCCTTACGCACATCATGCCGAGGACCAGCAGCAGCCGGCCTGGGATGCGAAGTTCGGCGACTTCGCCCGGCGGCATCCCGTCGTCGTCACCGAGTGGGCTACCGTCCCGAAGTTCTTCTGCGATCCGGGCACACCCAGATACACCGAAGCCTTTCTCCACTACCTCGACGAGCGCGGCATCGGTCTGATGGCCTACGGCTGGGATTTCTCCGGCCCCAAGTTCGGCAGCACCTTCCACGGCTTCCCTCCCCAGCCCACCGCCTTCCAAGGTCTCCGCTGCGGCGATCCCGGCTTCGGTCCAGGTCGAGCCGTCGAGCGCCTTTATCTCGGCCAAACTCCAGCATCGGACCCCGCCGCAAACTGATCGTCCGCAACCCACCTCCCGGTGCCTCGTTCGTATACTCTCAACGTGCGCACTGGGAGAAGAGATGATTGTTCGAGGTTGTAATCGTTATCTTGCTGCGCTCCTTGGCGCAACGCTCTCTCTTGGATTCGGCTCGACGCTCACTGGTGCTCAAACCAAGACAGCGGCCTCGCTCCTGTCTCCGCCCGAGCTTCCGGAGTCAGTTGGACCCGCCTTGATGCCGTTGCCTGCGAGCATGGAGCGCGGGCCCGGGCAGATGCACATAGATAACAACTTCGCAATCGTGCTCGAGGGCTATCACGAGGATCGTCTCAGCCGGGCCGCGATACGTCTTCAGCAGCGTATCGAACGTGAGACTGGTCTCATTCTTCTTGCGCAAGAAACTGGAAGCTTAACGAACTTGACCGTGCGGACGACCGGCGCAAGTAAACCGGTACAGGAATTGAGCGAGGACGAATCATACAGTTTGGTAGTTACCTCCGGAGGAGCGACGTTGTCCGCAGCCAATCCACTTGGTGTGCTGCGAGGTATGCAAACGTTCCTTCAGTTGATTCATCGAAGTAATGATGGTGTCGTTCTCGATGCGGTGACGATCCGCGACAAGCCCCGCTTCCCATGGCGCGGCCTGATGCTTGATTCGTCCCGGCACTTTCAACCCATGCCGCAGGTGCTTCAGGAACTGGATGCGATGGAGATGGTAAAGATGAATGTCTTCCATTGGCACCTAAGCGACGATCAGGGGTTCCGGGCGGAGAGCCATCGCTATCCAAAGCTGCAGGAGATGGGATCAGACGGACATTTCTACACCCAGGCAGAGATGCGGCAGGTGGTGGAGTATGCGCGTGATCGTGGCATTCGGGTCGTTCCGGAGTTTGATATGCCGGGGCATGCACGATCGTGGTTCGTGGGGTATCCGGAGCTGGCGGCTCTGCCGGGACCGTACGCCGTTGTGCATCACTACACGGTTGAGGACTTTGAGCACCCCGACCCCAAGCAGGATGCGGCAATGGACCCGACGAAGGAGGAGGTCTACCGTTTTCTCGACGGGTTCTTTGGCGAGATGACGGCGATCTTCCCGGACCACTACTTCCACATAGGCGGCGATGAATGCGACGGAAAGCAATGGGATGCGGCACCGCATGTGCTGGCATTTATGAAGGACCACAATATCAAGGATGACCCCGCGCTGCAGGCCTACTTCACAGGACGAGTTCAGAAGCTGGTGACAAAGCATGGGAAGATCTCTATCGGATGGGACGAGGTGCTGCAGCCAAATACCCCGAAGGATGTGGTCATTCAATCGTGGCGCGGTCAACGAAGCCTGTTTCAGGCAGCCTCGCTGGGATATCGCGGGATCCTTTCAGCGGGCTACTACATTGATCTGAATCAGCCGGCGTCACAGCACTACTTGGTGGATCCCGCGACGCTCCCGCCGCTGGATCCGAAGGACCCAACAGCAAAGGGTATGACAGTTCCAGAGCACCTGACTCCGGAACAGGAGGACAAGATCCTTGGCGGAGAAACGACGGAATGGACGGAGTACATTACTCCCGAAATTCTGAGCAATCGTGTTTGGCCGCGCTCCGCGGCGATCGCAGAACGCTTGTGGTCGCCACAGATAGACCGCAACGTGACCGAGATGTATGCGCGGTTGGGATGGATCTCGCATGAACTGCGGATCCAAGGAGTCGACAATGGTGGAGTGAAGCAGGACATGCTGGAAAACATGGCAGGGACAACAGGGACAAAGCACCTGATGGTCTTGGCCGCCATGGTACAGCCGCCGCTGGGCTATACCCGCGAATCAGTGCCGGGACAGGCGTATGACGAGATCAGACCGCTCAATCACATGGTAGATGTGGTGCCGGCTGAGAGTTCTACTGCGCGCCACTTCGCGGAGCTGGCTCACGCTGTGGCGACCGGCGCAGGAACACCGGCGCAGCATGCGGAGTTACGCACGTGGCTAACGCTCTGGTCGGCCAACGACAAGGAGCTAGCGCCAAACCTCCAAAGTAATGCGCTAACGATGGAGCTGGCAGAAGCATCCAGCAAGCTGTCCCGAACCGCCGCTATTGGTTTGGAGGCTCTGGACCGCATCGAAGGCCATGGTACCCCTACGAGTGAAGTAGTAACACAGCGACAAGCCGAGCTAACTGACTTGGCGAAGCTTACTTCCGCGGCTCTTCGAAACATGGCCGTTGAACCTACGGAAGAATTGCTAACTGCAACACCGTAACGGCCTCGTCCGGAGTGGCCGTTCTCAGGACGCTCTCGGCTCTTCCACAAAGCCTTCGGGCGCTCACTTCCGCACTGCTGAAACGATGGCCACTTTAAACTCGCCAGACTGAGTAGCTTCGCTAGTCCACACTCTTGCACTTACCTCCCGCGCAGGTGGTTACGCCGAAGCCGTCAACGACATCTACGGCAGCATCACGGGGTCTAGCTCAAGCCCTGATGACTTGGCTATGACGTATGGGTGATTTATCGCACGGTCAATCGCTTGCTTTGCGATCTCAGTTGATTAATGTGGTAGCGTTATCGGGGCTCGAACCCGAACTCTTCGCCTTGAGAGGGCGACGTGTTAACCAGTTACACCATAACGCCATGACGCCGGACCGGCACTACCCTCGCGCCTGTCCCGACTCTTGAAGTATACCAGCGTCACCCATCGCCGTACACCTCCAGCCCGACCTATAATCCCAGCTTCTTGACCTCGTCGTTGTAGTACTTGCGATACAGAATGTCCCACTCTTGGGACCCTTCCATGATGATCTTGCGCTGCGAGGCAATCTTCTGCCGCGCCGCCGCGTCGATCTTGGTCTCTTCCATCAGCAGCTTCTCAAGGGCCTTTCGCGCTTCCTGCCGAATCGTGTTCCGATCTTCCTTGAAATCGACCTCGTCGATCTCCGCCAGCGTATCCGCCACCGTGTGCGCCAGCTTGTTCAACTTATCGCGCGAGATCCTCACAGCACCGCCTTGTACTGGTTGACCAGCTTCATCTTAACTTTCTTGAACATCTCCGGATAGCTGACGCCACCCTTGTTCATGTCATCCTGGATCGCCTCCAGAATCACTCGTACTTCATCATTGATGCGATCCTCGAGCGACAGTTCCTCCACCATTGCCTGCCCCACACGCTGGTCGACTAGGGCTGGTTTGCTGGTCTCGATCATCTTCGCCGCAACGAGGTGCTTCATCGTCTGCCGCGCGAGATATCCTACGTAATCCTTCGAAAAAATCATGGGCGTTTAGAACCCGACTATACCACGCGGCCCTGCGGCCTCTACCCCTGCCGGGCCGCCCGCGATCGCCGCGCCGTGGGGTACCTCCGCAAGCAATCTCGCGCCCTTTCTGCGAAGATAGACGCTCATGGCAACTGATAACCTCGTTTCCCTCAAAGACGACATGATCGCGTTCATTGCCGGCCACGGCATGCGTCGCATGGCCGCCTATGTCTCTGAAGATGTGCCCAGCGTCCTCTTTGAAGAGGAGACCTCCGACAGCTGGAAAGACTTCGTCGAACACGCCAAAGCGACGAACGCCGCCTTCATCACCATGAGCGAAGTCATCCTCGAAAAGGCCGATCTCGCCATCCTGCTCGATCAGATCCGCGAACAGAACTTTCCCGACGACGCCACACCCGACATCGAAGACGCCGAGTACCTCGTCCGTCACGTCGGCAAGACCGGCTATCTCCAGCTCGGCTTCGCCCACCAGGGCGTCATGTTCCTCTTCGAGACCGCAACCGAGTGGTACGACAACTTCCAGAATCTGATGGAAACCGTCGCCGAACTGGGCGGCATCGTCGTCGACGACACCGACGACGAATAACGTTCTACCCCGGGATCGTTTCGTTGCCAGACCCAGCCGCAAGCTCCCCTGTCATCTCTGCACCGCCCCCATTCGGCAGCGCCACGCCTTGGGATCTCCTTCCTGCCGAGCCGGCGGCCATCGCCGAGCTCGAACGGACGCTCTCCTGTCCTCACCCAATCGCCCGTCTTCTCTCCGCTCGCGGTCTCACCCCGCCCGCCCTCGACGCCTTCTTCTCGCCATCACTCGCTCATCTCCATCCGCCCGGTCTGCTGCTCGGCATGTCTGCGGCCGTCCGTCGCATCGAGCAGGCAGTCGTCGCCGCCGAGCCCATCCTGATCTACGGCGACTATGACGTCGACGGCACCACCGCCACGGTGCTTCTCAAAACCGCCATTGACCGGCTCTCTTCGCCGGATACACCCTCGCTCGTCACTTGGCACGTTCCGCATCGCATTCGCGAAGGCTACGGCATGCGCTCCGGCCGTCTCGCCGAAGCCGCTGCAGCCGGCATTCGTCTCGTCATCTCCGTCGATACCGGCATCCGCGCCTTCGCCGCCGCCGAAGAAGCAAAGGCTCTCGGTCTCGATCTCATCGTCACCGATCATCACCTGCCGGACGATGCCATAGGCGTCCCACAGGCAATCGCCGTCATCAATCCCGCGCAGTCCGATTGTTCTTATCCGTTCAAGGATCTGTGCGGCGCCGCTGTCGCCTTCAAGCTCGCACACGCCCTGCTTCTCGCGCACGCCGCTGTCCAGCCGAACCCCATCGCGTCCCTCTCGTTTCTCAACACTCGCCTTCTTCCCTCGTTCCTGAAACTTGTCGCCATCGCCACCATCGCCGACTCCGTCCCGCTCCGCGGCGAAAACCGGACCATCGCCACTCTCGGTCTGCGCGAGCTCGCCAACCCCGTTCAGCCCGGTCTGCGCGCCCTCATGCAGGTCGCCTCCCTGCCCCTCGATCGCTCCCCGTCTGCCTCGGATGTCGGTTTTCGCCTCGGCCCGCGCATCAACGCCGCCGGCCGCATGGATATAGCCGACGACGTCATCGAGCTCTTTCTCACCCGCTCTCCCGAGCGAGCGCAGGTGCTTGCGGCCAAGCTCAACGACCTCAACGAAGACCGCCGCGCCACCGAGCGCGAAGCCCTCGACACCATCGAGCAGCATCTGCTCACCCTGCTCGACGACGCCGGCGCCTACCCCTCCGAGTGTCTGATCCTCGACCATCCCGACTGGCACCGCGGTGTGCTCGGCATCCTCGCCTCCCGCGTCGTCGAGCGCACCGGCCGTCCGGCCCTCGTCCTCACCCACCAGGAAGGCGAAGCCCACGGCTCCGGCCGCTCCATCGCCGGCTTTCATCTACTCGACTCCCTCACCGCCGCCCACACCTTCGACGATCAACACCCGCGGGAGCTCTTCACCCGCTTCGGCGGACACGCGCATGCTGTTGGCCTCACCCTTCCCTCCAGTCGCCTGCCTCTCCTGCGCGAGCGCATGCGGCAACTCTCCCGATCGCTCCTCCCCGAGTCCTCGCTATCGCCGCCTCTCCTCTGCGACGCCCAGCTCTCAACCGCCGCGCTCACCTCCGATCTCGTCCACTGGATCGAGCGCTGCGCCCCCTTCGGTAACAGCAATCCGGAGCCAGTCTTCCTGCTCACCGGGGCGCGGCTGAAAGAGCCGCCCCGTTACATCAAGGAACGCCACGTCTGCCTCTCGCTCGCGGCTGCTCCGGGTCTTCCGCCGCTGCAGGCACTCGGCTGGAGCCGCGCCACCGACTGGGCCGCGCTCGCACAGGCGCTCGCTCTCACCGCTGACACCCGCATCGATCTCGCCTGCCGTATCCGCGCGCGATCCAGCCAGTGGTTCACCGGCATCGAGCTCGACCTGCTTGGCTTAAGGCTGTCTTAAGACACGGGGATCTGTCTGTATCTCTGCATCGTCCGCGCTGTTCTCACGTCATATACTTGCCAAGACGCATGCCGGATCATCGACCAAAGCGCTTCTCTCCAACTCTGATTGCCATCCTGTCTCTCCTTGCAATCGTTGTCGTCGTAGCCCTCATCCGCTCCTCCACGCGCGAGATCGTCTCCGTGCGTGTCTCGCCCGTCACGCACGAGAATCTCGTCAGCACCGTCTCCACCAACGGCAAGGTCGAGCCCATCACGGAGTACCAGGCTCATGCCCCCAGCGCCGGCGTCGTCGATGACATCTACGTCCAGGTCGGCCAGAAGGTCAAGACCGGCGACCTCCTGATCAAGCTCGATGCCGGCGACGCCGCCGCCCGTCTCGCCGCCGCCAAGACCGCTCTCACTGCAGTCGAAAGCGCGTCAGCGGCGATAGGTGCCGGCGGCACTAAGGATGAGCGGATCGTGTTGGCAAGCGAACTGACTCGAGCGCAGCAGACGCAACAACAAGCAGTCACCTCTCTCAAGACTCTGAAAGAGCTTCAAGTAAAGGGAGCCGCGTCCATCAGTGAAGTTGCCTCGGCCCAGGACCGACTCGATTCTGCAAATACTGCTCTCGAGACCGCCCGTATCCGAAGCAGTCCGTCCCGCTTTGATTCTTACGATCGCTCCCATTCCACAGCGCAGCTCTCTGATGCGAAGATCTCCCTCGCCGCCGCGCAGACCGCCTACGATAAGGCCGTTGTGCGCGCCCCGTTTGCCGGCACCGTCTACTCCATCGCCGTTAACCAGTACGACTTCGTCCCCGGCGGCGAAGATCTGCTCGACCTCGCCGACCTCAACAAGCTCCGCATCACGGCCTACTTTGATGAGCCCGAGATCGGTAAACTCGCTGTCGGTCAGCCGGTCAAGATCGTCTGGGAGGCCAAACCCGAACGAACCTGGCACGGCCACGTCGACGTCGCCCCGACCACCATCATCGCCTACAACACGCGCAACGTCGGCGAGGCGCTGATCACCGTCGACGACGCCCAGGAGGATCTCCTCCCGAATACCAACGTCACCGTCACCGTCACCACCCGGCAACGGTTCAACGTCCTCGGCGTTCCCCGCGAGGCCCTCCACACCGAAGGCGCCACCAACTTCGTCTATCGCGTCATCAACCACCATCTGCAACGCACCGTCGTACAAATCGGCGCACAGAACCTCACCCGTGTGGAGATCGTCAGCGGCCTCTCGGAGAAAGACATCGTCGCCCTCAACGCGACCAGCAACCGCGATCTCGCCAACGGACTTGAGATCAAGTCAGTCGAATGACCGTACGCGAAGCCACTCGTTCCCGAGCGCCCCGCTTTCTCGACTCTCTCCCCTTTCTGTTGCTGCTGGTGTACCCGCTGCCGCTTCTGTCCTCCAGCCCTGCTAACCCGGCAGCCCAGACTGCCCTTCTGGAAGGTCGCATCGGTGACGCCGTCTCGCGCCTGCGCGCCTCCATCGCCCGGGCCGGCACTTCAGACGATCACCTCCTGCTCTGTCGCAGCTATCTCGCGGAAGATCTCTTCGACGAAGCCGTGCAGGAGTGCGAAGCCGCTACCGCAATCCCCTCGAGCGTCGCCTTCACCTGGCTTGGCCGCGCCTACGGAGCCCGTGCCGGCCGCGTCAATCCCCTGCTCGCCTTCGCCCTCGCCCGCAAGGTACACGCCGCCTTTGAGCGCGCCGTGGAGCTCGATTCCCACAGCGTCCCCGCCCTCAACGACCTCGGCGAGTTCTCCGTCAAGGCTCCCGCCATCGTCGGCGGTGACCTCGACCGCGCTCACGTCCTCGCCGATCAGGCCGCGCCCGTCTCCTCCGCAACCGAGCATCGCCTCCTCGGCCTCATCGCCCGCAAAAACAAAGACATCGCGACCGCCGAACGCGAGTATCTCGCCGGCGTCGCCACCGCCTCCGCCGCCGAGCGCGCCAACGCCAACATCAACCTCGCGCAGTTCTACCTCGCGAGCCATCAGCGTGACGCCGCGGTCAACGCGGTTCGCGCCGCCATCGCCGCCGACTCCGCCCACACCAACACCCTTGTCGACGCCGCCAGCATCCTCACCGATCTCCATCGCGAGCCCGACCTCGCCATCCGCAGCCTGTGCGAGTACGTCGTCTCCCCCGCCCGCTCCGACGCCGCACCCGCCTTCAAGGCCCGGCTCCAGCTCGCCGATCTGCTGGTCGCGTCCGGAGACCGCGCAGGCGCCGCCCAGGAGCGCGCCGCCGCCCTCGCCCTCGAACCCGACTTCGTCCCCGCCCAAAGACTCTCCGACGCCGCCTCGCAGAGCCAGCAGGTACGATGACCAGAGCTAGACTCATGAAACCTCTCGCCTCCGCTCCACGGTCCAGACGCCTCTCTCTCTGCCTCGCCGCGATCCTGCCGCTGCTCGCCGCCCCCGCCTTTGCTCAGATCTCCCTCACCACCGCCGTCGATCTCGCCTTCCGCAACAGCCCGCGTGTCCAGTCCGCGGCCGCCGACCTTGCCCGCGCCAAGGCCGCCGTGCAGGAGCAGCGCGACGCCTACATTCCCAGCCTGACCGTCGGCGGCACCGGCTACGGCCGTGGCTTCGGCTATCCCACCGGCACCCCAACTCTCATCAACGTTCAGTCGCAGTCGCTGGTCTTTAACTACTCCCAGCACGACTACATCCGGGCCGTCCGCGCAGGCTACGACGCCGCTAGTCTCACCCTGCTCGAAACCCGCCAGGCGGTGGCCGAAGACGTCGCGATCGCCTATCTCGCTCTCACCCATGATTCAGCCCGAAGGGCAGCTCTCCAGCAGGAACAGAGCTTCGCCAATCGGCTGGTCACCATCGTCCAGGATCGTCTCGCTGCCGGTCAGGACACGCCCAGCGGCCTCACCAGTGCACAGCTCACCGCCGCACAGATCCGGCTCGCCAGTCTGCGCACAGAAGACGACTATGCCGTCGACGCCCAGCACTTCTCCATCCTCACCGGCATCCCCGTTCCAGATGTTGTAGTCACGCCGGATGCGATGCCCGCCATCGCTCCGCCCGATTCTTCTCAGGCCTCAATAGGCGCCCCCACGTCCCCCGGCGTGGACGCGGCCTACGCCGCCGCTCGCTCCAAGCGCCAGCTCGCCCTGGGCGATGCCCGCTATCTCTACCGCCCGCAGGTCACCTTCGGCGCACAGTACAGCCGCTACAGCACCATCCAGAACAGCAACTTCGAAGAGTACTTCGGCCGCCGCACCAACACCGGCGCACTCCTTCCCTTCCAGCAGGACTCCTTCGGCATCGGCGTTCAGCTCACCATCCCCATCATCGATTACGGCCACCGCGCCAAAGCCCGCGAGTCCGCCGCCGACGCCACCCGCGCCGAGCACGACGCCGACGCCCAGCGCAACCTCTTCACCGAAGGCCGCTTCCGCCTCGATCGATCCGTCCTCGAGCTCGCCGCCCGCACCGAGATCGCGCGGCTCGATCAGCTCTATGCCCAGCAGCAGCTTGAGGTCCTCGCCATCCAGATCAACGCTCCGTCCCCCACGCCCACCACCCCCAAGGAAGAGCAGAACCTCCACATCACGGAACGTGAAAAGTACCTCACCCTTCTCGACGCCCGCTTCCAGACCCAGCAGGCTCAGATCAACCTCCTGCGACAAACCGGCGGCCTGGAAGCCTGGCTGCACTCCCTCCTGAACCCATCAGACGCCCAACCTTCCACCTCTGCCACCGTCCAACCCTGAGGCCAAAGGCACAGAGAGAGCGCCGCAAGCGCCATCTCCATTGCCTCCCGGGTGTCAACGGTTGCTCCCCTAACCCACTCATTCCCGTTGCGAAATGGTAAACTAAAGACCTCATGCCGCCTCTCAAAACCCTGCTTCTGAATCCGCCCTCCTTTGAAAACTTCGACGGCGGCGCTAGCTCACGCTGGCCCGCAACCCGCGAGATCGAGTCCTACTGGTACCCCGTCTGGCTCGCCTATCCCGCCGGTATGTTGGAGGGCTCGAAGCTCCTCGATGCGCCGCCGCACCACGTCTCCGCGGAAGAGACCATCGAGATGGCGAAGAGCTTTGAGTTCCTCGTGCTCTTCACCTCAACCGTTGGCTGGTCCGGTGATCACGCCCTCGCTCGCGCCATCAAGACCGCGAACCCCACGATCAAGATCGCCTTTGTCGGCCCGCCCGTCACCACCGACCCCGACCGCGCTCTGAACGAGTGTGAAGTCCTCGACTTTGTCGCCCGTCGCGAGTTCGACTTCACCGTCGTTGAGTTCGCCAATCGCAAGCCGCTCAACGAGATCCTCGGCATCTCCTACAAGGACGCCTACGGCGTCATCCAGCACAACCCCGATCGCGCGCAGGTCGAAGATCTCGACGCCATGCCCTGGGCCACCAAGATCTACAAGCGCGACATGGACGTCACGCGCTACAACGTCCCCTTCCTTCTACATCCCTACATCTCGCTCTACTCCACGCGCGGCTGCCCCGCCCAATGCACCTTCTGCCTTTGGCCCCAGACTCTCTCCGGTCACGCTTGGCGCAAGCGCTCGACCGACGACGTCGCGGCCGAGATGAAGTGGGCCAAAGAGAACTTCCCCCACGTCAAGGAGTTCTTCTTCGACGACGACACCTTCAACATCCAGAAGGCCCGCACCGTCGAGCTCTGCGCCAAGCTCAAGCCGCTCGGCATCATCTGGTCCTGCACCTCGCGCGTCACCACCGACCGCGACACCCTCAAGGCCATGAAGGAAGCTGGCTGCCGCCTGCTCATCGTCGGCTTCGAGTCCGGCGATCCGCAGATCCTCAAGAACATCAAGAAGGGTGCCACCGTCGAGCGTGCCCGCGACTTCGTCAAGGACTGCCACGACCTCGGCCTCATCATCCACGCCGACTTCATCCTCGGCCTTCCCGGCGAGACCCGCGAGTCCATCCGCAACACCATCGACTTCGCCAAGACCCTCGACTGCGAGACCATCCAGGTCTCCGTGGCCCACGCCTACCCGGGCACCGAGTTCTACGACTTCGCCCATAAGAACGGCTTCATCACCAACGAAAAGATGGAAGACGGGGGCGGCCATCAAATGGCGCACATCGAATATCCCGGCCTGCCCACCGAGTACGTCATGGAGATGGTGCACAAGTTCTACGACGAGTACTATTTCCGCCCCAAGGCAGCGGCTCGCGTCGTCTGGAAGGCCATCGTCAACCGCGACGTGCCCCGTCTCTACACCGAGGCCAAGGCCTTCATGAAGCTCCGCTCCCAGCGCAATAAGGCCGCCCGCCTCAAGGCCGAAGAGAGCGCTACCCGTCAGCAGGAATCTGTCAGCATGAACGCCTGATCTGGCCATTTTCTAGGCACGGTTCACCAGTAAGGTAGAACTCTGAAGCGCACGGCCCAGCGTGCTCAATGTTCTGCGATCGTCCTTCCTCTCGCGAGCATACGAGCGGCCCCGTGCGCCGGAGGATCGACCTACGTGGCCAACCAGATCGCCGACCGCACCTCGGAGCAGTTGTCAGACGAAACCTTCGAGCGGCGCATTCCCGCAGGAGACGATTTCCTCAGCCCCGCGGAACTTGAGGCGCTCACCCCCGGAGAGCTCACCCGCCGTATGCAGGACCTTGCGCCTCTTCTGCGAGACAACGCCGCGCAGGCGGAACGCCAGCGGCGTCCGGTTGAGTCCGTCTGGTCAGCCCTTCGTCGCTCCGGTTTCTTTTACCAGTTCGTTCCCCGTACCTTTGGGGGTATGGCCACCGGCACGGACGCCTTCATCGACGCCGCCTTGCCCCTCGCCATGGCAGATCCTGCGACTGCCTGGGCTGCCTGCTTCTGTGCCGGGCACAATCGTATCCTGGCCCACTTTCCTCGAGAGACGCAGCGGGAGGTCTGGGGCGGGGAGTATCCGTACATCGTTGCGCCGCTCCTGAATGCGCCGCCAGGGCGAGCCATGGAAGCGGAAGGTGGATACATCCTCAACGGGCTGTGGACCTGGGGCAGCGGCATCATGGATGCCGACTGGGTCATGGGCGGCGTCCTCATTCCTGGCAACGAGGAGAGCACGCCACCGGCCTACGGCATCGCCCTCTTCCCCGCCGAGGAAGCGAGCGTCCTGGACACCTGGTACGCCGACGGTCTGGCCGGCTCCGGCAGCAACAACGTCGAGGTGAAGGATCTCTTCGTACCTCGACAGCGTGTGCTGGCCGATATGAGATTATTCAGCGGGAAGACGCCTGGTGCGCAGGAGTATCCGGAAGCGATCTTCGGCATGCCCCACATCACCTTCATGGGCATCGTCTCCGCGGTCCCAATCCTGGGTGCGGCACGGGGTATGTTGGAGATCTACCGCGGGCTTCTCCTTGAGAAGACCGTGAAGGGCACCAGGACCCGGCTCGCCGACAATGCCGCCGCACAGGTGAGGCTCGCTCACGTCGATCTCGGGATCTCGACCGCGGAACAACTTCTTCGCGACGTCGGTCGAGAGGGAGGTACCGCAGGGCGGCTCGAAGATGCCGAGCAGGTGCCGCTTCGCATCCGGCTGCGCGCTCAAACAGCCTTCGCGGTTCAGCTCTGCCGCACCGCGGCGATGTCGATGATGGAGGGTGCCGGCTCCGAAGTGCACTGGCAGAGCCATCCGTTTCAACGCCTCTTCCGTGACCTCAACCTGATGGCGTCGCACGTCGCATTCAGCGCTGACACAGTTAACGAACTGCACGGGCGCACCCTTCTGGGCATGTCACCTAACTCGATCGTCTTCTGACGATGACCCCCCAGCTTGTCCGGGAGACTTGGCGTAGTTCCCCCACCGGCCCTGATACCCTCGAGGACAGATCGATGCAAGCGGAAGTCTCTGTCGCGGCGTCTGCATATCCGTCGAACACTCCGCATACGCCAGACCTAACCTCAATCAATGAAAGACTTTAGACTGGAAGTACGGGGAGGGGGTGGGTGCCCCACGGTCCGGGCAGCATCCATCCTGCCCGGGCCCCACGCCCTCCGCCGGATCGGAAAGGCTCACAATCATGGAACCATCTGTCGACGAGCTCTCAGGCCACTGCTTCGGCTGCGGCCCGAACAACCCTGAAGGGCTGCACCTCACCTTCACCATCGATCAGGACGCCCATACCGCCGCCACCTCCGTCACGCTCGACGAGCGCTACCAGGGCGCGCCAGGCTACGTTCACGGCGGCATCATCGCCACCTTGCTCGATGAAGCCATGAGCAAGCTCAACCGGTCCCTCGGTGTGCTCGCCGTCACCCGCCAGATGGACGTCTCCTACTTGCGGCCGGCGCCCATCGGAGCCGGCATGAAGCTCCAAAGCCGCTTCGTCCGTCGCGAGGGCCGCAAGCTCTTCCACGAGGCCGAACTCTTGAGCCTCGAGGGCGAAGTCCTCTCCCGCTGCTCCGGTCTCTGGATCACCATCGATCCCAGCCTGCTCAACCTCAAAGCCTCGGACCATATCGATCCCGCCTGAAGGCGCGTCCGTCAGAGCGCCTCGCGCCAGTAATCCTGATCCCGCAGAAAGTACGCATCATCCCAGCTGTGCAGCATCGTCCGGAAGAACATGGTCACCATGCGCCGGTGCCCCAGCTTGCGGAACCGCCGATTGGTCGTAAATACCTTGCCGCTGAGGACCGCAAAGCGCTTTGTGGGCACCAGCTTCGAGAGCAGGTAATCCTCGGCAAATAGCGCCCCCTCGTGAAAGCCGCCCAGCTCGAGAAACGTCTCGCGGTCGAACAGCATGAACATGCCCGTGGCGAACGGCTTCAGCACGGATCCAACGCGCTGCATGGCGTTGTTGCCCATGTAGAGCAAGTCGTCCAGCAGATTGCCGTGCCTGCACCCAATGCTGACCGTCAGAAGCTGCAGCTCGCGGCGGCGCATTGCAGCCATCGCACGTCGCAGCAGCGTCGGATCGGCGAGCTCCACGTCGGCATCAAGGAAGAGCACGTACGGCGTCGTCGCCAGCCGGGCACCTGCATTCCGGCCCACGGCCGGCAGCCCCCCGCCGACCACCTCGATCGCCATCCTGTCCCGGAACGCCATCGCCGCCGGTGCCGTCCCGTCCGTCGATCCGGCATCCGCCACGAGAACGCGCGTCTCCTTCAGCGGCGCATAATCCTGCTTGAGGATGGAGTGCAGCAGTCTCGGCAGCATCACCGACTCGTTCTTCGCGGGAATTACGATGGTCAGCTCTGCGGACACGGAGACCTCCCCTGGCGTCATCGTCACACCCTGATCTCTCTCTTTACACCCTGATCTCTCTCTTTGAACCGGCGATCACGCTGCCATGAAAGTGTGGCTAAATCCAGCGCATGGCATAACGTCCAGCTACCGTCGCTGGCGCATGCCCATCACGTGGAACTGCTAAACTAACTGTCTGGAAACAACGCGCAGAAGCGCATCTGTACCAGCGCGCAGCCACTCCTTCCGACTGCGCCCCGAGGAGACCGCACCATGGCAGAGCACACGAGCAACGGCAACTTCCACTCCACTGGCCTTCGCCTCAAGACCGGCCTCGCCGAGATGCTCAAAGGCGGCGTCATCATGGACGTGGTCGATGTCTCGCAGGCGCGGATCGCAGAGCGCGCCGGCGCCACGGCCGTGATGGCGCTCGAACGCGTTCCCGCCCAGATCCGCGCTCAGGGCGGCGTTGCCCGCATGTCGCACCCCCGCATGATCCGCGAGATTATCAACGCCGTCTCCATTCCCGTCATGGCCAAGGCAAGGATCGGTCACTTCGCCGAAGCGCAGGTTCTGCAGCAGCTCGGCGTGGACTTCATCGATGAAAGCGAGGTCCTGACTCCCGCCGATGAGGTCTATCACATCGACAAGCACGCGTTTACCACACCGTTCGTCTGCGGCGCGCGTGATCTCGGCGAGGCGCTGCGGCGCATCGCGGAAGGCGCCGCCATGATCCGCACCAAAGGTGAAGCCGGAACAGGAGATGTGGTGCACGCCGTCCGCCATATGCGCCAGATCGTTCGGGAGATGCGTGGTCTGACAGTGCTGGGCGAGGAAGAGCTCTACAACGCCGCCAAGGAGTTCCGAGCGCCGTACGAACTCGTTCGCATGGTTGCAAAAAGTGGCAAGCTGCCAGTCCCGAACTTCTCCGCTGGTGGCATCGCGACGCCAGCTGACGCCGCACTAGTGCGTCAACTCGGCGCTGAAGCCGTCTTCGTCGGCTCTGGCATCTTCATGTCCGACAGCTCCACCTTCGCCGAGCCGGAAGAAGCCGAGATTCGCGCTCGTGCGATCGTTCGCGCCAGCACGCACTTCGACGATCCGAAGATCCTTGCCGAGTGCAGCGAAGAGTGTCAAGGAGCCATGAAGGGTTTGGCCGCGGCCGCACTCGAGGAGAAAGAGCTGCTGCAAACACGCGGTTGGTAGACCTGCGTTTGAGTTACATTCTCCCGACGCTGTGACCACACGAGACACATCGCACGACGCCAGATTATCTGCTTCATGACCCCTTCGCCGCTCAACATCGGTGTTCTTGCGCTTCAGGGCGCCTACGACGTGCATGCCGCGATGCTGCGCCACCTCGGAGCGCATGCGTCACTGGTGCGACGTCCTGAACAGCTCCAAGATCTCCATGCCCTTGTGATTCCCGGCGGCGAATCCACCACGTTCCTAAAGCACCTCGAGCGCGATGGCTTCTTCGAGGTGCTTGCAAGCTTCGTGCAGTCACGGCCGACGTTCGGCACTTGTGCCGGCTGCATCCTGCTCGCTAAGGACGTCATGAACCCGGCCCAGCGGTCGTTTGGTGTCCTGGATATCTCGGTGGAGCGGAACGCGTATGGCCGGCAGATCGACTCTACAATCCTCTCTGCTCCAACATCCATGCCGGGCGGGCCGCTTGAGATGGTCTTCATCCGAGCTCCTCGGATCACCCGCGTCGGATCCGAAGTCCGGGTGCTCGGAACTCGCGACGAGGCACCGGTCCTGGTGGAGCAAGGTCATCTTATGGCTGCAACGTTCCATCCAGAGCTGTCGACAGATTCGCGGATTCACCAGCACTTCATGGACCTGGTTCGTCGCTATACCGCAGAAAGCGTCTGAGATCCTCGTGCGTCTCTTTACGCAAGAACACGTACTCTGGAGATAGGATGAGCTCGTCCGCTCTTTGTCCGCTTATCTGTCTCTTGACGATTCAGGACCTCGTGCGCTTGCCAAAGGACGGAAGTCTTCATGGTGTTCTGACAGATCAGCACCTCATCCTGAATCTGTGGGTCATCCTCATCCTCGCTGCCGCAGCGCACCTCCTGCTCTTCGCAGGGCTGTTACTGACGCGAGATCTTCGTTCCGGAAGAGAGAGCGGTACTCGCACCTGGCGGCTGGAATACCTGCCGCTTGCAAGCTTCACCTTGCTCTTTGGTTGGCTCACGTTTCGGGCGGAGCGGCTCTGGGCTCTAAGCCGATACACAGGTGCGGCGCCTACTGCACTGCAGGTTGAGGTCACAGGGCAGCAGTTCGTCTGGTATTTCCGCTATGCGGGAGCCGACCAGACGTTTGGGCGCGTGGAGCCGGCACTGCTCGATCCCGGAGCAGGCAATCCGTTGGGCCTCGACCCGGAGGATCGCCACGGCAAAGATGACGTCGTCACTTCGGAGCTCGTTCTTCCGGCCGGGCGGGAAGTGGATGTGCGGCTTCGGGCTCTGGACGTAATCCACGGGTTCGCCATACCCGAGATGCGTGTCAAGCAGAATGCGGTACCGGGTCAAACTGTTCATCTGCACTTTACCCCGATCCGACCAGGAACCTACGCGATCCTCTGCACACAGCTCTGCGGTCTCGGCCATTACCGCATGAACGCGAATCTGCGGGTGCTCCCGCCGGCGGAGTTTAGCGCATGGCTCCAAGCACGACAACAGCGAGGAACATTGTGAAACCTCTGCTTAAACCTCTGGCTCGGCCCATGGGCCGATCGTCTTTGGAAGCCAAGCCTGCTGTCTGGCCGTGGCTCCGACGGTCGATCTTCACGACGGATCATCACGCGATCGGTAGGCTTTATCTCTGGCTGGCTCTCCTTAGCGTGGCAATCGGAACCGTCCTGTCTCTTCTCATGCGGTTGCACCTGACCTGGCCTGATCGTGTGCTTCCCTTCCACGGCCCCGTCTTGCCAGAGGATTACCTTGCTCTGGTTACCATCCACGGCACGCTGATGCTCTTCTTCGTCCTGACCACCGCACCGCAATCAGGCTTCGGCAACCTGATCCTGCCAGCGCAGATCGGCACCCGGCGTATGGCCTTTCCACTCGTGAATGCTCTCAGCTTCTGGGTCGTTGCGATCGCGCTGCTCGTCCTGCTCAGCTCTACGTTCGTCCCTGGTGGAAGCGCCATCTCCGGCTGGACAGCCTACCCGCCTCTATCCGCGGTCCCAAGCGCCGGACCAGGCCAGGCGACGGGCATGGACCTCTGGCTGGGAAGCATCGCCCTGTTTGCGGTGGGCACAACCATGAGTTCCATCAACACACTTGTCACGGTCGTCCGCATGCGTTGCGACGGCATGACGTGGGGACGCCTTCCCCTAACGGTGTGGGGTTGGGTGACCGCTGCCATGCTCTCCATCATGGCGTTTTCCGTTCTCTTAGCGGCGTTGCTGCTGCTCTTCTGCGATCGCCATCTCTCCACCGGCTTCTACCTTCCGGTCGGCGACGTGGTAAATGGAACGTTGCGAGCTGCAGGTGGCCACAACGGGTCGCCCTTGCTCTGGCTTCACCTGTTTTGGTTCTTCGGCCATCCCGAGGTTTACATCGCCATTCTTCCTGGGATGGGCCTGACCTCGATGGTCCTAGCTAACTTTAGTCGCAGACGAGTCTTCGCCTACAGCACGATGATTACCACGACCCTGCTGATCGGCTTTCTGGGCATCCTCGTCTGGGGACACCACATGTTCGTTGCAGGGCTGAATCCCTTTGCAGGTACGGCGTTTTCCATCTCTACCATTGCGATTGCGATTCCCTCGGCAGCCAAGGTGCTTTCTTGGCTGGCGACGATCTGGCGGTCTAGGCCACGCTACACGACCGCGTTTCTGTTCGCCCTTGGCTTCGTTTCTCTATTCATAACCGGCGGGCTCAGTGGCCCCATCCTCGCGCAGCCGATTCTCGATCAATACCTGCACAATACCTTCTTTGTCGTCGCGCATTTTCATCTCATCATGGCGATGGCGGGTATCTTTGGCCTGTTTACTGCCACGTATTACTGGTTCCCGCTGCTTGCCGGACGCATGTTGCATGAGGGCTTAGGAAAGATCCACTTCTGGGGAACAGTTGTGGGCGCCTACGCCACGTTTCTGCCCATGCACCTGACGGGACTGGCCGGTGAGCCGCGTCACTACGCGCAGCTGACTGGAATTCCAAATGCCGCTGGAGATCTGCTCGCTCGCACTGTGCCAATAAACAGAGAGATAACCTGGGCAGCCTTTCTGCTCGCGGGTGTGCAGCTTATCTTTCTGACCAACCTGCTTCTGACACTCTGGCGAAGTCGCGCTTTCCCGTCCAATCCGTGGGGTGCTACTACCCTTGAATGGTGTCCAGGACTCGCGGAAGGCGCAAGCGGACCACTACCAATTGTCTATCGGGGCCCTGCTCGGTACGCGTATCAACATGGGAACGCCTCGGCGTTACCACAGTGGATTTCGGTCGAGCAGGAGCATGCCGAAGGCCCTCGACGGGTCGCCTCAAAGGAGTAAGCTAAGGGAACACGCTCGCGCGAGAGGCCTTCCCGATGCCAGCAACATTTACCCCTTCCAAGCCCGATCTCGATAAGAGCCGCCTCCATGATCATGACAACGGAGCCGGGAGAAGGCCGCCTACTGACAAGCGAACTGGGGGTGGCGGAGATGGGGATAGTTGGCAGAGCCGTCCGCAGGGCAGACGAGGTCCACGGGAGCGTTTGGGTCGGTACCGGATGGGACTCTTCTTTGCTCTCGCTGGCGATCTGATGTTTTTCATCGCGATCGTAAGTGTCTTCTTTGTCGCGCGAACAACGGGACACTTTGATGCCTACAACCGGTACATCAACGAGTGGCTTCCCACCGCGATCCCGCCAATTCTCTGGATCAACACCGCGGTTCTGCTGCTCTCGTCAGTGAGTATGGAGGTCGCGCGACGTCGCATGTTTCACGAACCCGATGTTATGGAAGAGTGGTTCGGGTTAGGCAGGCCGACATCTCGGAGAACGGCTCCGTGGATGGCTGCAACCTTGGCGCTTGGCTTGCTCTTTCTCGCCGGTCAGGCACTTGCCTGGAAGCAACTCGCCGTGCAGCACGTCTTCTTTATCTCTAACCCGAGCAGTCATTTCTTCTACCTCATTACATATACCCATGCCATCCATCTGTTCCTCGGCGTCGGCGGCCTAATGGCTGCCTTGTGGGGTCTCTACGCCTCTCAACATTTGGAAACACGACAAATTCTGGTCGATTGTTCGGCATGGTATTGGCACTCGATGGGCGTGTTCTGGATTTTTCTCTTCGTTCTTTTGGCCTACTTCCAGTAAGTACCTAGAACGGACAGTCGCGATACGGCCATGACAAAGATCGCCCTTCTCTTGGTTTGCCTTACTTCTCCGGCGTTATCGCAAGGTTGTACTCAATGCAGGGATAACACGGCAGCGACTCCAATTGAGACGCAGCATGCCTATCGAAGTGCCATTTTCTTACTTGCGGGGGGAGCGTTGGGCGTGGGGTCTGCGGCACTCTACATTGGGCGTCGCTTCCGCTAAACCCGAGTGCCGGCTCACCCATCCCCTACCCTTATCGCTTTTTTTTGGCTACCTTTTTTGTAGGAACCTTCTTCGCAGCGTGCGCCTTTTTGTCTGCAACATTCCTCGGAGTAGCGCCTTTCGCGAGAGTCTTCTTCACGGACACCTTTGTCGGAGGCGAAGCTTTCTTCATAAGCTTCTTCATTGGCTTAGCACTGGACCTTGTCGCCGGCCGCGTTGCCGCCTTGGATTTCGGCTTGCTGGGTCTTAAATCACCGTTTGCCGGAGTTCTTGCGATGGACTTTAGAGAGCTTGACTTCCGACTCGTTGCGCTGCGGGTAGGCGCGCTTGTTCTGCTCTTTAAAGAACTCTTTGTTCCTGTCTTGCGTGCGGAGACTTGCTTTGCGGCTGCTTTCGGGGATGTCACCGACTTTGCTGTAATGGTCTTCTTCGCGGGTGCTGGTCGTGCCGGCGAGGCTTGCGGCGGCGTCACCGGCTCGGTCTTCTCCTCTTTCTTGGGTAACTTTTCGGTCAGAGTCAACTGCTGCTCCGCAAGTTTAACCGGAGTCTCCGCAGTGGGGGACGGAATCAAGATCTCGTCACCCCGTGCATCTGCAACGGCTTTCTTGCGCGACTTGGCCGGCTTCGCCTCTTTGCGTGGAGCACGCGGGCGCCGGAGGGAGACCGGTGGAGGCGGCGCGGGAGGCGAATAGGACTCAAGGAAAGCTCGCATCTCCTCAGGTGTCGACAACTGCCCGTCCATAAGGGCGTAAAACAGCGTCTCTTGCAGGTCTGCATAGGTCGGAAGCTCGGGCGTAATCCGCATCTCGGCCATAAGCAGAATGGGAATCTTTTGTTGCGCCTGCGGCCATTCATTCAGAAAACTCTTGAAGCGCGCCTGGAGCGCAGCGCTCTTGGAGGAGTGAAGAGCCCACAGTACGGTGACAGGATCAGACCGGAGGATCAGTTTATAGGCCTCAGAAGGCAGCGACATCGCTTTCGAGAGCAGTTGCGCACTGAGTTCTTTGGCCGCAGCCTCAAGGGAATTTATCTCCGAAACAAACGACGCTCGCGGAAAGGTCTTCTTCAGCGCTTCGAGATCGGACAAGGGGATCTTGCCCGTTAGCAGCGGGAAGTTTGCGGCCGCAGCGTCAGCGCGGATGCCTCGGCTCTCCAGCTGCATCTGAGACTCCCGCAACCGAGCAAGTTCGGGGGCGTTCGCCTTCGCAACGCTGAGAAGAGGAGAGAGATGCCTCAGCCAACCCTCTTCCTCCAGCCGCCGCATGACACGCAACGGTTCCTCCTCATGGAAGAGTTCCTCAGCCTCGTAAGCACGATCCCAAGACTGCAGCGCACCTACGTAGTTTTCTTCCTTCGCCGTCTCATAACGTCCCCGCGTGCGCTCGTCCATCTGCCATCCAAGACGAGCCATAAAACGGGCAGCGCGAATGAGTCGTGCTGGATCTTCGAGAAATCCGTAATTACTGACAAGACGCAGCTCTCGATTTTCTATGTCAGCGACCCCATTTAAGGGATCCATGAGGAGTCCGTACGAGCCTTCATTAAGGGAGAGCGCCATGGCGTTCGCTGTGAAATCGCGCCTTCGGAGATCGTCCAGGATGGTCGTTGGCTCATAAAGGGGTCTGCCGGGTTTCGGGAAGCTGGCCGTTAGGGCACTCCCCACTTCGACGCGTACTCCACTTGGGAAGCGAACGTAGAGTGATTGCAGAGCGGCGGACTCGCCCGAGTACACAGCACCGACCCCCTCGAGCTCCTTTTTCAGCCTGAGCGCGTTTCCCTGCACAACAACATCGAGATCGCGGACCGGAGAGCCACTGATCAGATCGCGAACCGCACCGCCCACCAAGAACACAGTCAGCCCCTGCTGTCGCGCAACCGATCGGACTGCTTCCAGTGCCGCCTGTTGCGCTTGCGAGAGTCGTGTCTCGAGCAGGTAGACGTTGTCGGCCATGAGCTTGAAATCTCCTTACTGCGTTTCTTCGCGTGCGAGCTAAACCGTTGTACATGTGATACTTGGAGCCGGAATGCAAGGTGAAATGAAAGCATATCGTACCATATTTGTTGCCAATTGGACTACCGAAACACAGCTTTTCGTCGAGGTTAGGGGCTTCCATGCGACAATCCGCTCGGGTGCTATGTCGTCTTCGCAAAAGAAGGTGATCCTTCGCCGGTTCCTGGGTGATGCGCTGTTTGGCTACCTGCCGGCGTCTGGATTTGTAGATCGAGGGGAGATCCAGTACCTCAATCTTCAAGGCCGAGTGGCGGGTGTGGTGCTCGCTGAGGTGAAGACGGTCTGCTACGTCCGAGACTTCAACCTGAGCGACCTGGTGAGTCCGGAACGGCTGCAGCGAAGGAGCTTCGTCGCTCGGCCGCGCGGAGAGGGGCTCTGGATCCGGGTCTCGTTTCGCGAAGATGGTGATGTCCTGGAGGGCCTGGCCGCGCCCGACATCTCGCTTCTAGACGGTTTGACGGCAGACCAGGGGCTGTTCCTTGCTCCCCCCGATACGCGATCGAACACGCAGCGGGTGTACGTTCCGCGGGCGGCGATTGCCTCCATCGAGATTTTGGCGGTTATCACGTCGCCGATGAAGCGCGGGCTGCCGGCGGCCCAGATCGCGGACAGCCTGGAAGTTCCAAAGGATGTGCTGGTGCAGGAGGCGCTGTTTGACGGAGCGCCCGCCGTGAGCACGAAGCGAGGAAAGCATGGACGACGATAGCAGGAAGGCGTTTACGCTCCGCGAACTGGCCGAGCGTCTGGATGGTGAGTTGGATGGACCCGAGGACGCTGTGATTACGGGGGTGAACGGACTTGAGGCGGCGACTTCGGAGCAGCTTGCCTTTCTGGCGAACCGGCGGTACACGGCGGCGGCAGCGGCGACGCGCGCCGGAGCTGTGCTGGTGGGGGTCGATGCCGGAACTTTCCCGGTACCGACGCTGCGGGTGAAGGATCCCTATCTGGCGTTTGCACGAGCGGTGGCTCTCTTCCATAAGACTCCGGAGTACAAACCCGGCATCCACCCGACGGCGGTGGTGGCGGAGACGGCACGGATCGGACCGGGAGCCCACATCGGCGCGTATGTCGTTGTGATGGAGGAGGTCGAACTGGGCGAGGGAGCGATCGTTTTGCCCCATTGCGTGCTCTACCCGGGCGTCAAGGCCGGACGCAATCTGCTCATGCACGCGCATGCGGTCGTACGGGAGAACTGCACACTGGGTGACGACGTCACACTGCAGAGCGGCGCGGTCATCGGCGGCGACGGATTTGGATTCGCAAAGCAGGCGAACGGCAGCTGGCTCAAGATCCCGCAGTCAGGCGGGGTAGCGCTGGAAGACGCGGTTGAGGTGCAGTCCAACGCCTGCGTCGACCGAGCATCCATTGGCGAGACAAGGGTGGGGGCCGGAACGAAGATCGACAACCTGGTGCAGGTCGGGCACGGGTCGACGATCGGCCGGGACACGCTGCTCTGCGCTCAGGTCGGTCTGGCAGGGTCGACCAAGGTGGGCAACCACGTGATTCTGGCAGGCCAGGTGGGCGTTGCAGGGCACTGTTCCGTCGGGGATGGGGTGATTGCCACGGCGCAGAGCGGCATCCCCGGAGATGTAGAGGCGGGTATGACCGTCAGTGGGTATCCCGCCGTCGAAAATCGTCGCTGGTTAAAAAGCGTGGCTGCGGCAAACCGATTGCCAGAGTTGCTACGTAACCTAAAAAAGGAACGTTCGTAACCAAAGAGTTGTATATCTTCTCGGAAGGAGGCGGTTATGTCGGAGATGGTTCATAACGACTATGGAACTGTAACGAGCATGCCGGCTGTCGGAGGCAGCGTCCGCGTTCTTCTGCTGGATGACGATCCCGCCAATCTACACCTTCGATGTGCGATTCTGCGGCAGCACGGGTATGAGTGTCTGCCCGCATCGACGATCGAAGACTCCATGCAACATCTTGATACAATTGACATTGCGGTTCTGGACTACCATCTCGGAGGCGGTCAGTTCGGGACGGAGGTCGGCGCCCTCCTGCGACGTCGCCGACCGCATATCCCGATCATCATCCTGTCGGCGACGCTTGAGCGATTCTTTGGCGGTGTAGAAGACATGCATCTGCTGAAGGGGCATAGCTCCGTCGAGGATCTGCTGCACGCGCTCAGCTCGCTTGAAGCGAAGCGGCGCGGTACTCCGGTGGTGGTAGATGCACGGGACTTCTTCTATTCCCGCATTGCGCATGCCATCGGCTCGGATGTGCTGGTGCAGATTTTCGACGACCGGGGAGTGTGGCACTTTTGCAACGACCTTGCGGCGGAGTACCTGGAGCGTGCTCGCGACTGGTTTCCCGGCCGATGCGTCTTTGAGGAGATGCCCCTGATGCGGGACTGGCGCGATGTGCTGCTGAATGTACCCCGAAACAAGGAGACCTATATTGACCGGACGCACCGGGGTCTGCTGGCGTCTCCGAAGGAGACGGAGCGGGACCTGGCGTGGAGCATTCTGGCCTTTCCGCTGACGCTGCATGACGACCGTTCGGGCGTAGTGCTGACGGCGCGCATTATCGGAAACGAGATTCCGAGCTGAACCTTTGCCGGTGAGCACCGCCCGCGGTGTCTTTGATGTTCATGCCGCTGGCAAACCTGTGGGGACGCCGCCGAAGGCAGCTGGGTCCGCAACGGACGTAGACCGTCGTTGATCCTGATACCCTCGGACGTATGAGACGAACGGCGATGGCGGCAGCTTTGCTGTCGGGACTCCTGACTGGCTGCCACTCCGCGATGATCCAGACGACGGTGCATAACAGCACAGGGGGCGTGCTGCAGCTGATCGAAGTGGATTACCCGAGCGCGAGCTTCGGAACGCAGGGCCTAGCTCCTGGCGCGGACTTCCGGTATCGATTTAAGGTACTGGGCTCGGGAAATTTGAAGATCCTGTACACGGATGCGAGTGGCAAGGAGCAGACGGGAACCGGCCCTGAGTTGCACGAGGGTCTGGAAGGGCAGCTGCTGATTGATGTTGCGGAGCATGGGGTGGTCTGGACTCCGAAGCTGACGGCGGTGAAGTGAGCGGGTGGCAGCCAGCGACACGGACTACGAGCTGCCTTTGAAGATCTTTTAGACTCAATCGATGGCACGAGGCTTCTTCATCACGTTTGAGGGCCTGGACGGCTCCGGGAAGACAACACAGTTAAAGCGGCTGGCGGCGCGGCTGCGTGCGCGAGATCTGCCGGTCGAGACGCTTCGCCAACCGGGAGGCACGGCCTTGGGAGACCGGATACGGTCGGTGCTGGTGGATTCGGCGACGGACACAACGATTGGGCCGATTGCTCCGATGGCGGAGCTGGCGTTGATGTTCGCGGATCGCGCGCAGGCAATTTCGGAGAAGATCGAGCCGGGTTTGATCGCGGGCAAGGTGATCCTGTGCGACCGCTACACCGACTCCTCTGAAGCGTACCAGGGAGCGGGCCGCGGGCTGGGCGGCGAGGCGGTGCTGGCGATGCATCGGGTGGTGTGCGGCGATCTGCAGCCCGACCTGACGATCCTGCTGCTGCCGCCGCTTGAGGCCTCGCTGCGGAGGGCACGGCGAAGAAATCTGCGGCATATGGAACAGAGTGGAGCGGATGAGAACCGCTTTGAGCGCGAATCGGATGCGTTCTATGAGCGCATTCACCGGGCCTATGAGGAGATCGCGCGCCGGGAGCCGGAACGTGTTGTCATGATCGCGAATGACTCGTCGATTGACGCGATCGAAGTGTGCGTGGCGGCCGTCGTGGACGAGCGGCTTGCCGGGCACGTCCTACTGGCATGACGACACCTCCGCTTACGCCACCACAAAACAGGACAGTCGCGGTTGACGGAAACGATGCGGGCGAGACTGCGGTTGAGCGGAGGGCGAAAGCAGAGCACTACAACCTGCCGCCGGGGCTGAAGCATTCGCTTCCCTTCTACGCGCATAAACGGTGGGTGAAGCTGGGGGAGCCGATCCGGCTGTTCGAGCACCTGGCGAAGACGTTCGGGACGATCGCGAAGTATCGCTTTATGGGCACGTACATCGTGTTTGTGAACGATCCGAAGTATGTTCGCGAGATTCTGATTAACCAAGGTGGCTCGTTTGTGAAGGAGCGGACGCTCCAGCGGATGAAGATCCTGCTGGGCGAGGGGCTGATCACGTCGGACGATCCGATTCATATGCGGCAGCGCAAGATGATGGCGCCGGCGTTCCATCGGCAGCGCATCATGGGCTATGCCGACGCGATCGTGGGGATTGCGGCGGCGAATGTCGCGGGATGGAAGGCGGGAGAGGTCGTAGACGCGAACTCAACGATGATGGTGCTGTCGCTCGAGATTATTGCGCGAACATTGTTCGATACCGCAGTCACGGAGAAGGTTCGCGGGATCAACGACGACACGAACGCGATCATGCGGCTCTATAACTTTCTGGTGGCGTTTCCAAAGCTGGAGAGCTTTCTGCATCTGCCGATTCCGGGGGTGATGCAGTTCCGGCGATCGCTGGCGCGGCTGGACGCGGTGGTCGACGAGATGATCCGGGTGCGGCGGGCGGAGATGGCGGACGGGCAGGGCAAGGATCGCGGGGATCTGCTGAGTCTGCTGGTAGCGAGCCGGTATGAGGCGGAGGCGGACGATGTGCCGGGGACGCCGGCGCTGGGGATGACGGACCGGCAGATTCGGGATGAGGTGTTGACGATCTTTCTGGCCGGCTACGAGACGGTGGCAAATGCGCTGACGTGGACGTGGTACCTGCTGAGCCAGAATCCTGAGGTGGAGGCGCGGATGCACGCGGAGCTTGATCAGGTATTGGGGCGCGGCGCGGAGGGGCGGCTGCCTACACTCGAGAGCTACGGGTCGTTGCGGTATACGGAGCAGGTGTTTGCGGAGGCGATGCGGCTGTATCCGCCGGCGTGGGCGATGGGGCGGAAGTCGACGGAGGTGGTGACGCTGGGGGAGTACACGATTCCGCCGGGGGCGCATTTCTTCTTCAGCCAGTATGTGATGCATCGCAGTCCGGAGTACTTTCCGGAGCCGCTGCGATTCGATCCCGATCGGTTTACGCCGGAGAAGAAGGCGGAGCGGGATCGGTTTGCTTATTTTCCGTTTGGCGGTGGGGGGCGGCAGTGTATCGGGGAGAGCTTTGCCTGGATGGAGGGCGTGCTGGTGCTGGCGACGATCGGGCAACGGTGGAGACTGCGGTTCGCGGGGGATGAGGCACCGGTGCCGCAGGCGCGCATCACGTTGCGGCCGCGGGGTGTGGTGCGGATGCGGCTGGAGGCTCGTGAGGCGTGATGTCCGCGGGCCGGTTGCGCTAGGCTAGACGAGATGCCACTGCCTGCCAGTTTCGATGAGTTCCTGGGAAATCCCGGGGCGGTGGAGCATCTGCGGATGGCGGTGGCGGCGGGGCGGCTGCCGCACTCGATGATTCTGGCGGGGGCGACGGGGGCGGGCAAGTACACGCTGGCATTGATGTTGGCGATGGCTGTGGAGTGCGAGCGGCAGCCACGGGATCTGTGGTCGAACGGGCAGTCGCTGGCTGCGTTCTGCGGGCACTGCCGGAACTGCACGCGGATTGTGCAGGCGGCAGACCTCGAAGAGGCCGTAACGGCCGCTGTGGCGGCGCGCGAAGAGCTGCGGGAGACCGACAAGAAGGATACGCGGGTGTTGGTGCAGCCGCATCCGGATGTGCTGATCCTGCCGCCAGATCCGCCGCAGCTGCTGATCAAGCTGGGGCAGGTGCGAACGTTGATTCAGCGATCGCAGTATCTGCCGTCTGAGGCGCCGAAGAAGATCTTCATCCTGACCTCGTCGAGCCTAATGAAGGAGGCGGCGAATTCCCTGCTGAAGGTGTTGGAGGAGCCGCCGCCATCGGTACACATCCTGCTGCTGGCAGAGAACCCGAGTGAGCTGCTGCCGACGATTCGCAGCCGATGCGCGCTGGTTCGCCTGGGGGCGTTGCCGGTGTCGGAGATGGAGATGCTGGTGAGTTCGCGCCGACCGGAGCTGCCGTCGACGCAGCGGGAGCTGGTCGCCCGGCTTTCACAAGGCGCAGTTGGGCAGGCGCTTTCGTTTGATCTGCCGGCGTACACCGCAGCGCGGGCGGACGCGATGTTTCTGCTGCAGAATGCGGCGCAGGAGCCCGACCATACAGCGCTGTTCAAGATGACGGAGAGCTATCGGGCAGGAGCCGAAGGGCAACAGAAGACCTCCGGGCTGCTGCGGGTGCTGTCGCTGCTACTGGAAGACCTGTTGCTCTTGAACGCGGGGACGCCGGAGCTGGTGCGGAACATCGATCTGCGGGCGGAGCTGGAGCGGCTCTCGGGAGTGCTGAACTTTGCCTGGATCGAAGCGGCGGTACGCGGAATGGATCAGGTGTACACCGGAATGCGGCGGAATCTGCTGCGGTCGCTCGCGCTCGATTCCTATGCCGGGCAGCTTACCGGGGCGGCGCGGAACTTTTAGGAGGTGCGGGCTGCCTTCAGGAGGCGATCGCGCAGGGCTGCGTTGATGCCGCCAGTTTCCTGTGGGAGCGGACAGAGGATGGTCTTCACCTGGTGCGCATCCAGCTCGCGAAGGCCGGCGAAGAGACGCTGAGCGAGGACGGAGGGAGCGTCCCAGGGCCCCCAAGTGAATCGGTACGCAGCGGTGCCTCCATCCCATCTGTCGGGGAGCATGACTCCGGTCGAACCCAGCTCTTCCCGAGTCAATAACGCGGACAGGAGATCTGCGGGACTGTCGACGAGCAGCAGGCGTGCCCTGGGGGCATAGTGCCGAAGGTCCATGCCGGGCGATGGAAGGCTTTGCAGGGCCTGTGTCTGGTTGGATGGCGCAGGGCTGAAGAGATCGACGGCGCCGACGACGGCGGCGATCTGCTCGAGCGTGATGGCGCCTGGACGATAGAGGCGCAGGGGGTCTTCGCAGAGGTCGACGACGGTGGATTCGATCCCGACGGTAGTTGGGCCGCCATCAAGGACTGCGTCGATGCGGCCATCGAGGTCATCGAGGACGTGGGCCGCGGTGGTCGGGCTGGTGTGTCCGAAGCGATTTGCGCTGGGAGCGGCGATCGGTACACCAGCCTGCGCGATAAGGGCGAGCGCGACCGCATGCGCCGGCATGCGAACGCCGACGCGGTCGCGACCGGCGGTGACGGCGAGGGGAATGGCAGCAGAGCGAGGCAGAAGGAGGGTAAGCGGACCGGGCCAGAAGGCTTCTATAAGACGTTCGGCCCTGCGTTGCAGGGCTGCCGGGAGAGAGGCCACCTGCTCGAGCATGGTGCGGTCGCTGATGTGGACGATCAGCGGATCCCAGGACGGCCGTCGCTTCGCGACGAAGATGTGGCTCACTGCCTCCGTGCTGAGCGCGCTGGCGCCGAGGCCGTAGACCGTCTCTGTCGGGAATGCGACGGTGCCGCCGCTGCGAAGCACTCCCGCGGCAAGGCTGATGTGTTCCGGCCGGTCGGCTTCGAGGCGCAGCGTCTGTTTCGGGGCCGCCATGATCGAGAAATCCTCAGGCTTCATGATAGGACGCGCATATACTCGCGGCTATGCAGAGCGCCGAGATCGAACTCAAGTTTCCTGTCACGGATCCTTCCAAGCTGTCGGCGATGCTGCCGAAGCTTGGGTTTGCCCTCGAGACGCCGCGCACCTTCGAGCACAACACACTGTACGACACGCCGGACCGCGGGTTGCGGGCGCGACACCAGTTGCTGCGAATCCGGCAGTATGGCGCGGTTTGTACGCTGACGCACAAGCGCCAGCCAGATGGCGCGGATGACAGCCTATACAAGACGCGCATCGAGACCGAGACCACGCTGGCGGATGGAGATGCGCTGGCGGCGATCTTCGGCCAGCTCGGCTACCTTCCAGCGTTTGTGTATGAGAAGTTCCGGACGGAGTGGGTGTATACGGGGGGTGTTGCAGGGGCTCATCTGGTCATCGACGAGACGCCAATCGGCACATGGGCGGAGCTGGAAGGGCCGACGGACTGGATCGACCGCATGCTGGTGGCACTGAAGGTGGATGCGCAGACACGCATAACGGACAGCTATGGGAAGCTGTTTCTCGCCTGGAAAGAGCGTACGGGGAGCCCAGCGACAGACCTTACGTTTGAGCAGATTGCGTCAGTGCTGGCGGCTGTCTGACTTTGCTGCGTTCAGACACGGAGAGGGCCGGCGAGATTCTGCCGGCCCTCTCTCGGTATACAGTCCGTTAGAAGATCTGGAAGTTTACGTCGATGTTGACCTCGACCGGGACGGGCTTGCCACCTTCCATCGCGGGCTTGAAGCGGTACTGACGAACAGCCTCGATTGCCTTTTCATCAAGTCCCATGCCAATGCCTCGAAGAACGCGAACACGCTGCGGATGCCCTGTGACATCGACGATCAGAGTTACGAGCACGTTGCCGGCGACCTTGGCCTTTCGGGCCTCTTCCGAGAACTCGGGTTCAACCTGAAAGATGAGTTGAGGCGCTGAGACGCCGCCGCCGATGCGACGCACGCCACCGCCGATGTTTCCGCCGCTTCCCGGGCCAATGCCGGAGCCATTTCCAGAGCCCAGACCCGTTCCGCTGCCATTGCCCATGGACATACCAACCAGAGGAGAGTTGGGAACGCCGACTTGCGGAATGCTGGAAGCCATCTTGACGTCCTTCTGCACCTCGACGGTGGGCTGAATCGCGATCTTCGGCTGCTGCAGCGGTGGCGGCGCAGGCGGCACGATCTGGTGCTCCGCAAACTTCGGTGGTGTTCCCTTCGTTACCGGAGTAGGTCCCCGCTGACCACCGCCGCCACCCATGACGGTTGCCTTCGGCAGCGCCCTGGGTGGTTTCACAGGGAGCTCGATTGGTGTGATGACATGGGTGACCTGCGGCGCGGCCATCTTGACGCCCTTGGCGACCAGCCATGCGATGAATGCGATGATCAGGACATGGATGGCAACCGCGATCGCAGTTGAGGTCGGGCTGCGCTTGACCGCCATGGGATCCGCGACCGGGATCGCCTGGGATTGAAGCACGAGCGGAGGAAGCTTCTCGGGAAAGAAGACGTCGCGAACGCTGGAGACGAGCGAGGCGAAGACGCCATCTTCGCGCATCTCAGACCACTGAGGAGCGTCGCCGGTGTGCAGGCGAGGCGCTTCGTGCTCTTTGCCGGTCTCGGGTGGTTCTAACAATGACATCGCCATAAGGTCTTTTGCCTCGGGAGAACGGAGTTTCGGACCTGTGCTCCGGTCATCACCTCGATCTACGCATCCTGCTTATAAGAACGTTTCCGGTCTAGCGCCGGTTTCACAAAGATGCATACCGCGTCTGGCTTCCCTGAACATTCTACAAACTTTCGCCTCGCGTTGCTTGCCAGGGATTGACGGAGATGCTCTGTGGGTTGGACGCCGTTGATGGCGCGGAAGTCACCCTGCACACGCATGTCAGGACGTGTCGCCGTCTACAATAGACGTTTGGGCCAAGGTGCCCGCAGATAGACCGCCAGCAGAGGATGGAATGCCCGACGTAACAAACCCGGTGAACGAGCGAAAGCCCCTGAAATCCACGCTGAACCTGCCGGAGACCAGCTTTCCGATGAAGGCAAACCTGCCGCAGAATGAACCGGCGCGTCTAGCCGCGTGGCAGGAGCAGGATTTGTACGGGAAGATTCGCGCCGCGCGTGCCGGAGCGGCAAAGTACATCCTGCATGATGGGCCGCCGTACGCCAACGGCGCGATCCATCTGGGACATGCGCTCAACAAGTGCATTAAGGACTTTGTGGTGAAGACCAAGACCATGGCTGGCTTTGACGCGCCGTATGTTCCGGGCTGGGATTGCCATGGGCTGCCGATCGAGATCAAGGTCGACGAGCAACTGGGCCGCAAGAAGCTGGAGATGGAGCCGATCGCGGTTCGCCGGGCCTGCCGCGAGTATGCCGCGAAGTACGTCGATCTGCAGCGAAGCCAGTTTGAGCGACTGGGAGTGTTTGGGCGATGGAACGATCCGTATCTCACGATGTCGCTCTCGTACGAGGCCTCCATCGCTGAGACGTTCTACGATTTTTATGAGAAGGGCTTTGTCTACAAGGGTCTGAAGCCGGTGTACTGGTGCATCCACGACAAGACCGCACTTGCCGAGGCGGAGGTGGAGTATGCAATGCATACCTCGCCGTCGATCTATGTGCGGTATCGGCTGATCTCGGAGCCGGATGCGATCGATCCGGCGCTGGCGGGTCTGCCGGTCTACACGATCATCTGGACGACGACGCCATGGACGTTACCGGCATCGCTCGCGATTGCGTTCAATCCGGAGCTGACTTACGTGGCGCTGCGCAACGAGGTGGACGGAAATGTCTATATCGTCGCGGAGGCGCTGGCGGAGCAGACACGCGACGTCTGCAGGCTGCCCGAGGCACCGGTGGTTGCGCGCTTTAAGGGAACAGCGCTCGATCGCGTGATCTTCGAGCACCCGTTTCTTGATCGCACGATCCTAGGGGTCAACGCGGACTATGTGACGACGGACCAGGGGACCGGGGCGGTCCATACGGCACCCTCACACGGGGCGGATGACTTCATCACCGGCACGCGCTATGGTCTCTCACAGCTTTGCGATGTGGACGCGAGCGGACGGATCCGCAACGGTCTGCCGGAGTATGACGGGCTGACGATTTTCAAGGCAAATCCAGAGATTATTACGCTGGTGCGTGAACGCGGCGCCTTGATGGCGAGTGCGGAGATTCACCACTCTTACCCACACTGCTGGCGATGCCATCATCCTGTGATCTTTCGCGCGACCGAGCAGTGGTTCATCTCGATGGAGACGCCGGTTCCGGCGTCCGATGGCGGCACGATGAGCTTTCGTCAGCGGGCGCTTGAAGAGATCGCCACGGTTGTCTGGGATCCGGCCTGGGGAGAGCAGCGCATCTCTAACATGATCGCTACACGGCCTGATTGGTGCATCTCCCGGCAGCGGATCTGGGGCGTTCCGATCGCGGTCTTCCTTTGTGAACGCTGCCATACGCCGCTGAACGATGCCGCGGTGCATCGCTCGATCGTGGATCTCTTTCGGAGAGAGGGTGCGGACGCCTGGTATGTCCATTCGGCGGCTTCCCTGCTTCCTGAAGGAACGACCTGTGTTGCCTGCGGAGCGCAGGACGACTTCCGCAAGGAGATGGACATTCTGGATGTGTGGTTTGAATCCGGGGCGAGCTGGCACGCCGTGCTCGATGCAGATCCGGAGCTATGTCGTCCCGTAAAGGAGATCCCCGCGGATCTCTACACGGAGGGTGGCGATCAGCATCGTGGCTGGTTTCACTCTTCCCTGCTGACGTCGGTTGCCGTGCGAGGCCATGCGCCGTACAAGCAGGTCGCGACCTCGGGTTGGACTCTGGATGAGCAGGGCCGTGCTTTTTCGAAATCACTGGGCAACGGTGTTGACCCCGTAGATGTGGCCAAGCGGCTGGGCGGGGAGATTATCCGGCTGTGGGTGGCGAGCGTCGACTTCCGCGAGGATGTGGCGGCAAGCGAGAACCTGATGCAGCGGGTCAGTGAAAACTATCGCAAGCTGCGGAACACGCTGCGGTTCTTGCTGGGCAATCTGCACGGCTTTGTTCCGGCGGAGCACACCATTCCGTTTGCGGCGATGGAGCCGCTGGATCAGTACATCCTAGCGAGCGCCGCGGAGCTTGATGCCAAAGTGCGACGTGCCTATGACGGCTTTGAGTTCCACCGCGCCTATCACGCAATCAATGAGTTTACGAACAGCGATCTATCGGCTTTGTATCTGGATGTGATCAAGGACCGCCTGTATACGATGGCGCCGGGACATCCGGCTCGGCGCTCGGCGCAGACTGCGTTATGGCGGATCGCCGAAGCTCTGACGAGGCTGATCGCGCCGATCCTGAGCTTCACCGCGGACGAGGTGTGGCCGCTGTTGCCGATTGTCGCGGGTCGTGAGGAGAGCGTCCATCTGGCCCTGTTTCCTGATCTCGCCGATATTGTTCCCGGAAATACGGCGGCGATCGAGGGCGACTGGGTGCGTCTTCTAGAGCTTCGCGCGACCTCCATGCTGCAGCTGGAGGCAGCCCGAAAGACAGGTGCGATCGGCAAAGGGCTCGAGGCCATTCTGATCATCGAGGCAGCGACGGAGGACGACGGATTGCTGCGGCGGTATGCGCCGTACCTGCCTGAGCTGATGGGCGTCTCCGCTTGCGAGGTCCGCGCGAGCTCAGCGGCAACAAGGATCGACGTCAAGTTGGCAAAGGATGTGGCGACGAAGTGCGAGCGCTGCTGGCGGTACACGCAGGACGTGGGACAGGACCGGTTGTATCCCAGCGTCTGCCTGCGATGCGCCGAAGCGCTCGCCGAGTTGCAGTTCCCGCCGTACGCGGAGGTGACAGCGTGATCACAGAGACACACACGACGATCGCTTCCAGCCACACCCGGACCGTATCACGTGTTGACGCCCGCTGGATTCTTCTTGGGATCGTTGCGCTGGTGGTCGTCTCCGATCGCCTGAGTAAACTCGCGGTGGAGCAGCACCTGATGCTGGGTGGCGCGTACACCGTCATCCCACACGTGTTCCGCATCACACATGTTCTGAACACGGGAGCGGCCTTCAGCGCCTTTGCGGAGACCGCGTCTCCCCTCGTCGTGCGCTACGGCTTGATCGGGTTCTCTGTGCTCGCCATCCTGATCGTGGGTTCGATGTTGTGGAAGGCCGGCCGCGCGTTCACGCTTTCAGGTCTAGCCCTGGCGTTGATCCTCGGGGGGGCGATTGGCAATCTATACGACCGTATCTGGCTGCACTATGTCGTGGACTTTCTCGAGGTTCACATCGTGCATTATCACTGGCCGGACTTCAATGTTGCTGACTCCGCTATTGTGGTCGGCGCGTGCCTGTTGATTCTCGAGATCTTCCGGCCCCAACCTAGCGAGGCCAACCAGGCTTGAACGACTCGATCGTCATTCGCGGCGCACGCACCCACAATCTGAAGGGCATCGACGTGGATATTCCGCACAATGCTCTTACGGTGGTGTCGGGTGTGTCGGGATCAGGGAAGAGTTCGCTTGCGTTCGATACGGTTTACGCCGAAGGCCAGAGACGGTATGTCGAGTCGCTCTCCGCGTATGCCCGGCAATTTCTTGAGCGCATTGAGAAGCCGGACGTCGACTTCATGGACGGGCTGGCGCCAGCGATTGCGATCAAGCAGAAGAACCAGACACGAAATCCGCGATCAACCGTGGCGACCGCGACCGAGATCTACGATTACATGCGACTGCTCTACGCGCGCTGTGGGACGGTGACATGTCTGCATTGCGGAGGGACGGTACGCCGCGACTCGGTGGATGAGATCGTCAGCGCTTTGCTTGCGTTGCCGGAGTCCACTCGCGTGTACAGCCTCTTTCCTATCAAGCGAGCTGAGGTGAAGCTTGAGCCGATGCAGTCTGCGTCTGTTGAAGTATCTGCTCCAGAGCCGGTGTCCCCGAAGAAGACGATAAAGCGCGGCAAGCGAGTTGAGGCGACGGCTCCTTCCTTTGATCTCACCGACGCCTTGCGTGAGCGACTCGGCGAGCTGCGCGGGCGCGGCTACAACCGCCTTTACCAATCGACGCCCGATGGCTCGACCGGAAACATCGTTGAGTTCTCAACACCTGAGAGCCTGCTTGAGCTCGACTTCGCGCGGCCGATCTTTGTGCTGATCGATCGTCTGGCACTGTCGCCGGAGATTCGCACGCGGCTAGTCGACGCCATTGAAACTGGCTACCGGGAGGTGGGCGAGATTCGATTTCGAACGCTGCCTCGAGAGGAAGGTGCAATCTCGACGACGCTGCGCTTTTCTTCCGCGTTTGAGTGCAGCGACTGCCACCGTGCGTACCGCGAGCCCGAGCCGCGGCTGTTCTCCTTTAATAACCCCTACGGCGCCTGTCCGCGCTGCCAGGGCTTCGGAAATACGATCGACTTTGATCCTGATCTGATCATTCCCGACAAGTCGAAGACGCTGGAGGGTGATGCGATTGCGCCCTGGGCCTCCGGCAAGTACCGGCCGATGCACGGCGAGCTCCGGCGATTTGCGCGCAGCCAAGGCATTCCACTTACGACGCCGTGGTACGACCTGACCGACAGCCAGCAGCAGATGATCCAGGACGGCAACGGCTCGTTTCTCGGTATTCGGGGCTTCTTTGCGGACCTTGATCGTAAGAAATATAAGCTGCACGTGCGAGTGTTTCTCTCGAAGTTTCGCGGCTACGCCACCTGCCCTGATTGCCGAGGGCAAAGGCTCCGGGCCGAGGCTCGCACGGTGCTGCTCAGCAACAAGAACATCTGCGAGGCGAGTGCGCTGACGATCACGGCGGCGAAGCAGTTTTTCGATGCCCTCGCATTGTCGCCGGCTCAGACTGAAGTGGCCGGAAAGATCCTCGAAGAGGTGCGGCAGCGAATTCATTTTCTGGAACAGGTGGGCTTGGACTATCTCACGCTTGACCGGCTCTCCTCGACGCTCTCGGGCGGAGAGTCTCAGCGCATTCAGCTGGCAAGTTCGCTGGGATCGAGGCTGGTTGGTGCGCTCTATGTGCTTGACGAGCCATCGATCGGCCTGCACACGCGCGATACTGCGAAGCTGATCCGGATCATGGAGGACCTTCGGGATCTCGGAAACACCATCCTCGTCGTGGAGCATGACCCCGATGTGATCCGTGCGGCTGACCAGTTGCTCGATCTGGGACCGGGCGCAGGCGAACTTGGCGGAGAGCTGCTGGCCGCGGGTACCGTGCCCGAGGTGATGGCAAACTCCAAGTCCATCACTGGCCGGTACCTCTCGGGCCGCTCGTTCATTTCGGTGCCGAAGTATCGTCGCGAGCCTGGTCGTGAGCACCTTAAGCTTAGTGGCGCGCGCATTCACAATCTGCGCGGCGTGGACTTCGACGTACCGCTGAATCTGCTGTGCTGCGTGACGGGCGTTTCAGGATCGGGAAAGTCGACGCTGGTTCACCAGGTGCTCTATCGGGCACTGCTGCAGGCCTTGGGGCAGACGGAGGGAGCGGATCCGGCGCATCTTTATCGCGAGCTCTCGGGAGCGCAGTACCTGAACGAGGTCGTTCTTGTTGACCAGTCGCCGATCGGCCGCACTCCTCGGTCGAATCCTGTTACCTACATCAAGGCCTTCGACGCGATCCGTGAGCTCTTTGCCTCGCAGCCGGACAGCAAGCGACGCAACCTGACCGCAGGCATGTTCTCGTTCAACGTTCCCGGCGGCCGATGCGATGTCTGCGAAGGCGACGGAACCGTCACGGTGGAGATGCAGTTCCTGGCGGATGTAGAGCTTCCCTGCGAGGAATGTGGCGGAACCCGTTACAAATCATCCATTCTGGATATCAAGTACAAGAACAAGAACATCCATGATGTGCTGAACATGACGGTCAAGGAGGCGCTGGTCTACTTTGCCGGGCAACCGAAGATTGTGGATCGGCTGTATGTTCTGGATGAAGTCGGCCTCTCGTACGTCCGGCTGGGCCAATCGGCTACGACGCTCTCGGGTGGCGAGGCACAACGGATCAAACTAGCGGCGAGTCTGGCGGCAACTCGTGCTAACGCCAACCGCACGGCGAACTCGACCGCTGAGAGTAAGCGCGCTGCCAGCAGGACGCTCTACATTCTTGATGAACCGACGACCGGGCTGCACTTTGACGATGTGTCAAAGCTGCTGGCGGCCTTCCAGAAGCTGCTTGAAGGCGGCGGATCGCTGCTGGTCATCGAGCACAATCTTGACGTGATCAAGTGCGCTGACTGGGTGATCGATATGGGACCGGAGGGCGGCAGCGGTGGTGGCCAGGTGGTGGCGACCGGCACTCCGGAGCAGATTGCCGGGACACCAGCAAGCCACACCGGGCACTGGCTGGCTCCGCTGCTCAATCTGCCGACCATGTCTACAACTTTGCCTCCGGTCGAGGTGGAAGTGTGATGGTCTCGCAAGCCGCCTTTCGGTTAGCGATGGCGTCTCTGCTGGCGGTAGGGACGCTCACCCTGCGGGTCGCAGCACAGCTCCCGGCCGGCACGTCAGATGCGACTTCGAGCAGCCAGCCGGCTTCACCAGTACAGGATGCTCTGCGTTCGCAGGCCGCGGATGCAATCGAACGCGGTGACATGCCCGCTGCGCTCAAGCTGCTGAGTCAGTTGAACGAGAAGGAACCGGAGAACGCTGGCATTCTCTTCAATCTTGGGTCCGCACAAGACGCGCTCGACCAGCCCGGCCCCGCCGAAGAGAGCTATCGGCACGCCATCCGGTTGAATGCGACGTACCTTGAACCGCATCTTGCGCTCGGCCTGCTTCTCGCTCGCACAGGACATCCTGCGGAGGCGCGGGGTGAACTGCTCGCAGCTACGACGAGCAACGGCGGCTCGCAGCCTGCGCTCAAAGCCCGGGCCTTCCGGGCGCTTGCCGAACTCGACCGCACGAAAGATCCCGCGGAGGCTCGCGACGCGCTTATCTCCGCCCTGAAGCTCAGTCCGGAGACACCTGAAGATGCTCTGCTGTCCGCCTCACTCGCGGAACAGAGCGGCGATCTGGATGCGGCCGAAAAGGCCTATCAACGCGTTCTCGCCAAGTCACCGAACGATCCCGCGGCCTCAGCTGCGCTGGCCCGTCTGCTGGTACGCCAGGACAAGCAGGCTGAGGCAGTCACCGTGCTGCAGACAGCGCTGCAGGCGAACCCTGGCGAACCCACGCTTACGGCGCAGTTGGCCTCGTTGTATGTTCACCGGGGTGATCTCGAGCAGGCGCGCGGTCTTGTGGAACCGTTACACGCAGCGCATCCCACCGAGCCCAGCATCACTCGCCTGTATGCCCGGCTGCTTAGCCAGACGGGCGACTACGCCACGTCGGAACCCCTCTTCGCGACACTTCGCAGACAGGCTCCCGGCGATGCGGAGCTGGCCGACGACGATGCCGACGCTCTCATCCATCTAAAGCGATTTGCCGAGGCGGAGCAGCTGCTGAAAGCCGCGGTACGCACACCAGGTGCATTTTCTTCCAAGGAAAACCTGGGAGATGCTGCTGGACACCTTGCCTTTGCTGCCAGCCAAAACAATGACCCGGAGACTGTATTGCAAGCCGTTTCGCTGCGTGCTACAGTCCTGCCACAGTCACCCGCAATCCTCTTTCTTGAGGCGATTGCCCGTGACAAGCTGCACCAGACGAAACAGGCGCAGATGCTCTATCGCCAGTTCCTTTCTGTGGCAAACGGTCAGTTCCCCGACGAGGTGTGGGAGGCGCGCCACCGCCTGATCGCCCTCGAACATACGCGGTAACGGTTTGCACCCTGGAGGTGCGCCATGCGGCCAGAACGTCGTGTATCCGGAATCTTACTTCGATCTCTGCGCCTAGGCGCGCTCCTCGTGACACTGCTTTGCTGCGCCCGGATGTATGCCGCGGCCACCTTCGACACGATCCTCCCCGATGAACAGGCTCTGTCTCAATTGGAACAGCGTGCGCAACAAGCGCACCCGCGCGAGCAATGCTTTCTGTATACGGAGCTCGTTCACGTGATGACGGAGATCGCCGGCAAGGAGATGCTGGATGGGAATGTGGAGGAAGCGAGTGCCATGCTGAAACGCGTCGAGCACTATGCCCAGCTCATCCATCTGAATCTGGCAAACGACACCAAGCGCTTGAAGAACGCGGAACAGCTGATGCAACATACGACCTATCGCCTGAACGGGCTGCTTCGCGCCGCGTCGAGCGAAGATCGTGAAACCTTGAAGTCGACGCTGAAGCAGCTTGACCAGGTGCAGGATGAGCTTTTGACGCAGGTATTTAAGCACTGATGCTTGCCGGGGTCTGATCAGGTGCTCGCCATGATTCCTTCACGTCTCCGCGCGGTGTTGCTGCTTCTGCTCCTCTGCGGGGGCATTCACGGCGGACGGGCGAGTGCGCAGAGCACAGATGGCGCGATGTCGGAGAGCGAAATCGATCAGCTCCGGGACGCTGCCTACGTTCCGGCAGATCGTATCGCCGTTTTCATGAAGCTGCTGGATACCCGGGCGGCCAACCTGCAGGCGCTTGTCGCGAAGCCACGCAGACCAGGACGTGAAGAAGATATGCACGACATCCTGCAACAGTTCGCGTCGATCGTCGATGAGCTGAACGACAATCTAGATGACTACGGACCGCGTCACAAAGATCTGCGCAAGCAGCTGCCGAAGCTTCTGGAAGCAACCGATCGTTGGTCTACGGCTTTGCGCAGTCCAGCCGAGAGCGAGGTCTATAAGGTTGCGAGATCGCTTGCACTTGAAGGCGTCGCGGACGCCCGCGAAGAGACTCGAAAGCTGATTGAAGAGCAGAAGGCCTGGTTTGCGGCGCACCCGCCTTCCAAAGAGACCACACCGCCTACGCTTGAAGATCGGCGCTGAGGTAACGCCAAGCCAGCGTAGGCAGCTGCAGGATTTATGCTGTAGATGGTTTGACTTCTCCCCTGACAGAGATCTTCGAAGTGGAGTACCGCGAGCTTCGACCGCGGGCTCCTATTCCCCCTCTCGATATCAAATTCCGACGTTTCACGTCGCTGAACACCACAATCCGTCTTCGTGAAGGCCGGCTCCTGGTGCGGCTGTCGGATCTACTCGAAGGTGCTCCTGACAGTGTGCACCGTGCGATTGCGCACATTCTGCTGGCGAAGCTGTACAAGAAGCCCATCACGCCAGCGCACGCGGACCGATACCGGCGACATGTTTCATCCGAGGCGGTGTCGAAGCAAGCGGAGCACATCCGCCAAACCCGCGGGCGCAAGCGCATCCTCTCGGCGCAGGGACATCGATGGGATCTGGATGAGATCTTTGAGGATCTCAATCGCCGCTTCTTTCACGGTCTGCTGGGCAGACCGACGCTGACGTGGTCGGCTCATCAGGCGCGACGCATGCTGGGGCACTACGATGCCGCGCACAACACGATTGTGGTGAGCCGCGTCTTTGACCGCATCGACACGCCGCGCTGCGCGGTGGAGTACCTGCTGTATCACGAGATGCTGCACCTAAAGCACCCGGTTCGCGTTCGCGCCGGAAGGCGCTGTGTTCACTCTCGTGAGTTCCAGGCGGAGGAACGCCTCTTCCCGGAGCTCGAAGCGGCAAAGGCTTACCTCAAGCAGCTCTAGTTCAGTGCTACACCTGCGCGTCGTGGGCCAGCACGGGCGACCATAAAACCCTTCGTGTTTGCGACCAGGTAAGCAGGAGAGCGCCGGCCAGAACGCTTCCGAGCGCGGCAACCTGGGCATTGCTCATGCCGAAGTAAATGCGGGGATTGATCCGCACAAATTCCACGAGGAAACGGGAGACCCCCATCAGCACCAGGTAGAGTCCGGTGAGCCATCCAACCGGCTTCGCTCGTTTGCCGAGCTCCCAGAGAAGCCAGAAGATGAGCGCCGCCATGATGAGCTCATAGAGAGGCGTGGGCTGCACGAGGGCATCCGGCGGAGTGGGTGGAACCAGCGCCGTCGGCTTCATGTGCACGCCCCAAGGAAGCGTTGTGTTGATGCCGTAGTCCCCATCTCCGGAGGTCAGGCAGCCGATGCGTCCAACGCCGTAGCCGAGCGCGGCCGCGGGTGCGGCGAGATCCAGCATGCGCAACGGGCCAATCGGCTCGCCGAGAGTGCCTTGCTCCCCGATCTTGAACCTTGCGCCTCTTCCCTGCCAGAGCAGCGTCGCAATGCCGGCAAGCAGGCCGCCATACCAAGCAAAGCCTGCCTGGAACCAATGTAGAAATCCGAGAAGCATTTCAAAGGGGTGTTCTGCACCCGGCAAGGCGATCTGTCGCAAGGAGGCACGCAGCTCTGGAAGATCCTGCAGTTCATGCCAGAGTTTTGCACCGATGACTCCTGCCACAACAACATAGGCGACAATGCCTAAAGCATCCGCATCCACTCCGTGGCGGACGAAGTTCTTATGAAGAGCGACGGTCGCTATCGCCGCAGCGAGCCAGAGCAACAAACCGAAGGTGCCGAGGTGCAATGGCCCCACGTTCAGAAACGGATACATATGCCTCACTTCCAGTCCAAAGTATAGCGACCCGGCTGCGCGCTTTGATCAGCAGGCTGATCCGCGATACCCTCGACCGTATGCCGCTGAGTACCTCAAGCCATCCCCCCGCGCCCCAACTGAACTTTCCTCCGTCCTCTGGGATGGAAGTTCTGCTCTCCCGGCAGCAGATCGCCGAGCGCGTTTCCGCTCTTGGCCAGCAGATTACGATGGACTACGCCGGAAAATCTGTCGTGCTGATCGGCGTCTTGAAGGGCGCGGCAATCTTTCTCGCAGACCTGGCGCGCGCCATTCAGGTGGATGCCACCTTCGATTTCGTGGCGGTGAGCTCCTATGGACGGGCGCGGGTCTCGTCGGGAGCCGTCAAGCTCATCAAGGACATCGACAATCCGATCGAGGGCAAGCACGTCATCCTGGTGGAAGACATTCTCGACACCGGTTTGACCCTAAGTTACCTGCGGGGCCTCATGCTGCAGCACAAACCTGCATCGCTTAAAATCGCCACCTGTCTGGACAAGCCGGATCGGCGGCTCGTGCCGATCGATGCGGACTACATTGCGTTCAAGATTCCCAATCACTTCGTGATTGGCTACGGCATGGACTACGCGGAGAACTATCGCAACGTTGAAGACATCCGGCTCTTTCCCGAGGAGGCTGTCGGCCATTGAGTTTTCGCCGAGCGTGCATGGACTATGGAAGCAAACCGGCAGCACTGGTATTACTCCTCCTGCCGCTTCCCGCGCGAACACAGGCAACGCCACCGGCGTGCCCCTCGCCAACCGGAAACCCCACCAAAGGGATTCACCACACAGTCGCTCACCCATCGCCTGAACAGCTGCGGGCGACATCGGATGGCGCCACGCGGGACGCCACAATCCTGGCCGGTCCGGAGCCAGCAAACCTCGGCGTCGCGCGGTACCGCGTAGAAGATTATGCCGATTGCACGGGCGGTGCTGGATGCTACTGGGCTGATCTTGACGCACAGGCAAACCGTGCTGAACTGGAACTCGATCATCTGCTCTTGGATCGCAAAGTCACCACCTCAAGGCAGGCTGAGACTGCGAAGCTTGCACTTGTTCTGGACATTGATGAGACCTCGCTCTCGTCTTACTGCGAGGAAAAGCGAGAGGACTACGGATTTATCCCGCAGATGTTTAACGAGTGGGTCGTCTCGCCTGGGGCGTCCCTCCCCATCCCTGGCGTTCTGCGTCTCTTTCGTCACGCGCGTAAAGCTGGCATTGCGGTCTTCTTCCTAACGGGCCGTCCCCGCGAACAGACCGAGGCCACGGCACGGAATCTCCGCTCCGCGGGTTACAACGACTGGCAAGGTCTCATTCTGCGAACAGAGCAGGAACGCGATCTACCCACGCTCGCCTACAAGTCCTCGGAACGTGCGAAGCTCGTCGCCAGGGGCTACACCATCCTTTTGAGCGTAGGCGACCAATGGAGCGATCTGCTCGGTGCGCCGCAGGCGGATCGCAGCGTCAAACTGCCGAACCCTTTCTACTACCTACCGTGATCAGCTCGTCGAATAGTGGCATCTCTGCGACGAAGTTCTCGGGCGAGACGCGAAGCTCCATCACACCGGCCAACAGCCTGTAGCTGCGAAGACGTGCGGCATGGTCCCACGTGATGGTATTGATGATGAGTTCGTCGAGCTTCAAGGCATCACCAATCGCCTCTAGATCAACACGGACGCGCTCGGGGGTCCCTACGACATACCGCGGCCACTCCCCTTCATCACCTGCACTAAGTGGAACGCTGTGCATCTCGCGTAAGGCCTCATCAGGTGAAGCCAACGGGCGTCGATCTCCCTGTCGAATCCTGCGCTGCAGAAGCCGTACGCTTGCATGCAGGTACTCGGCTTCGTCCTGGGTCGGCGCGACGATCACGCCGATCGCGATCATGGCCTCCGCTGCGGAGCGACGTTTGCCCGGGACAAATGCCTGGCGGTAAGACTCGATCGCCGCGCGTGTCGGTAGAGGGCTGAAGAAGTGAGCAAAAGCGTAGGGCAGACCGAACTCTGCTGCAGCGGAGGCGCTCCACATGCTCGATCCCAGCAGCCAAACGTCAGGAGATCCGGCAGACTCAGGCATCACTCGAAGCTTGGAAAACGGATGTTGCTGGCTGAAATCGCTATCAAAGAAGGCTAGCAACTCACTCAGTTGGTCGGCGAAATCATCGACGGGCTGAACGCGCCGTTCGCGACGAAGCGCTAGGCTCTCGAGCGGTCCGCCTCCCGGCGCCCGTCCCACACCGAGATCGATCCGGTTCGGATACAAGGCCTCCAGCGTACTGAACTGTTCGGCGATCTTGAAGGCCGAGTAGTGCGGCAGCATAATGCCTCCGGAGCCGAGGCGAATTCGCTTTGTCTCCGCACCCATGCGAGCGAGCAGGATCTCCGGAGCGGTACATGCCAGCGTCTGCATGGCATGGTGTTCGCTCATCCAGAAACGGTGGTATCCCAGTTCATCGCCAAGCCGCGCTAGCTCGATAGAGCGTGCGAGCGCCTCCCCCGGCGAGCTACCCTCGGAGACTGGTGATTGATCCAAAATGGATAGACGCATCTTCACCTTCATATCTCCACTCCATTGCTTCCAATTGGATGTGTCCGGTACCAGGAAGAACCGAGATGTGAAATCGTTCGCCTTATCTTCTCCCCTTTTTGTAAACTGGTTGCACAGGAAGCAGCATCTATACAACTGGCATGATGACGGTTCAGCAGAAGCTCGAGATTCTTGCCGATGCGGCCAAGTACGACGCATCCTGTGCCTCGTCGGGTGCCAAGCGTGCCGGAAACGGTGAGGGCATCGGGCACTCTGACGGTATGGGAATCTGCCACTCGTATACGCCTGATGGCCGCTGTGTCTCCCTGCTGAAAATTTTGCTGACGAACTACTGTACCTACGATTGCGTCTTCTGCGTCAATCGCCTTTCGTCTGATATCCGCCGCGCCCGCTTCACACCGGAAGAGGTGGTCACGCTCACGCTGGATTTTTACAAACGAAATTACATCGAGGGCCTGTTTCTCTCCTCCGGCATTATCCAGTCGCCGGATTACACGATGGAGCAGCTCATTCTCGTCGCGAAGACGTTGCGGCAGGTGCACAGGTTTGGAGGGTACATCCACCTGAAGACCATTCCCGGATGCGATGCGTCCTTGGTCCGACAGGCGGGCCTCTTCGCCGATCGGCTTTCAGCCAACATCGAACTTCCGACGCAACAAGACCTCGTTCAGCTAGCCCCCGAAAAGAAATCGGCGGTCATTGAGTCCACGATGGAGCAGATCAAGACGCACAAGGATGAGTCAGACGAAGACCGAAAACGATCGATCGCCGCACCGAAGTTCGCAGCCGCTGGCCAGTCCACGCAGATGGTTGTGGGTGCAACTCCCGCGACCGACCGCCAGATCCTCTCCACGGCGACGCATCTTTACGGCTCGTACAAGCTGCGGCGGATCTACTACACCGGTTTCAGTCCCTATCCCGAGGCGGACACGAGGCTGCCCCTCAAGCCCACACCGCTGATTCGCGAGCATCGGCTGTATCAGTCTGATTGGCTGATGCGATTCTACGGTTTCGAGGCGAGCGAACTCACCACGGCGGAAAGCCCTTCCCTCTCCCTCACGGAAGATCCGAAGACAACCTGGGCGAAGGCTCATCCGGAGTTCTTCCCTGTGGACATTAATCAGGCACCCCGGGAGGCGCTCCTTCGCATTCCGGGCATTGGGTATAAGAATGTTGATCGCATCCTTCGCATTCGGAAGTATCACCGGCTCGCCACGCAGGATCTCCGCAAGCTGAATGTACGCGTGAAGAGTTCGCTAGCGTACATGACGACCGCTGATCACACACCATCGTCACAACGTGTAAACAGCGACGCGCAAGAGACTCCTTCCGTGACCGCACAGATGGATCTCTTCGCGCCGGTCAGCGCACTCACAGGATCATTGTGATGAAGCACGTCGTGGTTCAGCCCAGTTTCGTGGATTGGCGGAGCCATGCGCGGCAATTGCTACAGCTCGGCTTTACTCCCGAGCAGGTGGACCTGCAGGATGCCACAGTAGCGGCAACGCTGACCCTGGATCTAGCTCTGGCTCCGGACGAACCAGAAGGAAACGCCTTCCCTTTGCCACACACTTCGAAGACATTTCTAGATTTGGCCGAGACTGTTTCGGTTCACCGAAATCCTGCGCGCTGGAACCTGCTTTATCGATCGCTCTACCGCCTCCAGACCAATCGTGAGCTGCTCAAGATTGAGATCGACAGTGACGTCGCGCAGATGCACCAGATGGAGCATCAGGTCCGTCGTGATCTCCACAAGATGCATGCCTTCGTTCGTTTCCGGAAGCTGCACGCAGACGCCATGGATGAGGCGAACCCCTTCAGCACCGGGAAGGCGACGGGGTCCGGAGCTCCGCAGGAAGAGCACTTCGTCGCGTGGTATCAGCCGGATCATAGAATTCTTCCACTTGCCGCACCCTTTTTCGCAGAACGATTTGCGCCCATGCATTGGACCATCTTGACTCCAGATGAGTCTGCGACGTGGGACCCCGGCATGCGACAGATCGCCTTCGGACCAGGTCTCCCGCGAGAGGCTGCGCCGGCCGAGGATGAACTTGAAGAACTCTGGCGCTCGTACTACGCCAGCATCTACAACCCGGCACGGCTCAATCCTGACGTTATGCGACAGGAGATGCCTGTTCGCTACTGGAAGAATCTTCCCGAGGTCTCCTTACTCCCCACCCTCATCAATCAGTCCGCATCGAGAGTCAACACCATGGTCAAAGCTCAGGAAGCCAAGCCTTCAGCCGCTCCGTTCGTCCCGTCGGATCACACTTTACCGCTGATCCAGGCAGCACTGCCCTCGTGCAAGGGCTGCGATCTGTACCTTCATGCAACCCAGGCGGTGCCGGGAGTGGGCCCGTCGCCAAAGACTGAGCACAAGCCGGCTACCTTAATGTTGGTGGGTGAACAGCCCGGGGATCAGGAAGATCTCAAGGGACTGCCCTTCGTTGGCCCCGCGGGTCGAGTCCTCGATAAGGTCTTCGAAGAGTTGCAGATCTCGCGCGAGTCGATCTATCTCACAAATGCCGTCAAGCACTTCAAGTTTGTGCAGCGCGGCAAGCTGCGCCTGCACCAAAACCCTCGGATGTCTGAGATCTCAGCATGCCGCCCCTGGCTGCTTGCTGAGATCGATGCCGTACGGCCGAAGGTGATTCTTTGTCTCGGCGCCTCTGCGTCAAAGGCCCTGCTTGGAGGTACATTTGCGCTGATGCGTGACCACGGCAAGGTTCTTTCGACGGCCTATGCTGATCAGGTGATTGCCACCATCCATCCATCTGCCGTGCTGCGCGCGCGGGATCAGGCCTCGGGAGAAGAGCTCTATCGGTTTCTTCGTGATGACATGGCTTTGGCGTGGCAGAGCGCGCTTCGTCATACCTCCGCGCTTCAGCCAGCTGTCTCTGCGCTGTGATAGAAGACCTGAGGAGGGCGTCGCTCACCTCCCCAGGAGATCGGCCAGCGTAAGTTTCTGCCATTCATCCGAGCATGAAGGAGCATCATGAGTCTCTCTTCCGTCTCCCCCTCGAGACACTTTCTTCAACACAAGTTCGACGCCGCAGTGTTCTCGGCCTATGCGCTCGAAAGACCCGCAAATCTTGCAGCCCTGCTGGACCACACACTTCTCAAGCCCGAAGCGACGCGCGTGCAGGTCATTCACCTCTGTCATGAGGCGGCAGAGCATCGGTTCGCGTGTGCCATGGTCAACCCGATCTGGGTGTCAACCGCGGCTGAGGTTCTGGCGGGTACAGGAATTCCGGTCGGCGTTGTCATAGGTTTTCCACTCGGAGCCAGCCTGTCCAGCTCCAAGCGGGATGAGGCTGTCCGGGTGCTCAAGTTGGGAGCTCATGACGTCGACATGGTCCTCAACATCGGCCTGCTTAGGTCGGGGACATCCGCCGATCTGGAGGCCGTGAAGCAGGATATCCGTGGCGTCGTCGAACTCACCCATGGCAGCGGCGGCATCGTCAAAGTCATTCTGGAGACCTGCCTGCTGTCGTTTGAAGAAAAGCTTCGCGCAGCCGACTTGGCGCTCGACGCCGGCGCGGACTTCCTAAAGACCTCCACTGGCTTCTCAACGGCTGGCGCAACCGCCGACGACATCTCTCTGCTCCGTGAAAAGGCCGGCTCCTCTGCTGGCGTCAAGGCGTCTGGCGGCATTCGCTCGCTTGCGGATGCCGTGGTCATGCTCCAGGCAGGTGCGAGTCGGATCGGTGCCAGCGCGAGCGTTCGCATCGTGGAGGAGCTTGCCGGACAAGTCCACTCAGCGGGCCAGGGTGACGGCTACTAGAACCGAAGCTTCCGCCCGTGGTACCCCGGCGTTGCTCGCGGCGAACGGGCAATGCGAGTAGTATCATCGACCATTCGCATGTCTTCCTCGAAACAGCCCGTGTCCGCTTCCAAGCTCTCGCTTGGCGAACAGGCCGAGCACACCTTCGAGGGCGACTACCGGCCGAAGACTGCAGCTCAGGACGCCCCGGAGAGCCGTCCGCGCGTTGAGCCTCTGCAGGTTGATTTTCTTCACCGCCTCGCCGACGCGCTGAACTCGACCCTTGACCTCAACACTCTCATGCATCGCGTCGCCGATCTGGTGCGCGCGGTGATTGACTATCGCATTCTCGCGATTCTTCTGCTTAACGACCGCACACAGGAGCTCTGGATGCGCTTCCAAACCGGTCACACGCCAGAGATCGAACGGCTGCGGATACGGCTAGGCCGCGGAATTACCGGACAGGCAGCGCTGCAGCGCCGATCTATCTTGGTGGAAGATGTGGGCACCCCCGGCAACTACATCGACAACTACATTTCGGCGAATTCGGATGTTCGATCCGAACTCGCCGTTCCTCTCGTCGTAAAGAACAAAGTCATCGGCATCATCGATATTCAATCCGAGATTCCGGGCTTCTTCACCCACGAACATCAACGGCTGCTTGAACTCGTGGCCAGCCGCATGGCCGTTGCTGTAGAAAATGCGCGGCTCTACACACGCGTAAGCCGTCAGGCGGAGACCCTTACCGTTCTCGGGGAGATCTCGCGCGAGATCACCTCCATCCTCGATCTTGACGACCTTCTCGAGCGCATCGGTCAGCTGCTAAAACGTGTCATCGATTTCCAGATGTTCACCATCCTGCTTTGGAACGAACGCACCGAACGTCTTGAACATCGGTTCAGCACCCGTTATGGCGACCGGATCGAGCGGGAACGTGTGGTTGCCCTGGGAGAAGGACTGATCGGCACGGCGGCGGAACAGCGTACGCCCGTTCTTGCTTCAGATGTTCGCAAAGACCCACGCTACGTTGCAGAGAACACGGAAACTCGCTCCGAGCTCTCCGTTCCGCTGATCTACAAGGGACGGGTGATCGGCGTCATCGACCTCGAACATACGCGGCTGAACTACTACAACGAAGATCACCAGCGCACGCTGTCAACGCTCGCTGCTCAGGTCGCCGTGTCAATCGCCAACGCGCGCCTGTATCAGCGAATTCATGAGGAAGAGCAACGGATGGAGCGCGATCTTGAGATGGCGCGCGAAGTACAGCTGCGGCTTCTCCCCGCCGCGCCGCCGCGAATGCGAAATGCCGAAATCGCGGCGCGCTTTAATCCGGCACGATCGATCGGCGGAGATCTCTATGATTTCCTGGACTACGGCCCCGGGCTTACTGCGCTTGCCATTGGCGATGTCAGCGGCAAAGCTGCCCCAGCCGCTCTCTACGCGGCTCTGGTCAGTGGCTTCCTTCGTTCCCTCACGCCGCAGCGGCTCACGCCCGCCGCCCTTCTAAAGGCCTTGAACGACCAACTTCAACAGCGCAAGCTGGATGCGCAGTATGTCACGATGCTGATCTGTCTGTGGGATGACACCGCACGGACCCTGACGGTTGCGAATGCAGGTTCTGTGCAGCCGCTCTATCTCTCCCGGGGCGCCGGAACGCTCACCAGCGCGCTCAACGTCAGCACCTTGCGCGTAGAAGGTTTTCCGCTCGGCCTTTTTCCGAATGTGACCTACGACGAGATCACCGTCAACGCCAAGGCCGGTGATCTCTTTGTCTTCTTCTCGGATGGCATCGTCGACGCGCAGAATCTCCACAACGAGATGTACGGAACCGATCGTCTCTGTACCCTGCTTCAGCGGCATCCCTCCGCCGGCCGCTCTGCGGAATCGGCAGTCGAGGCGATCCTCGAAGCCGTCAGCATCTTCCAGGCTGGGTCAGAGCACTTCGATGATGAGACCGTCATCACCTTGCAAGTGAATTGACGAGACACTTCGCGGTCGCTGGGATCTCGAGGCATAGAGCTCTATCTCCTTCTCAGCGGCTAGAATGAAAGGGACGATGTCTGCCCACACGCAACTGATTCGCCCCGCTCGCGGCTTTCGCGGTTCCCTCACTCTTCCGGGTGACAAGTCCATCTCCCATCGGTACGCCATGCTGGCTGGCTTGGCAACAGGCACCTCGCATCTGACGAACTTTTCCACCGGTGCCGATCCACACTCAACGCTCGCTTGCATGGCTGCCCTCGGCGCGCAGATTGTTCCATCAGACGACAGGACGGTTGCCATCACAGGCGTAGGCGGAAGCTTGCTCCAGCCCTCGCGCCCGCTCGACTGCGGAAACTCGGGGTCGACCATGCGCATGTTGGCCGGCCTCGTGGCGGCGCACCCACATACCTTTGAGCTGGTTGGGGATTCGTCGCTTTCGCAACGTCCGATGGAGCGCATTCGCAAGCCACTGGAGCAGTTCTTCAACGGCAGTCAGGGAAGCATCTCATTGACACACGGACATGCGCCCCTCTCGATCACCGGCGGCCAGCTCCAAGGCACCAGCTTCGATATGCCTGTTCCCTCTGCCCAAGTGAAGACAGCGATCCTCTTCGCAGGTCTTCAGGCAACCGGCACCACCACCCTGACTGAGACGATCCGCACCCGGGATCACACCGAACACGCCCTCCGTGCCTTCGGCGCGACACTTACCCGCTCAGGCGAAACTCTAAGCATCGTTGGTCCGCAGGCTCTGCACGCGATCGATGCTACGGTACCGGGCGACCTGTCCTCCGGCGCCTTCTTTCTCTGCGCCACTCTGCTCTTCCCTGACTCCCACCTGGTCCTAGATGCAATCGGGATGAATCCCACCCGTGCCGCCTTGCTGGACGTCGTCACGGCACTTGGCGCGAAGATCAAGGTCTTGAACGTTGAGGAGACGCACGGTGAGTTGATTGGGACCATCCAGGTAAATGCCGATCCCCTGCTTCGTTCCCGGCAGACGCAGCCCTTGGAGATCTCTGGCGCGCTTACGGCTCACTTGATCGACGAGATCCCGGTCCTCGCCGCGATCGCACCCTTCACCCGGTCCGGTATCCGCGTCAGAGATGCCAAGGAACTGCGAGTGAAAGAGTCGGACCGAATCGACCTGGTCGCCCGGAACCTGCGCGCGATGGGAGTCGATCTGACGGAGCGGGAAGACGGCTTCGATATACCCGGAGGTCAGGTTCTCCACGGCGCTGAAGTTCATTCGGGAGGCGACCATCGTATTGCGATGGCCTTTGCGGTCGCGGCCCTCCGCGCGGAAGGTGAGTCCCTCATCCATGGCTCCGACTCCGCTGCCATCTCGTTCCCCGAGTTCTTTAGTCACCTCAATGAGCTCAGCCTTCGCTGAGTTAGCCTTACGAAGGATCAAGATTCTTGAGGAGAGCCAAGCTTCTAACGTGATAAAGATTCTGCAGCTGTTCTAATCCTTCTCGATCGCATGTCATTGCCCTCCCTCAGCTCGTTATCAAGCAGATCCTCCGATCAGCGGCTCGACGAGGTCGCACCTGACTCCCGTGCGATCGTCTTGACGCAGATCGTCGAGCTTGGAGGCGCTGAGCGTGCCTGCCTCGCTCTCTCGCGATGGCTCTATGAGCAGGGCATTCCGAACCACTTTGTGACGTACTACGACACTGCTGGGCTGGCGCAGGCTGCTTCCCACCCGCTCACCGTCATCCAGCTGCGTCCAGCCATGCGTCCCCTTCCAAAGGTGCTTGCTCTTCGCAGGTACTTCGCCCAGCAATTAAGCCCATGGAAGCCTCTGCTCTCCGGGTATCAACCCGCCCTTCATGCCACTGTCGCTGGCCTGCAAGGTTTCCATTGCCTCATGCACGACACCCCCAGCCTTTTCTCCACCAGTGAGGAGACTCGATCTCTGCGCGGTCGTGTGTTGCGTTCCGTGTCGGACCGGATTACCGCGCATGGACTCCGCTCCGGTGGCCGCACCATCGTGACCAGCGAGTACCTGCAGGAAGAATGCCGGCGCGTCTTTAACGTCTCAGCCACGATCGCGCGCATGGGCGGCCTTGGCTCCACTGAAAGCTTTAGACCACGTCCAGTTACAAATGTGCTTCGTCTCTTCAGCGTGTCCCGGGTGGAGGCAAACAAGCGCATCGACTGGCTTCTGCGCGCACTCGCCACGCTCGAGCGCTCGGAATCACCGCTGTCGGGCAGAGTGGACTGGCATCTCGATGTCGCTGGCCGCGGAAGCCAACTGAACGCCATGCGCAGCCTCGCCCAGAAGTGCGGCTTGGTCGACCGTGTCCACTTCCACGGCTTTGTAACGGATGAGCATCTGGATCAACTGTACGCTGAGGCCAATCTCTTCCTCATGCCGGCAGTGCAGGGGTACGGCATCCCCGCGATTGAGGCGCTGCAACGAGGTATTCCTGTACTGCTGCATCGCGATTCAGGTGTCTCGGATATCCTTCTCGACACACCATGGGTCACGGTTTTCACTGGCGAAGAAGATGGGATGTCTCCTGCGCTATCCAGTGCGATTGACTCGATTCTCGCTGGCCGCCATCTCCATGCAGCCCTGCCCGCGATTCCGGATGAGAGTAGCTGGGCAGAAAAGGTGGCCCGGCTTTGCCGCTGGGTCTAGCGGTTGCGGCAGCTCGCTACATCTTGTAGCGACCCATGTCGTCGTCGTTCAATCCCTCAAGCCACTGCCTCATCTGCTCCGCCGTCCCGCTTTGCATCGCGCCTGATGCCTGCTTCGATCGTTCCAGCACCTCGCGGCTCACATAAATCGGACAGTCCCAGCGCAACGCAAGTGCGAGTGCGTCCGACGGACGAGCGTCGACCGCGACCGCCTCACCCGCCTGATCCATCCAGATCACCGCGAAGAAGGTGTCATTGCGCAGCTCGGTTACAACTACCTTCTGGACCTCCGCACCTAGTCCGAGAGTGACATCCCGCAGAAGATCGTGGGTCATCGGCCGGGGTGTTGCTGTCTTCTCGAGCTCGAGGGCGATCGCGTTCGCCTCGTACATCCCCACCCAGATTGGCAAAATGGCTTCGCTCTCAACGTCCTTGAGAAGCACGATCGGCATGTTCGTCACAGGGTCCATCATTAGCCCGCGAATCTGCACTTCGACTTCGACAATCCCACGTTGCTCCTCTGCTTTCATCAGCAAGCCTCTCCCAGCAGACTGTTCGGAAAACTCTGAGTCACGCGAATCGTCACGTAGCTGCCAGTGGCCGGCATGATCGGCTGGGACGTCGTGAAGTTCACGGTCTTGTTCTGCGTCGAACGCCCGATGACCTGCCCCTTCTGGCGGTTATATCCCTCAACCATCAACTCCATCTGCTCGCCTACGTGGCGTTCATAGTTCACCCGTTGGATCTCGCGCTGTCGATCCAGCAGAATCTGCAGGCGTGCCGCCTTTACCTCGTCCGGAATCGAGTCAGCCATCGTCACCGCGGGAGTATTCGGTCGAGGGGAATATTTGAAGGCAAAGATAGCATCATAGCCAACCGCTTCGAGCAGGGTCGCAGTGTTCTCCAGGTCGTCTTCGGTCTCCCCAGGGAAGCCGACGATGATGTCAGAGGTGATGCTGATCTGCCGCTTCGCCGCCTTGATCCAACTGATGCGCTCGAGATACCAGTCCCGCGTATACTCCCGATTCATTGCGCGCAGTACCGGTGTGGATCCGCTCTGCACGGGCAGGTGCACGTGATCGCACAGTGTGGGGACGGCTTCAATCGCATCCACGATATCTTTTGTAAAATCTCGCGGATGCGAGGTTGTAAAACGCACACGCCGAATGCCGGCAAGCTGCCCAACTGCGGTCAGAAGTTCCGCGAAGCTCATCTGGCCTGACGGATCCTTGTAGGAGTTCACGTTTTGTCCAAGCAGTTGGATCTCTGTGAACCCAGCATCCGCCATGCGCCGTGCCTCTTCGAGAACGCTCTTCGCCGTGCGGCTCCGCTCCTTGCCTCTCGTATACGGCACAACACAATAGGCGCAGAACTTGTCACACCCTTCGATGATCGTGATGTAACCACGATGTGGATTGGTACGAGCGACAAACGCTGTCTCAAAGGTCTCGTCCGTCTGCCTGTCATCGAGACCCGTAATTCTCTGCTCCCCATTCTCCAGGCGCGACAACATCTCAGGAAGAAAGCGGTAACTCGCCGAACCGGAGACAAGTGAGACATACGGAGCCTTCTCGAAGATGCGCGTGCCCTCCTGCTGTGCCACACATCCAAGCACTGCAAACTTTTTTCCTTCACCCTGCAGTCGCTTATACTCGTTCAGCCGATGGAAGACCTTTTGCTCCGCCTTGTCGCGGATGGAGCAGGTGTTGTACAAAATCAATCCCGCATCGGCCTCGTCGTCGACGCGCGCGTAGCCGTGCTCCTCCAGTGTCCCGATGACCTTCTCGGAGTCATGTGCATTCATCTGGCAGCCGAACGTCTCGATATAGAAGGTTTTACTCACGAGTCAAGTATAGTCGTCGGTCAGCGAAGTCCATGGGGCTGTGCGATTCCGCGCAACAACGTATGCAGAGACCAGGAAGCACACCAAAGCGATGGTTCAGTTCTCCAGGAGGAACTGCTTCAGCTGCAGATTCACCCCATCCGCTGCCTCGAGACTGACCGTATGGGAAGTCTCCTGATGGACCCACCAAGTGGGAGCCGCGAATGCTTTCCTTCAGCATGGAAGCAATCGAAGGAGGGTGCTCGGATCGTGTTCCACACAAGAATCAGTGTGGGGCAACGGATCTCGCTCAATCGCAATCTGCTCCCAAGTTGCCGCATGTATCTCTGGTCGGTCAGTGAGGATTGTCTTCTTGACCCGATCAATAAGATCCGGTCCTTATCCCTCGTCTTGCGCGTAAACCACCGGTCCGGCGTCGCCGGAAAGACAGCTGCCCTACCCCCAAGCCGACTTGTCTGTGCCCGCTCCAGCCTGCACTCGCAGGCGGACTGAGAGAAGCCCGGAGCGGTGCCCATTGAGCGAACGCACCAACTTCGGATCTGCCAGAACCGTCGCTTGAGCGATCATGCCGCCGAAGGAAAGCCCCACCAGCTGAACAGGATCTTCGCTCACACTGCCGACCAGACCCGCAACGGCAGCAATCAGGCTCTTGAAGGCGCACTCTTGGAGTGTTCCAGAAGAGCAGCCATGACCAGGAAGATCGAACGCCACAACCGCGTGATTGGGTTGCAGCGCTTCAATCTGTCTATCCTAATACGTGAGATCGAGACCCACGGCGTGAACGAAGATAATGGTGCCTTCAGCTGTCGGATCCGTCCTGATCAAGTTCAGCGCCAACGCATCATCTCAGTTCAGTACTTCTCACGAAGTTCTTCAGCCAACTACGCTCCTTCAAATCTCTTGCGGAGAAAAGCCGCGCCCCACGTCTGCCTATAGCTTCTCGAAGAAATCGCAGGCTGAGCAGGAGATGTACACACCACCGGGAATACCGCGCTCACGATCCTTGACGCGCTTTACGATCCGGGTCGGCTTTGAGCACTTCGGGCAGTCCGTACTCTTGTTCGTATCCATGACCTTCTTGCGGTCACCTGTTTTGGCAATCTTTGCCATGGTCTAACTCTCCTGGAATTGCTCTGTCGCGCGCCGCGCTGACGGCTTCAACGGTCAGAATGTTGTGGATTAGAGCTGCTGCGCAGGCGGATGCTGTAATCCGCAGCATCATGCAGCAACTCCGCAGTGGTCAGTTTACACCAATTTGCGAAGCATTTACGTGATCAAGGTCGCGTCGTTGTAGCTGGAGTCGTCTGATCGTCGGTCGCCTTCGGCAGCTGTACCCGTCCACTCGCCGACGGTGGCGCAGCTTCCCCCGGCTTGCGCAACGTGGGTGGGGCCGCCGCCGCATCGTCAGAACTCTTCGCCACATCTCCCATCCTGATCTCACGTGTGGGCTGGGGCGGAGTGTAACCGCCCATTTCGTTCTTATCGTGCACCTGCAGCGGCTTGCCCAGCTCAGCGATCTCGAGCAGCGTCACGTGATCGCCCGCGAAGCGAACGAAGCGTACCGTCTGCGGAACGTGACCATAAATCCACTCTTCGTAGTGGCTTCCGTTCGCGTCGCCCGTCGCCCGCTCATGGACTTTGCTGTCTGGCTGCCCCAAGGCAGCCAGAACCATGCGATGGCTCATGCCCACCAGCACCTCGTGAGCCGCGATCGCCTGCCGCAACGCCGGTGGCAGCGTGTCGGCGTAGGCCTGCTCAGACGACTTCACCCCAAAATCCAGGACCGGTGCGAGGAGCGCTTTTACCTCCGGTGCCGTGATGTCTGGGATTCCATGCGGAAACACCAGCGTCACCCGTGCGCCAGTAGCCTCTTCCGCCGGAGCGGCAACGTTCGAGTTATTCAACTGAATGTGACTGAGAAAACGATGCTTCGCATACGGGCCGCCATTGACGTCGATGACCAGCCGGTCTCCCTTGATCAGCAGCGAGGTGATCTGTACACGATCTCCCGGACCTGCGGCCTGTCCCTTCTGGTAGAGCATGTGGCGGTACTCGCTGGCTCCGGGTTGCAATGCGCCGTTCGCCTCAAGCGTGAGCCCCGATCCTAAAGGAAGAGCCCGGTGCGCAAAACCCTGTTCAGCCACCAGCATGCGTTCGAGGTCTCTGGACCCACGCTCGGTCAGGTGGTCGGTGGAGAGCGGCACATCCGTAGGCATGAATTCAGCGGAAACCTCGGACGTAGCCGAGTGTTCCCCCACCACAAAGACCTGCGCCCGCAAACCTATCGGGGATAGCACCGCTAACGCGGCAGAAAACAGTAAGATGTGGGCGCTGGAGGCCATGCCGACCCTCGAATATCGCTAGCTTGCACCTTCGTCGGCTCTTTGGCAAGACCTCCCGGCGTGAACTTTCGGGGAAATGAACGTTGCCCTTCACTAGCCCTCTATGTGAGAGGACCCATCTTTGACCCATCCTGCGGCGTACTTGGAAGAATCTGCACAAGCGGCGGTGGCGGAGCGGCTTGTTCCATCGCGGCATGAGCTGGCGGCGGAGCCACATCCATGGGGTAGCCGGCCGCGATGATCGGAGGATGCGTATACGCCCACGCGAACCCCCGTGTGACGAAGAAGAGAACCAGAATGGCCCCCAGCAGCACGAAGACAGTCCAGGGCGCGGCGATGGGCCCGAAGCCCGATCCGCTGAACCGTCTCGGACCTTGGACCTGCGCCTGGATCACACTCGAGAGCTCCGTGCCTCCGAAGAGGGGTAACCCGAACAGGACACCTAAGATAGCGGTCCAGGCAAAGTGGAGCCCCCAAGGCACCCACAACGCATGTGTCCGTCGCCAACCCGTAGTCAGCAGCAGCGCCAGGAGAAAGCTAACCAAAAACGCCGTCAGACTACCCAACGAAAAACTCACGATCACCGCGTACACACCGGACATCAACCACATCGCACGGTTGACCCCCAAGGAGGCTTCAAGCTGCCGAAAGCCATAGCCTCGAAACACAGCTTCGGTCGCGAGAGTCACAATCGCGAGCGTAGCAAGCGCCAGCAGAGCCTCCACGAACGCCCTGCCCGCAAACCATGTCTGCACGAACAACACGCGCCGAAGGACGAGCGGAAGAACAGCTACGACGACGATTCCCCACCCTACAGCGGCTCCCGTCAACCACTCGTCTCTGGCGGTCGACCGTTGAGGCAGATCAAGCAGATCTGCCAACGATCTTCGCCGACCGCCAACGATGTCCAACGCAAGAAAACCAAGAAGCACAAGGAACAGCAGAAAGCATGCTGCGAGAAGTGGAACGAACACGCCACCCGCGACCGACCCCAGCAACCCGGTAGCCGCGCGCTCTGCCACCTCTCTGCAGGCAGCCCACCAGAGCAACAGCAAGATCGTAAGAGCAACGCCATTCGGCGCTCGTCGTGTCCGTTTCACATTGGAGTTTGAAGCAAACACGAAGGTTGGCGCTCCCGGAGGTGCAGATCAGGCGTTAACATAAAACTGCGCGATATTGCGGAACTTCTCGTACCGCTTCTGCCGCCGTTGTTCGTCCGGCATTGCCATAAGTTCCGTGAGGTTCCGTCGCAGGGAGTGCTTCAGTAGCTCCGTCGCCTCCGTCGGATCGGCCTGTGACCCGCCCGCAGGCTCCCGCACCACCTCATCGACGCACCCCAGACGCTTGACGTCATCCGACGTGTACTTCAAAGCCGCGGCGGCTTGCTGCCGCTTCGTTGCGTCCTTCCACATGATGGAAGCACAGCCTTCGGGGGAGATTACCGAGTAGATCGCATTCTCCAGCATCAGTACGCGATCAGCAACGGCGAGCGCCAGTGCCCCTCCCGACCCTCCCTCGCCCGTGATCGTTGCAATCACCGGAACCCGGAGGCGCGACATCTCCAGCAGATTTCTCGCGATCGCCTCTCCCTGCCCACGCTCCTCCGCCCCGATCCCGGGATTGGCCCCGGCTAGATCGATAAAAGTGAAGATCGGATGACCGAACTTCTCCGCGATCTTCATGGCCCGTAGCGCCTTCCGATATCCCTCCGGATCCGGACTTCCAAATCGGCGTGCTACTCGCTCTTTCAATGTGCGGCCCTTCAGGTTGGCAACGACCAACACCGGCTGTTCGTCAAGGCTTGCCATGCCGCAGGCAAGCGCCGCATCATCGCCAAACGCGCGATCACCATGAATCTCGCTGTAATCCGTAAAGATTGCGTCTACGAAATCCATGGGATAAGGGCGCTGAGGATCTCGAGCGATCTCCGTCTTCCGCCACGCCTCCGGCACGACGGGAGATACCGCCGAAGCGCTCGCTGCTGGTCTGTGATCCTGATCCGACATGCTCACCTTGGGCCTGACGATATTGTAGTTCAAACTGACCGGACCAAGTCACCCCGACTGAGTCAGTCGACCGCCAAGTTGAGGAACAAGGCAGGCTCGACGATCAGTCAATCACTCGCACTCCGCCGCGACCCACAAGCTCCTCAATCCTGTCGATAAACAGCCGATCCGCCGCCACCATCACATTCTGTGGCTCAAGCACCGCGCAGAACTCCCCAGGCTCCTCAAGATCGAGCAGCAAGCGCCCATTGCCCGGGGTCTCGAGAAAGATCGTCAGCAGCTTCTCTAGAAGAGCAACGTCGGGATGGTGTAACGGAACCTTGATGCGCAGTGACTCCGGGAGTTTCAGCTTCACATCCTCAAGCGCCTGAATGCTTGAGATGGCCAGCTTTGGCGCCGAGTCTTCCTCGCCGCGCAGCACACCTCGAATCACCACCGGAACATCGATCTTCAGCCGCTCCGCCAGCTTTTCGTAGCTCTGCGGAAACGCGATGATGTCGATCTTGCCCACTGTGTCCTCAAGGCATGCCTGAGCGTACATCTCCCCGGATCGTTTTGACTTCGCGACCTTCAATCCGGTGATCACGCCCGCAATCGAGATCTCATTCTGTGGAGACTCGTCCCGGCCCCGGCGAAAGACCTGCGGCTCCGGCTTCATCTCGCATGCTGTGGCCGTATCCACCACCTTTAAATTTCGTAACTTCTCCCGATACTTATCCATCGGATGTCCGGAGACGAAGAAGCCGAGCACCTCCTTTTCGTTCTGCAGCCGCGTGTGCTCATCCCACTCCGGCACCTGCGGCAGCGGGTCCGCAACGTTCGACTGTACCGGCCCATCATCAAAGATGCCGAACAGGCCGCTCTGCCCAGCTGCCATATCCCGTTGGGACTTCTGCGCGCGCTCCATCGCTTTATCCAGAGCAGCCATCAATGCGGCTCGCTTGCCCAGCGCATCCATCGCGCCAGCCTTGATCAGCGACTCCAAAACACGCTTGTTCAGCAGTCGCAGCTCGACCTGCTCACAGAAGTCCCACAGACTCGCGAATGCCGGCTTCCCTGCTGTTGGGGCTGTTGTCCGCGCAGCGAGAACGGCATCGATCGCGTTGTGACCGACATTCTTGATCGCCGCCAGTCCGAAGCCGATCGAATCCCCCGTCGGCGTGAAGTCCGCATACGAGGTCTGCACATTCGGCGGCAGCACGGGAATCTCCATCTCGCGGCACTCCGAGATGTATTTCACAACGTTTTCAGGCTTCGACGTTTCGCTCGTCAGCAAGGCCGCCATGAACTCCACCGGATAGTGCGTCTTCAACCAGGCTGTGTGGTACGCCAGCAAGGCGTACGCAGCCGAGTGGGACTTATTAAACCCGTAGCCGGCAAACTGCGCCATCAGATCGAAGATCTTTCCTGCCATCTCCTTCGGATGTTTGCGCTCTGCCGCACCAGCCATGAAGCGGTCACGCTGTTTCGCCATCTCCGCCGGATCCTTCTTACCCATCGCACGACGCAGCAGATCAGAATCACCAAGTGAATAGCCGGCAAGCACGTTGGCAATCTGCATCACCTGCTCCTGATACACGATGACCCCAAGCGTCTCCTTGAGCAGCGTCTCCAGTTCAGGCAGCAGGTACTCAACGACGCGTCGCCCCCACTTGCGCTCGATGAAGTCATCGATCATGCCGCCCTGAATCGGTCCCGGTCGATACAGCGCATTCAACGCCGTCAAGTCTTCAACACTCGTCGGCTTGTAACGCCGCAGGACATCCCGCATGCCGCCGGATTCAAATTGAAAAACACCAGATGTCAGCGCACGGTGAAACACCTGCTCATAGGTTCTCTCGTCGTCGAGCGGCACCATGGCCATGTCCACCGTCTCACCGCGATTCTGCTTGATGAGCTTCAGGCAATCGTCGATGACGGTCAGTGTCGTCAGTCCAAGAAAGTCCATCTTGAGCAGGCCCATCTTCTCGACAGCCTTCATGTCATAAGCCGTGACGATCGCCTGCTCTTTCGTCCGCGTCACCGGAACCAACTCGGTCAGCGGCTGCGGCGCGATCACCACTCCAGCCGCATGCACACCGGCCCCACGCACAAGGCCTTCTAGCCGGATCGCCGCATCAATCACCTCTTTGATCTTCGCGTCGCTCTCGTACGCCGTGCTCAGGACTGTCGAATCCTTAAGCGCTTGCTCTATCGTGATACCGATCGTCGGCGGAATCATCTTCGCGATGCGATCAACTTCGCCGTACGGCATATCAAGCGCCCGGCCGACGTCCTTGATCGCCGCCTTCGCCGCCATGGTGTTGAACGTGATGATCTGCGCAACCTGGTCAACCCCATACTTCCGCCGCACATACTCGATCACTTCACCACGTCGATTCATGCAGAAGTCGATGTCGATATCCGGCATCGACACCCGCTCCGGATTCAAAAATCTCTCGAAGAGAAGCTCATTCTGCAGCGGATCAACATCCGTAATCTCCATCACATACGCCACCAGTGATCCGGCGGCAGATCCACGACCCGGCCCTACGGGAATGCTCTGCTCTCGCGCGTAGCGAATGAAATCCCACACGATCATGAAGTACCCAGGGAACTTCATCTGCTTAATGCATTCGATCTCGCGATCCAGTCGCGCGTGGTACTCGTCGATCGTCTTCTTCTGAAGCCCGCGCGCGACGAGCTGCGCGTATGCCGTCGCCAATCGTTTTTGTAAGCCTTCACGGCACACTTGCTCAAAGTAACTCTCGAGCGTCTCGCCTTCCGGCACGATGAAGTCCGGAAATGGATTCTTCACCTTTGACATCTTCAGATTGCATCGGTCAACAAACTGCATCGTCCGCGTGCATACCTCTGGCGCATGGGCGAAAGTCCGATGCATCTCCTCCGCGGACTTGATGTAAAACTCCTGCGTGTCGAACTTGAACCGCTTCGGATCGTTCATCGATCCGGCGGTCTGCACACACAACAGAATCTCGTGAGCGCGGCTGTCGTCGTGCGCCACATAGTGACTGTCGTTCGTGGCAATCAGTGGAATCGCAAGCTCACGCTCCATCTTGAACAGCGCATCGCAGACACCCTTGTCCGGCTCGAGTCCATGATCCTGAATCTCCAGGAAGAAGTTTCCCTCTCCGAACATGTCCTGAAATTGGCCGGCCGACCGCTTCGCCTCCTCGTACCTCCCTCCCATCAGGTGCTGATTCACCTCACCGGCGAGGCATCCGGAAAATCCAATCAGGCCTTCCGTGTGCTTCGACAGGAACTCCTTCGAGACCCGCGGCTTGCGATAGAACCCGTGCAGAGCAGCCTCGCTCGTCAGACGAACCAGATTGCGATATCCCTCTTCGTTCTCGGCAAGCACCAGGAAGTGGTTGTACCCGTCCGCCATCTCTCGATGATCCTTCGTCTTCGAGAGGTACAGCTCGCAACCCAGAATTGGCTTCAGATTCTTCTTCTGCATCGCCTCAAAGAAGTGAACAGCGCCATAGATGTTCCCATGATCCGTGATAGCCGCGGCTGTCTGTCCCACATGCCCCAGGTGGCTCGCAAGTTTGTCAACGTCGCAGGCTCCGTCCAGAAGCGAGTAGTCCGAATGCAGATGGAGGTGCGTGAACTCGGGTGTAGCAGGCATCAGGGAGTCTCCACCTCTAAGTTTATTCGTTGCGGGTCCACTGCCTCACTGAGGAAAAGACGTCCCAATCTCAATGCCGCAGAAAGCTCGTCGATTTGAAGCCAGTCCAGCGCAGCCTCGCGCAGTACGTCGCTTCCATGCAGTACGCCACGGCGATATGTGCCGAGGTGAACTCCTTTGGCCAAGCCGCTGCGTGGGTTCGCCAGGGAAACGTGTAGTGTTCGAGGATCAACGCCGTCCGCGGCAGATGACTCGGGGAGCTCACCACCTCCGCGCTTCTCCATCCGTGCTGGTCCATGAGAGCTCTGCTGTAAAAGATGTTCTGGATCGTGTTCTGCGCTCTGCCTTCCTCAATCAGCTCCGCCTCAGCCACACCCTGCGTGCGCGCAAACTCGATCATCGTGTGCGCCTCGACGAACTGGTTATGCGCGGCACCGCCCGTCATCACGATCCTGGGCGCTCGCCCGGCCCGCAGCTCGCGAACACCCTTAAGCACACGCGAGCGCTGCTCCAGCGAAGGCGAGCCATCCGGCAGCGACGGCGTTCCAAGAACGATAATCGCATCGAAGTGCGTCGTGTCCGTGTTGCACGACGGAATTGTCTCGTAGGACCATGCAACTACACCTGCGTACACCAGAGGAAGCGTCAACAAGGCAAGCACTTGAAAACGTCGCGCCGTCCGGCTCACGCAGACATGTCCCGCGCAGGCTCGGCACCTGACCCGTCCTCCGCAAGCAACAGCTCCGTAAGCGAGACATACAGATCCACAGCCTCCAGCAGCTCCTTCTTCGCGATACGCTCCGCGGGCGTATGTGCCACGTGAATGGATCCGGGTCCTAATAAAAACGGCTCTCCCCACGCACTCAGCGACGGAATGTCCGTCGTAAATTTGGCGATCATCGTGGGCAGCGTCCCCACGCTGCGCATGCGTACGAACGGAAGATCCAAGCTGAACGTCACCTCCGCACGATCTCCAACGATCGACCGGATTGCCTCCTGTGTCTCCTCGGACGGCCCCACCAGCCGTACCAGCAGATGAGCCTCGGCTGCATCGGCAATCACATTCGGTGCTCGCCCTCCAGAGATCAGCCCCACATTCAGCGTCGACTCGCCTACAACGTCATCGACCGGTAGCGCCATATGCTTCAGGTCGTGCAACGCACTCACCAGCTTGTCGATCGCACTCTCACCAAGCTCCGGATACGCCGAGTGAGCCATCTTCCCTTTCGCCCGCAACTCAACCCGCAACGCGCCCTTCGAAGCCAGCGCCAACCGGCTCTCCGTCGGCTCCCCGTTGATCAGATACCGCGATCCCTTCGGATAGAGGTTTGCAACCGCAGCACCAGCCGAGTCCCGCTCTTCCCCAACAACAAACAGCAAGCCGACAAAGATGTTTTTGCCACGCAGCCGCTCAGCCGCCGCGATCTGTGAGGCCATGATGCCCTTTGCATCGCAGCTCCCGCGACCATACAAAAACAACTCATCCTCACTGCTCGCAAAGAATGGTGGAACCGTATCAAGATGAGTCGAAAGCACCACGGCGGGCGCAACACCGGGTAAACGTGCGTACACATTGAACCGTTCTTCCATACCGCTGCCGGGAGTGCGCGCCGGATCGGGTTGACTCACAGGTTGCCGTTCCACCGCATACCCAAGCCGCTCCAGGTACGCTGCCACAAACGCTCCCGCCCGCGCCTCATGGTAGGTCGTCGACTCGATATCGACCAGTTCTCTCGTCAACGCAATGGGATCGAGCTCCATCTGATCAGCATACGTCAGCCCTGAGAGCATCAAGTCGCATGGCGCTTCGCCTTAGACTGGAGCCATGAGCCAGGCTTCGCACACATTGTCGAAGGGCCCCACGCGAATCTCACATCTCCGCCAGGTTGAGGATCTCTTTGGCCCCACTGGTCGGCTGGAGGCCCTGCTGAACACCGGCTCGCCACACGCTCCTCTCTGCGCCGTCGTCTGCCATCCCTACCCGCCGGCTGGTGGCACCATGCACACCAAAGTCGTCTACCACACCATGAAGGTGCTCTCAGCGGCGGGAATCCCTGTTCTCCGTTTCAACTTTCGCGGCGTTGGCCTTAGCGGCGGCAGCTTCGATGAAGGACGCGGAGAACAGGATGATGTCCGTGCCGCCCTGGACTGGCTCGACCGCAGCTTTCATCTCCCCATCCTCCTCGCCGGCTTCTCCTTCGGCTCCTACGTTGCTCTCCGCGCTGCATGCAACGACAGTCGTGTCATAGGCCGTATCGCGCTCGGTCTACCCGTGCGTGCCGCCGATCGCGACTATGCCTACGGCTTTCTGGAGAGCTGCCCCGGTCCTCTTCTCTTCGTCAACGGTGTCGAGGATGAGTTCAGCCCATCGCAGATCCTGAGACAAATAGTTGGATCCCGGCCCGCTCGCAAGATAGTCTTCGTGCCTGGAGCCGATCACTTCTTCCAGGGCACACCACTATCGCCGTCAACCAAACTGCCCGACATGCAGCAAGCAATCCAACACTGGCTTGTCGAGGAAGATCTCCTGCCGTCCGCCGAGGGTGAACTCGACCGATCAGCTCAGGCGTGAGCTACCGGCCGCAAATCCTCCACTAAGGAGGCCGTCTGCTGCATCCACCGCGCCACCGTCGCGTTCACCATCTCCGGCGCCTCTTCAAACGCAATGTGACCCACGCCCCGCAAGGTCACCAGCTCTGCGCCTGGAAGCGATCGGCGCAACTCCGAAGCCGAAGCTAGACCAACGGCACGATCCTGATCGCCCCAGATTAGAAGTATCGGCACCGCCAACATCGCTCCGAGATGCGCACGCAGCGTTGCCATATCCATCCGCCAACGCGCCACAATCTGCATCACGTGATCGATGGTTCCCGGAATCTGGAGTCCGTCCACATACCCCGCCAGGGCATCCGTCGGAACACGATGCCGATCGCCGTACATCCTCTCCAGCGCAATTGCCTTCCATCGCAGCGGAAGAACTGGAATCATCTTTGCGAAGCACAGACCGATCCGGGTGTTGTAAAATGCAGCAGCCGATCACCCAGACTGCAGAATGGATTCGCCGGCGCAAACAGAATGAGTCGCCGTACGCGACTCGCATGCCGTGCCGCAAACATGAGCGCAACTGCACCCCCGTGCGAGTGCGCTGCAATGTCCACTCTCTCTAACCCCAGCGCATCCATCATCGTGGCAAGGCGATCCGCCGTAGCCGCAAGCGAGGCATTCAGGCCTGGCACTCGGCTTGAGCCCCCCATGTTCGGCAGGTCCAACGCGTACACCTCCGAGTGTCGCGCGAACGACTCCACATTTCGGCGCCAGTTTTGCGATGATCCTACAAGCCCATGCAGCAGAAGCAACGGATCTCCTGACCCGGCACGCTCGTATCGGATACATGTCTCTTCAACTTGAACGAACTCGTACATTGCTTCACCGGCCAGCCGGAGCCGGGATGACGGCTCAGCTCTTCCTCGACGATGTTACAGGACGGTTAATTGCTTTAGAGGCCTCCACCCTCCAGCTCTCAGAAGACACACAAGCCAGTCTATGATTTTTGGGAGATGTTTATTGGTAAAGAGAACACCGGCTGTCTTTTGCGGCAGCTACACTGCTGTCAACGCACCAGAAGCTTGGCAACCTAATTGCTAGCTAAATTTCAGTCACGTGCATTCTGATGAAGGACGCCTTTCAAACCCGGGTGTTGGCCGTGGTACTCGCCGTCCTTACCGTGGCGGCCGCGGTCTTTGCCGTCTTAAACTTTCGCCAGGAGATGCAGTTCGACGTCCCAACGGATGGTGTCTGGTGGATGGAAGCGCATGGCGGTCTGCGCGCGGAACAGGTACCCGCCGGCACTCCAGCTGAACGAGCCGGTATCCGAAAGGGCGACATCCTCCTCGCCGTAAACGACCATCCTTCTCCTCGCCTCGCCCTGCTGGAACGGGAACTCTTCCGCAGCGGCATCTGGGCACACGCCACGTACTCCATTCTCCGGCCGTCCGCCTATAGTCCGGGCTCTGGCACCCGGGTAGAAATTCCCGTCATCCTCGAGCCGCTAGACCGGTCCAGCAACGATGGCTTCCGCCTCATCGCCCTCTCGTATCTCTGCATCGGCATCTATGTTCTCTTCCGGCGCTGGACCGCTCCCAAAGCCACACACTTCTACCTCTTCTGCCTTGTCTCCTTTGTTCTCTACTCCTTCAAATACACGGGCCTTCTGGATGGCTTTGATACCGCGATCTATTGGGCAAATCTCGCGGCGAATGCTCTGCAACCGGCACTGTTCCTCCATTTTGCGGTCAGCTTCAGCAACAGCAACACCTCTTCCTGGAAGTCGCGTTGGGCCCGTTTCGCTCTCATCGCCCTCTTCTATCTGCCCGGAGCCCTGGTTGTCGGCCTGCAGTTCGTCGCTATGCGCTATTGGTTTGCCACAGAGCTGCTTCGCCACCGGCTCTACCAGATCGTGCTCGGCTACCAGGCGCTCTATTACGTCATCGCCGCCGTTGTCTTCTGGATCCGCTACAAACGTGCCCACTTCGCGCTCGAGCGCCAGCAGCTGAAATGGCTGACGCGCGGTACCTTCGTTGCCGTCACGCCCTACACCCTGTTCTACGCCATCCCCTACATGGCCGACGTCCCCACGCCTGGCCTCCTGACCAAGGTAGCGGGTCTCTCGCTGGTCGTCCTTCCGCTCACCTTCAGTTGGGCGATCGTGCGCTACCGGCTCATGGATACGGATCTAATCTTCAAGCGGGGCGTCACCTATACTCTTGCAACTGCCTCACTCGTAGGCCTTTACTTTGCCGTACTTGCGGTGACCGCGGAGACCGTCCGCAGCCGTCTTCCTAACCTGCGTCTCTGGGGTCTCGTTGCAGCCGTCACCATCACCGGCATCGTCTTCGACCCACTCAAACGAGCCATTCAGGCTCGCGTCGATCGCCTCTTCGATCAGAAACGCTTCGACTACCGCGAAACTCTTGTCGAGTTCGGCCGTGGCCTCAACTCGCAAACCGATCTTCGTACTCTTGTCGATGCGATCGTAGAGCGTCTTCCGCAGACCCTTCTGGTCACCCGCGTCGCTGTCTTTCTTTCGAACGAGAGCACGGTCGGCCGTCCCGCCTTTCACCTCGCCGGCTCACATGGTTTGGCCGATCTTTCTCCCAGCGAACTCTCCCACCTCGACCTTCGCTTCCTCAACTTTGACGAGGCGCAGGCCACGAACCACATCTTCTGGGAGAATCCGCGATCAGTCCTCCGCCTGCCGAAGAGCGAACGAGCCTCTGCCTCTCGGCTCGATCTGAACTACTACCTTCCCTGCCGCGTCGCATCTCGCGAAGGCCTCGGCACCAGAACCGTCGCTGTCATCGGTCTCGGTCTCACTCGTATGGGAGACTTCCTCTCCAGTGAAGACGTCGAGCTGCTCGAGTCTCTCGCCAGCTACATCGGCATCGCTATCCAGAACGCCCAACTCTACCGTCGTCTGGAGCTCCAGATCGGCGAGTTCGAGCGACTCAAGGAGTTCCACGAGAACATCGTCGAATCCATCAACGTCGGCGTCTTCGCCGTCGATCTGGACGACCACATCGAGAGCTGGAATCGCCGCATGGAAGTCCTCTTCGGCATCTCTCGCGCCCAAGCACTCCGCAAACCGCTCTCTGCCGTCCTCCCTGTCGACTTCCTGAGAAAGATCGAGAGCGTCCGCTTCGAGCACGGCACACACGCCTTCTATAAGTATCGGATTGAGCTCTCGGACGGCGAGCAGCATATCGCGAACATCGCCGTGGCGCCCTTGGTCTCGAAGACAGCCGTTCCGGTCGGTCGCATCATACTGATCGATGACATCACCGACCGTGTCGAGCTCGAGGCGCAGCTGACCCAGTCTGAAAAGCTCTCGTCCATCGGCCTGCTCGCCGCTGGTGTGGCGCACGAGGTCAATACGCCGCTCGCCGTCATCTCCGCCTACACCCAGATGCTCACCAAGCAGATGGCCGGCGACGCCCGCCTGACCCCCGTGCTCGAAAAGATCACTCAGCAGAGCTTCCGCGCCTCGGAGATCGTCAACGGCCTTCTCAACTTCTCCCGTACCAGTGGCACTGAGCGAACCAACGTCGATCTCAACCGGCTCCTCCGCGATACCGTCAATCTCATCGATCATCAACTGAAAACTGCGAAGATCTCCGTCGACCTCGATCTCAACCCCGCTCTCGCCTCCGTGCAGGGTAACCAGGGCAAGATCCAGCAGGTGCTGCTCAACTTCCTTCTAAACGCCAAGGACGCCATGCTGCACGCGGTCAACGGCCGCGTCGCGATCACAACCCTCAATCGCGACAGCACGGCCGTCATTCGCATCCAGGACACCGGCAGCGGCATCAGCCAGGAGCACCTGCAGCGCATCTACGATCCCTTCTTCACCACCAAGACCGCTCCGCGTGAGGGTGAGCACAAGGGCACCGGCCTCGGTCTCGCCGTCAGCTACGGCATTATGCAGGAGCACGGCGGCAAGATCCACGTCGAAAGCTCCATCGGCATTGGCACCACCTTTGAACTCGAGTTCCCTGCCTTTGCTCCCGTACTGACAGACGCTGCCTCCGAAACGGGCGAAAGGACCATATTGCATGTCTGAAGCGATCGCGTTTCCTGAGGCTCCCGCAACAACAGACATCTCTGCCGCAAAGCCTTCCTTGACCCGCATTCTCATCATCGATGATGAGGCCGCTGTTCGAGAATCGCTCGAGACCCTGCTCACCTTCGAGGGCTTCTCCGTCACCATCGCTCCCGAGGGCGCGACCGGCCTCGACCTCCTCTCACGCGAGGAGTTCGATCTGCTGCTCCTGGATCTCGCTCTCCCCGGCGAGAGCGGCCTCGATCTCCTCCCTCGTATCGTGGAGCTCCGCCCCCAACTTCCCGTAATCATGATTACCGCGTACGGCACCGTCGGCAACGTCGTCGAAGCCATCCGCGCCGGCGCCGACAACTTCGTCCAGAAGCCCTGGGATAACGAAAAACTCATCCTCGACATTCGCTCCGCGGTAGGCCGTCGCCGCGCAGAGTCGGAGATCGTCCTTCTCCGGCGCACGCTCAAGCAGCGATACAGCTTCGAAAACATCGTCGGCAAGAGTGAGCCGATGCTGCGCCTCTTCGACGTCGTCGTGCAGGTCGCACCGTCCCGCTCCACCGTCTTGATCCAGGGCGAGAGTGGAACCGGGAAGGAGCTCATCGCCAAGGCGCTCCACGCCAACTCTCCCCGCCGCGATCGCCCCTTCGTCCCCGTAAATACCGGAGCCGTTCCCTCAGAACTGCTCGAGTCCACCCTCTTCGGCCACGTTCGTGGCGCCTTCACCTCCGCCGTCTCCAGCAAAAAAGGTCTCTTCGAGGTCGCCGACGGCGGCACCCTCTTCCTCGACGAGATCGGCACCATGGGCATCGACATGCAAGCCAAGATCCTGCGCGTCCTGCAGGACCGCCGCTTCATGCAGCTTGGTGGCACCCAGGAGATCCAGGTCGATGTCCGCATCATCGCCGCGACCAACGTCAATCTGCAGAACGCCGTCCGCGACGGCCGCTTCCGCGAAGACCTCTTCTACCGCCTCAATGTCATCGCCCTCGAGCTTCCACCGCTGCGCACCCGCAAGTCCGACATTCCCCTTCTCTCGCAGCACTTTCTTGACTTCTACGCGAAGGAGAACGGCGTCGAACAGAAGGTACTGTCACCCGATTCGCTCCGCATCCTCATGGACTATGACTGGCCCGGCAACGTCCGCGAGCTCGAGAACGCCATGGAGCGCGGCATCGTACTCGCCAACTCCCGTGTCATCGCACCCGAGCTGCTTCCGCCTCAGATCACCGGCAGCAGCTACACCGCCACCGCGCTCGAACATCGTCCGGACGCCTCCCTCTTCGAGCTCATGGAAGAGATCGAGCGCCGCATCATCTCCGACCGGCTCGAACGCTGCCACTGGAACCAGACCGAAGCCGCCGAGTTCTTCAAGGTGCCGCTCTCCACTCTCAACCAGAAGATCAAACGCCTCAACATTGAGATTCGCAAACGCCCCCGCGACTAAGGTAAGTCTCCGTCTCTAGCGCCCCGGTTGCAGGACAATCTTCATGGAGTCCGGCTGCGGATGCGAAGCCAAAGCGATCGCCTCCGCAGCATCCGCCAAGGCGAACCGGTGGGAGATCAGCCGCGTCAGGTCGAACCCCTCGCGATATCCGTCGAACACTAGGTCCTCCACCTCTCTATTAATCGCTACTGAGGCGCTGTAAGACCCCATCAACGTCTTCTCATCCATGCACACCGCTCCCGGATCAAACGGCGCCTCCTCGTGCTGGGTCTGCGCAAAGAGCATCGCCCGCCCGCCCGGACGAATTGCCGCCATCGCCGTTGTGATCACCGCGCTACCGCCCACGGCCACAAGCGCCACATCCGCGCCTCTGCCCTCGGTAACGGCCCGCGCCGCCTCGACGACATCTCCACGCGCATCCAGCGGATGCTCCAGACCAAACGTCGCCGCAATCGCATGCCGCTCCGCATACAGGTCGCTCGTAAGCACCGTCGCACCCGTCCGCTTTGCCAGCGCCGCCAGCAGTATCCCGATCGGTCCCTGGCCAATCACCAGCACCGTCTCGTCCGCCTCCAGATTCAGCATCTGAATCGCCTTGTAGCACGTGTTCACCGGCTCGAGGAAGCACGCCTGCTCAAAGGGAATATCATCCGGAATCTTTACCAGTCCGCCATCCACAATCCATTCCATCACACGGATGTACTCTGCAAACCCTCCGCCCGCCGGTGTAAATCCCGCCGTGCAACCCACCCGCTTGTACACCTCGCACTGCGCGAACGTCTGCTTGCGGCAGAAGTAGCACGCCCCGCAAGGTATATGGTGATACGCCATCACGCGATCGCCCACCGCGAACCGGACTACACCGTCACCAACGCGAGCAACTGTTCCTGCCATCTCGTGCCCAAAGATCCGAGGCGCGCTGTGCGATCCCGTGTGGATCTTCTTCAGGTCCGTCCCGCAGATGCCGCAGGTATCAATTCTGACCAGCACCTCCCCGGGCCCAATCTCAGGCACGGCAACCTCTTCCACCTGCACCTTGTCAATATCCCGGTAGACCGCCGCTTGCATCGTCCCCGGAATCGTCCCGTCCCGCATCTTTCTGCTCTCTACCATCGTATCCATCTCATTCAGTCCTGTAGCGGCCTTCCCAGTTCATCCTGAACCGCCGCCGTCAACGCCTTCAACGCCGCCGCGCTGTTTCGTCCCAACTCGATAGTAGATCGCCAACGCGCCGGCCGAAGCGCCGTGTACACAGCGAACGCAAGTTCACGAAACTGACCATCCGCCGTTACAAATCGATCCATCCCGTCCAGAGCGAACTTCGCATCATCTGAGATCGCTTTGATCGCGCTGAACGAAAGCCCATGTGCCCGCGCCAGCCTCGCGACGCACGCCGCTTCCATGTCCACAGCCGCCGCGCCGTAGCTGGCATGCAAGCGGCTCTTCTCAGCAACATCTGCGATCGTATTCGACGTCGCAAGCACCGCGTCTCCACCCTCCGCTTCGAAGCGCTCGCCAGACCGCACATCGATCACCGTACCGACTCGCAGAATGTCCCCGGCCGCCAGGCTCGGATCGCAGGCGCCAGCCAGACCAATCGAGATCAGCTTCTCCACTCCGCCGGACGCCAGCGCCACCGCGACCGCCCTGCTGACCCGGTCACAGCCTATCCCGCCACACACAGCCATCATGGCGTCCTGCTCGAAAGCCACAACGCCACGCTCCTCAATCTTCATCTCGCGCCACCCGCGCGTAAGCCCCGCAAGTTCCCTCGGCAGAGCCGCAATGATCGCCGTCCTCAATGCCCAGAACCGATCGTCGGCGTCGGCGGTGCGGGAGCATACCCGTGCTCCACAAACCACTGGATCGCCTGTCGCATCGCCCCATACACCGGCATCACCTTGAACCCAAGCTCCCGTTCTGCCTTTGATGAATTCGCAAACATGATCTTTCGTCCCATCCGCACCGCCTCAACGGTCGCCCGCGGCTCCCGCCCACGCAGTCGGCCAGTAATCCACTCGTCGAAAAAAGCAAAGATCATAGCCGCCGCATGGGGCACCTTCCAAGTCGGCGAGGGCAGCCCCGTAATTGCCGACATCCTGTCCAGAATCTGCTTCAGCGAGAGGTTCTCTCCGCCCAGAATGTATCGCTCGCCCGGCCGTCCGCGATCGAGTGCAATCACATGCATCCGCGCGACCTCCTCCACATCCACCAGGTTCAGCCCCGTATCCACATACGCCGGAAAACGCCGGTTCAGAAAATCCACCACAATCCGCCCGGTAGGCGTTGGCTTCACGTCCCCGGCCCCGATCGGCGTCGTCGGATTCAGAATCATCACATGCTGTCCCTGCCGCGCCGCCTCAAGTGCCACCTGCTCCGCCAGATACTTCGATCGCTTGTAGTGCCCGATCATCTCCGCCAACGAGACCGGCGTCTCTTCGTCCACGATGCTTCCGTCGGACTTGAAGCCCATCGTCGCGACGCTCGAGGTATACACAACTTGCTTGACGCCAAGCTCGCCTGCCAACCGGAGCAGGTCCCGCGTCGCATCCACATTTGCGGCATACATCGCATCCGGATCCCGCACCCACAACCGGTAGTCGGCAGCCACATGCACCAGCGCGTCACATCCCCGCAATGCCGATCGAAGTTCCCCCACCTGCCGCAGATCGCCGCGAACCAACTCGACATCCTGCATGCCCTCAAGACCGGCAAGCAAACTCGTCGACCGCACCAGCAGACGCTGCTTCGCGCCGCGCTCCGCGAACGCCCGAGCCACATGGCCCCCCACAAACCCGGTAGCTCCCGTCAGAAAGACACGCATACTGTTCCGCAGCTCAGCGCACGCCAAGCGTCTGAGATTACTCCAGCCGTTCGGGCTCTAGCTGGATATTCCGCTCGCCCGCTGCCTTCTTCTCCCAATACTTCTTTACCCAGGCCTCAAACGTACGACCAGCCGCCGTATCCCGGCCTGTAAACGCGACGGCCGCAATCTCAGCGTACGTAATATTCACCTTCGACCGATCCTTCGCAGGAATGATCCGTACGTACGAATCGGCAAGCGTCGCTCCGGTGCGTCGATCGAAGAGATATCCCTCAATCACACTCCCGGTCTTCGTTGTCACGGTCACATCACCCCGGTAGTCGAACGCCTTTTCAAGCGCCTCGCGAACCTCGCTCTCAGACGCCATCGCCGGGATCCATCCTTCAAGCTGTTCCCGCACTCGCCCCGCCGCAACCTCAATCTCATCCGGGTTCACATGAGAGAGTTGTTCCAGCTTCGCTGCCTCCTGCTGCTCCGTCGCCATCGTCAGTCTCCTGAGACCATCTCGGCCGAGGCATGCTCCTTCACCGCCACCGCACCCGGCGTCGCAATCTGCACCAGCGGAGCCTGGTGTGCCGGCTTCCACTCATTCAGCAGCTTCTCCGCGCCTTCGTCGTCGTAGCTTGAGAACATCGCCTTCGCCGTCTGCAATAGACCCTTCAGAGAGCCGAAGGTGTAGTTCACACCACTGGCTTCATAGCCGGAGTGCACCATGCAGTTCGCGCAGCGCGGGTTGCCGCTCTCCGTCCCATAGTTCGCCCACTCCACCGACTCCATCAGCTCCTGGAACGTATCCGCATAGCCATCCTGCAGCAGATAGCAGGGCTTCTGCCAGCCAAAAATCGAAAAGGTTGGCATCCCCCACGGCGTGCAGGTCAGCTCCTTCTTGCCCATCAGAAACTCCATGAACATGGGCGACGCATTGAAGCGCCATGTCTTCTTCCGGTTCGACAAAATCGAACGGAACAGCTTCTTAGATCGCGCGCGCCCGAGAAAATGCTTCTGGTCCGGAGCCTTGTCATAGGTGTACCCCGGCGAAACCATCATGCTCTCGACGCCGGCGTCCATCAGCTCATCAAAATGCAGGCGCACACTGTTCGGATCAGCGCCATCGAACAGCGTCGTGTTGGTCGTTACCCGGAATCCAGCTTCGACCGCGGCCTTCACGCCTTCCATTGCAATGTCATACCCGCCCTCGCGGCACACGGAGAAGTCGTGATGCTCACGCTGCCCATCCACATGCACCGAGAACGAAAGGTACTTCGACGGCTTGAACAGGTGCAGCTTCTCCTTCAACAGCAGAGCGTTCGTGCACATGTAAACGTACTTCTTCCGCTCGACGAGACCAGCCACAATCTCCGGCATCTTCGGGTGCAGCAGCGGCTCGCCACCAGGAATCGCCACCATCGGCGTGCCGCACTCGTCCACCGCCCGGAAGCACTCCTCAGGTGACAACTCCGCCTTCAGGATATGAGCCGGATATTGAATCTTTCCGCAGCCCGCACACGCCAGGTTGCAGCGAAACAGCGGCTCCAGCATCAGCACCAGCGGATACCGCTTCCGTCCGCTCAGCTTCTGCTTCATCACGTAAGACGCTACCGTCCACGCCTGAGAGATTGGTACAGCCATCGATCACTCCTCTAAAAATAAACTTGGGATCCAGCCGCTACTCAGGCTGCTTCGTTTGCTTCGCGCTCCATCGCGCGCGTGTACGTGGTCAATGCCAACAACGGAAAGTACTGTTTATAGAGGTGATATCCGAGATAAAAGACTCGTGGAAATCCCGTGCCCGTGTAATAACTCTCGCCATTTCTTCCCGGCATCAACTCGTCCCAGCTGCCATCCTCATGCTGCCGTTCGATCAGCCAGCGGATCCCCTTCGCCACCGAGTCCGACCGCGTATCCCCAGCGGCCAGCAGCCCCAGCACCGCCCACGCCGTCTGTGATGGCGTGCTTGCGCCAATGCCACGTTGCGCTGGATCGTCATAGGTGCCGCAGCTCTCGCCCCATCCGCCATCGCCATTCTGCACCATGCGAATCCACTCCGCCGCCTGCTGTACCGCAGGCTCATGGTTCCAGAAACCCATCGCCTCCAGACCGCGCAGCACCAGGAAGGTGCCGTACAGGTAGTTCACGCCCCATCGCCCAAACCAGCTGCCGTCCGGCTCCTGCTCCTTCAGAATGAACTGAACCGCCTTTTCGACCCGCGGATCTTCCCGTGTAAACCCATAAAGCGACAACATCTCCAGCATCCGCCCCGTGATATCCACGGTCGGCGGATCAAGCATTGCGTTATGATCCGCGAACGGAATGTACTGAAAGATGCTCTTGGTATTGTCTTTGTCGAACGCCGCCCAGCCGCCATTCTTGCACTGCATCGCCCAGATCCACGTCAGCGCCCGTTGGCAGACCTCATCCTGGTATCGCTCACGAGGGTTCGCCACACATTTCAGAGCGAGCAGAACCTGTCCCGTGTCATCGACATCTGGATAGAACTCATTGTTGAACTCGAAGTACCAGCCGCCCGGCTCCACGTTGCGGACCTTCTCCGCCCAGTCGCCCTTATGACGGACTTCCTTTGACAGTACCCAGTCCGCTGCCCGCAGCAGCCGCGGATCATCCTTCGGCAGACCCGCTTCGCCCAGCGCGTAGATCGCCTGCGCGGTATCCCAGACCGGCGGAAAGCACGGCTGCATTCGGAAGGTCGGTGTTGGGTAGTCCGGCGTTCCCTCCGGGCAATCGATGCCCAGCTTTTCAAATTCGTCCAGAGCCCGGATCATCTGCGGGTCGTCGACCGATCGACCAAGGCAGCGAAGCGCCACGATCGAGTTCAGCATCGCCGGATAGATCGCGCCAAGCCCATCTGACTTCTCGAATCGCTCCAGCATCCAGGCCTCAGCTTTTCGTAGCGCCACCTTACGCAGCGGCCGAATATGCACACGCTCCGAGAGGTGCGCCAGCCGGTCCCAGAAGAGGAAGAAGTTGCGCCAGCTCACCGGCTTCTTCTTGTCCCAGCGCAGCCGCAGATCGGCGTTTTCCCGGCCGCCGACAAACAACTCACTGATCCCCTGTTCGGGCGATATCTTCTTGAATGGCTTCTTCGCGTAAATGATGGACAGCGGGACCAGAATGCCGCGTGACCACGAGCTGATCTCGTAGATGTTGAAGTAAAACCAGTTTGGGAACAGCACGATCTCCGGTGGGATCGCCGGAACCGCATCGTAGTCATACTGCCCCAGCGCGCACAGATAGATCTTGGTAAAGGTATTGCACTGCACCACGCCACCCAGCGAGAGAACATTCTGGCGGATCGTCTGCATCAGAGCATCGTCGGCAGCGTAACCCATCAGCTTCAACGCGAGGTACGCTTTGACCCCGTAGTTAACATTGGAGACTCCACCCGGATACAGGCTCCATCCGCCGTCGTCATTCTGGTGCCGCAAAATCTCCAGCACCGCCCGCTGCATCTTGCCAGGATCACCCGTCCCCAGCAACGTATGCATAAAGATGTAGTCCGCCTCGAGCATCACATCCGCCTCGAGCTCGCCGCACCAGAAACCGTCCTCGTGCTGCTGCCCAAGCAGCCAGTCTCGTGCCCGCCCCAGGCCCTCCTTGACCCGGTCGAGCCCAAGATCCATACGCCCAAAACGCGGTTGCGCGGAACCTACTGCTACCGACGCCGAGTTGTGAGGAGCTTGGTTCATGATGTGCGGGATCGTCCCTACCGCACCACCGCAGGTGCCGACGCAATCGCCTGCACGATCTCCGGCGGCAGACCGAAGCGCACATTCTCCGGCATCACCTCCACCTCGGTTGCGTCGCCGTAGCCGCGCTGCCGCAGAAACGACACCACCTCCTGCACCAGAACCTCCGGCGCCGAGGCACCTGCGGTCACCGCAACCTTGCCGACGCCTTCAAGCCAGCTCGGCTGGATGTCCTCAGCCTTGTCGATCAGATAGCTTCTCGTTCCCAGATTCTCTGAAACCTCAACCAGCCGGTTCGAGTTCGAACTGTTTCGCGACCCGACCACCAGCACCAGATCGGCGTCGTGCGCGACGTTCTTCACTGCGGTCTGCCGGTTTTCTGTCGCGTAGCAGATGTCCTGCGCGTGCGGTCCCACGATATTCGGGAACTTCAGCTTTAGCGCTTCAATCATGTACCGCGCCTCGTCCAGCGACAACGTAGTCTGCGTCAGGTACGCCACCTTGTTCGGATCCGGAACCACCAGCGCCCGGACCTCTTCCACCGTCGAGACCACCTGCGTCACATCCGGCGCTTCCCCCTGCGTTCCTTCGACCTCTTCATGATCCCTATGCCCCACCAGCACCAGAGAGTAACCCTGCTTGGCGAACTTGATCGCCTCCACATGCACCTTCGTCACCAGCGGGCAGGTCGCGTCGATTACCTTGAGCCCGCGCTCCTTGGCCCGGCTTCGTACCGCAGGCGAGACGCCGTGCGCGGAGTAAATCACGCGGCACCCTTCGGGAACTTCGTCCAATTCGTTTACGAAGATTGCGCCCTTCTTCGCCAGATCGGTCACCACATAGCTGTTGTGCACGATCTCCTTGCGGACGTAGATCGGCGCCCCGAACGTATCGAGCGCAATCTGGACGATGTCAATGGCACGCACCACACCCGCACAAAAGCCGCGCGGCTTTAGCAGCAGCACCTGCCTGGTCTGGGCGTCCATGTTTTCTTGAGCTTCCGGGTTGAGCGAGATGGGGTCCAAGGTTGGGCGACTCACTGGGTAAGTATACCGCGTTCACCGGCTGTTCGCTTCGTGGGTTGAACCTCAGCTGGTGCAGAAAGCGTTGGCGCCCGCCACCCTCCGGCAACGCGGCGGGTCTCTCTCAGTCGAGCCGTTTCAGCAACATCCGGCCGCACTAAACCGCGTGGCCACTGCATCCTGCATGCGGGCAGTCACACGCCAGGCTCGTCACCTTTGCTGCATCCTCACACGCCTGAGAGCAGTATGTCCCTTCTGAAACCGTGCAGGAACACAGAGCATGCGCACACTTCTTTGATTCATTTGCCATAAACCCTCCAGTTCATTTCATTGGATGCGGATGGCGGCACCAGCGTTCGTACGTCACCTCTCAACGACTCGCCGCCAGCAGATGCTCTGCGTGCCGCAGACTCGTCTCGGTCAGCGTCGCCCCACTCAGCATCCGCGCAATCTCCTCCCGTCGTTCCTCATCAGTCAGCGGCCGGATCGAGGTCTGCGTTCGGCCCTTCGCCTCTGTCTTGGCGATCAGATAATGCCGGTCGCCAAACGCCGCGATCTGCGGCAGATGCGTGATGCACAGCACCTGCTGCCCCTTCGCCAGCGCCTTCAGCTTCTGTCCCACCGCCTCGGCTGCCCGGCCGCCGATCCCCACATCGATCTCGTCAAAGATCAGGCTCCGCTCCATCTCGCCCCTTCGCCGTCGGCCGCGAGCCTCGTTCTCCACTGTGACCTTCAACGCCAGCATCACACGCGACATCTCTCCGCCCGATGCCACCTCCTCAAGCGGCTTCAGCGGCTCACCCGTATTCGTCGCAATCAGAAAGCCGATCGTGTCATACCCATTCCCGGTCCACGCCCGCTGCTCGTCCGTCTGCGCCTCCACCGCGATCCCAAGCCGCGCCCGCATCGCCAACTCCCCGATCGCTGCCTCCGCGCGCTTCCGTAGCCGCTCAGCCGCCGTCCGGCGAGCCTCACTCAAAACAGCGGCGGCCCCCAGGTACGCCTTCGCCTGCGCCTCGCGCGTCGCTCGCAGCTCCGCAATCAGGCCATCCCGGTTCTCCACCTCGTTCAGCCGCGCCGCCGCCTCCTCCCCAAAGCGCACCACCTCCGCCAGGGTCGGACCATACTTGCGCTTCAGCCGCTCCAACCCGGCCAGCCGGTCTTCAATCGACGCCAACCGGTCCGGTGACGCCTGCACACCCTCAGCGAAATCCCGCACACTCGCATCAACATCCTCGATACTGGCCTTTGCCTCCGCCAGACGCTGCGCTGCCTCGCCAAAACGAGGCTCAAAACGAGCCAAATCCTCAACCTGCTTCAACGCCAGACCCACCGTCGTCTCGGCCGACTCCTCCGCCTCGTACAACAGCTCATGCGCTCGCATCGCCGCGGTATACAAGCGGTCCGCGTTGCTCAGAATCCGTTTCTCTGCCTCCAGCCGAGCGTCCTCGTCCTCACCCTCGATCCCCGCCTCGGTGATCTCCAGGCTCTGAAACCGCCAAAGATCCGCCATCCGCAGCCGATCCGCCGAGCTCGTCTCCATCTCTTCTAATCGCCGCGATGTCGCCTGCCACGCCGCAAACGCCGCCCGCACCTCGCTCGTATCCAGGCCCCCAAACCGATCCAGCAGCAGCCTCTGCTGCGTTGCGTCGAACGAACTCGTCGTCTCGCTCTGCGCATGGATTGACGCCAGCTCCGGCCCTAACTGGCGAAGCACCGCCACCGTAGCCGGCTGATTGTTTACGAACACGCGGCCTTTGCCCGCAAGCGTGATCTCTCGTCGGATCAGGATCGTGCTCTCCTCCGCATCGAGACCATTCGCCTCGAGCACAGCCTCCGCTCCTGCGGTCGCCTCAAAGACGCACGCCAACGTCGCCCGCTCCTGTCCATGCCGAACCACGTCACTCGAAGCTTTGCCACCCAGCAGCAGCACCAGCGCGTCAACCAGAATCGACTTCCCGGCGCCCGTCTCTCCGGTCAGCAGGTTCAGTCCCGGCCCGAACTGCACCTCCGCCCGATCGATCACGGTGTAGTTCTCCGCGCGTAGCTCGAGCAGCATGCCTCTTCCCCCGGTCCTCCTCGCGAGCATAGCAAACGCAGCCCTGGCAAGCGGCCTTCCTCTACACGCCGCCCGCGCCTTGGTGCATCACCGGGCCCACAGAGAAGGGACCCTGTACTCACAAATCGAAACCCTCAAGCACAAACCCGGTTGGCGCCGCCCGTAAACCCGAAGCGAAAGGCACCGCTTCCGGTACCCCTTGCCTTCCGCGCCTCTCCTCGGCCGACGTATAAAACCAGTACACTAACCCCCAGATCAACCCATATGCTCTCTCTCCTTTCGCTTGCTCTGCTCTTCTTTCAGGACGACGCCGCGCCCGCCGCGGTTCCGGCTGTACCCGCCAGTTCGAGCGCTCTGCTCGATATGGTGCATAACAGCGGTCCTCTCGCCTTTGCCGTCCTCATCGTGCTCCTGATCGCGAGCATCTTCTCCTGGACCGTCATGATCTCGAAGTGGACCTACTTTCGTCGGGCGCAGACGCAAGGAAATCGCTTCGTCAGAGCCTTCCGCAAGTCCGGCCGTCTCAGTGAGATCGCCTCCGTCGCGGAGCAGTTCAAGCCCAGTCCGCTCGTCACCGTATTCACCGAGATCCACGACGAGTACATGCGGCAGAGCGGCGGCCGCGGCCTTCCCCGCAACCCTCTCGGTCTCGAGCGAGCCGCTCAGACAGCCTCGAGCGAAGCCCTTACCGTTATGGAGCAGCGTATGACGTGGCTCGCCACCATCGCCGCCATCGCTCCCTTCATCGGTCTCTTCGGCACCGTCATGGGCATCATCGACGCCTTTCACGGCCTCGGCACCCAGGGCTCGGCTACCCTCCGCGCCGTTGCTCCCGGCATCTCGGAGGCCCTCATCACCACCGCCGCCGGCCTGGTCGTTGCAATCCCCGCCGTCGTCGGCTACAACCAGCTCACCGCCCGCCTGCGCGACTTCGGCGCCCGCATGGATGATTTCGGCCGCGAGCTTCTCAACGCGATCGAGAACGCCGCCATGCTCTCTCCCACCTCAGCCCCGGCTGTCCCGGCTCCGGAAGAACCGCGGCGAAGGAGCTTCTAGCCATGGCCTTCACCGCCCGTAGTGGATCCCAGGCACGTACCCAGACCGCCCTCGCCGAGATCAACATCACGCCGCTCGTCGACGTGGTCCTGGTGCTTCTCCTGATCTTCATGATCAGCGCGCCTGTCCTTCAATCCGGCCTCGAAGTCGCGATTCCGAAGACCCGCAACGTCAACGCCCTCTCCGAAGAGCGCATGGTCGTCACGATCAACAAGGATCAGAACGTCTTCCTGCAGGACAAGCCGATCAACGTCAACGACCTGCCGGCGCGGCTCAAGGCAACCGTTAGCGGCGATCCGGCACGCCGCGTCATCTACGTGCGCGCCGATGAACAGGTTCCCTTTGGCGCCTTTGCCTCCGTCATGGATGCCGTCAAGCAGGCCGGCATCACGAACATCAGCATCGTCACTCGCCCCCTCGACAAGTAACTCGCTCTTGGCCTCGCGTCCGGATCTCATCTATGAACGCAACACCGCACGACTGGAGTAACTCCGCCGCAGCTCGGGGCGAAAGCGAAGGCGCAAGCTTCGCCGGCTCCCTTGTGCTGCACGGTCTGCTCTTCGGCGCTATCGTCGCCGGTTCACTTGCCTTCCGTCACCACGGCCAGCGATGGGGCCAGCACGATATGGCCGCCGGTGCCATCCAGGCCACCATGGTCAGCTCCATTCCGCTGCCACCGCGCCAGAAAACTCTCGACACCGGCGTTCTCACCTCAGAGAAGCCAAGCCCGGCTCCCACGCCGCCCAAGGATCGCACCGAGCCGCCGCCCTCGCCCAAAGACATTCCGATCCTCAAGAAGGAACAGGCCAAGCCACCCAAAGTCGCCGACCGTCCTGCGCCCGAGCCCCTGAAGCACCCACAACCCGTCCGTCCGGATCCCACCAAGGCGACCTCCGGCGAGACCGCCGGCATCCGCATCCCGCAGGCGACCATGCAGCTCAAGAACGGTAGCGCCTCCATCAGCGTTGAGGACCGTGCCTTCGGCGCTCGCTTCGCCTACTACGTCAATATCGTCAATCGCAAGGTCGCCCAGAACTGGTTCACCCAGGAAGCAGACCCGCGCTCGAGCGAGGGCAAGCGCGTCACCATCGTCTTTGACATCAGCCGCGACGGCATCCCCTCCAACATCCGCGTCGAGGGCTCCAGCGGGTCGCCCTCTCTCGACCAATCCGCCCGCCGTGCCGTCGAGCGCGTCCAGGACGAGGGCTTCGGCCCGCTGCCTGCCGGCGACCACATCACGGTCGACTACGCCTTTGATTACCGCCAGCAGTAACCGTCCGCTTTCCCACCCCTCCGCACACACTTTGCAGCTACCATGGGGGTGCATGTTCAGCCTGCTCCGACACCTTTCCGCCCTGTGTAGATCCTCGTCCGGCCTCCTCGCGCTTCTCACGCTCGTCTTCGTCACCGCCGCTCTCAAGGCGCAGGACACCTTCCATACCGAGACCTCGAGCGGCGCCGATCGCATCCGTATTGCCGTCGTCGACTTCAAGCCGGGCTCCGCCGACAGCCAGACCATCCCTCTCAAGCAGGTCTTTGACACCACGCTCTCGAGCGACCTCACCGCTGCCGGCATCTTCGACATCGTCTCAAAGAGCCTCCAGCCGCAAGCCACCCCCGGTTCGCCGCAGGAGATCAGCCTCCCGCAGTGGTCCGCATCGCCTGCCTCCGCGGCGATGGTTGCCTTCGGTTCGCTCACGGCGCAGTCCGGCCGCGTGACCGTCCAGGGCTTCCTCTTCGACGCGAAGAACACGCAGTACCCGCAGGTGCTCGCCAAGCAGTACAGCGAAGAGGCCTCCGAGGACTCAGCCCGCCAGATCGCCCACCGCTTCGCCGACGAGATCATCTTCCGTCTCGGCGGAGGCATCCCTGGCATCGCCGAAACCAAGATCTTCTACATCAAGAGCTCGGGCGGCAACAAAGAGATCTGGTCCATGGACTACGACGGCGTCAACCAGCACGCCATCACCCAGCTCGGCACTGTCTCCATCTCTCCTCGTGTCGCACCGGATAACTCCCGTGTCGCCTTCTCGTCCCTCGGTCGCGACGGCTTTCAGATCCGCATGTACTCGCTCCTGCTCGGCCGCATGGTGACCCTCCCCATCGCGGGTGGAACCAATCTCTCCCCCGCCTGGGCTCCTAGCGGCCGTGAGTTCGCCTACTCCTCCTCCAGATCCGGCGACCCCGAGATCTGGATCGCTGATTCGAACGGCGGATCCTCCCGCCGCGTCACCAACTTCCACGGTCCAGACGTCTCGCCCACCTACAACCCTAAAAGCGGCGCCCAGATCGCCTGGATCAGCGGCCGCACCGGTCTCCCACAGCTCTACATCATGGAGACCGACGGATCCGGCGTGCAGCGAATGACAGACGGCGGCTACGCCACGTCGCCCTCCTGGTCGCCCAACGGGCAGTTCATCGCCTTCGCCTGGAACCGCAAATACGGCCCAGGAGCCCCCGGCGGTCAGGACATCTACGTCATGGAAGTCGCCAGCAAGCGCTGGATCCAGCTCACCCACGACATCGGCCGCTGTGACTTTCCGTCCTGGTCCCCTGATGGCCGCCACATCGTCTTCGCCAACTCCGGCAACGGCCGCGCCAGCGACAATAAAGTAATGACGATGCTGGCCGACGGAACCCAGCAGCACGCCCTCACTGCATCCGGCGCGGACATGCCAAACTGGAGTTGGAAGTAAGCTGTACCATGATGTGCTGATGACACGGACCTTGAAATCACCTCTGCCGAGTGCAGAGCAGGAGAGAGCTCGATGATGTTGAAGTTTGCTGGATGGAGAAATGTGCTCACCACGGCTGTGGCCGTCACCGCAATGGCCGCGCTCTCCGGTTGCCACAAGAAGACCAGCGGTGTGAACCCCGCAAGCCTGGGCCCAACGGCCGACACCACCTCGACCGCGCCGACCGCGACCATCAGCGCCGATCCCCTTTCGATCGATCTTGGTCAATCCGTCGTGCTCAACTGGCGCACATCCGGAGCCACCGCCGTCACCATCGAGGGCATCGGCCAGGTTCCTGTCAACGGCACCCAGACCGTCTCCCCCTCGAACTCCACCAACTTTCATCTCGTCGCCAAGAACGACAGCGGCGCCTCAACCGAAGCCAATGTTCGCGTCACCGTCCGTGTCGCCGCCGCTCCTGCCGCGCCGACCGCAGACGCCTCCGGTGACATGGGTTCGGACGCCGCCTTCCACCAGGCCGTCCCCGATGCCTTCTTCGACTACGACAGCTACGAGCTCCGGCCTGACGCGCAGCAAGCCGCATCGTCCGCCGCCTCCTACCTGGCAAGTCACCCTTCGATCCGCGTCGTCATCGGCGGCTACTCCGATGAGCGGGGCTCAGCCGAGTACAACCTCGCTCTTGGTGAAAATCGTGCCAACGCCGCCCGTCAGGCGCTCGTCTCTGCCGGCATTGCGCCCGCTCGCCTCCGCGTCGTCTCCTATGGCAAGGAAAAGCAGTTCTGCTCGGAGTCGACCGAAAGCTGCTGGCAGCAGAACCGCCGGGCGCAGTTCTCGCTCGATCGCTAGTCTCAAGACCATACGGGCAGCCGCGATCTCTCCGCGCGGCTGCCCTTCCTGTTCCTCAACCCTGTTTGTCCGAAGGTCGACCGTATGCTCGCCAGACTCTCCCGCCCCAGACTCGCCGTTCCCAGACTCTCCCGCTTCGCGCCCCTGCTGCTCTCCCTCTCCTTCTTCAGCGCCTCTCCCGCCTTCGCCGTCAGCAAGGACATGATCCAGCTCCAGACGCAGATCCAGCAGCTGCAGGACGCTGTGGCCCGGCTGCAGCAGTCCAACGACGAACGTATGGGCGTCCTCAAGGATCTTGTCCAGCAGACCGCGGATCAGACCAACAAGGTCGCTGGTACCGTCGACTCTCTCCAGCGCCAGATGCAGACTCAGCAGGAGTCCGGCGGCGGCAAGATCGATCAGGTCTCCGGACAGGTGCAGTCTCTTAACGACTCTCTGGACGAGATCAAAACCCGTCTCGGGCGCCTGGAAAAGCTGATGCAGGACGTACAGAATCAGCAGCAGTCCCTCGGAGCCCCCGCCGCTGCATCAACTCCATCCTCCGGACCCGCACCCTCCATCGACTCCGGTGCCCTGCCTCCGTCCGGTCTCACCTCCAACCCACCAGCCGATCCGTCTGCAACCCGGCGCGGCGGCAAACCCTCAGCCGCCGTTCCCTCGGACAATTCCAGCCTTAACGCGCCCGCCGCTGCAGCCTCCGGCTCCAATCCACCCGCCGATCAGCTCTATAAAACCGCTCTCGGCGATTACATGGCAGCGAAGTATGGTCTGGCGCAATCGGAATTCTCCGACCTCACTCGCGCATATCCTGACAATCCACTCTCCGGCAACGCCTTCTACTACCAGGGCGAGATGGACTACCGCGGCGCCCGCTACGGCAACGCTATCAAGGACTACGACCGCGTCCTCGAGCAGTACCCCGAAAGCAACAAGGTTCCGGCTGCCCATCTCCACAAGGGCCAGGCTCTCATTCAGCTGAAGCAGAACGACGCCGGCGTCCGCGAGCTTCGCTCCCTCATCCAGCGCTTCCCAAACTCCCCTGAAGCCCTGCAGGCTCGCGGTAAACTCAGCGGCCTCGGCGTTCCGGTCAAGCCACGCGCCGAGTAGATCCCTAGTTCCGCATCCCCTGCATCAGCCGTTGCACCTCATCCAGCCTGGTCTGCAGCAGCGGTATTCCCGGCAACCGCGGCGCACCGCCAAAATAGCCGTTCAGGTCACACGCCGCCTTCAGCCCCGCCACGCCCATCTCCTCTTCAATCTCTGCGGCGGCCTTTGCGACACGTTCGAACTTCTCCTGTGCCAGCACCTGATCGTCATCCTTCCACGCCGTCACCACCTCGTGGCAGGCCTGTGGCGCACAGATCCCGAACGGCAGCATCGTTCCCTTCGCGCCGCTCCGCAGCATCGCGAGCGAGTTCCCCGCTCGACCTGCAAGAACTTGGAAGCCAACCCGCCGCGTCCGTGTCTTGATCGCCGGTTCGCGGCTGGGCGCCGCCAAAACATTCGCCAGCGTCGTCGTTCCGCCCGCCGCCAGGCTCTCCGCCGTAATGTACGCCGTCGTCCCTTCAGCAACCCGCTGTTCCAGCATCCGCCCCGTCACCGCCGCAAACACCGGCGTCACCGTCACGTCCCGCTCCACGCCAGCCGTGAGCCGCAGCACCTCGCGAACCGCATCTTCGCCCGACGCAGTCGCCGTCCACCCGATGATCTGCCGATGCTCCGCCAGCGCAGCGATCATCTCCGCCGGCAACGCCTCGCCGCGCTCTTCCAGCAGCACCAGCGGCAAAGGGGACCGGTCCGCGACAGCCAGCGCCAGCGCTCTCTGCTCCTCGCGCGTCACGCCGCTCGCCAGCAGCGGCAGCCGCAGCAGCGCCACGTCATACCGCAGCGCGGCAGCCGTCTCCGCCAGGTCCAGCGCACCGCGCACACTCGCCTTCGAGATATCTGCCATCAGCACCGTCTCCCGCGCCGTCGCCTCGGCCGCACTCTTCAGCGCCAGCCGTTGCTCTTCATCGTTCAGGCGCGTCGGCTCCCCCGCCGGGGTCAGAATCGCCAGTCCGGCCGCAAGCGTTCGCGAATATCGCTCCGCATTGTGCTCCAGCTTGCGTAAATACAGCCGTCCGTCCCCATAGAACGGCGTCGTCAGCGGCAGAAATAGTCCCTCAAGCAGCATCTCTCCATCTTACCGAGACCGCCTCCGCCAGCGCGCCGCCACGTGATCAACTCGGGACCATGACGCGAAAGATGTACGCGAAAGTCGGCGGTGCCGCAACGATCTCCAGTACCCTCGAAGGCGATGCATCAGCGCGACATCTCGAAAGACAAATCTGTCGGCGAGCTCGGCCGCGAGGCCTTCTGGTTCCTCACGCACACTCTGCTCGCCGTCGTGGTGCTCGCCCTCGTCATCGGCGGCATGTCGCTCGCCCACCCCGATCCCGACGCGACCTCGCCTAAGCTCCTCGCCACGGTGCTTTCGCTCTTCGTCCCCATGGTCGGCGGCTTTCTTCTCTCTCGCCTCCACCACAACGAAATCTCCCGCTACGTCTGGATCTCCGGTCTGCTGCTCTTCTCCGTCATTTGCGTCTGGGTCATCGACCTGCCCACCGGCAACGGCCTCTGTGAAGACTGCGCCGGCCACGTCATGGAACGCCTCTGGCGCACCTTCTTTTCCATCAGCAACGGCAGCGGCCTCATGGGCGGAGACGGCCTCATCATCGGCACCTGGCTCCCGCTCTCCATGATCGGCTACGCTATCGGCTCCCACTTCGGCCTCGAAGAGTAAGCCAGCCGCCCTGGCGACATCAGCCCCGTGATCTAGACCGCCACCGCCTGCTTCGCGTGCAGCTCCTGCAGGGAGATCACCTGCATCCGCCCCTCCTGCAGCGCCGCAATTCCTTCAGCAGCCGCTCGTGCCGCGGCAATCGTCGTAATCGTCGGGATCCTCGCCAGCACCGCCGCTCGCCGGATCGCCTTCTCATCGAAGAACGTATCCTGTCCGCGCGGCGTATTGATGATGAGCTGAATGCGCTCGCCCTTGATCAGATCCACCACATTCGGTCGGCCTTCCTTCACCTTGTGCACCCGCTCGGAACGCAGGCCGGCCTGCTCCAGCACCTCCGCCGTCCCATGCGTGGCCACCAGGTGAAAGCCAAGCTCCATAAACTGCTTCGCCAACCCAACCACGCTCACCTTGTCGTGATCGTTCACACTCAGGAACACCGTCCCCCGCACCGGCAGCATCTGCCCCGCTGCCATCTGCGCCTTCGCGAACGCCTCGCCGAACGTCTCCGCAACGCCCATCACCTCGCCGGTCGACCGCATCTCCGGCCCCAGCACCGGATCCACACCCGGAAACTTGCCCCACGGAAACACCGGCGACTTCACAAAGTAGCGCGACCCCGTCTCCAGGTCCTTTCCGCTCGCCATCTGCTCCGGCAGCAGCTCACGCAGCGTCTTGCCTGTCATCACGCGCGACGCAATCTTCGCCAGCGGAATCCCCGTCGCTTTTGAGACATACGGCACCGTGCGTGACGCGCGCGGATTTACCTCGATCACATACACCTTGCCCCGCTGAATCGCGAACTGCAGGTTCACCAGCCCACGCACATCGAGCGCCAGCGCCAACTTCCGTGTGTACTCGCGAATCGTCTCCAGCACCTCGGCACTCAGGTCAACCGACGGCAGTACGCACGAAGAGTCACCCGAGTGAATGCCCGCCTCTTCGATGTGCTGCATGATCCCGGCAATGAGAACCTCCTTGCCGTCACACAGCGCATCCACATCCACCTCGGTCGCCTCTTCAAGAAAGTGGTCGATCAGCACCGGCCGCTCCTGCGAGTACTCGATCGCCGTGCTCATGTACTGCACGATCGCCGGCTTGTCATACGCGATCACCATCGCCCGCCCGCCCAGCACATACGACGGCCGCAGCAGCACCGGATACCCCACCCGCTCCGCACCCTCCGTCGCCTCAACGACACTCGTCGCCATCGCACCCTCCGGCTGTGGAATCTTCAACTCCTCAATCAGCTTGCCGAAGCGCTTGCGGTCTTCCGCCAGGTCGATCGACTCCGGTGACGTTCCGATAATTGGCACCCCTGCCTTCTTCAGCGGCAACGACAGGTTCAGCGGCGTCTGTCCACCAAACTGCACGATCATTCCGATCTCCGCGCCGCCGGATGCTTCATGCTCATACACCGCAAGCACGTCCTCAAGCGTCAGCGGCTCGAAATACAACCGGTCGCTGGTGTCGTAATCGGTCGAAACCGTCTCCGGGTTGCAGTTCACCATGATCGTCTCAAACCCGTCTTCGCGCAGCGCAAACGCCGCATGGCAGCAGCAGTAGTCGAACTCAATGCCCTGCCCGATCCGGTTCGGTCCCGACCCAAGTATCATCACCTTCTTGCGCGCCGTCGGTGCCGCCTCATCCTCCTCGTCGTAGCAGCTGTAGAGATACGGCGTGAAGCTCTCAAACTCCGCCGCGCACGTGTCCACCAGCTTGTACACCGGCAGCACGCCCTTCCGCTTGCGCACCTCGCGTACCGTCGCGGTTCCCTTCTCGCCCGTCAGTCCCCAGGCTGCGGCCAGCCGCTCGTCAGAGATCCCCATCCGCTTCGCCGTCCGCAGCTCGTCTTCCGTCACCGCGTCCGCCGACGTCTCACACATCATCTGGATCTCATCCGTGATCTGCTTGATCTGGTGCAGAAACCACGGATCCATCCCCGTCAGGCGCGAGACCTCACGCACCGTCATCCCGCGCTCAAACGCGTACCGCACATACGAGAGCCGCTCCGGATGCGGCGTCACCAGCCTCTGAGTCAAGCGCCGCGGCTCGATGTCATCCGCCGTCGCTTTCTTGCCCGTCTCGAGCGATCGCACCGCCTTCATCAGCGCTTCCTTGAAGGTCCGTCCGATCGCCATCACCTCGCCGACCGACTTCATCTGCGGCCCCAAAATCTCGTCCGCTCCGGGAAACTTTTCGAACTGCCACTTCGGAATCTTCACCACCACGTAGTCGATTGTTGGCTCAAAGCACGCCGGCGTCGCCTTCGTAATATCGTTCTGCAGCTCATCGAGCGTGTACCCCACCGCCAGCCGGGCCGCAATCTTCGCAATCGGAAATCCCGTCGCCTTCGACGCCAGCGCCGACGAGCGCGACACCCGCGGATTCATCTCAATGACCGTCATGCGCCCGTTCTGCGGATTCACCGCAAACTGCACATTGCTCCCGCCCGTCTCCACCCCGATCTCGCGAATCACCGCGATCGCCGCGTCCCGCATCGCCTGGTACTCGCGATCCGTCAACGTCTGTGCCGGGGCCACCGTGATCGAGTCCCCCGTATGCACTCCCATCGGGTCGAAGTTCTCAATCGAGCAAATGATGATCACGTTGTCCTTCAGATCGCGCACCACTTCGAGCTCATACTCCTTCCACCCCAGCACACTCTCCTCGATCAGGCACTCCGATACCGGCGAGAGATCGATGCCGCGCGAAAGAATCTCCGTCATCTCCTCGCGGTTGTACGCAATGCCGCCGCCTGATCCGCCCAGCGTAAAGCTCGGCCGAATCACCGCCGGAAACCCGATCTTCACCGCAAACGCCAGTCCATCTCCGACGTTATTCACTAGCTTCGACTGCGGCATGTCGAGACCGATCTTGGTCATCGCATCCTTGAACAACAGCCGATCTTCGGCCTTCTTGATCGGCCCCAGCTTCGCCCCGATCAACTCAACATGGTAGCGATCCAGAACCCCCGCGTCCGCTAGATCCACAGCCAGGTTCAACGCCGTCTGGCCGCCCACCGTCGGCAGTACCGCGAAGACACCCGCCCCGGAGGCCATCATCGCGCTTTCAACTCGAAGGATCTCTTCGACGTACGCCGGCGTCAGCGGCTCAATATACGTCCGGTCCGCTACCTCCGGGTCCGTCATGATCGATGCCGGGTTCGAGTTCACCAGCACCACCTCGTACCCCTCCGCCTTCAGCGCCTTGCACGCCTGCGTTCCCGAGTAGTCAAACTCGGCGGACTGGCCAATCACGATCGGCCCTGACCCGATCACAAGTATCTTCGCGATGTCATTCCGACGCGGCATCGTTCTCTCTTCCTGAATGTGTTCGTCGTTCCGTTACAGTTACGCGCTGGGCATTGTGCCCGACAGCAAACGGCGCGGCCATCGCCGCGCCTGGGTCACTTCTTGAAATCTTCCATCATCCGGCGGAAATCCCGGAAAAGATAATGCGAGTCATGCGGCCCAGGGCTAGCCTCCGGGTGGTACTGGACACTAAACATCGGATCGCTCGTATGCTTCAGCCCCGCACACGTCTGGTCATTCAAATTCACATGCGTAACAGCAACGTTCTTCGCATCCAGCGTCTCCGGATCAACCGCAAAGTTGTGGTTCTGCGACGTAATCTCGACCTTGTCCGTCTCCAGATTCTTAATCGGATGATTGCCGCCGTGATGCCCGAACTTCAGCTTGTACGTCTTCCCGCCCAGCGCCAGACCGAACAGCTGGTGCCCCAGGCAGATCCCAAACATCGGCGTCTTTCCCTGCAGCTTCTGGATCGTCTCGACCGCATACTCGAGCGGCTCCGGATCCCCCGGCCCATTTGAGAAGAACACCCCATCCGGCTTCATCTCGAGTACATCTTCGGCGGAGGTCTTCGCCGGCACCACCGTGACCCGGCAGTTCTCGCGCGTCAGCATCCGCAGAATGTTCTCCTTGATGCCGAAGTCATACGCCACTACATGCATCGGATCCGTGCCTTCAGTTCCCATCCCCAGCAGACTGTCGCCCGTCTGGTTGCGCGGCTCCTGCGCATCCCAGGTGTACGCCGTCTTCGTGCTCACCGCACTGGCCAGGTCAGCGCCCGCCATGTTCTGGATCGCCTTCGCCCGGTCGACTAATTCGTCGGCCTTCAGGCCCTCACCCGAAGAAATTACACCGCGCATCACCCCATTCGCCCGCAGATGCCGAACCACCGCCCGCGTATCCACCTCGGCAATCACCGGCACGCCATAGCGCTCGAGGTACTCGTCCGCAACCTGGGTCGATCGCCAGTTCGAACTCATCGGCGAAAACTCACGCGTCACCAGGCCTTCAATGTACGGCCGCTTTGCCTCTGCATCCGAGGGCGTCGTCCCATAGTTCCCAATGTGAGGGTTGGTAAGAACAACAATCTGCCCCGCGTACGAGGGATCCGTAAAGATCTCCTGGTAGCCGGTCAGCGACGTATTGAACACCACCTCGCCCAGAGCTTCCGTCTGGGCGCCAAAGCTCTTACCACGAAAGGTGCGCCCGTCTTCGAGCGCAAGCATTGCCTGCATCGCCTCTCCTTCAAGGAGTGGATTTTAACGATTCTATCAGGGAGAATCCGCCTTCCCAAGACACCTCTCGCCACTGTCCGCCATCGCCCCACCCGCGCAGAAACACTGCTCTCAAAAGCTCCAACCCGATCCACGTTGACGACCTCGCGGGCACATGCTGTAATAGCGCGCCTCAGCGTTCCCGCCAGTTCCGCGTCCGTCAAAGGAGATTCCTTGCATGCAGATAGCAGCCACCCTCGGCGTAATCCTTCAACAACAGCAGGTAAGCTACCCACTTTCAACACCTGCCGCCGACTCAGGCGCCGCCTGGCTCTGGGGAGCCATGATCGTCGGCCTGCTCGCCCTGGTGACCGCCGCCCTGCTCGTCCGCTCCGTTCTCGCCGCTGACACCGGCACCGCCGAAATGCGCCTCATCTCCGACGCCATCCGCGAAGGCGCCGAAGCCTTCCTCCGCCGCCAGTACCGCACCATCGCCATCATCGCCGTCGTCCTCGCCATCATCGTCTTCGGCGGCTACGAGCTCTCCCCGCGCACCGCGCCCTTCGCCCTCAAGACCGTCATCGCCTTCCTCGTCGGCGCCATCTGCTCCGGTCTCGCCGGCTTCACCGGCATGTACTGCTCCATCCGCGCCAACATCCGCACGGCAGCAGCCGCTCGCACCAGCCTGAACAATGCCCTGCAGATGGCTCTTCGCGGCGGTGCCGTCACCGGCCTCGTCGTCATCGCCCTCTCACTCATCGGCGTCGGCATGCTCTTTCTCGTCTTCGGCGGCCTTGATCATCCGCAGCAGGTTCCCTATCAGCTCGTCGGCTTCGGCTTCGGCGCCTCGCTCGTCGCTCTCTTCGCCCAGCTCGGTGGCGGCATCTACACCAAGGCCGCAGACGTCGGCGCCGACCTCGTCGGCAAGGTCGAAGCCGGCATCCCAGAAGACGATCCCCGCAACCCGGCCGTCATTGCGGATCTCGTCGGCGACAACGTCGGCGACTGCGCCGGCCGCGGTGCCGACATCTTCGAGTCCACCGCCGCCGAGAACGTCGGCGCCATGATCCTCGGCGCGGCCCTCTACCCCGTCTTTGGCGTCAAGGGCATCCTCTTCCCGCTCATCGTCCACGCCATCAATCTCATCGCCTCCATCATCGGCGTCGCCGTCGTGAAGACCCGCGAGACCGAAGATCCCATGTCCGCCCTCAACCGCGGCTTCTACGTCACCAGTGCCCTTGCCCTCGTCGGCTTCGCCGTCGCCGTCTACACCATGCTCAACGGCGCTCTGGTCCAGCCAATCTGGCTTCTCAGCTGCGGCATCACCGGCATGGTCACCGCCTTCCTCTTCGTCTGGATCACCCAGTACTACACCGAAGCCAAGTACCGCCCCGTCGCCTCCATCGCCGAGGCCTCACTCACCGGCCCGGCAACCAACATCATCTCCGGCCTCGCCGTCGGCATGGAGACCCCCGCCCTCCCCGTCATCGTCATCTCCGCCGCCCTCCTGCTCAGCTACTACTTCGGCGTCCAGGGCCTGGCCGGCGTCACCGGCATCGCTGACTACGCCAAGGGCATCTACGGCACCGCTATTGCCACCATGGGCATGCTCTCGTCCGCCGCCTACATCCTCGCCATGGATACCTTCGGGCCTATCACTGACAACGCAGGCGGCATCATCGAAATGTCTGACCAGCCCGAAGGCATCCGCGACCGCACCGACAAACTCGACTCCGCCGGCAACACCACCAAGGCCCTCACCAAGGGCTACGCCATCGGGTCTGCATCGTTAGCTGCATTCCTCCTCTTCTCCGCCTACCTTGAAGAGGTCCGCTCCATCGTCGCTGACAAAGTTCAGCACGCCGGCGGCTTCATGCCCGCAAACTGGAGCTTCACCAACATCAACCTCGCCCAGATCCCCGTCTTCGTCGGCGCTCTTCTCGGTGCCATGCTCACCTATCTCTTCAGCTCCCTCGCCATCAAAGCCGTCGGCCGCACAGCGCAAAAAGTCGTCGCCGACGTCCGCGCCCAATTTCACGAGAACCCAGGCATCATGGCCGGCACCTCCAAGCCCGACTACGCCCGTTGCGTCTCCATCGTCACCGGTGCCGCCCTGCGCGAGATGGTTCTTCCTGGCCTGCTCGCCGTCGGCCTGCCCGTCGCCGTCGGCCTCATCTTCCGCAACTTCAGCCCCAGCTACAGCGCCGGCCTCGCCAGCACGGTACGTGACGCTGCCGGCAACCTCATCCTCAACGTCCCCGCCATCGCCGGAGTTCCCGTCAATCTCGCCGGCGCTGAAGCCGTCGCCGGCCTGCTCATGGTAGGCACCATCTCCGGCGTTCTCCTCGCCATGCTCATGAACAATGGAGGCGGCGCCTGGGACAACGCCAAGAAGTTCATCGAGACCGGCAAGTACGGCGGCAAGAAGTCCGACGCCCACAAAGCCGCCGTCGTCGGCGACACCGTCGGCGATCCTTTCAAGGACACCGCCGGCCCGTCACTCCACGTCCTTATCAAACTGCTCGCAACCATCACCCTGGTGCTCGCACCGCTCTTCGTCTAACCCTCACCGAGGTGCATCCGGATCAGAGCAGGTGGCTCGCCTGCCCAAAGCGCAGCAGCGTCTCGTCCGGATCGCTCACCGCGAACTCGCGCATCCGCCATGGCTTTACCTCCGGCGCACTCAGGCACTCGATCCCGGCCGCCCGCAACTCGTCATAGAAGATGTCGACATCTTCAACCACAAAGTACACGCCCATCGCATTAAAGGTGAACGCCGCTCCATCCATCCATCCCAGGTGGAGCTCCTGCCCATCACGCGATAAAAACGCATACTGCGAGCCATCCTCATACGGCTCGCAGACAAATCCGAGCCGCTCGTAGAAACGAATCGACTCCACCATGTGACGCGCCGGCACAATCGGTGTAGCCGAACACAGCAGCGTGCGATCCTTGCCGTCCAGGACATCCATCCGCGCATCCTACACTGCCTGCAACCGGGCGAGCCAACGCAGTACAATCGATCATCGGTGAGGACTGGATGGCGAAGACCGTAGCAGTGGAAATCGTAACCGGGGTGCTCGACTCGACCCGCACCCCCGGCACACTCTCCCACGACGATCTGATCAACGTCTATCGGCTCATGTTTCTCTCTCGCCGGACAGACGATCGCGAGATCGTTCTCAAGCGTCAACAAAAGATCTTCTTCCAGATCTCCGGTGCTGGCCACGAGGCTCTCCTCGTCGCCGCCGGCCTGGCTCTTCGCCCCGGCTACGACTGGTTCTTCCCCTACTATCGCGACCGGGCTCTCTGCCTCGCCCTTGGCAGCACCGTAGAGGACCAGCTCCTGCAGGCCGTCGGCGCCAAAGACGACCCCGCCTCCGGTGGCCGCCAGATGCCCTCGCACTGGACCTCGACGCGCCTCAACATCGTCAGCCCCAGCTCCTCGACCGCTACCCAGTGCCTCCACGCCGTCGGTTGTGCGGAAGCCGGCCTCTACTTCTCCCGTTACCCCGAGGCCGCCGAAAACCACGCCGGCGACTACCGCGAGTTCAAGCACGTCACCTTCCAGGACGACGAGGTCGTCTACGTTTCGATCGGCGAAGGATCCACCTCGCAAGGCGAGTTCTGGGAGGCTCTCAACACCGCCTCGAACGGCAAACTCCCCGTCCTCTTCGTCGTCGAAGACAACCAGTACGCCATCTCCACACCGGTCGAAGCCAACACCCCCGGCGGCAATATCTCCCGCCTGGTAGCCAACTTCCCAAACTTCCACTTCGCCGAGATCGATGGGACCGACGCCATCGCCAGCTTCCAGGCCATGACGGAAGCCGTGCAGTACTGCCGCGATCGCCGCGGCCCCGCTCTCATCCATGGTCATGTCGTTCGGCCCTACTCGCACTCCCTGTCGGATGACGAGCGCGCCTATCGCTCCGAGGCCGAGATCGAGGCCGACGTTCTCCGCGATCCCATCGCCCGTCTCAAGGCGTACCTCCTCCGAGAACGCATCCTCGACGAAGCCGCCCTTACGCAGCTCGAGCACGACATCGATCTCGAGGTTCAGGAAGCGGCCGATCGCGCCCTCGCCGCCGCTCCCGCGCAGGTCTCCTCCATCCTCGCCCACGTCTACTCGGAGGACCTTCGTCCGTCAGATGGCCGCTTTGCCACCGAGCCAAAGCCCGCTCCCGCTGAGCCCGGCGTGGCGGCTCCCGCCGTGGAGCGCACCATGGCGGATCTCATCAATACCTGCCTCAAGGACGAGATGCGCCGCGACCAGCGCATCGTCGTCTTCGGCGAAGACGTCGCCGACGCCACCCGAGACGAGGCACTCCGCGCCGGCAAGCTCAAAGGCAAAGGCGGCGTCTTCAAGCTCACCGCCGGCCTCCAGACCGAGTTCGGCTCCGACCGCGTCTGGAACTCGCCCCTCGCCGAAGCCAACATCGTCGGACGGGCCATCGGCATGGCGGTACGCGGCCTCAAGCCCGTCGTCGAAATCCAGTTCTTCGACTACATCTGGCCCGCCATGCACCAGATGCGCAACGAACTCTCGGTCCTGCGCTGGCGATCGAACGGCCAGTTCACCTGCCCACTCGTCCTGCGCGTCCCCATCGGCGGCTATCTCACCGGCGGCTCCATCTACCACTCGCAGTCCGGGGAATCGATCTTCACCCACACCCCCGGCATCCGCGTCATCATGCCTTCGAACGCTCTCGACGCTCTGGGTCTCCTCCGCACCGCCATCCGCTGCGACGACCCCGTCCTCTTTCTCGAGCACAAGCGCCTTTATCGCGAGACCTTCGGCCGCGCCCTCTATCCCGGCCCCGACTTCAGCATCCCCTTCGGCAAAGCAAAGGTCGTCCGCCCCGGCAAGGACCTCACCGTCATTACCTACGGCGCCGTCGTTCCCCGTGCCCTGCAAGCCGCCGTCAAGCTCCATCGCGAGACCGGCGTCGACGTCGAACTGATCGACCTCCGCTCGCTCTCGCCCTACGACTGGGAAGCCATCGCCGAAAGCGTCCGCAAGACCAGCCGCGTTCTCATCGCCCACGAAGACATGCTCAGCTGGGGCTACGGCGCCGAGATCGCCGCCCGCATCTCGGACGAGCTCTTCCACGACCTCGACGCACCCGTCCGCCGCGTCGGCGCCATGGATACTTTCGTTGCCTACCAGCCGCTGCTCGAAGACGCTATCCTCCCCCAGCCCGAGCACCTCTATCGAGCCATGGCCGACCTCGCCGCCTTCTAAATTTGCCCACCGGGCCGCGCCCGCCTACGCCACCGTGATTGCACTCGTCGACCTGAGGACGTAGCCCGCAGGTCTCGGCAGCCAGAGCGCGCCAGTGCTCGCTTAGCTCCCACACCCCGCCGCGTCTACTGTCCCCCGCCCTGGCCGCCAAAGGCCCCTCTCAGGCACCTGTCTCCTTAGTTGTCACTCCGAGGCGAAGCCGAGGAACCCCCGCATTTCGTCTTTCGCGACGGAGCAAAGCGACGTGTCAAGACTAAAGACGCGCACTCCGCGCTGCCCCATCCGCAACACCTTCCACCATCCCGGGTCTACTCCCATAGCGGCACCGCCATTCCGAACCAAAGCAGCCGCACCAGCCTTGGGAGAGACCCATGCCGACCTTCGCACTCTCATTCCGCTCCGCCCTTGCCCTCATGCTTTGCGCCACCCTCTTTAACACCACCCTGCCCGCTCAATCCGCCCTCACCAGATCCGCCCTCCCTGCATCCCATCGCAACCGCACCACTGCGCTCACGCCCCAGGAGCGCACCCTACACGCCCTCAATCGCCTCAGCTTCGGTCCCCGCCCAGGCGACCTCGCCGCCATCTCCCGCATCGGCCTCGATGGCTGGTTCGAGCAACAGCTCAACCCGTCTTCAATCGACGACTCCGCCCTCGATACCCGCCTCGCCAGCTTCCCCGCCATGCGCCTCTCGCAGCCACAGCTCGTCTCTCGCTTCCCGTCGAACCAGCTCATCCGCGTCGCCGCCCGCGGCGATCTCGCGCTGCCCACCGATCCCACGGCCCACGCCATCTATGCCGACAGCATCGCCTTCTACAACGAAGATCAGGCGCGCAAAGCTGCCGCCTCGCCGGAGACCAGCCAAACAGCCGGAGCAACTCCCATCACCGCTCCTCAGGGGAAACGCCTTCCGCGCCCCGATCTCCTCGGCCCCGGCTCCCTCTACACCCTCGCTTATGGCCCCAAAAAGCCAGCCGCAGCCGCCCTAGCCGATCTTGCCAACACCATGGCCGACACTCAGCCGGTCGCCCGCCAGATTCCCTCAAACCAACACCGAGAGAACCTCTACCCCGCAGTCGCAACCTCCACCATCCTCGCCCTGCCTCCGTCCCTCCGCGTCGCCCGCCTGCTTCAGCTCTCGCCCCCTGACCTCGTCGCGTTTAGGAAATCCCTCTCTGTCGACGAGCTCCACAGACTCTCAGTTGATCTTTCGCCTGAGCAGCAGGAAACCCTCGCCGCTCTACAGGGGCCCCAGCGCGTGGTCGCCGCCGAAGTCCTCGGCAGCCGCCTCGAGCGCGACGTCTACTCCAACCGCCAGCTCGAAGCCGTCATGACCGACTTCTGGCTTAACCACTTCAATGTCTACCTTCACAAGGACGAGCAGGAGCCCTACCTCCTTCCCGCCTTCGAGCGAGACACGATCCGCCATAACGCCCTCGGCCACTTCGAAGCCCTCCTCACTGCCGTCGCCTCCAGCCCCGCCATGCTCGTCTACCTCGACAACGCCCAGAGCATCGGCCCCGGCTCCGAAGCCGCAGGTCGTCCCAAACGCGGTCCCGCCACTCTGCCGGACGGCAAGCCAAAACCGCCCGCCGCCGATCGTGGCCTCAACGAGAACTACGCCCGCGAGCTTCTGGAGCTCCACACCCTCGGCGTCCGCTGCGAGGTCTCAAAGGATCACCTCCCCGCCGATAAATCCTGTGGCCGCGGCTACACCCAGGCCGACGTCACCGAGGTCGCGAAGGTCCTCACCGGCTGGACCGTAGACCGCCCCGCCCTCGGCAGCATGGCTACGTACGACGATCGACGCCACCAGCCCGGCGACAAGCACGTCCTCGGCACCACCATCCCCGGCAGTGGCGAGCGCGAAGGCCTCCAGCTCCTCCATCTCCTCGCCACCAGCCCCGCCACCGCTCGCTTCCTCTCGACCAAGCTCGCCATCCGCTTCGTCTCCGATGACCCGCCACCCGCCCTCGTCGACCGCATGACCACGTCCTGGATCAAGAGCAATGGCGATCTCCGCGTCGTCCTCCGCACTCTCTTCCACTCCCCTGAGTTCTGGGCTCCGTCCGCCTACCGCGAGAAGGTCAAGACCCCACTCGAGTTCGTTGTCTCCGCTCTCCGCGCCTCCGATGCCGATGTTGCAAATCCCACCGCCCTCGTTGGCTCGCTCGACCGCCTCGGCATGCCGCTCTATGGCATGCAAACGCCCAACGGCTACTCTTGGCTCTCCGAGCCCTGGGTCTCCACCTCCGCGCTCGTCACCCGCATGAACTTCGCCCTCGTTCTCACCGGCAATCACCTCCCCGGCGTCACGCTCAATCCACCAGACGCTCCCACGGCAAACCTGCCCACACCATCCGAGCAGGAGCGCCTTCTCGAGCACACCATCCTCGGTGAGCCTGTTAGCGATCGCACCCGCGCCATCATCCTTGAGCAATCCACTAGCCCCACCCTCCCCACTGGGGCCGCGCAGCAGTTCCTCCCGGCTCATCAGCTTCTGCCCGCACAGGGAGTCTCCCGAGCTGGGCTCCCAAATCAGGCCGACGCCCCTCAAGCTCAGACCATGGCCGGCCTGCTGCTCGGCTCGCCCGAGTTCCAGCGCCGTTAGCTTCACCCGCAACACCGCTTCGTAGTTGATCGAGGAGACATCCATGAACGCCATCCGCACCGCCATCCACGACACTACCGATTGGGGCTGCGATCTCCACGGCCGTGACCTCACACCACGCCGCATCACCCGCCGCGGCTTCATGAAGGGCGGCGCGCTCGCCCTCGTCGGCACCTCCACCATCCCGGCCTTCCTCACTCGCTCCGTCCTCGCGGAGGCCACCACCGCCGCCGCCTCGCATAAGAAACTCGTCGTCCTCTTCCAGCGCGGGGCCGCCGACGGCCTCAACATCGTCATCCCCTACCGCGATCCTCACTACGCCTCCATGCGCCCCTCGCTCGCCCTCACGCCAAACCAGGTCCTCGACCTCGACGGCACCTTCGGCCTGCACCCCGCCCTCGCCAGCTTCAAGCCCCTCTACGACGCGGGCCACCTCGCTATCGTCCACGCCGCCGGATCGCCTGACAGCACCCGCTCTCACTTCGACGCGCAGGACTATATGGAGTCCGGCACCCCCGGCGTTAAAGCCACTACGGACGGCTGGCTCAACCGCGCCCTCAGCACGGAACACCTGTCCGCAAAACCCTCCGCCTTTCGCGCCGTCGCACTCGGTCCGCAGCTTCCGCGCACTCTGCAGGGCAAGCTCCCCGCCATCGCCCTCAACAACCTCGCGGACTTCTCCGTCGGCGGCAAAGCTCCGAATGCCACTCCGGTCGCACAAGCCTTCCAGGCCCTCTACGACGACAGCACCGACGCCGTCCTCCACGGTACCGGCCAGGAGACCTTCGAAGCCGTCCGTATGCTCAAGTCCGCCGACCCCGCCCACTACAAGCCCGCGCCTGGCGTCGCGTATCCAAACGCTCCGTTCGGCAACTCCCTCAAGCAGATCGCCCAGCTCCTGAAGGCCAACCTCGGCGTCGAAGCCGCCTTCGCCGACATCGGCGGCTGGGACACGCACGTCAATCAGGGCGCCGCCACCGGCCAGCTCGCCAACCGCCTCAAAGAGTTCTCCGACTCCATCGCCGCCTTCTGGCAAGACATGGGCGACGACGCCGAAAACATCACTCTCGTCACCATGAGCGAGTTCGGCCGCACCGCGCGCCAGAACGGCACCGGCGGCACCGACCACGGCCACGCCAACGTCATGTTCGTTCTCGGCGGACACGTTAACGGTGGCAAAGTCTACGGCAAGTGGCCCGGTCTTGCACCCGAGCAACTCAACGAGGGCCGCGATCTCGTCGTCACCACAGACTTCCGTCGCGTCCTCGCCGAAGCCTCCGCGAAGACACTCGGCACGCACAACCTCGCTGCCGTTTTTCCCAACGCCGACCTCTCTCCCGCAAACTTTCTTCAGCTTCTTTAGCCTGTATTCATGCGGCTTTCATGCGTCTGTCAACGAAGCCGCTCGATCGTGAACACCGCGTCAAAGTTTAGTCATAGCTAACACGAAGGTGGCAGATCAAAGGACAACTTTTCGCTTCGACCTGCGTCATACTCTGTGTAGTTCACAACGCCAGACATAAACTCCTTCCGTCTGGTTTCCCCTATCCGCAAGACCCTCCCCACCTAAAGACCGTAAGGCTCCCGGAAGTTCGGGAGCCTTCACTTCTTGCATCGCGCATCTCGCTAGCGCATTCCCAAACGCCGATCCACCGCCGCCGCGCCGCCACCCGTAAACACCAGCATCACCGCGATCGCTAGCAGCGCCACAGCGTACTCCGAAGCCGCATACCCGCGATGCAGCGTCACCGCACACAGCGCCACGAGCATGTTCCCCGCAGCCAGAAACGCCGCCAATCGCGTGAGCAGTCCCAATAGCAGCAGGCATCCACCCACGAACTCCGTCAGCGCCGAAACGTATCCCAGCCACCCCGGTATTCCCAGGCTCGCGATGTAGTGGCTGTACGCTTCCATCGCACTCAGTGGATGCGCCGCAAACCCATGCGCCGGGATCGCCTTCGCATGCCCGTGGTACACAAGCGCAACCCCCAGCACCAGACGCAGCAGCGTCGCTCCCCACGGCTCAAGACGGCTCAACCACCCAGACATCGTCCTACCTCCATCGCCAGGGTACCCGTCCAGCCTGTTCCTCGCCGTCTACTTCGTCGCCGCGGGTGTCGCGTTCAACATCAGCCGCACCGGCGGAGTCGGCGGCGCGTAGGCATCCAGAAATCGTCGCAGCGCCTGATCAAACAGCCCTTCGTTGAACCGAGGCATCTCCACCGTCATCTTCGGCTCGCCCGCCCGCACAATCTCTCCGGACTCAGTCCTTGTATCAGAGAAGATCAGCTTCGGCACCTTGCTCTCTCGGAGCTGCGGCTCCATCGGAAACCGGTCATGCAGCAGCGGATCCACCGGCAGAAACCGCACCCGCGGATCAGCCTTCACCCGCGCCACAACATCGAAGCGTGGCGCATCCAGAACTATCGCCGGAATCTCCGCATGCGCCGTCACCAGCCCCATCGCCAGCGACGCTCCCACTCCCGCGCCCAATGGAATCACGTCGTGGCCATCGACCTTGCGCTCCTGCTCCAGGTAGCGCAGTGCCGCCTCGGCATCCTCCCGCATCATCACTTCGTTCGGCCGGTCTCCGGCACTCTCCCCATAGCCGCGGTAGTTCATCGCAAACACCGCAATCCCGAGTCTCCGAAGCCCCTCCAGCACCGGCACCGCATCCTTCAGCGATCCATCGCCCGACGGCAGGTACAGCACCACCAGGTGTCGGTAGCGATCCTCACTGCCCGGCGCCATCCACCACGCCGTCCGCTGTGGAATCCCGGAGCCGTCCGGCCCGAACCGCACCACCTCGTACCCCGATCCCCCAACCGTCGCCGGCCGCTCCGTCGTCTTCACCGGGTGCAGCACCAACTGCCACTGCCCCTGGTAGAACAGCCCGCACAGGGTCGCGTAGCCACACACAAACGCCACCGCCAGCGTCATCAGCCCCGCCTTCAGCAGCCATCGCGGTTCCACCACGAGTGGCGCCTCCGCTGGCGCAGCGTGGGCACGTTGCCGTCCCTGCTTCTTCATCGCATCCATCTCCTCGCAACGTGCGGACCAGGTCGCCGCGCGCATCACTATCATCAGACTAAGCGAGCGGGCTCACCAGTCGCGCACCCCACCGGCGTGCCACTCGCAATTCAACGAGGAAGTGTTCATGTCGCATTGGGTTCATCTCTGCAGCCTCGCTGAAGCCCCGGCCGAGGGCCAGGTCATCGAAGCCGAGGTCGAAGGCGTCGGCATCTGTCTCGCCCGCCACAACGGTGAGCTCACCGCTCTCGATAACTGGTGCCCGCACCGCCGCGGTCCCCTCGGTCAGGGCTGGATCGAAAACGGCGCCGTCATCTGCCCCTGGCACTCCTGGGCCTTTAACCTCGCCACCGGCATCGCCGATCCCCCCGAGCGGGCAGTCGTCGAAGTCTTTCCAGTTCGCATCGAAGGCGAGAGCGTGCTCCTTGAGATCGAGCGCTCTGCAATCCCGGAACCCACCCAGGTTCCGTAACCCCTCTGTTGAAAAAAATTCGTCGCTCCCGCTCGTCTTCCACGTAAGCTGCAAGCAACGCCGACGCAGATCGCCAGATCCGCCGGCTGATAGGGGTCACTGAATCGCCATGAAGCTAAGCACAATTGTTCTCTCCGCCGTCGCGTTCCTTGTTCTCGTTGGAGCCGTCACGCCTGCCAACGCTCAGGATCATCACCACCGCCATCACCATCGCCATCACCACCACCGCTAGCCCCGCGCAGCGTCAACCTCCCCACCGGGTAGAGCTTCGGCTCTACCCGCGCATCTTTTCCTTCACACTCCGCGCCAGCCGCTCGATCTCCTCCGCCTTCTTCACCACGTCGACCGACAGCGTGTTCTTATCCGACTTCCCGACCTGCTCCTTCAGCTCCCCAGCCAGCTCGTAGAGCTTCGCCGTATCGCTCACCAGCTTCTTCTGCCGCTCATCGTTCACGCGCTTCGCCTGCTCCTCCTGCATGCGGATCCGCCCCGCATCCGGCGGCTCCTGCTTGCGATTCGGATCGAATGGCCGATCCTGCGACGCTCCCGGCATCATCATCGGCCCGCTCTGCCCGGCCCTCATCGGCACACTGCCCAGTGCGCCCATCGCTACACACCCCGCCACCAGTCGCCTCCATCTCATCCGGGCCTCCCTCTGCATCGATCCCTGCTCCCTCGCGTCTAAACCGACATTACCCCGGCCCGGCGCATCAGCCAAGCCACCATTCCCGGAAAGCGAGAGACCTCCCATGCTGTTTGTCGCCGCCACTATCGAAGGTGCTCGACCCCTCCTCCCTTCGCTCCAGCGTGACTGGCAGAACGACATCCTCAACTTCGTCCGCGCGGACGTTCCCCGGCTCCTTGTTCTCATCCTCGTTGCCACCGTTCTCTGGCGACTGGTCGTCTTCTTCGCCAACCGCATGCGCCGCCTCGCTGATCGCCAGGTCGGTAACTTCCAGCGCGCCGGCCAGCTGCGCACCATGGCCAGCATCCTCAGTGCCACCGCCTACGGCATCATCGGCTTCATTCTCCTCTTGCAGGTCCTGCTCGTCTTTGGCGTTCGCATCGAGCCACTGCTCGCCTCCGCTGGCGTCGTCGGTGTCGGTATCGGCCTCGGTGCCCAGTCCATCTTCAAAGACGTCCTCAACGGCATCTTCATCCTCATTGAGGATCAGTTCAACGTCAGCGAGGTCGTCCGCATCGCCGGCCTCACCGGCACCGTCGATCGCCTCACTCTCCGCACCACCACCCTGCGCGACGGCGACGGTACCATGCACATCATCCCCAACAGCCAGATCGCCACTGTCTCCAATCTCTCGCGCGACTTCTCCGTCGCCTCCCTCGCCGTCTCGGTCGACGCCATCGCCGATCCGGATCGCGTTCTCGCCCTTCTCCGTTCGCTCGCTTTCGACATTCGTTCCGACCTCGCCTTCAAAGACGTCATCGTCGCCGACCCCGACATCCTCGGCGTCGACAAGATCAACGGCCGCGAAGTCATCTATCCCATCAACATTCGCGTCCGCCCTAACCAGAAAGACGGCGTCCTCCGCGAGCTCCGCCGTCGCATCCTCAAAGCCTTCGAGGCCGACGGCATCCCGCTCGGCAACGACTCCAGCCTGCTCATCATGCAGAAGTCCGATCCCACCGCCCCGCCCACCCAGGCGAACCCCCTCGACTAACAGGGCAGATCACCCCTCATGTAGCGGAGCCAAGGCAACCTCTCAGGTACAGAAGACACGGCAATCCCTTCAGCTACCGGAGCCTACTTACACACCAATAACCAAATAACCAAGAGTGTCATTCCGAGGCGAAGCGAGGAACCCCCGCCTTTCGCTTTCTAACAATGAGCGAAGCGACGCGCAAACCGCACCGTCTTTCGGTTGTCGTCAAGCTCATCATCATCCAATCGCCTGGTCTGCTTTGTCACCAAAGTACAGCTCTACCACTGACCGCTGACTACAGCACCCCATTCAGCATCGCCATCAGCTCCTCCGCTGTGGACACCGGCGGCTGGCATGTATTCCCGCTGCACACCACTGCCATGGTCCGGCCATCCCCCACCCCCGGCAGATGCGGCAGCGTCTCCGCCAGCGCCGGCGGCAGCTCTCCCAGCTGCTCCGGCCGTAGTCGGATCACGCACTTGTTCACCGCGAACCGAGCCATCGAGATCGCCTCCATCCGCCGTGCCTCCGCGTCCTCGCCCAGAATGCAGATCTGGATCGGTCGCTGCGCGATCCGCTGCAGCGCCAGCCCATACGTCGCCGCATACAGGCCAAAGTGCTCCACCACCCCCGCAAACGCCTCCAGCGTCTCCTGCGCCGCCACCAGGTACTCCGGCCGCCCATTCAGCGTCTCCAGACGCAGCAGCAGCGACGCCGCCACCGGATTACCCGCGGGCGTCGGCGAGTCCTGCAGTGGCTTTCGTCGCGCCCCCAGTGCCCCTAGCCGCCACTCTCCATCCTCCATGCGTTCCGTGTCAAAAAATCCACCGCCCGCCTTGTCCTGGAACCGCGCCAGCACCTGCGCCGCCAGCCCCTCCGACACCCTGTAGAACCGTCCCTCTCCCGTCGCCTCCCACGCGTCGAGCGCCGCATGACCCAGAAACGCGTAGTCATCAAGCACCCCCGCCACCCGTGCCTCCTTGCCGCCAGCTTCGCCATATGCCACCACATGGCCCACACTGCCGTCACTCGCCCACGCCGTCTCCAGCACGCGTTCGAGTGACCGCAACCCGAACCGCACTATCTCCGGCATCTCCAGCGCCCGTCCAGCCTCGAGAAACGCCGAAATGCACATCGCATTCCACGCCGTGTACATCGTCTTGTCGACATACGGCGTCGGCCGCTCCAGCCGCGCCGCATACATCCGGTTCTTTACCCGCGAGAGCATCTTCGCCGCATCCGCCGGCTCTATCCGCGCCGCCCTCGCCGCTGACTCCAGCGACCCCGTCACATGCAGCACGTTCTTCGCCGGATTGTGGTGCATATCGCCCACCTCGCCAATGTCGAAGTACGCCGCCGCAAACCGCAGCTCCTCCACCGTCAGCACCGCCGCCGCCTCATCCCGCGTCCACGTGAAATAGTCGCCGTCGTCGTCGAGCGAGTAATCCGCATCCTGCGATGCATAGAACCCGCCCTTCTCCTGATCGCTCAGCCACGACATCATCCACTCGAGGATCTCCTTCGCCGTCGCCGCAAACTCCGGCGCCACAAACGTCTGGAAGCCGTGCACGTAGTTCTTCAGCAGCTCGCTGTTGTCGTACGCCATCTTCTCGAAGTGCGGCACCACCCATCGTTCATCCACCGAATAGCGATGAAACCCGCCCGCTAGATGGTCATAGATCCCGCCTTTGGCCATTCGTTCCAGCGTGAACCGCGCCGCATGCCGCGCTCCCTCGGCAATCTCCGCGTTCGCCCCCACACTCTCCCGCGACGCCGTATCAATCAGCAGATCCAGCGCCGCCGAGTGCGGAAACTTCGGCTGCGACCCAAACCCGCCCGACCGCGCGTCGAACTGCTTCAGCGCGGACGCCACCATCTTTCCCACCAGTTCCGGCCCCAGCGACCCTCCACGCCCGGAGAACGTCTCGTTATGCTCGATCGCCTGCATCACGCTTCCCGCCGACTCGTTCACCTCATCCCGCCGGTTCTGGAAAGCCTCCGCCATCGTCAGCAGCACCCGCGGCAGACCTGGCCGTCCATGCCGATCTTCCGGCGGAAAATACGTCCCGCCAAAGAACGGCTTCCCCTCCGGCGTCAGAAACGCCGTCAGCGGCCATCCGCCCTGCCCGCTGATCGCCGCCACCGCCGCCTGGTACCGCGTATCCACATCCGGCCGCTCGTCCCGGTCCACCTTCACCGCGACAAAGTGCTCGTTGATGAGCTCCGCCGTCCGCTCGTTCTCGTACGACTCCCGATCCATCACATGGCACCAGTGACACCACACCGCGCCGATATCCAGCAGCACCGGCTTGTCCTCCGCCTTCGCCCGAGCGAACGCCGCCTCGCCCCACTCCTCCCACCGCACCGGCTGGTGCATCGCCGATCGGAGATACCCGGAAGAAGCCGTCGCAAGCCCATTCAGCCCGCCCTGAGAGGTGCCAGAAATTTCCGAAACGATCTCGCTCATAGACCTTCAAGTCTACCCGTCTGTCCTCATCCTCCCGTCCGCGCCGCCTTCCATGCCATCCCGCCGTCATCTCGACCGAAGGCGAAGCCGAAGCGGAGAGATCCCTTCTCTCACAAAGTCGTCCAAACGGTCCCCACCGGCCTTGAAGCCCAACTCACGTTCTTACCTCCTCCGTCAAAAAGAGAGCCCACCGTCTCCATCTCTGGAGTCACGGTGGGCTCTCAAGCTCATCGACGGACGGCTATGACGGAGGCGGAGTCGCCGAGATCGGCTTCGGCGGCTCCGGCGGCTTCGGCGCCGTCAGCCCTGGAATGTTCGGCTGCTGCGTCACGACGCCACTCGCCGCGTCCACCAGGCTGATCCCGTACCGATCGAGTGTGTTCGAAAGGATCTGCTCCAGGTTCACCCGATCGACCGCATATGCCGCCGTCGCCGAGATCAGGTTATTCTCCGCTGTCGCGAGATTCCGCTCCTGGGAGAGCACATTCGCCGTCGTCGACGCCCCCAGCTTGTACTTCTTCTGCTCCGCATCCAGACTCTGCGCCGCAAAGTCCCGCGCCGCCTGCGCCGACTGCACACTCGCCCGGTCATTCGTCAACGCATACTGCCCGTTGATCACATTGATGCGCGTCTGAATGTACAGCTGTTGCAGCCGCATCTGCGTCTGCCGGTACTCCATCTGCGACCGAGCCTGATCCGCCTGCGCCGCCCGATTACGCAGCGGAATATTGATGTTCACCCCAAACCCATAATCCGGAGAGTTGTTGTTCAAGGTATTTGTAAACACATTCCCATAGTTCGCAGCGTTAGCACCGCCTTGACTAACAGGGCAATCTCCTACTGAGCTATCGTTGCAGACTTGAATCGGGCTCTTCGCACCACCAACCGCGCTTCCTCCGTAAAACCCGTATGCATCAACTACCGGTAAGAGCCCGTTCCGAAACGCTTTGATTGTGATCTCGTTATTCTTCATATTGAGCACCGCCTGCTCAATCTGAGGATTATTGACGTACGCCTGCTTAACAAGGTCCTCAACTGAGGTGTCCTCTTCCGGAAGCCGGTCCAGCCCAACCCGATCCGTCGGAATCACTGGCGCGTTGGAAAGCTCCGGATCCGCCAGGTTTCGCGCAATCGCCTGCTTCATCAGCAGCTGCTGGTACTCCAGGTTCGACTGCGAGGTGATGAGTGCCTGCTTGTCGCTGGCAACCGTCGCGTCCGAGTTCACTACATCGAGCGGAGCCAGAGTCCCGATCTCCAGCTGCTTCCGGTTATCCGAAGCTAGCTGCGTACTCTGTTGCAGAGCGCGCTCCTTAGCCTGCTCGTTCTCATAGGCGCTGACTAGGCTCCAGTAAATCGTCTCAATCTGCGTAACCGTGTAGATAATCTGCTGTCGAAAGGCCGAATCAGTAATTCGTCGATCGTTCTTCGCTTGCAAGATAAAGCGCGTATTAAGCCCGACGCCAAACCCTTGGAGCAAGTGCTGCGTCGCCTGAACGCGCGCAGTCGTCTGCAACTGCGGCGTAAAGCTGGAACGCTCGTTGTTTGTCGTGGCTCGCGAGTTATCGAAACTTACATTGAGCAGCGTTCCAGTCTTGAAGCCCTGCTGGTAGCCGAAATTGTATGTCTCCGCATTCTGATTGAGAAAGTCGGTACCTGTGATGAATGTGGTCGTCTGCTGTGTCTTAGAAGACTCGTACTGAACGGTTCCCGTAAGCGCCGGATCAAAGTTATACGGCAGCGGTCCCCCACCATTCGTACTCAACACAAGTCCAGAAGCACCCGTGCCGCTTCCGCCCGTCGCCGTCGCCGTTCCGCCCGGACCACCACCACCCGCAATCGTCGTCGCCGCGCCGCCCAGCGTCCCTGTCACCAGCCCGGTCGACACACCACGCAGCGTCGCCCCGGACTTCGCCCGCAAAACATCCGTGTCCGCAATGTCCAGGTTCAGCCGTGCAATCGCGATATCGAAGTTGTTCTCGAGCCCCAGTGCCACCGCATCCGACAGACTCAGATAGATCTTCCCATCCTTCAGCAGCGTCGCCAGCCGCTCCGAATTCGTCAGCTTCGGCAAAGGCACATCGATCGCCGTATACGGAGCCAGCGGATTCTTGAAGTGCGACTTCGGCTGCGTGTAATCCCGCCCCGTATCCCGCAGAGAAAACGGCTCCGTCGGCTTCGGCTCGGGCGCCCCCGGCAGGCTCAGCACACCTTGTGCCGGCGTCGCCGACGAGGAAACCGGCGGCGCCGGCTGGGTCGGACTCACCTGCGTCGGCCCCACCCCTGTCTGCGGGTTCGTGCCCTGCTGTTGAGGCGTCGTTCCCGCCTGCCCCGTCGCCTGCGCCACCATCGGCTGCGTTGTCAGACTCATCACTAAAAGGGCGCTGCTCGCCGCTGCCTGCAACTCTCGAATCGTCACGATACGTTCTCCAGCTCCCGCCCGGCCGCACACATCATCCCGCGCGACACAGGCCTTTCCCTGTCTCTAAACCCCTACGTCATGGGCCAACCGCACCCGTCTCCGTCTGAATACAGCACTAGACGCGCCATGCACCGGTGAGGACTCTTTCCCTCAGAAAGCCACTCCGGCCCCGTCTTCTCTTGGCTGCGGTCACATACGCGCCCCCTGCCCACTTAGTTCCAGACATTCTTCAGATCAGTCTTTGGCAGTCCGGAAAAGTATACCCGGATCACCCCCCTTCAGCCGCCATGGTACCGTCGAGCCAATGCCGCTCTGGAAGACCATCCTCAGCTACGACGGCACCCTTCTCCACGGCTGGCAGATCCAACCCACACGTTCCACCGTGCAGGGTCACCTCGCCGACGCCCTCGAGCGCATCACCGGCGAGCGAACCCTCCCCCAGGGCTCCGGCCGCACCGACGCCGGCGTCCACGCCCTCGCGCAGGTCGCCACCTTCTCCCTCTCCTCGCCCATTCCCGCCGCCAACCTCCACCGCGCGCTCAACCGCCTCCTCCCACCGTCCATCCGCATCCTCTCGCTTGAACCCGCCACCCCACCCTTCCACGCCCGCCACAGCGCCCTCACGAAGACCTACGAGTACCGCATCTTCCCGCTCCGCCCTCTCGCCATCATCGCCGCCCGCCAAACCCGAACCACACCACGCACCGCTGCCCGCCCCCCTGAACGCGTCTGCTCTCCCCTGCTCGCTCCCTTCGTCTGGGACTGCCCCTTCACCCTTCATCTGCCCACGCTCGAGCAGGCCGCCGCCCACATCCTCGGCACCCACGACTTCACCAGCTTCGCCGCCGCCAACTCTGCCGCGCTCCACTCAGCGATACCACCTCGCATCCCCACGGATCCGCTCCCCGGCTACCCTGCCTCACCCCCGTCGCCCTGCCGCACCATCCACGCCTCCACCTGGACTCACACGCCGGACGGCCTGCTCGTCTATCGCGTCACCGGCAGCGGCTTCCTCCACCACATGGTCCGCAATCTCGTCGGCACCTGCGTCTACGCCGGGTCCGGCCGGCTCGACCCCGACCAGATCCCCGCCATCCTCGCCGCCCGCAACCGCTCCGCCGCCGGTCCCACCGCACCCGCCCGTGGCCTCTTCCTGGTAGAGGTTCGCTACGCATGACCCCCACCGCCACCAACCCTGTCGCCAGCGCCCAGCGGCGCATCGCCTCGCTCGCCGCCGCCACCCCCGTCCATCGCGCCTTCCATTGGCTTCATCTGCACCAGCCTCAGCTCCGCCAATGGCTTCTGCAGTTGGTCAGCATCCCTGCGCCCTCCTTCGCGGAGCACGACCGCGCTCAGGCCATCCTCGCCCTCTTCGCCTCGCTCGGCCTCTCGAACCCTCACCTCGACGACGAAGGCAACGCCCTCGCCGAACTCCCCGCCGCATCCGCCACCAGCGACTCTCCCGTCCTCCTCCTCTCCGCCCACCTCGACACCGTGTTTCCCCCCGGCACCCCCTGCGCCCCCACGGAAGAGTCCACCCGCATCCTCGCCCCCGGCGCCTGCGATAACGCCGCCGGCCTCACCGCCCTCCTCGGCCTCGCCGCCGCCCTCCAGTTCGCCGGCATCACCCCACCCCTCACCCTCCTCTTCTGCGCCAATGCCGGCGAGGAAGGCGAAGGCAATCTCCGCGGCATGCGACACCTCTTCACCCGCGGCCTCTACGCCCGCCGCATCGCCGCCGCCATCGTGCTTGACGGCGCCGGCGACTCCGCCATCGTCACCCGCGCCCTCGGCAGCCAGCGCTTCCGCCTCACCGTCTCCGGCCCCGGCGGCCACTCCTGGACCGACTCCGGCGCCCCTAACCCAATCACCCTGCTCTCCCGCATCCTCACCGCCCTCGCCGATCTGCCACTGTCCCCCGATCCCCGTACCACCCTCAACCCCGGCATCATCACCGGCGGCACCTCTATCAACTCCATCCCCTCCTCCGCCAGCGCCCAGCTCGATCTCCGCTCCACCGACCCTGACACCCTCCGGGCCACCGCCGATCTCCTCCGCCACACCGCAAGCGAAACCCTCGCCGTCGCCAACCAGGCCACCACCTCGCATCCGCCAGCCACCCTCGAGATCGAGCTGATCGGCAACCGACCCGCCGCCGCCCTGCCCACCGACTCACCCCTCCTCCATACCCTCCACGCCGTCGATCGGCACCTCGGCCTCCGCTCCGAGATCCGCATCGGCTCCACCGATGCCAATCTCCCGCTCTCGCTCGGCATTCCAGCCGTCGCCCTCGGCACCGGCGGCACCGGCGGCGGTATCCACACCGTCGCCGAGTGGTACGACCCCACTGGTCGCGAGACCGCCCTCCGCCGCATCCTTCTCACCCTCCTCGACACCGCCGGTCTCCTCGCAGACCACGCCTCCACGCGCTAGAGCCCATCGCCAAATCCACAGCATCCAACCCCGCAACGCGGTATCATCCGACCGCAAGGTCTCGCTCACGCACCACCAACCTCAAGGACGCTCGCAATGCCCACCAGCAAGAAAGCCGCACTCGCAAAGAAGTCCGCCCCGCCCGCAAAATCACCCAAGAAACACGCCCCGCCCCCGCCTCACAGCAAGCACCCGGATGAGAAGCCAGACAAGCCGCATGAAAAGCGAGAAAAACCCGGCAAGAAGCACGTGGGTAAGCACGACAGCAAGGGAGCCGGCAAACACCTCCGCCGCGCCTTCGAGCACCTCGGCCGCGTCGAGGCCCTCCAGACCCTCACCCAGTCCGACAGCATCACCACCCTCGTCCGTCTCGCGCAGGCCAGCATCGATCACGACGTCGCTCGTCCCGCAGCCGATCTCCTCCGCGCCGCCGAGCACCTCAGCTTCGCCGCCGTCGTCGCCCAGTCCCGATCCTCAAGCTCCCTCTCCGCCGACCTCGAAGAAGCTGTTCGCCGCGAGTTCCGCAAGCTTCTCGAACACGCCGAAGAACACGAGCTCGCTCTCGGCACCACCCTCGACCGGCTCCTCCGCCAGTCCGTCGAGGACGCCCGCAAAGCCTTCGAAGACGGCAGCTTTCGTCAGGCCCTCGAGCTCGCCCGCGCCGCCGAGGCCCTCGCCTCCATCCACGAGCACGACGCCGAAGAGCTCGACCCCGTGACGCCGCAGCTCTCGAAATCAAACGGAGACCAGCCCGGATCCCGCTCCGACGCAAAGCCCGGCAAACGAGCCTCGAAGCGCTGACGTACACCGCCGCGCAGGGGGTCCATCAACTCGGGACCTCCCGCAAGCGCCTCGCTCCTCAGCTCGCTCCCCGCCACCCTGTCGTACCATCCCCGCAGACCCTCATTCAGGAGCTCGCCCCATGAACCGTCGTTCCCTGCTCAAATCCGCCGGTGCCCTCAGCTGCGTCCTCGCCTCCTCCAGCCTCGCTGAAACCCTCACCTCCCAAACCCCCGCCGCCGCCGCCGCGCCACCCGCCCCCACCGGCCCCTTCACTCTCCCGCCGCTGCCCTACGCCTACGACGCCCTCGAGCCCTACATCGACGCCGAAACCATGCACCTCCATCACGACAAGCACCACGCCGCCTACGTCAACAACCTCAACGCCGCCGTCGCCGGCCACCCCGATCTCGCCACCAAAACTCCCGAGCAGCTCATCGCCAACCTCAACGCCCTCCCCGACTCCGTCCGTACGGCGGTCCGCAACCAGGGCGGCGGTGACGCCAACCACACCTTCTGGTGGCCCATTCTGTCGAAGTCCGGCGGCACCGCCCCCAAGGCCGAGCTCGCCAAAGATATCGACGCTAAATTCGGCTCCCTCTCCGCCTTCGAGGCGGCCTTCGCCAAAGCCGGCGCCAGCGTCTTCGGCAGCGGCTGGGCCTGGCTCACCCGCGACGCCTCCGGCACCCTCGCCATCGAGACCACCCCCAACCAGGACAGCCCCCTCACCCTCGGCCACACCCCCGTCCTCGGCATCGACGTCTGGGAGCACGCCTATTACCTCAAGTACCAGAACCGCCGCCCCGAATACATCGCCGCCTTCATGAAGGTCATCAACTGGGACCGCGTCAGCAGCAACTACGCCGCCATGAAGCAAACCAAAGCCTGACCCGAACGAATCAGAAGCACCCGCACCATAAGCCCGTATCTCGACCGCAGCCCCTTAAACTCGTCATCTCGACCGAAGCGAAGCGAAGTGGAGAGATCCCTTCCGTCAAAACGCCACAACCATCAACACCCCACACGTAACAAGGGCGGGGACCGAAGTCTCCGCCCTTGTCTCTTCTTGCGTCGACCCGTCTAGAAGTCTTCCCCGAACCCAACCTCGCCCGCCACCGCCGTCTGGTATGCAGACACGCGCCGTTCAAAGAAGTTCGTCAGCTCCTGCACATCCTGCAGCTCCATGAAGCTGAACGGATTCTTCGTCTTGAAGTGCGGCTCCATGCCCAGCCGCGCCAGTCGTGAGTCCGCCACATAGCCCAGGTACGCCCGCATATCGCGCACGCTCAGCCCGGCCACGCCGCCGCTCAGCAGATCCTCGGCAAACTGCGCCTCGGCATCGATCGCCTCTTCCAGCATCTCGACAATCTGCTTCTCAAGCCCCGCATCCCACAGATCCGGCTCCTGCCGCCGCACCACGTTCACCACCTCGAACGCAAACTCCAGATGGCAGCTCTCGTCGCGGAACACCCAGTTCGTTCCACTCGCCAGCCCATGCAGCAGCCCCTTTGACCGCAGGAAGTACACATACGCAAACGCCGCAAAGAAGAACATGCCCTCAATCGACGCCGCAAAACAGATCAGGTTCAGCAGAAACTGCCGCCGATGATCCTTCGTCTCGAGCGTGTCCAGCTCTTGGATCGAGTCCATGTACTTCATGCAGAAGTCGGCCTTCTTCGAGATCGATGGAATGTTCTCGACCGCCGCAAACGCCGCCGCCCGCTCATCCGGATCCGGCACATAGTTGTCCAGCAGTGTCAGGTAAAACTGCACATGCACGGCCTCCTCATACAGCTGCCGCGACAGGTACAGCCGCGCCTCCGGCGAGTTGATGTGCTTGTACAGGTTCAGCACCAGGTTGTTCGACACAATCGAGTCGCCAGTCGCAAAGAACGCCACCAGCCGCTGGATCAGGTGAACCTCCGCCGGCGTCAACCGCTGCTTCAGGTCGACGAGATCGGTCGAGAAATCAACCTCCTCCACCGTCCATGTGTTCTTAATGCCATCCCGGAACATGTCATAGAACACCGGGTACGCCATCGGCCGCAGCGTCAGGCAAAGACCCGGATCCAGGATCTGCTGTGGAACCGAAACCGAAGACGCCGACGTATGGGCCGTCGCCGCTGTGTGCTGCTCCACTACTGGTGCTGTCGCCATCTCTCACACTCCTAAAAAGCTCTCTAAACCGTTACAAATCCCTTGGCTCTTCTCGCCACTCAAGTAAGAACCGTCATCTCGACCGAAGCGCAGCGAAGTGGAGAGATCCCTTCTTTCGAAAGAGCCCCGCCCCTCCGCCCAGCCGCTACTGGCAAGCCTCACAACTCTCCGGATTCTCAAGCGAACAACTCACCGCATCCGCCGAACTCACCGGTCCCGCCGTCGCCACACTCGCCGCAACCGAGGGCACCGTCGGCACCGGCCGCGCCAGCGTGTGCTCCGCTTTGGTCGACTGCACGGTCGTCTTCGCAATCCGCGTCGCCGGCCGCGAGCGCAGGTAGTAGGTCGTCTTCAACCCGCTCTGCCACGCGTACATGTACATCGAGCTCAGCCGGCCAATGTTCGGCGACTCCGAGAACAGATTCAGCGACTGCGACTGATCGATATACGCATTGCGCGCCTTCGCCATGTCGATCAGCCCCCGCATCGGAACCTCCCACACCGTCCGGTACACCAGCTTCAGATCCGCCGGCAGCTCGTCGATGCCCTGCACCGATCCCTCCGAGAGCTTCAGCTTCATACGCATCTCTTCGTTCCACAGATTGCGCCGCTTCAGCTCGTCGATCAGGTAGCGATTGACCTGCAGGAACTCGCCCGACAACGTCTCCCGCTTGAACAGGTTCGAGATCTGCGGCTCAATGCACTCATAGCAGCCCACAATCGAGGCAATGGTCGCCGTCGGCGCAATCGCAATCAGCAGCGAGTTCCGCGTTCCGCTCTTCCGGATCCGCTCCCGCAAGGCATCCCAGCGATCTGTATCGCTTGGAGTTACATTCCAAAGATCGAACTGGAACTTGCCCTCCGCCATCCGCGTGTCCGCAAACGTCTCGTGCGCACCGTCCCGCTCTGCCAGCTCACAGCTCGCCGTCATCGCATGGAAGTAGATCTCCTCCTGGATCTTCGTCGAGAGCGCCTGTGCCTCGGGCGCGTCGAACGCCAGTCCCATCTGGAAAAACACATCCTGCAGGCCCATCACGCCCAAACCCACCGGCCGCCACTTCGAGTTCGACTTCGACGCCTGCTGAATCGGATAGAAGTTGATGTCGATCACGCGATCGAGCATCGGCACCGCCGTCCGGACCGTCTGCTCCAGCTTCGCGAAGTCGAAGCTCGCCTTCCCAGCCTCGTCATACATCACGTGCCGGCCAAGATTCACAGAGCCTAGATTGCACACCGCGGTCTCATCCTTGCTCGTCACCTCGGTGATCTCGGTGCACAGGTTCGAAAGATGCACCACGTTGCCGTTCTTGCCCGTCTGGTTGTTCTTGATGTTGCAGGCATCCTTGAACGTCATCCATCCGTTGCCCGTCTCGGCCAGCGATCGCATCATGCGGGAGTACAGCTCGCGCGCCTTCACCTGCCGCTCAAAGAGCTTCTCCTCCTCCGCCTTCTCATACGCCGCGACAAACTCATCGCCGTACAGATCGGGCAGATGCGGCACCACCTTCGGGTCAAACAGCGACCAGGTCCCGTCCTCGCTCACCCGCTTCATAAACAAGTCAGGTATCCAGTTCGCCAGGTTCAGGTTGTACGTCCGCCGGCTCACATCGCCCGTGTTCTCCCGCAGCTCCAGGAACGACTCCACGTCCGCATGCCACGGCTCCAGGTACACGCAGCACGCGCCCTTGCGCTTGCCACCCTGGTTCACCGCCGCGACCGAGCTGTCGAGCGTCCGCAGCCACGGCACGATCCCGTTCGAAAGCCCGTTCGTCGCCCGGATCAGTGACCCTTCGCTGCGCACCCGGTGAAACGCGAGGCCAATGCCGCCCGAGAACTTCGAGAGCAGCGCCACGTTCTTGTACGCGTCGTAGATCGACTCAAGCGAGTCGCCCGGCGAGTCATGCAGGTAGCAGCTCGACATCTGCGGATGCTTCGTCCCCGAGTTGAACAGTGTCGGCGAGCTCGGCATATAGTCGTGGCTCGCAATCAGCCGGTAGAACTCGATCGCCTCGTGCGCCGTCCCCGCCAGCCCGCACGCCACGCGCAGAAAGAAGTGCTGCGGTGTCTCGATCACCTTGCGCGAGATCGGATCCCGCAGCAGGTAGCGGTCATACACCGTCCGCAGCCCGAAGTACTCGAACCGGTCCGACAGCGTCTCGTCGATCGCATGGTTCAGCTTGCGCTGATGGGTCTGCACAAACTCCGCCGTCGCCGGGCTTACCACACCCTCCGCCCGGCCGTACGCCACGGACTGCGAGAAGCTGTGCAGGTTCTGGTTCGCCACTTCTTTCAAAATCGTCTGCAGCAGCAGCCGCGCCGCCAGCTTCGAGTACTGCGGCTCTTCCGCAATCAGGCTCGCCGCCGTGTCAATCGAGATCGTATCGAGCTCCCGGCTCGTCGCCCCGTCATACAGTCCGCCGATCGTCTTCGACGCGATCCGGATCGCATCCACATGGGTCAGCCCATACGCGCTTCGCTGCACCGCCTTCACAATCTTGTTCACATCCACTGGCTCGAGCGCCCCGTTGCGTTTCCGCACATGCATCGTCTGCGTCTCTTCAACCCGTGCCGGAAAGCTCGGCGTCAGGTCTGATAGTTCCCTCTGCGTGTTCATCGTTGTCGCCATCTGTCGTGTTCTCCCACCTTCGTCTGTTCTGTCACCGGCAGCTGTCGCCAAACCGAAGCCCGCTGCCACCTGTGCTCCTCACATCGGGAGCACCCACCAGGGTCGTATCTCGGGCCTGCCCTCATCTGCTCAACCAGACAGGTCCACTCCTACCGCCGCACCGCAACCTCGACCAAACCCCGCAGCCCTTCAGCGAAACCCACGCAAAACCACCCTTTAAGTCGTCCAGAACATATCAGCTTAGGGAGGTTCGTTACAGCGTCCCCGATACGTCCTTCAGGGGATCGGCCTACCCCTTCAGTATAACGAAGGGATGGCGTGAGCACCACTATATATGGGGCATGCTGCGAGTCAACCTCTATTCTGTTGTGGATAAGTCGCAAATCCAGACCCTCACCAGCCACCACTAAAACCCGCCGGTACCCCACACAAACCAAACCACCTAAGCCCATCCCGGCCTGGGCAACCCTTACCTCATGCCACCGTCGCAAGTGGTCCGACATCTCTTTCAGGAGAAAGGAACAAGACTCTCTTTGAGCTCCAATCACTTTCCAGGCAGCGACACCCGGGCAGAACCAGTCTAGTAACGACAGGTGCTGCGGAAATCGGCACAATCGCTGGAAATCAAGCTTAAGTAACTCATCCACGAGGGACTTACAAGATCACCTGCCACCACCCGCGAGGCCTTAGCCTCGAGCGGGTCGCAACACTTCCAAACGGACCGGAGCAACCCCCGTCCGTAGCATGCCGATCTTGATGGCAGCCCCGGACGACAGATCGATCACACGATCCGGAAACAACACACCGCGATCGGTAATCCGCACCACTACCGACTTACGGTTGCGCAGATTGATCACGCGAACCAGAGTCCCAAACGGCAGGGTGGGGTGACATGCCGTCATCGCTTCTTTGTGGAAGATCTCTCCACTTGCGGTCGTATGGCCGTCCAGAACCTCGCCGTACCAGGAGGCGATTCCAGCCAGAAACTGCCGCTTCTTCTTGGCCTTCACCTGCACCTTCGGAACCGCCGGTGATGGTGGTGTCAACTGCGTCCGGATCGTCGCCGACCCCGGAGTCAAAAGGTGCGTGGTTGCATATCCAAGACCGACACTGCCGGTCGCCATCAAAACCACAGTTCCTATCACCTTAGGAAAGGAAAGAGTCAAACATACCTGCGCTTTCTCCACCGTTGAAGTGCTCTTAGGAGTTTACTAACCAGATCCCAGGGTGGCAAGCTCAACCGCCCTTCGCGAGAGCCGATCCAGATCCCCGCCAGGGACTCATCCGAGGCACTCCACCACCACAAATTTCCGGTCCGATCGTTGCACACCCGCGCATTTCGTGATGATCTTGCACTAGCCCCTCGCCCGCTCTGGCAAGCCCCGGGTCTCCCGCGAACGCCCTCATGCTGCTCAGCACGCCGCCTTTCTTCGCCTTCTTCCTCGTCGTGTGCCTGCTCTTCTGGGCCGCCGCGCCCAGCCGTCGCTGGCAGCAGCTCCTCCTGCTCCTGGCCAACTGCTTCTTCCTCCTCAAGTTCGGCCCCGTCTATCTCCTCCTCGGCATCGCCGCCAGCATCGACTTCGGCCTCGCCCGCTCCATGCCCACCGCGCCATCCGTCCACCGCCGCATCCTCCTGGCTCTATCCTTTCTCCTCAATCTCGGAGCCCTCGTCACCCTCAAGACCCTCCCGCTCGTCGCGAACGACCGCTTCTCCTGGCTCTTCACCCTCTCGCTCTCCTTCTACTGCTTCCAATCCCTCAGCTACACCATCGATGTCTTCCGCGGCGATGCGAAGCCCACCTCCGACCTCCTCACCTATCTCGCCTCCGCCCTCTTCTTCCCATCCATCCTCGCCGGCCCCATCCCCCGCCAGGCCAAACTCCTCCGCCAGGTCGCCGCCCCCTTCCGCCTGGACAACGCGCTCGCCGCCCGCGCCCTTCTCCTCATCGCCACAGGCCTGGTCAAAAAGCTCCTCATCGCCGACTACCTCGCCGACAACCTCGTCAACCGCATCTTCGACACCCCCACCCTCTACAGCGGCCTCGAGAATCTCGTCGGCGTCTACGGCTACGCCCTTCAGCTCTTCTTCGACTTCTCCGGCTACACCGACCTCGCCCTCGGCGTCGCCCTCCTCCTCGGCATCGAGCTGCCCGAAAACTTCCGCCGTCCCTACCTCGCTCTCAACCTCCAGGACTTCTGGAAGCGCTGGCACATCACCTTCTCCTCCTGGCTCACCGACTACGTCTTCGACCCCATCCCCAAAAGCCGCCAGTGGCTCCGCCTCAGCTACTGCACCGCCTTCTGCATTACCTTTCTGCTCGGCGGCCTTTGGCACGGCATCGCCTGGACCTTCCTCCTCTGGGGCGCCCTCCACGGCCTCGGCCTCTCCACCGTCTTCCTTTGGCAGCGCGCCCGCGCCCGCGGCAAGGCTCCCGGCCGCCGCAAGCCCACTCTCGCCGGCACTATCCTCGGCACCTTCCTCACCTTCAACTTCGTCTGCTTCACTTGGATCTTCTTCCGCGCCGCCTCCGTCCCTGAGGCCCTCGCCGTCGTCAACCAGATCCGCTCCCTTACCTTCGGCACCGAGAATCTCTCCCTCCCCGTCCTCGGCGTCATGGCCCTGGCCGTCGTCCTTCATTGCCTTCCACCCATCACCTTCAGCCGGTCCGAAAGACTTGCCGCTGCGCTTCCCTTCTGGGCCCAGGGCGCCGCCCTCGCCGCCCTCATCCTGCTCATCCAGACCTTCGCCGGCAAGGGCTCCGCGCCCTTCGTCTACGGCAACTTCTAACCCAGCATGGCGACCTCGACCTCACCGCTCACGCCCACCAAGCCACCCGGCCCCGCCTTCCCGCGCAAAGCCGCCCTCGCCGCGCTCACTGCAACCGCCCTCCTCTACGCCTGGCATCGCCTCAAAGACCCCACCGCCGGCCTCTCTCCCACCATCTTCCGCGAGGCCGCCGAGCTCCACGTCCCCCACGCCCCCATCCCAGTCAGTCCTACCCAGCCCCTCAACGGCATCCAGCAGCCCGCCGAGCAGACCCAGACCCGAGCCACCCCCGCCAAACCCGGCACCCCCACCCCCATCTCCGCTGTCTTCATCGACGACAGCCATGCCCTCGACTCCTTCTTCGCCTCGCTCTACAACCTCGAAACCCGTCGCAAACCCGAAGTCGTCACCATCCTCCACTACGGCGACTCCCCCACCACCGCCGACCTCATCACCGGCGACGCCCGCGCCCTCCTCCAACAGCGTTTCGGCGATGCCGGCCCCGGCTTCAATCTCATCGCCAAGCCCTGGGCCTGGTACGGCCATCGCGGCATCACGGTCTCCGATCACGGCTGGAAGTCCCTCACCGGCGTCGGCTCCATGCGCCAGAGCACCTACGGCCTCGGCGGCGCCACCCTGGTCGGCGAACCCGGCGCCACCAGCACCCTCAAGCTCGCCGACACCCCCACCGACCGCACCCTCACCGCCGCCGACCTCCAGTTCCTCACCGAACCCAACGGCGGCTCCGTCACCCTCTCCGCCGACGGCAACCCCCTCGCCACTATCTCGACCGACGGCCCCTCAGACACTCCTGCAGACCAGCTCATCCCGCTTCCTCCCGGCACCAGCACCCTCAGCCTCTCCGTCTCGGGCGGCCAGGTCAAACTCGCCGGCATCGACCTCCGTCGCGGCAACTCCGGCGTCCTCTACGACTCGCTCGGCCTCAACGGCGCCTCCACCACCGTCATCTCCCGCACCTTCTCCCCCACCGCCTGGGCCGCCGAGCTCCAGCACGCCGCACCCTCGCTCGTCATCATCAACTACGGCACCAACGAAAGCACCTTCGCGAGCTTCGTCTCCAAGCAGTACGAGCCCGAACTCCGCCTCGCCATCGCCAAGCTCCGCAGCGCCCTGCCCGACGTGCCCATCCTCATCATGAGCCCCATGGATCGCGGCGAGCGCGGCGGCCTCAACGAGATCCATACCATGGCCACCATCCCGGAGATCATCGCCATCCAGCAGCGCGTCGCGGCCGATCTGCACTGCGGGTTCTTTGACACCTTCAACGCCATGGGCGGCGATGGCACCATGTCCCGCTGGACTGCCGCCAAGCCCCGCCTCGTCACCGCCGACCTCATCCACCCCACCCCCCAGGGCGCCCTCATCGTCGCTCAGCAGCTCATCGCCAACCTCGACCTCGGCTATGCTCGCTGGAAAGAAGCCCACGGGCACGCAGGCTCGCCCTATCCCGCCGACGTACCCGCTGCATCCACGACCGCCAAACCTTCCATCCCGAAAGATGCCGCCACCAGAAGCGCCGCCGCGAGAGATGCCGTCATTTCGACCGGAGCGGAGCGGAGTGGAGAAACCCCTGTATTCCGCTCCTCTGTCAACGAAAATGCCGCCCCGCACTATCCCTCGTCTGCATCCCCTCAGCCCCAAAAACCCTCCGCCGCAACCCCCACACCGCCCCAAACTTCCCCAACCTCCGCAGATCCGTCAAACTCATCTGATACCGGAGGACGATGACTACCAGGCCCCTGCACTTCCTCCCCGCATCGCAGCCCCCCTATCTCGGCATCGCCCTGCTTCTGTTCCTGCTCGCTCCCCTCAGCGTCCGAGCCACCGCTCCGCCCTTGAAGAAGAAGCCGGCAGCGAAGTCGGCCTTCAGCGCGAAGTCTCACGTTGCCAGTCGGTCGATCCCACACGGCACGCGCTCCTCGAAGAAGCCCCTTACCCCCCGCACCACCAGATCCCGCTTCCAAACCCGCCACCTCGTCCACGTCGATCCCGTCTCCCGTCTGGACACCATCAGCACCATCGCCACCACCCTCTCCCGCGGCAATACCGCCATCTCCTACCCTGCCGCCCTCAACCGCTTCTTCGCCACCCTGGCTGAACACCAGCAGGACCCGGCCACCAGCACCGTCCGCGTCCTCCAGTTCGGCGACTCCCACACCGCCGCCGATATGTTCACCGGCGAAGCCCGCCGCGTCCTCCAGCGCCAGTTCGGTAATGGCTCCGTTGGCTTCTCCTACGCCGGCCACCCCTTCGCCGGGTACCGCATCCTCGGCTCCCAGCGGTCGCAGTCCGGCGGCTGGCAGACTCTCGGTACCCACTTCTCCGATCTCGGCGACACCCTCCTCGGCATGGATGGCGTCGCCATCACCACCAGCCGTCCCGGCGAGTTCGTCACCCTCGACGCCCCCTGCACCTCACTCCAGCTCGACTTCCTCAAGCAGCCCGGCGGCGGCGGCCTCAAGATCACCGACAACGACACCGTCATCGCCGATCTCCCCACCGACGCCAGCGCCCCCACCCCCGGCACCTTTAGCTACACCTGTCCCGAGAGCGCGGACGAAGACGACCACCACTTCGTCGTTGCTACCGAATCGAACGGTCCCGTCCGCCTCTTCGGCCTCACCACCCTCGAGCCCGGTGCCACCTGGGAGTCCATCGGCATCAACGGCGCCGTCGCTCCCCTCATCCTCCGGTGGAACCAGACCCTCTTCACCACCTACCTCCGCCAGACCGATGCCAACCTCGTCGTTCTCGCCTACGGCACCAACGAAGCCGCTGCCCGCTCCGATCCCGAGACCTACTCCGCCAGCTTCGCGAGCATCGTCGACAAGATCCACGCCCAGCTCCCCAATGCTTCCGTGCTGGTCCTCGGTCCCACCGACCGCGCCATTGCCGCCCGCGTCGGCCGCCACAGTCGCGGCTTCGCGCCCTTCCCCGGCACCGCGCCGATCCTTGACGCCCAGCGCGCCGTCTGTCGCACCCACGACTGCGCCTTTTGGAACCAGCAGCTGCGCATGGGCGGCTTCGGCTCCATGCAGCGCTGGGTCTACGCCGGGTGGGCCCAGCCCGATCACACCCACCTCACCGGCGAAGGCTATCGCGCCCTCGCCGATGCCCTCATGGCCGATCTCCTCTCCGGCTACGATAGCTATCGCAAGGCCCACGGTCTCTCCCTCGCCGATCCCTCCAGCCACACCGCCAGCCACACAGCAGGCGCCAGCCATCCCATAACCTCCAGCCCAGCCGACCCCAGCCAGTAGCTCCGGCAGGTCTTCACTGCCCACCCAAACCTCGTCATCCTGAGCGCAGCGAAGAACCCGCTTCCCAACCCTCGACCTCACCAAAGCTCGTCATCCTGAGCGCAGCGAAGGACCCGCTTCCCAACCCTCGACCTCACCAAAGTTTGTCATCCTGAGCGTAGCGAAGGACCTGCTTCCCGACCCTCGGCCCCAACATCCGTCAAACCAGCACCCGAAAGGAACCACCGCCATGGACACCCGCCCCGGAATTCTCAAAGTTCTCCACGCCGTAGCCGGCACCGACGTCAACCCCGCCCCCGACGAGAGCCTCTTCGGCTCCGGCCTCCTCGACTCCTTCGCCCTGCCCGACTTCGTCAGCGGCCTCGAGCAGGAGTTCTCCGTCACCGTCCCCGACTCCGACCTCTCCGCCCGCAAGTTCGACACCATCGAGAAGGTGGAAACCTACCTCGAAGCCAAAGGAAAGTGAGCCGCACGTCCCACCGGTTGGCGCAATCTACTAGGCGCCTCACGTACGCTTATAAGCACAGCCAACACCCTCATCTCGACCGAAGCGAAGCGCGCAGCGGACCGCCATCCCAGCACCGAAGCACAATCGCCTCGCATCCCGATCGAAGCGAAGCATCCAGCGCCCGTCATCTCGACCGATGCGGAGCGAAGTGGAGAGATCCCTTCCTTCACCCGGCCACAACCATCGAACCGCCTGACCTGAGGACCTCCATAGGTCCAGGCCTAAGCACAGTCCCCTGAAGACTTTGCCCACAAAGTACCCGGGGGCAGCCTACCCCGTCAGCGACCAGGAGCTCCATGCCCTTCCTCCACGCCTTCGGCCACTACCTCCCCGAGCGCATCGTCACCAACGACGAGCTTGCGCAAGCCTGCAACGTCGATCCCGGCTGGATCGTCGACGTCTCCGGCATCCACGAACGCCGCTACGCCGCCGCGGACGAGACCGTCGCCACCCTCGCCCTGCGCGCCGCACAGCACTGCCTCGCCAACGCCGGCGTCGCCGCCGCGGACCTTGGCATGCTCATCGTCTCCAGCGGCTCTGCCGACCGCTTCTGCCCCGGACCAGCCGCCACCGTCGCCGCCGGCCTCGGCCTCACCTCCACACCCGCCCTCGATATCCCCGTCGCCAGCGCCGGCTCGCTCACCGGCCTCGCCCTCGCCGACGCCCTGGCCCCCGCTGTAGGCCGTGTCCTCGTCATCGGCTCCGAGATCATGTCGCGCCGTGTCGAGCGCACGCCCGAAGGCAAGAACACCGCCATCCTCTTCGGCGACGGCGCCGGCGCCGCCCTCGTCGATCCCACCCAGGGCTTCGCCCGCATCGTCGGCCACACCCTCTACACCGACGGCAACGCCTCCGAGATCCTCTTCATCGCCGACGGCCTGCTCCACATGGAAGGCGGCGCGGTCATCCTCCAGGCCTCGCGCAAGATTCCCCGCGCCATCACCACCCTGCTCGAGCAGCACGGCCTCGCCCCCGCCGCCGTCGGCCACGTCCTCATGCACCAAGCCAATCTCAACCTGATCGACAAGGTCGCCCGCGCCACCAGCATCGACCGCGCCCGCTTCTTCACCAACATCGCCCGCTACGGCAACACCTCGTCCGCCTCCATGCTCATCGCCGCCTCAGAGTGGCACGCCAACAATCCAGCCCTCGACGCCCCACTGGTCTTCACCGCCTTCGGCGCCGGCCTGAACTGGGGCGCGCTCCTGGCGCTCCCGGCATGATCAGCTGCGCATCCCGCAGAAACGTTCCGGTCAGCGATAGCGTAAAGCACAGCAGTCCCACGTCCGCCACGAAGATCACCACCACCTTCAGCACCGTCAGCAGAACCTCCACCATAAGCGGCACATGTGGCCGGAATCCCAGCATGCCTTCGGTCACCATCGTCGCCAGCACCGCACATCCCAGCGCTATGCACCAGTAGAGCGGCTCCAGCCACAGCCACACGGCTCGGCGGATCCATCGTCCCCGCATCCCCGTCGCCGCCCCCTCCATCGCAAACGGCAGCAGCGCCGCCATCAGCAGAAAGCGCAGCAGCCACCACAGAGATCCTTGCAGCAGTAGCAACGTATCCGCACTCACCGCGGCACTGATCCGCGGCTCGAGCGACCACGCCGCCGCCCGCCGCACATCCCGCATCTCCCCTACATCGAAGACGGTCGCCACCAACCAGTACAGCAGCCCCAGCCCGGCCAGCAGCACCGCCCCCCTCCACGCCGCAACGCGCTCCCCGCCCCGCCGCCGTACCAGCCGCAACACATAGCTCTCCGCCAGCAGCACCGCGAGCACGCCGCCGATCGCGATCGAGAACGAAAGCGTGGTCTCCGCGATCGACTGGTCAGGAATCTCCAGCCACAGCGCCAGGACCGCCGCACACACCGCGGTCAGCAACATCTGGAGCAGCACCCACGGCGATCGCATCCGTCGCACCGCTCGTTGCAGTCTCGCCCTGCCCGCCGCATCAGCCGCTGTGATCCGCGGCACTCGTGTTATGTGTGCCTCCATCCCGTTCGCTCCTCACCCGATTCTCCCGCGGATCCCATCTTGCGGACATGCCATCATAGGGTCATGAGCGAATCGACCTCCACCGTCACGGGCGCACCGCGTACCCACGTCACTCTGTCCGAGATCTACGAGCAGCCCCGCGCCATCGAGGAAACCCTCGCCGCCTACGTCTCCGGCGACGTCCTCAACAGCGAGGCCTGGGCCGCCGTCCGCAGTGCACTCCGCGGTCCCAACGGCATCACAGACCGCCTGATCGTCGCCGCCAGTGGCACCAGTCGCCACGCCGGCCTGGCCGGCGAGATCATGATCGAAGAGGCCTCGGGCGTCGCGGTGGACGTCGAATACGCCAGCGAATACCCGTACCGCCGCTACGACACCCTCCAGGCCCCTTCCGTCCTGGTCCTCTCCCAATCCGGCGAGACAGCCGACACCCTTGCCGCGCTTCGCGAAGCCACCAGCCGGGGCGCCCGTACCATCTCCATCACCAATGTCGAAGGCTCCACCATGGCTCGCGAGGCCGATGCCACCCTGCTCACCCGCGCGGGCAAAGAGATCGCTATCGCCGCGACTAAAAGCTTCACCACTCAGCTCGTCCTTCTGCACCTCTTGAGTCTTCTGCTAGGCCGGGAGCGCGGTCGTCTTTCCGCTCCCGAAGTCGCCGAAGACCTCAGACAGCTCGCCACCGTGCCCGACATCATCGCTTCCAGCCTTCCAGCTTGGGAAAAGCGATTGTCGCAGGTGGTCGAGAAGTTTGTCGATGCGGAGGCCTTCCTGTTTCTCGGCCGAGCTCTCCATTACCCCATCGCCCGCGAGGGCGCTCTGAAACTCAAGGAAGTGTCCTACATCCATGCCGAAGCTTATCCAACAGGCGAGCTCAAGCATGGTCCTAACGCATTGCTGGGTGAGGGTGCCCCGGTGGTCATCATTGCTACCCGCGACGACCAAGATCCATCGTCGATGGTGCGATATCGTAAATCCATCCAGCTGCTCGAAGACATCGCTCGCCAGCGCATCAATGCTCTTGTTATTGCTACCGAGGGTGACGAGGAGATCGAGTCGATTGCGTCAAACGTTGTCTTTGTTCCCAAGACCACCGAGGCTCTGCTCCCGATTCTCGAAGTGGTTCCCCTTCAGCTCTTTGCTTACTTTATGTCGTTACAGCGCGGTTTGGATGTAGATCGTCCTCGCAACCTCGTAAAAGCCGTAACGACGGAGTAGCGCTGGTCCAGATGTCGGGCTCTTCGATTGAGGCAAGACCCCGCCTTGAAGTCTGGATGAAGTGAACCTTACCGGGGTTCGCGACAGGCGGAGTAAGTTGCAGACTACTTCAGAACGTAAAGTTCAGCCCAGCACGAAGCTCCTGCAAGGCACTCGCCAGAACTGCCTCCTGCCGCTCAAGAGAGTAGCTTTCGTAGCCCTCCTGCAGCAGGTTATTGCCATCCAGAGTAAATTCCATAGCAGGTGAGATCTTGGTCTTCGCAAAAGGTTGACGAATGTGAACGCACAAGTACGGCGAACTACCCGCAGTTTCGTAAGGCGCAAGTGTGCTGATCGTTCTTGCGGGTTGCCAGCGATAAGAGGCACTGACTCGTGTTCCAGACTTCGTCACCCGGCTAGTGAAAGCCACCGACACGGATTGCGTCCGGGCCGTTCGGAAGTATCCGGAACCTGCAGAGGGAAGATCTGGCGACGATTCAAGTGCACGGTTGGTTAGATATCCAGCCGAGACGGAGAAGTCCTCGCTAAGCGGAACGTCGATTGCCATGCTGCCACCATTAGCATCGTAGCCTCGAGCAAATATCCGAAAGGTTCCATTGCTGACATCAGACACCAAGGGTACCGCGGACGCTGCACCATCACGAGGTGAAGCTTGCAGTTCGACGGCGGAACTCGCAAATCTTCCCGTAAGCGCTGTCCTACGATTTGCGTCGCGGCTATAGGCCAGACGTATCTTAGCTCTCCCAAGGTTCCGGCCGGCAGTTATCTCCTGATGCCACCCAGAATCTGTTCCCAGCTTCCCGCCGCCGCGTATGACAGTTGGCACATCCTCGAAGTCCGTACCGACATCACCGTAGTGGGCGAGTCCGCGCTGAGTCGAAAAGCCGTAGCTGGCGGTCCAGCCTGCGATCGGTCTGGAGGTGAGGTGCACAAAGGGATGAGTTATCAGGACGCTTGTTCCCGTGGTCAAAAGCTGTGTCTCGCTCCCGATCTCAAGCGCGGCGAAGTCGCCTATGCCCATCTGCTCCGCTGAGGTAGCGGCTAACTCTATCAACGCGTTTCCGCTCATATCGCGCACCTGCGGAAAGGTACGCACTCTTACGTCAACACGGTGCTTCCCAAGACCGCCTGCGTTCGATTCGAACATCGTGGAAAGACTCACCGCTCCAGACGCTGCGCTGTTCTCGGTTCGTGCGACCGAGGAGCGCAAGCCTAACGTTCGCGCTTGATCGGCTGAACGGTGCAGCACCGTCAGCGTTCCTTGATTCCCAGAGCTGCCGAAGCCGCCACGTGACGCTCCAATCGAAAAGGACCCGCGAGATTCCCCCTGCTGCACGCGAGCTTCGTCACCTGACACTGACAGCCTATCGGCATCCGACGCGAACCGCAGCATCGGGCGATTCTCAGGCGACCGCAAGGTCCATTTCCAATCTTCTGGGTTATCCGGCCTGGAGTGGCTGGTCGAGATCCAAGTTGCCTCATCAAAGATGCCGCTCATCATAAGGTTCACGACAGGCCGGGTGCCCATTCCAAGCCGCACTTGCCGCCTGAGACTCGGAAGATAGAGCGCGGCAGTAGCTCGAAGCTGATACACCCCGGGAACGACATCCCGGATCTGATAGTGACCCTGTAAATCTGTTAAGGCTGTGATCGAGGTGCCCGCTCCAAGCAATTCGATCATTACGCCCATCTGCGGCTTTCCGTGCGTGTCGCGAACAACACCGCTCACCTCGGCCGCTCGTTGAGCAACTGCTTGGCCGGCAAAAGCCAGCAACAGGAGAGAGAGCGACTGGACGAATTGTCTTGTTCGATACAGCACAGGATCACCCGTGCGTCGTTGGCCTTGCTCCAGAGAGGAGCCTCCTAATACGCTTCCGTGGAGGGCCTAAATCTGCTCTGCCGCGATCCTGAGTTAGGATCGACACGATCGTCGACAGTACGAACAGCAGTGCCTAATCCACTACAAAGGGCGCAGACTCTGCGATCTGCTGTTTTGAGACTCCATCGTTTACCTTGATGGTCACCTGATACTTGCCTGGCTGCAAACTCGCAAGCGGAACGCTCCGCTCCAACGTCACCTGGTCTGCATTCGGGCTGATTTTGGAAGTCAATTCCTGCGTATCGAGGAGAAGCTTGTTCGTTGCCAAGTCAACGATCTGATACTCAACGGTAGCAGCATTCTGTTTACTCTTCTCGTCAATGCCCAAATTGTAGACCTGCATCCAGAAGTTCAGACTCTGAGCGCGATGGAACGTAACTGGAGCAGCAATACCCGGAGGAACGCGGGGTCGGATACGAGTGTTGCCGATGACAAAATTCCCCGCACCTATGTCCTTCGAAGGGACGCGTTCCATCTGGTCCGCCAAGATCAAAGATGATGCCGAAAGCTTGTCATCGTCGTACTTGGGTACATTGACGCTTCGCCGCCATGTTCCTATGTGGTCGGGCGCATTAACGTCCTTGATAACGATGTCGATCTTATAAAGACCTGGGCGCATCGGGAGTGACTTCCACCAAACAGACACATTGTTCTGGGTACGGGAGAGAAGTTCACTCGGAACCTGCACGTTAACTGTGTCTTCAAACGTCTGAACCGCCCGATGATTCAGGTTTGAGACCCTACCCAGGATATTGACAGTACCGATGGCGACGCCATCCTTGTTCGAAAAAGTGACGTCGCGATTACGGATTTGAAGCGTGAGCGGAACGAGGACCGTGTCGTTCGTCACCTTGACGTAATCGGTCCTGACGTCGAATAGAAACGGGGGGCCCGTTAAGATCTTCGACGTTGCCATAAAGGCTTCGAGATCCTTGAACTTGATCTGGGGTGCACCCATTAGCTTGGAGTAGGTATTCAGACGATCGAACTGCTTGCTTTGGTTCGATTGACTCATCGGACCTGCACCGAGCTGCTCAAGACCTCCGCCTGCGAAGCGGTCAGCCTGCTTCGCCTGACCTGTCTGCTCGTAGAGGGTCTGTCCTGCGCCGGGCGTGTGCTTAAGCGCATCCTTCTCTGAACGATCCAGTGTCATGTGGTAATCGCCACACATGCAGGTGTCGACGAATTCGACGTCAATGTTGTCGCCGATGCCCTCTAAGTAGCGGTAGTGCCAAACTTCAAAGGGGAAGGTCGACGTGCTGCCGCCACCTTCTTCCATGGGCCGCTCGTAGTTGCCGCCGCTTGGGTGAGAGTCAATGCTATCCGGCTTGCCATACGCAATATAAATGTGTCCACGATCTGTTCGCCAGCCTGGCTTTCCAGCCGCGAAATGCTCATTCGCATAAGCGATACGGGCGTAGTGCTCCTCTCGGTACTCGTTGTCTGGCGAGTCGGGGTTCGGGTTTCTCCGCAACCAGAAGTTCTCAATGAACTGGTCGCGTTCTTCATCGTTACCCAAGGCCTTGAATGCCTGCATCTCCTGATCCGTGATGATCCAGCGCACGTCCTGATCCAGCCAGGTTTTATAACTGCCCTTCAGTTCTCCCTGTAGGTCCTTGTGCTGCTTGATCTTCTCCTTGTCGCTCAATCGGCGCTTCAGGGGATCAGGCTTCTCTTCCTGAACAGGTGCCTTTGTCACGGCGTCCGTCCCTGTGCTTTCCTGTGCAGACGCTGACGGCATCCGGAACGACAGAAAAGCGAGCGCGAAGAGCGCAACTGCGACGGTACGGCGGTGACTCTGGTTCATCCCGGGGGTGCTCCTATCAACGCCCTCATTCTACGGCCTATAAAGCCTCCCGGACAAGAGCGCATCTTTGATGACAGACTTTCGAATCGGGCTGTATATAATCTGTTTCGATTCTGACAGGTGACGCTTGAACCACATGTGCTCTCGCACTTCGCTCCCGGCTGTTCGCTACCTCCTTCACTCTTCCCTGTCACGGTTGGCCTATGACCATTAAGAAGATTCTCCTGATCGTCGGTCTGTTTCTCGTCGCGGGCGCCGTCGTCTTTGGCGTGATTCGGCATAGAGACGCGAGCATTCAAAAGGTCACAACCAGCAAGGTCACGCGGCAAGATCTCGTTTCCATGGTGAGCGGAACCGGGCAGATCAAGCCAAAGACTTATGTCAACGTGGGCGCGACCGCCTTTGGCCGCATTACCAAGCTGGACGTGAAAGAAGGCGACCACGTCAGACAAGGTGCCGTTCTGGCCACCATCGAAAACGTGCAACCGTCCGCGACGGTCGCAGCACAGCAGGCGACCATAGCCTCTTCTAAGACAGATGTCCTGTCCAACGTGGCGGCAGAGAGAACGGCTGCCGCGAACGTCCAGCAGGCTGTTGCCGACCTCGAGCAGAAGAAGCTGGATTACACGAGGGCTCACTCGCTCTACGAAGAGAAGCTGATTTCGAAGCAAGACTTCGACGCGAAGCAGGCCGCCTACGATATGGCGAGTGCCACTCTGGAGCAAAGACAGGCGGCGGAGAATCAGGCGCAGGCGCAGACACTCTCCGCCCGTGCCCACGTCAACCAGACAGTTGCCAGCCAACGTGCAAACTATGACGCGCTGGACAAGACGGTAAGCCGTGCGCCATTCGACGGTCTTGTCACGAACGTTCCGGTTCGAGAAGGTGAAACCGTCGTGGTCGGTATTCAGAACGCTGAAGGATCAACGCTGATGACTTTGGCTGATATGTCCGTGATCACTGCGGAGGTAAAAGTCGACGAGACCGACATTGTGAACGTTCGGCTCGGCCAACCGGCTGAGGTGACGGTCGATGCGCTGCCAGGCAAGTCTTTCAAGGGCCACGTGACAGAGGTTGGAGATCAAGCCCTCCTGCGGACCACTGGCATTGCGACAAGCCAGAGCACCACGGGAACGGAGGAGGCGAAGGACTTCAAGGTGGTCGTCACGCTGGATGACAGCTCGGATCAACTCCGTCCTGGTCTTTCCGCGACAGCAAAGATCACTACGGCCCATCGTCCCGAGGTCCTTACGATTCCCATTCAAGCACTCGTCGAGCGTGATCCCGATGCCGAAAAAAACCTAGCCGCCAACGAGGGTAAACCTAAGCCTGGAGCGCCGGATGCTGCTGCCGGCGCACGGCCGCGTGTGGTGCAGGGCATTTATAAACTGACGACCGATCACGGAAAATCCCGTGCGAGTTTCTCACCCGTGACCACGGGCATTACAGGAGCAACGGAGATTGAGGTACTCAGCGGCCTCACCCAGGGTGAGGAGATTGTCACGGGAGCTTACAAGGTGCTGCGTGCCTTGAAGAGCGGTACCATCGTAAAAGCGGACAATACACCTGAGGCGACAGCTCCAACTGAGTAGAGCAAGATCGACTTATTGGGAACCGCCAGACCCAACGATACGTATCCATAACTGTATAATGACGGGGAGAGTACGCGCGATGATCTCAGAACTTGAATCAAGCCTCGAAGACCTGCCAGCGAAGGGTCCCCAACCCGGCGATATCATTGTCACGGATAACCTCTGGAAGACCTACTCGATGGGCGACCAAGAGGTGCATGCTCTGCGCGGGGTGAACCTACGCATACGTCAGAATGAGTACGTCGCTATTATGGGACCATCCGGCTCCGGCAAGTCCACGCTCATGAACCTCATCGGCTGCCTGGATTCTCCCTCACAGGGCAGGTATTGGCTGAATGGCCACGATGTCTCCGAGTTGAACGACGACGAACTAGCTCGCATTCGTAATAAAGAGATCGGATTCGTTTTTCAGACCTTCAACCTGCTCGCTCGTGCGACCTCTCTGCACAATGTTGAACTTCCCCTCATCTATAACGGCACACCCGCAAGTGAGCGAACAGCTCGAGCAAAAGCGGTTCTTGAGTCGGTAAATCTCGGCACACGCATGATGCATAAACCCAACGAGCTCTCTGGAGGTCAGCGGCAGCGTGTGGCCATCGCCCGTGCGCTAGTCAACCGGCCGTCTATTATTCTTGCGGATGAACCTACCGGCAATCTGGACTCGAAGACGGGCGTTGAGATCATGGCGTTGTTTGAGGATCTCCACGCCAAGGGCAACACCATCGTCCTGGTTACCCACGAACCTGACATTGCCGAGTTTGCAGACCGCATCGTCACCATTCGCGATGGAGTCATCGCAAGCGACCATGCCTCAAGTCGGCGACGGTAGCTGCGTCGTCACCTGCATGAATCCTGCGGCGCAAGCGACTCCGAGGCCGTCTAGAATGGGACCATGGCTCCATTTGCACGATTTGGCGTTCTAGCATCACTCACATGCCTTTGCTTCTCTCCCTCTCTGTTCGCGGGAGATACCGCGAGATTCGATCTCAGTGGCCCAAAGTTGGACGTGCGAGTCACGCGAGAGGGTAAATCACTCCCTATCGCGGCGGTCCCAAATCTTCTTGAAGGCGACCATCTCTGGCTTCATGCTGACCTTCCGGAGACACAATCGGTCAAATATCTGCTGGTAGCCGTCTTCCTGCGCGGAACCACCAATCCCCCCCCAGAGAACTGGATCGTTAAGATCCAGACGTGGGACAAGAAGATCAAAGCAGAAGGGGCGGAGATCATCGTTCCACCAGGGGCGCAGCAGGTGCTGCTACTACTTGCACCCGAAACAAGCGGTGATATCAGCGCGTTACGATCAGCCATCCGTGCACGGCCCGGCGTCTTTGTAAGGGCAACGCAGGATTTGAACGAAGCAGGATTCGAGCAGGCTCGAATAGAGAAATATCTGGACGAGATGCGGAAGGTTCCGCCGGACGACACGAAAGCTATCGCAGAGCACTCGGATCTTCTCGCGCGCACTTTAAATCTCAAACCAAATCCGGACTGTTTCAAGAAGCCTGTGGATGCACAGTACGCCTGCCTGACGCAGTCCGGAAGCCAGAGTCTTCTAGATGATGGGCACGGACAATCGATTGTGAATTCGCTGACGAGCGGTGCAAGTTCTGATTTGATCAACTCCGCAAGTACCACGCAGATGGCCGGCGGAGGGATGTACAGCGCCTATGTGGGTTCGATCGTCGATGTTGTTCGGATCATGAGTAATCTGCACACGGCGCACTACTCCTATATTCCGGCCATTGCCTTTCCGCAGAACGAAGCATTGAATCTCAGGTTGAACACGCCACCATCGTTTGAGAACCCCAAGTCAGTGATTGTGATCGGCATGCCCGCCGTACAGAAGGCTCCTCCACCAGCCCTGCGGGCTTCCGACGCGAAACACGTTACCTGCCTGCTGCGGCCCAATGTTGCGCTTCCTGTAGAGGGCGCGCCTCTGGTCTTCTCTACATCCTTCGCTCATGATCTGGTCCTACATCGAGAAGTACCTTTGGCTGCTGGGGAGCAGTCCCTCAATCCCGATGCGTTTCAGGGCGGCTTGGTGGTTCAGGCGCTGTCGAGCGACCGCCATCAGCTACCAACGACGGCAACTCCATCGGGTTCTGATTCTTCAACTGCAACGCCTCCGCAGTTTCCCGCCTCAGCGGCGCTAGGAGAGAAGCCAGTTCCTGCAGGCTCGACTGAAGGCACCGCCACCGTCACTGGCGCGTGGGGATTCGACCATTTCGCCGGTCCAACCCTTCCCGTGCAGGATGTGCCGGGTGCTGATTGGAAGCTCACGACTGCTGACGATCACATCATCCTCGGGGAGCAGAATCATTTGCTTCTCTCATCAACCGGAACGGCTTGCATTCAGTCAGTCATCGCGCAGGAAAACGGAGAGGCCGATCAGATCTTGGACTGGAAGGCCGCCGACAAACACAACACCATCGCGCTTACCCTCACGCTGCATTCCAACAATCCGGGTGCTGTTCATCTCGTCGTACGCCAATACGGGAAAGCTGACCCCGAGATGCTTTCAGTTCAAGCCTTTTCCAAACCAGCTGAGCTGAAGGGCGTCGACTACCATCTCGATGATCAAAGCCTCTCTGTGTCAGGTTCAAACTTGTCTGAAGTCAAGCAGCTGAAATTTGACGATCTCACCTTCATGCAGCCCGTTGGAGTGGACCATCAGGGGAGTCTTCTCAGCGCGACCGGTGCAGCGTCTTCAGCGCCGCTTCTGCTTAAGCTGACGGCAGGAAGTGCCTCCCCCAAGCTGCAACCCGGCGGGCAAGTCACAGGTACGGTTACATTGACTGATGGTCGCATCCTGACACTTCCCTTCACCGTACAAGCTCCAAGACCGGCACTCACTATTCTTAGCCGCCGCGTCGTTCGCCCTTCGGAGTCGTCCCAGATTCAATTGCTCAACCAGGAGGACGTCCCGCTTGAGGCACGACTGATGCTGTCCCTTCGCTCTGTCACCCCCTTTCCTCGAGACGGGCAGATCGAGATTTCAAGCGAAGATGACTCCCTGCACGACAAGCTCAGTCTGTCAGATGGCTCTCTGGTCTTACAGGACCGCAGCACTGTTCTGGCGGAAATTGATCTTCGCAAGACCTTTGGAAGCTCTGCTTTCGGAAAACTTCGACTTCGGCTCGTGCTGCATGATGGCACTGCTGGGGACTGGACTGCGCTGGCGACACTTGTCCGTCTTCCTCAACTTACCGACTTGAGTTGCACCACATCTGGAAATCTGAACTGTGCTCTAACTGGTAGCAATCTCTACCTCCTCGGTAGTGTTTCACTCGATGAAGCGTTTACGAAAGCTATCGAGGTCCCGGACGGTTTCGTCGGATCAACCCTGATGGTGCCAACACCGAGCGGAGGTCCGCTGTATCTGAAGCTGAGAGACGACCCGACTGCCGTGGCTACGATCACTCTTCAGCCGCATCCCTAAGAAGGAGAGCGGAGGCAAGAAGAGGCGCTCTGAAGGCGCCTTCTCTTTGACTTACAGCTTATGTCCACCCGATAAACCGTGTTCATCCCGATTTTTTCGCACTTCACTGTGATGGCGGCTATAGCTGAAGTAGACGACAAGTCCGATGAGGAGCCATACGATCAGTCGGATCCAGTTCCATTTGCCCAGTGTGTACATCATGTATCCATTGAAGGCGATGCCCAGCACCGGCACAAGTGGAACCAAGGGCGTCCGGAACGGTCTAACCCGATCCGGATCAGTTCGCCTCAGAACCAGGATGGCGATACAGACGATCACAAAAGCCAGCAACGTTCCGATGTTGACCATCTTCCCGATATCGTCGATAGGAGTTACGCTGCCGACGACTGCGGCCAGAAGTCCCGCGAGGATCGTTCCTTTCCATGGGGTACGAAATCGGGGATGGATATCGCCGAAGAATTTCTTTGGCAGCAGGCCATCATGCGCCATGGCGTATAGCACGCGGCTCTGGCCGAGGAGCATGACGAGCATGACACTCGTCAGACCAGCGATCGATCCGATCGTCACGATGTTGGCAGCCCATCCCACCTGGTAGTCCAGAAAGGCGCGTACGAGGGGCGCCTCGATATTGATCGACTGCCATGGCACCATGCCAGTTAAGACCGCCGCAATTCCTATGTAGAGCAGGGTGCAGATTAGCAGGGAAAGAATGATGCCGATCGGCAGGTCACGCTGAGGGTTCTTCGCTTCCTGCGCCGTCGTCGACACAGCGTCAAAGCCGATATAGGAGAAGAAGACCAACCCAGCCGCAAGCCCAATGCCACCCATGCCGAAGGGCGCGAAGCTGTGCCAATCCGATCCCCAGTTCGTTCGGTTCACGTAGTGCGAACCCAAACCGAGAACGAAGAGAACCACTGCTAACTTCATCACTACAATCCCGCTGTTAAACTTAGCCGACTCCTTAATTCCGACAACTAGAATGGTGGTAATTACCAGTGCGATGAAAAACGCTGGCAGATTGAAGCCAATCTCTACCCCAAAAATCCGAGGCGCATTCAAAAGGACGTGTGCCTTCGCAGTCAACTCGGGTGTGGGATGCTGTACCAGAGAGATCAGCGCTGCGCTGAACTCGCGTGAGCCCTGCACTAACTCCGGATGCGCCTGGTGAACCGATTCGCGACACACGCTGGTTATCGCCGTGCGCAAACCGGTCCAGTGATCGTATGCCATCCAGAGCGGAAACTTCAGTCCAAAGATCGCCAGAAACTCCACGAAGTTGTTCGACCATCCAGAAGACACCGTGCTTGCGCCCATGGCGTACTCTAGCGTCAGATCCCATCCAATGATCCAGGCGAACAGTTCCCCCAACGTGGCGTAGGCGTAAGTGTAGGCCGATCCCGCCAGAGGTATCATCGCGGCGAACTCTGCGTAGCAAAGACCCGCGAACGCACACCCCAATCCTGACAAGACAAATGCAAGCATCAACGCTGGGCCAGCAGAATGCGCACCGATCCCTGACAGAACGAAGATCCCGGCACCAATGACTGCACCGATGCCAAGAGCCGTAAGAGAGACGACTCCGAGCGATCGCTCCAGTGTGTCGCTTCCTTCCTCCTGAGCCTGTGCCAGCAGAACCTGCATCGACTTCTTCGCAAAGAGATTCGACATCCTTCGACGTTCCTCAGTCTTCCTGATCTGCGCTACGCGCGAGATGCTTTATCGATCAAGTGCCGCCTGTACCCACATGCACCACTCCCCTGTGCAGGTTGTGGCGAAGAATCTATGAGCATTTAACGCAATACTAGTGCACCACGGGCGGTTCTGGGCAAGCTTGGTTCTCGTTATCCTTTAGAGCGCACGTCTTTGGCAGAGGCTGCAATGTGTAACAGACGTAAAGCTGCGCCTCTCACGGGCTCACCTCGCGTGAAAAGTGCGCTGATGAGCGCGATACTATCCGCTCCGGCCGCGAAGACACTGGACATTTGGTCACCTGAGATACCGCCGATAGCGACCAACGATCGATCGCTGAGTGGCCGAACCTCCCTCAAGCCCGTAAGCCCCACTGCTGGCTCAGCATCGGTCTTGGAACGTGTTCCAAAGATCGGTCCATAGGCGATGTAGTCCGCATCCGTCTCCCTAGCGATACGGAATTGCTCGACTGTATGTGTCGAAACGCCGACTACGCGACCCGGCCCTACGGATGCTCGAGCTTCGGCGACAGAAACATCCGTCTGACCGATGTGCACACCATCCCATCCCGCTTCAACGGCAATGCCAGGCAGATCGTTCAGTATGAGGAGGGTCTCCGACCGATGGAAGATCTCTCGAAGAGCTCTTGCATTCTTAAGGACTTTGTCGTTGTCTGCTTTCTTGTCGCGGTACTGGAGCAGCCGAACACCAGCCTCGCGGAGAGACTCAGCGGCGTCGAGAAGGTCAAGACCGACCGCTTGAATAGTCTCGCCGTCAAGGATCGCGTACACCCCGGGCAAACGCGCTGGAACCACTATTCTTTCTGCCGCTCGAGAAAGCGTTCCATGAACTTTGTATCAAAGCTCCCTGACCGAAACTCCGGATCGGCGAAGATCCGTTTATGTAGAGGAATGGAAGTGTGAATACCCTGTATGACGAATTGATCGAGCGCTCGCTGCATCTTGTTCATTGCTTCTTCGCGGTCTTGACCATGGCAGATCAGCTTCGCGATCATGCTGTCGTAATACGGTGGGACAAACCCTTCGGCATACTGGGCAGTGTCGACCCGAACACCGTTACCCCCTGGGGGATTGAAGGCTGTGATCTTACCCGCGCTGGGAGTGAATTTCTCAGGATGTTCCGCGTTGATGCGGCATTCAATTGCGTGCCCACGAATCGGGGGAACTGCTGGCACGATCTCACTGAGTCTTTCTCCAGCAGCAATCCGGAGCTGTGCCTTTACGAGATCAACGCCCGTCACCATTTCTGTGACACAGTGTTCCACCTGAATACGCGTGTTCATCTCAATGAAGTAAATCTTTCCATCTTCATCCATCAGGAACTCGATGGTCCCTGCATTTTGATAGCCGATATTTGTCAGGGATCTTTGTATCGTCTTCCCTAATTCTTCTCGGAGCTTGGGCGAAACCTGCAGACTCGGCGCCTCTTCGATCAACTTCTGGTGCCGGCGCTGAATGGAACACTCCCGCTCTCCGAGACTCATCACACTTCCGTGCTCGTCGGCCAAGACCTGAAACTCGATGTGACGCGGTCGCTCAATGAATTTCTCCATGTAGAGATCCCCATTGCCGAACGCGTTTGCGGCCTCAGTTGAGGCCTGTTGATAAAGTCCTGGCAATTCCGAGGCAGAGCGACAGATTCGCATACCCCGTCCTCCGCCGCCAGCAACGGCTTTCAGAATAACGGGGAACCCAACGCTCTTCGCCCACTCGAGGGCCTCGTCCTCATTTGCAATCACTCCGTCAGAGCCGGGAAGAATGGGGACCTTGGCCTTCTTCATCGTTTGGCGGGCGGTCGACTTTTCACCCATCATCCGCGTGATCTCCGGCGGTGGCCCGATGAATTTTATGTTTGACGCCCGGCAGACTTCTGCAAAATTCGCATTTTCACTCAGCAATCCATATCCAGGATGAATGGCATCAACATCTGCGATTTCGGCTGCGGAGATGACCGCGGGTACATTTAGATAACTCTCGGCCGAGCGTGGTGGCCCAATACAGATTGCCTCATCTGCAAATCGCACATGCAAGGAGTTCCGGTCCGCTTCGCTATAAACAGCAACGGTACGAATACCCATCTCTTTGCACGCGCTGATTACGCGCAGCGCAATCTCGCCTCGATTGGCAATCAGGACTTTCTGGAACATAGATCTCTATCGCCTTCCCGTGTTGCTGGCCACGGCATTCCTGAAGGATGCTCTAGCGCGGTCGGATGGTAAACAAGGGCTGCCCATACTCCACAGGCTGCCCACTGGCTGCGATCCGTTTGACGATCTCTCCGGCAAGATCGGCCTCGATCTCGTTCATCAACTTCATCGCTTCAATGATGCAGAGGACCTGCCCAACCTCGACTTGATCTCCTACCTTCACGAACGAAGGAGCGCCTGGGGAAGGAGATTCGTAAAAAGTACCGACGATTGGAGACTTGACTGTGTGCAGAGCCTCTTCCTGCGTCAAAGTTACGTCGTCTGTAGAATTTAGTCCCGCTGCGATTGGCGCAGCATCACTCGCTTGCATGGTGCCCGCGCTCTGCGGTGCAGAAGCCATCATGCGAGAGAGTTGATTCAGATCGACGGGCAAGCTCACGGACTCTCCGACAAACTTCAACCTGACTTTGAAGTCCGGCTGCTCCATATCAAACTCCGCAACGTCATTCGCCTTCAAGAGCTCGATAAGTTCGCGAAGCTCCGTAATCTGATTCTGATCCATCGTTCCTTCCTCAACTTAAGCTCTATAGCTCAATCAATGCCTTTGTGGTAGTCGTTAGAACCTCGCCGCCAGTCTTCGTCACCAGAACTGTGTCCTCAATCCTTACACCAAATCGCCCGGGCAGGTACACTCCGGGTTCCACCGTGATCACCATCCCGGCAGCAAGCCGGGTTGTCTGCTTGGCCGCAATGCGGGGTCCCTCGTGAATCTCAAGACCCACACCATGCCCAGTTGAGTGGATGAAGTATTGATCAAGCCCGGCGCGTCGCAAGACTGATCTCGCTGCCTCATCCACTGCGCCAGTCTCTGCACCGGCACGTACTGAGGCCAGCGCCGCCAGTTGCGCTTCCAGAACGGAATCATACACGCTTCGCACCTCGCTCTTTGGCTTTCCAAGGTGCACCGTGCGCGTCATATCCGAACAATACCCGTTTAGAACGACACCAAAGTCGAGTGTCACTGGACCGTTTTTGGGTAACTTCGCCAAGGTCGCTCGTCCATGAGGGAGCGCACTTCGACGGCCTGCGGCTACGATTGTCTCGAAGCTCATCCCTTCGGCTCCGGCGCGCTTCGATCGCTGCTCAAGCACCATCGCAATCTCCGACTCTGTCGCGCCGCTGACCAAGTTGTTCAGTACAGCATCGAAGAGCTCGCAGCCAAGGAACGCCGCAGCTCGCATCGCATCAATCTCGTCCGCGTCCTTTATCTCTCTCAATCGCGCAACAAGGCCTTCGCTCGCTTGTAGGAAGCTCCTGCGCTTTTTCGCTGGCAGCGTCTTCCGCATCATCTCTAGCGCGGACACGGTGATATGTGCTGCATCAAAGAGACACTGGCCGGCTCTGTCACTTAACCACGCAACGGCCGCTTGAATCGCCGGCCGGCTTTCGATTACGACAGTAGTCCCCTTCGCCTCGGTCTGCGCCTGCTCGCGATACCGGCTATCTGTAAAGAGCCAACAGAGCCCACCCCACAACGCCAGAACTCCCGAAGAGCCTGTAAATCCGCACAGATAGCGGACATCCGGAAGGTGGGTAACTAGAAGAGCATCGGCACCTTCAATCTCTGCCGCCTTATGAGCACGCCTCTTCCGTTTTAGATAATTCATCAACGTTATTCTAGCGAACTCCCGGGCTTCCAGAGGGACTGCCAGCAACACTCGGTATCATGGAAGAGATGATCCCAGAAGCGAAAGGTCTAACGCGGCGCACGTTCCTCGTCGGATCAGGTGCCCTCGTTGCCGGTGTCGGTCTCTATAGCAGCCTCATTGCGCGACACGAAATCAGCGTGCATTCGCAAACGATTCTGGTTGACAATCTGCCGACCGCATTTGTCGGTCATCGCATCATCCAGCTTAGCGACTTTCACCTCGAAGAATTCACCGAACCTTACTTCTTGGAGCGAGTCGTAGAGTACGTGAATCGCCTTGCTGCCGACACCGTTCTACTCACCGGAGACTTCATCACGCGAGGTTCTCTGAATTTTCTATTTGAACATCGCGCTGCCATGCGCTGCGCAGAGATCCTTGCTACCATCCGTTGTGCTCAGAAGTTTGCAGTGCTCGGCAACCACGATGTCGCAGTTAACGCTTCGATGGTCACCGCAGCACTTCAGTCTCAAGGCCTCCCTGTCCTGCACAATCGGTATGACACCCTTACTCTGCGTGGTGAAAGCTTACACATCGCGGGCACGGCCGACCCAGGAACTGATCGTCCGGACCTGAATACCGCAGTTCCCTTGAAGCCGAAGGGGCCGGTCATTCTTATGTCTCACGCCCCGGACTATGCTGATTTCGTTATCACTCATCCCCGCGCACCATCGATTGATCTGATGCTCTCAGGGCACTCACACGGAGGACAGGTACGACTTCCGGTTCTAGGACCTCTGGTTCTACCACCGCTGGGTCGCAAGTATGTCGAGGGCCTCTTCCGCTTCAACCGCATGCAACTCTACGTAAACCGGGGTCTCGGTACGGTCGGAATTCCCATTCGTCTCAACTGTCCGCCTGAGATCACGCTCATCACATTGCAGCGGAGCACGTGCTGAGATCGCTAGCCGTGACGTGTTCGTCCGGCAGGCTTTTTCTCCCGCGGCATCATCGTCACTTTACTGGCAGCCGGAACAACTCCAGACTTCTCATCCATCCACGCGTTAAGGAGCGATCTCTTAAAGCGCCAGCGGTTGCCTAATTTGAATGCCGGGATAAATCCATCGGAAGCATACCGATAGAGGGTATCTCCACTGATCCCCAGGTACTCTGACGCCTGCCGGATGTCCATCACTTCACGCAGGCTTGATGTGTCCGCGGATCCAGCCATAAGTCTCTCCCTATCGTCGATCGGCAAAGCGCGTCGACTTCGCAACCTCTTTGTAACCGCTGCTTACCCGCGAGACAAGTGAATTCGTCTGGGGAGAACCGCTTAGCCGTCCTAAGGAGACGCTTTAAGGGTGCGTTTGCCACCAAGGATCGAGTAGCGGATGCTTCGAGATGACTTCTGTTGGTGAGCCTGGCGCGGGTGACCAGAGTGCCAGACCCGCCTTTTCCGCTACCTCTTTGAGCCTCTCAATCGGCTGCTTCCATCCGTGAAGCGCCAGGTCGAACAGTCCCCAATGGATGGGCATGAGAAGGCCATGCCCTCCCATCGCCTGAAAAGCGCGTGCTGCATTATCTGGCCCCAGATGGATCTCCTTCCAGAGCTCGTTGTAAGCGCCGATCTCGAGCATCGTCAGGTCGAATGGACCGAACGTTGCGGCAATCTCTCCAAAGCCCTCCCACCATCCTGTGTCAGCACCAAAATAGAGTGTGTGCGTTGCGCCTTGCAGAACATACGCGCCCCAAAGCGTCTCGAAGCGATGCAACAGGCTGCGTCCAGAGAAGTGCCGTGCAGGCACAGCAGTGACTTTGAGCAGTGCTCTACTATGAGCCCTAACTTCCGTCTCCTCCAGCCAGTCCAGTTCAGTGATGGATTCAGATTTGACTCCCCACATCCGCAATAACTCTCCGACGCCTAAGGCGGTAATCCATTTGGCTGACTCTGTGCACGGCAAGCGCGCAAGCCGTCTAAGCGTCATCTCGCCCATATGGTCGTAGTGATCATGCGAGATCAGCACCGCATCAAGTTGAGGAAGGTCTTCAAGAGGGATCGTTGGTGGAAAGAAGCGTCTCGGCCCGAACCACTGCCGGGGCGAAGCCCGCTCTTCCCAAACTGGGTCGATCAGGATGCGGATTCCATCTACCTCAATCAACATTCCGGAGTGTCCAAACCAGGTGACGCGCAGACCACTCTTAGGCTCGGTACCATACGTGGAAGCGTCGGTTTTGAACGGTCCAGGCGGTACTAGAGGAGTTCGTTGCTCGTGATTCCTGATGTAGAGCGGCATCGCTTTGAAGATCAGCCGCAGTGTCCCGAGTTCGGTAGGTACCGGATTCTGAAACTTTGCCCTGACCTTTCGGGCGGGTCGTAGCCACTTTGCTTCCTCTTGCTTTGCTTCGTCCTTGGCGTCACTCACTCTTGTCAGCATCTCCGCGGTACATGCCCTCGATCACTGCCTTGTACTTTTCTTCCACAACTCGCCGCTTCATCTTCATACTCGGCGTGAGTTCGCCGCTGTCGACGCTCCACTCGTCCGGTACTACCGTGATCTTCTTGATCGTCTCGTAGTGAGCCAGAGCTTGGTTCACCTGTTCGATGAGCCTACGGTACTCACCACTTACTTTTTCATCTCTGACCAGAGCTGCTCTATCCTCTGTCGCTATACCCTTGCTCTTGGCCCAATCATCTAGCGCCTGGAAGTTTGGGGAGATCAGAACCGATGCAAACTTACGTTTATCGCCAACGAGCGCCGCGTGTGCAATCAAGCCATTCGCTTTCAACTTGTTCTCGATCGGTTGTGGGGCGATGAGCTTGCCGCCGCTCGTCTTCAGCAGCTCCTTCTTGCGGTCGGTGATCATGAGAAAACCGTCTTCTAATCTGCCAATGTCTCCTGTGCGAAACCATCCCTCGCCGTCAAACGATTCTGCCGTCTCCTTCTCGCGATTCCAGTACGCTTTGAAGACGGAGGGACCTCTCACTTCGAGTTCACCATCGTGCGCGAAGCGGACTTCCAGATTTGGAACCGGTCTTCCGACACTTCCGAGACGGTAGTACCTTGGCGTATTCACAGCGATCACCGGTGAAGTCTCCGTCATCCCGTACCCCTCAAGAATGCGTATACCTGCATCTGCGAACCAGCCGGCAGTGTCCATGCCTAGAGGTGCTCCACCAGCACTGAAGGTCTTAACGCGACCCCCGAACGCCGCAGCGACTTTGGAGTACACAAGTTTGCTCGCGATTCGCCAAGGAATCGATCGGGGCTTCCGGCCCTCGGCAATTGCGGCACGATTACGCTCACCAACACCTATGGCCCAGGACAGAACACGCTTTTTCATTGATGAGGCAGAGGCCTTGCTTTCCACCGACTGACGGATCTTTTCGTAAACGCGCGGAACTGCCAGAAAGATGGTTGGCCGCACGGCCTGCAGCGCCTCTTGCAGTTTATCGATCTTCGGACAATACGCCACCAAAGCCCCATGACAAAGGAAGGCATAATCGAGATGCCGGGCCGTCACATGGGACAGTGGAAGGAATGAGATCGCGCTATCTTCTGGCGTGAACCCCATCTCATCCGTCGTGACGTTGACGTTGCTGGCAAGATTCCAGTGGGTAAGACGAACGCCTTTTGGCTGGCCGGTCGTGCCCGACGTGTAGATGATTGTGGCCAGAGCGTCTTTATCGATCGATTGCAGCTGTTCGTCGAAGACCTCATCCCGAGCTTGCAGCGGTTCCCACCCCTCCAGTGCAGCCTTGAAGCTCTCCGCGCCTTCAAGAGTTACCTCATCCATGACCAATACATGCCTCAGGGCGGGTAGCTCCCCAGCCTCCTGCAGCTTTCGGTATTGTTCTGCCGTCGAGACAATGGCCACCTTTGCTTCTGAGTCATTTAGCATGTAGCCCAATTGTTCCGGCGTGGTGGTGCCATAGAGTGGAACGTCCACCGCCCCTAGCGATAGCGTTGCGAAATCCGCTACCGGCCACTCCCACCGGTTTTCAGCGATCAAGATGACTCGATCTCCTCGCTGCACACCCAAGCGCTCAAGCGACCGCGCCAGCGCCCTAACCTTTCCGTACAACTCCCCCGCCGAAATCGGCGCCCATCGCCCGTCCAGCTGTTGCCAGCGCATCACTTCGCGTTCACCGCGACTCATAGCCTTCAGCAAAATGTCGTTTACGGACCGTAGATCGAACATGCTTCATCACCGTTTCAGCAGCAGATCAAAACTACCATCCTCTCTAGGATGCTGCTTAGATCTGGGGCTTCGGCGTGAGCCGCACAAAAGCTCCCGCTGACTGAGGCCATTCGCTCAACATCTTCGATGCCAGACTACTCGCTGACTCGGCCACATGCGCTTTGATAAAAGTTTGTAGCGCTTCCTGGCCATCGAAATCTGTCTCGGTGAAGGTCTCGGCCGTTACGAAGTCGGAATGATAGCGGCCGTTACGCACAAAGGATCCGTCGGCGTCGTAAATCCATGCCAGGCCCCCAGTCATCCCTGCGCCGAAGTTCGATCCCACCTTTCCGAGTACTACGACGATACCGCCCGTCATGTACTCGCAGCCATGATCTCCAACCCCTTCCACCACGGCGATCGCCCCAGAGTTCCGTACAGCAAAGCGCTCGCCTGCTCGACCGGCCGCAAACAAACTGCCGGCGGTGGCTCCATAGAGCGCAACATTTCCCAGGATCACGTGCTGGCCACTGTTCTTCGCTGCAAGACCCCGTGGGCGTATGACCAGCTTCGCACCACTGAGGCCCTTTCCTACGAAATCATTCGCCCAGCCGTCGAGCATCAACGTCATTCCTTCAACACAGAAGGCTCCAAAGCTTTGGCCGGCCGTCCCATGGAGTTGCAGCGTGATATCCGCCGGCGTGTCGGCCTGCGCTCGAAGTAGCGCGATCTCTCCTGCGATCCGTGCTCCGATGGCGCGATCTCGATTCGCAATCTGCGCGTCTGCTGTGAAAGGGTTTCCGCCCGCGACAGCGTGCATTGCGGGCGCGACCCACTGCTCGTCAAGCGCCGGCGGTAGAGGTTGATTGTTACGTCCTCCTGCCCACCGCAACGCCCCCTCCTTGGTGCGCGCCAACATCGCCTGCAGGTCGACACCACCGTCGAAGCGAACCTGCTCCAAAAGGTCCGTCCGTCCAATCGCCTCTTCGATGGATGCCAAACCGTAGCGAGCGAGGAGGTGACGCAGATCCTCCGCAACCTCTTCAAAAAAGCCTACGACATGCTCCGGTTTGCCACGGAACTTCGCCCGAAGCTCAGGTCTCTGCGTCGCAATGCCAGTCGGACACGTATTCAGGTGGCATTGCCGAGCCATGTCACACCCAATCGCGACAAGGACTGCCGTGCCGAATGCAAACTCATCCGCTCCAAGTAGCGCCGCAATCAGCACGTCCTTCGCCGTGGCGAGGCCACCATCAGTCCGCAGCCGTACCCGGCCCCGCATGCCATTGTGGGCGAGCACCTGTTGCGCCTCTGCAAGACCCAGCTCCCAAGGATTACCGGCGTACTTAATACTCGAGAGCGCCGCTGCCCCCGTTCCACCAGTGTTTCCAGCGATCACGATGAAGTCGGCGTAGGCCTTCGCCACACCCGCAGCCACAGTTCCAACGCCAAAGCTTGAGACCAGCTTGACACCGACAGCCGCCCGAGGATTCACGCGCTTCAGATCGAAGATCAGTTGAGCGAGATCTTCGATCGAGTAAATATCATGGTGCGGCGGGGGCGAAATCAACGACACACCAGGCTGGGCATGCCGCAGCCGCGCAATCAAACCACTCACCTTGAAGCCCGGAAGCTGGCCGCCCTCACCCGGCTTGGCACCCTGCGCCACCTTAATCTCGATCTCCTCCGCGTGCGCCAGATACTCTGCCGTCACCCCGAACCTACCGGAAGCGACCTGCTTAATTTTGTTGTTGAGCGACACTGTTTCGAGAGCTGCAGGAGGCTCTGCAACCATGGTTGCAGAGCCTCCCGCGCTCGCCATCACCGACCCGGTCGCGCTTCCCGGACCAGGGGTCGCCATGACAGGAGAAGGCTTTTTATAAACGTCGCGGTCCTCACCACCTTCTCCCGTGTTCGATCGCCCACCCAGCATGTTCATCGCTGCCGTTACCGTCTGGTGAGCCTCCGGACTTAGGGAGCCCAAAGACATGGCGCTCGCAATGAAACGCTTGAACATGAGCTTGGCTGGCTCAACCTGGTCTATCGAAAGCTCCGGCCCAGCAGGCCTAATCTCGAGCAGATCGCGCAAGACGACAGCATCTCGAGCATCAATACCCTGGTTGTAGATCGCAAACGCACCCGCTTTGTCCGGAGGCTGAGCCGCCCCTCGAGCGCTGCCTACAAAGGTTTGCAAGGCCTTGACTGTTGGTGGTTGCCAGGCGTGCGGCTCTGCGGTTTCTGACTTCCGGAAGCGAACCCACCCATAATCCGGCAGCTCCCGACCAGCCTCCGCAACCGGCGCATCCCATGTCTGTCGTAGCTGACGCTCCAGATCCGCAAAGCCGACCCCACCTAAGGGCGCCGGAGTTCCAAAGAAGCATTGCTCTATCACCTCCGGATGCAACCCAAGGCTGTCGAACAGGTGCGCATCCCGGTAACTATCCACAACCGAGATCCCCATCTTCGACATGATCTTCGCCAAACCCGCATCGAGCGCCTTCAACATCAAGTGCTCCTGTTGATCCGCACCTTCTGGGTTCTCCGCAAAGCTGCGCGCCGTCTCTAACGCGAGCCAGGGACTTACGACACCCGCCCCAAATCCGATCAGTACCGCCGCGTGATGAACGTCGCGGCAATCGCCTGCCTCGACTGCAAGGCCTGCCATCGTCCGCAAACCAGCTCGGACCAACGCGTGATGCACGCCTCCGGTTGCGATTGCCATCGGAATCGGCAGGCATCGCTTTGTAGCAGCCCGATCCGTAAGTAAGAGGATGCGAGCTCCACCACGCACAATCCCAATCGCGCGAGCGCATAGAAGATTGACCGCACTCTCAAGAGAGCTCGTCGAAGGAAAGCAACAATCCAGTTCTTCGACCCGCAGGCTTTCTGCGTGCGGATGTCGCCCTTGTCGTAGCGTTTCTATCTGGCCTAAGGAAAGGAAGGGTGAGGGAACACCGACACCGGGCAACGGTGCGTTCTTATCCAACATATGCGACCAAGGCCCTAAACGGGTATGCAGGCTTACGACAACCGCTTCGCGCAGCGGATCAATCGCCGGATTTGTTACTTGTGCAAACCTCTGGCGGAAGTAGGCATACACCGGCCGCGGCGCCTTTGCAAGAAAAGCGAGCGGTGTGTCGTCCCCCATCGACCACACAGCATCCTTGCCATCCTTGGCCATAGGCTGGAGAATCATCCGAACATCTTCCCGGGTGTACCCGAATCCTAGCTGTGCCGCTGCAAATGCGGCTGGTTCCCTACTCTGCATCGGCGGGTTCGACTTCAACACTTCGTCGTCGATGATCTTCCGAACGTAGGTCGCATCACGATCAAACAGCTCCAGCAGCTCGCGATCCTCATAAATCGCGCGGGCTTCAAGATCGACCACGAGCATCTGTCCTGGCCCGAGCCGCCCGCTGTGGACGACCGTCTCGGGATCTAGATCCACGAGTCCTGCTTCCGATCCCGCAACAATGAGACCCGCATCGGTGATTGAGAATCGACAGGGTCGCAGACCGTTACGATCCAACGCCGCACCTACGACTTTGCCGTCGCTAAATGCGATCGCGGCCGGACCGTCCCACGGTTCCGCCACATCCATGTGGTACCGCAAGAACGATGAGACGTGCCCTCCTGACTGTGCCGGCGGCAGCAGGATTCGAACCGCCTCGGCGACCGTCCGTCCGTTCTGCGCGAGCAGCTCCACAGCTTCATCCAAACTCGTCGAATCGGTTCCACCCTGGGTCAGAATGGGCTTGCATTCGACGGGCAATGTGGAATCTCGCGCATCCATTCGCGCGCGGTTGCCCCATACTGTATTGATCTCGCCATTGTGTGCCAGATTCCGGCCCGGCTGCGCGCGATCCCAGGTAGGAGCAGTGTTGGTGGCGTAACGCTGATGAAAGATCGCGAATGGCGTGATGAAGTCGGGAGCGGCAAGATCAGGAAAGAACTGCGGCAGCAGTGCTCCGGAACACATTGCCTTATACACAAGAACTTGAGATGAAAGAGAGCATAGATATCCGCCAACTTGACCGTCGGTATGTAAACGTTCGAAGTGTTTTCTAGCCAAGTAGAGCCGACGCTCCCTCGGGCCTCCGCCGTCTGTGTTGCAATCCGCCACAAACACCTGCTTGATGCGAGGCATTGTCTTGAGCGCAATCTCGCCGAGACAATCTAGATCCACGGGAACATCGCGCCAACAGAGGATCTCAAACTCTTGTGCCATCAGGCATTGTTCCAGCGCCGCTTCCGCCCGGTTCTCCCCCTGCGGAAGAAATAGCACGCCGATGGAGAAAGTAACCTCCATCTCGGCAGTTAGGCCCGCAACGGAAGCCAGAAACTTCCGCGGAATGCCGGTCATCACGCCGACACCATCGCTACTCTTCCCGTCCGATGCTGTCGCTCCCCGATGTTCAAGCCGTGACAAAGCAGTGAGCGCCTGCGTCAGGATCTGGTGCGTTGCACCATGCTCATGAATCGAAGCGACAAAGCCGACGCCACAGGAGTCGTGATCGAACCGCCCGTCGATAAGCGACAGAGGGACCTTACCAGAATGGGAGGTTCGCTCCCGCTGAACGCGGATGCTGGAAACTGCTTGAGACTGATCCATGGCTCACTATACGTCCGTTGTCAGGTAAGCGCCCTCCGCTTGAGCTCGCGTGAAGAAGAGAGCCTTGGCTGTGCATAAATATACATGCCGTTGTATAATTATACAAACACGGATATCGGAGTATGAAACAACAGCGTCACACCACAATTCGTGACCTCCTTCAGCAAGCAGTGATTGCGAATCAGGAGGTTCTCCGCCGCAGACTTGCGGAGCGGGGCTTCCATGTAACACAGGCAACACTCTCCCGTGATATCCACGAGATGCGACTTTCAAAGGGACCCCTTGGCTATACCTTACCGAAGAACGGAAATGATGAAGAAGAGAGCCTGCCCGGAATTCGCGAAGTTTTGCGCAGCTTCGGGCTGGAGGTCCGGCCTGCGGCAAATCTTCTCGTCATCATCACGACGACTGGCGGTGCACAGCCTGTGGCCGCAGGAATCGATTACGAAGATTGGCCAGAGGTAGTCGGCACAATCGCGGGGGACGACACGGTCCTTGTGATCTGCCCTGACAGTCGCCAGGCGCAAACTCTTCAGACTCGTGTGGAAGATTACATTGGTTGATCTGACTCAGAATTCGACTTGCACACGTATCGCCGTTGCCGGGGTAAGTGGGTACGCTGGTGCAGAGTTGGCGCGACTCCTTCTCCGCCATCCAAGAATCGACTCGAACTCCCTTCTGCTCCTTGGTCGGGCAGCCGACGGAATCGTCTGCCCGATCGATCAACTACATCCGCAGCTAACTGGTCTCGTCTCGGAAGCTCCGTTAGTCCACCCGTTCACCTGGGATCGAGTCACCAGCTTCGGCACCGGTGTGCTCCTTCTGGCGACTCCACACGAACAATCGCGCGAGTGGGTGCCGATCGCCGTCGAACGCGGTCTTCGCGTTGTAGATCTTAGCGGAGCATGGCGGCTTAAGGATTCTTCAAACCGATCCGTCTACGCTCTGTCTGACTCAGACCCAGTGACGGCCGATCGACTGCAGGCCGAGGCTGTCTTTGGCTCCCCGGAGTTGCACCGCGCAGATCTTGCCTCGGCGAGACTCGTTGCTAATCCAGGTTGCTACGCAACGTCTATCATCCTTGCGCTTGCACCGCTCATTGAAGCCGACCTAATCGATCTGCAGCACGGCATTATAGTCGATGCAAAGTCTGGAGTGAGTGGCGCTGGAAAAGCACCGACCGCGAAGACACACTACATGTATGCAGCCGATAACCTATCGGCATACACCGTCTTCGGCCACCGTCATACCGGCGAGCTGCTTGAGCAACTCTCACTTACTAGGGATCAAATCCAGTTCACACCGCATCTTCTGCCGATTCCACGCGGAATCCTTTCGACGATTTATCTGCGTTTTAACCAGGCCACGACTTCCGCGGATCTCGAAACGAGATTGCGACGTTTCTATGCGACGAGTCCAATGGTTCGTCTGCGCCCGGCTGGTATGCTCCCACAGATTCAGCATGTAGTTCGAACGAACTTCTGCGATGTCGGGTTCGAACTCGATCAGGATGGGAAGCGTGTGGTGCTCGTATCGTGTCTCGACAACCTGCTCAAGGGCGCAGCCGGCCAAGCCGTTCAAAACCTCAACCTCATGCTCGGTTGGAACGAGTCGGAGGGGCTCCTATGAAGTTTGTCGTCAAGCTTGGCGGCGCCGCGATCGAAGATAAGCGCCTGCTGCACCTTTGCAGCAAAGCAATCGCCGACCTGGTTGCCGATGGCAATCAGGTAGCCGTCGTCCACGGGGGAGGTGCTCAGCTCACCAGAACTCTGGCGCAGCTAGGCAAAGAAAGTGTCTTTGTCTCCGGTCTTCGCATCACCGATGAAGAGACACGCGATGCGGCTTTGATGGTGCTGGCAGGCCGAGTCAATAAGTCATTGGTTGCCGCTATCGGCTCTCACGGGCAGAATGCCGTTGGCCTTTCCGGCGGCGATGGAAACGTCTTCCGCGCGCGCAAGAAGAAGACGACTCCTGATCTCGGCTTTGTAGGGGAGATTGCCGCAACAGACCCGCGATGGCTCGAGGCGATCTGGACGATGAACGCTGTCCCAGTCATCAGCTCGATCGCACTTGGATTCGACGGTGAGTACTACAACATCAACGCTGACGAGATGGCCTCGGCGGCGGCGGTCTGCACGAAAGCCGATACCCTGGTCTTCCTCACGGACGTCCCCGGCGTCAAAGGAGCAGACGGACAGGTTCTTCGCTGGCTGACGCTCGCCGAAATCTCTGAGCTCGAAAAGCAGCAGGTCGTCTTCGGAGGCATGCTTCCCAAGCTAAATGCCTGCAAGGCAGCTCTCAGCGGAGGGGTCGGCCGTGTTCGTATTCTTCCTGCGGAGGCCGCCGCACTCCTGCCCGATCTCTGCACAACCCGCGTCAACGATGGAACGGAGGTCATGGTCGCCTGATGAATTTCGAAGATGTACAAGCCGCCGAAAGCAAGCTCTTGGTACAGACGTACCAGCGCAGTCCGCACCTCTTTGTCGAGGGTCGTGGGGTCTATCTCATCGACGAGCACGGCCACGAGTTTCTGGACCTCCTCAGTGGAATCGGTGTCTCCGCCCTCGGCTACGGGCACCCGACGATCACTGCGGCAGTTACAGCGCAGGCGCCGCGTCTCCTTCATACTTCCAATCTCTTCTTCCACGAGCACACCGCTCCTCTCGCCCTTCGGTTGACAGAGATCAGTGGACTCGATCGCGCGTTCTTCTGTAACTCCGGCACCGAAGCGTGGGAAGCCGCCCTCAAGATCGCTCGTGCACACGCCACACGGGCGACTGATCAAGGACAGCCGCTAGGGCGGCGCTTCCTAGCGCTTGAGCATAGCTTTCACGGCCGGACTATAGGTTCTGTCGCGACCACGCACAAATTCAAATATCGCGAGCCATTCGCTCCGGTGATGCCGGACGTTGACTTCGTACGCTTTAACGACGTCCCCCATCTTCGCGAACTCTTCTCGTCAGACGTTTGCGCCATTTGCATCGAACCGATTCAGGGAGAAGGCGGGATTCATCCCGTATCGCAAGAGTTCTTCGTCGCGGCTCGCGAACTGTGCGACTCCACAGGAGCACTACTGCTTGCAGATGAGATCCAGTGCGGATTTGGTCGAACCGGAGAGTGGTTTGCCTTCCAAAGCTTCGGTCTTCTGCCAGATGTGGTGACCGTAGCCAAGCCGCTAGCAGGCGGTCTGCCCATTGGCTGCATGCTCGTGACAGACAGAGTGGCTGAGGCGTTCTCAGCTGGCATGCATGGCACGACCTTTGGCGGCGGTCCCCTCGTGACGGCAGTCGCTTCTGCGGTCATCGATACCATTCGCCGTGACGGCCTGCTTGCCCATATCCAGACTGTCGGCGGGTATTTTCTTGAACAGTTGAAGCTTCTGGCGGCTAAACACATGTCCATCCTTGAGGTTCGTGGACGAGGACTCATGCTCGGAATGGAACTCAGCTCTGCAGAACATGCCGCCGCAGTCGCAGCCGCCATGCTTGATCGTCGAATCATTCTCAACCGCACCAGCGAAACTGTTCTTCGTTTTCTTCCTCCATACATACTCGAGAAGCAACACGTCGACTTTGCGATTGCCGCTCTCGATGAAATTTTTACCGACTCCCCAGCCTTCGTTGTGAGCGCCGCGTCAGCAGCAGGAGAGAGCTTCCATGAGTAACGATAAAACCCTAAGCTTTGGCCCACGATCGGATGTCGCGCAGGGGCCCCTACGTGCCGCTTCGCTAGGCATCCAGTCCGATACTGCGTTTAACGAGGCATCGCGCCGCCTCGAGGGCCGCGATCTCTGCTCCATCGCGGATTTGACTGTAGACGAGATGGCGGCAATCATGGAGCTCGCTCACACGGTCAAAGCGCATCCTGAAGACTTTCGAACGGCCCTCGAAGCTAGGCAGATGGTGCTGTTCTTTGAGAAGGCCTCCCTTAGGACACGCCTCACCTTTGAGGCAGGAATTAATACCACGGGCGGAAACGCCATCTTCGTCGACCAGACGCAGTCGCCCCTCGGGGAGCGTGAGCCTCTCTCCGATGTCGCTCGCAATCTGGAACGTTGGATGGACATCATCATCTTGCGTACCTACGCACACGAAACGATCACGGAATTAGCCACCTACTCGCGCATTCCGATTATTAACGCGCTCTCGGATCTTGAGCACCCGTGCCAAGCGATTGCTGATTTCATGACGCTCGAGGAGCGATTTGGATCTGCGGAAGGCCTCAATATTGCGTATGTAGGAGACGGCAACAACGTCTGCCACTCGCTCATGCTCACTGCGGCGCAGCTAGGTGCTCACATCCGGGTTGCCAGCCCGAAAGGCTACAGCCCCAAACTCGACATCATCCATAAAGCGATCGAGATCTCCGAGACCACGGGTGGTTCCATCACGTTGCTGACGGATCCGGTTAAGGCCGTGACTGGATCACATGCGGTTTACACCGATGTCTGCACCAGCATGGGATCCGAGCATGAAGCCACAAAACGAGCTCCGGTGTTCAAACCGTACCAGGTGAACGACACGCTGATGGCAAAGGCTGAAGCGGACGCCGTCTTCATGCATTGTCTTCCCGCACATCGAAACGCAGAGGTTACCGACACGGTTCTCGACGGCCCACAGTCGATCGTCTTTGATCAGGCAGAGAATCGGCTGCACGCTCAGAAAGCAATCGTTCTCATGCTTCTGGGTGGCGCGAAACGCCTGCCGCAAAGCCGCAACCGCCTAGGCAGTAAGCGCCGCTCCGCCTAAACAGATTCACAACGAGATCCGCTTCAAAACTACTGAGCGGCAGAGAAAAGGACACTCCCGATGGCAGAAAAAGTAGTCCTCGCTTACTCCGGTGGGCTTGACACCTCGATCATCATCCCGTGGCTCAATGAGAACTATGGCTACGACGTGATCGCCTTCATCGCCGACGTTGGACAGGGCGAAGACATCGATGCGGTCGTTAAGAAGGCATACGCTACCGGTGCGAAGAAGGCCGTCGTCAAGGACCTTCGTCAGGAATTCCTGACAGAGTATGTCTGGCCCACACTCCGCGCCGGTGCCGTCTACGAACACAAGTATCTGCTCGGCACCTCCATCGCGCGTCCGGTCATCGCAAAGCACCAGGTGGAGGTCGCGCTCGCTGAAGGTGCCACCGCTCTCGCCCATGGGTGCACCGGAAAGGGCAACGACCAGGTACGTTTTGAACATGCCTTCCAAGCGCTAGCGCCTGAGCTCAAGGTGATTGCTCCCTGGCGGGAGTGGTCTCTGGTCTCGCGGGAAGATTGTCTTGACTATGCCGAGGCACATGGCGTTCAGGTCGAGGCTAGCCGCACTAAGATCCACTCACGCGACCGCAATCTGTGGCACGTCTCGCACGAGGGTGGTGAGCTGGAAGGCACAGATAGGCCCGTAGATCCAGCCACCTGGCGGATCTCGCGATCCCCCCAGGACGCTCCTGACGAGGAAGAGACAATCGAGATCGGCTTCGAACGTGGTAACCCCATCTCCGTGAATGGCCACCGTCTACCTCCAGTGCAGATGGTTGAGCTGCTCAACGAGATCGGTGGTCGCAACGCTATCGGTCGGATCGACCTCGTTGAGAATCGCTTCGTCGGCATGAAGAGCCGAGGAGCGTACGAAACACCGGGCGGCACACTCGTTCTTGAAGCTCTGCGACAGCTGGAGAGTCTTACCCTTGATCGCGATACTGCGCACTTCAAGGAGACTCTAGCATTGAAGTACGCGGAACTCGTCTATTTCGGGCTTTGGTTTACTCCGCTTAGGGAATCGCTAGACGTCTTCTTCTCAAAGACTGAAGAGAACGTCACTGGAACTGTGAAGCTGGCACTCTATAAGGGAAATATCTCGTTTGTCAGTCGATCGTCTCATCTCTCGCTCTACAACGCTGATCTGTCTTCTTTCACCATGGGCTCAACTTACGATCAAAAGGACGCCGCGGGTTTCATTAAGATTCTTGGTCTCCCTGCGCGGGTTCGCGCTCAGGTACTAAAGCTGCATGAGAAGGAGTTCGTCAAGTGAGCGGCGTCAACGGCGCCGCTTCGCAATCGACAAAGATGTGGAGTGGTCGATTTCGCCAGCCGCTCGACGCACGGTTTGAAGCGTGGCAGCGCTCATTTCCATTTGACTGGAGACTGATACCATTCGAGGTTCAAGCCAGCATCGCTCATGTAAGGACGATTGCGACTGCGGGCATTTTAAGCCCCGAAGAAGAAGAACGGATGATCGCGGGTCTACGCCGCTTGAGCGAGCTCGGGATCACGACGGCACACGACTTAGATCGCGAGACGTCTTCCTTCGCAAGCTCCGTGGCAGCAGCTGAAGATGTACATCATTTCGTGGAGCTGGAACTTACCCGCGTGATCGGCGATCTGGCTCTCAAGCTACATACCGGCCGAAGTCGCAATGAGCAGATTGCGACTGACATGCGGCTGTATGTGCGCGCAACCATCGATCGTGTCTTGTTCGGCCAGAGAGAATGGGCCCTAGCACTGATCAATGTCGCACGACAGGCTGGAACTGCCGTGATGCCGGCTTACACGCATCTGCAGCGCGCGGAGCCAGTGCTTGTGGCGCATTGGCTCTTGGCCTACGTCAGCATGGTGGAACGCGATATGTCGCGCTTTCGGGATTGCCAGGCCCGTATGAATTTTTGTCCGCTCGGATCGGGAGCAATCGCAGGTGCAACTCTTCTACTTGATCGAACAATTGCAGCTGACCTGCTGGATTTCTCGGGACCCACCTCGAACAGCATGGATGCGACGAGCGATCGTGATTTCGCACTGGAGTTCACGCAAGGGGTCTCCAGTTTTGGGCTGCACGTCTCCAGATTTGCTGAGGAACTCACGCTTTTCTCCAGCGCTGAGTTTGGATTTGTTGATCTTCCCGAGGCGTTCTCGACTGGATCGAGCGCCATGCCGCAGAAGAAGAATCCGGACATGACCGAACTCCTTCGTGGCAAATCTGCTCGGCTGTTTGGGTCTTCCGCGACTCTGACGATGATCTTGAAGGGTTTGCCACTCGCATATAACAAAGATTTGCAGGAAGGGCAGGAACCGGTCTTCGATACTGCTGAGACTGTGCTAGGCATTCTGTCTATACTTCCGGACTTCACGAGAGCTCTTCAATTCCGCTTCGATCGAATGTCGGCAGCAGCGTCTTCCGGATATCTAAACGCCATGGCTGCAGCTACTTACCTGTCGAACAGGGGTGTTCCTTTCCGCAAGGCCCACGAGCAGATTGGCCATGCCGTACGCTTTGCACTGGAGAGCGGGCGGGAGCTTCAGGAACTGACCCTAGAGGAGCTGCGGCAGTTTGGTCCGGCTTTCGACGAGGATTTCTTTGACGCTCTTAGTCTAACAGCGACGGTGGACTGTCACGATGTCGTGGGTGGGACTGCGCGGCATCGAGTTGCGGCAGCCCTGGAGTCAGCGGCGGAGCGCCTCGGTGCTGCGGAAGTACTTGTAACAAAAGAGGTTAGTGTTGACCTCTAGCGCTCTCCCAATCACCGCCCTGTCACTCTCGGCGAGCGGCGGGGGAGTGTTTGTGCGGGCGGCGAAGTTGCCGGATGCGGCAAATATCTTTCAGCTGGTGAGTTCGTTGTCGCACGACGGGACGTTGCTGCCGCGGAGCTATGCGGAGATTTGCGAGAACGTACGGGACTTCGCGGTGGCTGAGAATGTAGAGCGGGAGCTTCTCGGATGTGGTGCTCTCCATCTGTATGGTCCACATCTAGCAGAGGTTAGGTCGATCATGGTGCGACCCGAAGCAAAGGGGCGGGGGGCGGGGGGAGCGCTGCTGCGGGCGCTTCTCGAAGATGCCGAGAATCAGAAGGTCAGCTGTGTGAGTCTTTTCACGCGAATTCCAGAGTTTTTCCTTCACTATGACTTCAGAATCGTTGAAAGGACAGCACTTCCGGATAAGATTTACAAGGATTGTCAGACCTGTCCCCGGCTGTATGCGTGTGATGAGGTCGCTATGGTGCGGGGAGAACTGCCGCGGATTTCGGTGTTGGGACCGACGACCTTCCCGCGTCCGGTCCTTGTGAAGCTGCAGGAAGGCATCGTGAAGAAGAGTTTCTGAGGCAAAAACAGTCTGTTTTCGCCAAGGTGCGACAGTGTTTCGTCGAGGTTAAAGCCTGTTTGAACTTGATTTGGTCCATGTCTATAAATGTGGCGGAGTAGGAGGCTACCAGGTGTGAAAGTAGCCCTCCCGTTCGTTCAGTTCGAGCGATGCTCCGAAGAGCGCGGAGAGGCGGGAGGCGGTAAGGAGGTCTCGCTTGGATCCGTCCGCGGCGATGCGACCGTTCTGCATGAGGAGGACGCGGGCAATCTCCGGAATGATGTCAGCAGTGTGATGGGTGATCAGGAGGATGGTGACTCCGGATTGCGCCAAGCGGCGCAAGAGGGAGCGGAGGTCCTGCTGCGCGGCGAGGTCGAGGGCGTTTGAGGGCTCGTCGAGCAGGAGCATTTCGGCCGAGTTGCGGTCACCAATGGATGAGGAGCTGGTTCCCTGCTGCTGAGCGGCGGCTTGGGAGCCGGCGAGAGCGCGGGCGATCATGATGCGACGCTGCTGTCCGGCCGACATCTGGCCGACCGGGTGAGAACGCAAGGTAGTGGCGCCGACCTGGACCAGAAGCTCCTCCGCGCGATCGCGCATGGCTGGCGTGACGGTGAGATTGGGCCAGAGAGTGGAGCTCGCGAAAAAGCCGGTGAGGATGGCGTCGAGGCCGGTGGTGGTCAGGGTGGGTTTGCCGGGAAGCTCCGCAGAGACGACACCGAGACGCTGCCGAAGCTGGGTGAGATCCCAGCGCTCGCGACCGAAGATGCTGACCGATGGACGACTGCCATCAGGGTTCACTGCGACTGGGTAGAGCTCGCAGGTAATGGTCTTGAGCAGCGTGGACTTGCCGCAGCCGTTTGGTCCAAGAATGGCAAGGTGCTCGCCGGCGGTAAGGGACAGATCGATATTTGTAAGAACGGTACGCTCGCCACGGGCGACGTGAACCCGCTTGAGAGCAAAAACAGATTCCGGCATGATCTGTTCAGGATACCGGGATTGCCGCTCTGGCAATCCTGTAGCAAGCAGGCCAGGTCCCGCGTCGCACGCAGAGGCGGCGTAGGCATGGGACGTTGCTGCAGCTACCCTTACCGACGCCCCACTACCGCAATCAGTGGATCGCTCTGAGAGCCATCTCTCAGCACGTCCTCGCTAATGTTGCGGAAGCCGGTGCGCTCGAAGTAGAGACGAACGAGGGCGGCATGGCCACGATCGTCGAGCGACTGCCAGATCGCGACCGCCTTCGTTGGAAAGCAGCGATTGGAGAAGCTGACGATAAACGGCGCGTCCGTGCGGAGGACCCGCAGGATTTCAGTGAAGACTTCGAGGGGTCGCTGGAGATACTGGACGCCGACGCAGCAGAGGGCGGCATCGCAGCTGTCGTCTTCGAGTGGGAGGATGGGGTTGCGGTTCAGGTCCTGCACAAAGCTGCGGCTGAGCCGCGGGTTGCGGCTGAGCTCATCGGTGTTCATGCCCTGCCCGATCACTTCGGCGAGGACCACCTCCGGTGGCAGATGGCTTACCCAGCTCGACATCAGATCCAGCACCACACCTCCCGCAGGCAGGGTAGCTCGATAGAGGGAGGTGAGCGCGTTGGTTGCCGCGTCGTCGATGTGCGTGACCAGGCGGGCGGGGGCGTAGAAGGTACGGTCGTCGCTTCCGTCCTGCTTGCGAAAGGCCTCGGGCGGCAGCTCAGGCAGGCGATCAATCTTCATGGTCATCGGTTGTCTCCGTTGCAGGCTCGCCTGGTCTCCACGTTATTATCTTCCCCGGCGCGGCGGTCTGGTGAGGCGCGGCGAGGTGTGCGGCAAGCGAGGGAGAGGTTGTCTGAAGATTGTTACTGACGAGAATGCGCCTTCGCGTTACCGAAATGGGGAACTCTTCCCCATGAAGCGCTGGACATCCCGCAACCGAGCTCTCGACGGAGAGAGGTGCGTCTCTGCAATCAGAGGCCAAACGACTGCTTTGGCTTGCGCGTACCCGTAACTTACGTTGAGAAACTTGCGACAAGGCATAAAATCACCTATTTTCCGGCTGTGGAAATCCCACGGAGAGCCTGCCGATGCCAAATGATCATTTTTATACAGTCTCGCGCGCTGAACGCGATCACGCCTTCGCCTTTCTGAACTATGTCGAGGAGGGCACCGCGTGTTATGTGCTCAGCGCTCCTGATGCTGGAACAACGCCCCTGTTCCGGTATCTTCGATCCTCTACGGGCGATCACTTCTACACCATATCGTCCGCCGAGGGAGAGAATGCGGTTCAGAAACTCGGCTATCACTCCGAGGGAGTCGCCTGCTACGTCTTTGCGACTCAGCAGGCCGGAACACAGCCGTTCTATCGGTTGGTCAACAATAAGTCGAGCGACCACTTCTATACGACTTCTGATCAAGAAGCCATCAATGCTGTGCAAACGTTTGGCTACACACGGGAAGGAACTGCATGCTTCGTCTTCCCATCCCCAGCCGCGAACAATGTCCCGTTCTACCGGCTACTCGAGTCATCCGTTCAGGACCATACGACGCAGTCACAATGGGCAACGCTGCTCTGCAAATTCAGTAATGATCAGTCTGAGCCTCCTTCGCCTCCAGACATCACACCGTGGCGAACAGCGTGCACCCGGTTTCTAACAATGAACGATGGCTCCTTCAATCTCGTCCGGTACTATGACGACGCCTCGCATGGCAAACTCGATCTGACCGGTTCGCAGATCTTTGGCTGGTATGACATCGACGTGGTGCTCCAGCCTCCCAATGCGAACGGCGATCGCGTGCCGAACAAGTCTCAGGGCGAGGTCATCGCCCTGGCGGTCGCGGCGGCGAAGCATGCCGGTGTCATGATCCAGAAGTTCATCGGCGTAATCGTCATCATGAACGTCGCAACCGGATGGTCACAAGGCAGCCCCGGTTCGGTAGCCATGGATTGGCGGCGCGTCGACGGCCGGAATTCCGATGGGACGCTTGGGCAACGGGGGCCGGGCGGGGGCAACGGCGTGGAAGCTTTCGCGCAGGAGGTCGGCCACGGCTACGGATTGGACCATTCCCGTCTGGACGGCTCGAACGTGGATTATCAGGATCAATGGGACGCCATGAGCACGATCAGCAGCGTCTTCATCAGTGCTGATCCGGATTATTGCGCCCGCCCGCCAGCCTTCAACGCCTGGAATATGCGCGCTCGGGGATGGTTGGACGAGACCCGCGTCTGGAAGACGAATACGTCTGCCAGCTTCTCCACCACGCTCCAACTCAGGCCACTGCACCAGCGCGACCTCCCAGGCTGGCTTGCCGTGGAAGTACCTGGCATCGGACCGCACAGCCCCTATCTCGTGGAGTTCCGCGTGCCGGAACTTTGGGACGCGGCCATCCCACGCCCAACCGTTCTGGTGCATCGCTTCAGCGGTGCCGAGGAGAAAGGCCAGACCTACAGCCCAGCGTTGCTCCAACAAAATCTCGGTATTCATTCCTATCTGATGAAGGGCACCGATGGTCAGACCTCGTTAGGCGAGGGTGACGTCTTTGCGATCGGCGGACAAAATTCTTCCCGCGTTACAGTTCTCGAATTAGACGGCGTGGGCAAAGTCGCCACGATAAGGGTGGACTACACCTTCATCATCCCGTAAAGGATGGCCTGACTGCATGGCTGCTCCATCAGGCGTGGCCATGTGCTCCCCGACCTGTGGTCATTCGATCTGCCGGTAGGTGTTTGTTCCGGTCGCGAATAAGTCCCGACAAACGCCGTTCTTGCCAGTTAGGGCTTCTTACTACGTGAGTGGGGATTGCACTTTCCCTTCAGGAGCCTGAACGCTGCTGCTCTGGTCGGGAACGGGCGGGCTTCGGGGAGCGTCGGAGGCCTACGCGGAAGAGGACTTCGAGGATGCGGGTGGCGGCTTTGAGCGAGGCGTGGAGGTTGCCGGCGACTTTGGACTCTCCGCCGATGCGGCAGCGGTAGTCGACGGGAATCTCCAGGATGCGAAGGCGATGCTGGACGGCCTTGATCTGCATTTCGAGGTTCCAGCCGTAGGTGAGCTCGGACATGCCGAGCTCCGTGAAGGAGGTGCGGCGGATGGCGCGGAAGGCGCCCATGTCGGTATAGCGGACGCCCTGGAAGAGGCGGAGGAGGAGGCCGACGAAGTGAGCGGCGAAGATCTGGCTGGGGAGCATGGAGCCAGGCTGGCGGCGGCCGCGGATGCGGGAGCCGAGGGTAAAGTCGGCCTGGTCGCTGAGGATGGGGTCGACGAGGCGGGGCAGGTCGTCGATGATGTCGGCGCCGTCGCCGTCCAGGTAGACGAGGATGTCGGACGTGGGCAGAGCGGCAAGCGAGCCGGCGAGGCAGGCGTTGCCGTAGCCGCGCGGGCTGGTGATGACGCGGGCTCCGGCGGCGGCGGCAGTTTGGGAGGTGGTGTCGGTGGAGCCGTTGTCGACGACGATGCATTCGGCGATGCGGGACCAAGGCATGGAGCGGACGACGTGGCCGATGGACTCGGCTTCGTTGAGGGCGGGGATGATGATTGAAACAGGCATAACCGAGTTGCAGGATACAGGGCGGAAGAAAACTGCGGGACGCGGCAACTTTTTCTGAGGAGATGCGTCTCTATGAATAGTGGAATTGCTGAAACGGCTTGCTACCAAGTTTGGAAGGTGGTACCGTAGCCAGCAGTGGAAGTTGATTAGTCCACGACAGATAACGGTCGGAGCTTGTGGGAGTTCCGATCAGGGTTGCGTCACTGGCCTCCCGGCACGGATTCGGATTCTCGGAACGTGCCGTCCTTTTTTTAAGCTGGTGCGATCGCGGTAGAATCCTCCTTATGAAACGCGTTCTTGGGTGTTTGGCTCTCGGGGTGGCGACGCTGGCGGCTTCTGCGCAGTGGTCTGACCCGGCGAATGATATTCCGGCGTACAACCGTGGCGCTGTACTCAAGACTGCACCTCCGTTACTCGCGGGGGATCAGCTTACCGGCCCCTACTTCTCGCACTCGTACCAGACGACGGCGTACGTGATGGCTGGGAAGATTCCTGGGGTGCTCAACCAGCAGCCTTGTTATTGCAGGTGCGATCGTGCGCTGGGGCACAAGAGTCTGCATAGCTGCTTCGAGGGGACGCACGGGGCGGCGTGCTCGACGTGCATGAAGGAGGCCGTGTTTGCGTATGAGCAGACGAAGGCGGGAAAGACTCCGGCACAGATACGGACGGCGATCGAGCACGGTGAGTGGGAGAGTGTGGATCTGCTGAACGCGTCGATGTAGGAGTGCGGCAGTTAGGGAGTGGGCTGTAGAGCTGGAGCGGGCTGTCCCTGCTGGGGTGGTGGTGGCGGCGGGATGGGGGGGATTGCAGCGGCGGCCGCAGAGAAGTATCCATCCAGAGGGTTGGGGAGTAGGCCTTTGAGAGCGCCGACGATGACTTGCGCGTTTCCCTCAGCCCCAGCGGCGTTGGTGTTTGTGCCGAAGTTGTTGAAGAGCGGCGCGGAGGCAGATTCGCCGAGGGCGTCGTACCGGTCGGCAAGGATGCGGTTGAGATCGAGGAACGGGATACGTTGCTGCACGGCGATGGCGCGAGCCCAGCCGGCGTAGGTATCTGTGCTCTGACGTATGTGACCGGCCTGCCAATCGCGGTGGGGAATGGGAGAGCAGAGGATCGGGGTGGCTCCGCGGGCGATTGTTTCGACGACCATCTGTCGCAGGTACCAGCCGAAGGTATGAACTGTGCCGTGCTGGTCGGTGCCGGCAGAGGCTTTTTCTAGGAAGGTGTCGGCGGTGCCCGGAAGGCTACTCTCGACGGGGAGATCGGCCGGAGGCTGAGCCGCAGCGGGTGAGGCTGCCTCGTTCTGACCAAACTGGATGATCACGACGTCGCCGGACTTGACGAGGGCGAGAGTATCGGCCCAGTAGCCCTCCGCGATGTAGGCGCGGCTGGAGCTGCTGGTGATGGCGCGATTGACGACGTTGATTCTGGTGGGATCGAAGAGAGCGACGAGCGGCAGTCCCCAGCCTTCCCCCGCGGCAGAGTTGCCGCCGGGACCGGAGCTGATGGCGGAGTCGCCGACGAGGTAAAGAGAGCGGAGGGAGGGGTTGGCGCGCGTGGGGAGATGGGTATCCGCGGGGATGGAGGGAGGAATGTCCATGAGCGCCTGCGCCCGCAGATCTGCTTGGTGGAAAGTGAGGAGAGATGAGACAAAGAGCGGCAGAAGAACCAAAGAGCGGCAGTGGAGGCGCATAGACTCACGATGAGCGTTGCTTGCTATGGCGTCAAGCGAGGCGCGAGCGGAGGAGTGCCTGGGATGGGATGGCTGGGATGGGCGATGATGTCGGCGGTATTTGCGGCGGCGACGGCGGTGCTGGCGAAGGTGGGGGTGTCGGGCGTGGATAGCAACCTGGCGACGGCGATCCGGACTACGGTGATCCTGGTGTTTACGTGGGCGATTGCTCTTGCTCTCGAGAAGCACGGTGGGATGGGGGAGATTTCGCGACGGAGCTGGGTGTTCCTGGTGCTGTCGGGTCTGTGCACGGGGATGTCGTGGATCTGCTATTTTCGCGCGCTTCAGATGGGTCCGGCGTCGAGCGTGGCGCCGATTGATAAGTTGAGTGTGGTGATGGTGATGGTGCTGGCGTGGGCGTTTCTGGGGGAGAGGGTGGGGCCGATGAAGCTGGTGGGCGGCGGGCTGATCGCGGCGGGTGCGGTGGTGATAGCGGTGGCGCGATGAGAGAACGGTTCGCGGTATACTTGCAGTAGATCTTTGCAGTGCTCCAATGCAAGGTTGGTGCCAGTTCCCAAGATGGGGGCGTCACGGCTTCGACGGGATTGCTTGTGGCAGAGAGGCATGCCGGGGTGTGGACACCCGTAATCGCTCACAAAACTATAAGTGCCGAACCTCAATTCGCGCTTGCTGCTTAATAATTAAGTAGCCGATCGCTCAGGCTTCGCCTACGGGCTTGTACCGATCGTCGCACAGTAGGCTGGTCTGCGCTGTTCCGTCTGGACGGCAAGGACGAGATTGATCAGGCTGGTCGGTGTTGCGTCTTCGCCCGTTCTAAGCACCACTGACGAGACAAAGATGAACTCGGGAAAAGCATGAAAGCTCTCTGTTGTCGGTAGTTTCGGACGTGGGTTCGACTCCCACCGCCTCCACCATCTTTTTTGTCGCGATTAAAGCTACGAAGTGCGGCATCATCGCTGCCACGTCAGATGCCAAGGTCAAGTTCGACAACGTCAATCAATGGAACCAGCCACGACAGCAAGGCGATGTGGGCTGGGTGGGTCTCATAGGCCCTGAAGGCGGCCAGATCCTTGAAGTGCATGACACCGCCGAAGGTGTAGCCATTACCCCTCAGAGAGAGGTTCTGACCCACATGGGTCTGTGTAAGACCGGGGATGACTCCCTGAAAAGCACGAATCTGCTGTGCCGCCTGAAGTTGCTGTGTGCCTGTGGCAATGTTCCTCCACTTGAAGGCGAAGACGTGCACGAAGGTGGGCTCATACGAGTTGGACACGGCATTCTCCAGGTGGACGGCCGACTTAAGAGTACGCGCATGGAAGACTGTTTCCGTGCACCGCCGCGCGGACGAGGATTGTCGTGTTGCTTGTTACACTTCCCTTCGTGATGGCCCGCTTCCCTTCCGCATTGCTTCTGCTCTTGTCTGCTGCTGCCGGGGCGTCTCCGCGAGACAAGGCCGCGGAGCCCGCTGACACCATCTTTCTTCATGGCGAGATCCTGACAGGAGCGCATATGCGGACTTCCGATGCGAGTCCGACGCTGGCGAGGGTGACCGCACTCGCGGTGAACCGCGGTCGGATCGTGGCGGTGGGATCAGATGCAGATGTACTGAAGTTGAGAGGTGCGGCCACACGGATGGTGGACCTGCACGGAGCGTTTGCGATGCCGGGGTTTAACGATGCGCACACCCATATGGCTGACGCGGGCGAGCAGAAGCTCTCGGTGGATCTGGTTGGATCGCGGTCGCTGGCGGAGATGCAGCAGAGGATTCGGGAGTACGTGCAGCATGCTGAACCGGGTGCGTGGATTCAGGGTGGAGGATGGGACCAGACGCTGTGGGCGGAGAAGACGCTGCCGACGCGGCAGGACCTGGATACGGTGACGGCGGAACATCCGGCTATCCTCTGGCGGGTGGACGGGCACATGGCGTTGGCGAACTCAGCAGCGCTGGCAGCGGCAGGGATTGAAAAGACAACGGCGGATCCAGCGGGCGCGAAGATTGATCGCGACGCAGAGGGTGGGGCAACGGGGGTGTTGCGGGAGACCGCGGCGACTGGCATGGTGTTTGCGAAGGTGCCCCGTCCGACGCTTGAGCAAAGGAGACGAGCGCTGACGCTGGCGATGGATGACGCGCTGGCGCACGGGGTGACGAGTGTGCAGGACAACTCCACGTGGGAGGATTTTCTGGCGCTTGAAGAGATGGAGCATGCGCATGTGTTGAAGGTGCGGGTGGCGGAGTGGATGGACTTCAACCTGCCAGTGGCGGTGTTGCGAACGCGGCGGGCGAGCCATCCGGTGGACGATCCGCTGCTGCACCTAACCCAGCTGAAAGGGTTTCTAGATGGATCGCTAGGATCGCGGACGGCGGCGATGGAGGAGCCGTATGCCGATGACACGAACAACTCCGGCCTGCCTCGGTATGACGACGAGAAGCTGAACGCCATGGCGGTGGAGCGAGCGGCGGCGGGGTTCCAGATCGGGCTGCATGCGATTGGAGATCTGGCGAACACGATGGCGCTGGATGCCTTTGCGGCAGCAGAGCAGAACGGACAGCCGGCGAACCGACCCGCGCCGCCGGCGAATCCGGATGCGGCAGTCGTGAGCAGCGATGCCGCGTCGATTGCGCCCGCGGATCTGCGACTGCGGGTGGAGCATGCGCAGGTGCTGTTGCCAGATGACTTTGACCGGTTTGCGACTCTCGGAGTGATCGCGTCCATGCAGCCGTCGCACCTGCTGACGGACATGAGCTGGGCGGGGGACCGGCTGGGGCCGGATCGGTCGCGGTTTGCTTATGCGTGGCACACGTTTCTGGACCATGGGGTGACGCTGGCATTTGGTACGGACTATCCGGTGGAGTCGATCGATCCATTCCGCGGGTTGTACTCGGCTGTGACGCGGAAGAACGAGGCGGGGACGAAGAGCTTCGAGCCGGGTGAGGCGATTCCGCTCAACGAGGCGATGTATGCGTACACTCAGGCGTCCGCGTTTGCGGAGTTCCGGGAGGGGCTGAAGGGACGGCTGGAGCCGGGGATGGTGGCGGACCTGATCGTGCTCGACCGGGATATCACGAAGGTTCCCGCGAGGGAGCTGCTGGCGACGAAGGTGTTGCGGACGGTGGTGGACGGCGAGACGGTGTACCAGGTGGAGTCTGCCGCGACGAGTGAGGTGCCTGCGAGTGAGGGCACTCCTGCGGTGCCGGAGAACGGGCTTTCGACGGGTGTTGATGCTACGAAGCCCGTACCGGAGCAGAAGCCGGCGAAGCATGTTGATGATGGGGCGCGTTCCGGCACGAGTCATCCGCCGGAGTGAGCACTCGGGGATCGCAGCGAGGCCTTGCGTTCGTGTTGCTGCTGGGCGTGGTGATGGTGTGGGGGAGCACCTTTGCGCTGGTCAAAGGTGCGCTGGCGGATGCGTCTCCGCTGCTCTTCAATGTCTTGCGCTTTCTGTTGGCGGCTCTGGTGTTGCTGGGATTGGGGTACAGGGGTCTGCGCAGGCTCTCACGGGCGAGTGTGCTGGGCGGCATGCTGGCCGGAGGTCTGCTGGCGGCAGGATATGAGCTGCAGACGGCTGGGCTGGCGCGGACGTCGGCGGTTCACTCCGCATTCCTTACAGGGCTGGTGGTGGTCTTCGTTCCGCTATTGGGATTTGTGCCGGGGCTGCGCTCGAAGGGGCGAGCGAGGCCCGGCTGGCAGGCGTTGCTGGGTGCCGTGGCAGCGTTTGCGGGACTCTTTCTGATCACCACGCAGGGTGGTGTACCGATCGGTAAGGCTGTCGGCGCGGTGGGCGTGGGGGACCTGCTGACACTGGGGTGCGCGCTGGCGTTTGCGGGGCATCTGCTCTCGCTCTCACGACTGGCCCACCTGCCGGCGGAAGAGCTGGTGCCGCTGCAGATTGCCTTTTGTGCTCTGGTAATGGCAATCTGCCTTCCGTTGGGCGGACCGATCTCGCTGCATGTGACCCCCCGGCTAGGATGGGCACTGGCCATCACGTCGATGTTTGCCACAGCGGGGGCGTTCTCCGTGCAGACGTGGTCGCAGAAGCACTTGTCAGCGACGACCGCGGCGATGGTGTTGACGATGGAGCCTGTGTTTGCGCTGTTGGTCGCAATGTTGTTCTTCGGGGAGAGGCTTAGCATGAGGTCTGGTGCGGGCGCTGGACTGATCCTCACGGGGATTGCGATTACGGAGCTTCTGTCACCCACAAGTCCAGTCAGTTTTGAACCCTCTTGAGGGCGGGATCGCGTCAGCACCCTACTCTTTTGCTTTGGATCGCGTCTAAATCTTCGTAAAGCAGCTCCCAGTCCACGCAGAACCTGATTGCCGGCTGGATCTGACGTTATTGCAGCGCACGCGGAGAGACTTGCCGCACTTACAACTTATGAGGAAATTTCCAACGATGGAAACACCAAAGTCCCAAACGCCCGGTTTTCTGGACCGAGCCCGCTCTCAGCGCCTCACCTCATCCTTCGTTCTGCTGGGTACTCTGTCGGCCGGCATTCTGGCCGGTTCGGTACTGACGCATGGCGTCAGCGGCAAAGAGGTACAGAAGGCGGATACGTCGGACGCGCGCCCAATCGTTATCCCATCGCCGACCGCGTTGTCGAACGGCTTCTCGCAGCTTGTGAAGCAGGTTGGACCGGCGGTGGTGAATATTAATACGGAGTCTCTGCCCAAGCAGAACCCGCAGCGAAACGGTCGGCGTGGTCAGCAGCGCTCGCCGCATGGCGGGAACAATGGCGGCGGTAACGGCGACGACCAGCAGGACAACATGCAGGACTTCTTCAATCGATTCTTTGGCGGGCAAGGCGGCCAAGGGGGTGGGGATGGGGATGACGATGCTCAGGGCGGCGAACGCCGGGCGCTGGGATCAGGCTTTATCGTGGATGCGCGAGGCTACATCATCACGAACAATCACGTGGTGGATAAGGCCGACAAGATCTTTGTGAAGCTTTCTACGGATGCTGAGAATCCCACGGATCCGGGCCGGCCGGCGACGGTGGTTGGTGTGGATAAAGATACCGACGTTGCGGTGATCAAGATTGATGCGCCGTCGAGTCTGCCGACGATCAAGATTGGTAATTCCGACGGGGCACAGGTGGGTGACTGGGTGCTGGCGATCGGCAGCCCGTTCTCGCTTTCGAAGACGGTAACCGCGGGAATTATCTCCGGTAAGAACCGGACGATCGATGAGCCTGCCGGACCGGGCAACGTGGCAACCAATCAGTTCCAGCGGTTCATTCAGACGGATGCCGCGATCAATCCGGGCAACTCGGGCGGTCCGCTGGTGAATATGGCAGGTGAGGTTGTGGGGATGAATACCGCGATCTTTACCTCGGGCGGTGCGTCGTCAGGAGTTGGGTTCGCGATGCCTTCGAACACAATTGCCAGCGTGTACAACATGTTGATCGGGCCGGAGCACAAGGTCACGCGTGGATCGATCGGGATTACGTTCCAGTCCGAGCAGTCCTCCGCAGTAAGCCGTATGTACGGCGCGGCGAATGGCGGCGTGATTGTCGGGTCGGTTTCGCCAAAGGGCGGGGCGGGCAAGGCGGGTCTGCAGCCAGGTGATGTGATCACCACGATCGACGGACGGTCTATCAAGGACGGTGACGATCTTGTTGCGGACATCTCCGCACGCAAGGTTGGATCGAGTGTGAAGATCGGCTATCTGCGTGGCGGCAAGCAGGATTCGGCCGCAGTGGTGGTCGGCGACCGCGCGAAGACGTATGCGGATCTCGGCAACACACCGGAAGACGATAATGATCCGGCGCAAGCGGATAATGACGCAGGGCAGGCAAAGCTTGGCATTACAGTCGCCGCTGTCCCGCCGCAGATTGCGCAGAAGATCGGGAAGAAAGGCGGAGTGATCGTGACCGCCGTGGCACCCGGATCGTTTGCGGAAGAGATCGGGCTTGGCCGAGGAGAGATCGTCGTCGAGATCAACAAGAGGTCGGTTACGGATGAGGTCAGCTATAAGGCGATTGTCTCGGGACTGAAGTCGAAGGATGATGTTGTCTTTGTTGTGCGGGATCCGCAGGGACGGGATACGAGCAATCGATATCTTGGCGGCACTTTGCCATAGGTGCTGACGATTGAAGTGACGAGAGGGTGCTGCCGAGATCGGCGCACCCTCTCGTATTTGGCGTAAGCGGAATATCGCTGGAAGGATGGCGAAAAAGAGTCACTCTTGAAGCAACCTGTGACTTGCGTCCACAGTAACTGAAGCGTTACTCTCCGGAGAATGGCGACGGGCGTTGCAGCTTGTTGCGACTTTGAAGGAAGAGGTCTACCCCCCTTGATGATGCGATCCGGCCTTCTGCTCACAAGTCTCGTGCTTGTCTCTGCCACGCTTCCCAGCTTTGCCTACAGCCATTCCCGTCGCGGGCCTACTTCACAGCACAGCTTTTCGAAGCGCGCGAACAAGCCGGTTGCGAGACCTACTGGGCAACGGACGATTGATGACAGCCGGGCGACGCAGATCCAGACAGCTCTGACTGGTGCAGGCTATATGCAGGGTGAGCCGACCGGCCATTGGGATTCCTCGACGCAGGCTGCCATGCAGCGGTACCAGTCAGATCATGGCTGGCAGACGAAATTAATGCCAGACTCACGCGCCATCATCAAGCTTGGGCTCGGGCCGAGCAACTCGGTGGACTCGAGTGCCGTGCCGAATTCGATGAACGACAAGGCTGAAGCTTCTTTTCCGATTCAGCCGTAGGTCTCAAAGGTTCTCCCTTTTCTCCCCTTTTCTCCTGCGTAGGATCTAGCGAACGGCCTTGAGCGCAGTCTTGAGACGGTTCACTGCGCCTGTGCGGAGCTGCGAAACGCGGGAGACTGTGAGATTCAGCATGTCGCCGATCTCCTTCAGGGTGAGCTCCTCATAATAGGAGAGGGTAACGATGAGGCGCTCGCGCTCCGGCAGAGCGTCGATCGCGTCCACAAGTGCCTGCTTGAACTCGCCTTCGAGGCAGATGGTGAGGGCATCAGGCGCGGACCAGTCCACGAGCGTGGCGAGTAGATCATGTCCATCGGCATCGTCGCGCTCCGCCTGCAGGCTCTCGGTCTCAACGCTAAGGGCAGCGGCGAGGGTCTCCTGCAGATCGGTGAGGCTGATACCTAGCTTGCTGGCGATCTCCGCATCTTCCGGAGCCTTTGCGAGCTTGGCGGTCAGGGCTTGGCGGGCGTTCTCGATGTCGCGCACTTTGCGACGAAGGCCGCGGGAGCCGCAATCTAGATCGCGGAGAGAGTCGAGGATAGCGCCGCGGACCCGAAACTCGGCGTAGCTGCGGAATTGAGTCTGCCGGGAGTGCTCGAACTTCTGTGCGGCATCCACAAGGCCGAGGTAACCAGCGGAGATGACGTCGTCGAGCTCGATGTGGCGTGGGAGGGTGCGGTGCATGCGGCGCGCGACGGCGCGAACCATGGGCACGTACTCGGCGAGGTCGACGGCGCTTGAGAAAGGGTGCTCGTGAAGAACCGGAGTGGAGCGGAGAGCAGCGGCGCAGAGTACCTGTGTGTTCTGAAGAAGACCTTGTGTGGGAACTGCGACCAATGTAGCCATTTTGCTGCCTCCGTCTTTCGCCCGATCTGCTGATCGACCGATGCTTAGGTAAATGCACGACGGCTGCCAGTTCGCCTTGGCTTCTCTTAGTATTCTTCTATTCTTCGCCTTTTATTCCCGTAAGTTGTTCATTCAGTGTGATCATGTCTTATTCTAGCCTTTAGAAAAGAGGCGAAATCAGGAAGCGAAGATACTGCGAAGAGGCGAAAGACGTCACTCGATTAGAAGCGCCTTAGGCCAGCATTAGTGTAGATGAAGGAAAGGCGAAGATACGACGGAGCTGAGGCGAAGAGCTTGCGACGTTGGAGCGAAGATCCATAGCGCAAGGCTGACTGTTTGGCGCAGCGGCCCTACCGTGTGCAGTACACGATAAAACAGTCAGTACTTTAGGGCGGGGGGTTTTTAGGCGCGAGGACGACGGCGGATACGGATGTGTGGTCGCTCGAGAAGCGGAAGATCGCCGCTGAGGATGATCGCGCGCTCGAGTACGTGCGTGAGTTCGCGGACGTTGCCTGGCCAGTGATGGGAGAGAAGCTCCTCCAAGGCGTCCGGAGTCAACTGCTTTCGCGAGGCCCGGTGGGCGAGGCGATCCAGGAAATGCTCCGCGAGCGCAGGCAGATCTTCCATGCGCTGATGGAGCGCAGGAATCTCAACCGGGAAGACGGCGAGCCGATGGTAGAGGTCGAGGCGGAAGGCACCCTCTTCGGAGCGCTGCTCTAGCGGCTGGTGGGTCGCTGCAACGACGCGAACGTTGACGTAGGAGACGGTGTTCTCACCGACGCGCTGGATCTCGCCGCACTCGAGAAAACGCAGCATCTTGGCCTGGAGTGCCAGCGGCATCTCTCCGATTTCATCGAGGAAGAGCGTTCCACCGTCAGCGGCCTCGATACGGCCTACGCGCGACTGCGTCGCCCCGGTGAAGGCGCCGCGGGTATGGCCGAAGAGCTCGGCTTCGAGGAGGGTCTCGGGGATGGCGGCGCAGTTAAGGACGGACATGATCTGACCGCAGCGAGGGCTCAGGGCGTGGATGGCGGAGGCGACAAGCTCTTTGCCGGAGCCGGTCGGGCCCTCGATAAGGACCGTGGTGTCGCGAGGTGCGACGAGGCGGATGATGCGGCCAAGCTCACGCATGGAGGCGCTTTCGCCGATCATGCCGGGAAGGCTGTCGCTTGTAGGCGCCGGCTGCGTTGCAAGGCCAGGGGTGCTTGACGATGGGTGTTGCTCTGCGAATGTCCCCCCAGAGGCTTTGCGCGGGCGTGTGTCGGCTTCGCTTTGCCATTGTGCATTGCGGATAGCGGCGAGGAGCTCGGGTCGGCGCGGGCTGCGAGCCTCCCGGGTAAGTGACTGCCCGTCTGCACGAAGCAGGTCGAGAGAAGGAAAGGTGGACAGAACGAGGGTGGCGAACTCGTTGACCTCGATGTCGGGGAGCCAGAGATCGAGGATGAGAGCCTCGGGAAGGTGGCGCTCGAGATCGGCTAGAGCCTCAGCAGCTCCGTTGACCTCGCGGACTTGCCAGCGCATGGCGACGAGCGCCGACCGCAGAGGTGCTCGGACGGAGGGGTCTGACGAAGCAAGGAGGACGGAGCGGAGCTGCGGCTCAGATCTTGGTGTCGCCGTGCGCGGAAGAACCACTGTACCCATCGATCGTTATCCAAGGAGGCAGAACTGTTAGAGAGAGGCGGCCTGGAGCATGGGGATGGGTCTCTGGGGGAGCGCCGCACTCGAGAGAGCGGCGACGCGATAGCCGGAGCCGCGGACGGTTTCGATGACGGCGGGAGCGCCGGCGAGAACATCGGGGGCAAGCTTGCGGCGGAGATAGTTGATGTATACCTCGACGACATTGGTTGCGGCATTCTCCGGGAGTTGGAAGACCTTCTGGAGGAGCTCAGCGCGGCTGGTGCAGCGGCCACGGCGTTCGAGGAGATGCTCCAAGAGGGCGAACTCCTTGGTGGTGAGGTCGATGGCTATTCCCTCACGCCGCACAGTCCGCTCGCGACGGTTCAGGACGACGCCGTTGTGCTCAAGTGTGGCGGAGCTGAGCCGGGAACGCCGTCGAAGCTGGGCGCGGCAACGGGCAATGAGCTCCTGAAGGCTGAAGGGTTTAGCGATGCAGTCATCAGCACCTGTGTTGAGGCAGCGGACGCGAGCCTCGGCGGATTCCTCCGCGATGAGGGTGATAACGGAGCAGGCAGCATGCTGTTGCTGCATGCGCTCCAACACTTCCAATCCGGAGAGCCGCGGAAGCAGAAGGTCCAGCACCATGAGATCGAAGTCGGAGCTCTCGACCTGAGCGAGCGCGGACTCACCGTCTGCGACCCAGTGAGTTTCGTGACTGTCACTGCCGAGTGATCGTGCGAGAAACTGCCCGAGTGCGGCGTCCTGTTCGACAACGATTATGCGCATCGTTCCACTTCCTGACCCATGCCTGCTCTGGTTGCTACCGGTCGTTGGGGGAGTCTCCGCAGGTGTTTCTAAGAGACTTCTTGCCTGCGACTCCAACCATCATTGCGCCTGCAAGTCGATCTGGCTCTGCAACTTTCGGCGCAGGGGCAGGTGTCGCGAGAGAGCATGTGACGCCTTTGGGTGAAAGCGAGTAACCAAATTAGTTAGTCCAGTTCGCTTTTTATTCGCTAGAATGACGCCATGGCGATCACGCGGCGGCAAAAAGAGGTCATCGACTTTCTCTCGAACTTTACCCAGAAAAACGGTTATAGCCCTTCGTATGAAGAGATTGCGAGCGGGCTGGGGCTGAATTCCCTGGCGACCGTGCATAAGCACGTGACGAATCTGCAGAACAAGGGGATGCTGCAGCGGGCGCACAACCGGAGCCGATCGATCGATGTGCTGCCTTCCCGTCCGGGGAAGAAGGGATCTGACCGAATGCCGTTGCTGGGACGCATTGCGGCCGGACGACCTGTCGAGGCGATTGAGAGCGCGGAGAGCATCTCGCTCGGGGATATTATCGGCAACCGTGAGGTCTTCGCGCTGGAAGTCCAGGGCGACTCGATGCGGGATGAGCACATCGTGAGCGGGGATTATGTCTTGGTGGAGCGGACGCGGACTGCGCGTGAGGGCGAGATCATCGTGGCGCTGGTAGATGGCACGGATGCAACATTGAAGCGGTTCTACCGCGAAGGGAACATGATTCGGCTGCAGCCATCGAATGCTGAGATGGCGCCGATCTATGCGCCAGCAGCGAATGTTGCGATCCAGGGCAAGGTGCTGGGTGTGCTTCGCAAGTACGCCTGACCCTGGGCAAGTCTTCCGCTTACTGGAGCAGGCTCTCCTCGCTCGAGCGTAGGCGAAGGGTGCGGTCCACAGCGTAAGGGGCGCGATGGTTTGCCGTATGAAAGTGACGAACCTGTAGCTCACCCAGCAGGCCGATGCCAAGCATCTGGATCCCAGCGAGGATAAGAACACCCGCGATGATGAAGATGGGTCCGTGCTGATCGAGAACGTGCCCGCGTGTGACGATCTTCAGGATGAGCATCCACAGGGCAAGCGCCATTCCGGTGACCATGCCGATGGCGCCGACGGTCCCGAAAAAGTGCAGAGGGCGGGTCATGTACTTCAAAAGAAAACGGATCGTGAGCAGATCGAAGAAGACGCGAAAGGTACGGGAGATGCCGTAGTGGCTCTTCCCTGCTGTACGGGCCGGGTTTGAGATAGGGATTTCGCAGATGGTAGCGCCGTACCAGCTCGCCAGAGCCGGAATGAAACGGTGCATCTCACCGTAGAGGGGAATGTTCTGGATGATCTCGCGGCGGTAGGCCTTGAAGGTGGTCCCAAAGTCATGGATGTCGACACCGGAGAGGGTGGCCATGAGCTTGTTTGCGGCGCGGGAAGGGATCCGGCGCATAAGGAAGTTGTCGCCGCGCTGATATCGCCAGCCACTGACAACGTCATAGCCCTCTTCCAGTTTGGCGAGGAAGCGCGGGATCTCGTCCGGATCGTGTTGCAGATCGCCATCCATGGCAAGGATGTAGTCTCCTTGCGCGTGGTCGAACCCGGCAGCGAGAGCGGAGGTCTGACCGAAGTTGCGGCGGAGCTTGACTACGAGAACACGGGAGTCGACGGCGGCGATCTCTTCAAGCAGCCGGTAGGTACGGTCGCGAGAGCCGTCGTCGACGAAGACGAGTTCAAAGGTTTCGCCAACCTGCTCCATCACGGCCTTTAGGCGGTCGTAGAGTGCGGTGACATTCTCTTCTTCGTTGTGGAAGGGGACGACGACGGAGTATTTCGGCACAGATAGATGATACTCCGGGAGCAGCCGCGATTCAGATATTCAGTTGAGGGGACGACTTAAGGAAAGGCGGCGGGCGCACGCCGGGTCTGGACGTTACCCTGTTGTGAGGAATGGTACTTGGCAGGGAGCAAGGGACGCATCAGAATAGGTGCAGTGGCGACGAGGACTGGTCATGCAACGCGAGGGCAATCGAGCTAAAGACCGAGACCGCACGCGTCCAGGGATGATGCGATGCTGAGGACTGTCCTGATCGGTCTGTGTGTCCTCGTGCTCGGCGTGTTCCTGTACGTCGGGTACAACAGCTATGCGGTCGGGCGGCGAAGCTCCAGTGACGAGGTATACACAGGCGCGAACATTGCTCCTCCCGCTGAGACGAAGACTTCTGCCGGCTCCGCCTCGGCCTTTCCGGCTACACCAGTAACGGGATCGGACAGTAACGGGAACCCGGAAGTGACCTCCCAGGGAGCTCCTACCTTGGGCGGGATGATTCCGCCTGCGACGGACAGCGTAGCGCCGAATCCACCTAATGGAATGACGTTCAGCGGCTCCGGCCACTATCAGCTTTACCGTCAGGGTGATCTCACATGGCGGTTGAACACGGATACAGGTGACACCTGCGTGATCTTTGCCACGGACGAAGAGTGGCACAAGCCGAAGGTCTACAAGGCAGGATGTCGCGGTAAGTAGCGGGTGGACGTTTCGTCAGCTTGAAACCAAGCGGCTTGCAAGTTGTTCTGCGCCGGACAACAACTTCCCCTTTGTGTGCAAGGATAGGTCGCGGTCGAACGACTTACTTCAGGAGACTCCGATGAAGCACGCTGCGAACGGCTGGATGGCGCTCAAGTTGAGGTGGACAGGGGTTCGCTGCTCTCTCTCCGAGGGTCCCCGCGTCTGCTCCTCTTTTCTGAGCTGTCTGTTGCTGGTGCTGGTAGGAACCCTGGGGGCGCAAGAGGCGGCCAGCGTTCGCTTCGACGATGCGAGCCGAACCTTTCGGATTGACGCGGCGGGGACAACGTACGTTCTTGGGATCAATGCGCAGAAGCAGCTTCAAGCGATGTACTGGGGCAAACGCCTGGGAGCAGGTGATCGATTCCCTGCGCCGACGCAGATGCCTGACGCGGCTTCGTTCGATCTGCCGATCACGACCACACCGCAGGAGTTCGTCGGCTGGGGCGGCGGCTTGTATGTTGAGCCAGACCTGAAGATCACGTTTCCGGATGGGAATCGTGATCTGTCGCTCCAGTATGTCTCGCACACGATAACGGGGCAGACGCTGCGTGTGGTGATGAAGGACGTCTCGCGCGAGGTGTACGTGACGCTTGAGTATGCGGCCGATGCGGAGACCGGGATCCTGAAGCGCACTGCGGAGATCGAAAACCGAACTCAGGGACCATTCACGATTGAGCAGGTGTCGGCTGCAACCTGGAATCTGCCACGAGGCACGGACTACCGGCTCCGTTACTTGACAGGTCGATGGGCTGCGGAGGGAGCGGTGCAGGAACGGGCGGTGCAGCCGGGCAAGACTGTGCTCGAGAGCCGCCGTGGAACGACAGGTGCGCAGAATAACCCGTGGTTTGCGATTGATCGCACGGGCGGTGGGCCGGAGAACGGTGACGTGTGGTTCGGAGCACTGGGCTGGAGCGGGTCGTGGCAGATTACCGTGGAGCAGGATCAGTTGCAGCAGGTGCGGGTCTCGGGCGGTCCGAACAGCTTTGATTTTGGCTATCGCCTGGGTAAAGGAGAGCGCTTCAAGACGCCCGCTTTTTATGGGGGATACTCCAGTGACGGGATCGGCGGGGCCTCGCGGCTGCTGCATCGATTCGAGGTGGATTCCCTGCTGCCACATGCACCGAATCCAGCGCTGAGGCCGGTTCTTTATAACTCATGGGAGGCGACCGAGTTTCGGGTGGATGAGGCGGGGCAGATGGCGCTGGCGGAGAAGGCGGCGAGCATCGGTGTTGAGCGCTTTGTGATGGACGATGGCTGGTTTGGGCAGCGCAGAGACGATCATGCGGGGCTAGGCGACTGGTATGTGAACAAGGAGAAGTTTCCGCATGGCCTGAAGCCGCTGATCGACACGGTGCAATCGCTCCACATGGACTTCGGTCTCTGGGTGGAGCCGGAGATGGTCAATCCGGACAGTGATCTCTATCGCAAGCATCCGGACTGGGTGCTGAACTTTACGGGCCGGCAGCGGACCGAGGGACGTAACCAACTTGTCCTAAACCTGGCGCGACCAGATGTTCGGGCCTATGTATATGGAGTTCTTGATCAGTTGCTGACCGAGAACGACATCGCGTTTCTGAAGTGGGATTACAACCGGAACTGGTCCGAACCCGGGTGGCCTGCCGTGGCGCCAGAGGACGAGAAGAAGGTGAATGTCGACTTCATACGTAACTTGTATTCCATTCTGGCTGAGTTGCGAACCAAGCATCCCAAGGTGGAGATCGAAAGCTGCTCAGGCGGAGGCGGCCGGGTTGATCTCGGCATTCTGCAACTAACTGACGAGGTTTGGCCCTCCGATAACACGGACGCTTACGATCGCCTGCTGATTCAGAATGGCTTCACATACGCGTATACCCCCGCGGTGATGATGGCGTGGGTGACGGACTCGCCGACCTGGGTAAACCAGCGGACGCTGTCGCTCGAATACCGCTTTCTGTCCTCGATGCAGGGATCGCTCGGGATCGGAGCGAACCTGAACAAGTGGGGGCCTAAAGATTTCGCAACGGCGAAGACCATGGTGGCGCAGTACAAGGCGTTGCGAGAGACGGTACAGCGCGGTGCGCTCTATCGGCTGATCTTGCCTGAGCGCGGCAGCGAGCAGTCGGTAACGGAGTCGGTTTCGCGGGACGGCGGGCAGGCGGTTGTCTTCGCATTTCTGCACTCGAGCCGAGAGAAGTATCCTTACCCGCGCATCTTCCTGCGAGGTTTGAAAGCTGATGCGACGTATCAGGTGATAGCGCTCGACGGAAAGCTGGCAGAGGACACGCCTGTGGTGGCGAGCGGGGCGTACTGGATGTCGCGAGGCGTTGACGTTCTGCTCCAGGGCGATTTTCAGGCGGCGGCCTTTACGTTGCAGCGGCAATCGAAGCCAGAGTGAGGCTGCCGCCGATCGCGGAGATCCTTCGTCAGCTGACGACCGGTGAGATCAGCAGCCGGAAGCTCGTTGAGAGATGCCTGGACTCTATCGCGGATCCCGCGGGCGAAGGTTCGCGGACGTTTATGCATGTTTACCGCGATGCTGCGAGGCGAGATGCAGATGCAGTGGATGATCTCCGACGACGTGGTGGAGCTCGCGGCGCTCTGCTAGGCGTGCCGATCTCCGTTAAGGATCTCTTTGACGTTGCAGGTGAGACGACGCGTGCAGGATCTCTCGTGCTTGCGGACGCACCTCCTGCGAAAGCGGATGCAGCCGTGGTGCGGCGTCTCAGGAAGGCAGGAGCGGTGCTGATGGGGCGCACCGGCATGACGGAGTTCGCGTACTCGGGTCTTGGTCTGAATCCACACTACGGAACTCCGGCAAACCCGTATGATCGCGCGACTGGCAGAATTCCTGGCGGATCTTCTTCTGGAGCTGCGGTTTCGGTTTCGGACGGCATGGCCGCGGCCGCTGTAGGATCGGACACCGGCGGATCGGTACGAATTCCTGCCGCCTTGTGCGGGTTGACGGGGTTCAAACCTACGGCGCGCCGAATTCCAGCAGACGGGATGCTGCCTCTCTCTCCCAGTCTGGACTCCATCGGGCCGATTGCACAGACGGTCGATTGTTGCGCAAGGGTTGACACCGTTCTCGCAGGTGACGCGTTTCAGCCGCTGGATGTGCGATCGATCTCATCTCTCCGTTTTGGAGTGCTGCAGGGGTATGTTCTGGATGGGCTTGATGCGGTGGTCAGTCATTCGTTTGAGCGGGCGATCAAGCTGCTTAGAGCTGCGGGTGCCAGGCTGGAGAGCTTGCATTTCGTAGAGCTCGAGCGCGTTCCAGCGGCTAATCAATTCGCCTCGGCGGAGGCATATACCTGGCATCGACGGCTACTGGCGTGTGATGGAGATCACTACGATCCGCACGTATCGTTTCGGATTCAACAGGGCTCTACGTTGTTAGCAGCGGATTATCTGGAGATGATGCGGGATCGACGAGAGATCATCCGGGCTGCGGAGACAGCTTTCTCTGGATTCGACGCCCTGCTGCTTCCGACGACTGCCTGGATCGCGCCGAAGCTCCACACGCTCGAGGCAGATGACACGGCGTACTTTGAAGCAAACGGGGCGATGCTGCGGAATCCGAGTTTGTTTAATTATCTCGATGCCTGCGCGCTCTCGGTGCCAAGCCATGCCGCAGGCGAGCCCCCCACTGGACTGATGATCGCGGGCCTGGGTGGGTGCGATCGGGCCGTCTTGAGTGTTGGACGGGCCGTCGAACAGCTGCTTGCTTCGCTGGGTGGAATGGCTATGGACTGACGCACAGAGGGGCTGACATAGCGTCAGCCCCTCTGTGAGGATCGATGTCAGTTAGTTACTGATTCGCTCGACCGCGGCGAAAGAGTTCATTCACAGTCGCGATGAAATGCTGCGCGCTGGGCGGAGTCGGTACGTCGCCGCTGAGAATCTTCTGGTAGGTGACGTCCGTTCCATAGTAGGACTGGGTGTCGCCACCGTTTTGATTGACGACGTCTCCGGTGAGATCGATACCGCCGAAGAGGCCCTTGCTTCGGGAATAGGTCAGGAATTCGGCATTCGCCAACTCCGTCGTCGAAGCTTGTGAGTTCCGACCGACGGGACCTGCAGCCACGGCGAGATCACCACCGAGCTTAACCTTATCTTTCAGCAGGTCGTCGAGGCTCTTGCGATTAACTCCGATGAGAACGAGATCAGTCGACTGACCGCCGGCCTGCAGGCCGAAGCTCGCACCCGTCATCTGGATGAAGACTGGAGCGCTCCAGCCACTGCCGGTTCGGCAGGTCGCAACGCCCTGACCGTACTGAGCGCCGATGAGAAACGCACCTTTTTTGAAGGCGGGAACGACGGCGACGCACTCGGCTTTCGCGGCAATGTCCAACGGAATGCCTTTATCGGGTGTGCCCATCAGCTCGTGCAGCACCGCATGCGCGGAGGAGATGCGTGCATCCAGCTTGGCCTTATCCGAGCCAGCAGCGAAGGCCAATCCATTCAGGGAGAGCGCGACACAAACGGTTGCCACAAAGTTTTTCATAAAACTTCCTTTGGTGAAGAATTGGTGTTCCTGTACATAGATTCCGTCCATACGAAGAAGTCTGTACGGCCTCACTTTTTTTCCACAGTTCCCGCTGGGTTAGCCAGCGTCCATGTCGTCCATGTCGAAGTTGGAGTAAACGTTCTGCGTATCATCCAGATCCTCGAGGACGTCGAGGAGGCGAAGCATGGCGATCGCCTGAGTGCCTTCAAGCTTAGTGTAGACCGAAGGGATTAGAGTCACTTCGGCCACTTCTGGCGCGATCTTGGCGCCTTTGATTGCGGCAAGAACGGTGTCGAAGTCTTCAGGGCTGGTCGTGATCTCCCAGGTCTCGCCCTCCTGCGAAAGATCCTCGGCTCCGGCTTCCAAGACGATCTCGGTCAGCTTGTCTTCGCTGACGCCCTCGGCGGGAACGGTGATAAGACCTTTCTTTGAAAACATGTACCCGACGGATCCCGTTTCCCCGAGGTTGCCATTGTTCTTCGAGAAGGCGTGACGGATCTCGGAGACGGCGCGATTCTTGTTATCAGTGAGGACGCGAACGATTACCGCGGCGCCACCGGGGCCGTAACCCTCGTAGGTGATGTCTTCGTAGTTGACGCCTTCCAACTCTCCTGTGCCGCGCTGCACGGCTCGCTTGATATTGTCCGCCGGCATATTTTCTGCCTTGGCGGCGGCTATGGCTGTACGCAGGCGGGGGTTGCCGTCGGGGTCGCCACCGCCCCCCTTTGCTGCGATCGTGATCTCTTTGATAAGGCGGGTAAAGATCTTGCCGCGCTTGGCGTCGAGAGCGCCTTTTTTATGCTTGATTGTTGCCCATTTGCTATGGCCGGACATGCTACTCCCCTTGCTGAGATGCGGGCTCGAGCGACGACTTCTAGGGCTCGGCGCGAGCGTTCGCGACCAAGCGAGTTTAGCATGCAGGACCGATCGGAGGGAGGCGCGCTTCGCCCAGAGAGGCGCGCGGAGTTGCGACGAAAGACCACATCCCGATTCCCCGGACAGAGGACGAGCTACGGGAGCAGTTCGGTGCTCAGGAGATCCTCGAGCGTCTCGCGGCGACGGATGAGATGTGCCGTTCCTGAATCGATGAGGAGTTCGGCTGGACGAGTGCGTGTGTTGTAGTTCGATGCCTGGCTCATACCGTAAGCGCCCGCGTCGAGCAGGAGGACGAGGTCACCGGATGAGAGGGGCGGAAGTGACCGATCACGGGCGAAGAAGTCGCCGGACTCGCAGACCGGCCCAACAAGGTCAACGATCTGGAGTGTGGTGCCGTTCAACGGCTCGGTGACAGGGAGACTCTCGTGATGGGCCTGGTACAGAGCAGGTCGAATAAGGTCGTTCATAGCAGCGTCAGTGATCACGAAACGCTTGGCGCCATTCTGTTTAGTGCCTAGGACGCGGGTGAGCAGGCCGCCGGCCTGGGCAACAAGAAAGCGACCCGGTTCGAGCAGGAGATGGCAGTTGAGAGTTTCGAGCGTAGGAAGAAGAGCTTGCGCATAGGCACCAACCTGCTGCTCGGGAGTGGTTGCTGTTGTCTGCGAAACTGCGGGTTCGCCGATCGTTTGCGACTCAGGCTTGTTGCGGTCTTCGTTCTTGCTGCCGGAAGAGTTGCTGTGCGGCGCCTCGGTGTCAATGATCGAGGCGGCGGCGAGAGGTGCGGAGTAGTCAATGCCAAGACCGCCGCCAGCATCAATATGGCTGATGGTGTGGCCGTCGGCACGGAGGTCATGAATAAGGTTTGCAACCCGCGCCAGGGCTTGCGCGAAGGGTTCGACGGCGCGGATCTGCGAGCCGATGTGGACGCTGACGCCAACGGCGAGAAGGGAGGATCGGCGCACGGCCTCTCGGTAGAGGCCGCGGGCCAGATCGATATCGATACCAAACTTGTGCTCTCGCAGTCCTGTAGAGATATACGGGTGCGTCTCAGCAAAGACATCGGGATTGACGCGAAGGGCGAAGCGAGCCCGCTTGCCGAGGGCACCGGCCCTATCTGCCAGCAGATCGAGCTCCGCGGCGGATTCGACGTTGAAGAGCAGGATGCCTGCGTTAAGGGCGGCGTCGATCTCCCAAGCCTGCTTCCCGACGCCCGAGAAGACGACCCGCTGCAGGGCCGGTGGGTGGGCGCGACGGATGCGTTCGAGCTCACCGCCAGAGACGATGTCGAAGCCGGCGCCAAGCTGACCGAGAAGCCGCAGAATGGCTAACGAGCTGTTCGCTTTCACGGCGTAGCAGACCGTGTGCGGCGTGGCGGCGAACGCCTGTTCGAAGAGCGCGAGGCGATGGCGAATGTTTGCCGCGGAGTAGAGATAGAGCGGAGTTCCGAACTCCTCCGCGAGGGCTGAAAGACTGATGCGGTCGATCGCCAGCGCGCCGTTCCGATACGCGAAGGGGCGAGTGGAGACTTCCTCTCTGGCGGACTGCGAGGATACTTCGCTGAACAAGGTTTAAAGTCTCTCCGGCGGAAGCAGATATGGCTCCTCAGGGATGATGATCCAGGCTGCCAAATACGCAATGAAGCCGAGGCCGAGATGGAAGGGGGTGAGGACGACGAGGAGAACGCGAGTGAGCGTGAGGTTCCAGCCGTACGATCGAGCAAAGGCAGCGCAAACGCCGGCGACCATGCGGCCCGTGCGAGGGCGAAGGAGTTCCGGACGAAGGTTCGCTGCTCGAGCGGAGTTTGTGCCCGGTGGGGGAGGGACGCTGCCAAAGCCCCCAGCCGTGTCAACCGGCGCTCCGCAGTTGGGGCAGAAACGAGATGCCTGAGGGATTTCTTTGCCGCATTGTGTGCAGTGCATAGAGGGCTCCGGAAGATTCCTATTCTGTCATACGAGCGGGTGAGGGGCGGGGTTCCCCAACTGCTGACCTATAGGCGTGCAGGATAGGCCTGCGCTGCAGGCGTCGGCTCCGAGGCGTGGCAATGATCTTAGCCCAACAAGCTGATTGATCTAGTCGCCGGTAAAGGGCGACTTGAGGTACTTGCGCGCCTGATCCGCCTGGGACTGATCTCCACCTCCGGCGGAGGCTAACTGGTACTGAGTCACGGCCTCTTCCCGCTGGTGCAGCAGGTCCAGCATCTCACCGGCATTCAATTGAGCTCGTTTGCGGAGCCAGTCGCTGCAGTGGGGCTGGGCAGCTGAGAGCAGGTAATTGTCGGCTGCGGCGTCGATGTCTTTCTGTCCGCGCGCGGTGTCGGCCAAACCGAAGTACGCCATTTGCAGGCGCGGATCCATGAAGTAGTTCGGACGGTGCGCATCGTTGATGACTTGGCGATAAATCGCAATGGCTGCGGGACCGTCACCCTTGTCTTTGCTCAGATTGGCCTCTTCGAGGCGGAAGAGATAATCACGCGGATACTGGCGGGCCAGGGTTGCCTGCACCTCAAGAGCCTCGGCGTAGCGGCCGTCGTGCCGAAGGAAGAGCGACAGGACGGTACGTGCTTCGACATTGTTCACGAAACCATGAGCGGCTACATCGCGCAGCAGATCGAGCCCCTTCTCCTTATTGCCACCCACACCGGCAATCCCGACCATAAGCCGCACCACACGGGGCAGGCTCGCAACGGCAAACTGTTGAATGCCGATGGCCATCTTGGCATCGGTGTAGTCGGGATCAATCTTGAGAGTCTCTTCGGAGTCGCTCCGGGCTTGTAGCCCTTGATGCGCGGCGGAGACAAAGGAGTGATCGACTAGTGTGGCGAACGACGCATGAAGACCGCGGGCGTAGCCGCGCGCAAAGAAGGCGTTCTTATTCTGACCGTCAGTTTTGATCTGCTTATCGCAAAGATCGGTGACCTGATCGGTAAGGGTCTCAATGCGTTTGCGAAGCTCGTCGGGAACATCGACTTTGCGTTTTGACGAGAGAAAGCTGTCGTGAGCGTAGTAGGTCGTGTCGAGGAGGTCCTGGTGGTAGAGCTCGCGAAAGATGAGCACCTGGAGGACATATGCCTGCGCCAGGGCGTCGTCGGGGTGTGCTTTTGCGATGGCCTCGAAGCGGGCGAGCGCACCATCATAGTCGAGGTTGTAGAAGCGCTCGTGTGCCTGGTGGATCTCCGGCAGGAGATTAATGGGATCGGTGTGAGCCGCAGGTTGCGCTTGGGCGACGAGCGAAAAGAGGAGCGCCGTGAGCATGCCGCGGAGCCAAGGAGAGTACGGGATCTGTCGGTCAGCGGTCGAAATATCTGCAACCTCGTTCTTTTGACGCAAGCCGGCACCCCGGAGTTCGCGAGCGGACCGCCAGCGACAGCGTAAACTATCCGCGCACCAGGCGGCTGCGAAGCTGCGAAGGAGAACGGTTGACCCGAACGGAACTTCTGCGAATTGTGGTAGCGCAGGCACGGAGTCAGGGATTTGGATTTCGTCGATGGTACGTTGAACGCCTTGGGAGGGAGTGGACGGGGCAGGAGGGGGCAGTCGCGACGTTGGCAGCAGAACGGCGCTACTATGCGCTGCTGTTCTCCCATGACTTCGCGCAGAGCTTTTGGAAGGCGGGGAGCGAGATGATGCTACAGATGCCGACGCAAAGCTTCCAACGCCGTATGGCCGATGGAACGATCGGAACCGTGGAGCGAAAAGGACACCTTCGCAGGCTGGTTCGGGAAGATGCCTGGCGCTCCCATCTGAAAGCAATGGCAGTTCAGGAGGAGCCCTTGCGATACATCCGGCGCTTCCTGAGAGTGGAGGAAGATCTGGTGATTACGGAGGCAATGCCGGAGAAGGCCGTGGTGATTGTGGATGAAGAAGATCTCCTGCCGGACGAGAACTGACGCTAAGACTTGGTCGCTATTTCTTTGCCTGGGTGTCGAGGAGAGTTCTGCGTAGTGATTTCGCCCGACGCGTGTCGGGCTCGAGGTCGAGGAACTTGTTAAAGGCGTCGAGAGCCTCCGTCTGCTTGCGCAGGCGCGAGGCGGTCGTTCCGAGGAGATAGAACGCGTCGGCGTCATCATGGATCAGTTTGACAGCGTCTTTGAGGCGGTTGTAAGCCCCAAGATCATTGCCGCTGTCCAGGTAAAACTGCGCGACCTTGACGTCCTCGACCTCGCGTTCATCATCGCTTTGGAGGTGAGTCGGTTTCGGCAGCTTACGACGCACGGTGTTGCCGGTGGCCGAGGGTGACGGAGCCGACGATGGGGTATCTAGGGGGTCGTCTGGGTCGCTTGCACTGGAACTCGAGGAGCTGCTTGAGCTGGAGCTCGAAGCGCTGCTGTCACCTGGATAGGGAAACTGCTTATTGGGAGAAGCAGCCGGGGTGGGCGGCGGGGTATCACCAGGGTACGGGAACTGTTTGATAGGACTGCTGCTTGGCGTGCTTGAGGAAGCGGGGGCAGGAGGAGGGTCTCCAGGGTATGGGAACTGTTGGGCGGGTGCGGGCGGCGCGGCTGGGCATGCGTTCGTCGCTTTGGGATCACTAGAGCAGGCAGGACTTGCCGGGGCTCCCTGGCCCTGAGCCGCGAGCGTATAGGTCAGAAGCGAGACACTGAGTGCGACGAGAACCGGGATAGGCGTCCGGAGCTGCATGTGTCTAGCTTACAGGCCGATGCCTGCTGCAGCTGTGGCGTCGGCGCGATATGCTCGGTCGAAGTGTGCGTGACGTCAGGAGAGTGCTATGGGATCTGGGTTGGTCATTCGATCGTCGACGATTCATGCCGCTGGCTGTTACACCATGCGGCGGATACGACGAGGCGAGCGGGTCTGTGAGTACGACGGCCCACGATTCCCCAAGAAGGTAGCGGATGAGCGGTACGCGAATCGATCCTTGACCTACCTCTTCAGCTTTGGCGAGGACGGCACGGTGATCGACGGCTTTGGAACTGCCATGTTCCTCAACCACTGCTGCGAGCCGAACTGTGAGACAGAGGAGGAGGACGGCCGGATCTTCATCACGGCGATCCGGAGCATCGCGGCAGGTGAAGAGTTGACATACGAGTACAACCTCCACGACTCCGACGACGAGCCTGGGCTCTGCTTCTGCGGGTCTGCGGGGTGCCGGGGGACGATGTTCAGTGAGGAAGAAGTGAAGCGGCGGTCTCGGAAGAAGAAGGCCGCGGCAAAAAAGTGACCGCTGGTGTTCCAGTCGAATTCAGGGCCACTGAAGGACCATTGTGACTCCAGCAGGTCATTGGGCTGGAATGCCCACGGAGATCGGCGACTACAATCGGACGTGCGGGTATCGCTCTTTCGAGCTCGTTGTGACCATCTATGGCGTATCAGGTTCTAGCTAGAAAATATCGGCCACAGCGCTTTGCGGATGTGGCTGGTCAAGAGCATGTGACGGTGACGCTGATGAACGCGTTGACCCAGCAGCGTATCGCACATGGCTACATCTTCAGTGGACATCGAGGTATCGGCAAGACGACGATTGCACGCATTCTTGCCATGGCGCTGAACTGCCGCAACGGGATCGGCAGCGAGCTTCGACCTACGGCTGAGCCCTGTGAGGTGTGCGACAGCTGCACCGAGATTCGCGCTGGCAATGCGGTCGATGTGATTGAGATCGATGCGGCCACCAACCGTGGTATCGATGAGATCCGCGAGTTGAGAGACGCAGCTCGTTACAGGCCCGCGCGGGACAAGTACAAGATCTACATTCTGGACGAGGCGCACCAGATTACCGACGCAGCCTTCAACGCGCTGCTGAAGACGCTGGAGGAACCGCCGGACCACATCGTCTTCATGATGGCAACGACCCAGCCGGAGGATATTCCGCAGACAGTCCGGTCGCGTTGCCAGCACTTCAATTTTCACGCCGTCAAGATGGTCGACATCCTTCAGGAGCTGAAAGGGATCGCCGCGAGCGAGGGAGTTGAAGCCGATGAGGCTGCATTGAGCCTGCTCGCGGAGGCTGGCGACGGAAGCATGCGAGATGCATTGAGTGTGATGGATCAGGCGATTGCGAGTGCACCCGTGGAATCGGACCGCGCCGTCCTGAGTGCAGCGCAGATTCGCGAGCTGATGGGAACGGTATCAAACGCAATCTTTGAGCGCCTGCTCGAAGCAGTCGATGGCGGGCGCAGCGCCGAGGTGATCACGCTCGCTAATGAATTGATGGATGCGGGGAACAGTCCCTCGCAGCTGGCGCGCCAGTGTGTGCGTTACCTGCGCAACGTTCTCATGGCGAAGGTTGCGGAGTTAACGGTCGAGACTGCTGGTGAGGATGGCATCGCAACCGAGATCCTGCAGATCTCTCCTGACGAACGCAGACGGGCCGCACGCACGGCAGCACGCTTTACTGAAGAAGAGCTGACGCGCTATATGCAGGTGATGCTGCGGACATTTGACGAGCTCGGCTACCGGCAGGAGCAACGATTTCACTTCGAATTGGGCTTACTAAAGCTGGTTCATCTGCGTCGGCTGCTGCCGATGGAAGAGTTGCTGAGTCAGCTTCCCGCAGCTGGCGGAGTGCACGGCGGAGCACGCCTGACCAGTGGCAACGCAACACCGGGTGCGAGTACACCTCAAGTTACGATGAGCTCTTCTGCTGGAAGAGGATCACCAGATCAGGCACGGAGCACTATGGTGCCGTTAGTCGAGACCGCAAAGTTAGAGTCAGCGAGCGATAAGGCGCCGTTCTCGCCGTTTGCCGCCGACACGCAGCGAAAGCGGTTTGACGACCGCACAAACGCAATCCGAGATCGAATAGATCCTCCGTCACGGGCCGTTGTCGCTCCCTCAGTCGAGAGGGTTCACCAAACAGGAAATTCAAACGACGGAATGGGTCTTCCTCTCGCGAGCCAAGCTAAAGGTGTTGCGCTCGGCGAGGCGGAGATGCCCGCAAGACTCACCGGTGATTTAGCTGTGGTGGGAAACGTAAATGCCGCTCGAGAACTGAATGAAGCTGAAGACGATGTCGTGACGAAGTGGCCGCGCGGAACCTCCGCCGAACCAATCATGGACGCGGCCGCACGGAAAGAGGCACCGGCGACCCCGGTTGCCATCAGTACCGCAGACGGGGACCTACAGGCGGACGCATTGCGGCAAGCCGCCATTGATGCTCTTCTGCGGTCAGGAAAGCAGACCTCAGCTGGCGAGGCTCTGGAAGATGCGGAGTGGCAGGTCGAGGGCGGTGTGTTGCGAGTACAAACTGGATTTTCGAAGACAATGCTCGCGATGATTCTGAATCCAGAGGCGGACAGGATAGCAAGGGCGGCCATTCGGGAGGCGGGCGGTGCAGCCTTGAAGATCGAGTGGGTTCCCGGTGCGCGCACCGAGAAGAAGGAAGCAGCGCCGAAGCGTGCCGCTCGAAGCGGGTCGGCGCAGGCCAAAGCCGAAGAGCATCCAATCGTGCGGCAGGCGCAGGAGCTCTTCCACGCCGAGATTCGGAACGTGATCGATCTTAGTGGTGGTAAGTAGATGTACGTGCTGGTGTTTGAGAGCAAGCGTTCTCTATCTCACTTCAACCGCTCACACCTATCGCGAGCCGCTTAGACGAAGGAGGCGTAGATGAACTTTGGAAAGATGCAGGAGATGTTGGAACAGGCGCAGGCCATGCAGTCGCAGATGGAAGAGAAGCTGTCGGCCACCGTGGTTGAAGCCCAAAGTGGCGGAGGTGTGGTGACGGTGCGGATGAACGGACGTAAAGAAGTCTTGCGTTTGAAGATCGATCCCGCGGTGGTTGGCAGTGCGGGGAGCGACTTAGAGCTCCTTGAAGACCTGATCACAGCTGCGATCAACGAGGCGGGAAGACGCGCCGACGCGGCAATGCAGACCAGTGTCTCTGGATTGATGGGTGGATTAAATCTGCCTGGTCTCGAGTAAGCCGTGGCGCGGTTTGCTGAGCCTATGACGCGGCTGATCGACGAGCTGCGAAAGTTGCCCGGCATCGGCACCAAAAGTGCGCAACGATTGGCCTTTCACGTGTTGCGAACCAGTGAAGCAGAGGCCAAGGCGCTCGCGGAAGCCATCACGACCGTGCGGGCACGCCTGATGCTGTGCAGCGTGTGTAACAACATTACGGATATCGACCCATGCGGGTACTGCTCGAGTGCGTCAAGGACACATTCTCAGATCTGCGTCGTGGAAGAGCCCACGAACATCGCGACCATCGAGCGAACGCGAAGCTACGGCGGCGTGTACCACGTTTTGCATGGAACGCTTTCTCCGGTAAATGGTGTTGGTCCGGAGCAGCTGCGATTGGCGAATCTTATGTCGCGTCTGAGTGAAGTCGACGAGATCATTCTGGCGACTTCGCCGACTACTGAGGGGGAAGCAACGGCCGGATATCTGGCAGGAGCGCTGCGACGCCTTCGTCCCGAGCTGAAGGTGACTCGCATTGCCACAGGCGTCCCAGCCGGCAGTGACATCGAGTATGCAGACGAAGTTACGATGCTGCGAGCGATGGATGGACGACGCGAGATGTAGCAGACGGGACAGAGCTCCAGCGCCCGTGATGCGCGCCTCACGCAGGTGCGATAGAACAACAGGAATGGATGGTATGGCAACGACAAGGCGTCGCTTCTTGCGGCAGAGTCTGAAGTTCAGTACCTTGGCCGGGTTAACCAGTGCAGTTCCTGGCTTTGCGCGAAGGAAGGCTCCGGTGAAGCAGATGCAGGGGGCGCATCACGCGCTAATTCTTGGAGACTGGGGACGCGACAACTCGCAGGTCGGGCAGCGAGCTGTGGCGTCAGCCATGCAGCGGTACCAGGCAGCACATGGCCTCAACACTGAGGCGCTGCTGCTACTTGGCGATAGCTGGTATGGGGAGCTTGAGGGCGGCATCAAGTCTCCGCGCTGGCAATGGCAATTCGAAGAGATGTATCCGAGCGCGTTCGATTGCCCGGCGTACTCCGTGCTTGGGAATCACGACTACCAGAAGTGGTCTGAGAGCAAGGTCGAAGCGGAGCTCGCATATGCCAAAGTGCAGGGAACGCGGTGGACGATGCCGGCACGATGGTACCGGTACGAGTTTCCGCGTGTGAACCCGCTGATGACTGTGATCGCACTCGACAGCAATATGCCTCATGCCAACGGCGACACGCATACGGGACGAGACTTCACGATGACGGAAGCGGAACGAGCCGAGCAGCTGGTCTGGTTTGAGGCCGAGCTGAAGAAGGCGCGAACGACGCCCTTCCTGACAGTCGTGGCGCATCATCCGGTGTACTCAGACGGACCGCATGGCGATCACGCGACGCTGATACGCGACTGGGATCCGCTGTTGCGAAAGCACGCCGTGCAGCTCTATCTCGCAGGCCATGATCATGATCTCCAGCACCTCGAGTTTGAGAAGCATCCGACAAGCTTCTTTCTCTCCGGCGCGGGCGGAGCGGATCTCTATGACCTCACGGTTCAGCCAGGCGTTCGCGGACCGTTTGCCGAAAAGGTCTTCGGGTTCAGTCATCTTGAGCTGACAGCAGAGCAGATGGTGCTGCGACACGTGAACGCCGAGGGCGAGGTTGTGCATGCCTTTGCCAAGACACCGGACGGTGAGGTGGCCCTGCTCGCGTAAGCGCGAAGGGCGCACCGCCCATCTTCTTCCTAGGCTTCAGCTGACGAGGTCTTCTCCGTTCATATCCGTGGGCTTGTCCAGTCGCAGAAGGCTAAGCATGGTGGGCGAGATGTCCCGGAGGCTTCCTTCGTTGCGCAGCCGAGGTTTTGCCCCTTGATCGGTTACATACAGAAACGGAACGGGGTTCGTGGTGTGGGCGGTGTGCGGGCCACCGGTAAGTGGATCGATGAGGAGCTCGGCGTTGCCGTGGTCTGCGGTGACAAGGAGACTGCCGCCGCGCTGGCGGATGGCGTTGTAGATGCGACCAAGCTCGGAGTCCACTGTTTCGACGGCTCGGATGGTGGGCTCGATCTTGCCGGAGTGACCGACCATATCGGCGTTGGCGAAGTTGACGATGATCACATCGAAGGCGGTGTCGTTCACAGCTTTGATGACCGCGTCGGCGATGCCTACCGCAGACATCTCCGGAGCGAGATCGTAGGTGGCGACCTTCTGCGAAGGAACAAGGGCGCGATCTTCACCAGGAAACGGCTTTTCGATGCCTCCGTTGAAGAAGTAGGTCACGTGCGCATACTTCTCCGTCTCGGCAACGCGCAGGTTGCGGAGATTCGCCTGTGCCATAAGGTTGGCGAGCAGGTTCTCCATCGACTCGGCCGGGATGACGACTGGAAGGCGGAAGTTCTTGTCATACTGCGTCATGCAGACGAAGTGAAGATTGTCCGGGGCCTGCGAGCGCGGGATCTCGGCATCGAGCTCGATGGCTTTGGGCAGATCGCGGGCATCATCCTTCGTCAGGCCGCCGGAGACGGAAGAGTTGCGGGCGAGGACGCGGGTGATCTGGCGGACGCGATCGGCGCGGTAGTTGAAGCAGATGCAGACGTCGTTCGAGCGGAGAAGCCCGACGGGCGAACCGCTGCCATCGACCAAAGTGAAGGGTGGAATGAACTCGTCGGTGATGCCGGAGTTGTAGAGGTCCCGGATGCGTGCGGTGGCATCGGAGTACTGGCCGCCAGCGGGAGAGCCGGTGACGATGGCATCGAAGGCCTGACGCTCCTTTTCCCAGCGCAGATCGCGATCCATGGCGAAGTAGCGGCCGGAGATGGAGGCCAGTTTGCCGATACCTATTTCGCGCATCTGCTGCTCGAGGGCCTCCACGTATCCCAGGCCGCTGGTGGGCATGGTGTCACGACCATCCATGAAGGCATGGATGAAGACCGATGTGAGTTTGTGCTGCGCAACGAGGCGGAGTAGCGCGTACAGGTGACGCTGGTGCGAGTGGACGCCACCGTCAGAGAGGAGGCCCATGAGGTGGAGAGCGCTTCCCTGCTGCGCGGCGAGGGTGATGGCTGTGAGGAGAGTCGGGTCGGTGAAGAAGCTGCCATCCATGATGGCGGTGTCGATGCGCGTCATGTCCATGCGGACGACGCGGCCGGCGCCGAGGTTGAGGTGGCCAACTTCGCTGTTGCCCATCTGGCCGTCAGGCAGACCGACGAAGTGCTCGCTGGCGCGAAGCAGGGTGTTGGGATACTCAGCGAGGAGCTTGTCGTAGGTTGGCTTGCGTGCGAGGGCGATGGCGTTGCCATGGGTCTCGGGGCGGTATCCCCAGCCGTCGAGGATGGTGAGGACAAGAGGGGCATTGGGACTCATCGTCTGGATGCTCCTGGGAAGCTCAAGGAATTAGTGTCCGGGAAGACTGCCGCGTAGGATCCAGCAGTCATTGGTCGTACAGTTCCGGACTGGAAGACGATCGCGAACGTCCTGCACCATGGTGCCAACGGTGACGGCGAAGTGGAATCGAGCACCCGTCGCCATACCGGGAATATTTGGAGCGGCAAATTCGAAGAGAATGACGTTGAGACTGAAGATTGAGATGGCAAGTATGGCGAGAGTACGTGGCGCATTCGCGAAGATGGAAGTGCCGAGCAGCAGAAAGAGGAACAGGCTGACCGGGATGATGTAACTCACTTCTATGGGGTAGCGCCAGAAGAGGAGCGCGTTGCCGGCCAAGATGCCGAGTATGACGATGAAGTAGGGCCGCGTCGTAGAATCGTGAAGACGATGTGAGATCGAGTCCTGGCTAGAGCCGGACTGAGTGATCCAAGTACATGCCAGGATCGCAGTCGCGACCGGCCCAAAAAGATAGATGCCCTTATAGACGACGCGACCGGCTCGCATTTTGATCGTCCACATGGCAGCTGGTCCGATGTAGCCTTCGGTGAAGACCAGGGTCCAGTGCACGAGGTAGGCAGACAACAGAAGAGGCAAGCCTCCGATGACTGCAGAGAGCATGCCTGCAGCGGCCAACTTCTGGGCGCGCGTCGTGATGGAGCGATGACGAAGGAGTTCCTCAACCAGAACGGCGGCGAACCCGCCAGCTACCAGTATGCCGTTGGCGGCGCGGAAGGCAATCGCGATGGCGGCACAGAGCATAGCCCGCCAGGGACGATCAGAGGCGAGCGCTTCAGCGAAGAGTACAAGGAAGAGCAGCGACCAGAGGTAGTCGTCGGTGGACGTAGCCGCGACGATGAAGACCGGGCTGGCCGCCACACAGCACGCGAGAAGGATGGGGTAGCGCGCCCCAAGGCGAGCGGATAGGACCAGCAATCGCCAAAGAGTGAGTGTCGCGATGGCGAGCGAGCCTAGGTTGCTGAGGAGGTAGCCGCCAAGTTGCGACAGCACGAAGACGACGGCTTCATACAACCAGTACCCTGGGTGCCGGGATGTAGCAAGGTGGTGCTTGAGCCAGGTGGAGCGACCAGCTTCCAAGACGCCGTAGGTATCGTTGTCACTGCCGTAGCCCAGGAAACAGAAGGGTAGCAAGACAAGGGCGAAGGCGAGGAGGAAAAGAAGCCGCGCACGCGGAAGAGCGTGCCGAACGGTCGTTGCGTGGAGGGTTTCTGAGGGGAGAGTCGGCATGAGGAGCGTTGCCGGCATTCCCGGCGAGAGAAAGTACGCCTTCAGCATAGCAAAGAGCCCTTGAGAGAAGGGGTGAGGGCAACATTGAGCGTGGGAGGAGTTCTTGCCTGCGAGGACACGGGCTGCTTGTCGCCAAGATGCGGTTTGTTCTTCCTCTGAAACTGCATCCGGCTAGCAAAGGAGCTTGACTGGAGATCATTGGGCGTCGGGGCAAGGAGGCGGAGCTGCTGGACTCGGCGGGGATTGCGGAGTGACGGGGGAGCGCTTGAGGATGTTGAGAAGCTGGTCGATGAGGGTGGTGGGGGCGTCGCTGACGGTGGGCGGTATGATCTCGGCGGGAAGGGCGACGGTGCCGAGGTCTGGATCGGTGACGGTGTCCTCGACGGGCTCGGGTGGAGCGGCTGCCGCCCTGGCGTGCGGGAGGTTGATGGAGGCGATCTGCAGGCCGTAGAGGAGAAGACCGGCGCGCCGGGGATCGAGCTCGTTCGCCGCGAGGCGATGGAGGATCTCGCCGATGGCTACCTGGATGGCGCTGCGGTCTTCGGGATTGGGCAAGGTGAAGGGAGAGGCGCGGTACTCGCCCTGCGAGAGGTCGATCGTCTCGGCGTGCGTGCGGATGGAGCGGCGGGCGCGGGAGTTGTGATGGTAGTAGCAGAAGTCTTCACGGCGGAGGCACGGGCTGCCGCAGCGGTGACCGTCGGTGAAGATGTGGCGGCACTGGAAGCGGCGCTGCGCGATGGCAGGTGGCGGCGGCTGAAGCTGGATGCTGGACATGCGCGGTACCCCTCCCCCCGGGTACTTCGGGGGTAAAGTCTTGTTGATTTGCAGGTTAGGTAGGTGAGGCTCCAGGAGAGCGCCCCTCGGATGTGCAGGTGCAGATCGTCTTGCGACGAAGACAAAGGTGCAAGAACAGACGTCTACGGGAGCAAAGGCCCACGTGCGATCCCATCTCTGGTGGATCCCATTGAGCAAAGAGCGAAGCTGTGAGGCGATGCTGACGGGTATGAAGCTGGAGACGACGAAAGCCCGGCCTATAGCCGGGCTTTCTCTGGTTTGTTGCTGTTCTTAAGATACCGGAGGCGCTGGGGTAGCTACGCCCGCCTAAGGATCTTTTCGGCTTTACTGGACGCGCGACGGGGAGACTGGCTGTGGGGTGACGCCTGGATCGGTCGCAGCGTTGTGATTGCGGTTGTAGATGCCTTTGCTGTCGCGATTCTGCTCGGTGGCGAGCCGCTGGCGATCGGCAGGGGTGAGCTTGCCGCCGTCCGAGTCGCGCATGCGGGTCTGCTGGTTGGCCAGATGCTGTTGATTGCGATCGGCGCGGGCCGCGCCCCCTGGAGTGATCTGACCGTCCGCGACGCCATGGTTGATGCGGGCCTGCTGCCGGGCCTGACGGGCCTGAATGGAATGACGCTGCGTGTGGGTCGTGTCGGCTGCGGGTGCGGTCTGCGCGCAGAGGGTGGTGACGGGGACGGCCACAAGAGTGGTGGCGAGAAGAACAGATTTCAGGGTCATCGCATATCCTTTCGACTGTGTTGCTATTGCGGGAGCGAGCTCTCGTCTTTCTGGTTCTGTGATTCGAACCCAAACGGACTAGAACAGTTGCTCTCCCGTAGAGGTTTCGAAGCTTTCCGCGTCATTTGGCCGCGACGGACAGCGCAGTGGCAGCAAACGAGCATATCGTTTCACTGCTCGCCTGAAGATGGTCGTGTGTCGCGCGGCCGGATGGACTGTTGGGTCGGATCGCTCCAGAGCGGGAGTGCCCTGGCTGGCGTCTTGGCGGCGGGCTGAAAGGACTCAAGGACGTGATTGTCTTCGACGCACATCGTCCGCACGCGTGGGAGCTAACGACGGTAACGGGCGACTTGGGCGAATGGCCTTGAGAGCTGCAACGAGGTCGCAGCATTTCATATCGGGGAGGACCGCATCCAGGACGACGCCATCGACAGCCGTGTATTTGCGAAGAGTATCGACTGCCCCAGCACCGCTTTAGAAGGTGGTGACTTTGAGTTTGGCTGTTTCGCTGACGAGCTTGCGGGCCGGGTAGAGATGCTGCCAGCGTGCACGCAGTCAGCTACGCGGAAGCAGGGACGAACCATAGAGCGAGGTTGAGCAATTGGGCCGGATGCGAGGATTGCTTGGCTGATCGCGCTGGCGCAAGGAGGAGCGCACCGCTGCTAGCATTTAGAGATCAACGATGGAGCTCTGGACGCGATTGAAGGCGTGATGCAAGCGGTGATGGCGGGGTGGAAGGCCGGCGACGGCACTGCGATGGCCAAGCCCTTCGCCAAGCGAGCACGGTTTGTCACCTTTGACGGACGATTGCTCGTGGGACCAGAGGCAATTGCGGCGACGCATCAGCAGGCGTTCGACACGCACCTGAAGGGCACGGTGCTGCGCCTGAAGATTGACGAGGTACGGGCTCTCGGTGACGGAGTATGGACCGTGTTTACCACGGGCGGGATCGGCAAGGCGGACGGCTCGGCGGTGGAGCTGGTGGGGGACTCGATCCAGACGTTTCTCTGCCGCGAGGAGGGGGGATGGCGTGATGGTGGAGGCATTTCAAAACACGCGGGAGCGGTCGATTACAGATGGAGCCAGCGCGGGGGTGTGGCGGAAGTTTGATGAACGGTGGGAGACGCGGAACGGGTGAAAGGGTCGCGTTTCTAAAGCAGAGGAGATGCTTTCATCTGTAAGGGTGCGAGAAGTCCCGGTTACGGCTCCGATGGATGGCGCAATGCTGCGCTACAGTCGGCTATAGTAGGACTACTCCGATAGCTCCGAACGGGTGTGGGGTCCGCATCTGCCATGACGACATCTGTGGAACAGCTACGGGACTTCGGTCTTGAGGTCGTCGACCTCGGGGATGAGCAGGTGTTTGCGAGCAGACCGCGACGAATGCGGGACAGAGCGGCGCAGATGGAGGCGATGAACCGGCTGGCACGCTGCTTTGTGGAGTCGCCCGCGACGATCCTGCAGGAGCTCTGCAATGCGGCGGTGGAGATGTGTGGGGCGGACAGTTCCGGCATCAGCGTTGAACGTAAGGACCGGACGGACGATCTCTATTACCAGTGGGTAGCGACGGCGGGCGTGTACACGAGCTTTCTGGATGCAGTGCTGCCGCGCGAGCCGAGCGCCTGCACGGTGTGCCTGCAGCGCAAGGCTCCGCAACACTTTCGGGTGGGTAAGCGGTTCTTCGACATTCTGCAGGTGGAAGCGGCAGAGGTGACGGACGGGATTCTGCTGCCGTGGGAGATGGAGGAGATGCGGGGGACGATCTTCGTCATCGCGCACGGGCGGACGGAGGCGTTTGACCTGGAAGACCTGCAGCTGATGCAGGTGCTGGCGAGCTTTGCGGCGGCGGGGATGCGGCAGCAACGGCAGCAGGCGAAGCTCCTGGAACAGGAGCGGCTGGCTGCGGCCGCAGGGATGGCGAACGAGCTGGCGCATGAGATCAACAATCCGCTCCAAAGCCTAATGAACCTGATGTTTCTGGCCAAGCAGGCGGACGGTGTGGGGGATGAGCAGTCGCTGGCGACGAAGATGGAGGGCGACTTCAGACGGCTGACCGGGCTGGTGAAGAGCTTGCTGGAGCTGCCGCGGCGCGGGTTGCTGCGGCGGGGGCGGCCCAGCTGAGATCGTTCCGGCCCGGCAGAGTTGCAGGTACGCTGGTCGCCTGCGTTATTGCCTGATGGCGGTGAGGATCTGGGGGAAGGTGGGGATGGGCCGCTGTTCGTCGGCGACGACGTTCATCTGGGACTGGTACCAGCGATAGGCGGGGGTGGGGCCGAGCTGCTGGTAGTGGGCGTTGAAGTAGGGGATCATCTCCTGGCCGGCCGGGGTGGGATCAGGGAAGATGGTGACGACCTGGTGGAAGATAGGGATCATGCGGGTGACGACGGTGGGATCGACCTCGCGCCAGTAGGCGAGGGAGACGCGGTCGGCGTCGAACTCCGTCTTCCAGGGCTCGCCATTGACCATCTTGCCGTTGCAGTGCTCCCACCAGTGGCCGAGCTCGTGGATGAGGATCCAGCGGTGGGCGGCGAGATCGAAGAGGGCGTGGGCGTCGGCTTCGGATGCGTTGGGGCCGGCAAGATGGAGGAAGGCAATGCGCTCCTCGGGCTGGAGAACGGACCAGTCGGAGGTGCGAAGTGTGTTGGTCTCTTCGTTGTACTGGCCGAAGGAGGGGACGTCTTCGACGAGGATGGTGGGGACGGGGAGCTGGCAGGAGAAGCCGGCGGATTTGATGCGGGCGACGAAGGCGTCGCGGGTGTGGGTGGCTTCCGTGCGGGTGGCGGTGAGGGCTGGGGTGTCGGGTGCCGCGGAGGGTGCCGCTGGGGCCGCGGTCTGGGCGGGAAGGCAGGTGGCGGCGAGGGTGATGGCGGCGGCTAGGGTCGGCAGGCAGCGCGGGACGGCGAGGGGCACGAGATGTCTCCGGGTGGAGGATGGCGCGGCGCTCCGGGGGCCGTGGGTGCGCGCTGTTGGTAGCAGGGTACGCGGGATTCAGGGATGGGGCTACGGAAAAGCGCTGGTCTGCTGCAGGCGGGATGGGCGGTTTTTCTACAACGAGAGGGGGATAGGGGTGCGCGGGGAGTGGGGTAACGTCACCTGTTCGAGGGATTCTGCTGCGGAGAGAAGGCGGGCAGACTTCAGGAAGTCCGGTTCTACACGCGATGCGGGACGAAAGAGGAGCTTAGCGCATGAAGCAGAGAATCTTGATTGCAATCTTTGTTGCCGGGGCACTCTGCCACGCGGCTGGAGCACAGATGGTGGCGGTATGGACCAAGGTGGTGGCCGAGAACTACTCGAGCCCGGCGATGGTCACGGTGACGGTTCCCTCGAACGCGAGTGTGACGGTGCGCTGGGGATCGGGAACGACGTTTGTGACGCGGACGTTTTCGCCGGGAACGAACACCTTTGTGGCGGGCAACAACACGTTCGGCGATCCGACGCCCGGTGTGGCGAAGGAGCTGGATGTCCAGGGCAGCGATCTGAGCTACTTCAAGGTCGGGGGCCAGCAGCTCACGAATCCGACGCCGACGGTGGTGGACATGATCGTGACGCCGATGATGATCACGGCGACGACGGGCACGGTGGTGCAGACCAAGGCCATGTGCAAGTACAGCGACGGCACGGCGGCGGACTGCACGAAGCAGGCGACGTTCTCCTACGTGAAGGGCGGCGTGGCGGCCTACACTGGCGCGGGCGCGATCGTTGGGACGCAGGCCGGACCGGCGGAGGTGGATGTTTCGATTGCCGGCGTGACGGTGAAGCTGAGTGTGCTAATTGTGGACCTGCCGATCTACTTCAATGGCGGTCTGATGCTCGGATCGAACTAGCTAGAGTGGTTATGTCGTGGGGAGGCCTCGTCTTTGACGAGGCCTCTTTCGTTTTAGGGGTACCCCTCCCTAGAAGTGGTCCAAAATATTCGAACGATTGAAGATAGGTCTGGACCGAGGCCTGGGTTTAGTGCCCCCGGGGTTGAAGGAAGCGGGTGTCGGCGGATTTCCGGCCGAGCGGGGCGGGCGGGGTGGGATTCAGGTTGCGTTTTGGGGTGGCGGCGGGTCGCTCGGTGACGGTTCGCTTGCGGCGGGCGACCCCCTCGTGAGGTGGGTGGTGGGGGTGGGCTCGTGAACTTCTACGTGAACTCGCATGGTTTTCTCCTTAAAGTAACGAGGCCCGGCGGGTGGCCGGGCCTCTGCTGACTGCTGTATCGATGGTAGCGGGTGGCGTGGGTGGTTGCGCCATGGTTTCCGCGGAATCTTTGGCGATGAGGCGAGGGGACGTGGTCGCGCTCTCGCGAGACGCCGATCTTAGCGACGGTGACGCTCTTGGGAGGATGGAACACCCGGGACAGCGAGCGATGCGGCCTGGCTGAAGACTGCCGCGTGGCAGAGAAGGACCGCGGGCACGACGAAGGCGGGCAGAAGGACGAACGGGAAGTGGAGGATGGCCACGGTGGGCTGGTCGAAGGCGAAGCGCTCGAAGCGGAAGGGCGCGGAGAGCAGAGCGCGGACGACGGCGTTGGCGACGCTGAGGAGAGCGAGGGTGTTCCAGAGGAGAAGGCCGCGTCTGCCGAGCTTTCTCCTGGTGAAGGCCCACCAGATAAGCGGGGCGCTGAGGCCGATGAGGATGTCGAGGTTGCTGCCTTCGAAGGTGAGGAGGCGGGGGACCTCCCCGGCGCGGAAGAGCGCGAAGAGGGTGAGCTCGACGAGGATGCGGACGGTGTGGATGAGGACGCACCACTTGAGGTCGAGGGAGCGGAGGAAGGCTCTGCCGGCGGGGGTGACGCAGAGGAGGAGGATGGCGAGCAGGGGCGGGAGGATGGCGCCGAGGAAGAGGCGTGGCGGGAGGGTGTCCGTGACGCGGTAGACGCCGGAGAGGCTGATGGCGGACTGGAGGGCGATCCAGGCGGCGGCGAGGGCGGTGACGGCGAGGCTGTTCCGCGCGGCGCGACGGAGGGCGAGGAAGGCGGCGAAGACGGTGACGAGGAAGAGGAGGCTGATGCCGAGGGGTGTGCTGTTCATGGTGGCTCCTCGCGTGGCCGCAATGCCCGATGCTCAGGATCGTACGCTAGAGGGTCGTACGCTTCGTTCTATCTCTGGGTGTCTGTGCGAGATGGGTTGAGGCCGGCGAGCAGGTTCGGGCTTGGCTGCGCCTGCGCGGGTTCGGAATAGATCTCTGCCTTCGGCAGAGCGGAACCCACTCTAGCGTCGATGAAGATTTCGATGAAGATGTCGCGAAGATGGGGCACCCAGATGTGGGCGCCAGCCGCACCCACCTGTGGGGCACCTACCAATTGTGAAGGGTTGCTATCAGCTGGCCTGTTCGTCTCTTCAGGGCCTTACCGCTACTTCCAGGTCATTCGAGGTAACGGAAGCCCATCCTCGTGCTTGGTTTGCAGGGTGCTGGACGGAGATGAGGAAGGTGCCTGAGCCGATATCCTTCAGTGCCCTAGCGAGATCTCCGATCTCCGTGTACGCTTCGCCGGGCTCGAGTCTGGGCGACTGCATACTGGAAGTGACCGGGTGTCTTATCCCGTTCTTATCCTGCCACTCTCTTTCAGCCAAGTTGGCGTTGAGAAGCAGGGGCATTTTCGTTGCGGCGTTCTTGACGGTCAATGTGAAGTCGCGGAACGCAATCCTGGTCCCGTTCGTCACCATGAAGCGGATTTGCTGGTTGGAGTTGTTTGCGATGGTGACCACGATATCGCAGCCTTTGGTCAAGGAACATGTCTCTTCTTTGAGGCGAAGAACGAGGCTGACTGCTGGAACCATCGCCTCGTCGCCTTGCTTCGCCAACAAAGGGGCGGCTTGGCCGGGGAGCAGTTGCGGGAGGCAGATGACGAGCGCAGCCATTACGCCGGTGAGAGGAAGCTTCCAGCTCCATGGCTTTGGTGTCTTGGCGGTCACTGGACCACTGTAATCGATGGGCGACGAGGTAAGAGCAGCCCTAACTGGGCGGCTTACGTCCCACCCTTCGCGGTGGGGCTGCGAAGGATGGGGCACCGAGACGTTTGTGGTTGGTGAAGGGTGGGCCACCAGCCAAAGCGCACGACGAGGGTCTGCTCGCGAGGTGCCAGATAGCCGACTTCTCTCGGGCGCGCTCGCCGCCACTCCGGAACGGCGACGTCGACAAGGTGCTCCGGGGCGAAGATTGGCTGCGCATAGCTGACCAACCAGTGGTGCTGCGAGCGGACCTGCTCCACGATGGTCGCCATGGGATCGCAATCCCGGGCGGTGAGAACCACCTGGCCGTCAACCTTCTCGCGCGCGAAGCTGCAGGGGCGTGTCTGGGCGGTGAGGATGGTGGAGGAGAGCAGAAGGAGAGATGCGGTGTGCTCGATCCACGTAAAGGAGGGCGGGCGCGTCAGGGGCCGCAGCTTGGCAAACATAGTCGATGAGGATAGCGCAGCAGTTGGGAGCTGAGAAGAGCGGATTCAGGCTAGCGCGAAGATGGTGCAACCAGATGTGGGCCACCCGCCCAGTTCAGATCTTATTCGGCCGCCCTACCTTCCTCTACACTGGTCTATACGCGAGCGGTCCATGTCAAAACTTAGAACAAATGATAAGCAGGTGCTAGAGAAGCTTTTTCAAATGAAGAGCGGGTGGGTGCTGAACTTCAAAGATCGAAGCTTTGCGGAGTTCTTCCGGGACGACGTCAACATTGATATAAACGATAGAGCCTACGCATACGCTAGCGGATCAAAGGCCAATCGCCTACGTGGATTCTGGCAAGCTGGAAGTGATCAGGAAGTCGCTTTATCCATCAAGCGAATGATCAAGTACATCGGCGGTCAAATACTCGTCGGAGAACTGAAGAAGGACGAGTTTCCGGAGGATCTCATCGCAGCGGCGCAAGAGGTTGCCTCTGCTCTGGCAGGCGGTAAGCAAAAGCTCATTGGCTTGACCGAAGATGAATTTGCTACTCAGGATCTTGGTCAGGTTTCCGCTGAGAAGCTGGAGCTCGACTCTAATTTAAGGCGTGTATTAACGCAGCGGATCGCAGAAATTGACATATGTCTGCAGCATGGTGCATCCCTTGCCGCCATTTTCCTATGCGGAAGCACTCTAGAGGGCGTCCTACTTGGCATAGCTCGCTCAAGACCTGTGGACTTTAACCAGGCTAAAGCATCCCCGAAGGACAGAGTGGGGAAACAGAAGCAGTTTCCGGACTGGAGTCTGAGTGATTTCATCAATGTAGCCAAGGAACTGAGACTTCTTGGTGAAGACGTCAGCAAATTCAGTCATGCCCTTCGAGATTTTAGAAACTATATACATCCCTACGAGCAAATGACTTCGGGATTTACTCCTGATCAGCACACAGCGACTATTTGCGCACAAGTATTGAAAGCTGCGATAGCCCAATTGTCAAAGTAGAAAGGAAGATAACGCTCTCGCGAAGGCGACTCTCTTCAGATCATTCTTCTAGTCATGGAAATCTGGATGGTCTCGTAGATACCTCGCTCGAGCGGCCCTAATTTCTGCGTTGTCGCGCTCATATACCCGCTTGAACGTTTCTTGCGTCAGCCCCAAGGTAGCGGCCTTCCCGTCTTGATCAGCCCGTTGCTGTAGGGCGCAAAACTCACCGCCGAGCGGGGTGCCTGCGAGTTGGGCAATAGTATGCGTCTTGAGGTAGGTATTGACCTCATGCATCATCTCGGCTGAGATGAAGTTCTGGTAGGTTCGGGCGATCACTGGAACAAGATCCGTCGTTTGCATTTCATGTCTTAGATCTAGCCAGAAGGATTCCGGCCAATAGGGTGCTCCCATAGAGCGATTCTTCTCAAGAGCAGCGAGCCAGCTTGCCCGATACGGCTCATCAGTATGTGTGAGCCTTACGAACTCTCTTATCTGATCTATGTTCGCAGGATGAAGAGGGGCTACACGCACGTTTATCGGCGAGGAGTTTAGCCCAGACTCAGTCTGGGAGAGTCCGCCGGCGGTCGCCGTGACCGGAAATGCGACTGTCACCAAAAACGTTAGGAATGTGAGAGAACTAGCCATCACATGCTGCAGTTGATGGATTCGGCGCCGAGGAATTCGGCGGCCTGGCCTAGTTCTTCTTCGATGCGGAGGAGCTGGTTGTATTTGGCGATGCGGTCGGTGCGGGAGGCGCTGCCGGTTTTGATTTGTCCGGCCCCGGTGGCTACGGCGAGGTCGGCGATGAACGTATCCTCCGTCTCTCCCGACCGGTGGGAGATGATCGAGGTGTAGCCGAAGCGGCGGGCGAGCTGGATGGCCTCGAGGGTTTCGGTGATGGTGCCGATCTGGTTGACCTTGATGAGGATGGAGTTGGCGACTTTCTCTTCGATTCCCTTCTGGAGGCGGGCGGTGTTGGTGACGAAGAGGTCGTCGCCGACGAGCTGGATTTTGTCGCCGACGAGCTCGGTGAGTTTGCGCCAGCCGGCCCAGTCGTCTTCGGCGAGGCCGTCTTCGATGGAGACGATGGGGTACTTCTGGGCCCAGTCGGCCCAATAGGCGGCCATCTCGTCGGAGGTGAGTTCGCGCTTGTCGGACTTCTTAAAGGTGTAGCGGCCGGTGTCTTTGGAATAAAACTCGGAGACGGCGGGATCGAGGGCGAGGGCGATCTCTTCGAGGGGCTTGTAGCCGGCGAGCTCGATGGATTCGAGGATGAGGTCGATGGCTTCTTCGTTGGACTTGAGCGAGGGGGCGAAGCCGCCTTCATCGCCGACGGAGGTGGAGTAGCCCTTTTTCTTGAGGACGCCTTTGAGGGTGTGGAAGACCTCGGTACCCATGCGGAGGGCGTCCGAGAAGGTCTCGGCGCCGACGGGCATGATCATGAACTCCTGGAAGTCGACGTTGTTGTCGGCGTGGGAGCCGCCGTTGAGGATGTTCATCATGGGGGTGGGGAGGATGCAGGCGTTGACGCCGCCGAGGTAGCGGTAGAGCGGGAGACGGAGGGCGAGGGCGGCGGCGCGGGCGGCGGCCATGGAGACGGCGAGGATGGCGTTGGCGCCGAGGGAGGATTTGTTATCGGTGTTGTCGAGTTGGAGCATGGTGGCGTCGATGAGGCGCTGGTTGGAGGCGTCCATGCCGGTGAGCTCGGGGGCGATGATGCTCTCGATGTTGTCGACGGCTTTGAGGACGCCTTTGCCGAGGTAGTGCGACTTGTCGTTGTCGCGGAGCTCGACGGCCTCGTGCTCGCCGGTCGAGGCTCCGGAGGGGACGGCGGCGCGGCCGCGGATGCCGCCATCGAGGATGACATCGGCTTCGACGGTGGGATTGCCGCGGGAGTCGAGGATTTCGCGGGCGGAGATGGAGACGATGTCGGTCAGGTTGGTGGCGGGCATGGGGCTCCTTGAGCTGGTAGGCGAGCTGGTGGTCGCGGAGATGCGATGGGCGAGGCGGTCGTTGAGTTTCGGCCGGCGGTCGACGGGGATGGGGTCGCCCTTGAAGGTGGTGATGGTGTCGATGAAGGTGGTGTGGAAACGATCACTCACGGGAGCGATTCTAGCAAAGGGAGATGATGGCTGGATTTACGAGCGGGCGGGCGATCGGAGCGCGACGACGGACGAGAGGCGCTTGGTGACTGGTTCGGTTCCCTGCCGCGGATTGCGCGGGATGGGGCGGCGGCGGGCTCTAGTGTGGAGGGTGAGGACTCGCGCGAGATTCCGCGGAGTCGACACACGATATGAGGATATCTGCGATGAAGACGACGATCTCGGTTCTGGCTCTGGCGGCTGTTTCGGTTGTTCCTGTGATGGCGCAGGAGGCGCGGATGGGTGTGTCGCATCCGGAGGAGACGGCGATTGCGGCGACGCCTGAGGTGACGACGGCGGCTCCGGCGAAGCCGTCGGCCGCGATTCCGGCGACGGCGAAGAGTGCGACGGCGAAGAGTGCGACGACGGGTGATGTGTATGGCGCGTACGTGCCGTACACGGGGCCGAAGACGGATCGGGACGTGGTGGTGAATCCGAGGGCGCTGACGGAGGCGCAGGCGGATGCGGGTGTGGTGACGACGGTGGTGGATCGGCCGGGCGAGCTGCGCGAGGGGACGCTGCTGCGGGCGCGGCTGGTGAATAAGCTGTCAACGATTTCGACGGAGCCGGGAGCGCGGTTCAAGGCGGTGCTGGCGGAGCCGGTGGAGAAGGAGGGACGAGTGGTGATGCCGGTGGGATCGGCAATCGAGGGGCGGGTGACGACGGTGCACAGCGGCCGGCGGATCTCCGGCGCGGCGATGATTCACCTGGAGGCGGAGACGGTGGTGCTGCCGGACGGGACGCGGTACCACGCGCATCTGCAGCTGATCGATACGGACCAGAGCCGGCATACGAAGGTGGATAGCGAGGGGTCGCTGGTGCGGCGGGATCATCCGAAAGAGACGCTGGCGGCGGTGGGGCTGGCGACAGGTGGCGGCGCGGCGGCCGGCGCGGTGATCGGCGGCGGTGTGGGCGCGGCGGTCGGGGCGGGGATTGGCGCGGGCGCGGGGACGATTGTTTGGCTGAAGACGGATCGGCAGGAGGTGGTGCCAGAGGAGGCTCTGCTGGTGTTCAGCCTGTCCGAGGCGATGCCGCTGGTGCCGCAGAGCGCGGCGACGATCAGCGAGAGCCGGGCGCCACGGGTGGCGGGCAATCCGGATGCGATGGTGGTGGGCGAGCAGTAAAGGACTGGACGGCAGCAGGCGTGGATAGATCGGGTCGGCTTGAGGGAGTTGCTCAAGCCGACCTCTTCGTTTCGACACTGAGACCCGGTCGTGGGCTGCGCTTTGCCGTTACGGCTTCAGTGTTGCGAGAAAAGTGTTCATTGCCGCGATCACCTCGGCTTCGTTCGAGATGAAGATGTAGTGCCGGGCGTTTGGGAGTCGGATGACGCGGGCTTGCGGGATGGCGGCCTGGAAGGCATCAATGGTTTTGGTGGTTTCGACGGTGTCGTTCGCGATGAAGGCTTCGCGGCCTTTTGGGTCGTCTGCGAAGAGCGGAGAGGGATCGTGCGGGTCGGCGAAGATGGCGAGCACGGGATCGTGGACGGTCGAGAACTTCTCGTTGCCGGTGGTGATGGGCGCATAGGTGGGCGGCATGGTGTCGCAGTTCGGGCAGGGCGGCAAGAGCGCGATCTGGCGGCGGAAGGCGGCGATATCCCGTTCGAAGCGGGCTGTGTCTTCCTCGAGCTGGGCCATGGGCTGGCCGACCGGGGTGTGAGCGGCGAGAAAGGTGTCGAGCTCCTGGCGGAGGGTGAGGGCGTCGAGCACTTTATCACCGAGCGCGGGCGAGTAGAGGGCGAAGGAGTAGCCGGCTTCGAGGTAGATAAGACCCCCGACGGCCTCAGGGTGGTGGGTGCCGATCCAGCTCATCTCTTCGCCTGCGAGGGAGTGACCGGCGAGGACGGGATGCGAGATGTTGAGTGCGGCCATGACGGTGAGCACGTCGGTGCCGAGACGCTCCGCGGTGTAGTTGCTGGTGACGTAGGCCGGGTGACTGGAGGCGCCGAAGCCGCGACGGGTGAAGGCGTAGACGTGGTACCGCGGGACGAACTTCGGCGCGAGGGTTTCGAAGATGTGGGCGTCGTTGCCGGCGCCGGCGAGGAAGATGAGCGGGCGGCCGGTACCGCCCCAGTCAAGAGTCTCGATACTGACGTCCTTCTCGACAGGGACGAGCTGCACGCGGGGGTGATCGGGGGTGCTCCCCTGCCCGAGGAGCGGGGCTACGGATACGGCGAGAACGAAGAGGCAGATCGCGGCACGTTTCATCGTCGACCCCCTGGTGATTACTGCTGCTTGCCGATGTTTGCGGTGGCGAGCATGCCGCCGAGGCCCATGGTTTCGACAGCGGAGGATGGGACGATGACCATAGCGCCCTTCTCGCGCATGGCTTCGTAGAGCATGTTCATGCCGCGAAGATGGAGGGCGCCCTGGTTGTCGTTGTAGACGCGGGAGGCCTGGGCGAACTGCTCGGAGACCTGAACCTCGGCCTCGCCGAGGATGACTCGCGCCTGACGCTCCCGCTCGGCTTGGGCCTGCTGGGACATGGCATTTTCGAGTGCCTGCGGGATGCGCACGTCGCGCACTTCGACTGACTGCACGGTGATGCCCCAGGGAGTTGTCTTCTCGTCGAGGATCTTCTGGAGCTCGCGACCGAGGGTCTCGCGATCGGTGATCATCTGGGCGAGCTGATGGCGGCCAATGGATTCGCGCAAGGCGGTCTGCGAGCTGAGCGTGATGGCCTGCAGGAAGTCTTCGACCTCGAGGATGGACTTTTCGGCGTTCCACACGAGCCAGAAGACGATGGCATCGACGTTGACGGGGACGGTGTCGCGGGTGAGGGTGGACTCGGCGCTGACGGTGGTGACGCGTACGCGCTGATCGACGTAGCGACTGAGGGTTTCGACGATGGGGATGATGAGGAAGAGACCGGGACCGCGGAGTCCCTGGTAGCGGCCGAACCGCAGCAAGGCGACCTTCTGCCATTGATCGACGACCTTGATCGAGAACAGCAGATAGAGGCCGATGAGGGCGCCTACGAGTGACCAGATCTGCGAGCCTGTGCTCTTCGTCAGCAGCAGGCCGCCGAGCAGGAAGGCAAGAAAGGCGGTGAGTGCAACGCCGTTGAACTGCCTGGATTGAGTCACGATGATCTCCTCTTTGTTTCTGGCTTCTGGCTGATTTTCTTTACGGACTCGAGCAGCTGTTCGACCGAGAAGCCGGCGTGCCCGGCTCTCGAGATGAACTCTTCGGCGAGCAGGGTGAGTTGGCGGCTTCGATCTGCCGGCGAGCCTGCGGGCTGGCGGTGCGCGATGAAGGTGCCGGAGCCCTGCTGGGTATCGAGGATGCCGCGGATCTCCATCTCCCGATACGCGCGCAGGACGGTGTTGGGGTTGATGGCGAGGTCGACGGCGACCTGACGGACGGTGGGCAGCTGGTCGCCGGTCGAGAGCGTACCGGAGGCCGTTGCGCCCTGCACCTGATCGATGAGCTGGCGGTAGACGGGGATGCCGCTGTGGGGATTGAGGCGGAATGCGAAGCGGCGCTTTGAAATCGGCTGCGGTGTCACGAGTGCATAATGCTCTAGTCAACTAGGACATTGCAAGAGGTATTTTATGCAGGTTAGTTAGGAGGGGCGGCTGCCCAGCGCTTCCCTGCTCTGTGCGGAGCGTTTGGCGGGCGAGATCGCGGGGAGGTATCTGCAGGCGAGGCTCAGGATGAAGAAGGTGAGGGCGGCGGAAACGGGGTGACGGGCGAAGGCGTTGATCACCGTGTCGACGTGAGAGTCGATACCGAAGAGGCGCTCGGCGATCCAGCCGACTGACGAAACGGCGGCGAGGAGCGCGCCGCACCGCCGAACGATCGGGTAGCTTCCCGTTTGGCTCAGGAGAAGAAGGGACGGGAGGATGGCGGCGACGACGAGCAGCTGCATGGTCTCAATGCCGAGATTGAAGGCGAGGATGCCCGCGACGCGCTGCCAGTGCGAGAGGCCGAGACGATCGAGCGTCGCGGCGAAGGCGAGGCCGTGAAAGAGGCCGAAGAAGGCGGCGATCCATGATTCCCTACCGGGGAAGATGGGCCGGAGGGCGTGGATCGCGGAGACCAGGATGGAGACGGCGATGAGGATTTCGACTGGCCGCTCCGGGGCGCGAACGAGGTTCATGGCGGCGAGGCTCAAGGTGATCGAATGGCCGATGGTGAAGCTGGTCACGATGGCGAGGATGCGGAGGAGACTTTCGCGTACGGGAGTTGGCTTGCCCCAACGTGAGCCGGCAGCGAGAAGTGGCGCGGGAAGCAGAAGCACCAGCAGGAAGAGAAGGTGGTCGGTCCCTTCGGCGATGTGGCGCATGCCGAGGCGGAAGAGGCTCCCGAGCTGCGGGACATTGAGCCAGGCGTGGAAGACCTCGCGTGAGGTGCTGGCGATGGCGGTCTGCTGATAGTCGAGCTGGTACACAGACTGGGATTCGTTGCGTTTCTGCGCGAGGACGCGGAGGCTGGGGTCCTCCGGGACGAGCACGTTCATGAGGTAGACGGAGGACGGGCGCTGGTGATGATTGCTCAGGATCAAAGACCGTCGGGTTTCGCCGGGTGGGAGAGCGGCGATGTAGTCGAGCTTGATCTCGCCGAGGCCGTTGCGCATTTCGGCAGGGCTGGGGAAGTGCCAGGAGCGGAGCTGCGGAGTGAGGGTCTTGCCATCGAGGGTGAGGGAGACATCAGCGAGGACGCGAGTGGCGTAGGCCTGCTCTTCGCCCGGGGAGAAGACGCCGTCGTGATTGCTGTCGATGGCGGCGATGAGCGAGGGGGCGACGAGGACGCCGGGGATGAGGCGCATGGATGCCTGCATCTCTCGCGGGTGGAGTGTGATGATGGTCGCCTGCAGGTACTCATCGAGGCGATGCGCCCAGGCGGAGGCGGCGCAGAGGAGAAGGATCGCAACGGTGAGGACGGCGGACCGACGCCTCATGGCTGGATGAGGGCGCTTCCGTAGTCGTTGGTGGGATCGCGGTACATGGTGTGGACGTGGTTGCCGGGCTCGTCACTCTGCGGGGCGTATTCGATGACCAGGTGCGGACCTTGAATGCGGTAGTAGGCCGTGATGTTGGCGCCGGGAGCAGCGGTGGTTGGGCCACTCCAGGCGAACCAGGTTTCGTTGAGGTCGGCCTTCATCTGAGCTGTGCGGGCGGCGGCGTAGCGATCGTTGAGGATGCCGGACCACTCGGCGATGAGATCGAGGAGCATAGCCTGCTGGCCTTGCGTCATGGCGGAGGCCTTGAGGCCGTCGGGAACGATTGTCTTTCCATCCTGCCCGGGACCGAGGACGAGATCGGCGACCCTGTAGGTGAGGACGGCGTGTTTTCGCTCGCTCTCGCTGAGAGAGTTGAGCAGAGCGAGTGCTTTGTCACTTTCGCGGCCGACGGGCCGGATGGCTTTGCCCTGGAGGTGGAAGAGTGCCGGCTGCGCGCCGGTGAGGGTCGGCGTGAGGACACCCTTGCTGCCGGCGATGGTGACGTTGAGCGCAAGATGGTGGCCGCCGAACTGGAGCATCCACGGCTGGGTGGTGGAGGGTGTTCCGAGCAAGGAGATGTAATAGAGGTCGCTGCCGAAGAGAAGACCGCCCGGTCTGCCGCCGGGGCCCCCAGGGCCGCCGGAGAAGCCGGGAGGAGGGCCGATCGCGATGCCGGGGGGTGGGCCGTTGCCGGGGCCGCGGGGCCGGCCGCCAGGACCGCGTCTGGATCCGTTAGCTTTGAAGTCGTCGTCGGCCTCGCGGATCTCGTTGACTTTTTCGAGACCCATGGGACTGAGGACGGTGGCAAGCAGCTTCATGGTCGCGGCTTGCTGCGGCGCGCTCATCTGTTTGAGATTGATGCCGCCGCGGGTGACGATGCCGGTGGGAAAGTTCGACCAACGTGCTCTCTGGGCGGCATCGTTGAACTGGTAGAGAACCTTGTGCCGCTGTTCGGGGCTGAGCGTTGCCAGAAGGGTGTTGGCTGCCTGGACGATGTCTGCCGTGGACGCTGTGGGTTGCGCACGGGCGATGGGTACAAGGGCGAGCAGAAGCGTGACGGCGAGCGCGAGGAGTTTTGTCATAGGACGGCGGGTTCGCCCAGCGAGAGCTTTGCAGGGTGCAAGCGCGAAGCCGAGCCTTGCGGCCGCAGCTTCGCTCTTGCACGCCAGTTTACTTGGCCAAGTTGCTCGTGGTGTCTTTTCCTTGCTCACCATGCTGAAGGTGCTCTTTCTGACGAGATCCGGGAATAGATTCCGAAGCCACGGGTTAACTCCAGTGGCTCAGAGGGATGAGTCAGCATCGCTTTTTCAAGGGAGATCGACTCATGAGTGTAGCTTCTCGCACCACAAGCGGACTGGTGGTGACCGCGCTTGCCTGTATGCTGTGTTCCTGTTCCAACAGCTCGACGTCTGGCACAACCACACCGACGACGCCCACACCGATGCCATCGACCGCCGGCGATGTCACGATCAGCAACAACCAGCTGATGAAGGGCGGCGCTCTGTGGGTTCCGCATGGGTATTACATGATCGCGTTTGAGGCGACGCCGACGAAGGTGGATCCGACGGAGCCCTGGTGGAATAACGCGTACACGAACTACACGCCGCAGGAGTTTGCGGATATGAAGACGGCGGGAGCGGACTCGGTGCGGATGCAGGTGTCGCAGCCGGGCATGGATCCGACGAATACCGAGGGGCTTTACTCGCAGGCGTACAGCAACAACGCGATTGCGGCGGTGAAGGCGGCGCGGGCGGCGGGACTGACGGTGATCCTGAGTGTGCAGGATGAGAAACAGTCTGGCGAGACCGGACCGGGCAACCTGCCGGATGGGACGACGCGGCAGGTCTGGACGGTGCTGGCGCAGACCTTTGGAACGGACAAAGGCGTGCTCTTTGAGCTGTACAACGAGCCGCAGCTGCCGGCGAATGTGACGAACTACGCGATGTGGGCGACGCAGATGAACATGACGATCAACACGGTGCGCACGAACGGGTCGCAGAACGTGGTGGTGGTGGATGCGCTGAGTGGCGGACAGACGCTAACCGGCGCGCCCACGCTGACGGACTCGATGAATGAGGTCCTGTATGCCTCGCATCCGTATGTGTTCCCGGGAACGGACGCGGAGAGTCAGTTCTCGCCCGCGGCGTGGGATGCCAAGTTCGGGAACTTTGCCGCGACGCATCCGGTGCTGATCTCCGAATGGGGTGAAGGCTACTTCCACACGGCAGCCACCACGGACGCGACGCTTCAGTTCTTTGCGTACCTGCAGGGCAAGAACATCGGACTCGAGGCGGGGATCTGGGACTGGATTGACGACAAGTTTGCCACGGTTCGGGTGAACTTTCCGACAGCCACGGCGTTTTCAACGTATCTGAACCCGGATGGCAGTGTGATCACCGACACTACCACCGCGGGATGGGGACCGGGGAAGACCATTGTGTCCTGGTACACGACCGGCGTGATTCCGACGAAGCCTCTGTAGAACGGCTCGAGGCTCACACGCCTGTGACACGGAAATGCAGAAGGCCCGGGGTGCGATCCTCGGGCTTTTCTGCGCCGGTGCGACTCCAACTTGAACTGAGACCTTCCGGGCGTTAGGCAGTTGCGAAATTTGTCGCAATCGTTGTTGACAGCTTCTCAGGAGCTTGTAAGAGTAGCGCCACTTCCCCTTCGGGCCCCTACCTCATTTGAGTGAATTGCTGCGTCCCTCCTGCACCGCGGAGCCGGCGACCATGCCTCTTTGCATTCGGAGTTGCTGGTGGACCGTTGCCTTCACGCGGGAGATGTCATGCGACCTCGATTTAAGGATTTGATTCTGTTGTTGGGGCTGTGTCCGCTCGCGTGAGCCAGCACGCTGACGGTGAGTGGAACTGTTACGCAATCCACGGTGGATGGCACGGGACCCGCCGTCCACACTCCGGCCTTGAATGACATCGTGGATGGGCAGTCGGTTCAGGTGACGCTCGCCTCGGCGACGCCCATCAACGCGCCAGGCTTCTATGATCTGACGGGGTCTTCGCTGATCTTCTCTGTGCCGGGTGCGGCGAGCGAGGGAAACTTTGGAGCGATCAGCCTGAGCCTGACGCAGGTTGGCGGGACTCTGGACTTCAGCGTGTATGGCTCCGTTGCGGATGCGGACTGTTCGATCGGCAACGCGCTGAGTGCGAGCTTCAGCATTCCTGCTGGCAGTCTGGGCGGGATGAACGTAGCGGCGACCGGGCTCGATGAGCCGCATCCTTTCGAGCTGCTTGAGGACGACGGCGTCACGGATCTGCATGGCTCGATCAGCATGTATTCCAATACGGCGCTCGTGACTACGCCGGAGCCCGCTTCGGGCGTGCTGGTGGCAGTTGCTCTGCTCGGTACCGCGGCAGTTGCCTGCTTCCGACATCCACGTTTCTTTCAAAGGAGGCTTCTATGAAGCGACTGCTTGCTGTTCTTCTTCTTTTGAGCGCTCGGGCCGCCTTTGCGGTGGACGGGCAGGCGTTGATCAACCAGGCCAGCGTTTACGGCCGCGGGCGGGTTTCCGTACAAGATCACGCAACCGGGAAGTTACAAACTTAGCGGAAACCTGACGGGACCGGTGAATACGATCGTGATCCTGATTCAGGCCAGCAACGTCGTTCTGGATCTAAATGGCTTTAACGTGCGCTGCAGCTTCACCCCGACGGCGGCCTTCACCCTGACCAGCTGTATTACCGATAACTTCGCACATTACAGCGGTCTTACGCTCCGGAACGGAACAGTCACGGCGGTGGGCAATGCACCCAGCTATAACTTCGGCCAGAATATCGTCGGGGTTTACCTGACCTCGGTTGCCCTGTTGATCGAGCAGATCCACTTCAATGCCGAGGTGGTCAACTACTGCGCGAATGGCCTGTCGGCTGGCCCCTACTCCGTTGTGCGGAACAACACGTTCAGCGACGGCGCTTCCCCTTCTCTGGGGTGTCCGAGCCTGATCGAGGGGAATACGAACCAGACGCTGGGCGCGGGCGGGTACGGCTCCGGATGTAAGTACGTCAACAACATTGGGCTTTTCCCAACGCTTTAGCTCTTTCGGCGTGGGAGAACACTTCGTGACTTTCCTCCAAGTCGCCAGGCATTGCTGGTGTGAAAGATCGAGCCACCTTAGTCGCGGAGCTGGGCGAGAAGGCGCTTCCAGTTCTTCTGGTTGCGCCTGTAGCTCTTCTTGAGGTCTTCGAGGATGCGCTCGAAGTCGGCGTGGCCGGAGAGGCGCTTCCAGAGCGGGTTGATGGAGAACCACGGATAGTTCTCGTTGCCGAGGTAGATGGCGCGACGCAGCCAATGGAGGGCTTCGGACTCATCGCCTTCCGCGGCGAAGTAGGTGGCGAGGCGGTAGCCCATCTCGGCGTCGGCTTCGGCGGCGGCAAGGGTCTCGTCGACGATGAAGGTGGCGGCTTTTTCGCGCTCGCCGAGCTGCACGTAGCAGAGGGCGATGGTGGGAAAGACGATGCGCAGGCTGTTGTCGTCGCGAATTGCGGCCTCGAGAGTGTCAATGGCCTGCTGGAGTGAGCCGGTGCGCATCTGCTGATAGCCGAGGGAGATGCGGAGGAGGGGATGGCGCGGCTCGAGGGTGAGGCCTTTGGCGATCTCGTCGGCGGCGAGCTCCATCTGGTTCTGGTAGTGGTAGACGCGGGCACGGTGGTTGTAGATGAGGGCGGCGTTCGATGGGTTGAGGCGAAGTGAGGTGTTGAACTGATCGAGGGCGTCCTCGTACATGCCGTCCGTGCGGAGGGTAGTTCCGGCGACGAGATGGACGTTCCAGTCGTTGCCGGCCGTCTGGAGAAGACTCTCGATGCCGTAGCGGGCGGACTCTTTTTCGCCGCGGGAGAGGAGCATGTAGACGCGGTAGAGGTTGGCTTCGACGGAGTCGTGATCGAGCTGAAGGGCGCGGTCGAAGGCGCGGCGGGCCTCGAGGACATGCATCTGGCCGCCGAGTCCGTTGAGGGCGTACTGGAGATGGGTGATGCCGAGGCCGGACCAGCCGGGGGCGAAGTCCGCGCGCTGCGAGACGACGGAGTCAAAGAGACGGAGGGCGCGATCGAGGTCGTCGCGGCTGCCGGTGCGGGTCATGAAGGAGGAGAGGATGGCGCGGGCCTGGAGGTAGTCCTCGGAGGGCTCCTCGGCGAGGGAGCGTGGGGGCGGGTTGGTGCGGCCGTTGCGAGCGGCGTCCGCGCTGGTGTGGAGTGTGCCGAAGCCCTGCAGGGTGCTGAAGACCTCGTTGCAGATCTCGGTCTGGACGGCGACGAGATCGAAGGACGCGACGTTGATGGACCCGCCGGTGCGGACGCTCTGGCCTTCGACGTCGAGCAGCTGCCAGTTGAGGTCAAAGCCTTTGTCGGAGCGGACGAAGTTACCGGCGAGGACAAACTGGACGAGGAGCTTGCGGCCGATGGCGAGGGGATCGAGCTGCTGGCTGGCGACGGCCATGAGGGAGCTCGAGGGACGGATGACGAGGGACGGCATGCGGGCGAGGCGGGCGCCGATGGCGTCGGCGAGGGCGTGGCCGTAGAGCGGCGAGGTATTGGCGGCGCTGAAGTCGATGAACGGGAGAACGACGAGGGTGGTCTGGCGATTGGTGGCGTTGGCCGCGGGCTCGCGGAAGCGCTCGGCGAGCATGGAGAGGATGCCGGTGGAGCGCTTTTCCTCGGCGACGGTCTGCTCGCCGTTCTGGCTGGCGGGCAGGGTGGGAAAGACGTCGAAGGGCATGAGGCCGGAGTCCAGCTGCATAGTGCGCATGATGGTGCGGAGACTTTCGCGAATGTCGACGGCGGAGGTGAAACGGGCGGAGGGTTGTTTTTCGAGGCAGCGGAGGATCACGCTTTCGAGCTCGATGGGGACGTTGGGGTTGATCTCGCGGACGTGTGCGGGGTCGGAGAACTGGATGGAGCGGATGGTCTGGAACTCGGGAGCGTCGGGGCGGTGGAAGGGATGGCGGCCGGCGGCGAGCTCGTAGAGGATGAGGCCGAGGGCGAAGATGTCCGTTTGAACAGAAGACCGGCCGGTGACGAACTGTTCGGGGGCCATGTAGGCGATGGTGCCGCCGCGGGCGGTGTAGGTGCCGCCGCCGGAGGCGGTTTTGTTGCGGCCGACGCGGGCATCTGGCTCGGCGTCGTCGGGGGTGAGGCGGCGGGCGAGGCCGAAGTCGAGGATCTTGATGAGGCCGCCGTCGGTGAGCATGACGTTGGCTGGCTTGAGGTCGCGATGAAAGATGCCGAGGGAGTGGGCGGCGGCGAGGCCATCGGCGATCTGGATGCCGGCGGAGAGGATGAGCTGGAGGCTGGAGGGTCCCTCGTAGATAAGCTTGTCGAGGCTCTTGCCGGGGATGTACTGCATGACGATGTAGGCTTCGAGCTCGGAGCCGGAGTCGGCCGGGGTCTCGCCGACTTCGTAGATGGCGCAGACGTTGGGGTGATCGATGGCGGAGGCGAGGCGGGCTTCGCGGAGCTGGGTGGTGCGCATCTGCTCGGCGGTGAGATTGCCGCGCTTGAGGAGCTTGATGACGACGGGCCGCTGGAGGAGGGTGTCGGTCGCGAGGAAGACGACGCCTGAGCCGCCGGCACCGATCTTTCGGACGAACTCGTACTGCTCGATGACGCGACGCTTCATGAGGCGATTATCTCAGGGGCGGCGCTGGGTGACGGTGAAGGGCGTTGTACGGGCCTAGCGGCGGGGGCGGGTGTCTTCTCGTTCCCAGGGTCGGGGGGTGACGGGATCGTCCTGCCAGCGCTGGCGGCGGCCGACGAAGAACATGATGGCTCCGAAGAGGAGCATGATCAGACCCCAGTAGAGGTTGACGTCGACGCCGAGGGATCGGTCGTAGATGGCGCTGCCGCGGGTGAAGAGGCCGTAGAGGAAGAGGAGGCCACCGGTGATGAGGAAGATGAGGCCGAGGGGAACGCGGATGTCGAGACCCATGGGTGTGTGGCTCCGTTCTATCTGTGGCGACTAAGAGGTAGACGCGGTGTGATCTCTCCACTGCTGATCGGCGAGGACGACCGAAGTTTGGATCTGGCGTGGGGAGACGGTCCAATAGGTCTGGAGGAGGCGATCTTTCTCGCTCTGGGAGACCAGGTGAAAGCCATGACGCTGATAGAAGCGGATGGCCCAGACTGCGTCTGCCCGAGCCCCGATAAGGATCGGCTTCGTGGTCAGCTGGCGCAGGTGCAGAAGAAGGGATGCGCCGATCCCCTGCCCCTGGGAACCGGTGCGGACGTAGGCGTGACGGATGAGGGTTACGTCCGCAACGTGCTGGATTCCCATGACACCGAGGATTTCACCTGCCTGCTCGTCGACGTAAAAGCAAATGCCCTGAGCGACCCCGCGGGAGAGTTCCTCACGTGACATATAAGGGGAATGGAAGCAGTCGGTGGGGATGATCCCTTCATAGGCCCGCGCACCGTCGTTGATGACGGTCAGGACGGACTCGAGATCAGAAGACGCACAGGTGCGGATCATGGGAGCTAGGCGAAGACGAGGTTGAGGGCGAAGAGAAGGACAAGGACGGCGATGCCGAGGGTGGCGGGTTTCTGGTACCAGGAGAGGTGGAGCTCCACGGGCTTGGGGGTGAGGGAGTAGACGAGGCCGACGAGCTCGGGCTCGGGGCGGGGCGAGGTCATAAGGCTGACGATTGTGGTGACGATGAAGTTGAGGGTGAAGGCGAAGATGGCGGTCCAGAAGTTCTGGGCCATTTCACTGGGGTAGCGATGAAGGACGGCGATCCAGCCGCCGTGGAGGCCGGGGGAGGCATCGATGGGAAGGGTGAGTCCCTGATGGAGGAGAGCGCCGACGGTGCCGGTGAGCAGGCCGGCGAAGGCGCCGTGGCCGGTGGAGCGCTTCCAGAACATGCCGAGCAGAAAGGTGGCGAAGAGCGGCGCGTTGACCAGCGAGAAGATGAGCTGGAGCGAGTCCATGATGTTGTTGAAGCTGGTGACGAGATAGGCGGCACCGACGGAGAGCAGGATGCCGGCGACGGTGGAGACGCGGCCCATCCAGAGATAGTGGGCGTCTGTGCCGCGCTTGTTGATGTAGGACTGGTAGATGTCGTAGGTCCAGACGGTGTTGAAGGCGGTGACGTTGCCGGCCATACCGGACATGAAGCTGGCGAGCAGAGCGGTGATGCCGAGGCCCAGGAGGCCGGTTGGAAAGTAGTGGAGGAGCATGACAGGGATGGCGAGGTCGTAGTTGTAGACCGGGTCGCCGTTTGAGTTGATGAGGATCTTGCCGGTGATGGGGTCTGACTTGAGCGGGATGATGCCGTGGGGGTGGCTGTCGTCGAGGGGCTGGTTTGGGTCGGGAGTGGGTTCTGGTGCGGCGCGCAGAGGTTTAATTGTCACGGTCTCGCGGAGGAGACCTACGTCCCCGGGGACGTTTGCGGCTCGAGTTTTGGTCTGCGCTACCGAATGCTGGGGGTTGAAGGCGTGGGAGGAGACGCTGACGGCGATGAGTCCCGGCAGGATGACGAGGAAGGGGAAGAACATCTTCGGGACGGCGGCGATGAGGGGGACGCGGCGGGCGGAGGCTTCGGAGTCCGCGGCGAGGGCACGCTGGATGACGAGGAAGTCGGTACACCAGTAGCCGAAGGAGAGGACGAAGCCGAGGCCCATGATGAGGCCGAACCACTCGACGCCGAGGGGGTTGGTGTTGCTGTGGGCGAGGCCGCGCCAGGAGTGGACCATGGAGGTGGGGAGGGATTGCTTGATAGCGGCCCAGCCGCCGATGTTTCCGTGCTGCGCGCTGAGGTTGCGGAGACCGATCCAGACGAGCGGAAGGAAGCCGGCGACGATGAGGAAGAACTGCAGGACCTCGTTGTAGATGGCGGAGGTGAGACCGCCGAGAAAGATGTAGCCGAGGACGATGGCGGCCGAGAGCAGGATGGAGACGTGGAAGACGAAGCGATCGGGCAGGATGCCGTGAAAGAGGCCGAGGGTCTGGATGAGCAGGGCCATAGCGTACATGGAGATGCCAGAGGAGAAGACGGTCATGAGGGCGAAGGCGACGGCGTTGAGGGCGCGGGTCTTCTCGTCGAAGCGGAGGCGGAGGTACTCGGGGACGGACCGGGCTTTCGAGCCGTAGTAGAAGGGCATCATGAAGATGCCGACGAAGACCATGGCGGGGACGGCGCCGATCCAATAGAACTGGCTGGTGATGATGCCGTACTTGGCTCCGGAGGCGGCCATGCCGATGACCTCCTGCGCGCCGAGGTTGGCGGAGAGGAAGGCGAGACCGCAGACCCAGGCGGGGATCGATCGGCCGGCGAGAAAGAAGTCGTTGGAGGTGCGCATGTAGCGCTTGAGAGCGACGCCGATGCCGAGCACGAAGGCGAAGTAGACCAGCATGATGAGCCAGTCGATCGGGGAAAGCGACACAGGAGATCCTCGAGTCTAAGACCCTGCAGGCGGACGGATGATGACGATCCGCGGTGGGTTATCCCGCAGGGAGATCGCCCGGCTGCGATGGGTTTTTGTAACGCCTATGGTACGCGAACGACGCGCGAAAGGATTTGCGCATCCAAGCAGCTATGAGACGTCGCGCACGCGCGGAATGTTCGCAGGACGTGGTGATGACAGTGGTGTCTCGGAGCAACCAGCGGTATGGATCGTTTAGCAATTCTTCTGATTGATGACAACGCGGTGCAAGCGGCAACGCGGCAGGCCATCCTGCGGCGTGACGGATACCACGTCATTGCGGTGCTAAGTCCCCTGCGGGCGCTGGAGCAGTTTCGGCAGAATACGTTCGCCGAGCCGATCGGGCTGGTGATTACGGATCACCTGATGCCGGAGATGAACGGGGCGATCTTTATCCGCGAGCTGCGGGCAATTGCGCCGACGATCCCGGTGATGGTGATCAGTGGCCTCGAAGAGGCCGAGGACGAGTACGAGGGGCTGGATGTGACGTTCCGGATGAAGCCGCTGCTGCCGCAAAGGCTGCTCGAGAATGTCGATACGCTGCTGCCCTAGCTTTCGATTGCTCCTGATGATGGGCTGAAAGCTCCTCCTTCCGAACGTTGCAGACGGGTGATGTGGCTGCGAGAATGGAAGGCGGAGGCCTATGCCAATCCATCCCATGCCGGAGTTCGGCAGCTTTGCGCTGCTGCTTTCACTTGTTCTGAGCGCCTATACGTTGGTGTTTGGCGGTGTCGCGCTGTGGCGCCAGAAGCTGGCGGGTGATGCTGGCGACCCTGCGGCTGACCGGCTGGGCGAGACGGCCCGACGGGCGGGACTGGCGAGCTTTGTCGCGGTGAGTGGAGCCGCGTTCGCGCTGGTCTGGGCTTCGTACACGAATGACTTTTCGGTGCAGTACATTCTGCACCATACGAATCGGGCGCTGAACCCGGCTTACAAGTTTTCAGCGCTGTGGTCCGGACAGGAAGGATCGTTGCTGCTGTGGGCGTGGCTGCTGGCGACGTACGGGTTTGTGCTGCGGCTGAAGCACAAGGTGGATGTACGGCTGAGCGCCTATGCTTCAACGATTCTGGCGGGTGTACAGGTGTTCTTTCTGATGCTGCTGAACTTTGCGGCACCGCCATTTGCAATCGAGCCGGGGCCGTTGGCGCAGGATGGATTTGGATTGAATCCGCTGCTGCAGTACCCGGAGATGGTGATTCATCCACCGATGCTGTACCTGGGCTATGTGGGATTCGCGGTGCCGTTTGCGTTTGCGCTGGGTGCGCTGATGATGCGGTATCCGGGCGAGAAGTGGATCCACATTACGCGGCGATGGACGATGGTGACGTGGCTGTTTCTGACCTGCGGGATTGTGCTCGGAATGCACTGGGCGTACGCGGTGCTGGGCTGGGGCGGGTACTGGGGATGGGATCCGGTCGAGAATGCGTCGCTAATGCCGTGGCTGACGGGAACGGCGTTTCTGCACTCGGTGATGATGCAGGAGAAGCGCGGGATGATGAAGAGCTGGAACGTGTGGCTTATCTTCTCGACGTTCATGCTGACCATTCTAGGGACGCTGCTGACGCGGTCGGGGCTGGTGCAGTCGGTGCATGCATTCGCGCAGTCGTCAATCGGCAACTGGTTCTACGGGTTTCTGCTGATCACGTTTGCGGTGTGCCTGTTTACGTTCTTCCGACAGCGAGATCACCTGAAGAGTGAGAACCACCTGGAGTCTCTGGTGAGCCGGGAGACTAGTTTTTTGTTCAACAATCTGGTGCTGCTGGCGGCATGTTTCACGGTGCTGTGGGGCACGCTGTTTCCTGTTTTGAGTGAGTATGTGCAGGGGTCGAAGGCTACCGTGGGTGCGCCGTTCTACAACCGGGTGAACCTGCCGATCGGCCTGGCGCTGCTGCTGCTGACGGGTGTTGGGCCGCTGCTGGCGTGGCGGTCGACCTCGCTGAAGACGATTCGACGCAACTTTGTGCTGCCGGGGATCGCGATGCTGGTGGCGTGTGTGGGGCTGATGCTCTCAGGCGTGCGGCCGTGGAAGGATGGCGACGACTGGCAGACGACGCTGTTCAGCCTGATGGCGTTCACGCTGGGCGCGGGTGTGATCACGGCGATTACGGCGGAGTTTCTGCGAGGGGCCGGTGTGGTGCGGACGCAGACGGGACGAAATCTCCCGAGCTCGGCGGTGCTGCTGGTGCGGCGGAACACGCGGCGGTATGGCGGGTACCTGGTGCACTTCGGAATTGTGGTGATGTTTATCGGGATTGCGGGTGGGGCGTTCAACCAGCAGCATGAGCAGGAGATGGGATTTGGCGACCAGATGACGATGGGGCCGTACCGGCTGGTGTGCCAGAGCTTCACGCAGGACTCTAACGCGAACTACGACACGGAGTACGCGCTGCTGGACGTGTACAAGGGCGGCAAGAAGATTACGCAGATGGCGCCCGAGAAGCGGTTCTACCAGGCGAGCCAGACGAACTCGACGGTGGTGGCGAACCACTCGACGCTGGCGAGTGATCTGTATGTGATCTACGAGGGCAAGAATCCGGACACGGATCGGCCGATCATCAAGGTGTTTCTAAATCCGTTGATTAATTGGATCTGGATTGGCGTCGGGATTGTGGCGCTGGGAACGCTGGTGGGGCTGACACCGAATCTGCTGCGATCGGCGCAACGGGTGACGACACAGGTCGAGGTGCCAGCCGAGGCGGAGGTGCATCATGCGTAGGCTGTTCTCTCCCATACCGAGACGCTGGCTGCAGGCGATGGCGGCGTGCGTGATGGCGGTGGTGATGCTGGGCGCGGACAATCCGGAGGGACGGTTCAATCGCATTGGACACAACATGATCTGCATGTGCAGCTGCGGGCAGATCCTGCTTGAGTGCAACCATGTGGGTTGTCCGGTTTCGCCAAAGATGATTGACGAGCTGCAGACGCAGGTGGGATCCGGGCTGCCGCAAGAGGGCGTCTTCAATTGGTTTGTGGCGAAGTACGGAGCGGTAGTGCTGGCGGCGCCCAGTCGCGGCGGGTTTGACCGAGTGGCGTGGATCATGCCGTTTGCGGTGACGCTGATGGCGACCCTGGGGACGGCGGTGCTGGTGCGGCTGTGGACTCGCCGAAGACGGGAGCACGTGGTGCTGGCAGGGCCTTATGTGCCGGGAACGCTCGAGCATAGCTCGGTGCGGGACCGGATACGGCGAGAGACGGAGTACTGATGGGAACGATTGCGGCTCTGGTGCTAACGCTGGCCTTGTTTGCGTATGTGTTCTGGCCGCAGGGACGGCTGTTTCAGCAGCGACAGAAGACGCGGCTCGACTACCTGGAAGAGCGCAAGACGACGGTGTACGACAACCTGCGGGATCTGAGCTTCGAGTACCAGGCGGGCAAGTATCCGGAGGAGGACTATCTGGTGCAGCGAGCGGGTCTTGAGGATGAGGCGGCGGGGATTTTGCACGAGATGGATGTGCTTGAGGAACGCGCCGGGTAGCGGCGGACCAGACGATAGACTAGGGGGGTGAAGCCTCTTTCTTTCAAGCTGAAGTATCTCGGTCTGGGTGCGGTTCTGGCGAGTTCGGTGGCGATGCTTTCTGCCGAGTCGATCAGCGGTGTGGTGACGAACAAGACCACCGGCAAGCCCGCAGGTAATGATGATGTGGTGCTCTTGCGGCTGGCGCAGGGCATGCAGGAGAGCGCGCGAACCAAGACGGATGCGCGCGGGCACTACACGATCGAGGTGCCGGAGGCGGGGCTGCACCTGGTGCGGGTGACGCATGATAAGGCGAACTACTTTAAGCCGGTACAGCCTGGCGCACAAGGTGCCGTGGACGTGGATGTGTACACGGCGGCGGCGAAGGTGAACGGCGTGGTGGGTGAGGCGGATGTGATTCGCCTGCAGACGGATGAGAGTGGGAAGACGCTGAAGATCGTGGAGAACTTCTTTGTGCGGAACGACTCCACGCCGCCGATGACGCAGTTCTCGGATAAGCCGTTTGAGTTTTATCTGCCGCAGGGAGCGGTGGTGCAGGGATCGGCGGCGCTGAGTCCGGGTGGGATGCCGGTGCAGGCCGCGCCGGTGCCACTGGGGGATGCGAACCACTATGCGTTTATCTTTCCGATCCGGCCGGGGGAGACGCGGTTTCAGGTGACGTACACGCTTCCCTACGGGGGTAGCCTGCAGATCTCACCGAAGCCGGTTATGGTGACGGACACGATCGCGATCATGATGCCGAAGAGCATGACGTTCAAGGGCGGGAATGCAACGTCGTACAGCCCGGTGACGGAGGAGACGACGGCGCAGACGTTTGTGGCGCGGAGTGTGTCGCCTTCGCAACCGCTGAGCTTCACGGTGAGTGGAACGGGGCAGATGCCGCGGGATACACCGGCGCCGACGGCGGAGTCAGCGGGCGGCGGCGGACCGACGACGGGCGGACAGGACGCAGGGGGCGGGACGGCGGCGAACGATACGCGGCCGGGTGGCGGGCTGGGCAATCCGGTTGATCCGGGGGCGACGAATGATCCCTGGGCTAAGTACCGGTGGTGGATTATCGGCGGCCTGGGGCTCGTGTTGGCCGCGGGTGGGGGTGTGATGCTGAAGCGGCCGGTCACTGGCGGCGCACCGATTGCTGGAGCTGCACACGGGTTTGCGGGTGGAGCCGGGCACTCCACGCTGGCGGTGCTGAAGGAAGAGCTGTTTTCGCTCGAGACAGAGCGGCTGCAGGGAAAGATCAGCGAGGCGGAGTACGCGGAGCACAAGGTGGCGCTCGAGCAGGTGCTGCGGCGGGTGCTGAACCGGGGTGGCGAAGGTTCAAAGACGGTGAAGGCGGAGCCGATGGCGGCGGATCTGGCGGCACGCAGCGGATTGAAAGGGTAGCGGTGCGGCGAGCGCTTCGGGTGGTGCAGCTGCTGGCGCTTGTGGTTTGGCTTGGCGGCGTGATCTTCTTCGCGTTTGTCCTGGCTCCGACGGCGTTCAAAGTGCTGCCAAACACGCATGAAGCGGGCTTAGTAGTGGGCGCGGCTCTCCGGAAGCTGCATGGGATGGGGTTGGTGGCTGGGGCTGTGTTTCTGCTTGCGGCGCTGGCGAGGCGCGGGCGATGGTGGGTTGGTTCGGCTCTGGTCGCGGGGATGATGGTGTTGACGGCGGGATCGCAGTGGGGGATCCTGCCGCGAATGGAGAGCGATCGGGCTGCTGCGGGTGGGGATGTCGCTGCGATTGATGTGGCGGATCCGGCCCGGGTGGACTTCGATCGGCTGCATCGGCTGTCGGTCCGGGTGGAGGGTGGGGTGTTGCTGCTGGGGCTCGGGGCGGTAGTCGTTCTGGGTCTTGAGACAGGGTTTCGGGAGGCTTGAGGTTGATGTTGCAGCCCGGCCTTGCGTACCTCAACGGCTAAAGCCGCTATGTGCGAGGATGCTGCGGCATGGCTGAAGCCATGCCCTTACCGGTCGCAACGGCGATGATCCGGTAGTGGCCTTCGCAACTCCGGATGAGTTGGATTTCGAGCACGCCGGTAGGTGACAGAGCACGTTACTGCAGGGTGAGGGTGACGGTGGCGGTGTGCTGGAGGACGGAGCCGTCGAGGTTGGTGGTGGTGCCGGTGATGACGATGGGGTAGATCTTGGCGGGGCTCAGCGTACTTCCCGTGGAGTTGATGCGGGTGCCGCAGCCGCAGAGTGCGAGGACGGCGAGGCTGGCGAGGAGGACGCGGCGGCGGCTTCCTGAGATACCAAGGATGGCCACGGGAGCCAGGCAGGCGAGGGCGATCCACGTGGAGGGACAGGCGTGGGGCGGTCGCGTGGCGGCCGAGGCGCGTGGGGTGACGACGGAGAGGGTGATGCTGGTGATGGCGCCGCTAGGCGGGATGATGGGCGGGTCGAAGTTCCCGGAGGCGTCCGGGGGGAGGCCGCTGGCGCTGAGGGCTATGGGTCCCGCGAGAGACACGGAGCCGGTGGTCTTGACGGCAAGGGTGAACTGGGCGGTGGCTCCGGCGTTGATGGTCTGAGCGGCGCTGCTTGAAGGGGTGAAGCTGAAGTCGGCTGGGATGACCGCAGGGCCGATGGTGAGGGCGAGGGGGGTGGACTGGGCGGAGAGGAAGTCGACATCGCCGGAGTAGATGGCGGTGAGGCTGTAGGTGCCGTTGGCGAGACTGGCGGTGGAGACAGTGGCGGAGCCGGTGGCGTCCAGCAGGAGGGTCGAGAGGCGGGTGCCGGCGGAGGTCAGGAGAGTGATGGAGCCGGTGGGAAGGCCGGAGGTTGCGGGGGTGACTCGTACGGTGACGACGGTACCGGCCTGAGTTGCGGCCTCCGTGAGGGTGGCGGCGACGGGAGCTTTAGTGATGGTGAGGGCGGCTTCGGGAGCGGTGAAGCTGTAGTTGGCGGCGGCGGCTCCGGAGAGGGTGAGCTGGATGGGATAGGTTCCGGGCGCGGTGGAGGATGACGTAGCGGCGGTGGTGACGGTGATGGAGAGGCGGCCGGAGTCCGCGGGGAGCGCGCCGGAGAGCGAGGCTGCCATGGAGGGGAGAGGCTGTCCGTAGGTGGAGGTGAGCGCGCCGGTGAGGTTTGCGGTGAGAGGGATGGGAGCGACGGTGAGGGCGAGGATCTGGGACTGCGCGGCACGGTGAGTGGCGTCCCCGGCGAAGGTGGCGAGGAGCTGGTGCGGGCCGGCGGAGAGCGTGGGGAGGGTGAAGCGTGCGAGACCGGCGGAGAGGCCGGCCTGGGTAAGGAGCGTGGTGGCGCCGGTGGAGACGTCGAGCAGAGAGACAATGCCCTGGGCCGCAGTGCCGGAGGACATGGAGGCGACGAGGGTGGTGGAGCCGTAGCTCTGGGTGGTGGCTCCGGTCAAGGTAAGGCTGCCGGTGATGAGGGTGCCGAGACCGGCGATGGTGGAGATGGAGCCGTCGGTACTGACCTGGCGGATGCGCTGGTTGCCGGTGTCAGCGATGGCGAGGGCGCCGGAGGGTGCGAGGGCGAGGGCGGCGGGGCTATCGAGCATGGCGGCGGTGGCGGGGCCGGAGTCGCCCTGGAAGGCCTGGCTTCCCTGCCCGGCAAAGGTGGAGAGGCTGCCTGTGGAGGTGTTGAGGACGAAGACGCGCTGCTGGGCGGAGTCCGCGATGAGGAGATCGGCGGAGGTAGCGGCGAGGCTGGTGGGGCGGAGGAGCGTTGCGGCGGAGGTGCCCCCGGCAAGCGTGGTGATCAGGTGGGTGGTGGCGTCGACCCGGCGAATGCGATGGTTGCCGGTGTCGGCGATGAGGAGGTTACCGGTGGCGTCAAACACGATTCCGGAAGGCGTGTCGAGGGTCGCGGAGACGGCTGGGCCGGCGTCGCCACTGAAGCCCTGTGTGCCGGTGCCGGCGACGGAGGTGATGAGGTTGGTCGCGAGATCGACGCGGCGGATGCGGTGGTTGCGGGAGTCCGCGATGTAGAGGCTGGTGGCGTCGAGGGCGAGAGCGAGGGGTGCGGCGAGGTGGGCGCTGGTGGCGGGGCCGCCGTCGCCGGAGTAGCCGAGAGCACCGGTCCCGGCGATGGTGGTGATGACGCCGGTGGCGGCGTCAATGCGGCGGATGCGGTGGTTGTGGGTGTCGGCGATGAAGAGATTGCCGGCGGCGTCTAGGACGATGGCGTGGGGGGAGTCAAGCTGGGCGCTGGTGGCGGGGCCGCCCTCGCCGGAGAAGCCCTGAGCGCCAGTTCCGGCGATGGTGGTGAGGGTGCCGGAGGGATCGAGGCGGCGGATGGTTTGGTGGCCGGCCTCGGCGAAGAAGAGATTGCCTTGAGCGTCGTAGGCGAGGCCGAGCGGCTCGAGGAGGGAGACGGCCCCGGCGGGGCTGGAGGAGGTGGCTGCGGTCTGCGCGGGGAGAGCGATCGCCAGAGAGAGGAGAAGGGCCGTGAGGAAGGCGATCTGTGGGCGGAAGAGGCTCAGCATACCCAGGAAGGGACCTGCCCTAGTGAGCGGGTCCGACGATGGCTACGATAGCAGCCTGAGCGCGGACGAGGAATGGCACGAAGGGGCTAGAGGCGAGGCTTGGGCGGCGAGTATGCCATGGCTTCGCCCATGCGGGACTCCGCGACTAAGGGATCGTCTCGTGCCAGACGGCGCCGTTGGGAAAGGCGAAGCGCTCGAGGGACTCGGGCTTGATCTCGATGGAGTAGCCGGGCGCGGTGGGCATCTGGTAACGACCGTTACGAACGACGACAGGGGTGAGGAAGTGCTCGTGGAGGTGGTCGACGAACTCGACGACGCGATCTTCCATGGTGGTGGAGACGGAGAGGAAGTCGAAGGCGGAGAGGTGCTGGACGTACTCGCAGAGGCCGACGCCGCCGGCGTGGGGGCAGACGGGGACTTTGAATTTGGCGGCGAGAAGGAGGATGGCGAGGTTCTCGTTGACGCCGGCGACGCGGCAGCTGTCGAGCTGGAGGACGTCGATGGCCTCTGCCTGGAGGAACTGCTTGAACATGATGCGGTTCTGGCAGTGCTCGCCGGTGGCGATGCGGACGGTGGGGACTTCGCGACGGATGCGGGCGTGGCCGAGGATGTCGTCGGGGCTGGTGGGCTCTTCCATCCACCAAGGCTTGAGCTCGGCGAGTTGCGTGGTGCGTGCGATGGCTTCTAGGACGCCCCACTTCTGGTTGGCGTCGACCATGAGGTGATTGCCCCAGCCGATCTCTTCGCGGACGATGTGGCCGCGGCGGAGATCTTCGGCCGGATCTCCACCGACCTTGAGCTTGAAGTGAGTCCAGCCGTCGGCGAGGGCCTCGCGGCTGAGACGGCGGATCTTGTCTTCGGAGTAGCCGAACCAACCGACGGAGGTGGTGTAGGCGGGGTAGCCATCTGCGAGGAGCAGCTGGCGGCGCTCGGCCTGGCCGGAGCGTGCGCGGAGAAGGATGTCGCGGGCTTCGTCGCGGGAGAGGGCGTCGTCGATGTAGCGGAAGTCGACGGCGCGGAGGATCTGGTCGGGGTCGAGATCGGTGAGGAGCTGCCAGAGAGGCTTGCCCTCGACGCGAGCGTAGAGATCCCAGAGGGCGTTGATGAGGGCGCCGGCGGCGAGGTGGATGACGCCCTTTTCCGGGCCGAGCCAGCGGAACTGGGTGTCGTCGGTGAGGAGACGGGAGAAGGCGCAGAGGTCTTCGGTGAGGCTCGACACCGTGCGTCCGACGACGTACCGGGAGAGGTATTCGAGCGCCTGCGCGACGAGGTCGGTGCCGCGGCCAAGGGTGAAGGTGAGCCCGTGGCCACGGACCTCTGTGCCGGTTTCAAGGATGCAGTAGGCGGCGGAGTAGTCGGGATCCTTGTTGACGGCGTCAGAGCCGATGGACTGGCGCGAGGTGGGAAAGCGGAGGTCGACAACGCGGACGGCGGTAATCGTGAGAGAGCTCATGCGGCGGTCCAGCCTCCATCGAGGGGAAGAACGGCGCCATTGATGAAGGCCGCCTCGTCGGAGCAGAGATAGCGGACCATGGAGGCGACGTCTTCCGGGGTGCCGAGGCGGCCGATGGGCTGGCGGTCGACGAGCTGCTCGCGAATTTTGTCCTTCTCGTGAGCGTGATACTTCTCGAGGTAGCCCTCGACGAAGGGAGTCTGCACGGTGCCCGGGGCGATGCAGTTGCAACGGATTTCTTTGGGGTAGTCGACGGCGATCTGGCGGGTCAGGGCGATGACCGCGCCTTTGCTGGCGCAGTAGGCGAAGCGTTGTTTGACGCCGACGAGGCCGGCGACGGAGCCGATGTTGACGATGCTGCCGTGGCTCTCGATCAGCCTGGGGAGGGCGGCGCGGGTGACGAGATAGACGGAGCGCACGTTCACACGCATGAGGCGATCGAATTCATCCTCGGGCGTGTGGAGGAGATCGCCGACACTGCCGACGCCTGCGTTATTGACGAGGATGTCGAGATGGGCGATGCCATCGAATGCCTGCGTCACGGCGGCGCTATCGGTGACGTCAAGGGCGAGAGCCTCGGCGCTGCCGAGCTCGGCCGCGAGCGACTGCGCGGCGGCGAGATTCAGGTCGGCGATGAGGACGTGGGCGCCGGCGCGGGCGAGCTCCCGTGACGTGGCGGCACCGATGCCGCTGGCACCGCCGGTGACGAGGGCGAGCTTGCCCTGAAGTTGAAACGCGGCTTCCATGGTTGACTCCGATGTTGAGAGGCTGCAGGCATCTTATCGGGAAGCAAGAAGGACGAATCCGTCACGGAACGGCGGGGCGCTTGGATGGATCCGTTGACTTCATGCGAGGTCGGAACGTGGTGGAGGAGACATCCAGGCGAGGTAGGAGACAAAACGAGACCCCGGCGAGTGCCGGGGTCTCGTACTAGAACCTTGCGGTGGATCAGGGGATCATCTGGAAGCGATTGTTGTTGGGTGCCGCGAGAGTGGGGAGACCATTTGAGTACGACTGGTAGACAGGGACGGCACCACCGACGATTTCAGTGATGGTGGATCCATTGATGAGACCGAGCCAAACATTTCCGGACGAGTCGATCACGATGGAGTTCTGACCGCCGAGATATGAGGCGTCCTTCTGGAAGCCACCGGCGGGGCTGAGCGCCGCACCGTTCCTCGCGATGACTGCCAGACCGCCCCCGGAGTTGGCTGCCCAGACGTTTTGAGCACCATCGAGTGCGATGTCACTCGGAGCATTGAGACCGCCCAGGCCCGCAGCGGTCGGGAAGTTTGTCGCAGGGTTGAAGGTCGTGCCGCTGCCGGTCAGATAATTGATGGTGTTGGCGTTGATATCCGAAGTGTAGACGCCCAGACCGTTTGAGCTGGTTGAGCTGATACCCACGGATATGGTCGCGGCCGGATAAGCTGTGGTCGTGAAGTTACCCAGCGAGGTGCCGGTGAGGGAACCTGCGGTGGCCGAGATCGTGTTTGATCCTGAGGACGCCCAAATTCGGTTGAAGGCATCGATCATGATGCGGTTCGCGGTCCCTATCGGAATGGTATTGATCTGGAACGGGGCAGCGGGGGTGTTGGCCGTGGCGCCGTTCGCGATCTCATAGAGATTTCCCGAGGCGGTCGAGAAGAAGATGTCACCGTAGCCGTCTGCAGTGATGCTGAGGACCGTGCTGGCAGCGGGGACAACCAGTGGTGTGGTGCTACCTGGGGCGTAGCGGAAGATTTCAGGCGTGGATGCGCTTCCGACCCAAATGTTTCCTGCTGCGTCAAAGACCGACCCAGCAGCGTAGACCGGCGTGACACCTGCAGCACCGGCGGTAAGCGGGGCGCAGAGCACAGGAGCACCAGTCGGAGAGATCTCGGTCAGATTACCGGCGCCGGACGTAGAGGAGTTCGTTACGAAGAGATTTCCGCTAAGGTCCAAGGACAGTGAAGTTGGATTGTTGATGAAGGTTGTCGTGGAGTTGGCGCACGTTCCGGAGGCGACATACTTGATCCCAATTGACCAATCAGATGGAATGCTGGTCAACGTTGGCTGGTACGGTGCGTCGGTTGCGGAGAGGCCGTAGAGAGTGGTTCGATTTGCCAAGCCTCCATCCGTTCCACCTGGAGCGACATTCGTCGGGTTGGTGAAGATGTAGTAGAGCGCCGTCAGAAGATCTGTTGCAGGGGAGTAGGTCGCGCTGCTGACGCTGGTTGTTCCCGCGTTCGCGGGCGGGGTTGCGCTGGCGTAGATCGCGGCGCAGGTGGCAGAACCGCCGGAGGTCTGGTTGATGCAGGAGGAGATAACATTAGCGAGCTGGTTGATCTTGGCGAGCTCTGGCGTGATGGTCACGGTGATGCCGGCGACGCTTGGGGTAGTGACGCTGTTCTTCGTGAGAGAGGTCACTCCGAGACCATTCGAGAGGCTCGCCATCAGGGTGACATTGTCGAAGGAGCTGGAGAGGGCCTGATCGGAGACGAAGATGCCGTCCGAACCGATAGTGGACTCGATGGGACCGACAGAAGCGGTCGGATTCATGTACTGGTGGAGGGCCGCCATGGTGGCGACGGTGACGACTTCGCTCATGTAGATGTTGGTGGCGGCGTTGACATTGCCGCAGCGGCCCATGGGCGCGATGAACTCCGCGTCGGTGTTGGCGGTGGCGCCTGGGGTGTTGACGGTCGTTCCGCCTTTGGCGACGACGAAGACGTAAGGATTGGCGTTGTTCGTCGTGGGGCAGGAGAAGCTGGAGCTCGAACCGTCGTTGGCGGCGCCGGTCGTCTTGTTGAAGAGGAAGCCGCCGCTGCCGTCCGAGGCGGTCGTGGTCGTTGCGACGAGCTGGGCGCCGGCGGCGAAGGTGGCCTGGCTGGCGAAGTAGAGGTTGACTGTGGCGCCGGCGACGGGCTGATTTCCGCCGTGGACTTTGCCGCCTACCTTGGTGGCTGCGGTTAGCCCTCCTGTGGAGGAGACCGAGCTCGTCATATTCGAGCATCCGGTGGTGGCGATAGCAGCGGAAGCCAGCAGCGTCGTGTAAATGCGAGGACGTATGCCGGCGAAGTAAGACGAGTTCATGTGTTGCCTCCAATAGCTTGCGGCGGGGTTTCCGCACGGTAGTCGAGTGGGAGGGCGATCGCCCGCACGACAGATTCATCTGTGAACGACGGCCAGGTCTCTGCCGGGCATTCCTCTCGCGGGAGCCGAGCAAGTGCCCAAATCCCACAGCACAGAGCATATGGGGAAGATCGACGTTTCGGAAAGTTTTTTCTCCTATGTGTCGAGTAATTTACCTAGTGCTGTGATTTCTTTGGACATCACAGCATGTCAATGACGCGAAGGTGGCAGAGAGGCCAGCGAAGTTGGGCACCCACGACCCAGAGGAGGCAGGCAAAGAATGGCTTGGTCAAAGGTCTCTTGGGTGAGGTAAGTTGAGGTATCGTGCCGCGTGGGCTATCGTCCGTGGCGAACTTAACCTGGCGGGCGTAGATTTACTGACAAGGATAGAGGCGTAACCATGAGCAATCGCACATTTCGAGTACTGGCGGCCTGGACGCTGGGCGCAACCATGCTGGTTTCCGGATGCAAGAGCAAGCCGAGCGGCATGGCGGTGCGCAACCAAGATGGATCCATTACAAATCCTGATGGATCGGTCACGTATCCCGCAGGATCGCAGCAGGCGACGGTGGCGGGTCAGCCGAACAGTTCCCCCGCAGGATCGGTACAGAACGCGGATGGGTCCGTGACGATGCCGGCGAACACGCAGCAGGCGCAGGGATCAGCGGCGGCGCCGGTTGCGCCGGTGCAGCAGACTCCAGCGCCGGCGGTGCAGAAGCCCGCACCTGCGCCAAAGCCGCCAACCGTGGTTCCGAGCGGCAGCAGCGTCTCGGTGAGCATCTCGCAGACGCTGAGCGCGAAGAACAACAATGTCGGCGACACATTTTCGGGTGTGTTGACCGGAGCGGTGACGACGGCAGGCGGAGGCTCGTTTTTCAAGCGGGGGACGCCGGTACAAGGACGAGTGATCGCGGCGAAGGGCCGGGGCAAGTTCAAGGGCGCGGGTGATCTCGGCATTGAGCTGACGTCGATCGGCGGAACCGAGGTGAGCACGACGGAGTACGAGAACGTCTCCAAGGGCAAGGGCAAACGAACGGCTGCCTTTATCGGCGGCGGCGGCGGTGTTGGCGCACTGATCGGCGGGCTGGCGGGCGGTGGCAAGGGTGCACTGATTGGCGGTCTGGCGGGCGCGGGCGGCGGAACGGCAGCGGGCGCGTACACCGGGAACAAAGATGTCGTCATTCCGGCAGAGACGGTGGTTTCGTTCCGAACGACGTCAACGATGCGGTTGAACTAATTCCAGATAGAAGAATCGTGAGGGCGAGGCGGAACTCCGGCCTCGCCCTTCCCTCTTCCGCGGTCTGAGCAGCAGCGGGTGGTGTAGACAGGGCGCGGTAGACTCGGACGATGCAGCTGGTTCCTATTTTTTTGCGATCGGCGGTGGATCGCGATCACTTTCCGCCGGAGTCGGTGACTTACGGCGCGCCCGAGATCGCGTTTCTGGGACGATCGAACGTGGGCAAGTCTTCCCTGATTAATGCGCTGCTGGGATCGAAGCAGGCGCATACGTCGTCGACTCCGGGACGAACGCGGGCGATCAACTTTTTTGCGCTGCATGAGGGGACGGCGGCGAAGCCGAAGATTGCGCCGACGATGATCTTTGCGGATCTGCCGGGGTATGGGTACGCGAAGATCTCGAAGTCGATTTCGGCGGAGTGGCCGAAGTTCATCGAGCCCTACCTAGTAGAGCGCGACACGCTGGCTCTGGGAGTCTGCCTGGTGGACACGAATATTCCGCCGCAGGCTTCCGATACGACGCTCATTCGATTCTTTCAGGAGATGGGGCGGCCGTACCTGGTGGTGGGGACAAAGGCGGACCGGGTGTCGAAGAACGTGTTGCAGAAGAATGTGGCGGTGCTGAGGAAGGCGCATGAGGTGGATGAGGTGCTGCCGGTGAGTGCAGAGAAGGGACTAGGAATTAACGAGCTGTGGCGGCGACTGCAGACGGCAACTCTGCCTGCGTGAATCGAGCGAAGTTGGGCCGTTTCTCGCGTTCCAATCGTTCGCATGGATCTGTACCATTCAATCGATGCCCATCCTTTCGAACCTTCCCCTGCGCCTCTTGCGGAGATCTTCTGTGTTCCTGCTCGTTGGGGCGTTGAGCCACCTGGCATTTGCTTCGTCTGAAGCCTGCAGCACCACTCCCGAGGACAAGGAGAAAGTGGTTGGGGTGATACGACAGTTCTTTGCAAGTACAAGTGCGGCCGACGCCACAGGGATGCAGCGTGTGCTCGCGAACGATTTCTATGCCTTTGACGGGGGGCAGCGAGTGGATACGGCGGGACTGATCCGGTTCGCGAAATCCGCGATCGATGCCGGAAAGCATTACTCCTGGACGGTGAACGAGCCGGATGTTCACCTGACCTGCAACGGCGCGTGGATCGCGTACACGAACCGAGGATCCGTACAGGAGCCATCGGGGACGACGAACAGGATTTGGCTCGAGTCTGCGGTGCTCCTGAAGGACGCAGGCACGTGGAAGGTTGAGTTCTTCCAGAGCACCCGCGTTCCTTAGCTCGTAGATCAATGCCGAAGGACCGCCGTGGGCGAAGCTTACTCGCCGTAGTAGTCGAGACCCAGGTGGGTGATGAGATCTTCGCCCATGATGTGGCGAAGGGTGTTCTTGAGTTTCATCGACTGAATAAAGAGGTCGTGTTCGGGGTAGACGCCGGGCGCGGAGTCTGGCGCCTTGAAGTAGAAGGAGAGCCACTCCTGGATGCCGATGCCGCGCAGGCTGGGGGTTCGGGCGGCGAGATCGAGCAAGAGACAGAGATCAAGGGCAAGCGGGGCGGCGAGGATGGAGTCGCGGCAGAGAAAGTCGACCTTGAGCTGCATGGGATAGCCGAGCCAGCCGAAGATGTCGATGTTGTCCCAACCCTCTTTGTTGTCCCCGCGAGGCGGATAATAGTTGATGCGGACTTTATGGTAGAGGTCCTTGTAGAGGTCGGGGTAGAGCTCGGGTTGGAGGATGATGTCGAGGACGCCGAGCTTGGACTCTTCCTTGGTCTTGAAGGATTCGGGATCGTCGAGGACTTCTCCATCGCGGTTGCCAAGGATGTTGGTGGAGTACCAGCCGGCTACGCCGAGCATGCGGGTCTTGAAAGCGGGAGCGAGGACGGTCTTGATGAAGGTCTGACCGGTCTTGAAGTCCTTGCCGCAGATGGGCGCGTTCATATTGCGCGAGAGCTCGCGTAGAGCGGGGATGTCGACGGTGAGGTTGGGGGCGCCGTTGGCGAAGGGAATGCCTTCCTTGAGCGCGGCCCAGGCGTAGAGCATGGAGGGAGAGATGCTGGGGTCGTCGTCCACGAGACCTTTTTCGAAGGCTTCGAGGGTCTGGTGGGCGGGGGTCTGCTCGAGGAAGATCTCGGTGGAGCCGCACCAGATCATGACCTGGCGATCGGTCCTGGTCTTGAAGGCGGCGATGTCGTTGCGGATCTGGTTGGCGAGGTCGCACTTGTTCTTGCCGACCTTGACCTTGGTGCCATTGAGGCGCTTGACGTAGTGCTGATCGAAGACGCCGGGCATGGGCTCGATGGACTCGAGGAAGGGACGGATCTCTTCGAGCTGATCGCGATCGAGGACCTGGGCGTGCTTCGCGGCGTCGTAGAGATTGCCGCCGAAGATGTCCCAGCCGGTAAAGACGAGGTCGTCGAGTTGGGCGATGGGGCAGAAGTCCTTGATCAGGGGGCTGCGGTCGTCGGTGCGCTTGCCGAGGCGGATGGTGCCCATCTGTGTGGTGGAGCCGATGGGTTTTGCAAGGCCGCGACGGACGGCTTCGACGCCGGCGATGAGTGTGGTCGCTACGGCACCCATGCCGGGGATCATGATGCCTAACTTGCCGGTCGCGGGAGTGATGCTGGCCGCCGAGAGGCTGGCGGTTTCGGGTGTAGACATTGTGCTGGACGTACCCTTCTCTGGTGCGGATTTCCGGTTGGCGGACAGGTTAGTATCGCCCGCGCGAGGAGAGTGCGGCAAGTAAGCGAACTGGCGAGGAAGGCACGAAAGCTGCCGCGGTTGCGGTGTGGGTTAGATGTTGATCGGCTGCATGACTTCGAAGAGATTGTTCCAGGGATCGGCGAAGAAGGCAAAGCGGCTCTTGATCTCCGGCACATTGCGGGGTTCGCTGACGATGGTGACGCCGCGACGCTTCAACTCGGCGACGGTGTCGTCGACGCTGGCCACCTGGAAGCAGAGGTGGTGCCAGCCTGAGAGCTTGAGCGTATCGGCGAGGTTCTCGTGGGAGGGACGATTGTCGGCGCCGGGGCCGCCGATGACTTCCAAGCTGAAGCTGTCGTCCGCTGGCGGCGCGAGGAAGCCGAAGGTCTTGTCACCCATGGGCCAGCTGCGCGTGAGGCGGAAGTCGAGCGTTTCCGTATACCAGGCGATGGCGGCTTCGAAGTCGGGAACGCGAAGGCCCAAGTGGTAGGGCTTGAACGAAGCGAAGGGGCTCGATGCGGAGGGGACGGTGGTTGGCATGGTGTGTCCTTGCGGGTTCGGAGAAGCCGACGGCTTTCTCGTGGATGGTGCGGCTACATCGCCAGGCGATCGAGCCATTCTTTAAGCAAGCTACGTTCGCCCTCCGAGAAGGGCGAGTTTTGGTTGAGAGCGGCACCCAGCGTGACTGCCGCGGCTCGCTGAGGGTTCCCGATTGGGGTTGGTGAGGAGTCTGTGATGAGAGCGAGAGCGGAGTCCCTAGCGATGTGCGAGATGGCCATGTCTCGCGCGTGAGCGGGAGAGTTGAGCAGAACCAGGACGATGCCGACGGCGGCCGCGTGGAAGAGGGAGATGGCCTGCTCTTCCGGGACGCGGAGCCTGCCGGCGGCGGCGATCCGGTGGACGTGCTCTCGAAGTTTTGAGAAGGAGAGCTGTCCCGCCGACGAGGCAAGGCCGGGCCGGGGCTCGGCGTACATGAGGAGGTAAAGGGTGGGATGGGTGAGGCCGAAGTCCACATGCAGATCCCAACCAGAGCGGAGAACCTGGACGGGATCCGGTTCAGGTGGGCTGCTGTGTTTTGCCGCGATGTACGCAAAGAAGCCGTGCTCCGCGAGGGCGTCGAGCATGGCGTTCTTGTCTGTGAAGTGCCGGTAGAGGACTGGGGCCTGGACGCCGGCGGCCTCGGCGACCGCGCGGGTGGTGAGGGCGTCGCGACCACCTTCTGCGAGCAGCTGGATGGCGGCGGCAAGGATTCGGAGCCGTGTTTCGTCACGCCTGGTCTCAGCGTGTGGTTCGAGGATGGAGGCGGTGGTTGTCATCAGCTCTTCTTCCATTGATAACACAATAATGTTTCCAGCGGAAAGGCCACAGCCGAGAAGCCTTGGGGATCCTGAAGAACTTCTGCTCAAGGCTGGGCGCTAAAGGAGATACAGCAGGCGACGGCGCTGGCACCAAGGTCGAAGACACGGGTGGTGTGTTCGCCGGGGAGCACAAGGACGGGAGGGTTGCAGAGGCGGGAGCGCATGCGGGGAGAGTCTGGGCCGGCAAGTGCGGGCTCGGACGCGAGCAGGCATGTGTCACTGCGGGTGGCTTCGGCTGTACTGGAGATGTAGTAGCGGACACCCTCGTGACGGAGGGTGAGTTGAAGATCGTCCTGCTGACGGATGTGGTTGATGAAGGCGAGGTCCGTGACGAGCCCTTCGGTCTGGAGGACGGAATTGGAGAGGAGATAGCCGACCATGCCGGCGCGATCTCCCATGGCGTAGCGGCCGGGGTGGGTCCGGGAGAAAGTGGCGAGGCTCGCGGCGGTTGCGTAGATGTTCTGCATTCCGGGGTCGCGTACCCAGTGCTGGAGAAAAACCAAAAGGATGGCGAGTGGAAGAAGGGCGGCGTGAAGAGCGGGGTGAAGACGAAGGAGGCTGGTGCGGGAGAGCGCGATGGCTGCCAGGGCAAAGAAGGCGAGAACCGCGAAACGGACGGAGTAGAAGTACCAGCCCCAGAGCGGCCAATCGCTGACGAATGAAAGTAGAAGGAAGTGGAGCCAGCGGAAGGAGACGGCTGCGACGAGGATGATCTGGAGGGGAGGGGTGAGAGAGCGGCGTAGACGGACGAAGAGAAGGATGGCGGTGAAGGAGAGCAGAAGGAGCGCGGCCTGCGAGGCGGTGGGATGGAGGACGCTGCGCCAGACCTCCGCGCTGGGTGTGTGGTGGCGGCGAAGCTGTTTGGCGATGCCGGAGATAGGAAGCCACGCGCCGAAGAGCACTCTGTTCAGGAGGAAGTAGGGGACGAGACAGACCGCGAAGACCGCGGCGAAGGGGAGGAAGAGGGTGGTGGAGGGAGGCAAGCGCTTTCGAGCAGCGAGTGTTGCCGCGACCAGAAGCAGGACGAGGAAGCCGCTGTCCAGACGAGAGAGGACGGTGAGGGCGGCGAGGAGACCGCCGAGGGCTCCCGAGGCGGAGGTTGGCCGCGTGAGGGCCTGAAGCCACCACGCGAGAAGAAGGAGCCCGAGTGGGAGAGTGAGCGTTGTCTCCATGCCCTGGTAGAAGGTGTTAAGACAGGGGATGAGAGCGAGGAGGCTCATGACCTCCGCGAGGACGATGTCGCCGGGGACGCAGGCGCGGAGAATGGCGCGGATCGCGAGAAAGCTGACGAGGGTCGCGGCGACGGCGAGGAGACAGAGGCAGGTGCTGAGGAAGGAGAAGCTGGGACTGATGCGGGTGAACGCTGTGATGAAGGCGAAGTAGAGCGGATGATAGCCGTTGGTTCGGTGGAGGCCGTCGAAGGTGGATCCGTGTCCTGCGACGAGGTTGGCGGCAACCTTCAGGTAGTAGAAGAGGTCATCCTGAAACCAGACCATGCGAGGCACATCAGGATGACGCAGGGGCGCGGAGAAGATCCAGAACGCAGCAAGCAGAACGAGTGCCGGGGTAAGCCAGATCGGGAGGGTCTTTGTCGAGAGGAGGGGAGCCGGAGCGTGATCCGACGGGATCATGCGTGCGAGCCGGTGCCGGGTTCGGTGCGGATGCGATTCTTCCAGTGCGACGCGACGAACCAGACGATCCCTACGAGGAGAACGAGCTCCACGCCGAGGTGGAAGCGGTGGAAGATCTCTTTGAAGCGGGGATTGGTGTTCCAGGAGGCGCCGAGACGCATGCCCACGTAGGCGAGCGCGTAGCACCAGGGCCAAGAGCCAATGAAGGTGTAGAGGTGGAAGCGGAACTGGTTCATCCGGGCGACCCCGGCCGGGAAGGCGATGAAGGTGCGGACGATGGGGAGCATGCGACCGACGAGAACGGTGATGGAGCCGAAGCGGGCGAAGAAGTGGTCGACGAGGTCGAGGTCGCGACGGCTGAGGAGCATGTAGCTGCCGTAACGCTCGACCATGGGCCGACCGCCGCGGGCGCCGACCCAATAGGCCGGGATGGAGCCGATGTTTGAGGCGAGCGAAGCGACGGTGGCGAGCAGGATGAGCTGGGCCTGGGTGTGGGCGAGGGCGTAGCCGGCAAGCGGCATGATGACCTCAGACGGGATGGGGATGCAGGCCGACTGGATCGCCATAAGGAGGGCGACGGTGGCGTAACCGCCGCTGGCGATGAGAGCAACAAGGAGGGCAAAGACTTTTTCTGACATTTCGGGATGAGTATACCGGCTGATGGAAGCGCGGCTTTGCCCGGGGCCCGGGTTCGCGAGACAATGGAGACTATGGCAGAGACTCTTCTTTCACAGGCCGCGACCACCGAAGCGCTGACCTCGGCAACTCCCTCCCCTGCTGTTGCGACGACGGCTCCCGCGACGGGCGGACGACCGGCGAGTAGCTACGGCGCGGCGCCACATGATCCTTCGAAGCCTGCGGTGAAGCGGCAGATCGTGTGCTTCAGCTTCTATAAGGTGCTGCCGGAGTGGCGCAGGCTTCCGGCGGAGGAGAAGACGGAGCATCGGCGACAGTTTGCCGAGGTGCTGAAGCGGTGGAACAAGCCGGGCGAGTTCCTGTCGCTGACGTACTCGACGATTGGGACGCGGGGCGATGTGGATATGTGCGTGTGGTCGATCGGCTACTCGGTGGAAGAGCTGAACCGAATGCGATCGGAGCTGATGGGAACGCCGCTGGGCGGCTATCTGAGTACGCCGCACAACTTTCTGTCAATGACGAAGCGGTCGCAGTACCAGATCGATCGCGAGGACGAGAGCGAAGGCGAAGGGCGGGGCGCGATCCGGCCGGGCGGACAGAAGTACATTTTCATCTATCCCTTCTGGAAGACGCGGCCATGGTATCTGCTGTCGGCGGCGGAGCGAAAGCGGCTGATGGATGAGCATATCCGGATCGGGCTGCAGTATCCGCGCGTGAAGCTGAATACGACGTACTCATTCGGTATCGACGACCAGGAGTTTGTGGTGGCGTTTGAGACGAACTTTCCTGAGGACTTCCTGGATCTAGTGCAGCAGCTGCGGGAGACGGAGATCAGCCTCTACACGCTCGAGGACACGCCGATCTTTTCGTGTGTTCGGCTGCCTGCGGAAGAGATGCTGAATCGTTTGGGATAGTGTGATGGCGACTGGAAAGCCTCGTGCTCTGCGGGCGACGGACAAGGCGCGGATTGCGGAGATCCTCACGCGGCTTCATGCGATGTATCCGGATGCGGTGTGTGCCCTGCACCACCGGAATGCGTGGGAGCTGACGATCGCGACGATCCTTTCGGCGCAGTGTACGGACGCACGGGTGAACCTGGTGACGCCGGAGCTGTTCCGGATGTTTCCGACGCCAAAAGCGATGGCGGAGGGTTCCCTGCCTGCGCTGGAAGAGGTGATCCGGACGACCGGATTTTTCCGGGCGAAGGCGAAGTCAATCCAAGGCGCCGCGCGGGTGGTGACTGAGGAGTTTGGCGGCGCGGTGCCGCAGACGATGGACGAGATGCTGCGGCTGCCGGGTGTGGCGCGCAAGACGGCGAACGTGGTGCTCGGAAGCTGGTACGGCATAGCTGTGGGCGTGGTGGTGGACACGCATGTGCTACGAATCTCGCTGCGGCTGGAGCTGACCAAGGAGACGACGCCCGAGAAGGTGGAGAGGGATCTGCAACGGGTGATTCCTGAGGCGGAGTGGATCAACTACAGCCACCGGATTATCTTCCATGGGCGGCAGGTGTGCGTGGCGCGGAAGCCGCGATGTGCTGAGTGCCGGCTGGAGACGATCTGCCGGTCGAAGGATAAGACGTGGAACTCCGGCGAGCGGTGGACGCCGGAGGGGACGATCGAAGTCAGATCGATAAAGGCACTCTAACGAGCGAGCAGCAGACAGATGGCTTCGACGAGGCCGGCGACGTTTGGGGTGGCGGCTTCGGCGTGTGGGGCGAGGCCATGTTCGCGAAGGGTGGCCGAGGTGATAGGGCCGATGGAGACGCGGGGGATGGCTGGCGGAAGGCTGAGGCCGCTGGTTGCAAGCAGATCGAGCAGGTGGGTGACCGTTGAAGAGCTGGTGAAGGGGATGGCGTGGGGCCAGGCCTTGGGCGAGGCGAAGAGGGCGGCGAGCGCCTGCACGGATGCCTCTGGAGGGAGGTTGCGGTAGGCGGCCGCGACCGTGACGTGCGCGCCGGCGGCGGAGAGGCGACTGGGCAGGAGATCGCGTGCTTGTTCGGCGCGAACCAACAGGATACGGACAGGGCTGCCGGCGGAAAGCTGTTGAGCGATTTCAGGCAGGAGTGCTTCGGCGAGGGACTCGGCTATTGCGGTGGGTGGCAGCAGGGGTGGAGCGGATGCGAGCTTGGTGAGACTGGTATCGCGGAGGGCCGCGGCGGTGGATGGGCCGATGGCTGCGAGGCGCGGCAGGTGGGTGGGGCGGAGACCGAGGTGGGTGAGCCGTTGGCTGAAGGCGTGAACGGCGTTGGCGCTGGTGAAGAGAAGCCAGTCATAACTGATGAGGCTGACGAGGGCTCGATCGAGGCTCTGCGTCTCGGAGGGCGGGGCGATCTCGAGGACGGGGATGAGGATGGGTGTTGCGCCGAGAGCGCGCAGCTGCTCGGCGAGGGTGGAGGCCTGCTGGCGGGAGCGGAGGATGAGAACGCGGCAGCCGATGAGAGGAAGGACGGCCGGAGACGAGGGAGCTGGGTTCATGGAGGTGGGTTCATTGTAGGAGCACCGGTCGACCGCACATGGCGGCTGATTGTCTCGGTGGAAGCAAGTTTGGCGCTTTCGGCGGGAGGTCGAGGAAGACCGGTTGCGTTCTGTTTCTTGAGACACCCGCCAGCAGCGGTGTGGCTGCGGATGCCATGGCCTCTCCGCTGCGCCGGAGTCACTTTGTCGTCGAGGCGGTGGCGGCATAAGATCTCAGTGCCGAGGATGACGGAACACGGCTCCGGAGGTGGGCGAGCAAGCTCCCACGGGAGCTGAGCATGGCTGCCCTGCCCGGAGGCTATGTCAACCTGGCTGAGCCCGGAGGAGAGCGCCCGCGTGCGGCTGTTCCGGGGCGGCGCTGCGGAGCGGCTGCTCGGTGAAGCGACGTGTCGGCCTAGAGGATCTGTTCCGGTCGAGCACGGAGCATCTCGTCTAGGCACCCCTGCGCCCCGGTCTGCTTGCCTATCTTGATTCGTGCGTGTACAAGGGTTCTTTGACTCGGCCGTTCGGGAGAGATCTGACGGGTGCGGGCGGAGGTTGCTCTTGTGCGGGTGAGGAACTGGGGAATCGCGGCGGCGAGTGTTTCGCTGGCTCTGACGGCGTTTGCGCTGCCGGATCAGGGTGTGCTTGGCTTATGGCGGACACCGACGGGATCAGTGATAAGGAGTTACAGCTGCGGCAGTGCGGTGTGTTTGAAGATCGTGCAGATCGAGAAGGATGCTACGGGAAGTACGGACAGCAACAATCCTGACGCTTCCCTTCGCTCGCGAGCGTTGTGCGATCTTGTGGTCGGTGACGGCTTCAAGCCAGATGCAGGAGCAACCAAGGCAGAGGACGGGCGGCTCTACGATCCGAAGGTGGGAAAGACGTACTCCGGCTCCATGGTGGCGAATGGCAACACTCTGAAGCTGCGTGGGTATCTGGGCGTGAAGCTATTTGGCCGAAGCGAGGAGTGGACGAGGGTGGCGGAGCCGGTGACTGCTTGCGTGAAGCGCTGAGAAGGCAGCCAAACGCAGAAGGGCCGCCACTGCTGGCGGCCCTTCTGCTTGGGAGGAGTGAGTTTACTTCGCTGCTGCGAGGCTGGGACGTAGATCCTTTGCTGCGGTGACGAGATTGGTGAGAGCCTCGGTGGTTTCGGGCCACTGGCGGGTCTTGAGGCCGCAGTCCGGATTGACCCAGACCTGATCGGGACGAAGAACCTTGAGCGCGAGCTCGAGGAGGGACTTCATCTCGGCGGTGGAGGGGACGCGCGGCGAGTGGATGTCGTAGACGCCGGGGCCGATCTCGTTGGGGTAGCCGTGCTGCTTGAACGCGTCGAGCATCTCCATCTTCGAGCGGGCGCTCTCCATGGAGATGACGTCGGCGTCGAGGGCGGCGATGGACGGGAGGACGTCTTCGAACTCGCAGTAGCACATGTGAGTATGGATCTGGGTGCCGTTCTCGACGTCGGTGGTGGCGAGGCGGAAGGCTTTGACGGCCCAGTCGAGATAGGTCTGCCAGTCCTTGCGACGGAGTGGAAGACCTTCGCGCAGGGCAGGCTCGTCGACCTGAATGATGCGGATTCCGGCGGCCTCGAGATCGGTGACCTCACCGCGGAGAGCGAGGGCGATCTGCCAGGCGGTGTCCTTCTCGGGGATGTCGTTGCGGACGAAGGACCACTGCAGGATGGTGATGGGACCGGTCAGCATGCCCTTCATCGGCTTGTCGGTGACGGAGCGGGCGAAGCTCGACCACTTGACGGTCATGGCGTGTGGACGCGAGACGTCGCCGTAGATCACGGGCGGCTTGACGCAGCGGGAGCCGTAGGACTGGACCCAGCCGTTCTCGGTGAAGGCGAAGCCGTCGAGATGCTCGCCGAAGTACTCGACCATGTCGTTGCGCTCGAACTCGCCATGGACGAGGACGTCGAGACCGATGGCTTCCTGCTTGCGGACGCAGTCGGTGATCTCCTTGGCGAGGTAGTCGTGGTACTCGGCGTCGGAGAGATGGCCCTTCTTGTGCGCGGCCCGCTTGGAGCGGACCTCGGCGGTCTGCGGGAAAGAGCCGATGGTTGTGGTGGGAAGAAGGGGAAGGCCAAGCTCTTCGCGCTGCACGATGGCCCGTGCGGTGTACTCATCCTTGCGGCGGAAGCTCTCGTCTTTGAGATCAGCGATGGCCTTGCGAACGGCAGGGTTGGTGCTGCTCTCGGCGACGAGGCGATCCTGATTGCGCTTGCGATTTTCAGCAAAGGCTTCCATGGCGGAGTCAGGGCCCTGAGCGAGCGCGGCGAGCTCTTCAAGCTTCTGCTGCGAGAAGCTCAGCCAGCTCTTGATACGTGGATCGAGCAGATGCTCGTCTTCGGTGGTGTAGGGCGTGTGCAGGAGCGAGCAGGAGGTGGCGAGCTGGACGCGCTCGGGACCGAGTTTGCTGATGGCGCCGGCAAGCGAGGTCTGAAGCGCGTCGAGATCGGCCAGCCAGATGTTGCGGCCTTCGATGACGCCGAGGGAGAGCACCTGGTTGGCGGTGAGCTTGCTGACGACGTCGCTGAGCTGCTCGGGGGCGCGGACGAGATCGACGTGAAGGCCGGCGGTGCCGAGCGAGGTGGCGAGCTCGAGGTTGTCCCCGAGGCCGCCGAAGTAGGTGGTCAGCATGAGCTTGACGGGAAGCTTCGCGAGGGCAGCGTAGGCGGACTTGTAGGCGTCGACGTACGCGGGCTCGAGGTCGGTGACGAGGTGCGGCTCGTCGATCTGGATCCAGCCGGCGCCGGCGGTGTGCAGATCGGTGAGAACCTTCGTGTAGCACTCAAGCAGTTTCGGAAGCAGCGAGAGTGGATCGGTACCGTCTTCGGATTTGCCGAGCAGGAGAAGCGAGATGGGGCCGATGACGACAGGACGGGTGTGGATGCCGAGCGCCTTGGCTTCGTTGAACTCGCCGAGAGCCTTGGTGGTGTCGGGTGTGAAGGAGAGATCAGCCGTCCACTCGGGCACGAGGTAGTGGTAGTTGGTGTCGAACCACTTGGTCATCTCCATGGCGGTCTGCTCGTTTGAGTTGCGCGCCATCTTGAAGTAGCGGTCCAGTGTGACGGAGCCGGTGCCGAAGCGTGTGGGCGTGGCGCCGACGAGGACGAGCGTGTCGAGGACCTGGTCGTAGAAGGAGAAGTCGTTGGATGGGATGGAGGTGATGCCGGCGGCCTGCTGCTGCTGCCAGTGGCGGGCACGCAGTTCTTTCGCGGTGGCGAGCAGCTGCTCTTCAGTGGCCTTACCGCGCCATAGATCCTCAAGTGAAGCCTTCAGTTCGCGACGGCGGCCGATCCTCGGGAAGCCGAGGACGGCAGTGGACAGCTGGTGCGATGACATGGAGTCAGATCCTCTCTGTGATGGGACGCGATTGCTGCCGGCGAGCGAGCGTCGCAAATGAAGTTCGCTGCGCGGGCGTGTATGGGAGGGCAGATGCGCCATGAGCCCGGATGACGAAGTCCCATCGCTTTAGGATACATCGCTACGGCCACAGGGGATGAGGCCGGACGCTTGCTAGGAGACCTTGGCTTGATTGCGGGCGTGGAGGGCGAGCCCCTGTGCGACCGAGGTAAAGGCCTCTCCGATGACGACGCGAGCGGGGTCAAACTGCTCGTCAAAGATGCGACGGACGGCGGGAACGAAGCTGGTGCCGCCGGTGAGAAAGACGCGGTCGACGGCTGAGGCCGGAGTGGAGGTGGAGGTGAGGAGAGTTCCGATAGCGTGTCGGATTGCGGCGAGCTCGGGGTTGATCCATTGCTCGAAGTCGGAGCGGGCGACGGTGGCGTGGAGGTTGAGGCCGGAGTCGCGGAAGCGGAAGTCAGTCGATGCGCTCGAAGAGAGGGCGACCTTGGTCTTCTGGACGGCCTGATGGAGGGCATAACCGAGGTCCTCGTCGATGAGGGTGATGAGGGCGTCAATCTGGCGCTCGGTGGCGGGTTGGCTGGCGGCGCGGAGACGGGCGGTGGCGAGGATCTGTTCGACGTTGCGGGTGCGGAGAAAGGAGAGATAGTGCCAGCGCTCCAGGTTGGCGTAGATCCATGCGGGGACGGCGGGCAAGGGCTTTCCGAAGGAGGTGACGGAGGCGGTGGAGCCGAGGGCAGGAGCGACGAGATGACGGACGAGACGGGCGTCTAGGGCGTCGCCGGCGAGGCCGACGCCAGAGGTGCCGAGGATGCGTTGGTCGGCAGGCTGACTGCGGGCGCCGGGGCCGACGCGAATGAGTGTGAAGTCGGAGGTTCCGCCGCCGAAGTCGCCGATGAGGACGAGCTCGTCGTGATCGAGGGTGGTCTCGTAGGTATAGGCGGCGGCGACGGGTTCGGCGAGAAAATCGATGTGAGTGAAGCCGGCGGCGCGGAGGGCACCGGAGAGGCGATCGAGGGCGAAGAGATCGTCTGCCTCGATCTCTGCCGAGACGAAGTGTACGGGCCTGCCGACAACGGCGTGCGTGACGTCCGCGCCGAGCCTTTCAGAAGCGACGGCGCGGAGATCGGCAAGGATGCGGCTGATGAGATCTTCGAGCGTGTAGCGGCGGCCAAAGACTTCGGTACCGTTGAGATTGCGGACGGCGAGGTAGCTCTTGAGCGACTGGATGAGGCGGCCGGGACGCTCGATCTGCGCGGCGTGGCGATGGAGATAGCGATGAATGGCAGCGGGACCGGTGAACGCTTCTGTTGAGGTGCGACCGGCGGTCTGGTGCTGCTCCAGATAGAGCAGGGAGCGGAAGGATGGGGTGTTGCCGGCGAAGTGGACCAGCTCTGTGCCTGTTGCGGAAGCGAGGGCGATGGAGCTATTGGTGGTGCCGAAGTCAAGGCCGATTGCTGGCGAACGCATCTGCCCAGAGTAGCTGAGCGCGGCGGTTTGCTCCAAGGTGCGAAAGCGTTTGGATGCGGAGGCAACAAGAGGCCGCCCGAAGGCGGCCTCTTGTGTTGTGCGACGAGGGTAAAGGACTACTTCTCGTGCAGGCGACCTGCCCCGGCCAGCTCGGCGACATCCGCGCCGTGCTGATACTCCGGATGCTCATCGGTTCCGAGCGCCTCCACGATGTAGGAGGCGTACTGCGGATCCGCCTGCTTGAAGTGGCTCAGCTGCAGCTTCTGGATGCGAAGCGGTGTTTGACCGATGGACCCTGCGATTGCTTTCGCTGTGTTGCGCTTTTCGGTCTCGCCGAAAAGACGCCACAGATTGCCGGCCTGCGTGTAGTCGTCGTTATCCTCGCGATGATCATAACGGCCGACCTTCTCGGACGTTGCGGTTGTCTGGTAGGGGCGCTCGAGATATCTGCGATTCTCCTTCGGTCCGCCGAAGCTGTTCGGCTCGTAGTTTGGCAGGTCGCCGCCGTTCGCGTCGAAGCGCATGGAACCGTCGCGGTTGTAGGTGGCGTAGGGGCACTTCGGCGCGTTCACCGGGAGCAGATCGTAGTTGGTGCCGATCCGATAGCGGTGGGCGTCAGGGTAAGAGAGAAGACGGCCCTGCAGCATTTTGTCGGGCGAGTAGCCCATGCCGGGGACGACGTTTGAGGGATTGAAGGCAGCCTGCTCCACTTCGGCGTGGTAGTTCGAGGGCTTGCGATCGAGGGTGAGAACACCAACGTCGATGAGCGGGTAGTCGGCGTGCGGCCAGACCTTGGTGAGATCGAAGGGGTTGTACTCGAAGTTGTCGATCTCGCCTTCGGGCATGACCTGGATCTGCACGCGCCAGGAGGGAAAGTCTCCCTTCTCGATCGCGTGGAGAAGATCGCGCTGCGAGTAGTCGGGATCGGTTCCGGCGAGGGTGTCGGCATCGGCGACAGGAAGGTTCTTGATGCCCTGGTTGGTCTTGAAGTGCCACTTGCAATAAAAGAGCTCGCCCTTGTCGTTGATGAGTGAAAAGGTGTGCGAGCTGTAGCCGTGCATGTGGCGATAGCCGTCAGGAATGCCGCGGTCAGAGAAGAGGATGGTGACCTGGTGGAGCGACTCCGGTGAGAGCGACCAGAAATCCCACATCATGGTGGCGGACTTCAGGTTGGAGCCGGGCTCGCGCTTCTGGGTGTGGATGAAGTCGCCGAACTTAATGGGGTCGCGGATGAAGAAGATCGGCGTGTTGTTGCCGACCATGTCCCAGTTCCCTTCTTCGGTGTAGAACTTGACGGCGAAGCCGCGCGGGTCGCGAGCCGTATCTGCCGAGCCCTTTTCTCCGCCGACGGTGGAGAAGCGAGCGAAGGTCGGGCAGGTGTTGCCGATCTTCGAGAAGATGGCCGCCTTGGTGTACTTCGTGATGTCGTGTGTGACGACGAAGTTGCCGTGTGCGCCAGAGCCTTTGGCGTGGACGACGCGCTCCGGGATGCGTTCACGGTTGAACTGGGTCATCTTCTCAAGAAGCTGGAAGTCATCGAGAGTAATGGGGCCACGACGGCCGGCTGTGACGGAGTTCTGATTGTCGCCGATCGGACGTCCCTGGTTGGTGGTGAGCTGGGCGTTGGTGTGCATCGCGCCAGCATCGGTCTGGTTCGGTCCCTTGGATCCGTCACCGAGCGGAGATTTGCTCCCGATCTGGGTGCTGCCACCCTGATTTAACTGCGTTCCGTTTGCGCCGTTTGTACCGTTCTGATCTGCCATGAGGGCTCCTGTTTCTCAATTATAGGACTGCTCCTGAGAGGGAGAACGCGGCAACGGCAGATCCACGGAATAATTCTATTCGGGCGGCAGCCTGGAGCCTGACCCGGTCTGGAGAGACAAACTCGCAAGGACTGGCGTCAGGGGGCTGGGGCTACGACCGACCCTGGACTTTCCCGACGAACGTAGATCCGATATCCCGGCACGCGCGAATCAACATCATCAGAGCCGGGCGCGGGCCCGGCGGGCGGAAAGCTGCGGGAGAGTACTTGCTGATAGTTTGCGGTCAGGTATCGCTCGAACTCGGGCCACGTTTCGAGCTTGCGGAAGCTGACATCGTAGGGGTACCACTCGTTGCTAAGCACAAAGACGAATGGCGGGTGGGCCATGGTGAGGTCCCAGAAGCGGCGCCGGTAGTAGTTTGTCGCCGCGCTCTTTTGCGGGGAGAAGAGCAGCAGGTCTCCGGTGAAGCCATTGTTCTCAAGCAGATTGAGATGGTAGAGAGCGCTGAAGCAGCCGTAGGTGAGGTCAAGGCATTCGACCTGCTGCTGGAGATCGGTGGCTGCACCGAGGGTGCGCAGATCGCTGGTCAGGGACATGGCGAAGGGCATTGTGCTGTTGGGCGGCGAAGAGCGAAGCTGCACGAGGTAGTGCGGGATGCTGAGCAAGAGCGTGGCAACGAGGCCGGCTGCGCCGAGCGCAAGGGGCAGGCCACGGCGGCGCAGAGCGGGTAAGAACTCAAGGCCGAGGAGGAGCAGCAGGAAGGCAACGAACGGATAGCGATGATAGATGGAGCCCTTGCGCTGGGCGAGGAACGAGACAGCACCGAAGACCATGCCGAGAAAGATCAGCCATCGCTCGGCGCTCCAGGATCGCTGGATCAAGGCAAGAGCCGCGCCGAGAGCGGCGATGAGCAGGAGGTTTCGGGGCATCATGCTCCGCAGGAGCTCGCCGAAGCTGCGATTACTCATGGAGACGTAGGACGGCATAATGGTGCGCACGATGTAGAGCAGGGGCCCGATCGCGTGGTTGCGAAGGAGGAACGTGAGGACGATGACGCTCGCGACGGCCATGCCGCCGACGCCCCAGAGGAGGTAGGCTAGCGGCGCACGATCCTTTCGCCGGGCCACGAACGCAGCGGCACACAGGAGTACAACGCCAAAGGGAGCCGAGGTGGGCTTAATGGAGGCGGCCATGCCGGTCATTACGCCGAAGAGCAGCATCAGCGCGGGCAGACGGCGCCGAAGCGAGGTGAAGAGCAGAGCAAGGGCGACGACGAGAAGCGCGGTCAGGATCTCTTCACGCTCCATGGGGAAGTCTGGACCCTCGCTACCGTGGAGCAGAGCGAACATGCCACCGCCGTAGACGCCGGCAAGCCAGCTGTAAGGCTTGGCGATGATGGCCATTGCGAGCGTGATCACCGCGAGGACAGAGAAGTCGCACAGCCGCCACGCGAGATCGCCGTCGCCGAAGAGAGCCATGCCCCAGCGCTCCATGATGTAGGCGCCGGGGAGATTGTTGTCGGTGATCTGCTGGTAGGGCTTCAGGCCGTGGTCCATAAGAAACACGACGTAATGCATGATCGAGGTGTCACGCAGGATGGGCCAGTGCCAGGAGAAGTAAACGAAGTACGCCAAAGATCCGAGCAGAACAGTGAAGAAGGTGACGCGAAGCGCGCCGACGAGACGATCGATTGGATGGATGACGGCAGACTGCATCTGAACGATTGCCTCCGAGCGGAAAGGCCCAGTGTACCGGGCAGGATGCGGACGATTGGAGGGGGACGTGAGCCGCTCGATACGGAGCGCGGCCCACGTGTTTCTTTGCAGACGCATCCGCGCGGGCGGCGGCTTAGCGAGTTGCCTGCTGCGAGGGAACGAACTCTTCGAGGACGGCCTTTCGCATGAGATCAGGCGGCAGGAGACCCTGGGCGAGGATGAAGTCGTGGAAGCGGAGCGGGCTGAATTTGGGTCCGAGAGCGGATTCGCTCTCTCGGCGAAGATCGAGCAGTCGGTTGTAGCCGTAGAAGTAGCTGTTGGCCTGGCCGGGAGACTTGATGGTGTAGCGTTCGACCTCTGAGCTGGCGAAGGCGTCAGAGAGAACGACGTCGTGCATGAGGACCTGCTTTGCCTGCTCGGGTGTGACTTTACCGGCCTGGAGTTCAGGATCGAGGAAGGCGCGAGCAGCACGGAGCAGGCGCAGGTCGAGCGAAGCAAGCTGTCCTTCCGCGGGCATGTAGGGCTTAATGAGGTACTCCGAGTAGAGACCCCAGCCCTCGGCGTTGGTGGAGTTGAAGGCAAAGAGGGCGCGGGCGAGAGAGACGCCCTGTTCGACCATGGAGTCGAACTGAAGCTCGTGACCGGGACGGGCCTCGTGGGCGGTGAGAGTCCAGGCGACGGCGTCGTAGGTGAAGTCGTCGAAGACCTTGGCCTTGGCGGCGCTGGTTGCGGGCAGGTTGAGCGGGAGAATGAAGACGCCGCGCTGACCGGTGTTGTGGAGGAAGGGCGGCGGCTGCATGTGCGGCGCGGGTACCTGCGCGGTCTCAGCCGCGGTGGCCAGGCGGATGATGGCTGGTCGATTGGGAAGGGTGACGATCTTGTGCTCGGAGATGACCTGCTCGATTTGGCGGAGGCGACCCTCGTAGAGCGGGAGGATGGCGTCCCCGGTGATCTGATGGCTCTTCAGCTGAAGGAGAACGGAACGATAGTCCGGTGAGGGAAAGCCGTGCTCCTTGGCAATTGCTGCGGCGAGTGGGGCCATCTCGGCCTGGATGGCGGAGAAGGAGGCGTGCGCCTGGGCTGCCAGCTTCTCCGGCGGAAGATCGACACCGTAGCCCTCGAGCTGGATCGCGTAGTCCTCCGGGGCAAGGCGGAAGTCGGTGCGAGCTTTGGGAAGAACAGTTGTACGCTGCCAGTCGTCGTAGCTAACGAGCTCGGTCTTAAGGCGCGTGTAGGCGGGCTCCCAGCCGGAGAGCTTGTATTTGCGAAAGAGATCCGCGATGCCGTCGATGTAGTTCCCATTGCGCGCGAGATCGGTCTCCATGTGCAGGCGGGAGGGATACGTGACATCCGGATGGGCCATGCGGGCGAGAACATAGGTACGGGCGAGATCGGTGAGCGGGGCATAGCCGGATTCAACTCCGGCGTACTTCCGCAGCCGGGTGACGGCCGCCTGACGGCGTTCGGGTGTGGTCTGGTCATCGAGCAGGCCGTGCAGACCGTTAAAGACGAGCTCGCTGGCGTTGAGGAAAGGAACCTTGTGAGCGCGGCTGTAGTCCTGCTCCCTAAAATTATGTTCGGTGTCGTGGATGAGGATGCGGATGTCCTGTTGCACCCGAGGATTGGCCTCGGTGGCGAGCGCTGTCTGCAACCGCTTGAGGACAGCTGCGGTCTCGGCTCGCTCCTGATCTTCGTCGGCCTGGGTGAGGACCGAGATCTTTGTGTCGTACTCGGCGAGACCTTCGTCGCTGGCGCCTTCGGGCGAGTGGCGATTGGATACGTCGATGAGCTGCTGGGTATAGCTGTTCGACTTAGCGATCCAAGAACGATCTTCAGACGGAGTGCTTTGGCTTAAGGAAAGCGGCTCGAGGAAGGCGCCGAGCAGGATGACGGGAAGAAGGCGAGGCATGTACGCTCCGAAGCAGGATGTGAGCCACAGTGTACGGGGTCAGCCAGAGAAAGAAGCAAGGTTTGGAGGTGGGGATGACGCTGGACGAGGAGATTGAGCTCTTGAAGCAGCAGGAGGCGACGCTGCAGTTTGCATCGTTTAACGCAGATGATGCCTTTGCGCTTGGTTGCGGGATCCGAGAGCTGGCGAAGGCGGCAACGAAGCCGGTGGCGATCGGGATCTGGATGGCTGGCCAGACACTGTTCTACACGGGGACCAACGGCATCACGCCGGGTAACGAGGATTGGTTGCGACGCAAGCGGAATACGGTATTGCGACTCGGCAAGAGCTCGCTGCTGGTGGGATCAGAGCTCGTGAAGAGCGGCACGACGCTTGAGGAAAAGCAGGGGCTTCAGTTGGCCGACTATGCGGCGCATGGTGGTGGATTTCCAGTGCTGCTGCGCGGCAGCGGATGCGTCGGTGCAATTGTGGTGAGCGGCCTGACGCAGCGCGAGGATCATGCGATGGTGATCGCGGCGCTCAGCGAGAGATTGCGGATCCAGATGGCGCAGCTGCCATAGATCGGCTGGAGAGAGCGACGGCGATCTACTCGTCCGCGGTGACGAAGAGGGGGTCTGGCAGAAGTTCAAGCGCACCGCGCTGAATGAGCAACGTGGCAACGCGCTCGCCGAGGATCAAGGGATCGAGCGAGGCGATGCTTTCGATCTGTTCGGTGAGCATGGTGTCTCCGTCTGGCGAGACGACTTGCGCGAGCAGTGTGGCGGTTCTGCCATCGACAGTGCACAGGGCGCCGATCGGCAGCATGCAACCGCCGCCGAGCCCGTTGAGCGCGGCACGTTCTGCGGTGACGGCGTAGCGTGTGGGGGCGTGATCAAGATCGGCGATGGCGCTGAAGATTTCGGGGTCGCGACCGCGGTCCTCGGAGTCGAGCGGGAAGCGAGGAGAGCGGGTCTCAAGGGCGATGGCTCCCTGCCCCGGCGCCGGGCAGAGCTCGTCTGGCTCGAAGCGCTGGTGAACGTTCTCGGTGCGACCGAGACGATCGAGGCCGGCGGCGGCGAGGACCAGAGCGTCACACTCGCCTTCATCGAGCTTGCGAAGGCGGGTGTCGATGTTGCCGCGGATCTCAACGAAGGTGAGGTCGGGGCGAAGGGCAAGGAGTTGTGCCTGCCGGCGTGGGCTGGTGGTGCCGATGCGGGAGCCGCCTGGCAACGTGTGCAATCCCCAGAAAGGCTCGCAGACGAAGACGTCGCGCGGGTCGGCACGTTCGGGAATGGCAGCCAGGGTAAAGCGCTCGTCGATGGTGGTGGGGAGATCTTTCAAAGAGTGAACGGCGAGATCGATCTGGCCGACGGCGAGGGCCTCTTCTATCTCTTTGATGAAGATGCCTTTGGCGTCGAGTGGGACGCCGTCTGTCTCGGGGGGAGGGATGAAGCCGGGCTGCTGCATGCGATCGCCGGTGGTGCGGATGACCTGGATCTCTACGGTGTGGCCGTTGGCTCGCAGGCGGTCTGCTATGTGGTTCGTTTGCCAGAGCGCGAGCTGCGATCCCCGGGTGCCGATACGTATGGTCGTCATAACCTTCTCAGGATACGGCAGCCGACCCGATGTATGGTTCTGGAATGAGCGGCGAAGAGAGAACGGCGGTGGCGCGACGGGATGCGTGGCGCAGGCAGGCGGCGGAGCAAGCCGGCACGCTGCTATTCGAAACGACGGGAGAGAACGCAACCGGACAGTCGTACCTGTTTCGCGATCCGCTGAGGATCCTGACCGCGAGCGATGAGGACTCGCTTCGAACCTTGCTCGGCGAAGTAACAGCCGCGCTTGATGCTGGCTCGTACGTTGCTGGCTTGCTGCGGTACGAGGCGGGGTACGCCTTTGAACGGGTGCGAAATCGAGCAGCCGCGCAGGAGCCGCTGGCCTGGTTCGGGGTCTATCGCGAGCCGGAGGTTGCTTCCTTGACCCCGAGTGCGGGTGCTTCCCTTCTGGCTGAGCCCATGTGCCTGAGCATGAGGACGCCGTTGGCGCGGTACCGGGAGCAAGTCGCAGCAGTGAAGCGGTACATCGAGGCGGGAGACACGTACCAGGTCAACCTAACGACAGCCATGGAGGCGAGCTACGCCGGCGCGGTGCTGCCGCTCTATGAGGCGCTGGCGGCGCAACAGCCGGCCCCGTTCTCGGCCTTGTTGCATCTGCCGGAGGAAGAGTTTGTGCTCTCGTTCTCACCGGAGCTTTTCTTCTCCGTCGATCGGGAGCGCGTGATGACGGTGCGGCCGATGAAAGGCACGGCGGCGCTTCAGGGCTCAGAGGAAGCAGATCGGCGGCAGATGGAGTGGCTTTCGGCGGATGAGAAGAACCGGGCCGAGCACCTGATGATCGTTGACCTGCTGCGAAGCGATCTAGGACGGCTGTGCGTGGCTGGGAGTATTCACGCAGAGCGGCTGTTTGAGGTCGAACGGTATCGAACGCTGCTGCAGATGACGTCGACGATCGCGGGTTCGCTGCGACCGAGTGTGACGCTAGCGGATATCTTTCGCGCGTTGTTTCCCAGCGGCTCCATGACGGGCGCGCCGAAGCCACGAACGATGGAGATCATCGCGGAGCTTGAGGGCGCGGTGCGGGGTGTGTACAGCGGGGCGATTGGCTTTGCCGCGCCGGACGGGCGTGCGGTGTTCAACGTGGCGATTCGTACGGTGGTGCTGCGCGATGGCATGCTGCGGATGGGCGTGGGAGGCGGCGTTGTCGCTGATTCGGTCGCGGAGCAGGAGCACGCCGAGTGCTGGCTGAAGAGCGAGTTTCTGCTGCGGGCAGCCCCCGAGTTCTCCCTTCTGGAGACGCTGCTATGGGATGGAGGCTTTCTGCTGCTCGAGGAGCATCTTGCGCGGCTGGCGAGCTCCGCCGAGCAGCTGCACTTTCCGTTCGATCAAGCCGCGATCGTGCAGCAGATGCTGGCGTTTGCGGGCGGCTCAAAGGAGAGACGAAGTATCCGTATGGAGCTGTCGCGCGGCGGCGAGGTGACGCTGTCCGCGAAGGCTGCTCCCTCGTGGAGCCCGCACGTGGCGTTGAGGCTTTCCAACCGGCGTACCTGGTCGAAGGATGGTTTTCTCGGGCATAAGACAACGTACCGGCCGGTGTACGACGAGGGCACCCAAGAGGCCTTACAGCTCGGGTTTGACGAGACGATCTTTGCGAATGAACGTGACGAACTTACAGAGGGGTCGATCAGCAGTTTGTTGCTGTTGATTGATGGCCGATGGAAGACGTCAGCGCTCTCGAGCGGCGTTCTGCCGGGAGTTGCGCGATCGTTGCTGGTGGGGCGCCGAGCGATAGCAGAAGAGGTGCTGCTGCTTTCTGATCTGGAACGAGCCGAAGCGGTGGCGCTGTGCAATGGTGTGCGCGGGATGGCAGCGGTGGAAAGAGTCGTGCTGAGCGAGGGACAGACGCTGCGCTTCAGGACCGACGTGGACCTGCCGAGGCTGGTGTAACTAGTCCTGGTCGGAGGGTTCGGGGTCCGAGCGGTCCCTAGGGGCACTGCGGCGTGATGCTTGGCTATTTCCGCGTCCGGGAGCCTCCGTGTAGACAGACCGCAGCTGACCCAGCAAAGCGGCGTTGCCCTCACTGGCTGCGGAACGGATGGCAGCCATCGGAGCGTGCAGGAGCTTGGCGGTGAGCGAACGGGTCATGGCCTCGACGGCTTCCTGCTGTGTGGGAGTGAGGCCGCCGAGTCTGGCGACGGAGCGGGCCAGCTCGGCCTGCCGCATCTCTTCTGCCTGCTGCTGCAACGCACGAATGGCGGGAACGGCGTCGAGCGCGTTCAGGCGCGCGTGGTAGCGCTCGACCTCGCGGCTAACGATGGCTTCCGCGGCGACGGCTTCCTTTGATCGGCTGGCGAGATTCGACATGGCGACCTGCTGGAGATCGTCGATGTCGTAGACGAAGCAGCCGTCGACCCTGTTGAGCTCGGGATCCACGTCGCGGGGAACGGCGATGTCGATGAAGAACATGGGGCGGTTCCGGCGGCGCTCGAGGAATTGCCGTCCGTTGGCTGGCGTGAAGATCTTCTGCAGGCCGCCGGCTCCGGTTGAGGTAATGACGATGTCCGCCCGGTGCGCCTGCTCGGCGAGGCTCTCGAAAGGGATGATCTGGGTGGGGATGCGGGTGTCCAGGTCGGCTGCGAGTTGCCGCGCACGGGATTCGGTGCGATTCGCGATGAGGACCGTGGACGCACCCTGCTGAATGAGGTGGCGCGCAGCGAGCTCGGACATCTTTCCGGCACCGACGATCAGGACTTGCTTGCCGCTGAGTGTGCCGAAGATCTTCCGCGCGAGGTCGACGGCGACCGAGGCGATGGAGACAGAGGAAGAGCCGATCTGCGTTTCGGTACGGACTTTCTTGGCCACCGAGAAGGCGCGTTGCAGCAGTGGATCGAGGGTCTCGGCGATGGCACCGACTTCGCGGGCCACGGTCCAGGACTCCTTGACCTGGCCGAGAATCTGAGCCTCGCCAACGACGAGTGAATCGAGCGAGCTGGTGACGCGGAAGAGATGGCGGATGGCCTCGCGCTCGTGGAACTCGTAGAGGTGGGGGCCGAGGCTGTTCGGCGGAACGGCGAAGAAGTCCTGCAGAAAGCGCTGGAGACGCTGGCCTACGGGCGCGGCCTGCTGCGTGTGAAGCGGCGAGCTGACGGGATCCATGCTGGTGAGGAGCTCGACGCGATTGCAGGTGGAGACGATCATGGCCTCGCGAACGCCGGGCTGATGGACGAGTGCGCTGGTGGCTTCGGCGAGCCGTGCGCCGGGTATGGCGAGGCGCTCGCGCACTTCGAGCGGCGCGGTGATGTGGTTGACACCAAGGAGTACCAGCGTCGGAAGGCCACGACCCGACGTGCTGGCGGAAGGTGCGGTGCCGCTGCCTGGTGGTGAGGTCTTCATGGCGCGGTGAACCGGTGGACGCCCGAGAACTGGTTTGCCGCCCAGACGCCGAGGACGACAAGCAAGACGAAGGAGGAGAGATAGACGGCGCGACGGCCGCGAAGTCCGGAGTGGCGGCGGATGAAGATCATCGCGCCATACGCGACCCATAGGGCAAAGGAGAGCAGAACCTTGGGGTCCAGAAAGAACGATGGTCCGACCGTCTGCTCCGCGAGCGCCGAACCGATCAGAAGGCCGCCAGTCATGCACGGCATACCGAAGAGCAGCGCCTTGAGGGCGATCTGGTCGGTGGTTTCAAGTGGAGGAAGACCACGGAGCGCCGGCTGCTTTCGCTTCAGACGACGTTCCTGAAGAAGGTAGAGAACGGAGGTCAACAGAGAGACCAGAAGAGCAGCATAGGCGGCGAGCAGCAGGACGATGTGCAGCAGGATCCAGCCGGAGTTCACCAGCGGCAGTTGCTCTACGCCCGGGCGAAAGGCCGGCACCAACGTGAGAAGCACCGCGACGGGCAGGAGAAAGATACCGGGCGCCAGGGTGCGGAAGCGAAGGAAGGTAAGCAGGAAGGCACTGACGAGGAGAAGAGCGAGCAGGGATTGGGTTTCGTGGCGATCGACTGGCAGGGTGTGATGCGCGGCGTTCAGGGTTTCGGCGAGGGAGACAAAGTGGAAGAGCAGGCCGGTGAGCGCCGCGGGAAGGGCGACATGGCGCCAACCCGGGCGATCGTATAGAGCCGCCGGCAGCACGGCAAGTGCGGCGACGGCGTAGAGCAGAACTGCGATTCTGAGCCAGACAAGAGCCATAGACGAGACAGGACCAGGCAGTTACGTGCCACTATCCAGTATATGCGGGGGCGGAGCACCGGTGAGATGGCTGGCTACTTCGACAGCCAGTCTTCAATGCGGCGCTCGCAGTATGCTCGTGAAACAAAGATGGGCTTTTCGATGATGTGTACCGTCAGGGTGTCGTTCGCGTGGGTGTAACCGGCGGTGACGCCGTCCTTGCTGATCTTGCCTACGGGACCGGAGAGGCTGATGCCTTGCAGTTCCTGGAGTTCGGCGGCTTTGGCACGGAACTCCTCCTCAGTCATCTGCACCAAAAGCATCTTCCGTTAACCCCAATGTAACGATTAGACGGCGATTGTCAGCCAAGGGTTTGAGCCTCGGTGTCGTATTCTGAAGCCTCTATCATGCAGACTTCCTCCGGTGACGACAGAGCCCTCGACGTGAGTCCCGAGGTCCCGCTTACCCCTGCAATGCGACAGTACCGAGCGGCCAAGCAGGAGTATCCGGATGCGCTGTTGTTCTTCCGCATGGGTGATTTCTATGAATTGTTCTTCGAGGACGCGGTGGTTGCCTCGCGAGAACTGCAGCTGACGCTGACAGCACGGGATAAGGCTCGCTCCGTGCCGATGTGTGGGGTGCCATACCACGCGGTTGACGGATATTTGCAGCGGCTGCTCCGACGTGGGTATCGGGTGGCGATCTGCGAGCAGATGGAGGATCCAAAGCTCGCGAAGGGCGTGGTGAAGCGCGAGGTGACCCGGGTGGTGACGCCGGGAACATCGGTTGATCCGGCGCTGGGATCGGGTGAGAGCTGCTGGCTGGCAGCGCTGTCTGCATCATCGGCACGAGAAGGACTGTGCGTTGGCGTCGCAATGGTTGATCTATCGACAGGAGAGTTTCGGGCTACGGAGTTTTCTGGCCGGGAGGCGTGGGCGCAGGCGGTGGATGAGCTTGGGCGACTCCGGCCGGTGGAGCTGCTGTACAGCCAGACGCTCTTCGAGTCTGAGGCTCGGCGGAGTGTGTCCTCGCAGCTGAAGCTGGAGAGTGGTGACCAGGCCGCGAAAGAAGGTCTGCTGCAGGGTCTCGAAGGTATTCGGACAAAGACGGCGATGGAGAGCTGGGTCTTCCATACCGAGCACGCGATTCCCTTGCTGCGGGCGCAGTTTCGAGTGCACTCGCTCGACGGGATGGGGTTTGCGGGCCGGAGCTCCGCTGTGATTGCCGCGGGAGTTGTTCTCGAATACCTGAAGCGAACAAAACAGGGGGCGCTCGAGCATCTGGACGGCCTGCGCTTCTACGAGCGATCGACGTGTCTTGAACTGGACGCCGTGACGGTGCGCAACCTTGAGCTGGTGGATCCGCTGTTCGCAGGCGAAGACAGCCATACGACGCTGCTGTGGGCGATGGATGCGTGCCTGACGCCGATGGGCAAACGGCTTCTGCGCGCGATGTTGCTGCGTCCGGGGAAGAGTGTGGCGGAGCTACGCGGCCGGTATGACGCCATTGAGGAAGCTAAGCGCGAGCTGCGAAAGCGGACGGAGCTGCGGCGATCGCTGGACGGACTGCTCGATCTGGAACGATTGCTGGGGCGGGTCGCGGTTGATTCGGCAGGGCCGCGGGATCTGGTGGCGCTGGCTCGCAGCCTGGCACGACTGCCCGCGCTGGCGGAGGCCGGGAACTCGTTTGACGCTGCGCTCTGGCGGGAGCTCCTGCGGGATTTCGACACGCTGGGCGATGTGGAGGCGCGAATCACGCAGACGCTGACGGAGGAGCCGCCGCTGTCGATCAGCGATGCGGGCGCGATTCGGGCTGGCGTTTTGGCGGAGCTCGACGAGCTGCGGGAGCTGGGACAGAATGGGCGGCAGGCCGTGGCGGCCATTGAGGAGCGGGAGCGGACCCGGACTGGAATTGCCAGTCTCAAGGTGCGGTTCAACAACGTGTTTGGCTACTACCTCGAGGTGACCAAGGCGAACGCACGGGCGGTGCCGACCGATTACGAGCGAAAGCAGACCTTGGTGAATGCGGAGCGCTTTACGACCCCCGAGCTGAAGGAACTCGAGACAAAGATCCTGCATGCGCAGGAGCGCTGCGGGGAGATTGAGCGACGGCTGTTTGGCGAGCTGCGGGCGGCGGTGCTGGCGGTGGCAGGGCGGCTGCGGGCCACGGCGCGGCGTGTGGCAGAGATTGATTTAACAGGGACTTACGCTGAGCAGGCGGTCCGGTTTGGGTGGGTGCGGCCGGAGGTGGAGGAGAGTGGGTTGCTTGAGATTGTGCATGGGCGGCACCCGGTGGTGGAGCGGCGACTGGAGGAGTCCGGAGTGGGGCGGTTTGTACCTAACTCGTTGTATTTAGATACAGATACCGGACCGTCGATTGGGCTGATCACGGGTCCGAACATGGGTGGAAAGAGTACGTATCTGCGGATGGCGGCGTTACTTGTGGTGATGGCGCAGGCGGGGAGTTTTGTGCCGGCGGAGCGCTTCCGACTGGGGCTTACGGACCGTGTTTTCACCAGGATAGGGGCGAGTGACAATGTGGCGCGAGGGCGGTCCACGTTTATGGTGGAGATGACGGAGACGGCCTCGATTCTGCATCAGGCTACGGCTAAGTCTCTGATTTTGCTTGATGAGATGGGACGTGGGACGGCGACGTATGATGGTTTGTCGCTGGCGTGGGCGGCGGTGGAGCACTTGCACGATTCCGTACAGGCGAGGACGCTTTTTGCCACGCATTACCACGAGTTAACGCTGCTTTCTGCCAGTTTGGAGAGGGTTAAGAATCTGCGGGTGACAGTGAAGGAAGCGGGCGGTGGGATCGTGTTTCTGCACACGGTCGAGGCGGGGGCGGCGAGCAAGAGCTACGGGATCGAGGTGGCACGGCTGGCGGGGCTGCCGACGAAGGTCATTGAGAGGGCACGCGAGGTGCTGCGGGCTCACGAACGGGCGGAGATGGAAGGGATGCGGGATGCGGCGACAATCGGCGTGGCGCAGTCTGCGCCAGCGATGCAGATGACGATGTTCACGCCACTCTCGCAGACGATCGTGGATCGAGTCGGGGCGGTGGATCTGGACGAGATGACGCCGCGTGAGGCGATGAATCTGCTGGCGGAGTTACAGCGGGAGCTGCGGACGTGATGGAGACCCAGGGCGAGAGCATGGTAGTGGCGGGGGTGATGAGCGGTACTTCGGCTGACGGAATTGAGATAGCGGCCTGCCGGATCGGGCCGGGCGCCGAGGGGTTGCCGACGGTGGAGGTGTTGGGACACCGATCGTTTCCCTACCCTGCCGCGGTGCGGGAGGCGGTGCTGCGGGCGATGGCGGCGGAGTCGATCAGCGTGGCGGAGCTGAGCCGGCTGAACTGGCGGCTGGGCGCGCTCTATGCGGACGCGGTGGCGCAGACAATGGAAGAGCTGGGCTCGAGAGCGGAGCTGGTGGGATGCCATGGACAGACGATCTATCACCAAGCGACGGCTGAGACTTATCTGGGTGCGCCGGTGCGGGCGACGTGGCAGACAGGCGAGGCAGCGATGATCGCGGAGCGGATGCGCTGCTCGGTGGTGAGTGACTTTCGACCGGCGGATCTGGCAGCGGGTGGGCAGGGGGCGCCGCTGGTGCCGATGCTGGACTCCGTACTGTTTCGCTCGGCGACGGTTGGGCGGGTGCTGCTGAACCTGGGAGGGATTGCGAACGTGACGTCCATGCCGGCTGGCTGCAGGGTAGAGGAGCTGCTGGCGTTCGACACCGGACCGGGCAATATGGTGATCGACACCTGTATGCGGCGGCTGTTTGGCCATGAGTTCGACGAGGATGGCGCGGTGGCGGCGAGTGGGCGGGTGGTGCGGAGCGAGGTTGATCGGGTACTGCAGGGCGCCTACTTTGCGGCGGGGCCGCCAAAGAGCTGTGGGCGGGAGGAGTTTGGCGCGGCGTTCAGCGAGCAGTTGATTGCGGGGTGCAGGGCGGCGGGGGCGAACGATGCGGATGCCGTGGCGACGGCCACAGCGCTGACGGTGGGGTCGATCGTCTCAGCGTACGAGCAGTTTGTGATGGAGCGGATGGCGATCACGAAGGGCGTGGAGTTCGTGGTCGCTGGCGGCGGCGTTCGGAACGGAACGCTGATGCAGTGGATGGTGGACGAGCTTGCACTGCGCGGGGTCACGGTGCGGCGGATGGAGGAGCTTGGCGTGGCGGCGGAGGCGAAGGAGGCCGTGGCGTTTGCGCTGCTGGCGTGGCTGACGTGGTGGGGTCTGCCGGGGAACGTGGTCTCGGCGACGGGGGCGGGGCGGCCGGTGGTGCTGGGGAAGGTTTGTTTCGCGTGAGAGGCGTGCGGACCACGTGGTTGGGGGTCTTGGCCGGGGCCTTCGGGATGATTCTCCTGGTGATGTGTCTGGCACCGGCGGCCGTCGATCTGCAATGGGGCATCGCGCACCACTGGGAAGTGTCCACGGGACGGTGGACGATTCGGGTTCCGTTCGGGTGGCGGAGCGTCGAGGATGACGAGGGGCACAGCGGGGTAGCTGAGGCGCTGGTGCTGCGGAGAGCGCGCTGGTGCTGGTTGTGGGGTAAGTCGGTGGACGAGGTCAGCGTTCGTGAGGCGAGGGGCAGCTTTGATGCGGTGGACCTGGCGCAGCGATGGGATCGGACAGAGACGCAGATGATGATTCCTGGAGATCGCCTGGAGCCAGCACCCACGGCGCTCTTTCTGCGGGAGCACTACCGATGTTCCGATATGAAACGGGCGGAGGATGGAACGATCAGCTTTGGCTGCTTCGAACGAGACGGGCGATGGGCGGTATGGTACCGGGGTCAGCGCGGGGGTGTTCGCGATGTGGTCACGATGCTCGCCAGTGCGACCGAGGATGGCGCGGTGACGAGGTGATGATCCGCAGGCTTGGTTTGGGCGTCGCAGTTGCGGCTGCTGCGCTGCTGACGGGATGCCACGGTACGTTGCCCGAGCCGGGATCGGCGGTGATGGTGATTGAGACGAGTCCGAGTCATCTCGATCTGCGTGTGGGGACGGATGCGCAGTCGGAGCGAGTGGGCGGGCTGCTGTTCGACGCGCTGGTGAGGAAGGATGCTCACTTTGAGCTGCAACCATGGCTGGCGGAGCGATGGGAGCAGCCGGATGCACGCACGTGGGTGTTTCATCTGCGCGACGGCGTTCGATTTGCGGATGGGCGGCCGCTTGAGGCGGAGGATGTGGCGTGGACGATCCGGTCGATGACGGACGGCACGCTGGTCACGGCGAAGAGTGGGGCGTTTGCGGCGGTCGAGCGGGTGGAGGTGCCGGACCGATTAACAGTGATGGTGCGGCTGAAGCGACCGGATGCGGGGCTGCTGTTCAACATGAGCGATGGTCTGTTCGGCGTGGTGCCTCGCGGAGCGGGACGGGAGTTTGGTCTGCATCCGGTGGGGTCGGGGCCGTTCCGTTTTGTAAGTGCAGTACAGGACAAAGAGGTGGTGGTGGAGCGGAACCATGACTACTGGGCGGATCGGCTCGATGGGGGAGTGGCTGACGAGCACGGGCTGGAGCCCGCGCATAACGATGGAGATGCCATGCATGGGGCACCCGGTGGTGCAGTGGCAGGCGCTGCAGGGAGTGCCCGATTGATTGAGCGGCTGCGCTTCGCGGTGGTGCCGGATGCGATTACGACGGCGCTCGAGCTGAAGAAGGGATCGGCGGACGCGGAGAGCAACGTGATTACTCTGGACATGGTGCATGCGCTCCAGGGCGCGGCGGGGTTGCGCACGGAGACCGGGCCAAGCTCGGTGGCAATTTACATGACGTTCAACGTGACGGATCCTCTGCTGCGCGACAGGCGGGTACGGCAGGCGGTGGCGTACGCGCTCGACCGGCAGGCGATCATTGACGCGCTGTGGCGGGGTAAGGCGCGGGTGGCCGATAGTCTGCTGCCCCCGGGACACTGGGCGAGGGCGGCGGATGCGGAGCTGACACAGTACCCGCATGACGTGGCAAAGGCGCAGGCGCTGATGGAGGCCGCAGGGTTCCGACCGGACAAGGATGGTGTGCGGCTTCGGCTGACGATGAAGACGAGTACCGACGAGACGACGCGGCTGATGGCGACGGTGATGCAGGCGCAGCTGAGAGCGGCGGGGATCGATCTGCAGATCCGGTCGGCGGAGTTTGGAACGTTTTATGCGGATGTGACGAAGGGTGCGTTTCAGATCTACGCGCTGCGATGGATCGGCGTAAACGAAGATCCGGATATCTTTCGGTACGCGTTTGCCACGGCGATGATGCCGCCGAAGGGTGGAAATCGTGGGCACTTCTCGGAGGCGAGAGTGGATGCGTTGCTGGCGGAGGCAGGGTCGGCGACGGATCGGGAGCTGCGGCGGCGGGACTATGTGGAAGTGCAGAGGATTCTGTCGGAGGAGCTGCCGGTGCTGCCGCTGTGGTACCCGGACAACGAGGTAGTGCACTCGGCGCGGATGACGGAGGTGCGGCCGGGAGTGAGTGGAGATTTTGAATGGCTGCGGGCGGCTCGGGTCGAGTAGGGACCGCGAGGATTGCGATGGAGAATGCCGAAGAGGTTGATCTCGGGGAGCTGGATGGCTGCTGTACCGTTAGGCGAAGATAAGGAGAACATGCAAGAATTGTAAAGCTGGGAGTTCAGGGTGCGGACGCAAGGATATGGACCTGGACTGGCCAGCTAGTCGGACCGATGACTGAGCGTTCGGAGGCCTACAGATGTACACGCTTTCGTTGGACAGTGGCGATCAGGCGAGCTCCGCAATGCTTGAGCGGGAGAAGGCGATTGCAGCTTTAGGGTCGCGCAAGATCGTTCACGTGGATATGGATGCCTTTTACGCATCGGTTGAACAGCGGGACGATCCGAGTCTGCGCGGGCGGCCGGTCGTTGTTGCGTGGAAGGGTAAACGCTCCGTGGTGTGCGCTGCTTCCTACGAGGCGCGGCGCTTTGGGATTCGCTCCGCGATGCCGGCGGTAAGCGCGGAGCGGTTGTGCGCGGAGGCTGTGTTTGTGCCGCCTGACTTCGCTCGCTACAAGGCGGCTTCGCGGGCGGCGTTTGAGATCTTTCAACGGCATACGGAGGCTATTGAGACGCTGTCGCTGGATGAGGCTTACCTCGATGTGACCGCGAATAAGACAGGGCTGCCGACGGCAACGCTGGTTGCGAAGAGGATCCGACACGAGATTCGAGACGAGCTGCAATTAAGCGCATCAGCAGGCGTCGCCCCGAACAAGTTTCTGGCAAAGATCGCCTCTGACTGGCGAAAGCCAAACGGACTGTTTGTGATTCAGCCGCACGAAGTTCAGGAGTTTCTGCTCGCACTTCCGGTAGGCCGCATTCCGGGGGTCGGCAAGGTGACGGAGGCTCGGATGGCCAACGCCGGGATCATCACCGTGGGCGATATCCATGCGATGGAGTTGGCTACGCTGGAGCAACATTTTGGCAGCTACAGCCTGCGTCTCCACGAACTGGCCCGTGGCATCGATCACAATCCTGTCGTTTCGAATCGCGTTCGGAAGCAGGTGTCAGCCGAAGATACATTTCCGGAGGATCTTCCGCTGGTGGAGTGTGAGACGCCTCTTCGACGGCTGGCGGAGAAGGTTTGGAATGCCTCGGCAGGCAATGCTCGTCGCGCGCGGACAGTTGTGCTCAAGCTCAAGACGAAGGAGTTCTGTTCCCTGACCCGCAGCCTTACGCCGCGACTGCCGATCCTGACGTGCGAGGATCTGACGCAGATTGTGCTCGGTCTTCGAGAGCGGGCGGGATTGCCGCCAGAGCAGCTGTATCGGCTGGTTGGGGTGGGACTGAGTAACTTTCAACTAGAAGAGGATGCGACTACTTCGGACTCGTCACCGGATTCATCTGAGGCGATCGCGGAGCTGCTGCTCCAGGCGCAGCAATAAGAGCTTCTGCTCTTCGCGGATGTAGAGTGCTGCCTGTGCAGGGGAAAACCAGGCGCCCCGATCGATTTCAGGGATGACGATACGTTTTTGGGATCGAGGTGGCCACTCTACCTCGCAGGTGTTGCTCACAAGCCGGGCAGGGTCGCAGTCGCCCTCGAAGGCCCATGCGAGAACCACTTTGCCGCTCTTCTGACGGACGGAGTCGAGCTCGAGGAATGGCCCACGGGACGGAAAGCCGGTCTCTTCCTGGAACTCACGTTGGGCAGCGCTGAGTGGCTCCTCGTCCGATTCGTATTCACCCTTCGGAAGGGTCCACGAGCCTTCGTTCTTGTTGGCCCAGTATGGGCCGCCGGGGTGAACGAGGAAGACTTCGAGACCATCGCCAGCCAGACGAAACATGAGGAGACCGGCGCTTTGCTTTAATCGTTTCTTCATTGGCTCCTGTGAAGGCATTGCTTATCGAGGGCAGGAAGCAGTTGTTCTGACTCTTTTTTACGCGTGAACCTGTAGTAGACGGAGGAGGAAGTTGTGACTCCGCCGCGAACCTCAACCGAGATCGGTCGAAGGTGTGTCAGATAGCAACTGTTTTCATGAGGGTTCGTGCTGGCATCAACGGATGTCTCATGCGTTGCGGCTGCTTGCTGCGCGCGGTGCGTGAGCATGCATCTCACTTCAAGCGTAGCGAACGCTATGCCAGACTTCCAAGGAGTGCAATGCCAACTGATCTCATCACCCCCCAGGACCCACGTTCGCAATATCCCGGTCCGCCATCCAGCATCGAGCTGCAACCTGCCCCCGCCACACAGGGGGCGATGAGCGAGAAGCCCGATTGTGGTGAGCTCTCCTACAAGGGATCGGGTCGCCTCGCCGGCCGCAAGGCTCTCGTGACCGGTGGTGACTCTGGTATCGGACGCGGCGCCGCAATTGCCTTCGCGCGAGAGGGAGCTGATGTTGCGATCTGCTATCTGCCGGCGGAGCAGAAGGACGCCGAGGAGGTCGCAACGTTTATTCGCGAGGCTGGACGCAAGGCCGTGCTGCTGCCAGGCGATGTCTCTCACGAGGGCTTCTGCCAACGGCTGGTGGCGGACGCTCGGGAACAGTTGGGCGGGCTCGATATTCTCGTTAACAATGCCGGCAGGATGGGAAAGACAGAGGGTCTGCTGGAGACCTCAACGGAACGCTTCGACACGCTGATGAAGACCAATATCTATTCGGTTTTCTGGATCACGAAGGCGGCGTTGCCGCACTTAAAACCCGGAGCATCGATCATCAACACGACGAGCGTGCAAGCGTATGAACCGTCTGCAAACGTCTTCGATTACGCCATCACGAAGGCGGCTATCGCGAACTTCACCAAGGGGCTAAGCGAGCCACTGATGGAAAATTATGGGGTCCGCATCAACGCGGTGGCACCCGGTCCGGTCTGGACGCCGCTGCAGGAGGCTGACGGCGACGAGAAGAAGCTGAAGAAGCTTGGTGCGAGCACACCCTACAAGCGTCCTGGCCAGCCCGTAGAACTGGCTCCTGTGTATGTGCTGCTCGCGTCGCAGGAGTCCAGCTACACCACGGGTGAAATTTATGGCGTCACTGGCGGTATGGGTATCGCGTAGGCCAGGTGGCAGAGAAAGTAGTGACGCTGCTTCTCTGCTTCTTCCTATGCTTGCAGAGTCGTATTGCGGTGGGCAGCAAAAAATTCTCCGAAGAGAGACGCGTTCCGGAAAGCCTCGACTCCACCGGCACGTAAGGTGGAGAGAGCGCCCGTAAGATTGCCGAAGGCAGCTGCTTCGACTGGGGATGCACCATGGCTGAATCGGTGGAGGAACCCCGCGTCGAAGCTATCACCAGCACCGATCGTATCCACGGGGGTGACCTGGATCGGCTCGACCAGCGTCCGTTGGAGTCCCTGCTGCACAATCGCCCCACGGCGGCCACACTTCACTACGATGAGCGGAATCCTCTCCGACAACGTTGCGACGGCCTCATCCAGCGTTGATTGCTTTGCGATGCGGAGAAGTTCCTGCTCATTCGGCAGCAGCACATCGATCTGTGAGAGCACAGGCGTGAGAAGCCCGTCATCCCAAAGATCGTCTGGATCATCATTTGTGTCGAGCGAGAGGGTTAGACCTGCCGTCCTAAGCTTCTGGAGGAAGGAAGGCAGGCCCGCATGGAGACCGCGCTGCAGGAAAAGCGATGAGAGATGAAAGTGCCGCGCGTCTGCGAGGTAATCGAAATCAAGATCCTGTACCGTGAGCTCGGCCATGACACCGGGATGGGTGAGGATGTGCCGCTTCTCTCCGTGCGGCAGCAAGACGGTCACACCGGTCTTCTTGTCGTGTCGTTGATGCCCGCGCGAAAGATCCACCTTCGCTTCTGTGAGGTACTGGATCGCGATTCTTCCCAGCTCATCGCCACCGACTTCTGTCAGGAATCCGACGCGGCTGCCAAGCAGGGCCAGGTTGTGAGCGAGGATGGACGAGGATCCACCCAACGTCATCTCGAAGCCAGTGGCCAGAAGCTCTCGTTCTGTTGGCATCTGCTCGGGTAGGCCGTAGAAGATGAGATCGAGGTTCGTCTCACCCGCAATGGTGACATCAAAGCGACGAGGTACTACGGCGGAAGCTTCGCCCATGACCGTTCCCCACCGCGCAGGATCTGTCTTGCGCGGCACTGCCGATGATGTTATCAGTAGTTAGCTTTAGTTTCGTTATCGGCGCAAATCGAAACATCCTGTTGCTCCTGGAGATGTATGTTGACCCTGTCTGACTTCGCTTCGCTTGCCGCTTCCGAACAAGAGGCCCGCGGACTCGTCTTCACGCCACGCGAGATCGCGCAGCAGCCTCGTACATGGCGCGGCACCCTGGAGATCTTTGAACGTGAGCAGTCGCGTGTTGCCACCTTTCTCGATCAGGTCGGTATTCGCCTCCCTCTGGCGGATCGTCCGGTCGTTGTTCTGGTGGGCGCCGGAACTTCCGATTACATCGGGCAAGCTCTTGTTTCGATTCTGCGTCAGCGATGGCAGTGTGAGGTGTTCGCCTGCGCTAGTACGACCCTGCTGACCAACCTGGAAGATGTCGTGATTCCGGGACGCAGCTATGTCTTTATCTCCTTCTCGCGCTCGGGTGACTCTCCTGAAGGGGTCGCCGTCCTCGAGCACGCGATTGCGCAGTTTCCCGGGATTGCTCATCTCGTGGTCACCTGCAACGCACACGCTCGCATGATCTCCGCAGTTGAAAAGGCGGAGGTCTCCTGCTCTCTTGTTCTCGACGACGCGGTTCACGACCGTAGCCTTGCTATGACCAGCTCCTTTACGAACATGGTTGTGCTCGGTCACTGTCTTGCGCACACATGGTCCTTGCAGGAGTATGTGCCAGTGCTCGAGTTGATGCAGAACGCTGCCGAAGACCTGCTGCAATCGGCCGCGGTGGCGGCTTCGCATGTTGCCTCGTTGAAGCTTAAGCGCGTTTGTCTGGTTGGTTCCGGGCCGCTTGAGAGTGTCGCCAAGGAATCTGCGCTGAAAATTTTGGAGATGACCGCTGGCCGCACCAAGACGATGTGGGAGACCGTTCTCGGTCTGCGTCACGGGCCGATGGCCGCGCTGGACACGGAGACGCTTCTGGTCTGCTTCGCTTCCGATCAGCCGATGCGGGCCGCGTACGCGAGGGATCTCCTGGCTGAAGTTGGTCAGAAACGGATCGTGCAGGGTCGTCTAGTTGTTGGTCCGCGATCATTGCGTTCGGAGTTGGAGCCGGAGAGCGAGATTTTTCTCGAGCTTGCGGACGGTATTGATGATCTCTACCGGCCGGCGCTCGATGTCATCGTAGGCCAGTTGATGGGCTTATACAGCTCGGTGGCTGCGGGGCTCCGTCCGGATGCACCCAGCCCCGGCGAGGTTATCAGCCGCGTTGTCCAAGAGTTCCAAATCTACCCACGGTGAGCCAGTGGGCCAGCAACAGCGTTCTGCTGTGTTCCTTGCATCACGCAAGTGTGATACAAGCGTTAGCTGTAGCGATGAAAGCAAAGCCGACAAAGCGCGCAATCGATCACAGCTCGATGCTCATAGAAGAGCGCCGGCAACATGTCTTAGCGACTATCCATCGCGAGGGTCGCGTTCTCGTCGCGGATCTGTCGGAGAAGCTCGGAATCTCCCGTATCACGATCCGCAAAGACCTCGATTATCTCGAGGAGCGTGGTTTGCTTCAGCGAACACATGGCGGTGCGCTGGCTCCGCAGAGAGGCGCGCTTCTTGATCCATCGCTGAAAGAAAAAGAGCAGCATCAGCTGCAAGAGAAGCAACGGATTGCGGATGCGGCGGTCCGACTTGTAAGCGAGGGCCAATGCGTTCTCCTTGATTCGGGAACGACCACTACCATCATCGCGCGGGCGCTCCGCAGCTTTGCAAAGCTTACTGTCGTGACCAATGCGCTCAATATTGCGGGTGAGCTGACCAACACAGACTTCGATGTCATTCTGACTGGCGGCATGCTGCGGAAGAATTCTTTTTCACTTGTGGGCCCGCAGGCGGAGGATACGCTACGCGAGATTCACGCAGACATTCTGTTTCTGGGCGTTGACGGCTTCGATCCGGTCTCCGGCATCACCACGCCGAATGTTCTTGAGTCCCGCGTCAATCGCGCGATGGTACGAGCCTCGCGCAAGATTGTGGCGGTCTGCGACTCGACGAAGTTCAGCCGACGGAGTCTCGCTCTCATCATCCCGCCCTCGCTGGTCCACACCGTCATTACTGATCGCGGTCTTCGTGCCGCCGACGCTGAGGCGCTCCGAGCAGCAGGCATCGAGATCATTCTGGTTTAAGGCACGTTATCAGCTTTATCTGAAAAGCAGGCTTTGGCATACGGCCTGATTGCCTCTCGCACACGGTCCAAAACCAGAGCCATCGGATTGAGGGAAACCGAACCTTCACGATAGCGGCGGTACTGCTCTGGAAGGTACGCACTCAGCAGGGTCTCCGGTATGGGATGAGCGTTCAAATTTGTGATCAGCTTTTCCGTCGCAGCCTGCACCGCCGGCTCGCCCCAGTAGTAGCGGATGCGGTCGCTGTAGCTGAATCGGCGCAGCAGCCGTTGTTGCTGTGTGGTGCCCCCGTAGTGACGCGCCCAGTTGTCAGGAGAGCGTAGCATCGTCTCCTCGACGATCTCCTGCAGTCGTGATCGTCGTTCGACGGGGGTCAATTCAGCTTCGATCGACTCCAATGCAAACAACGCCTCGCGCATGGCAAAGGTCAACGCGGGACCAACCTTCAGGATGGCGAAGCCGTCTTCCACCAGGTCGCAATAAGCTTCGGGTAGCTGGTAGTCGGTTGAGTGTGCTTCGAAGACAAGTCCCTCGTTGGCGGCGAGCACAGCGGACAGCCCTCGTGCCTTCTCCGGCACATACGCCACCACGGAGTCGTGATTGAACTCCACACCGGGCTGTACCACCAGCCCGACCACACGGGACCATACGTGTTCCAAGCCGTGCTTGCGGAATACATCGCGATGCACCTGGAGCGTCTCAGTTGCGGCGGCTTCGGACGTGACCTGCAGATGATCCAACTCTTCCGTTGCGCCACCCGGTGTGGGCACTTCGGTCCCGATGATGTACACGGGCTGCTGGCCTCTCGCGGCCTGCTCGGCTGCCGCGCACAGTCGAGCCGCGCGCTCCGCTACCGTGACCTCCGAGAGTCTTTGCGGATCGTCGGCGCATGGCATGCTGGCGTCCAAGTGCAGCTTCGTGAAGCCGGCTTCGGCGTACTCGGTCAGCATGGCCTCAGCGTGTGTCATTGCCTCCGCTGCGGGAAGCTTCTGCCATGAATTGGGACCGAGATGATCCCCGCCCAAGATCAGCCTCTCTTCGGGGAAGCCCTGTTCGCGCGCGATGGCCGTCACAAGCGAATGAAAGTCGGCCGGGCGCATGCCGGTGTAACCGCCGAGCTGGTTTACCTGGTTCGAGGTCGCTTCGATGAGCAAGGGCGTGCCGTCCGACATGGCCTGCTGCAGAGAGGCTCGAAGTACCAAAGGATGCGCCGAGCATACCGAGTAGATCCCTCGCGCGTTTCCGTCGAGCTTGCGTCGATGAAGCAGATCCTGCAACAAAGTCATACTTCCCTTTCTTCCATGAAGACGCCCGCTAACGCGTTGGATGTGCCTCAAGCGTAAGAACCTCAAAGGGTTTCAACGTGAATTGATGCGGCGATCCTGCTTGCAATGCGATTGCAGACTGCGCCTGGTCGGCGTTCCAAGGACTCTGTAAGGTGTAGGTCTTCGCTGCATCTGCCGGCAGCTCAAAAGTACTTCCTGCATCGATAGCGATCTCTTCGGGCCTGGCGCTCGGGTTTCGCAGCACAAGGATGCCTTTTTCGCGGCTCCAGGACGCCCATCCGTACACTGCGCCTTGCAATGGGTCGCCGCCGATCCAGTGCGTATCGCGTAGCGTTGCCGCATTCTGCCGCGCCCATCGCGCACTTTCCGCGAGTACGTCCCAATCTGCGGGAGAGAGCAGGGAGGGCGTCACATACATTTCCTGCAGCTGGGTTCCGCTGCCGAAGAACGAGTGGACCTCGGCAGAGAAGTCGTGTTGCGGGTCGTCGTTCAGGTGCTCCGCTTTTTCCGCGTAGATGATGCCGTGGAGCATGAGCGAATTAAGCGGAAAGAGCGGCCCACGACGCACAATGTTTGCGTAGGTCTGCCCATCCCGGTAGGTGATCCAGCGCTGTCGCCAGCTTCCCTCGCCTGCGAAGTCGTGGTCCTCGCCCGATCTCCATATGGAGTCGGCGTAGCGCAGCCAGAATGGCGACGGCTTCGTGCCTGTGGTGACGTTGATGAAGACTGAGGGGCTTGCCTCGCGCATTCGCCTGATGAGGTGGATCGCCGCCACAAAATCGCTGTCGAAGATGCTGCCTGGGAAGACCTGGTTGGCGTTACCTGTGCCGTCCAGTTTGAACTGATTTACGCCAGCGTCGCTGATGAAGGCGAGACAGGTCTGTTCGAATCTCCCGTAGTAGCGCGGTCCAGAGAGTGCATAGCCGCCAGCGATCATCTCGTAGCCGTGTGACGTGCCGTACGCCACCCGCAGCTTCTTCTCCTCGTCGTACCCGCCCCAGGGGGACATCCAGACGCCGATGCCGAATCCATACTTCGCCGCCGTCGACCGTAATGGCGCAAAACCGTTCGGAAATCCTTGATCAAACTGCCACATCGATCGAGGATTGTCCCAGCCGTCATCCATGAGAAACGAATCCATCGTCACGCCGCGCTTCTGCACCAACTCTGTCCCAAAGGCATTCATGCGGTTCAAAACATCATCGGCGCTAAAGCGATTGCCAGCGCCGAGGTCATACCACGTGTTGTAGTGGAGGAAGGTCCGATAGGGGTGAGCGCGTTCCAACTCAAGGTAGTTGAGAAAGTCACGTCGCAGCTGGCCGGGCCGTGCAACGCCAACAACTGAGTCGATCTCGATGCTCTGTCCCGCGGCAAGAGGCAGCGACCGTTCTACACCCGCAGTGATGGTTCCATTTTTGATCTCGCTGCTTGAGAGTGGATCCTCAACGCCCAAGAAGAGATCGCCGTGCACGATTGGAGATCCAGCAACATCACCGACGACATGCGCTTTTGTGTCGCGTATGCGGACGACTTCGATGTGAGCGATGGGCAGCGGTTCCCTGCCTGCCTTAATCGTGACTTCCTGCCGCAGGTATGGCTCCTCTCCGCGGGCGATGAGGCACCATCGCAACTCCATCACAGGGCTGGTCCCATGCAGGTGTGCACAGAGACTCCTTCCCGGTAGGTGAGCCGCGGCACGGGAGGCGCCTGGCTCTGCGGCGATCGTCTCAGTCGTTGGCAACGCCACCATTGCAAGGGTCGATGCGGCGACTTCGCGGCCGTCCTGCATACGGATGTGGAACAGCTCCTGAAACGGCAGTTCCTCCAGAGTTCCGGCGATGTGAAAATGAAGCCCCTGGAGATGTCCGGCGCTGGTCTCGACTCGGGCCTCCAGGCCTCCGCTGCGGAGACCAAAGCCGGCGGGAGTTTGCGCCTGTGCCATCAGCAGCGGAGAGGCCAGCACGGCCATAAGGCTGCACCAGGAGAGATCCCGGATTACATGTGTGTTCATCGGAGACTACATTTCACTCGTGGATTCTTGTAAGCTGCATAGTAGTCGATAGAGGGAACGAAACGAAAGTAAAAGCTGGTTGAGCGGAACTTTCGACGAAGGGTTCTATGACAAAGCAGGCGGAACAAACGCCACCGGACAAATTTGTCGATATGGTCAGCGCGACCGCGAAGGTCACGCTATCGCTGAGCGACTTCCAGCCTCGTTCCTCGCTCAAGGTGTCCGTCCATCCCGTCGCACGCGCGCGCTTTCCGGTCATTGATTACCACAATCATCTCGACTCAACCGATCCGCGCGAAGTGCTCGCCGTTATGGACGCCTGTAACGTTGAGCGGGTCGTCAACATTACGATGCAGGTTGGCGACGCGGCCATCGCCATTCTTGATCGTTTCCACGGTGCCGCAGCAGATCGCTTCTCTTCGATCGGATGGATGGATTGGACAGGGGTCGAACGCCCGGAGTTCGTGCAGGTCACGCTCGATCGGCTTGAACGGCTCATTGAACACGGTGCTGTCGGCATTAAGTTCTGGAAAGACCTTGGTCTGAGCTTGCGCGATTCAAATGACAAACTCTTACGCATTGATGACGAGCGCTTCGCGCCTATTTTTGAGGCCTGTGATCGCTGGCAGCTTCCCGTGATGTTCCACACCGCGGATCCCAGCGCCTTCTTCGATCCTATTGATCCGCAGAATGAACGTTATGAAGAGCTGGCGGCTCATCCTGAGTGGGGCTTTTCCGAAGCTGGCGTCTTAAAGCGAGAGTTGCTGGACGCCCGGAACCGCGTCATTGCAAGGCATCCCGGCCTGCGCTTTGTCGGCGCGCACTGCGCGGAGAGCGGTGAGGATCTTGGCTTCCTCACGGAACAGCTTGATGCGCTGCCGAATCTGCAGATTGATATCAGCGCGCGGACACCAGAGTTGGGACGACAACCGCGCGGGGCCCGCAGCCTCTTTCTCAAGTACCCCGATCGCATCCTCTTCGGCACGGATCTTCTGCCGACAACGGAGATGTATCGACTCTATTTTCGTTTCCTTGAGACGGCTGACGAATATTTTGAGTATCCCTCGCATGCCTCACGCCAGGGTCGCTGGAACATCTACGGATTGGATTTGCCGGACGATGTGGTTCGCAAGGTATATCGGGAGAATGCGCTGAAGCTTCTCTCTTACCGCTCTCGCTAAATCTCGCGGAGGTCCTCCGTCTTCGGGAGATCGTGCCAGCGTTTAGACATCCTGCGTGTCGAATGAGGGTGATGCGCCCCCGCTGGATCGATTTGCGCGGCGCAGCCAGTACACGGTGAGCCCCACAGCAATCCAGGCGAATCCCAGTATCTGGGCATTGCGGCCGAGATTGAGCCAGATGAAGGCACTCACCAGCAGACCGGCGAGCGGTATACCGAGAGGAAGCAGGACCTTCTCCTGCGATCGGAAACGGAAGTGAATCATGGCAGCCGCATTGACTCCCATGAACGCGATGAATGCACCGAAGTTCAAGAGTTCAGCACCCCGTTCATAGGTCAATAGAAACACGCCAATCAGAGTTAGGGCACCGACCAGTACAACGTTGTTGCGCGGGATTGCGGTCGTGGGGGAGAGGACGCCAAAGAAGCGCTCGGGCAGGGCGTTTCCGCGGCCCATGCCGTAGAGCAGACGGGCGGCTCCGAACTGCGCGGCGATGCCCGATCCCATGTTGGCGATCAGCAGCGTTGCATTGAGCAGCTGAAAGAGAACAGAGCCGCCGATGCGGCGCGCGACGTGGACATAGGCCGTATCTACGATGGGCGTGTCAAAGGGACCGCGATAAGGCCATGCGAGTTGCGCAACGTAGACCTCAAGAGCTGAGAGAACCCCAATAATGAGGCAGGTGAATACGGTCGCCAGCATGATATTGCGACGCGGATTTTCAACTTCTTCGGACATCGTGGAGATACCGTCGAAGCCGATGTAGGTAAGAACCGCGATGGACGTGCCGCGAAAGAGGAGGCCGGGAGAGAAGGTGGAAGGATCGTAGAACGGGATGAGCCAGGCTCCGCCAATTGGTCTTGCGAAGAAGGCGAGATATCGGATCGCCAGCGCGATGAAGATGACGACTACCAAGCTCATGCTAGCGGCAAGCACGGCGTTCACCCGGCCGGATGCCTTGACTCCGCGCAGATTGAGAAGGGTGAAGAGGAGCACAAAGGCCACGGCCCAAGCCGCATAAGGGATGCCTGGCAGCACATTTCGAGCTGCGGCGCTGCACCAGATGGCACAGATGATGGGATTGAGCAGGTAGTCCATCAGCATGGACCAGCCCACGATATAGCCAGCCAGTGGATTTAGTTCGCGGCCAACATAGGTGTACGCAGAGCCAGCGCTGGGATAGATTCGCGCCATCCGGCCATAGCTCACGGCCGTGAAGAGCATGGCGACCATCGCAATGAGGATCGTCGAGACGACATGACCGCGTGCGACATTGCTGACGACGCCGTAGATCCCCATGGGCGCCGTTGGCTGGATGATGACGATTCCGTAGACGATCAGGTGCCAGAGCTTGAGAGAACGTTCCAGACGGGGGGCAGCGTTGGCGTCTTCACTTCTTGACGTCGTCGTCATGGAACTCACTTTCGGAGCAGGAGACTAGGTTACGGTGCTACGGTCGTCGTTTCTTCTCTGGCGCATAATTGGTCGGTACAGCACCTGTGATCGTGACAGTGTATGCCTGTGCAAACGGCTCTGTGCTGAATCCCCGAGCGTGCAGGTGCGCTATGTATGAACCGGCATGGGTATACGTATGTGCCGCGTGCTGTCCTTTCCCTATAACACCATCGCCGAAGTCCCAGGTGTACTCCAGAGCAGGGTTGTTCTCGTCGGGTGACGACGCGGTGAAGCGAACTGGATCGCCTACTTTCCCGGACTGCTCAGCCGACGCACTCATTACGGGTGGGCGAGACGCGACGCCGTTGTTTACGAGACGAAAGAGACGGACCGAGTGAGCGGGCTGCTTGATCGAGAGAGCCGCAGCGAGCGGAACAGTGCTGCCATTCGGTGTCAGCAGTTCGATAACACTGTAATCCGCAGCAACATCGAGGCCGAGTGCGGTACGATCCAGGCTGTGTTCCTGCGGCTGTTCTGACCAGTTGAAGACTGTAACAATCGACTGGCGACCTGTCTCTTTGAGCAGGAAGATACTTGGCTGCAGATCCGCAGCCCGATACGTCATCAGATCCAGCGGCACGGACGCGCGGCCCAGACGTGCCATATCCAACAGGTCAACGTTTTGTACAAGCGCGAGGCGCTCGGCGTTCTCTCCGAGGGTCGGCAGATCGTCGCCAATCTCATAGAGTCCGCCGGAGACTGCGGAGAGAGCGATTGAGACACGAGCCTCTTCCAGCGTGAGGGGCTTGGAGCCGCCATGCCAGTGCTGATCATCGACAGTTTGCGTGGAGACCGAAAATGCGTCTGGATCGGAGAGGAAGTAATTGCGGTTCATGTAATAGCGAGCCGCGATGCCGGGTGCCGCATCCTTGCTGGACGAGAAGGTATGCCCGGTATCTTGTGAGATACGGCCCGTGTCTACAAGTCCGACGGTGTTCAGTAATTCGCAGCCGTCTTTATCTAACAAGACCTCTTCGCCGACTGCCTCGCGAATGACGCGTATGCCGATGCGCTGAGCCTCCAGAGCGGAGGTCTGCGGCACGTGGTACACGCCCTCCACCGCACTGTCTTCCATGAAATCCATCTTGATGTAACGGATGCCCCATTGAGCAAGCGTGGAGTACGTGGAATGGAGATACGCCTGCGCCCCCGGGTGCGTTGTATCGAGCGCAAAGAGCTTGTCGACACCTTCTGTCACAGTGCCGATATGGATCGGCTCGCCAGCCAGATTGTGGACTAACCACTCGGGATGATTTTGATACACCCAGGAACGCTCCGAGACTTCAAAGGGGGCGGTCCAGATACCTGGCGTGAGACCAGCGCTGAGCGCTTTGCGCTCGAGGGTGCCGAGACCTTGCGGAAAGAGAGCGGCGTCGGGCGTCGCATACTCGCCGCGCGCAAACTGGTATCCCTCATCGATGTGGAAGAAGGTATAGCCAAGCGGTTCGAGGTGCTGCGCAAGCCACTGCGCATTGGTCAAGGCGGTCCCTTCGTTCAGGCCGAAGTAGTACGCCGTCCAACTCCACCAGCCGATGGGCGTCGGACCGGTTACTCGGGCGTGATGCAGATCGCGGATCACTCGAGCATAGGTCTCAAGCTGCCGGTGATAATCCGTGCTGACGCCGAAGAGCATGCGCTCCGAGGCCAGCTGGCCTCCGGGAGGAACGACAAGGCTTAACTCGACACGATCCTTTGCGGGCGAGGTCTGCAGCGAGTTTTCCAGGAGCAATTCCGTCGTTCCAGTGGAATCTACTTCGTATGACATCATCGCGGCGGTACCGGCATTTGCCATGTGCAGCCGCAAGACACTGAGAAACTTCTCCGAGCTGAGTGCGCCGAGCAAGAAGCTCTGGTGCGACTGCTGGTTATAGATCATCTGCAGGCCTACAGCCCGGTGTATGCCTTTCTCCGCGTTGTTTAGATCGCGCAGCTGTAACGCCGGACGGTCTTCGCTGAAACTGTCGGATAGCACTCGATCGGTATCCGGAGTTCCGCCAAGATCAAGAAGTGAACTGCTCTTCCGCTTCCCTTCACTTTGCTTGGCTTCTAAGACGCGCAGTGCCTGCACCTGCACTGGCTGACCGCCCATATTGACGGCGGTGATTTGCAGATCACCGAATGGCGCATCGGTGTAGGTGCGAACTCTGACTTCGAGGTCCGGCCCTCCCAGGTGACCGGTGTAGTGAATCGTTGTCACCTGTAGCGTGCCAAGTTCACCGGTTTCCCTGCTCAGGGTGACGCGGTGCGTCGGAAAATCCGCCACGTGGAGCCACTTGCCATCAATCTTGGCGGCGGCGCTCGCATGCAGCACAGGTGAGGTGATCCCTGGTGCCAACAGCGTATAGCTACCATCCTTCGCATCGGCTTTTACTTGCAGGGCTGACGGAAGCGCCTGCCCCCAAAGAGCGGAAGTCATCAAGGCTATGACACCGAGTCCAACGAAGAACTTTGCGGAGCGACCGATCTCAATGATGGCTTTCAGAGTGTGTTCCTTCCAGACTTTCTGGTGACGATCTTAGAGAGCAATACACTGTCCGCCGCTGACGCCAGATCAGCGGTCTAATAGGTGAGTTTGAGCGAGAACTGAATCTGTCGGGGCGGTTGTGCCGCAGTCAGGAAACCGAATCCTGGAGTGTCGCGCACAGTGGCACCGACGGTTGCACTGGCGGCAGCGGGTGCAAACAAGGGGTTATAGTGATTGAGGATATTGAAGAACTCAGACCGAAACTCCATATTCAGACGCTCGTTTAGATGAACCAACTTGAACAAGGAGAAGTCAAAGTTTTCGGTTCCCGGACCCTCGATCGTGTTGCGATTCACCGTTCCGAATGACCCTTGTGCCGGATCCGCAAACGCGCAGGTGTTGAAGTATGTGCCTGCGAGACACGGCTTGCTGTTCGGGTTACCTGCGTAGTCGGGTCGTTGTGAACTGCCCACGTTTCCGCCGCCGTCTGGAACATTGGAGAAGTTGACTGCATCCGTAGCGGTGTACCAGTTGCCGGTGGAGAGCGTTGCTATGCCGCCGATCTGCCAATGCCCTACTACGGTGTCAACCAGATTGCCGGAGCTGCCTAGGAAGCGCTGTCCGTGACCAAACGGCAGCGGATATAGGTAGCTGAAGGTAAAGCGTTGTCGGACGTCGGTATCTGAGTTACCGTACTCCGCCCTTGGATCGCGGAAGTCTCGGAAGTCTCCGCCGTTTTGGGAACCTAAATTAGCCGCGGAAGCATTATCCATGCCGTGAGCGTAGGTGTAGGCGGCAAGAAGGGAGAGCCCGGAGGCTGCCGAGCGGGCCACGCTGAGTTCAAGAGCGTTGTAGTTCGACATTCCCGTTGAGCGAAACCATTGAATCGGTGCGTCGATGATCGGGATGGGGCGTCGCGGCGCGACGGGAGCCGACGGATCGGCGGACGGCGTCGCCTCGTTGCCATTGAAGAAGGTGTAGAGCTTGAGACCGTGCGAGCCTGCGTAGGCCACCGTGAAGAGTGTACTGGCTGGCAATTGGTACTCCGCCGAAAGCTGATATTGCTGTACGTAAGGAGTGACCAAGTGAGGATCAAGTGAGTACAGAAGCGGCGTGTTGGGATCGGTTAACGCGTCAGCAGGAAAGCCGTTGGCAAGCACACTGAGACTCGGAACCGAGCAGTCCGTCTGGCCTGTGGCGGAGTTTGCCGAAGCGTTCGAACAGTTTGCGGAGTAGGAATTGGTCTTATAGAAGGGTGGATTATAGCCGGGGCTCGGGTTGGAGTACGGGCCGCTTTCACTGCCGCCGTAGAAGAAGCCATATCCTGCCCTGATGACTGACTTCGACGTGGTGCTGTAGGCAAGGCCGACCCGCGGCGCGAAGTTGTTCGTGTCGGGCTTGATGAGGCCGTCGGTGCCCGTTGCCGACACGTTCGGGATCACCATGCTCAGGTTGGGAGTCAGTGTCGTTGGTTGCCCCTTGGGCAAGATCAAGGTTTGTGTCGCTAGATCATAGGTTCCGAATCGATTATGCCGTTCTTTTACGGTCTGATAGAGCTCATAACGCAACCCATAGTTCACAGTCAGCTTGGCATTGATCTTCCAATCGTCCTGCGCGTAGAGATTCCAGTTAGGACGGAAGTAATCGATGTCGATTGCGTTGCTGATACTTCCTGAATCAGGAATGCCTAGCAGAAAAGAAGCAAAACCAGAGCCGGCGTTACCAGCGGTTGACCCGGCATTGTCTGTAAACTGCGCGCTGAAGTTCAGCGTTCCCCGGGGTTCAGCGGGCTGGTAGATTGAGAACTCGTTTCGGTCAATCTCAGCACCGAAGCGGATACTGTGGTTCCCGCGAATCCAGCTCAAGTTTTCGGAGAAAAGATAGGAGTTCTGCAGCTCGTTGGACGGGAGAAAAAGAGAGCTGCCGATGGTCGAGACATCACTGAAGGTCAGCTGAGGCAGACCGCCGTTCGAGGAGGCTACTGGTATGCCAGGGAAACCGATCGTTTGCGCGATGTCGGAGTCGTATCCTGGCTGCAACCGACTGGCAACGATGCGGTTATAGCCGAAGCGGAATTCATTCACGAGGTGCTGGGTAAAGATGTGAGTCTGGCCGATTGCCAGGCTGTGGTAGTGAGTGTTCGATATACCTGAGAAAAAGTCGCCCCCGTCGGCAACAGGGCCAAACACGGCCGGTATATTCGAGGGCACCGTCTCAAAGCTGTACCGGGCGAAGGCGCTGTCGTTCGGATTAAATTGGTGATCCAGCCGCAGATCAAAGTTGTTTCGGTTGATAACGCGCTTCGGGCTCGAAACGAAGTTATACGCCGGGTTATTTGCATTCGGCATTGGGTAGAGCGCGGCGAGACGAGCGGCAAGAGGGTCAATGAGATTCGCAGGGATCACGTTGGCGGCCAGGCCGTTTGTGCCATAACCGAATGGAACACCACAGAAATGGGTGGCGTCCAGCTGACGTGTAAGCCGCGTGTTGAAGATCTCTCCAGGGTAGGTCGGCTGTCCATTGCAATCCAGAACAGCGGCGCCGGACGGGTCGTTTATCTGTGTGGTGTAGTCGATATTGCTCGAGAAATCTCCTGCTCGTTGCGCTGCAGTCGGGACAATTGCGGGAATAGGCTCAGAGTCAATGGATCGAAAGCCCTCGTAATCTGCGAAGAAGAAGGTGCGGTGCTTGCCGTTGTACAGCTTGGGTATGACGATCGGACCGCCAATGGTTCCGCCAAACTGGTTCTGCTTATACGGCTGGCGGGTCTGGTCATACCAATTTCGTGCGTCGAGCACATCGTTGCGGAAGAATTCAAACAACGCTCCGTGGATCTGGTCAGTACCGGAGTGGGTAACGGCATTAATGATGGCGCCGTTGCCGCGGCCAAACTCAGCTGTGTACGAGCTCGTTTGTACCTTGAACTCCTGCAGTGATTCCACAGGTGGTTCAATGACGTAGCTTGAACCGTTCAAGAGATCAGGCAGATTCGAATTGTTATCGATGCCATCCAACAGGAAGTTGTTCTGCAGACTCCGTGCTCCGTTTGCGCTGAAACCAAAGCTACTTTGATCGCGAGAGCCCGGGGCTGCCGGCGCCGTTCCAGGTGATAACAACGCAAGTTGAGCGAAATTTCTTCCATTAAGGGGCAAGTTCGATATCTGGCGACTGTCGATGACTTGGCCGAGATCAGAGGTCTCAGTCTGTAGCTGCGCGGTTGAGTCAGTGACAGTCACTGACTGCGTATCCGCGCCTACGGCGAACTCGATATCAAAGACAGCACGCTGCTGCACCTGGAGTGTGATGGGCGTGGAAACGACCGTGTTGAAGCCGGGCTTTTGCGCTCGAACGGTATATCTACCAACCTTCAAGGGGGTGACCACATACTCGCCGCTGCTATTTGACGTGACGTTGATGGACGATCCGCGATCCGCATCCACAACGGTGATCATTACATCTGCAACAACAGCACCGGACGCATCGCGTGCTGTTCCTGCAATGGCACCTGCGTCTTTCTGGGCAACGCTAGATCGGGAGCAGGCGAAGAGGATGGTCGCTGCGATTGCTGGTGTGACAAAGCCGAGTCGCTGGTGCCGCAAAGAGGCAGCGCCGAAGAAGACATTTAGATAGGCAGAGCGCGAAGAACGGAAGGAGATCATAGCGGCTCCAGGATCGGTTGTCGGGAGAAGGTTAACGGATCGGATTAAAGTTCCGCTTTCTTTCGCTTAGTTATTGATAGTAGCGTTCGCATCGAAAGTCAACAAACGTTAACAGAGCGCTGGAAAGCCTGCTTTTGGCTTCTGGTCTTTGGAGAGCCCGCCATTGACCACACCAGTAATCCACTTGCAGCTAAACACCCTTCTTCCAATCAGGGTCGCTGCCCCGTTTCAGCCGCAGAGTAAGTGAGCCATCAGAGTTCGTTCGTTCCCGGCATGCCCATCGTACCGGCCGCCGGACTCCCTTTGTTTCGATCTCAGCGCGAAGAATGACCTGTTGGCCATCCATTCCTTTCGGAAGCACGATCGACGCCATTCGCATTTTGCCGCTGAACGGCTCGCCCGCGTCAAGATTGCCACCGATTCGTATGTGCCCGTCAAGGGTCTCCACATGTAAACCCAGAACGCCGGGAACGCCGGTGACCCCATCGTTTGAAATCCCGAGGATGAGCTCCATCGTTTCGTATCGCTTTCTCTGCCAGATTAGCGATGGACGAACTCTGTACCCCAGCCTTTGCTCCATTGCGCGTAGCGAATCGGGGTAGGTCCTGTAGTATCGCGCGACATTATGCGCCTCGGTCCAAAGCGCGAAGTAGTTCGTGCCAATGTCGAGCGCATGGAAACCGGCACTCTCACGATATGGACGATCAATCGGTCCCCCTATGCGACGGGGATAGTCGTCGGCAGGGACGAACTCCTTGTCCTCCCCTACGAAGTCCAGCTTCGACGCAGGGAGTTTCGCGAGGCACGCATGCTCCTCGGCTGCTGTCTCCGAGGTGACGTAGTGCCGATTCTCGCCGTCTTCCATAACGATTGCAAGCCATGGTGGCCTGCTGCCCAACTCTTCAATCTGAACGGGTTCGTCCATGATCAAGCTATCGGAGCGCAACCAGCATCCAGAACGGACCGCTAAATCCTGGACCTGCCGATTGCCCACATTGCTGATATCTGGTTCCGTGTTGACCGCGAGTGGAGTCTTACTCCAGGTCTCCAACTGGAGTTCTGTCATGGCGACGAAGGTTCTTTCCGCTGTGAGATAGTCCGGAAAGGGATTTGGGATGTCGTTTGTGTGCCCCTCTCCCCAAAAGCCATACATCATCAGGTCCATCCACTCCACACGGGGATCATCGCCGAATCGAGCCGCTAGAAGATGATGTAGATCCTGAAAGGCTTTCTGAAATTCGGGAGAGTCGTAACGTGGCTCCCGAAAATCAAAGTGCGTGTGGTTGGCCTTGGACTTACGACCAATATTTACGATCGGAACCTTGTCCTGCAGGAAGTCAGGAATTGATAGCTTCTGCGGCTGAATATTCGGGCTCGACATCTGAATGCGAAAGGCGACTCCAAGATTGTGTCGCTTCGCTGCGTCGAGGGTCACATCCCAAACCTCCGGGAGCTTCAGTTTTCCCGGACCGGTATGAATGTCTCTCCAATCGCAGCGAATGTAAAGCACATCTACAAACGGGAGAGAGGCCATGTTTTCCACTGCCTGTTCGAGTGACTCTTTTCCGCACTGCACCGTTAGCGCGGGCCCATTCTCCTCCCACGTGTAGCCGACCAGACCGGAGCCGAAGTTTCGCACGTGTTCTGTGGAGGGTTGGGTGGCAAAGATCGTGAACCATCCCTGGTCCTGCTCAACGCCGAATGGACCCTGGTTCAACCGGTGACTGACGATAGGTCGGCCAAAATCGTAGCCTTTCCAGAGGTGGTCGGGCACGTCGGCAGCTCTTCCCTTCACTCCGACCAGACTACTTCCGCCCAGAACCGCTCCCGCTTTCAAGAAGTCTCGTCGGCGCATCCGTGCCCCTCCTGATCCCGACCGGCTTGCTGGTGCGTAGAACTTCTGCTCAGTAACTGTTTACACCTGCGCATGAAGATTAGATCTGAGCGTCAGCGAGCCATCTTCGTCGAGCGCTTGATGGCACGCCCAGCGAACCGGATATCGCAGATCTTTTACCTCGATCTCTGCTTTGAGCTTTAATCCTTCGAATTTTGTCTGTGGCGGCATTTCGAACAGCGCTTGCCGAAGCTTGCCCGGGAGAGGCATGCCTGCATCGAGACAACCGCTCGAAAGTACCGCGCCATTCTGCTCTTCGATGCTGACGCGTAGGACGCCCGGAATTCCCGTGACACCGTCATTCGCAAACCCGACGATCACTCCGAAGCGATCACTAGATCGAAAGCTCCAGATGAAGGACGGCCGTACGCGATAGCTGATGCGGCGGTTCAGGCGGTCGAAGGCCTGCGGATGCGCTTCGTAGTAGCGTGCAAGCCGGGCTGCACTGATCTGATGAAAGTTCCACAGAGAACAGTAATTTGGGCTGATATCTAAAACGTGTGCCAGCATATTTTCTGCAGGCGAGATACCCTCCACAGCCGCAGCGGGATCGGGATCCTTACCCGGGAGTGGTTGCTCTAATAGAGCACCGATCCATGGGGGGCGATTGCTTAGAGCTTCGATCTGTTCGTTTTCGATGAAGATGGTATCGCTGCGAATCCAATTATTACTGCGCACCGTCCGATCTAACAGTTCGGAGTTGCCTACACGGCTGTAATCAGGCTGGGTGTTGGTCAGCAGGGGTGTCTTCTTAAAGTGCTCAAGCTGTACCTCAAGCATCTTGATCCAGGTACGCTCCGCCGTCCGATAATCAGGAAAAGGATTGTTGGAGAAGGGCCAGGTGTGGCCTTCTCCCCAAAACCCGTACATAAACGTATCCATGTATTCGATCTGCGGGTTTCCATCGAACTCTGCCGCAAGTAAAGCAACGAGTTCCTTGAACGATTGCTGAAAGAATGGATCGTCAAATCTTGGCTGATATCGGCTGTGTGGATTGCTGAGGTACCGCTGCGCAGCTTTCTGATCTTCCTGACCGTTCATGATCAGATCGACCTTTGGTACTTTGTTGAGCACGAAATCGGGCAGAGCAGGCTGATGTGTGTAGTCCGGTGCGCTCATCTGAACACGAAAGCCTATTCGTTTTCCAATTGTCTTCGAAAGCTCAAAGACCTGCTTGACGTAATCCGGAAGCTGCAAACGACCAGGACGCGGTTGAACTTCACGCCACGTCGGACGAAGGTAGAGCTGCTGGCCGAGGGGAAAGTTGACGAGCGCCTCGATCTCGCGCGCGATATTATCGGCTTTGATCTCCTCCGTTCCCATGTCAGCGGTAATGTAGGTTACCAAGCCTTTTCCATAGTTCGGAACGACGTCCTCGGACGGGGTCGTCACCATCACGACATCGTCGCCAGGAATGGCGTTGTCCGGTGCATACTGCGGAAATGGCCCCTGGTTCAGACGGTCTCTGACAGCGGGCCCTGAGCCGAAGTCATACTTGTCCCAAGTATGCGCGCGGACCAATGCACTTGCCCTCGTTGCTCCCCCACTTGCCAAGCCAGCCATCGCGACACCACTTGTCAGGAAATCTCTTCGCCGCATAGCCCTCCATGTGGGTCCCGATCGGATCCCGGTTTCCTGCTTGCCTTGACATACGTCGATACGGCCGTTTCGCAGACGTCGTTAGAACTCCAGCTTGACTGCGAACTGGACCTGCCGCTGCGGCAGTACGGTTGAGGTGATGACGCCTGCCTGACCGGGGCCATCAGTGATGAATGGATCAGGCTGCGCAAATACGGCGTGGTTGAAAGCGTTGAAGAGCTCCGCCCGGAACTCCACGTGTGTTGTCTCCGTGAGGTCAAAGTATTTCCGGGCTGACAGATCTGAGGAGGTTTCACCAGGTCCTTCAAGTATGTTCTTGCCCGCGTCTCCAAAGCAGTTACAGGTGGGAACGGGAAAGTCGTTGACGTTGAACCATAAAGCCGGACGGCGGTGGGGCAATGAACCATTTCCAGTGCGGTCGGTACGGATCAATCCCTGTGAGCCCGTATTGCTCGGGTCGTATCCCATCTCCGGAGAGAAGGGAAAGCCGGTTCGCAGAGTGACGATGCCACCCACGTGCCATCCGCCGAGCACCAGGTCCAAAGCGCGGCCGGTGTTCAGATAACGCTGCTCTCGGCCCACGGGGAGCGCATAATCTACACTGTTCACCCAGCGCTGACGATTGTCGAAGTCCGCCAATCCTTTTTCTGACGCAATGTTATAGCTGTCCTGCGGCCAGGGCGAGTTGCAACAGATTTCGGGTTGATCGTTAATCGCTTTACTAAAGGTGTAAGCACTCAGAAAGTACAGGCCGTGGCTGGTCCTCTTCTCGACTTTCAACTGAAAGGAATGGTAGGTGGAGTTTCCGCGGTCTTCGATCGACGCGAACGGGCCAAATGCTGGGTAAGGCCGGAGCGCTTGGTTGAAGGTCGGCTGTGGCGTTGGAATCTGATTGCGGTCCAACAACACTTGTAGGTGCGTTCCTTTCGTCCCGACATACGCTGGCGAAATCAAAATGTCGCCGGGAAGTTGGTATTCCAGATTGATATTCCACTCGTCATACACCGCAGTGTGTGGATGAAAGTCCTCACTCGTAACGCCGGCGTTCACAGCCTGGGCTGGATCAAGTGAGGGAAAGCCGCTTGTGAGGGTCAAGGCGGGGGTCAACCCGTCACTTGTGAAGGTTGGCTCATAAAAGAATGGAAGGTTATAGCTGAGCTGAAAAGGATCGCCTGTACGAATCTCCCCAAGTACAAAGAAGCGGCCGTATCCTGCGCGAACCACCAGCGGATGAGTCGGAAAAGGACTGTAGATGACGCCGATGCGAGGCGCAAAATCGGCGTTATCTGTAGATGCCAACTTCGGGGGATATCCCGGCGTACCTGCCGTAACAATCTCCCCTGTTGTGTAATCGAAGTTGCTCTGTCTTTGGTGAGCCTCGTACATCGGAGTTGCTTTGTCGTACCGGAGGCCGGCATTGATCGTCAGACTAGTTACGGGCTTGTACACATCTTCCACAAAGGCGCCGTAGCTATGCTGACGGTTCCCGAAGTAGGACACAGTAGAGATTTTTGACGTGACAGGAAGCCCTAGAAGCATGTCTGCCAGGCTGCTTCCACTGCCCTGCTGATTGTCCGGATCGATCGCTGTGAATTGCCCAGTGAAAGTAAAAGAGCCACGTGGCTGATCTATCTGTAGCAGGTTGAACTGATCCCAGTGAACCTGCGGTCCGGCCTTGATCGCGTGCTTGCCATGAACCCAGTTGATCGTATCGTTGATCTGGATGTCCTGGCTGGTTACCCGAGTCGGAGTGTAGAGCGGCTCCCCTAACCCGTTGTAACCGTTCGGCGCAAACCAGGCCAAACCATTCGTGAGTGGGTCATTTGGAACTCCGGGCACTGGTAGGCCGGCATCGGGATACTTTTGCCCGTATGTTGGACTATTGGAGACATAGTGCACTCGGTTGTAGCCAACCCTCAGTGCATTGACAAGATTCTGCGTCAGGATATGCGTGTAACCGAGCACCGCGGCATTCACATCCAGCGGACGCGAACCGGTGTTGTACGTTCCGCCGTCCGCAACGCCATCGAACACTGGTGCCTGGAAACGCCGGCCAGTGCTGTAGGAGTAGCGGGCAAAGAGTTGAGCTTTGGTTGTAATACTGTCGTCGATCCGCGCGTCCATTTGGTCGCTATTGTTATAACCCAATGCGTTTACGCGATAGTTGTTGGCGAAAGAGCCTGCTATGTTGGGTGCGGGGTACAGCGCGGCGTAGTTCAAACCTAGCGAAGTCAGGCCTCCGTTGATAATGTTAGCCTGTCCCTGAATGGGTTGTCCGCTCGAAGGATCAAAGCCATACCCATCGCGTACCGTTTGGCCGTTTACCGAGCGCGTCGTTGAAGGATTGTAAATTTCGCCGGTGTAAACGGGACGACCGAGTGCATCGGTTCCCGCTTCAGTTCCGAGCAGATCGCGAAAATCTCCGGCACGCTCCGCAACCGTGGGAACAGTCGTAGACTCCGTTGAGGCCGAGCCGATGCGCGTTCCTTCATAATCCAGGAAGTAGAACAGCTTGTCTTTTCGGAGGGGTCCGCCGACTGTGCCCCCAAATTGATTCTGGCGATATGGGGCTTTCGGCTGGTCCGGCGATTCAAAGTACCTCCGTGCGTCCAGCACGTCGTTGCGGAGGAACTCCCATGCGCTTCCATGAAGATCGTTCGCTCCAGACTTGGTTGTAGCGTTGATTACGGCACCGCCGCTATGTCCAAACTCTGCGGAGTAATTAGAGGTTTGAACCTTGAACTCGGCAATCGCATCCACGCTGGTTGTGAAGGCGAGGTCTCCATTGTCGTTCGAGTTGTTATCTACTCCGTCCAATACGAAGTTGTTCTGATCACCGCGAGTTCCGTTCACAGAGAAGTCCCCCCCGGCATTGCCATTCGTGGGCGTAGCGCTCCCGTTCACAGGACCTTCAAGTACTTTGGCGACGCCAGCGGTCAGGGTTGCGAGATCGGTGTACCTCCGTCCATTTAGCGGTAGCTCCTCCACCTGCCGGCCGGTAATGACGTCGCCCAAAGAAGCGGAATCAGTATCGACCAAGGGTGCCGCACCGCTTACCACCGTCTCCTGCGAAACAGAACCGATACTGAGGGAAAAGTCGAGGCGGATGGTCTGCTGCACATTCAGCACGATGCCGTTGCGAAGCTCCCGTTGAAAGCCTGTCGCCTGCACCGAGACCGAGTAGCTTCCAATCTTGAGCGGCGTCAAGACGAAATCACCCTTCTCGTTGCTATGGACGGATATGGACGATCCCGTTCCAATGTTCACAGCCGTGATCGTCGCATCAGGAATGACGGCAGCGCCAGGATCCTTGACGGTTCCAGTGAAGGTTCCTGTGTCCACCTGCCCCCTCAAGGGCATTGAAAACCCGAGCGGGATTAGAACCACGAGTAAGAGCAGATGCTTTCGCACGGCTACGCTCCTGAGGTGAACTGGTTGCTGATTTCACGGTTTTATATCGTTTTGTTTCGTCTTTTCCACGGAAATCTTAAAGCCCTTGCCAGGTCACTAGAGAGAAAAGATTTGCATCTGCTTGCGGTGACGGCTCAACTGTCTTGGATTGCTCTTCCGTCTTTGCGTTTTGCCGTGAGCAGCATCGCCCGGAACGGCACGCGCACGCACGGGTCCTGCGATCTCAACATGGACTTCAGGCCATCGTTCGCAGCCAAGTGAAGCACCACATCATCAGCAAAGAAACATGGGAGTTAGGTCCTCCGCAGTCCTCCACCTTCGATCGAGAGACTCAAATGGATACTCTCCAGCGGCACCTCGCGATGTCAACTATTGGACTTACATCTAAGCTCATCCCGTCGATAAGAAAATGAAGGAGTGCAAGAGCGAGATCTTTGTACTTCACGTCTTCGCACTTGAGAAGAGGCGACCTACTCGAAATTAATGGTTTAGCGCAAGTACAGCCACTCTCGAGAGAGTATGTCCCGAATACGAGCTTATATCTGTCCGGTGTTCGCGCAGAATCGACTCTGGGTCCACTCGCTCCTTGACAAAGAAAGGCGAGGCACAGCGTGGCCGTAGAGGTCATGGAACACTGGCGATCTTGTGAATCCAGTAGGACCGCGGGCGTGTACTGCATAGTGCCGCTCCTCACCAAGTTTCTCTTCGCCCCAGATTAGAGCATTCCGCACATGGCGACCATTACGGAGCAGGACGGTGGCTCCCGGTAGCGTCGAGAGTTGATCCGTAGAGATCGCAAGCCGCTTGCTCTCTGTTCCAGAGTGTCTAGATCACTCGCTCTCTGCAGTCTGCAGGGGTCGATGCTGCTGTAACAACCATCGACACGTTACCTGTGGCGACCACCCGATCGGCATGTAGTTCTGAGTCGCGCTCTCGTATGGATGCGCAGCAAGTGCCGAGATGGATGAATTACAATTTTCAGCGCATAAGCGTTTGCCACTTTTCGGTCGCAGAGTTGCACAGTTCGTCTCTTTGTGTGTCATCAACTTAATGCCTGCGTGAAGACAAGAGCTGGCCGATGCAGGTGCACGGGAAGATTACCGATGACCTTTGCCGACTTATTATTCACTACCCCTCAGATCGGTTCGATTTGTCCGCCGCGACGCTTGCCGCGCAGGTGCCAAGCCGTTGCTGGATTACAGGTGAGGCCGTTCGAGTGTTCGACGGCACGGATGTCCGTGTACGCTCAGAGAGCGTTCATTGGCAGCAACTTCGCACGAGCGTGCCGAACGATGGTGCGATCGAGGAGAGCTCACGCAAGGTGGAGTGGCCTGAGCAGGAGCACGGCGCGAATCACTTCTCTGCAGGACGTCAGAAAGGATGGCGCCGTGGGCCCTTCAGCCGATTCGCTCCTCCACTGCTACCAACAATTGCATGGCGAGTGCGCGTTCATGCAGGTGGTGCGCTATGGCAATTGAAGGCCGTGCCGTGGTATGGAGATTCGCAATCAAGCTAGTCATGCTCGCTGCAGTATTAAGCACGCTGCACATCGGTCTAGGCTGGCCTGTTCTGGCCGCAAATAAGGGCAAAGCACAGATGGACTGGCCAGCGTATGGCGGCTCCGTCGCAGACGATCGATTTTCTCCGTTGAGACAGATCAATCGCGAGAACGTGCACAAGCTAAAGGTAGCGTGGCGCTTTGACGTAGGACATGACGGAGGTTTGCAGACGAATCCCCTCATCATCGGTCGCATGATGTACGGGTTTACGCCAAAACAGCAGGTGTTTGCGCTGGATGCTGGAACTGGCAAGAAGCTTTGGACGTTTGATAGCGGCATGCCGGGTCTGCAGCCGGTGCGTGGTTTCGCGTACTGGACCGACAACCGCCGTAGCGTGTTGTTCGCGGGGGTGTTGAGCTTTCTCTATGCGCTCGATCCAGCCACAGGCAAGCCGATCTCAAGTTTTGGAGATAAGGGGCGTATCGATCTGCGAAAGGATCTGGATGACGCAAACTACACCCAAGAGTTCGCTGCGGCCACCACACCCGGCGTGATCTATAAAGACACGATCATCGTTGGCTTCCGACTGCCGGAGACGAAGCCTTCATTGCGCGGCGACATTCGCGCCTATGACGTTCGAACAGGCAAGCTGCGTTGGACCTTCCATACCGTCCCACATCCTGGTGAAGCTGGCTATGAGACATGGCCCGCAGACGCGTGGCGCAACGCGGGCGCAGCCAACAACTGGTGCGGCATGGCGCTCGACGCGGTGCGTGGAATTATCTATGTCCCTACCGGCTCAGCGGTGGAGGATTTCTTTGGGGGCGATCGCGTCGGCGACGATCTGTATGCCAATACGCTGCTGGCTCTGGATGCAACCACGGGCAAGCTGTTGTGGCATTTTCAGGGCGTGCACCATGACGTTTGGGACCGTGACTTTCCTTCGCCGCCCTCACTTGTGACAGTGCAATCCGGTGGTAAACGCGTCGATGCAGTTGCGCAGCCCACGAAACAGGGCTTTCTGTACGTCTTCGATCGCACCACGGGTCAGCCGCTGTTTCCAATTGAAGAACAGTCGTTCCCTGCGTCCACTGTGCCAGGCGAGATACTCTCGCCTACACAGCCGGTGCCATTGGCCCCGAAGCCTTTCGCACGACAACGGCTGACCGAAGACATGCTCACCACGCGAACGCCCGAGTCGCATGCTTACGCCGAGGAGCAGTTTCACAATTTTCAGAGCAACGGACCGTTCACCCCTCTGGGTGTCGACACGCAGACAGTGGTAATGCCCGGCTTTGATGGCGGCGCAGAGTGGGGCGGTTCGGCGGTTGATACCGAGCACGGTGTCCTCTACATCAACGCGAATGACATTGCTTGGACCGGCGGACTCACGGCGAGCAAACCAAGTGGAAATGTGGGCTCGGACATTTACATGAGCCAGTGCGCTCTGTGCCACGGTGGCGATCGTCGCGGAGCGCCGCCGGCTTTTCCTTCGCTTCTGGCAGTTCATCAGCGGCTCAGCGACGCCCAGATTACAGCTATCGTTCACGACGGCAAAGGGCGCATGCCTGCCTTTCGAAACGTAAAAGAGGCTCGTCTGGCGGCGCTCCTTTCGTATTTGAGGACCGACGACGTCGGGACTGTGGCGCAGGCTCCGTTGATTGCATCTCCGAATCGTGATGAAGCCGTGGGTGCAGAGCTGTATGCACATAATTGTGCTCTCTGCCACGGAAACGATCTGCTCGGCGGGGCCTCAAATTCTCCGGGGCTGGTGCATGTTCGGCTGCGACTTACAGATGCGCAAATCTTGAACACCGTTCATAACGGTAGGGGTCGGATGCCCGGATTTCACGGCTTCAACAAGACACAGACGTCGGCATTGCTGCGCTTTTTAGGTACGCCCGTTATTCCGCAGGCGGACACTGCGGTAGTCTCTGATGGAAGCAGTAAACGGGAGACGCCGTCCGGCGGCCTGGATGCCAGCGTAGCTGCGCCCTACCGCTTCACCGGCTACCGCAAGTTCTATGACCAAGACGGCTACCCTGCCGTGAAGCCACCATGGGGCACACTGAGCGCCATCGACCTGAATACGGGAGAGTACCTTTGGCGGGTGCCCCTGGGGAACTATCCTGAGCTCGCCGCGAAGGGCATGCCTGACACGGGCACCGAGAACTATGGCGGTCCAATTGTCACCGCTGGCGGCGTCGTCTTTATCGGTGCTACCAATTTTGATCACACGTTCCGCGCCTTCGACAGCAGTACGGGCACCCTGTTGTGGTCAGCTGATCTGCCATTTGCAGGCAACGCCACGCCGGCAACATACATGATTGACGGGAAGCAGTATGTGGTCATCGCCACCAGCAATGCGCGTAATGCGAAGGCACTGCAGGGTGCAGCATACGTCGCTTTCGCGCTGCCCTGAGCCTTTCATCTGACTTTATGCCAGAGCGACTACTGTCGTACTGCTCATGTGGTGGTTCGCGAGTATGTCTCCCGACTTTGTAATTAATCAGCTGGGTCTTCGGGTGCAGATCGCCCCGGTATTGAAAACGCTCTTGTAGGCTGGAGCCTGCACCGTCTGCTCACTTTGTACTTGATACATTGCTGATTGCTTGCTTCGAACCCTCTTCGGTTAGAGCAGCACAGGGTGCTGTCAACATCCTCATCTGCAAACGTCAGCGTTGCGCCATCTGGCGCAGGCACCGCCCAGCTAAACCATATCGTTCGTCGCATGAACGTCGCCCCAATTGAACAGACTTACGACTTTATTCGGACGCGCGGCAACGGATAGCCTTGCCGCTATACGTGGGTTCTCGAAGGTTGAAGTATCTGACGATGATCCCGAGCGGCCGACCCGAAAAATCACAAGGAGTCATCGCCGTCCAAAGTTAGAGATTCACACGGGAGCCATGGGATTTAACGGCTTCGTCACACATGCGTTGCCTGTCTCAAGGCAAGCTCGTTAGGAACTCATCCCTCCACCTCGCCGCTTACAGTCCGAAGAAGAATCCTATGATGCATAACCTACGGAGAAGAGTTCAGTGCGCTTCCCTTGTGATGAGTGCAGTGCTTGCTCAGCCTCTTGCTGTGCTTGCCCAGCAAACCTCCACCAGCCGCGAGGCTACTTCCGCCCAGCTCGAGACTGACCAGCTCACACTTGCTCGAAGTCAAGTGCGACGGTCTCGAAGCGCATGGTTCGCGTGGAAGACGCTCCCCGGCTCACGCACGAACAAAAGCTGCTGCTGCTTCAGAAGAAGATCAAATACGTCTTCGTTCTGTTTCAGGAGAATCGATCCTTCGACTTTTATTTTGGCAGCTATCCAGAGCCAATAATCTCTAGTCAAAATCTGCCGCCGAGACTCCCGGATTCATCCAACCTTTTGTCGACACAAAGGGCCATCTCACCACCATCCGGCCCTTTAAGATTCCGGCCTCTGTTAGTGATGGAGAGCTTTGCTTTCAAAGGATGTGAACGGCAAGAGTGTCCCCCTCTATCCAGCGGACACCGCCTCGGTCAACCATAGCCACGTCCCGATGGACACCAAGCTCGACTTCGACAAGAGATTCGTCGCGCGTAATGATCGTTACTCGCTCGTCGAAGAAGGCGTGACGCTCGGCAGCACAGGCAAACCGACCAGCACCCCCTCCCTCGAACGCGAACAGTTTGGCGAGCTAGTTATGTCTCACGTCGATTGAGACACCGTGCCATTTTTGTGGAACTACGCCGATCGTTTCACACTCTTCGACAACTTCTTCGACACCGTCGTCGGACCCTCCACCCCCAATGCGATCGCCATGATCGCCGGACAGTCCGGTGAGACCCAATGGGTGAAGCATCCCAGCCTGGGTGCGAACTACACAACGACGAACGCCGCTCTTCCGGTGGTTGGAGACCCGCAGCCATTCTGGGGCTCTTCGCTCGACGTCTTCACGCCGCCCTCCGAGCGGCAGCCGGTTGATAATCCCGGCGGCGTCTCCTCGAATCCCGCGTCTAATCCCACCTTCGCCACCCTTCCCCTATCCTTCATGGGCCGCGACATCAACAACATCACCCAGAACGATCAGAACCCTGCCTTCGATCTCGACGATGTTCAGGAAGACATCAAACGGATCGCTAGATTGCAGGGGACACGTCAGCCTTCAAACGTCGCAACACCGTATCAGCATGACGCGGGATTTTCCGTCGACCACCACTCCCACCACGAGTAAACTACTTTTCGAAACTTCGACCAGTCTCGCGCTCGCGCGTCCTAATCTCATTGCGCCTGGCTTCAGCGGACGTCTTGCGCTCAGCCATGGGATCCGCGCCCCGCAAGCTCCTTACGTGCGACGAGCTGAAGCTCCCGAGCCTGGCCGAGACCGACTAACGGGTACTCACCTAAAGTCATGAGCTTCTCTTTGCCGAGAATGCGGTAGCGCCACCGCCAAAGCTTCGATCCCGTGGGGTTTACCAGCAGGAAGAGACCATTCCGATCGTAGAGTTTGTAAGGCCTGTCTTGCGTCTTTGCACTACGAATTGCAGTGTCCGTCAGAGCCATTTTTCACCTCAACCAACCGAGGTATTTCTCGATACCCCACCCTTCGGCGGAATTCTACCCCGATCTGCACCCCACATTGTGGTTGGCTGGAGACGCACCGCAGCGCACCTCCTCGCACCTCAAAGTCATCTAAGTGGTTCATCAAGAGCGTTTGCCACAGTTCGGGGAAGTTCAGGAGAGTACGCGGAAGTAAGGAGATGGTTGCCCCCCAGGGATTCGAACCCCGATTGAACGATTCAGAGTCGTCGGTCCTACCATTGAACGAGGGGGCAACGCAGGCTATTGCGAATTGGGCCACGGGGTACAACGCGTCGCCACCTTTGTGAGTGTAATGGGTAGTGGGAGTTGGGTCAAACGCTGCGGGCTGTGAAGCGCTCGTAGAATGAATCTGTGGCGACCACAGCGATGTCAGCGATTTCGAGCGGCGGATGGACACGGTCACGGGCGCTGGCAACGTGGTACGCGTGGGCGGTGGTCGGGTACAACGTGCTCGTGATTCTTTGGGGCGCCTTGGTACGGGCGACAGGATCTGGCGCCGGGTGTGGGAATCATTGGCCATTGTGCAATGGCCAAGTGGTGCCGCTGGCACCCAGGATTGACACGATGATCGAGTTTACGCACCGGTGCATGACCGGTGGGGCTACGTTTGCTGTCATCGGGCTACTGGTGTGGGTATTCCGATCGACAGAGAAGGGGCAAGCGGCTCGTGCCGTAGCGATAGCGTCTGGGTTGCTGTTGATCAACGAAGCCTTTCTCGGGGCATTGCTGGTCAAGCTGGGTTACGTAACCGGAAATCAAAGCCTTGGGCGAGTGGTTATGCTGAGTGTGCACCTCTCGAACACACTGCTGTTGCTGGGCGCATTAACGCTGACAGCGCGGTTACTTGGGACGGGACAGCGCTGGCGCGAGATGCGCGTGCATGGGGGTGAGATGGTTTGGGCGATAGCGGGCTTGGGAGCGACGCTGCTGGTGGGCGTAAGTGGGAGTTTGGCAGCACTGGGCGATACGCTATATCCGTCTGTGAATCTGCGTGCGGCCATTGCTGCAGATTTCTCTCGCACGGCGCCGATGCTCTTGAGAGTGCGTTGGGTGCACCCGGCGAGTGCCGTGGCAGCGGCGGTTTTCGTGGTGTGGCTGCTGGCGACGGCATGGCGGCGGGGGGAAAGCCGGTTGGTTCGGGTGATTACAGGATTGCTGGCGATGCAATTCGTACTCGGCGCGGCGGATGTGCTGCTATTGGCCCCAGTGTGGCTACAGTTGGTGCACCTACTTGGAGCGGATCTTTACTGGATCGCGATGGTAGGGGGCGCGGCAGTGCTGATCTGGCCACGACGTAGCGGTGATGGTGTGCTTTTGAGCTGAGAAAGGCACAGACTGTTCACAGTATGGATGAAAGAGGCGCGAGCTGTGAGCTCAGCGCCTCTTTGCCGTGACCGGTCGCGGATCGCCTGCAAGACATTTAGGTCCGATCAACCTTGACCTGACGATCCTAGTCATCAGTCCGACTATGTATCCGCTTACTTCGTGTTCGGGTTTCCATCAACCTTGTGATACGCCTTCTTGGTTCCGCTTTTTGTCTTGCGATACCCCTTCTTTGTGCCCTTGCTGATGCTGCTGCCGGCGTTCTTGCTGGCGCTCTTGGTGTCCGAGCCGGCGTTCTTCATATCCTGGCTGGCAGTCTGGGCGAAGACGAAGGTGGGTGAGACGACAATTGCCGTTACGATGGTGAGAGCAAGTGTCCTGAGTGTGCCTTTGCGCATAGGGTTTCTCCTAAGAATATGTGTGCTGACGATCGATGTCATTCATGAGAGTCGCTGACGCATGCGGAGATGTCAAAGCAGGATTCGACGTAGCATTCGCGAGACGAAAGACGGCCAAGCCGAAGCCACTGTGTAGCTGGTATAGTCAAGCCGTTTGCGGTTCTAAGCGGTAAGCCTTCATAAGGCAACGTTTTCTGCGATACCTCGCTCCAGAGTGTTGGCTGCTGTTTGGCCTGTACCGAGGAAGGACAACAAGCGCCTACTTCAGCCGCGAGGTGAAGCGATGGCAGAGTAGAACGTCAGAACTATGGTTCGAAACTAAAGCTGTCGACGCATTCCGTAGCAAAGCCGTTGGTTGCGGCTAGAAAGTGATCCTCCTCGACGTATGGCGATGATTCCCTCAGGCAAGAACACGGTTTTGAGCAACAATCCGGGTTCAACGAACTACAGTGCGATGGCTATGGTCGCGACTCTCTTCTTCATCTGGGGATTCTGCACCGTTCTCAACGATGCACTGATTCCGCACCTGCAGTCGATTTTCTCGTTGAACTATGTGCAAGCGTCGTTGATCCAACTGGCGTTCTTCGGGTCATACTTCATCTTCGCGCAGCCTGCCGGCAAGCTGGTGGAGTGGGTGGGGTACCAACGGACGATGGTGATCGGCCTGCTGACAATGGGCGTCGGGGCATTGCTCTTTGTGCCGGCCGCTACGGCGATCTCGTATGCCTTCTTTCTAGCAGCGCAGGTAGTCCTGGCGGCTGGCGTTACGCTACTGCAAGTTGCAGCGAACCCATATGTGACCATCCTTGGACCTCCGGAGACGGCCTCAAGCCGGCTAAATTTGACGCAAGCGTTCAACACGCTTGGCGATACCGTTGCGCCGTATGTAGGGAGTGTTTTGATTCTTGGCGGTGCAGCCGCCGCTTCAGCAAAGAACATTCAGGTACATGCATCAGACGCCGTAACGGTGCGGATGCAGCAGGCGGCCAGCGTGAAGTTTCCATACGTTGTGCTCGCCGTCATCCTCGCAGTGCTGGCGCTGGCGATTGCACTGTATCGCTTCCCTCGCCTGGAGGTTACTCGAGACTACCGCCCCAGCACGCTGAACACGAAGGAAGACAGCGTCTGGAACCATCCACACCTTTACCTCGGAGCCGTTGCAATCTTCATCTACGTGGGCGCGGAGGTCTCGATCGGCAGCTTCCTCGTGAAGTACTTGGCCGATCCCTCAATCGCAGGTTTGCCCTTGCAGCAGGGCGCGAAGCTCGTGGCGCTCTACTGGGGCGGCATGATGGTGGGGCGCTTTATCGGATCTGCGGTAATGCAGAAGCTGTCTGCCTCGAAGATGCTGGCATGGAGCGGCGTCGGCGCAGGTGCGCTGGTGCTGTGTTCACTGCTTGGTACAGGGTACTTTGCGGCAGTGACAATCCTGGCGGTCGGGTTGTTCAATTCAATCATGTTTCCCACGATCTTTACTCTGGCTGTGGCCGAACTCGGACCGCTGACTGGTCGCGGATCGGGTCTGCTGGTTCAGGGTATTGTCGGTGGCGCCTTGATCCCCGTGCTTATGGGTTTTCTGGCGGACCGGTATGGGATTCACCACTCGTTGTTCCTGCCGTTTCTCTGCTATCTGTTCGTGATTTATTACGGTTGGAGGGGCTATCGCATCACTCCGACGGAACCGCACGCGCAGATTCAGGCTGTGGCTGATTAAGGCTGCTCACGCAGCAAACCAGTGTATGCGCCGTTAGGCGAGTGAATGAGGAGTGTCGATGGGCAGGCAGATGACGTTTGGTGTACTTGTTGGCAACCGCGGCTTCTTTCCAAGCCATCTCGCAACGAGTGGGCGGTTGGAGATGGTTGCGGCACTTGAGGCAGCGGGGATGAGGGCCATTGTGTTGTCACCCGAGGACACGGCGCACGGAGCGGTGGAGAGCTACGAAGATGCGAAAAAGTGTGCGTCACTCTTTCAGAAGCATGCGAAGGAGATCGATGGGCTCATCATTACGCTGCCAAACTTCGGTGAGGAACGCGGTCTGGCGGATGCACTGCGGCTGGCGGATCTACGCGTCCCGGTTCTGATCCAGGCGACACCGGATCACGCGGGCAAAATGTCAATCGCGTTTCGGCGTGACAGCTTCTGCGGGAAGATGTCGATCTGCAACAACCTGAAGCAGTATCGGATCCCCTACTCGCTTACGCGGCTGCATACAGAGGCACCCGGTTCGGATGAGTTCAAGGCGGATCTGGAGTGGTTTGCGTCTGTTTGCCGTGTGGTGAAGGGTTTTAAGAACTTGCGCATCGGTGCTATCGGCGCGAGACCCGCCGCCTTCAACACGGTTCGGTACTCGGAGAAGCTGCTGGAGCGATCGGGTATCACGGTGGACACCCTGGATCTGAGTGAGGTCTTTGGACAGATTGCAAAGCTGCCGGACAGCGAGGCACGCGTGCAGGAGAAGCTGGCGAAGATCAAGAGTTACCTGCCGCTGAACAACACGCCCGAAGAGGCGCTGCTGAAGATGTCCAAGTTGGGCGTGGTTATTGACGGCTTTATGACCTCGCACGAGCTGACGATCAGCTCAGTTCAGTGCTGGACGTCGATGGAAGAATACTTCGGCGTGGTTCCCTGCACCGTGATGAGCATGATGAGTGAACAGCTGATTCCGAGTGCTTGCGAGACGGACACAATGGGCACGCTTAGCATGTACGCGCTGGGTCTGGCGAGCGAGACGCCGAGCGCACTGCTCGATTGGAATAACAACTACGGTGACGACCCCGACAAGGCTGTCTGCTTTCACTGCTCAAACCTACCGAAGCACTTCTTCAAAGAAGTAAAGATGGACTTCCAGCAGATCATTGCGGGCACAGTAGGCAAGGAGAACACGTACGGAACGCTCGACGGAACCGTAAAGGCTGGGGCGATGAGCTTTGCTAGGTTTTCTACCGACGACTTCAACGGTCGCATCACGGGCTATGTCGGCGAGGGCAGGTTCACCGACGATCCGCTGCAGACGTTCGGCGGCGCTGGTGTAGTCGAAATCCCGCGGATGCAGGAGTTGCTGCGCTATATCTGTGAAAACGGTTTCGAGCACCACGTCGCGGCGAACTTCTCCTCCGTAGCGAGCCCTGTCATGGAAGCTGCGGAGAAGTATCTGGGCTGGACTATGCACCGGCACCTATGAGGGATGCGAAGCAAGCGAAATGAACGGCGGCCTGTTCCTGGCTGCCGTTCTCATTTGCGGTCTGAGGTGATTTGAGCAGAAGACGGGCTTTGGAGCTCCCCGTCGAAATACTCAGTTCATTAATGTCAGTGACGTAAGCTCAAGAAGCCAACCATGACTTCAGCCCACCGCAACAAGACAGAGAAGCAAGAAGCTGTGACGAAACCCGCAAAACACGCCGGAAAGAAACACGCGTCCAAGCGAAAAGCTAAGACGCCGGTGTCGACTGTGGTTGAGCCCCCGGTCGTGACGCGCTTCTTCAGCCGTGATGAAAGCTGGTTGCGCTTCAATGAACGGGTGCTCGAGGAAGCCGTTGATGCGAGCAATCCGCTGCTGGAACGAGTGAAGTTCCTCGCGATTACGGCGAGCAATTTGGACGAATTTATCGAGATCCGAGTTGCCGGGATGATGCAACGGATTGAGGATGGTGATAATCAGGCGCAGGCTCCAGACGAAGGCGGCCTGACGCTCGAAGAGCGATTGAGTTTGTTAATAGAACAGATCGAAGCATTTGTTAAGGCGCAATACCGCTGCTGGAACAAGCAGCTGCTGCCGGCGCTATCGGCTGAACGGATCCGTGTACTGCAATGGAGGGAGCTCGATGATGCAGCCCGAAAGGCCGCACTCCAGTTCTATGCCGATGAGGTCGATCCACTGCTCACGCCAGTGACGATTGATCCCTCTCATCCGTTTCCCCGTGTGCTCAACAAGGCACTCTGCATTGCGTTGCTGCTACGGCACAAGCGAAACCACACGGCGGGGTTGGCTACGGTGCCTGTTTTGGGAGTGCTGACAGTACCGCGCTCGCTACCGCGGCTTGTCAGCCTGCCGGGGAAAGAGGGCACGAACGACTTCATTCTGTTGCATGAATTAATCGAGTCGCAGGTTGAGCGAATGTACCGCGGGTACCAGGTACTGGAGAGCGCCGCGTTCCGGGTGACACGAAATAGCAACCTGTACATGCAGGAGGAAGAGTCGCGGTCGGTGCTCGAGAGTGTCCGAGCGGAGCTACACAATCGGCGGAAGGGTGACGCAGTAAGGCTTGAGATTGAGTGTTCTGCCACGGAGGAGATCACACAGAGACTGATCACGAACTTTGAGCTTGAGCCGTGGCAGGTCTTCCGGACGGATGGGCCAGTCAATCTTTCTCGACTGATGAACCTGTACTCCGCCGCAAAGCGCACGGACCTGAAGTATCCCGTGTTCTCGGGTAAGGAGTTCAAGCTGGACGCGAAGTCGGCGGACCTGTTCGAGGAACTGCGGGCGCATGACGTGCTGTTGCATCACCCATTTGACAGCTACAAGACGGTGGAAGGGTTTGTCGGATCGGGTGCCGCGGATCCGGCGGTGATGTCGATGAAGCAGACGCTCTACCGGACGAGTGCGGATTCGTCGATGTTTCGGGCGCTGATTGAGGCGGCACAGAGCAAAGATGTAACGGTGGTGGTGGAGTTGATGGCGCGGTTCGATGAGGCGTCAAACATTCGCTGGGCGCGGGAGCTTGAGGATGCGGGAGTCGGTGTCTTTCATGGAATCTTCGGTCTAAAGACGCATTGCAAGCTGGCGTTGCTGGTGCGGCGCGATGCGGATGGGGTGGTTCGCCGCTACGCGCACCTGGGAACGGGAAACTACAACCCGGTGACGGCGCGGTTCTACACGGACATCAGCCTGTTGACGGCGAAGCCGGAGATCACCTCGGCGGTGCAGGCGGTTTTCAACTACCTGACGGCGGAGGCGGAGGGGGATGCGTACCGACCGTTGATGGTGGCTCCGCTCACGCTGGCGGCCGATCTCGAGAAGCTGATTCGACGAGAGGCGGAGCATGCGAGGGCGGGCAGGCCGGCTCGCATCGTGGCGAAGATGAATGCCTTGCTCGATCGAGGCTGCGTAGAAGCGCTCTATGAGGCGAGCCAGGCCGGGGTGGAGGTCGATCTGATTATTCGTGGAATGTGTTCCTTGCGGCCGGGTGTGCCGGGGATGAGTGAACGGATCCGGGTACGGTCGATTGTCGGACGCTTCCTGGAGCACAGCCGCATCTTCAGCTTCGGCAATGGGGGCGAGCCGGAGGTCTTCTGTGGAAGCGCGGACTGGATGCCACGGAACCTTTACGAACGATGTGAGGTGGTGTTTCCCGTGCTGCAGCCAGAGTTGAGCAAGCGACTCCGCGAGGAGATCCTGGAGGCGTATCTCAGAGACAATGTGAAGGCGCGCCTGCTGCACCCGGATGGGAGTTACACGCGGGCTCCACAGGAGGGACGGTCTTGTTCCGCGCAGGATGAGTTCATTGCGCTGACGCAAGTCCAGCGGACACTCGGTGAGACCGAGCCAGGATAACTGAATGTCGCTGGTCGTTGTTCCGTGTTTCGGGGGCCTACCCCCATACTTATTCGCAAAGTATTCGAACGATGCGACTTAGGTCTGGACCAACCCAGGGATTGCTGTGCCAAGCCGAATCTTCAACATGCGGCGCTCCCTGGAATCCGCGGTCCGTGGCAGGCTCTTGCTCCCAGTTCGTACCGCGACGACCCCAAGCCCGTGCGGCCGATGAAGGGAGACGCAACCTATGTCCCTTGCTCTTGAGGATAGCAAGGCACGGGGGGTAGTTGCGCCACAGGACAGGTTTTGCCTGAGCTTGCGGTGGACAACAGCGAAGAAGAGCCGCGCAGTGTGCGCGGCTCTTGTGAGGACCGGTGACGCTTACTGGGTGACATTCAGGGTGAGGATCACCGTGTGGACCAGAGCCTGGCCCGTGCTGTTGGTCCCGCTTGCGGTGACGTTGACCAGATAGGTGCCGACCGGTGTGGGACTTGTCGTGGTTCCCGTCCCTGTCCCGCTGCCGCCATTGATGGGGGTCGCGCCTGAACCGCAGCCGCTGAGCCCTAGGGCAGAGACGGAGAGGATGGCGACGAGGAGCCCCAAGAAGCGTCTACGCCTTGGCAGGGCGAGGAACAGAACAGAGGCAAGCGCGGCAGCTCCCGCACCGGTACTGATCAGACCGGTGCGCTGCATGCTGGCCGTTCCTGAAGCCGGGCGACGGACGAGCCCGGAGCCGCCGACAGCATTCGTTGACGACGTGAACGCCGAGAAGCTGAGTGTGGCGGTTCCGGGAGTTGAGGAAGAGACGGTAACGGACGGAGCGCTGAAGGTGAAACCGGCGGCGAGACTGGAATCGGTGCTGGCCGTGAAGGTCACCGGACCGCCGAAGCCATTGAAGGAAGAGACCGTCAGAGTGACGGGAGCACTGGTTCCTCCGGACGCTACCGAGACGGCTGGCAGGCACGGTGAGAGAGCGAAGTCGGGAACAGTTGTCGAGACGATGTCGATGATCTTCGTTGGGGCGAGAGTATTCGGCAGGACCGTAGCGGCCAGGTAGCTCTTGGACGGAGCAAAGGTCGGATCGCCGAGATATACCGCGGCGACATTATGGGCGCCGGAGCTTAGGCCTGCTGTCGAGTAGGTAATCGTTGCCCCTCCGCCGGTCAGGGTGACGGGACCTCCCACCGCGGCACCGTCGATCAGCATCTGCACGGAACCTGTCGGGATAGCGGACGTTGCGGACGCGTTCACCGACTGGACCGAAACCGATATCGTGATTGAGCCGCTGTTGATGCCACAGCTCTGCGCACCTGGGGGGAGCTGCACGGTTGTTACAGAGCCGAGCGCGCCGGTCGTGCTTGCGCCCCCTGCTGACACCGCAGTTGTCCAGGCGTTGGCAAGATTGTAGGCGTCGATGCTGCCCCACCCGGTTGCGAGGTCATAGCCGCTTACGGCGCTGAATCCGATGGTGTTTGCGGTCTGGCAATCGGGCGCGCCGCTGACGCAGGGGCTGTTGTTATTGCCGGTGGTGATGTCGTGAAAGGCGGAGGTACCGCCCAGACCGTACAGTTTCGGGTTGATGTTGCCCAGACCAGTGGTTGCGCCGATCTTCTGTTCCACGAGGGCCAGCAGACTGGAAAACGAAGGCACGCCTGCACTGGTTCCGCCGACTACGGTGAGGCCGCCGGAAGCATCACGGAAGCCGCTTGAGCAAGAGGCGATGGTGGTCACATCGGTAACCACCGGGACGCAATAGAGATATCCGTCGTGGTTTGCGCCCGCATTGAGGGCGATGTCCGGGACATCTCGCGAGAGGTCAGCCGGGACGCCGTTGCCGACCTGCCAGACCGGTTTTGTGAAGTACACGCTGGCACCGCCGCCGCCTGACGCGAGGCTAGCGAAGGACGCGTACTCGTTCCAGACAGCCTCCGGGATGTAGCCGAGAGCGGACGTGACCTGATCCGTGGTGCCAGTTGTACTTTGCCAATAGGAGGTTGGCGAGGCGGTGTCGTTAAACATGGTTCCGCCCACGGCGGTGGCATAGGGGGAGCTGGCGGGAAAGTCGACGGCGAGGCCGTCTGCCGCACTGACCGAATCCGCATCGCAGTCGGTGGCACCCGCGTCTCCGGCGGGAGCGATGATGGTCTGCCCTTGTACATTTCCCTGCTGGAGGAGAGCGCTGAAGCTGGCGACGAACGCAGCATCCAAGGCCGGCTCACAGTTTCCATAACTGATGGAGAGGATTGGGGCGACGTCTTCTGTGATGGCGAACTGCAGGGAGCTGAACGCTCCGCTTGCTGTTGCCGAGGAGCTGTTCACATAGATGATCTGCGCGTTTGGCGCGGAGGAGCCGGCCCACTCTACATCGAGCTGCGCCTCAGGGATGTCGCCCGACTGGCTCCCGGGATCGGTTGTGGTCGCCGTGATCACTTGCGGTGTTTGGGCGGGCAGGCCGGCAGCCGAGCGGAAGGCGGCAACCTCCGGAAGTGAGATGTCGGTCTGGCCCATGACCGCGATGGTTGCGCCCGTGCCATTCACAGCGGCCGCGAGCAGAGGCTTGGAGTCGTAGATGATCTGGAAGTCAGCCGGCGCGAGATAGTGCGCGTTCGCACCCTGGGCCGAGGTGAAGGCCGGAGCGGGAACCACTCGAGAGCGCGCGTGTGAGACGAGCTTGAAGTCGTTGAGACCGCCGATGCCGGAGACTACATTGGCGATGGCAGCGGGAACAATGGGGTCAGAGACGTTGCCGATGTGCTGCTCCCCGCGAGACAGGAGGGAGTGGATGCTGGTGCCGAAGGCCTGCTGCACCTGCGCGACGGTGCCCCCGACGGTGATGAGCGAGTTGCTGGGGGCTACGTAGGAGACGGCAAGACCCTGCGCGGTCAGCCAGCTCCGCACCTTGGCGAGATCCGCGGCGGAGAGGCCGAACTGCTGTCCGAACTGCGTGGGTGTGAGCCATTTGTGGTACTGCGGCGAGCCTGGGGTCTGCTGGGCGACCATGAGTTGATCGAGCGCGGTCTGCTGGGCGGCGGTGCGGCTGAAGAAGAGGGTGATACCCTCCATGCGGCGGCCCGAGGGAGCCTGCCCCAGGTCGGCTGCCGCTTTTGTACGGCCAGCGACGTTATGCGCGACTGCTCCGCGAGAGCTGTTGTCGACGCTTGCGATGCGATTTGGAGGGCTAACGGCGAGAGCGGCCAGAGGCGACAGAAACAAGGCGGCGAAGGACAGGGGGCGGCGGATGCAACGGGGGAGGCTCGGCATAGACAGTCCTAGAGTCTCAGGTCTTGCGCTGGGACGGAAGGCCTGAGAGCGGCAGAACGTTTACCAGGTGCAAAGCTGGGGAGACTTCACGGGTGTGAAACCGGACGCTCGGGGAAAGTTGCGGTCGGCCGGCAGAGATTAAGCGGTGACGTCTATTGGATGGTGACCTGGTACTGATACGTGTGGCGGATGGTGTTGACGCCGTCGCTGCCGGCGGCGGTGATGACGAAGTTCTGGGTTCCGAGGGGCGATCCGTTGTTGGTTGTTGCACCTGAAGAGTCCGTGCCGGTGCTGGAGGTGCTGCCTGCCGCGCTGGTGACGCCGAGACCGCAGCCCAGGTTCGCCGAGAGCACGCCGGCGGCGAAGAGGATCGTCAGGAGCGAGGGGAGGACCCGGCGGCGCGGAAGAAGGAGGATCAGGAGAGCGGCAAGGGAGACCCCTGTCCCGGCGGTCCAGAGGCTCGACCTGTCGCCTGATGCAGGCCGGGCTGATGACGAGGTGGCCGCCGTGGTGGTGATGGTGAGGACGGTGGAGCCGCCGCCCGTTACGGAGGCTGGGGCGAAGTTGCAGGTGGCGAGGGAGGACGAGGGCGGGGTGCAGCCGAGGCTGACGGTCCCGGAGAAGCCACCGCTCTCTCCGACGAAGACGGTGACCTGCTGGCTCTTGCCCTGGGCGAGGGAGAGTGAGGTTGGCGTCATGGTGACGCTGAAGTCAGAGAGGGAGAGCACAAGGACGGGGCTGATGGCCGAGGCGTAGTTATCGTCGCCACTGTATTGGGCGTAGATGTGATGGGTGCCAGGCAGAAGGCCGGTGGTGGTGAAGAGGCCGATCGAGGCGGTGGGTCCGTTTGCAACGAGGGTAGCGGGATTGCCGAGCTGCACGACGGCGCCGTTGAAGGTGTCGAAGAAGGTGATGGTGCCGGTCGGGCCGGTGCCATAGGTGATGGTGGTGGTGGTGGTTGCGGTGAAGATGATGTTGACGCCGGCGAGTGAGTTCGAGCTGGTGACGGTGGAGGCGAGGGTGAGAGAGTCGGGCAGGATGGTGGGAGAGACGGAGACGGCGCCTGAGGTGCTTGTGCTCCAGTTGGAATCGCCGGTGTAGGTGGCGGTGATGGTGTGGGTGCGGTTGCCGGAGAGGGCGAGGCTGATGGTGGCCTGGTTGGTGGCGACGGGGGCGGTGGCGAGCAGCTTGCCGGAGTCGTAGAAGCTGATGGAGCCGTTGTAGACGTAGGTGCCGGTGCCATTGCCGGCGTTCGCGACAGTGGCGGTGAGGGTGATGGGCTGGCCGGCCTGCGGGGCCGCGGGCGTGACGGAGACGGTGGTGTTGGTGTAGCCCTTGACGGTCATGAGCGGAAGCCGGGGCGGGGTCTGGCACTGGTAGTTGGTGGTGCCCTGGCAGGTGACGTCCAGCTCGTAGGTTCCTGGCGGCGGGATGGAGATGACGATGTTGGCGGTGGCCGTGTTGCCGCCGGGGTTCGGGCTGAGGATGGCGGTGTAGAGGGCGCCGGTGATGCCTTCGATCTGCGCGGAGACGGGCCCGGAGGGGGCGGCGTTCGCGCCTGGAAGAGCGACGGTGGCGGTGACGGTGGCGGTGGCTCCGTAGGGAACGTTCGTGGCCGGAGCGACGGAGGCGGTGAGCTTGGCGGTGACCGGGCTGATGGTGACAGTGGCTTTGATCGTGCTTGCGGATCCGGTGTAGGTTCCGTCGCCCGAGTAGACGGCGGAGATGGCATAGCTACCAACGGGAAGAACATCAGGGATGAGGGTGGCGTTGCCGTTGCCGTCGATGGTGGAGCTGCCCAGGGTTCCCTGGGAGGAGGCGGTGAAGACGACTGTGCCGGTCGGGTTGGTGGCGCCATAGGAGTTGGGGACGACCTTGGCGGTGAGGGTGAAGCTGTCGCCGTAGCCGACGGCGTAGCTCGAAGACTGGACCCCGGTGATGGTGGAGATGGCGGTGGTTGCGCGGGGAAAGACCTTCAGCAGGGTTGCGAGGTTGACCTTCCCGAGGCCCGAGGCTGGTTCCCAGGTTCCGACTGCGGACGTGTCTGAAGAGGAAGCCGCCACGGAGGGGCTGGGTTGGGTGTAGAGGTCGGGTGTCTTGGCCAGTGCGTAGAGCGTGGCGTTGACGTTTCCGAGACGCTGGCCAGTTTGCTGTACCAGGGTTCGGAAGGTGGTGGCGAGCGCTTCGGCCGAGTCGGTGGTGAGATCAGGTTCGTGGCGCAGGGCGTCCGCGGGAAGACCAGGGGCGGCTTGCCAGGCTGGGCGGACTTCGGCGGAGGTGGTGGCGGGGGTGGTGGCGGGGGTGGGTGCGAGGGTGATGGCGGTGACCTCGCCGAGGGCGGCGGGAAAGCCCGGGGTCTCCGCGGTGCCGCCTTTAGCTGCGCAGTCGCTGGTGGAGATGGTGGTGATGCCCTGTGCGGTGGCTTGACGCAGCAGGGCCTGGTAGTCGGCGACCTCGGCGGCCGACAGATCGGTGAGACATGCGGTGGACGAGAGAGTGAGGACGGCGGAGGTGTTGGCATCGACTAATGCGGCCAGATCGGCGAGAGGGTCGGCTGTGACAGATCCCGCAGAGGTCGAGGATGTGGAGGTCCTGACAAGGTTCGCGGTGGGAGACGCGCTCGCTGCCCGCGGGGCGATCACGGGCGAGGATGAGGTCATTCTGTCACCCAACGTGATGCGTGCCGAGGCGGTCGAGGGGAGATCGTCCATGCCGGAGATGCTGGCGATGACGGAGGCGACTCGCGAGGCGGCGGTTGGCTGGACTGCATTCGCGAAGTAGACGCCTCCGGTGGTGGTCATGCGTCGCAGGGGCACCGCAAAGGCGGCTTGCACCTGTCCGGCGGGGCCCGTGACGGAGATGCGAGTGTGGGCGGGAGAGATGGAGCTCACGGTAAGGCCCTGGCCGGCGAGCCAGGTGGTGAGCTGCGCGAGGTCACTATCGTTCACGCCGAACTGTGCCGCGAACTCGGCTGGGGTGAGCCAATGATGGTATGACGGGGAGCTTCGGTCGGTCTGCGCGGTGAGAAGTTGGTCGAGAGCGGCGATCTGAGCGGTTGACTGCTGAAGACGGAGCGTGAGCGTGAGCGGCTGCGAGGAAGGCACCGCTCCAGAGTCGATCGCTGCATTGGCTTGGATGGCGTGGGGCGACCGGGTTGCGATCGCCTGCTGCTGTGCCGAGGCGACTGTGGCCTGCGAAAGCGACAGGGCGGCGAGCGTCGAGAGCGAGATCTCGCGGAGGACGCGGCCGAGATGCCAGCGTGGCTGCGGATGAGGACTCGTTGGACGTCGGGTTAGCAGGCGCTTATGCATGATCGCCCTGATGGTTACAGGACGTGGAGGCCGTCGCAAGAGCAGATCTGTAGCCAACAGAGGGAGTGATGGTACGAGATGTGGGGGATTGACGCAGGGTCCATCGGCGTGCTGTTCAGGGCTGGTCAGGGAGCGCCGGGGCAATCCTATCTGCCCCTCATGCGTGCTAGGTTGGGATATGGCTGGATATCTCGAGCAATCGGTGGCGAAGATCCGGGAGTTTGAAGGATCGGTGCCATGGATGTACCTGGACACAGTAGGCAAGGTGACGGTGGGCATCGGCATGATGCTGGTCAACGAGGCGGCGGCGAGCGCTCTGCCCTTTGCGATGAGCGGGCGGCCCGCAACTCCCGATGAGATCAACCGCGAGTTCGCGCGAGTGAGCGCGATGAAGAGAGGCCAAGTCGCGAAGTCCTACTTCAGCAAGGGAGGGCTGGCCTTATCGGAAGAGACCATCGAGGCGAAGCTCCGGGATGCTCTGGAGGGCTTTGAGGGGTATCTGCGTTCGCATGTGCACGGGTACGACGCGCTGCCGGACGCGGCGAAGCTGGCGCTTCTGGATATGGTGTACAACCTGGGGCCGGGGCGGCTGTTTGCGGAGTACCCACGATTGATCGCGGCGGTGGAGCGGGGTGACTGGAAGACAGCGGCAGGAGCGAGCCTTCGGCGAGGACCCTCCGTGGTCCGGAACCTGTGGACCAAAGAACAGTTTCTTGCAGCGGCGGCTGTGGTGGATTTGAAGGCGGAAGCTGCGTCTGCTGGCAGCAGCGTCGTTTGGGGCCTGATCTCAGGGATAGCGGCCGCGGCTGCCGTTGCGATCCTCTCTGGCGAGCTCCATCGGCTTGCGGCCCGCATCCGCTCGCGCGGGAATCGTTGACGATGTCCTCCGCAGCCAAGCCACGTCTTATATTCTGACCGTAATCGACGAAGTGAGGTATGGAATTGCGAGTGGAGCGAGTGGTAGGACGATGCCTGGCCATCGGTGTCCTGGTTGCCGGCACCTTCGGCGTGGCGCAGGATCTGGCGAGCTTCGAGCGGCGAACGACCGTTAAGGTGCTGCCGAATGGATTGACGCTGGTGCTCTGCGAACGTCCAGAGGCTCCGGTGTTCAGCTTCTACACCATGGTGAACGCGGGGAGTGCCGACGACCCGAATGGCGAGAGCGGGCTCGCGCACATGTTCGAACACATGGCGTTCAAAGGAACGGACGAGATCGGCACGACGAACTACCCTGCGGAGAAGGTCGCGCTCGAGAAGGTGGAAGCCGCGTGGACAGCCTATGATGTCGAGTTTCGCAAGCGTGTGGGACAGGACCCTACGAAGCTGGCGGACTTGAAGAAGGCGTTCGATGCAGCCGTGGCCTCGGCCCAGACGTTTGTGGTTCCGAACCAGTTCTCACAGATCGCGGAGCAGAACGGAGCAACGGGCATCAATGCGTCGACGGGGGAAGATTCGACGCAATACTTCTGGAGCATGCCATCGAACCGCCTGGAGCTCTGGGCTTATCTCGAGAGCGCGCGCATCGGGCACCCGGTCGAGCGAGAGTTCTACAAGGAGCGCGATGTGGTGCAGGAGGAGCGCCGCATGCGGTCCGACTCTTCGCCGACTGGACGCATGGTGGAGCAGTTTCTGGCGACGGCCTATGCCGCGCATCCGTACCGTGTGCCAGCGGTGGGATGGGAGAGTGAGATCAGCCAGGTAAGCGCAACCGAGGCCGAGGCGTTTCATCGGAAGTACTATGTGCCATCGAACATCGTGGTTGCCGTCGTGGGTGACTTCAAGACGGCGAACACGATGCCGATGCTTGAGCGGTACTTTGGCGCGATTCCCGCAGGCCCGACGCCCGGGGAGATGACGACGGTCGAGCCGAAGCAGTTTGCGGAGAAGACTGTGGTGATCCGCGAGGCGACACAGCCGTTTTATATCGAGGGCTACCATCGGCCGGATTATCGTGATCCGGATGATGCGGTGTACGACGCGATCGCGGATCTGTTCTCGAACGGGCGGACGGCGCGGCTTTACCGGAGCCTGGTGCGGGACCAGAAGATCTCTGCAGAGGCGGAGGGGATTCCGGGATTTCCTGGCGACAAATACCCCTCGATGTTTGCGGTGTACGCCGTGCCAGTTCCGGGACATACGCCGGAGCAGATGCGAGCGGCGATCCACAAGGAGCTGGAGCTCCTGAAGACACAGGAGATCTCCGACGCGGAGCTGGCGCGCTACAAGACGCGAGCGAAGGCGGACCTGCTGCGAGGCCTCGGCAATAATGAAGGGCTAGCGCAGCAGCTTGCCGAGTACCAGACACGATTTGGCGATTGGCGCGAGCTCTTTCGACAGCTGAATAAGGTGGATGCGGTGACGAAAGCGGATGTAAAGCGGGTGGCGAACTCGCTCTTTGTTGATAGCAATCGGACGAGCGCGCGTATTGAGTATGTGGCTCCCAAAGCCAAGCCGGGAGCCAAACCGGCGGCTCCTTCGGGCGGTGGTCTATGAGCCGATTCTTCGACGTCTCACGATCAGCTCTGGTGCGCTCTCTTGCGGTAATGTGCATGGCACTGGGCAGCCAGTACGGAATGACCCAAGCGGCGCAGCCCTGGAGCAAGATTCCGATTCCGGAGCTTCACGCCTTCAACCCGAGACAGCCGAAACGGATTGAGCTGCCGAATGGACTGGTGATCTTTCTTCAAGAAGATCACGAGCTGCCGTTCATCGATGGATCGATTCTGATTCGTGGTGGGCGACGGGATGAGCCTGCCGCGAAGACCGGCCTGGTCAATCTGTATGGACAGACGTGGCGGACCAGCGGCACGGCGGCGCTCGATGGCGACACGCTCGATGACCAGATGGAGAACAAAGCGGCGCGCATCGAGACCAATGGCGGGCTGGCGTCGACTTCCCTCTCCTGGTCGAGTCTGAAGGGCGACTTCGATAGCGTGTTTGCGCTCGCAACGGATCTTCTGCTGCATCCCGCGTTCAAGGACGACAAGCTGGATCTGGCGAAGCAGCAGATCGCAACTGGTATCTCGCGTCGCAATGATAGCGCGGAGGGGATAGCGGGCCGCGAGGTCAGCCAGCTTGCGTATGGAAAGAACAGTCCGTACGGGCGCGAGACAGAGTATGCGACGATCGGCGCGGTGACGGTTGCCGACCTGCAGGAGTGGCATCAGAAGACCGTCATTCCGAATGGAATGATTGTTGCGATCTCCGGTGACTTCGATAGTGCGGCGATGGAGACGAAGCTGCGCGCTGCGCTGAGCGGGCTGAAGCGCGGCACTGCGATCGCACCGGTCAAGAGCGACTTTCCGGGACCAAAGCCTGGCGTGTTCTTTGTCGAGAAGAACGATGTGAATCAGTCGAGCGTCAACGTCTTCGGGATGGGAACCGAGCGGAACAACCCGGATCTGTACGCCCTGGCGGTGATGAACGAGGTGTTCTCGGGCGGATTCGGATCGCGCGTGGTGCAGGAGGTTCGCACCAGACTTGGTCTAGCGTACTCGGTGGGCGGCAGCTACGGCGCCGCGTACGATCACCCTGGCTTGTTTGTGGTTGGGGTCGGCACGAAGAGTGAGAGTACGGTGCCGGCGACGAAGGCGGTGCTCGACGAGATCAGCAAATTGAAGACGCAGCCGCCGAGCGCGGAGGAGTTGAAGAGTGCGAAGGACCAGGTGCTGAACTCATTCATCTTCAACTATGACTCGCCGGACAAGATCCTGAGTGAACAGGTGACGCTCGCGTTCTATGGCTATCCTCTCGACTTTCTTGAGAAGTATCGGCAGGGTGTGGAGAAAGTCTCCGCGTCCGATGTTGCCCGCGTGGCGAACAAATACATTGATGTATCCAAGCTGGCCATTATCGTGGTCGGCAATGAGCAGCAGATCAAGCCGCAGTTGAGCGCGCTGGGTTCGGTGACACCGGTGGATGTCACGATTCCACCGCCACCGGGCGGAACGCCGGCACAGTAAGGCTGCTGCTTCCGAGGGAGAGCCGCGCCACCACAGGCGTGAGAGGATCTGAGGTCTATGGACAGGAATGGATTTGCGATCGCCATCATGGCTGCTGGGAAAGGCACGCGGCTCAAGAGCAAGCGACCTAAGGTTCTGCACGAGATCGGGGGACAGGCACTTCTGCTGCATGTGATCGCCGCGGCAAAGGCGATCGTGGCTCCTGAACAGATCCTCTGCATCGTCGGCCACGAGGCGGATCGAGTCAAGGCAGCGGTTGCCGCGACTGGAGTGCGCTTCGTGCTGCAGGCGGAGCAGCGTGGGACCGGCCATGCGTTGCAGCAGGTGAAGGCCTACTTCGCGAACGAGCCATCGGTGGGAGCTCCTGAGCATCTGCTGGTGCTCTCGGGCGATGTCCCGCTTATTCGGCCGGAGACGATTGCTTCTATCTGTGAGACGCATTTGCGGGAGCGGGCGGCGATGACGATCCTGACGGCGGTTCCTCAGGATCCGACCGGCTATGGGCGTGTGCTGCGGGTCTCCGAGGGATCGGCCGAGGTGACCGCCATTGTGGAGCAGAAGTCGCTTCGTCCGGATCAGCTTTCCGCGCCCGAGATCAACTCAGGCATTTATTGCTTTCGAACTGCTTCGCTCTTCCCGAAGCTGGATCTGCTCTCGACGAACAACGCTCATGGCGAGTTTTATCTCACAGACGTTGCGGCCATGCTGGTGGGCGACGGAGAACGCGTGGTCGCGGTGAAGGCGGAGAGCGTGGATGAGGTGCTCGGCGCGAACACGATTGCCGAGATGATGCACCTCGATGCGGCGATGCGACTAGAGACCGCGAAGCGCCTGATGAGACAAGGCGTGACGATTCTTCGACCAGAGACCTGCGTCATCGATGCAGCGGTGGAGGTTGGAGCGGACACGATCCTCGAACCGTTTGTGCAGCTGCTGGGCGCGACGCGGGTCGGTTCAGACTGCCGGATTCGCTCGTACTCCGTCGTCCAGAACTCGAGGCTTGGCGATGAGGTTCTGCTGCGGAACGGATGCATTCTCGATGGCGCGGAGGTTGCAACGAAGGCGATGATCGGGCCCTACGCTCATCTGCGGCCGGAGAGCAGGATTGGCGAAGGCGCGCACATCGGGAATTTTTGCGAGACCAAGAAGATGACGATCGGCAAGGGATCGAAGGCCAACCACCTGAGCTACCTTGGCGACGCGGAGATTGGCGCCGGCGTGAATGTGGGTGCGGGCGCGATCACCTGTAACTACGATGGGGTGCACAAGCACCTGACGACGATCGATGATGGCGCGTTTATCGGCTCGGACTCGACTCTCGTCGCACCGGTCACGATCGGAGCGGGTGCGTATGTGGCGGCGGGCAGCTGCATCACGGACGATGTCCCGGAGGAGTCACTGGCGCTGGGCAGGAGTCGGCAGGTCACGAAGCCTGGGTGGGTGGCAGCGAGGCGAGCGGCCGGATCGGGGAAGTAGGTTCGTCGCCGCGCTTCTAAGGGCTAAGCGGCCGGGTGCTGTTGCCTGTGTGGCGCTGCGGGAGATCGGGCCGTCCAAAAGCCAAGACGAAGCGGAGGCACACGAGCGGCGGCGTATTGCAGGCAGGTCGTCGCTATGAGGGTGCCGTAGAGAATCTCGTTGGCAAGGAACATCTTTGGACCTGGGGCCGCGAGAGCGGTTGTGTACAGGTAGAAGAAGCCCATGGCATACGTGAAGCCGGGCAGCACGGGAAGCAACGTGACGAACGGGACCAGCCATATGACGTACCACGCGTAGTGCGGGCTGAAGAGCAGCATGAGAGCTGCAGCCAGAGCAAAGGCGGGTGGCAGAAAAGCGGCTGCCTGATGGGGCCGCAGCTGCTCCCGCAGTGAACGAGCCAGCGAAGCGTGTTCGCCTCGTTTCGGTGAGGCCGTCTGCCATGCCCACCAGGAGATGCCTGCGAAGATGAGTGCCGCAAAGACCAAGAAGCTTGTGATCGGCAGTGCGTGCAGGCCAGGGAGGTGATGGGCGAAGTCCAGAAGGAAGTACCGTTTGCCGGAGCTCATGCCTTCCTCCTCCACGTAGCCTCCGAGAAAGCCGAAGACTAAACGGCCCACGGAGGAGTAGGCCGCATAGCCGACGAGGATGAGAGCAGCCATGACTGCCGGCATCGTCCACTCGACGCCCGATTCCACACAGCCGGTCTTTCGATTGAACGGATGACGCATGTACAGCGCGGGGAACAGCACAAGCGGATAGAGCTTGGTCAGGACGGCGAGAGCCAGAAAGAGTCCGGTGAGCATGGGCCGGCGCTGGTACCTGGCGACGAGCGTGAGACCGATGAGCGCCATGGCGAGCGAGTCCAGATGTCCGGAACCGGCGATCTCCCAGATGAGGATGGGTGCCCAGGCGTACAGGATGATCTGCTCGCGCCTGCGGCCGAACGCGCGGAGCAGCCAGAGCAGAGACCAGACGGTCACTCCCTCACAGAAAACAAGCGCGGTCTTCATCATGAACAAGGTTGGTGAGATGAACGTGACGAACCAGAAGAAGATCTGCGCGAAGGGCGGGTAGATCGTGTGCGCGTAGTTGGCGCGATTAATCGCGGGATAGATATTTCCTTCGGAGGCCCCGCGCAAGGCCATGAGTGCCGAGTCAGCGGGAACATAGCGGTAGGGGTTGATTCCGGCCTGCTGCACGATCCCATCCCAGACGTACCGATAGACGTCAGAGGACAGGAAAGCGTCGCCGAAGAGCGGCGTCAGACGGCAGAGTACGGCTACGCCAAGGATGATCGGAAGAGTGAATCGGTCGGTTGGCTGCGTAAGAACAAGAAAGCTTGCGAGCGCGTAACACCAGACCGACCAACCGGATGTACCGGAGAAGCCGATGATGTAGTCGTCATATTCGATGACCAAGTGGCGGGAGAGCAGGAAGAGGAGAGTGCCGAGCAGGAGCAACGCCGCGTTAGTTTGCCAGGCACGCGCCTGCCACCATTGAGGAGATGTTGTTCCACCCGATTGCTTCTGCTGTGTCATTGCGGGAGCAGGTCTGGCCGGGCGCGAGGAGCTTCTTCGGATGAGGTGGCTGTAGCGGCGTCCAGCTTCCGCAGGAACTCACGCGTGGCGGGCGCCGCGTAGCCTGCAAGGGTGGCAAACGGCGGTCGAGTGTTCGTCAGCAACTCCGCACGGAGCACCGCAAGGGTCTCTCCATCGTCGACGTCGTACCAGAGGGGCAGTTCGACAAGATCGAGGGAGGCCTCGCGGCAACGCTCGCGGGTTTGCTCGGCGACAGCGTCCGTCGACCAGCTGATGCGATCGAATGGCGCGGTGTGTGCTGCTTTCATGCCGATGAGATAGTAGCCGCCATCGTGCGATGGACCGAGCACGATGCGGTCTCCTGGCTGGGAAAGGGCTGCGACGGCCTGCTCGAATGCGCCCGCGGGAACGGTTGGCGAGTCAGAATCGATGAGGCAGACGCTGCTGTAGCCGCAGGCAAGAATGTCTTCAGCGGCAGCAAGGAGACGATCGCCGAAGATCTCTCCGCGCTGCGGAATGAGTTTGTACGAGTCTGGCAGCAGGCCTTCGAAGGCGACCTCGTCACCAATCGGCGTGTAGCAGATCAGGCCATCGGTGCCGGAGATGGTGTTCAGATTGGCCGTGGTGTCTCGCAGGAAACAGATGTTCAACGCGGCGCTCTCGGCGAGAGTGAGGGGCGGAGAGAGACGGGTCTTTACCTTGCCGGCGCGCGGAGCCTTGGCCATGACGGCCAAGGCGCACCGCCCGGCTGCGAGCGGGTCAGGAGAGAGGGGATCGAGAAGACTGTAGGGCATGGGGCTCTTGTGAGCGTAGCAGAGTCAGGTGCCGGCAACCGCGCTACGCATGCTGCAGATCTGTGTCGTGGACTGTCGGCCTTTGCAGCGGCAGAGGGTCTCCTATGAGACTCGATGCAGTTCTCGGCTCAGCCAGGAGTGCGTGCTCACGTCCGCGGACACAGACGGCATACTGGTACCATCCATCGGCGGTGAGCTCTGCGCTGGACCAGGGCTGCGTCTGCACGAGAGCTTGAAAGTGTTGCCGACTCATCACGTCAGCCTGTTGCGGCTCCCTGTACTTCCCTGCCGGCGACGTTGTGAGGCGCGCGAGCAGCCACATGAGCGCCAAGGGTAGCCGAGTGCGAAAGCCTGAGGTGGGTTCCGCGATGAAGCATCGGCCGGACGGCTTCAAGACACGATAGATTTCGCGGACGATACCCTCTTTGTCAGGCACGATCAAGAAGAGGCGCGAGACCACGATGCAGTCGATGGATCCTGACGCGTACGGCAACGAGTGCGCGTCGGCGTGCTGGAAGCTGCAGTTCGAGAGCTGGCGCGCCGCGGCACGATCCTGTGCCCGACGTATCAACGTCTCTGAGAGATCGACACCTGTTGTTCGCAGAGCCGGGTACTCGGCGGAGAGCCGGCACGCGTAGAAACCCGGGCCGCAGCCCAGTTCGAGGAGTCGCGTGCCATTCGCCGGGGGGTCTTCGGGAAAAAGACTGACGATGATCTCCTGCGTATGGTCGCGGAAGAGATACTCGCGACAGAGGGCGTAGAACCAAGCTACGCGTTCAAAGAGGCTATCCGTTCGCAGTGGGGGACGACATTCGGAGGTGTCAACGCTGCTGGGGTTCATCGGGGAGTGGCCCTGCCTTGAATGTGGAGATGACGCATACAGATCCTGGAGATCTGACCGACAGACGCTCCTGCACGCGATTGTATCCTTTCGCATGCTGTACAGGTCGGACGCTCAAGCAGTCCAATCAAGAACGACTTTCCCTGAGTTCCCTGAGCGCATGGCGTCAAATCCTTGTTCGAAGTCCTGCCATGGCAGGCGGTGGGTGATGACGGCTGAGATATCCAAGCCGCTCTCCAGCATGACACTCATCTTGTACCAGGTCTCGTACATCTCTCTGCCGTAGATGCCTCGAAGAGTGAGCTGGTTGAAGATTACCTGGTTCCAGTCAATCGCAATCGGCTCGGCCGGGATGCCCAGCATTGCGATCTTGCCGCCATGACTCATGGTCGCGAGCATGTCGCGGAATGCGTGCACGTTTCCAGACATCTCAAGCCCGACATCAAACCCCTCGGTCATGTGAAGCTCCGGCATGAGCGACGCAATCGATTGTGTGCGCGGGTTGATGGCCCGGGTGACGCCTACCTTTTCGGCGAGGGCTAAACGATAGGGATTCGGATCGGAGATGACGACGTGACGCGCGCCGGCGTGCTTTGCGACCGCGGCTGCCATCACCCCGATAGGTCCAGCGCCGGTGACAAGCACATCTTCGCCGAGCACGGGAAAGGCGAGTGCTGTATGAACAGCATTTCCCAGCGGGTCAAAGATGGCCGCGATCTCCAACGGAATACCCGGAGAATGGCGCCAGACGTTGGTCATTGGGAGCACGATGAACTCGGCGAAGCACCCGTTGCGCTGCACGCCTGTTCCCAGGGTGTGTGCGCAGAGGTGGCGTCGACCGGCAAGGCAGTTGCGGCAGCGCCCACAGACGACGTGACCCTCGCCAGAGACGATGTCTCCGGAGTGAAAGTCCGCGACATTGGAGCCGACTTCCACGACTTCCCCCACAAACTCATGACCAATCGTGAGGCCGATAGGAATGGTCTTTTGCGCCCAGGAATCCCAATCATAGATGTGCAGATCGGTTCCGCAGATACCGGTCGCGAGTACGCGAATTTTGACGTCATTGATGCCTGCTGCAGGTTCGGGAACTTCTTCCAACCACAAGCCTCGAGCACTCTCCCGCTTTACCAAAGCCTTCAACGCGATCCCCTCTCCCTGCGATTACCAGTTGTGCCGGTCTCACCGAAACTATTCTATGCGTTCCGGTGGCGGACCCCGCCAAACGCGGATGGGAGGCTTCTGACCAGCGCGCGAGGTGAAAGCCACAATGCTGTCTGAAGCAACCACAAGGATCAACATGCCTTCCTACTCACCTAAAGGCCTATATGAATCGCGAATGCGTGCTTTGCGGAAGCTCCTGGGCCCCAGTCACCTTAGCTTGTGCTTGAGTTCGAACGCGCAGATTCGGGCTTTGTGGATGTCTTGAGGGAGGTCGGATGGTAGAGGCGGTTGTACTGTGGAACGAACCGAACAATCTTTCTCATTGGAACTTCCATCTTGATCCGGGATGGCAAAAGTTCGCAGCGATGGTGAAAGAAGCTTCTGCGGCTATTCGACATGAACATCCTGACCTGCCAATCGTCTTAGGCGGTGTGTCGTCCGGCGATCCAGATTTTCTCCGACTTATGGCGGGTTACGGTGTTTTGGACCATGTGGATGCCGTTGGGGTACATGGCTTTCCACTGGACTGGAATCATTGGCAGTTATCAGAATGGCCCGCGAAGGTTGCGGAAGCCCGTCGAATTACGCAGTTGCCAGTCTGGGTCACCGAGGTAGGAGTCTCCTCTTTTGGAGCGGAGGAGGTTCAGACATTTGGCCTCGACCGAACCATCTCGCTGTTACGGGACCAAGCAGAGCGTGTTCATTGGTACAGTCTCTTCGACCTTCCCCCGAGCTGGCCGGCGGAGACGCGCCACAAGGAGGCGGAGGGCTCCTCCTACTATCGTCATTACTATCTTGGCTTGATTCGAAGCGACGGAACGGAGAAGCCAGCGGCTGCGGCGTTTCCGACAGATGGGACCGTCGGTCTCTGCCAGTGGTTTCACTTTGAAGATCCTCGCCTTGACGAAGCGGTCGCCTGGATGAAAATCCATGGTGTGCAGCAGATCCGCACGGGTCTGAGTTGGGCAGACTCCTTCAGGCCGCATGCGGTAGAGTGGTTCGACAGGCAGATGGCTGCGCTGGAGCCTTTTCAGGTAGCACTTACGCTATGCTTTACACCTGCTCATCTTGGCCTTGAGGAACACCACACCAGCCCCCCTCGGGAGAACGCAGAGTTTGCAGAGTTTGCGCGCTGGGCTGTCCATCGATATGCCCCATCAGCTGGCGCGTCGACTATTGAGACTATGTCCGAGGAGGTTGGCGCACGATGACGCGAAACATAGGTGGAACGAAACAGATTCTGATCACAGGTGGAGCCGGATTTGTCGGATCCCATCTCGCTGATGGGCTTTTGCAGGCCGGGCACAAGGTGCGCGTCGTCGATGATCTGACTCCGCAGGTTCATAAGGATGGGCCGCCCAGTTACTTGTCTCCCGATGTCGAACTTGTGGTCGGCGATGTTCGCGATCCAAACCGTATGCGCGAGGTGCTGCGCGATGTGGACGTGATTTATCACTTTGCCGCCACGGTCGGCGTCGGCCAGTCGATGTACGAGATCAGCCGCTACATGAGTGTGAACACACAGGGTACGGCAGAACTGCTGCAGGCCATGCTGGACGCAAAGTTGACGCCTGAAAAGCTCATCGTGGCGTCTTCCATGTCGATCTATGGAGAAGGCCGCTATCAGTGCTCCAAGTGTTCTCGCGAGGCGACCCCACCTGTTCGCCCGGTGAGTCAGTTGAAGGCGGGTCAATGGGAGCTTCACTGTGGGTTCTGCCAAGGCGTTCTCAAACCATTACCGACGATGGAGTCAAAGCCTTCAGAGATTAATTCTGTTTATGCTCTTTCGAAAAGGGATCAGGAAGAGCTTTGCCTTATTTATGGACGAACATACGGGATCCCGGTCACTGCCCTCCGTTTCTTCAACATCTACGGGACGCGACAGGCTCTTTCGAATCCATATACGGGCGTGGCTGCCATCTTTGCTGCACGCCTCATCAACAACCAAGCCCCTCTCGTGTTCGAAGATGGAGAACAGATGCGTGATTTCGTGAGTGTTCACGACATCGTGCGGGCAAATATCCTGGCCATGGAACGACCTGCAAGCGACGGAGAGGTGATCAATATCGGCTGCGGAAAACCGATTTCCATTCGTCGCGTTGCGGAGATTCTTGCTCAGGCGTTGGGGAAAGACTTAGCGCCTGTAATCACACAGAAGTATAGAGCCGGTGATATTCGACATTGCTACGCGGACCTGACCAAGGCGCGAGCGTTGCTTGGGTATCAGCCTCTGGTAAGTCACGAAGAGGGCTTCCGTGAACTGGCTGCGTGGCTGGGTGGGCAGGAAGCAGAAGATAAGGCCGAGACGATGCTGAAGGAACTGAATACCTACGGGCTTACAGCTTAATGGAACAGTCCATACATAAACGATTGAAAGAGGCGCAGCACGTGACCAGAGCGACAGTCAAGGGTCGGTCAATCCTTGTAACCGGGGGAGCCGGTTTCATCGGATCTAACCTCGTTGAACGATTATTGCGGCAGCCTGAAGCTCACGTGCGCCTCTTCGATAATCTTTCGCGCCCCGGCGTCTCTCATAATGTTCACTGGTTAAAGTCGCTCTCTGGTTCAGATCGTCTTGAGATCCTCCCGGGCGATGTACGCGATGCGACAGCACTCATGATCGCCGCTGAAGGTGTGGATGAGATCTACCATCTTGCCGCACAGGTTGCTGTGACAACGTCCGTAGATCAACCCCGAGCCGATTTCGAGGTGAATGCCCTGGGAACCTTCAACGTCCTTGAAGCAGCGCGCCGATCCGGTCGTCAACCTTTTCTTCTTTTTACATCAACAAATAAAGTCTATGGTGCCCTTCATTCCGTTCCGGTGGAAGTCAATGGTTTGCACTATCAGGCTGTAACTCCTGGGTTTTGCGGAGTGAGTGAGTCTGAGACTCTCGATTTCCATTCACCCTATGGCTGCTCAAAAGGAGCAGCGGATCAATACGTTCGAGATTACGCTCGCATCTTCAACATCCCGACAGTCGTTTTTCGAATGTCGTGCATTGCTGGTCCCCGCCAATTCGGCAACGAAGACCAAGGCTGGGTCGCTCATTTCATCTATAGTCTCCTCGATGGTGAGCCCATCACGATCTATGGAGACGGTTATCAAGTTAGAGACGTCCTCCACGTCAGTGACCTCATCGACGCAATGGAGGCAGCTCGTCTGAATCGTGAGCTAACAGCCGGTCAGATATACAACGTGGGCGGAGGTTTGGGCCGTTCGGTCTCTGTCCGCGAGATGCTCGCTGAGATCGAGTCGATTACAGGTCGAAACTCAAACCTGCTGTACCGCGCCACCCGTCCGGGAGACCAACCGCTCTATATCTCGGACACCGGCAAGTTAACAGCGGAGACTGGCTGGACGGCTCGGCGCAGCCTACACGACACCATGGTTTCAATTCACAGTTTCTGGTGTGCAAATAAGAATTTGTTACAAAGACAACGCTCAGGAATGCTACCCGCCGAGATGGTGCCCGAGGAGGTTGCGTGAGATTCGCACTTGTGAATCCGAAGTGGACCTTTGAAGGCTCGACCTATTTTGGTTGCGCTGAGCCTCATTTCCCGCTTGAGCTTCTCTCCGCGCAACAGATGTTGCGAGCCTCCGGACATGAGGTGTTGCTGGTTGACGCGTGGATGGAGGATCTAGGTGTTAGTCAGGTTCAGGCTCGCCTGGATGACTTCCACGAGGATTTTCTCGTGATTCCGACCGCGCCATCCTATCTTTTCTGGAGATGTCCTCAGCCGGAGTTGCGCGTGCCGCGACTTTGGATCGATCAACTCGGACGGTACTCAACAAAGGTGGTGATTGGTCCACATGGATCGGTAACGCCTCAAGCGACGCTTACAAAGACTGGTGCGGACGTCGCGCTACGCGGAGAACCCGACCAGACGCTTCCTCAACTCGCCGAACTTCCATGGGAGATGATCGCTGGCTGTTGCTGGATCGATGCGAAAGGGGTGTTCCGAAGCAGCCCCGGTCTGGGAGCAACGGACATGCGCTCGGTACGTATGCTTGATTATTCTGATTATCCTGTGGAGCGACACCATCATCTGCACCATATCTTTGCTGGAAATGGCGCGGACCACCTCCACCAAGGCGCGGAGGTGGAGTTTGCTCGCGGATGTCCCTATGCCTGTACGTTCTGTAACAAGACGCTGTTTCGCAACAAATATCGCGAGCGGGACCTGGAGCAAGTAGTTGCTGAGATTGATCAACTCATCGCGCGCGGGGTGGATTACATCTACTTTATCGACGAGATCTTTGGGGTTGGAAAGCAGGTTCGCGCGCTGCTAGAAGCCATTGCTGCACGCCCCATTTCGATCGGATTTCAAACGCGCATCGATTTGTGGAATGAAGAATCGCTGGACCTTTTGGCTCGTGCTCATTGTGTTTCCTTCGAGTGCGGCATCGAATCCATAACTGACGCTGGTCGTGACGCAATGAATAAGAACTGCCGCGTGACCACCGACCGAATCAGCGAGTTATTGATTTATGCACGCGAGCGGATTCCGTGGGTGCAAGCGAACTTGATCAAGACACCCGAGGATGAGCCCCTTGAAGTCAGCGCGTGGCAGCACCACCTAAAAACCAGGGGGGTTTGGGTAAGCGAGCCCGTACCGATGTTTCCGTTTCCTGGAAGTCCCGAGTACGTGACGACCTTTGGCGAGCAGCCGGACGAGACCGCATGGGAACGGGCTCACGCCTTCTATCTTCAACTCTTTTCGGAGAGAGGTTTCAGTGACATTCAGGCGCAACTGCCAGTTCCGCTTGCGGAGTTAGAATGCGCGTGCTCCTGACCACCGATACGGTGGGCGGCGTATGGACGTATACAAAGGAACTCACGGAAGGCCTTCTGCAACGTGGCTGTTCTGTAGCGTTGGTCAGTTTCGGCCGCGATCCCAGAGCCGATCAGGTCGCCTGGGCTACTGCTGTGGAAGTTAAGTATAAGGATTTATTTTGCTACGTCCCGACGAGCGTTCCCCTGGAGTGGATGGAGGAGAACGCACGATCCTTTGCAGACGGCGCCGCGCTCCTTGAGCAAGTCGCGCGCTCGTTCAAACCCGACCTGCTGCATGCAAATCAATTCTGCTTTGGGGCTGTAGAACTCGGCATTCCGCGTTTGGTAGTCGCTCATAGTGATGTTCTCACCTGGGCGGATGCGTGCAAGCCCACCGGTATAGAACCGAGTTCCTGGCTTGATTGCTACATCGCCGGAGTGCAAGCTGGGCTTTCTCGCGCGGATGCCCTGGTTGCGCCCACATACTGGATGCTCGACGCTCTTGCTGGTCACTTCGCACTTCCTACATTCCAGCGAACGATTTCAAATGGCAAGACCATTCTTCAGCCTGATAAGGAGCCTTCGAAAACGCTGCAGGTTGTGAGCGCCGGACGCATGTGGGATCCAGCTAAAAATCTGTGCGTTCTTCAATCGGTGGAATGTGGCTTACCTGTCATCGTGGCGGGCGCCTTGGCATCGGAATCAAGCGATACCTCACAAGCATCCGACGGGCTCATTCACCTCGGTCTTCTTGGGGAGGAAGAGCTTCATGCGCTCTTTAGAGCAAGCGCAATCTACATCGCGGCATCTCTTTATGAGCCGTTCGGGCTTGCGCCTCTAGAGGCCGCTTTGTGCGGATGCGCCATCGTGGCCAACGATATTCCTTCGCTTTGTGAGGTGTGGGGAGACGGAGCACTTTACTTCCGCGATACAGCAGAACTAGATCAGCGTCTGCAAGAACTAATTCATGACGATACGTTGCTTGCAGAAAGACAACGGCTCTCGAAGTTGCGAGCTCAAACCTTTACTTCAGAAATCATGACGACGCAGTACTTAGCGCTCTATGCCGATCTAGTCGGCGGCTTGCGACCGGAGCGCTTGAAGGAGAATGGATTGCTGACATATGCCGGCTAAGCTGCGAATCGCTTATTTGACGCATTCCATTCGGTCGGACTGGAATAACGGAAATGCTCATTTTCTTCGTGGCCTCATGAGGGCCATGGTTGCTTTAGGTCATACCGTAAGCATTTTTGAGCCTGCATCTGGTTGGTCGATTCAGAACCTTCTGGAGGAAGCTAACGGGAGGCGTTCTGTTGAGATGTTTGATGAGACGTATCCAGACCTTCAGGTAACCTCTCATCCACTCGGTATGAGTTTAGAGGCTTGGGGCAAAGCTCTCCGTGACGTTCAAGTCGTCATTTTGCACGAATGGTCGGAACCGGTGACAGCACAGCTGCTCCTGACTCTTCGTAAGAAACTCGGTTTTGCGTTGCTCTTTCATGACACTCATCATCGAGCGTCTTCGTCTCCGCAGCAGATCGAGAACTTCGGCATTTCGAATTTCGATGGAGTTCTTGCGTTTGGAGATGTTCTTCGCAACATTTACAGAAAGAATTTCGGCCTTCGTCAAGTCTGGACGCTTCACGAGGCGGCGGACACTTCTATCTTCAAGCCGGGAACCAAAGAAACTAAGCTGCAGGATGTTGCCTGGATTGGAAACTGGGGAGACGAAGAACGATCGGCCGAGATCATGGAATTCTTACTAGAACCCGCGCGAAGGAGAAAGGATCTCGCTTTCGCAATCTACGGGGTTCGCTACCCCGAAGAAGGTCGACAGGCACTCGATGCAGCCGGTGTTCGTTATAAGGGCTATCTTCCAAATTTAGAAGCGGTGAAGGTCTATGCAGCCTCTCTGCTCACGCTTCACATCCCGCGTCGACAATATGCAACTGTTATGACTGGCATTCCCACCATCAGGGTCTTCGAGGCTCTAGCCTGCGGAATCCCGCTTATCTCCGCACCCTGGGCCGACTCTGAACACCTGTTTCGCCCGGGTGACATCACGTTTGTCCAGTCAGGTGAAGAGATGTCACTTGAGATTGAACGGTTGCTGAAGGATGTGCCGCGTGCTCAGGCGCAGGCCGCGCAGGGCCTACAGACGGTTTTAGAGCGACACACGTGCACCCATCGAGCCATGGAGCTTACAGATATTTGCAATGAGGTCCTGCAATGAAGATCTTTGCCTTCGGCTCTAGCATCGTGTCGTCTTATTGGAACGGCGCGGCAACGTACTACCGGGGATGCTACAAATACCTGCATCGCCTTGGTCATAGCATCACATTCGCAGAGCCCGATGCCTACGGACGACAGCAGCACCGCGATTCTGATCGCTTCGACTATGTCACTTCGCAAGTCTACCGGCCCGGGGTTGATCTGGATGCAATGTTAGAGCTTGCTTGCGAGGCCGATGTAGTGGTCAAGCACTCGGGGATCGGCGTTGATGACGAGGTCCTGGAGACTCGCATCAATGAATTGCGGGACCAATGCGCTATTACCTTCTGGGATGTTGATGCTCCTGCCACCATTGCTCGAATGCACGCCAATCTTCAGGATCCATTTCGTGAGTCGATGCCGCGATATGATGCTGTTCTTACCTATGGTGGCGGCCCCTTCTGCGAGCGTGAGTACCTTGCCCTCGGGGCTCGCGCGTATTTCAGCATGTACAACGGATTGGATCCGGAGACACACTTTCCTGTCGAGCGCGACAAGAACCTTCAGTGCGATGTCGTCTTCTTGGGAAATCGCCTTCCAGATCGCGAAGCGCGAGTCGACGAGCTGTTTCTTCGCGCCGCACAACTCGCTCCAGAGATGAGCTTCATTCTCGGTGGGGAGGGTTGGGGAGATAAGAGTCTGCCTGCAAATGTGCGGTGGATCGGTCACGTGCCAACCAATGACCATAATCGGGTCAACTGTTCGGCAGGTATGGTGATGAACATCAATCGTGCCTCGATGGCACACTCCGGGTTTTCACCGCCAACTCGTGTCTTCGAAGTAGCAGGAGCTGGAACCTGTCTTCTCTGTGACGACTGGCCGGGTATTGACGATTGCTTTGAACCCGGCACGGAGATCCTTGTTGTCCGCGATGCCGAAGACGTCTTACGCGCGCTGCGAATGCATAACTCGCAGCAGAGAGAGCAGATCGGTAAAGCGTTCCGCGATCGCGCTTTGCGGGACCACACCTACGCGCAAAGAGCTATTCAGGCCGAGCAGGCGTTCAACTACTGTTTAGCTTCGCGTGGTGTTCAGATGAGTTCCTCGCGATGAAGATTACGATCTATGGCCTCACCATTACTTCTTCGTGGGGTAATGGGCATGCGACAACTTTTCGGTCACTTTGCAAGGCGCTCCATCGTAGGGGACACCGTATCGACTTCGTGGAGAAGGACGTAGAGTGGTATGCCAGCAACCGCGACATGCCAGATCCTTCGTTCTGTAACGTACATTTCTATAAGGATTGGCTCTCGGAATCGGCCACCTTGCTGGCGCCCAGTCTCGATGCAGATGTGGTGGTCATTGGGTCTTTCTTTCCCGATGCAATCAATCTAACGAGAAGACTGCTCGAGCATCCGAGACAGCCCGTCCTCTTCTACGACATCGATACACCCATCACGATGGCTGGGTTGCGGGCGAACGGCCGTACAGATTATTTGGAAGCAGCGCTTGTTCCTGAATACGCCGCTTATCTTAGCTTTACGGGGGGGCCGATGCTGCGAAGTCTAGCGGCTCAGTACAAGGCCAATCGTGCTTCTGCGTTCTACTGCTCTGTTGATCCAGATATGTATCAGCAGACAGCCGTTGCACCCCGGTTCCGAGCTGACCTGAGTTATTTAGGTACCTATGCTGCTGATCGACAAGGGAGCCTTGAAGAACTTCTAGGTCGAACAGCTCGCTTGAAAGCAGAGATGAAGTTCCTAGTTGCCGGTCCTCAGTATCCTGAGGACCTGGAGTGGGCCGCAAATGTGACACGTGTTACACATATTTCTCCGCCGGAACATCCGAGCTTCTATTCCTCCAGTCGCTTCACTCTCAACCTCACACGATCCGAGATGATCCACGCGGGATGGTCCCCCTCGGTTCGCTTGTTTGAGGCTTCAGCCTGCGGCGCAGCCATTCTCTCCGACTACTGGGCGGGGCTGGAGGAGTTCTTTACTCCAGGAGAGGAAATTCTGCTGCCAGCTAGCGCTGTGGAGACTGCGGACATACTGCAGGGTTTCAGCGACGCGGAACGATCGCGTCTTGGTGCACGCGCCCGTACGAGAGTGTTAGATGAACACACTTCAGAGCACCGCGCGAGACAGTTTGAACAGATAGTTTCCGGCTGTATTACTTAAGAGATAACTGCCGGACTCCTCTAGCTAGGCAACAGATCCAGCAGGGTCTCACAACAGCCATCTGGACCCTCCACGATAAGGTCCTCATAGCTGTAAACACCTGTTGCAACGGCAATACAATCCGTCTGGTTCGCGTGTGCCGCTCGAATATCTGCCGGGGTGTCGCCGATGATGCAGCACGAGGCAGAATCACCAAGGTTCTGGCGTACCGCGGCAAGAGCTCTCCGAAAGACATCGGCCCGATACTCTGAAGCGTCACTGTAGCCACCGTCCGTGAAAAAAGCTGAGATGCCAGCCGCTTCTAACTTGAGTTTACCGATCACCTGGAGATTGCCAGTCGCCACGCCGAGAGTCGCTTCTCGCTCGTGAAGATATTCGAGCAATTGTCTAACGCCGGGCAGCAACGTGACGTGAAGGTCACTTTTGTGATCAGTGACAAACCGACCCATGTCAGCGCAGGCTTCACTCAATCGGGGTCTCCAAACCGACGGCGATATCTGACCCAAGGTTAGAGCGTCACGGAGAATACCTCTATCCGTGTTGCCGTGTGCCATGACACCATCCAAGTTCAGCGGCTTCCCTGATAGACGTTTCAGCGCTGCGCAGAAAGCGAAGTAATGCACGGCATCTTCACTCGTGATCAGGGTTCCATCTATATCGAAGAGGTAAGCATCGAAGGAGTCCCAAGGTCTACTTAGCGCTGAGAGGAAATACTTCGCCATGGGAGCAAACCTTTCAATAAGCTTCTTTGGAGTACAGTCTCCACGCGGCCAATCACCTCTTCCCAATTCCCCGGTTTCCGCTGCCTAAAGAGTTCCATTGACGGATACCATGGCGACCTTTCGCCGTGCATCCAGCGCCAATCCGCAGAGTACGGTAACAACACCCAGACAGGAGCGCCCAAAGCGCCAGCGATATGAGCAACTAGCGTGTCAGTGGTTATCACAAGGTTCAAGTTAGAGATGACCGCCCTGAGGCCCAAGATGCCCTCGTCAAGACCGCCAGAGTCTCTGATTGGGTACGTCGCACTGGAGGATCGTATGTCCGCGTAATCGTTAGAATCCACCAGGCTCCAGAAGTCAACAGGAGCACGGAGCAACGGACTCATCTGCTCAAATGGCATGGCGCGATCAGGATTCCATTCCCCTGCAGTCCAAGCAAGACCTACTCGCGGCAGCAAACTCTCACCCATCTCCTCACGGGCTTTCGTGATCTCGCCCTCTGAACCTTCAAGGTAGCAGGTCTTCAACGGAAGTTCAGCCTCGGTCGTCCGAAGTACATATGGCACCTCCATGATCTCGATTTGTATGTCCCAACTGGGCGGACTCAATGGCGTGTGCTCTCCCCAGCTGATTATTTCCAGGTTATCTCTCCTGAGGAAAGGAAGGCTGCTGAGGAGCGGTACCAGTCTTGGTTGCACTTCGAGAACGACGGACCTTGCCACAGACAGTAATCTAGGAATAAAGCGAATCATCTGGATGGTGTCGCCATACCCATGCAGACAACGCACAATGAGTCTTTTCCCCTCGAGCCTCGACCCGTCCCAGAAACGATGCGGGTCAGGGTTTCCCCTTGACCGGATTGCGTCTGTTTCTTTCCATGCTGCCTCCATATCACCAAGAAGCATGAAGGTTCGCCAGCGGCCACCCGAGCACTCATCAGCATCGGCGCCGAATTCCTGGGCAGCATCAAACGCGGCGAGGGCAGCCTCCAGACGCCATGTGGAAAGCAATTCGTACCCCATGGCTAAAGAAGCATTTGCGGACCCTTGCACTTCAGCTATTCACTCCGCTCGCGATTGCTTGAGGGGGCCGGATACACACAGTGAGGGCCGTCAGGGGGTATAGGGATCTCCCGCCGCCTGCAGAGGTACACCTCTTCTTCCGGCTGCTCTTCGATGTCAAATCCAGCTGAGCGGAGCATTGCCTCCACACCGGACCGGTTTGGTATCCACCAATTCGTTTCATCATGTGAGTATTTCTCTTCGATGAAGTACATCCTGGGAAATGAGTCCTTGCCAAAGATCGTTACTTCATCAATGCCGTAGTCAGACTCGAGAGGAGCACGTTCCCGACTCCCACGCTGCATGCTCTGGAAGAGTAAGCGGTCTTTCGTGACATGCTGATGAATAAGGTCAAGTGCGAGAAGGGGGTGCCTTAAATGGTAGAAAACACCCATGAAGATCACAAGATCGAAGCGTTCACCAAGAGCGGCGATATTCCAGACGGAGAGCTTCTCGAATTGAACATCCAGATCGGAGATCTCGGCGGCGAGTCTCGCTTGTCGCAGATAGTGTTCGTCCGAGTCGATGCCGACAACGCGTTTCGCACCACGCCGCTTCATTTCCAGTGAGTAGAAACCTCCGTTGCAACCGATATCCAACACCGACATTCCTGTCATATCTTCCGGCAAAGTATCCTGGAATCGTTCGAACTTTACCTGCGGGTAGTCTCCGAGGAAATGGTTTGGAGCGGTCTGAATGCCATTCAGTCGCAGATTGTGAAACCAGGGCCCCAGGGAGTGGATGCGGGCTTCCAGATTTCCAGTTTCCCCTCGTATCTCTTGCATCGTGCTTCTTCCTCCTACGCTCATTTACCGTGAAGCCTCAAGGCCAGGGTTTTGTTCTAACAGGCGCATCGCCGACCGATAGCCGTCAATCGTTCCCACATCAACGTACGCATCTCCAGCTGGATATCCCAAGGCTCTCCCACCCTTGAGCAGCCAGGCATTTATGAGCGAACCGAGGTATTCATCTCTTCGTTCAGGAGCGGACCACAGTTCGTAGAGCTCCCGATAGACCTTGCCGGTGGTGCGTACACCACCCCAGACCCAATTAGTTGAAGGAGCAGAATGCTTGACCTCGATGCGCTCGACTGATGAATCGGAACGCGTAATGACTGCGTCGAAGAACTCGGGGTGCTCTACAGGGAACAGCAGGAATGAGAGATCCCCTAAAGGGAGCCTCTTAAACCCGTCCATCGGCGACCAGATTGTATCCGGCAATCCAATCAAGATAGATTCCTCAGGATGCATAAGCGGCAAAGCTCGGAAAAGAGCATCGCAGAGACCGGCCGGTTCAGGCTGCACGACATAGACGATGTCAGCACCCCAGACTCGCGAACCAAAGTACTGCAGAATGTCTGTCTTCCCGGGGGATATTACGAAGCAGAGTTTGTCGGCACCTCCGACAATCATGCGTTCTATGAGGTATTCACACACGGCCCGAGGTCGTTCGAAGTCTCCCTCGCGCCGACTACCGACAGGCAGCAGCTCCTTTGAGAAAGCCAACGGTTGTATGCGGCTGCCATGCCCCGCAGCTGGAATAATACCCCACATGGTGCGCTTGTCCCTTTGCTCAGACTATAGATGTGATTGCGGATCCCGCGAGAATTGATTTGCAGATGTGTTCCAGCTTCAGAATACGCGAGTCGCCGGTGTGATCGGCAAGTGCGCGAACTCGTGCAGCCGCACCGATCCGTCGAAGAGCTTCATCTCCCTGCTGAATCGCGGAGAGGACGTCCGCCGCACTGTGAACGATAAGGATCTCCTTGCCCGGTGTAAAAAACGAGTCCAGTCCTTCCCACCAGTCGGACAAGATACACGTCTCACACGCTGCCGCTTCGAAAAGCCTTCCAGACGGACAGTAGCCGTAGTCCGCCATAGCCTTCCGCGTGATGTTTAGAGTTGCACGGCTGGAAGAGAAGAACGCCGCATGATCCTGCGGCCCCATGTGTTCTACGATCTTCACGTTTTCGGGCCAGCGGATTGTGTGGGGATACTGCGAACCGCACAAGAGAAAGTGATCAGAAGCTCTTGAAAGTGCGGGAGACAGGAAAAGAAGTTCAAGGGCCGGCTGGCGATCGGCAGCATGCGTACCGAGATACGAAAGAGTGCAGTCAAGATCCTTACGAGAGGGTACGGGATGGTGCATCTCTGGATCCACCGAGCCGTAGAGCGGCGCAACAAACCTGGCGCCGAGCTTAGTCTTCAGTTCTTCAAGAGCTCTGCCTCCCGTGTAGCTCAGAACTAGATCAAAGGGGGCAAGTCCAGCAGGAGGCAGGTAGTCGACCGTCTGGCTCCTTGCGAGCGCATCAAGCGTGACCGGAGTGTCCAGGTCATAGAAGCACTTGATCCCGGCTTGCGATTCCAGAATGAGTTTGCTCGCGACGATACCGTCCGCGCAGTAACTCGTGCAGATTGCCAGATCTGCGACCTCCAGCTCGAAACGGGCCGCTCGACTGATTTCATCAAAGTCGGCGTAGAGGCAAAGCCTGCCACCCGCCCCAAGTTCATGGAGGTCACGAGTCCGAGCGTAGTAGGGCACGTCACGTTCGTAAAACGTGACCTGATGCCCTCTTCTCAACAAAGACTTGATGAGAGAACGCCATAAAGTCGCGTGACCATTGCCCCAAGATGACGACACGGTCAGCCCAAAGATGACGATCCTCATAGAGTTCTCACACCTGACCTCTTGCTCCTTCTTTCGGATGAAGTGATCTCCTGTTGGGATGTACACGCGCACTGCATGCTACGGTGACCAAAGACATCCAGAAGTCCAGCGGCAAACCTCTGCTTAGACGTTGATAGGAAGCCGCGCAAGAAGCCTCTCCCGACGTTGCCACGCCTCTTGCAACGCTTCTATACTTCACCGAAGCGCACCTTCATCAGCTTGCGGCTGGAGCACCCCTATCGTGATCAAGAACCGCCGAGGCTTTCTTACCAGCCTTTGTAGAACAGCGTTAGTCCTATCGTTCGAAGACGTTCTATCGCTTGCGGTTCCTGCACAATCCACTCCGCAGAACTCGCGTCAGACCTACGACGCCGCTCCACGTCCGGCCCCGAAGACGCTTCCCTCGCCGGTGACTGGCACCCCTCTAGGATTTACGTTCGTCGACGTCGCAAAATCCTCCGGACTGAACGCGAAGACCATCTACGGCGGTGAGCACAAGAATCGCTATTTGCTCGAGACTACGGGATGCGGCGTGGCCTTCTACGATTTCGACCATGATGATTGGCTGGACATCTTCCTCGTTAACGGAACGAGGCTTGAAGGATTTGCTGTCGGGAAAGAACCTATCTCGAGGCTCTTCAAGAACAACAGGGACGGAACTTTCACCGACATTACGGCGAAGAGTGGGATGAGCCGTTCGGGGTGGGGACAGGGTTGCTGTGTCGGCGACTTTGACAATGATGGCCTGAATGACCTGTTTGTGACGTACTACGGGCAAAACATCCTGTATAAGAACCACGGTGACGGAACGTTCACTGACGTTACCGCCAAAGCAGGCCTTCTTCAAAAGACCCGACGATGGAATTCTGGTTGCGCCTTTGTCGACTATGACCGAGATGGACAACTCGACCTCTTTGTCTGCAACTACATCGACTTCGACATCAAGACCGCCCCTCTGCCCGAGGCTGCTGGTTGCGCCTACAAAGGCATCCAGGTTGCCTGCGGACCTCCCGGCTTGAATGGCGGTGCCAATCTCCTCTATCGCAACAACGGGGATGGCACATTCACCGATGTCTCTGAGAAGAGCGGCATTCGAAATACGATTGGAACCTACGCTCTTTCCGTCGTCGTTGCAGATCTGGACAATGACGGGTGGCCCGATATCTATGTGGCGAACGACTCCACCGCGGCGACCTATTATCTGAATCAAAAAGATGGCACGTTCAAGGACGTTGCGATCGAGGCAGGCGTCGCTTATTCGCCTGACGGGAAGCCTCAGGCCGGCATGGGAGTTGCTGTTGGAGACTTCAATCGTGACGGCCTGCTGGATATCGTGAAGACAAATTTCGCGGGAGATACCGATTCGCTCTATCAGAACCTTGGAGACGGGAGTTTCGAGGACCACACCTACCTCTCCGGATTGGGAATCAACACGCGTTACCTTGGCTGGGGTGTGGCCTTCATGGATCTTGATAACGATGGATGGCTGGATATCTTTATCTCGAACGGCCATGTCTACCCGGAGGTCGACAACTCGCACATCGAGTCTCCCTACGCGGAGCATAAGTACGTTTATCGCAATCTTCGCAATGGACAATTCGAAGAGATTACAGCCCTCGCGGGCGCAGGGATGACAGCTGCGGTTCCGGCTCGCGGCTGTGCGTTCGGCGACTATGACAACGATGGCGACCTGGACATCGTGGTCAACTGTGTTAACACCACTCCGCAACTGCTTCGCTGTGATTCCAGCATCCGACGAAGTTTCCTGAAGATCCGCGCTGTTGGAACCAAGAGCAACCGAAGTGGAGTGGGCGCCAGAGTCATCGTGACGGCCCAGAATGATCCAGAGGCAAAGACGCCTTTGCGGCAGATCGATGAGGTTCGGAGCGGCGGCAGCTACTTTTCACAGAATGACATGCGGCTCCACTTCGGCCTCGATCGCGCACAGAAGGCGGATAGCGTGGAGATCCTCTGGCCATCGGGAAGGCGTGACGTGCTCAGTAATCTACCGGCGAATCGTCTCTATGTCGTAGAAGAAGGAGGCAAACTCCTGAAGACGGTTCTGCTGGAAGGGATTGCAAACGGAACACCCGTCAAGGCTCGGTCATGACTTCCCGTTTGACCATCCTTTTCTTGTTAGCTTCTTTACAGCTCCACAGTCAGACGCCGTCTCGCCACGGTTCTTCACCTTACCCACCTACAACAGAACATCCCACACCAGCCTGGTTCCTCGATGTTGCAGCCAAGGCAGGGATCACCGTGCGTAACGTGAACGGGAGTGCCGATCAGAAACGCTACATCGTTGAGAGTACGGGCTCCGGCGTCGCTATCATCGACTACGACAACGACGGCTGGCCCGATATTTTCCTGGTCAACGGAAAAGAGATGGAGGGAGTCTCCTCGGCCATGTCAGCGACGAAGAGCAGAGCCACCAATCATCTCTTTCACAATAATCGCGACGGAACCTTTTCTGATGTCACCGAGAAGGCTCATCTTGCATCCTCCGGTTGGGGTCAAGGCGCTTGTGTCGGAGACTACGACAACGATGGTTTTCAGGATCTCTATGTAACTGGCTATGGCCTCAACCGCTTGTTTCACAATCAGGGCGACGGGACCTTTCGCGAAATCGCCGCGCAAGCGGGCGTTGCCGGCACCGGCAAAGAGTGGGGTACAGGCTGCGCCTTCATCGACTATGACCGGGATGGAAAGCTGGATCTCGTCGTTGCGAATTATGTCCACTTCGATCTGAAGACAACGCCGATTCCTGGAGCTCAGGCGGGTTGTATCTGGAAGGGTGCACCGGTCATGTGCGGACCTCGCGGGCTCGACAGCGCGCCAAATCTGCTCTTTCACAATGAAGGTGGCGGCATCTTTACGGACGTGAGCGCCGGCTCAGGAATACAGAAGACAGCCGGGCACTACTGTTTTTCTGTAACGACCCTTGACGCAGATGAGGACGGTTGGCCTGACATCTACATGGCCTGCGATTCGACGCCATCTATCCTCTATCGCAATGATCATCGGGGCCACTTCACCGACATCGCGACCGATGCCGGCGTCGCGTTCAACGAAGATGGACGGGAGCAGGCGGGCATGGGCGCAACGGCAGGTGACTTCGACGGAGATGGTCACCTCGATCTGTTCAAGACCAACTTCTCTGATGACACGTCAACGCTCTACAGAGCCAACGGGGATGGGACATTCGCCGACGTAACCTCTGCTTCGGGACTTAGTATCAACTCCGATTCCCTGGGCTGGGGGACGGTGTTCGCCGACGTTGATAACGACGGCTGGCCCGACTTACTGGTCGCCAACGGGCACATTTACCCGCAGGTGGAGTCGGCAAAACTGGGAGCCCTATATCGGGAGCCGCGATTTCTCTACTACAACCTCGGCAACGGTCATTTCAAGGACCTGTCCAAGACCTCAGGTCCGGGGTTAACTGAACCCATGAGTGCGCGGGGACTCGCCGTGGCGGACTTATGGAACGATGGCCGACTGGAAGCAGTCGTAAATAACCTGAGTGATCGGCCCATGCTCCTGGTGAATGTAGCGGAGACACACAACCACTGGCTCGGGCTGCGTCTGACCGGGACTCAGTCGAACCGGTCTGCAATCGGAGCGCGTGTGGTGCTGGAGGGGACCGCTCGAAGGTGGGTCGATGAGGTTCGCAGCGGATCCAGTTACAACAGTTCAAATGATCTTCGCTTGCACTTCGGTCTTGGCAGTGACACGAAACTGCGAGGCATCGTGATCACCTGGCCCAACGGAAGCACTGAACGGTTTGCCGCACCTTCCGTCGATCAAATCATTAACGTGCAGGAAGGTTCGGGAACAAAGGTTTCGAGTAAAGACAGCAGCGCAGCACCGCTCTAACGAAGATCGCAATGTGTCCCGGCATACTTACCGGCGCTTAGAAACTGTTGGGCATCTGTGCTGTCAGGGTTGAAGACCAAGGCACGCTCTGTCCATCGGCGCGCCTCCAGCTTGTTGCCTGATTCGCACTCGATCACAGCAAGATCTAGCAGCGCGGATGTCTGACTTGGATCACGGCCAGCAACACCTTGCAGCAGAGAGACCGCGCGCCGACCGTCACCCTTTGCGGCTTCAAGCACGGCCAGATTCGTTGCACTTGCGGCGTCGTTGGGATCCAGCTGCAGCGCCTGCTCATACTCGAGTTCGGCGGCTGCTTGCTGCCCGCGGAGTTGTTCCAGATAGCCTAGTTGCTGATGCACGCGAGCATCAGCGTTTCCGGTAGCTTCCGCTTGGTGAAGGAAGGTCAGGGCTCGCTGAAAGGCGTCCCGACTTCCCCTCGCAGCAAACTGAGCATAGGCCAGACCTCGCTCTCGATCGCCGGCGGGCGTATCGCCCACTGTGACTAGATCCATCGTCGCCCGAGCGATGAGAGTAGAGGGAGTCGCGGTGTTTGCCTCTGCTCCGTCAAGAGAGCTCAGATGCAGGGAAGGCGCAGTCGACGCCGGCTTCCGCTCGATGTCGTGATCGGTCAGCTGCTCGTGAGAGATGTCCGAGGTCTTCCGAGTCGGCATGTGGCAGGCAGCGCAGTCGGGCTGGTCTGGAAAGTGTTGCTGCGCGATGGCAGGTGTGTTGTGACAGGCGAGGCACTTCGACCGGAAGTACGCTACTCTTTCCTCCGGCGCCGGTGTGCTGTGTGGGTTATGGCAGGTCGTACACGTCAGCCGCGTTCCCTCCGCGCGTCGACAGGCGCTCCGCAGCAAAGCCTCGTACTGGCTTGAGGCTCGGCGCATCGTGCGGTCGGACGCGCGATTGACGAAGTACACAGCGGTTGACGCGATATCGTCACCCGCGCGGAAGTCAGCCAGCGTCTTGCCAGTGCGATAGACGACCGCATCCCCTTCAAGGTGGCATTGCAGGCAGAGACTGTCCCGCCGCGCGGGATCAAGCGATGTGCCGCTAACCACTGCAATTTTGCCTCCACTCGCGATGTGGGCGCTTCCGTCGCCATGGCACGCAGAGCAGCCAACACCGGCCTGCTGAAACGGTGCGCCCGCAAAGGCATTTCGCGCTGTCGGCAGGTTCTTCTGGACGCCACTCGTGTGGCAATGAAGGCATCCGGGATCGACTGGCAGAACACCGGGCATGCTCGTACTGGTCTCAAATGAGGGCGCCATGTCGTAACCGGCACGCCGCGCGTACCAGTTAATCGGGACCTCCGACCATAGCTGCCCTGACTCAAGCGGCTGCGTGAAAAGGTACGTGCGGCCATGCTTACCGGAGCCAATGAAATACGCGAGTGGCACCTCGCCTGCCAGTTCCGCTCGGCCGTGCGAGGCCTCGCGATGATAGGTCATCTGAGCCGTCGCATTCTTCATTGCGACGGTGTAGGTCACCCCGGAAGGACGATGGTCAAAGCTGCCGGCAATCAGACCGTCTGTAGCAACACCGCTCCCGCGAGCCTTGCTGGTCCGGCGATATGCGGCATAGATTGCGCTATGACAACCGGAGCACGCAGCATCAGGATTTTGCAGGCTCATCGCAGGGACAGCTGGGCTTGCAGAAGAAACCTGCGAACCAGCATGACCGAGAGCTTGCCCATACCCGCACCCAAGCTGAAGAGCAAAGACAAAGAACAACCCGCAGAAGCTGTCCGCATTCAGAGATCTCTGTACGCGAACTACACCACTCCACAAAGACCTCATCACTGCACCGACTGCAGCTTCGGTTCCGTGTCGGCCTGCAGCTTCTGCGAGAGGTCGGCCTGTCGGCGAGCTTCTTCTGCGCGTCCCATGCCCCGGTACGCCTGGCCGAGCAGACTGTGCGTCATGTAGTTTGCCGGATCCATCTTCTCTGCCCGTTCAAGATACCCTGCCGCGCTCGCCGCATCCTGCCGCTTCAGCAGGACCTTGCCCAAAAGGATGTAAGGCCCCGTTGACGTTGGCTCGAGCAGCAACGCGCGCTCGAGCATCTGTTGCGCCTTCGGATACTCTCCGCTGCGTGTATACACATCGCCGAGCCGGTCGTAGGTCGTGCCATCGAGCGGGTTGCGTTGTCTTTCCTGCTCAAACTCCGCAGCCGCCTCCTCCAGATGATTGCCTGCAAGAGCGACTTCGCCCAGCAGTCGATGCGCCAAGGGCAGACTTGGATCAAGTTGCAGCGCTTTCCGAGCCTCCTCCTGAGCCACAGGCACGTACTCCCGTCGCAGCAGCATCCTTGCCGTGAGGAGCCGAGCCGCCGCACCATCGGGAGCAAACCCGTACTGATCCGCAAAGGCATGCCGGGCATCGTCAAAGCGGCGCGTATCGATGTAGCAGAGGGCAAGCACGTAGGCGGGGTCGCTGCGCGTCTCAGGCCCCCACGTGTGGGCCTTCTGGAGGAGCGGAATCGCATCTGCCGGCCGTCCGAGCCGATACAGTACCAAGCCTCTAAGTTGAATCGCGGCAAGATCCTTCGGATCTTCGGAAGACGCCTTTGCCAACTCCTGATCGGCTTCCTGCAAACGCCCGAGCGCATACAAAGCCTCACCGCGGAGCCGAACGCGGCCGGGTTGTGCCGGCAACAGCTCGGTCATTCGTAAAGTTTCTTCGGGGTGGCCCACTTGTAGACTGTGTTGTGCCTGCGAGAGCGTCACGTCTGAAGCGGTCGAGCTCACCGTAGATGGATTTCCCTGTCCGACGACCGAGCCGGAGAAGCACAGCATCAGAACCGCGGAAAAGAGCGAGAGACCATGGAACCAACTCGAGCTGGGATGCTGCGAAATCATCACGACTACCATAGCGGGCTAATGGCGACGTAGGCAAAGGCGCGGCGGCGGAGATCCGCCGTGGCTGATGGTGGTCCTGTTGACTGCAAGAGGAGCACGCCTCACTCACTTCTGGGCTTCGTGATCGTCTCGAGAAGAGAATCGCCGGCCGAGAAGCACACCGGGTACGCATGTTCCAGACCGCCACAGCCACCGTCATACCGCGAGCGCGTCACCAGAAAGTGGTACTCCCGGTAAGGGACCGAGCCGTACTCCAGCCGAGCCTCACGCACGACCCTGTCCACTGCCCGCAGAACCTCCGGGCGGAGCTTCGCTTCAGGGGGCGGAGTCGCCAGCGACATCGAGGAAGTGATCGGGCTTCCTCTCCGGAGCAAGTCGGTACTCTCGAAATAATGCCCGGTCAGCACTGGTGAGTCCTCCAACTGCTCGACTGTCGTCTGCGCATCCTTGAGAGTCACGGCATCTGCCCGAGGCAGGTGATCCTCCTGATCTAGGGCCGAACACGGCGTGCTCTCCACACCTAACTTCGTCAGCGCGGTGCAGACTTCCCATCCCGCTGGAACAATTAACAGCTAGCTCAATCATGATGGCGCGCACCGGCATACGCGCGGGGTGGGCACCGGCTTGGCGGTACAGCAAAGGATGATGCGTCACGCGGACATCCGGACCACGGCGAATGTCTATGGAGACGTTGTAACGGATAAATGCACGTGGCGGGAAGCGAAGTGTCAAACCTTGCTCTTGGCGCGAATGGAGCACGGCCAGAGCGCAAGGTCAGCTCAGTTATTGGGTCTTTGGCTCCTGAGGTAGGACTCGAACCTACAACCCTTCGGTTAACAGCCGAATGCTCTGCCATTGAGCTACTCAGGAATGTTTTGCCTTACGCGCCGGGCGACGCGTCACTGCTTCCTTTATAGCAAAACAGTCTGCAGGGGTCAAAGCGTCGGGTGTCCCGCAAACGCCTCTTCTACTGACGTTACGAACCGTAGATCTCTCTCGAACGAAGCCAGACGTTTCTGCTCTCTGATGGAAGGCTTCAACTCCTCCGCAGCTACGGGTAGAGAAGGATCGCGATGCTGTAGGAGCTGAAGGCGCCAGATTCCGCCGGTTGGCAGGCACCGATGACAGCCTGGCGATATTTGCCGGAGGTCAGCCGCGTCTTGATCTGTGACGGAAGCTGATCAAGCCTCGAAGCCGTGTAGCGCATGATGTACCACGGCTGTTTCAGACCCGCATATCCCGTCGACATCGTGCAGGTCTGCCGCGCGTTCGCAACGCTCTGCTCATCGGTGTTGCCGATCGTAAGACCTGTTGTGTTCAGCAAGGTGGCAACGACGAGTTCCTGATCATTAAGAGACATGGACTCCACGGTTGAGGCAAAATCCTCGACCGCAAACACCTCATCATTGCGCGTCACCACCGCGATACCGACGACGTTCACCGCGGGATCGAGCAGATTGGCCCGGTGCCCGCTCGAGTGCATCCAGAGGTCGTGAATGATGGTTGGATCCTGCGCCTCCGCGACGTTCTCTGTGATAAGCGAGAACCGCACACCGGCAGTGGCACCGCGTTGCGATAGGTCCGGCTCGCCGGGAAAGCCATGCGAGATATCGGCGTGTTCCGCCATCTGGAACGCATGAAACAACGCTGCCTGCGAGAGCATGGGGTCGCGCTTCAGCGTATTCAGATTGTGAGCCGCTCGGTCCTTGTTCGCCTCGCTCAGCAACAGCTGTTCGGCGACGTTCGGTGTGGCAGTGACAATGCCCCGTGTCACTGCGTGCGCGATGGACGTTGCAAAGAGAGACAAAGCGAAGACTACTCGCAAAGAGAAAGCAATGGATTGCAGCATAGGAAAGAACCCTGCCTGGAGAGCGGTTCGCGACTGTCGAGCAGCCTGCGATACCGCTGATTCTAGGAAGGAGGTATGGGGGCGGTTAATCCCACTTTCGGGGTTGCCGTATGCGCCGCGAAGGCCATACACCTGCTCTTGCTCGCACATCGACCCTCCTGCAGACGCACGGAATGATCTCGCTCTCTGTGCGAGATTGCACAGAGACGCAGGGCCTCCAAGGACTGTGAGAGCAAGTCAGCAGAACAGGTGAATCGCAGAGGAAAGAGACAGCAGGGCCCGAGCGAACAGGCTCAGGATAGCTCAGTGTGGACGGCATCCCATGTACGCTGAATGCCTTGTTCCAGACTAGTAACGTGCTTCCAACCAAGATTGTGCAGACGGGTGACATCCATCAGCTTGCGAGGCGTCCCGTCCGGCTTGCTCGAGTCAAATACCAGCGATCCGCGGAAGCCGATGACTCGCGCGACCAGCTCAGCAAGCTCTCGAATCGTAACATCCTCGCCGGTCCCGATATTGATCAGGGGCGGCGCGTCCTCCAGCAGCAACGTGCCGAAGTGCGCTTCATCCAGGTTTATCAGAAAGACACACGCCTGAGCCAGATCGTCCGAGTACAACAACTCGCGGCGCGGCGTTCCCGTCCCCCAGACGGTGACCTCATCCGAACCGGAGCGAACCGCCTCCGCTGTCTTCCGGATCAACGCCGGGAGCACGTGCGAGTTGTTCAGATCGAAGTTGTCATTCGGTCCGTAGAGATTCGTCGGCATCGCGGCAAGATACTTCGTGCCGTACTGCCGGTTATAACTCCAGCACATCTCGATGCCCGCGATCTTCGCCAACGCGTACGGTCTGTTGGTCGCCTCCAGCGGCCCAGTCAACAGCGAGCTCTCTGGCATCGGCTGCGGCGCCAGCTTGGGATAGATACAGGACGACCCAAGAAACAGCAACCGCGTCACGCCGCTCTGATAGCTCGAGTCGATCACATTATTTTGGATCGCCAGATTATCCCGGATGAAGTCGGCCGGAAAGCTGTTATTGGCTAGAATGCCGCCAACCTTCGCAGCAGCAAGAAAGACAAACTCAGGCTTCTCTTGCTGAAAAAAGGCTCGCACTGCCTCAGCATCAAGCAGGTCGAGTTCACTCCTCGATCGCGTCAAGATGGTGTCATACCCAAGCCGCGTCAGCTCGCGATGAATGGCCGAGCCGACCAGACCTCGATGCCCCGCAATAAAAATCCTCGCGCCCTTCGGCATGAACGTCGAATCCATCGGCCTAACTCTCCCGCACGTTGTACGCGGCAAAGCCGTGGCTGCGAACCAGGGCGTCACGTTGAGCCGAGACGAGATCCGCCTCTACCATCTCCTTAACCAGCTGGTCAAAGCTGGTACGCGGCGTCCAGCCCAGCTCCCGCTGCGCCTTGCTTGGATCCCCCAGCAAGGTTTCAACCTCGGTCGGCCTGAAATAGCGCGGATCGATCGCGATAATGACCTTTCCGGTCTTGTCGATCGCCTTCTCCTCAACACCACTTCCCTGCCACGTCAGATCTAACTCCAGCAGCTTCGCGCAGCGATTGATGAACTCCCGAACGCTATACTGCTGTCCCGTCGCAATGACGAAATCCTGCGGCTTCTCCTGCTGCAGCATCAGCCACTGCATCTCGATGTAATCCCGCGCATGTCCCCAGTCGCGCTTCGCATCGATGTTGCCCATGAACAGGTTCTCCTGCAGCCCTACTTTAATGCGCGCCAGCCCACGCGTGATCTTGCGTGTGACAAACGTCTCGCCGCGCAGTGGACTTTCGTGATTGAACAGAATGCCATTGCACGCATACATGCCGTATGCCTCGCGGTAGTTCACCACGATCCAATAGCCATACATCTTCGCTACCGCGTACGGAGATCGCGGGTAGAACGGCGTGGTCTCCTTCTGCGGGATCTCCTGCACCAGACCGTAGAGCTCTGACGTCGAAGCCTGATAGAACTTCGTCTTCTTTTCAAGTCCCAGGATCCGAATCGCCTCGAGCAGCCGCAGAACTCCCAACGCGTCCGAGTTCGCCGTGTACTCCGGCTCCTCAAAGGAAACCTGCACGTGCGACTGCGCAGCCAGGTTATAGATCTCATCCGGCTGCACCTTCTGCACAATGTGGATCAACGACGACGAGTCCGTCATATCCCCGTAGTGAAGGATGAAGTTGCGATGCTCGAGATGCGGGTCCTCGTAGATATGGTCGATGCGAGCCGTGTTGAACAGCGAAGTACGCCGCTTAATGCCGTGGACCTCGTAACCCTTCGCCAAAAGAAATTCTGCAAGATAGGCGCCATCCTGGCCGGTGACACCCGTAATCAATGCTCGTTTCAAAAGAGAACCTCAGAAAAGTGTGTGGTGTGATTCTACTTGAGCCGTCAACGTTTAGCGTGTGCATCTTAATGCCGAAAGAGCAGCAGTTCTTGTTCAAAGCGCGACAGAACCTCATCCCGACCGAGCCATTGCACCGCATACTCCCTGGCATTCGCGCCCAGCGTCTCACGGAGCTCCGCCGAATCAATCAATCGCTTCGCCGCCGCGCAAAACGCTTCATCATCTCCAGCGCGCACGCTTACGCCCAGCGCACCCAGATCTGTTTCGCCGGCAAGAACATCGGCCAGCATTGTGCCCCTATCTGCCGTCGCCAGCACCGGCCGCCCGCTCGCCAGCATGCCCGTCAACTTCGACGGCATGACCAGATCAGCCGCCCCCGCGCGCTGCGGCAGCAGATGGATATCCGCCGCGTTCAGCAGCGAGCCAAGCCGTTCGAGCGGCTGCAGCGGCAGCAGCATCACATTCCGGCGATCGCGCACGAGCGCCTCCAGCTGCGGGCGAAAGGCTCCATCGCCACAGAAGATAAAGTGGACCCTCGTGTCACCTTCAAGCGCTGCGGCCAGCGGAGCCAGCGACTCAAGCCCTTGCTTGTTTCCCATATTGCCCGAATACAGAAGCACAATCTTTCCCGCCAGGCCGAGCTCCTCACGAAATGCATTCGGCGTCTCCTTTGCCTCCGGGTGGATCGTCTGCACATCGACCCAGTTCGGAAATAAGCTAGCCTGCTGCGCCAAGACGCCCTTCTGCTCCGCACGCAAGACCATCATGGGCGAGAGGGACGAGACCCGATCAAAGCTCTTTGTGAAGAAACGTTCCAGTGCCAGCGCCAGTACATGCACCAGCCCCTCTGCCGGCAGCAGCCCCAGATCGAACGCCGCATCAACCTCGTAATCCTGTACGTGCAGCCATGCGCCTGCGCCCGTGGCACGTGCCACCAGCAGCGCCAGTGGCGCCCCGAAGAACGTCGGCTCCACCGTCCACACCGCCTCAGGCCTCCAGAAGATCTGCCGCAGCATCGCCGGGATGCTGCCAACCATAAAGGAGAACAGGTGCAGCATGCGCTTTACACCGGAGGGTTTCGCCGGCACATACAGCGGTGTGCGATATACCGTCAACCCGGCAGCCGGGTGCTCTATCCGAAACAGCCTTCCCCGGTAGTCCTCACGGATACGCCACGCTGGATAGTAAGGCGGTGCGGTAATCACACGCACCTCATGCCCCCGGACCGCCAGCCACTCCGCCATCTCGCCCGTATATTTCCCGATCCCGGTGAGCTCCGGCGTAAAGTTCAGCCCATAGATGAGAATGCGCAGAGTAGTCGTCCCGGGTATGGAAGTTCGAAGCCAGCCTCATCATAGCCGTTCCACTTGCGAAGATCTTCGCTCGTGCCGCATGCTTGCCCAGTGCCCGTTCCGCACTCATCGTCGCAGGCAAGCCACACCTCCAGTCATCGGCCGCGGCTGCGGCCAGGGCTGCCTTCTGCCGATCCACTGCTCGTAGCAGGCCTTCTTCTAATCACCCTCTTTACCTGCTGCGCCCTTCTGGCTCCCTGGCTTGCACCGCAGGATCCATCAGCTCTCAACCTGGTGGGCCGCTTGCATTCGCCTTCCTCCGCGTCCCTCTTTGGAACCGATGAGCTCGGGCGCGATATTCTCTCCCGCATCATCTACGGCGCCCGCATCTCGCTCAGCGTCGGCTTCTCCGTGGTAGGCCTGTCGCTGCTCCTCGGCGTCAGCGCGGGAGCTGTCGCAGGTTTCTACGGCGGCTTTGCAGACACTCTCCTCACTGTCTACGTTGCCAATGCGTTCCTTGCGCTGCCCGGCATTCTTCTCGCCATCGCCTTCGTCGCCTTCATGGGACCAGGGCTGCTTAACGTGATCCTCGCTCTCTCGATCTCGGGATGGGTGAACTACGCGCGCCTCGTCCGCGCCCAGGTCATGGCCGTCAGGCAGCGTGAGTTCGTTGAAGCTGCACGGTCTCTGGGCGCCTCGGACGCTCGTGTCCTCCTGCACCACATCCTGCCAAACACGCTTTCACCGCTTCTTGTCCAGGCGTCGATCGGCATGGCTGGGGCGGTTCTCTCAGAGGCGACTCTCAGCTTTCTTGGCCTGGGCGTTCCGCCGCCTGCCCCAAGCTGGGGTGCCATGTTGAACGACGCCCGCTCCCACCTCTTCGACTCCCCGCATCTCGTCTTCTTTCCTGCCATGGCGGTCATGCTGCTCGTTCTCGCCTTCAACTTTATCGGCGACGCACTGCGGGATCGCTTCGACCCCCGGCAGAGACAAGGGGCTGGCTCCTGATGCGAATCGGTGTCATCTCAGATACGCACGGCCTTCTTCGGCCAGAGGCTCTCACCGCCCTGGCCGGATCGGATCACATCCTGCATGCCGGAGATGTCGGCGAGAACCTCATCCTCGAAGCTCTGCGCCAGATCGCTCCCGTCACAGCGATCCGTGGCAACATCGATCGCCGCGGCTCCGCTTCCCTGCTTCCGGTGACCGAAGCCATTGAGCTCGACGGCCGGCTCTTCTACCTCGTGCACGATATCCACGACCTCGATCTCAATCCCACGGCCGCACAGGTAGCCGCCGTTATCAGCGGCCACTCGCACAAAAGCTCCCTCCATTGGGAGGCGGGGGTGCTCTATCTCAATCCCGGCAGCGCCGGTCCGCGTCGGTTTAAGCTTCCCGTTAGCGTGGCAAGGGTCGATCTGACACCCACTGTGATCGATGTGCGTGTGGTCGAGCTCTAGCTGCTGCCGTCGTGGCGAAGGAGCGTCGGACTCTCCGCAGCTCCATGATCAAAGTGCACGGATTCCAGAATTCCTTCCATCCGCTTACGCACCGCCTCCAGCTCCGCCGCTGTCATGTCGCGCGCTCCTGAGACCTCACCGCCGCAGAAGGTGTTGATCACAAGATCGAAGCGCAAGCAGCTGCTCCCACGCAGCGCCGTGTATACCTCGTCGCGGCTCTCCACACAGCTTCCGCCATGCTCCGTATAACCCCGCTTGAACGAGAGCCCCTCAATCGTTGCCGGAGGCGAGGCATGCGACGCGGGCGCCGTCGCCTGGTTGGAGCAGGAAAGTGGCGTCGAATGCTGTGTCGCACTCACATAGAAGAGAGCGCCCGAAAACGTGGAGTACGGAAACGGATTGAAGTCGAGCGCCGCCACTCCATGCATCTGGGTCTCGGCCACAGCGCTTCGTGCATCCAGACCAAACGTGCTGAACTCCCCATCCTGCCGGCTGAAGTTCCATCCCGGCGGCAGATGAAAGGAAAGCAGATCGCGTGTGTCGCGAACGGTGCGGGCCGCAGGAGTAGTCGGCTCCGGAACCGGCTTTGGTGCCAGCCGGGCAAGCGGGTTCGGCGTCTGTGCAAATCCAGCAGTGGCGAGGACAACAGGCAGCAGGCAGGCTCTCATGTGCCTCCTAGGCTATGGGCAGACCGCATGCCTTGGCAAAGAGGACCACTGATCACCTCCATTTCCTATCTTCGCCGCAGACGGGGATCGACCAGCGTATACGCGACATCCGTCAGCAGATTCACCCCCACATACGTCAGGCCCACCGCCAGCAGGCATCCCTGGACCAGCGCATAATCGCGGTTCGAGATCGCCGAGAGGGTAAGCCGCCCGATTCCCGGCCAGCTGAAGATCGTCTCCGTCACAATCGCACCCGCAAGCAAGCTCCCAAACTGCAGCCCCAGCACCGTGAGCACCGGCACCAGGGCATTCGGCAGAGCATGCCGGCAGAGAACCCTCACCTCGCTCAGCCCCTTCGCCCGCGCCGTGCGGACGTAGTCCTGCGTCAGCTCTTCCAGCATCGCCGACCGCACCATCCGTGTCAGAATCGCTGCCAGTGACAGCCCCAGCGTCACTGCCGGCAGAACCAGATGCAGCATAAAACTCCAGACTGACTGATCCTGCGCTCCCGCACCCGAGACTGGAAGCCACCCGAGCCCGATCGAAAATCCCAGAATCAAAATCGGCCCCAGCGCAAAGTTAGGAAACGATAATCCCACCAGAGACAGCACCCCGATTCCCCGGTCCGCCGCCCTTCCCTTCTGCGTCGCCGACAACACCCCGGCGGGCAAGGAAAGCCCCGCACCCAGCAGCAGCGCCGCCGCCGTCAGCGCCAGGGTATACGGATACCGTTGCACCACCAGGTGCATCACCGAGTCATGCAGCCGCAGCGACTGCCCCAGATCCGCATGCACCACCCCACGCCAGTACCGCAGATACTGCTCTGAGAGCGGCGCATCAAGGCCATACGCATGCCGTAACGACGCCACATCGGCCGCCGTAGCTCCTTCTCCCAGCATCTGCACAATCGGATCGCCCGGCACCAGATGAATCAGAAGAAACACCACCGATACCACCACCCACAGCACCGGCAGCGTCATCGCAGCACGCCGGCAGGCTCGGACTAAGGGGCCATTCACACCATGAGCATAAACACCCAACCCTAGAGACTCACCACGCGAACCCGCGCTACCCGCCGCTCCTGCATCTCCGAGACCGTAAACGCCCGCCCCTCGTACGTCACGCGGTCTCCCACCACCGGAATCCGCCCCAGCTGCGTCAGCAAAAATCCGGCCAGCGTCTCAATCCCCGCCTCGCGCGGAAACATCCATCGTAGCTGCGTCGTCAGATCCCGCAACGGCGTCGTTCCGTCCAGCTCCATCACGTCCGCCTGCGCCGGCAACACCCGCGGCACCAGATCAAACTCATCCTCCAACTCGCCCACAATCTGCTCCAGCGCGTCCTCCGCCGTCACCAGCCCCACCGTCGACCCGAACTCGTCCACCACGATCGCAATCTGCCGCCGATCCTGCTGAAACTCCTGCAGCAGCTCCACCGCCAGCTTCGTCTCCGGAACCACGTTCGCGGGCCGCATCATCTGCCGCAGCGTGAGCGGCGAAGCCTCGCCTCGGAACGCTCGCGACGCTACACGAAAGTGCATCAGCCGCGAGACATCCTTTGAGTACACGACACCGATAATCCGGTCCTGCTCCGCCGCCGCACCGGCCCGCGGCACAGGATCGAACACCGGGATCCGCGAGTGCTGTTCCTCCACAATCCGCGCGCTCGCCACCTCAATCGGCAGATCCGCCGCGAGAAGAAACATCCGCGCTCTCGGCGTCATAATCTCGCGCACGGTCACGTGATTCAGATCGATGGCGCGATGGATGATCTCTTCCTGAAATGCCGGCAACAACCCCATACGGCGTGTCGCTGTTGCCACCAGCTTCAGCTCCTCCGGCGAGTGCACCGCGCCCTCGCCGCGCAGCGGAGCCCGGAACAGCCGCAGCACCAGCGTCGCGGAGCTGTTCATCAGGCGCACCGCCGGCCGTGTCAGCCGAATGAAGGCATCCATCGGCGTGGCCACGGCAAGCGCAATGCGCTCCGCACGTTGCAGCGCCAGTGACTTCGGGACCAGCTCGCCTAGCAGAACCTCAAAGTATGTGATCGTGGCAAACGCAATCGCAATCGCGATCGGATGAAGCGCCCGCATCGAAATCTGCACATGGCTGATCCGGGCGGCCTGCAGCAGCATCTCCGTGATCACCGGCTCTCCCAGCCACCCCAGTGCCAACGCAGCCAGCGTCACCCCGAACTGCACCGCCGGCAGAAACTCATCGATCGTATGTTTCAGGTGAAGCACCGCGCGGGCGCCGGTCCGCCCCTGCGCCAAAAGCTGCTCCACCCGCGTCTCGCGAACGCTCACCAGGGCGAACTCGGCCGCAACAAAAAAGGCGTTGGCCAGAATGAAGACTGCCACCATGATCACGCGGAAGAGCATCCATTCCAGCATCGATCTCGAGTGTAGCAATCGACTACTTGTGACGCAGAAAGAGCCTGAGCAATCTGCCCAGGCCCCTCACATATTTCGGGATTTCGACTTAGCCAAGAACCTTGGCGATGGTCTTGTCGATCGTGTCTTTCGGCACGAAGCCGACAATCTGCTCAGCCACCTTGCCATCTTTGAACAGCAGCAGAGCCGGAATGCCACGGATACCATAGCGCGCTGGCGTCTGGTTATTCGCGTCCACATCCATCTTCATCACTTTCAGCTTGCCCTGATACTCGGTCGCGACCTCGTCCACCACTGGGGCAAGTGCGCGACACGGCCCACACCAGGCCGCCCAGAAGTCAACCAAAACTGGCTGCTCCGATTGAAGAACTTCTTTCTCGAACGCTGCATCACTGATTGCACTGACAAACTGACCGGCCATTGCCTGATTCCTTCCACACTCTCAAGGACTCGCCACCATCTGCGGGGCCATACTACTAAGGAATAGATGCAAGCGGGGTGCAAGGGATGCAAATGCAGACTGGAGAGACCCCGCCAAGTACGGGCAATCCACCGCGCAAAGTAAAACGCCCGGACCTCTCGAAAAGAGGTCAACGGGCGCTGTAGCAGCCCTCCCCAGAACTGTCTACAACCCGGAGAGTAGAGAAGAAGTTCGTGCGGGTAAAGCAATCTTAGGTAACATCTCGTTTTGTTACCCTCGTGTTCTAGCCCCCGGAGATGGCTCCAGTGGCGATGGATACCTCCAGCACCTCCCGCACCAGCTTTCCCCCCGCCGTCAGGATCCGTTCCACAGCAACTCCTTGCGCCACAATAAGAAGGACCGACGGCCCCGCTCCGGAGAGTGTCACGCTGTACACCCCCTCCTTGCCTGCCAGCGGCAGCAAAGCTGCCAGCAGCGGGCAGGCACGCATCCGGTACGGCTGGTGGAGGCGGTCCTCCGTTGCGATTCGGAGCAGGTCCGGGCGATTCTGTGTGAACGCCGCAACCAGAAGCGCCGTCGCTTGCACATTCTCGACCGCGTCCCGCCGGCTGTAGAAGTCGGGAAGTAACTGCCTGGCCTCCACGGTCGGCAGGGTTGCGTCAGGAAGAGCCAGCAGCAGGCGCCACGGCAGCTCGGACCCCACCGTCAGCGCCACAGTATGCGCTCCTCGCCCGGTTTCCGTCTCCGCGGCAATCGTCTTTGACATCGTCAGGCCGCCGAGGAGACACGCTGCGACATTGTCCGGATGTCCCTCTCGCCGGGCGGCCTCGTGCAGTATCTGATCACGCGTCCAGTTCAGTTCCCCGAAGTGGTTCGCCAGCAGAACGCCCGCACACAGAGCGGCCGCCGAAGAGCCACAGCCCATGCCAAGAGGAATCTCGTTCTCGAGTCGTATCGCCAGCGGCAGAATCGGCTTACCCGCTTCCTCAAGAACCTCGCTATAGGTCGCAAGCAGGAGGTTGCCGTCAAGCGACCCCGTGAGGTCGCAGTCTCGGCCCCTTGCTTCGATCTGGAACTTGTCCGCGCACCGCGCCTCGATCCTCAGGGAAAGTGAAATCGCCAGTCCCAGCGCGTCGAAGCCGGGCCCAAGATTGGCCGAGGTCGCCGGAAGTGTCAGGTGCAGCGAGCCGGGAGATCTCTCCCCGTCGCTGTGGTTCGTTATTGTGTCCGTGCGGGACATTGGCAGCCCGGTGACGTGCTTTACGTCTGTCATACCGGAATTGCTGCGCCCGACTCCACCATCCGCGCGACCGTCCGCAACACCCTATCTCCCTCAACATCCAGCACCATGGGATCCCGTCGAAGCGCATTATGCTGCAGCCGTTCAGCCGCAGTCGCTTCTGCCGCCTCCGTCTCTGTGAGCAGCGCATTGCGGTGATAGTCGATGGTGTACTGCGGGTCCTTCAGAGTATGTCCAGTCAGGATCAGCACCACCCGCTCTTCGGGGGTGATCTTACCCTGCGCGACCAGCTTCTTCAGCCCGGCCAGGGTCACCGCGGAAGCCGGCTCGCAGCCAACGCCTTCCGCGCCGATCTCCGCCTTGGCCAGCGCAATCTCCTGCTCGGAGACCGCCTCGGTCCAGCCGCCGGTGCTCAGGATCGTCAGCACAGCCTTGTGGAAGCTTGCCGGATTGCCGATCCGAATCGCCGACGCTCGTGTCTCCGCGGTCATCGGCAGTAGCTCACGGCCGCCGTTCGCCTCCATGCTCCGCACCAGGGGACTTGCGCCCGCTGCCTGGATCACGGAGATCTTCGGGACACGCGAGATCAGTCCAAGATGGTGCAACTCCCCGAAGCCTTTGCCGAGGGCGGCATTATTCGCCAGATTGCCTCCTGGAACGATGATGTGCTCCGGCACCTGCCAGTCCAGCTGCTCCATCAGCTCGAAGGCGGGTGTCTTCTGCCCTTCCAGCCGATACGGGTTCACCGAGTTAAGCAGGTAGATCGGGAGCCTCTGGATCAACTCGCTTAACACCCGCACGCACCCATCGAAGTCCGTCCTGAGCTGCAGGGTGACTGCCCCATAGTCCATCGCCTGCGAGAGCTTGCCCCAGGCGATCTTTCCCTCGGGAATGAGGACGATCGATCGGAGCCCCGCTCGCGCCGCATACGCCGACATCGCCGCCGAGGTATTTCCCGTGGACGCACAGGCCACCCACTCAAACCCTCGCTCCGCCGCTACTGAGAGCGCCGCCGTCATGCCGGTGTCTTTGAAGGAGCCGGTCGGATTCATGCCTTGGTGCTTGGCAAGCAGCCAGTTGATCCCGAGCGACGCCGCGGATCGCGGGAGCTCGTACAGTGGTGTGTTCCCCTCACGCAGCGTGATCGGATGTTCCACGTCGTTCAGAATGGGCAGCAGATCGCGAAACCGCCATACGCCGGACTGATCTGCCGCCAGGGTCGATGTGCGGCGCTCCATCCAGAGCCATCGCAGCGCGCTTGCATTCGGCAGCCGGGCAACCGGGGATACGCCTGCGACGTCGCCTGGAGGCCTAGCGGTCCCCGTCCACGACCCGGGTCCGCTCTCCGCCTGCTTCGACCAGGGATACACCACCTCGAACAATCCCCGGCAGGAAACACAGCGAAAGTCGGATGACGCGGCCACTCCCTCGATCTCGAGGCCACACTCCGTGCATCGAAGCTGATGTGATGCTACGTTCATGGATAGTGACAGGGTACCGTATGCGCGCCCCACGGCCAACGTCTGCCTGCCCTCGCGCTAAGTCTTCGCATGCGCTGCTGCTTGGCGGTTTGCTCATCGTCTCTTTGCTTCAACTCACACCCCGAGTCGCGGCTCAGGCCAAGCCGCAAGGAAATCCACCCTCCAAGCCCTTGCGGATCTTCGCCGCCGCCGACCTCGCTCCCGCCATGCCGGCCTTGGCGCAGAACTACGAGCGTCAGACCGGCCTCAAGGTGGAAGTGGTGGTTGGTCCCTCGGACAAGCAGGTGGCGCGCATCGAGGCCGGCGAACGGGCCGACCTGTTCCTCGGGACTGACTTCACCTACCCCGAAAAGCTCGTTGCAGACGGCTTAACCGACGCAAAAGCCCCCATTGCCTACGCAAAAGGTACCCTTGTTCTGATCGCTCGCAAAGATTCTGCGTTGCAACCACTGAATTTAGAGCGCCTAGACGACCCAAACCTGAAAAAATTAGCCATCCCCAATCCCCTCCAAGCCCCATTTGGGAGAGCGGCGGCCGCGGCTTTAGTCAAGTTCAGGTCGATGGAGCGACTTAAGCCGAAACTGCTGCCTACGGCTGACTCTGTCGAAGCTGCGCAGATGGTGGAGTCGGGGACGGCACAACTCGGGTTCGTCTCGCTTAGTGTCGCAAAATCGGCACAATATGGTCGCACCACTTCCTATGTTGTGGTGCCGCAGTCGCAGTACCCGGAGATCGAGGCATATTCCGTTGTCCTGCGAAGCGGGACAACCGCGGCTGCCCATCGCTTTCTGGACTGGATCCTGTCTTCCGCTATTCAAACGAAGCTGCCTAACATTGGCTTGGACCCGGTGCGCTAGAAGTGATCCGGTGTATCGGGACCTAAGACAACGGGCTCCTGATCTAAGAGGATGCCGAACTGCTTCGCCACCCCGTCGCGGATATGATCTCGAAGACCCGCAATCTCCGCGAAGTTGGCTCCACCACGGTTAATGAGAGCAAGCGAGTGACGGGAAGAGATGCCCGCATTGCCGCTCACCAGACCTTTCTTGAATCCAGCCTGTTCGACCAGCCACGCGGCCGAAAGCTTTGTAGACGTTGTTCCATCCGCTACTTCCGGAGTGTGCCAGTGGGGTATACGCGCCGTCTCGATCGCGAGTTGCTCTGCAATCTGCCCGAGATGGGTCGCCGGCACGACTGGGTTTTTAAAAAAGGATCCTGCGGAGCGACTATCGGGATCGTCAGCAGAGAGCAACATACCCTTTTGTCGCCGAATCTCTCGCACGGCGTAGTACACCTCCGTGGCAGAAGGACTCATTCCGTGGAACTGGTTTCGTAAGTCTGCGTAGGTCAACTCAGTCTTAGCTCCCCGGCGCAACGCGAAGGTTACACGGGTGATAAGGTACCTGCCCCGAGCTTCGGTGTTGAAGCATGAGCTTCTATAGGTAAAGCGACACTGTTGTTTCGTGAGAACGACAAACGATCGCGATCGTTTGTCGAAAGCGCGGACCCCCGCGATCGTCTGCGCGACTTCCTGTCCGTAGGCGCCTACATTTTGTACGGGCGTTCCGCCTGTTCGTCCTGGGACACCGGCAAGACACTCGACGCCGCTTAACTCTTGCTCGCAAGCAGCGAGGACGAAATCATCCCACGGTGTACCGGCCGGAACCTCGCACTCGACACGATCGCCGAGGACTGTCTGGCGCGAATCACCTCGAATGTCCAGATACAATACCAGCCCGGGATATCCCTCATCTCGCACGAGCAAATTGGACCCGCCACCTAACGCAAAGATGGGTAGCTCATGTTTCGCGGCGAATTCGACTGCATCTTCGAGGATGTTTTCTGTCTCAACATGTGCGAAAAAACGCGCGGGACCTCCAACTCCGATCGTAGTAAACGGCGCCAGCTGGACGTGTTCCTGGATCTGCAAAGTGCTCACGAACCGAGGGTACCGTATTGAGCACCGCGGCGACGATCTGGCACAGACAAACTATGCCGGGAGCAATGATGGCGGCTGAAGGTAATGCCCGCTACAATGGTCTAGCTGACTTTCGAGCCGGCTTGGGGGAAGCAAATGTATCCAGAGATTATGGTGATTCCGATGCGCGAGGAACTAACCCGCGCTGGCTTGACCGAAACGCGTACAGCCGCCGAGGTGGACACGGCCATGAAGGAAAGGGGCACAACGATGGTTGTCGTCAATTCCATCTGTGGCTGTGCAGCCGGCAAGATGCGACCGGGTGTCCGTCTCGCCATGCAGAACGCTACTCAGCCTGATCACGCCGTTACTGTGTTCGCGGGCCAGGACCGCGAGGCGACGGAACGTGCGAGAAGTTACTTCGGCGGCCATCCACCTACCTCACCTGCAATCGCCATTCTTCGAGATGGGCAGTTGGTTTATCTCATGCAGCGGTCCGCAATCGAGACATCGACTGCTCCGGCCATCGCGCAAGAGCTGCAGCGAGCGTTTGATACATACTGCGCCAAGACAACGGCTTAATCTGATGAGGGCTGAGGAGAGGTGTCCACGAGCATCTCTCTTCAGCCGACTTGCTGCTTTATATTTAGCTTAAGCGTCTGGAAGGCCCCTGAGACCCACTCCGCTCTAAATGCCGCGTGCATGCGTGATTCGGGAGTGCGGTCCAGAGAACTCCCGCCTCTGATAGCTTTGTTTCCATGGAGAGCCCCACTACAGCGGAGTCCCTGAGCCGTATTCGCATTGCTGTCCTAGGTGCTGGCAAGATGGGCGGCATCCTCGTGGACGCTTTCCTGGCCAATCAACTTCTTCGTAGCGATCAGATTGCCGTGACTGTCCGCCACTCCGATCGGGCGCAGGCTCTAAGGAGTCGCTGGAACCTTGCGGTGGGTATAGATAACCTGGCAGCGGCGCGGGGAGCGGATTTGCTCCTGCTTGGCGTCAAGCCGGTACAGGTCGCGGAGGTCGTCGAAGAGATACGGCCAGCACTCGCTAGAAACAAGATCTTGATTTCGCTTGCGGCCTCGGTCCGCACCTGCGTGATTGAGGAAGCTGCCGGATGCGACCTTGCAGTTGTGCGTGCCATGCCGAACACACCTGCGACCGTTGCCGAGGGCATGACGGCGCTTTGCGGGGGGCGATTCTGCGGTGAACACGCTCTCTCTTTGGCGACTCAGATGTTTTCCACTGTAGGACGCACAGTGGTGCTGGATGAGAAGCACATGGACGCGGTCACCGGACTCTCCGGCTCTGGACCCGCGTTTCTCTACATCATTATCGAAGCCTTGGCGGAGGCGGGCGTGAACGTTGGTTTACCGCGAGATGTCGCCACGCTCCTCGCGGCGCAGACGACGCTTGGTGCAGCCAAGATGGTGCTGGAGACGGGAGCGCATCCTGCGTTACTCAAGGATGCGGTGACTACCCCGGCCGGGTGCACTGTAGATGGGATTCTTGAGCTCGAAGAGGGCGGTCTGCGAGTGACGTTGATCAAAGCCGTAAAACGAGCAACGCAACGAGCGCGGGAGCTGGCCAACAGCTAAAGTGTCTGGCTATTCCACGGGGAGCTTCGCGCGATAACCATCTCGAGAGACGACAGAATACTTGAGAGGCTTGCCCTTTTCGTCCTGCATCCGGAGTGGATGTCCCTCATTGTCGACCAACTGAACCTTGACCCTACGAAAGCTGCCGTCATTCGCCGTGTTCGAGGGTCGATACGTGAGAACGTATTGGTTTCTGATCGAATCATCGATCTGGTGGAAGATGTCTGGCAGAGCGCCCTGGAAGAGAGGGTTGAAGTACAAGCCGCCAGTCATTTGAGCGAAGGTCTTCAGCTGATTCTCGGCCTGAAGATAATCCATTCGCTGACTTCCTCCCATTCCTCCTCGTGAATCGGCGATCTCCCGGATGAACGCTCCTGTACCGATTGCGAAGATCGTTACGTCCTGTGAGGTCTTCACCTTGGCTAGCATCTTGTCGAGCGTGAGCTTAGAGAAAGTATCGCGACCCGTGCCGATCAGGATAATGTACTTGCGCCCTTCGATCCGCGAGACACGATCGAGAGTTTCGTACAGGGCGTCAAAGAGATCCGTGTCGGAGAAGCCGGGAATGGTGAGGGTCCGTAGCGCCTCCGCCACGATTTGCTTGTTGTTCGTAAAGTCCGTGAGGATATGCGTTCGCAGGTCGTATGTCACAACCGCGATGTAGTCGTCTGGCCGGAGTGTTTGAAAGAAACTCACGGCGGCGTTCTGCATATCGTGGATAAAGTAGTAGCTGTTTGCCGCAAACTCCAGCAGCATGACTGCGGTAATGGGGGTCTGCGCGATGCGGACGCTTTGTACCTGCTGCACGACGCCATCTTCAATTACCTGGAAGTTTGCCTGCTTCAACCCAGGAACGAACTGATGAGTCTTATCGAGAATCACATTGACATCCAGATTCACTATCGGAACATCGACCCGAATGGAGTAGGTTTCGTTGTTTGGGTTCTTGACCTTTGGCTCTTCTGGGGCGGGCGGTGGCGGAGCCTCACTTGGCTCTTTCTTCTTCTTGAGGATGATGGGACCGTTGTCGGTCTGAGGTCCGGCATCCGGCGTTGACTGCTGCTGCGACGGGCTGGCAGTGCCTGGTGCGTCCTGCGCGCTCGTCGAAGTGGCGGAGAACACGGACGCAATCGAGAGTGCCAACGCGAGGCGGCAGTGAATCCGACGTGGATGGAAGGGTCGCATCATGGGTTACTGTACTCCGGCTCAAAAGGGCGGTGCATCGTGTCGGAGGGGACTCAAGCTTTGCGTAGATCGCGCGACACTCTAGTCTGTAGACGTGATGCTGCGGAAAAGGACGCGATGGGCCGTACTCGTGTGTTTGCTTGTTCGAAGCGGCGTCTGCTTCCCTGCGCAAGCCAAAAACGATGCAGAAGACTCCGGGCCTCCGGCAAAGACGGTTCTCTTTCCGCTGGACGAGGTGCGGCCTGGTTTGCACGGGACGGCCTATACCGTCTTTTCGGGAGTTCACCCCGAAGCCATGTCGGTGGAGATCCTTGGCAGATTGACGAATGCGCTCGGCCCGAAGCGCGATCTGATTCTGGCCCGCTTGCACGGGAGCAAACCCGAGTACACAGGGGTGGTCGCGGGGATGAGTGGGAGCCCCGTATACGTCGACGGAAAGCTCGTTGGTGCGTTAAGTTACCGGATCGGGCAATTCAGCAAAGAACCAATTGCGGGCATCACCCCGATCGAACAGATGTTGGAGGTCACTGGAGTCCAGGGGGCACCGGTCGCCTCCGGCGCCAGCACGACCGCCGGCGCGGAGATGCGGCCGATTGAAGCACCGCTGGTCTTTGGCGGCTTCAGTCAGGAGACGGTTGATCGCTTCGGAGGCACGTTCAAAGCGATGGGCTTGCTACCCGTGAGCGGGCTGGGAGGCATGAACGCGGAGACCCGCCAACCGGAACCTTTGCAGCCAGGAAGCGCAGTGAGCGCCGTTTTAGTGGAGGGCGATCTGTCGGTAACCGCTACCTGCACCGTCTCGTACGTCGACGCGATAAAGCTGCTGGCGTGCGGGCATCCGCTCACACAAGCCGGAGAGATCGATCTTCCAATGGCCAAGGCCGAGGTCCTAGCCACCCTCGCCAGTCCTCTGAACTCCTTTAAAATTGTGAACACAACCGAGATCGCCGGGGTCTTCAGACAGGATCGTTCCTCTGCCATTTATGGGCTTGTGGGAGCGCACGCACGCATGATCCCGGTCACGATCAAGCTTGCTCCCGAGACGGGCAGTGGGGTTACCAAGACGCTGCACTTCGAGGTCGCGAATCATCGGGAGTTAACCGCGCAATTGATGATGGCAGCACTCTACCAATGCTTACAGCAGATGGTAAGCGGGTCTGCGGAGGCGAGCTATCGGATCCAGGGGGTTATTCAGACCGCAGTTCGTTCAGAAGGTGCGCGGTTCCCAACGAGCTTACCGGGGGTCAGGATCGATGGGTGGCAGTCGCAAAGCGGATTCAATCCCGGCGCTGTCAATGCCGCTCTCTCGATCGGCGACCGCTTCGTGCAGCTGTTCGCAGACGCACAGGAGCGCCCGGAGATCATGGGGGTTGATCTGCGTATCACGACGTCAGATCGACGGAGAGCGGCGACGCTTGAAACTGCGCGAGCAAGCCTCCTAGAGGTGCGCCCGGGTCAGACTCTCGAAATTGAGACCGTGCTACAGCCCTACCAGCGTTCTTCCCAAAGACTGTCTACCGCCGTTGTCCTGCCCAATACGCTAGAGCCGGGGGCCATACGGCTACTTGTCAGCGACGGTGCCACCCTTGATCGACTGCTAGAGCCGGCAGTATCGCATCCCCTGAGTGTGGCCGACACCGTTGGCAGGCTAAACGGGATGCACGTAAACAATCGTATCTACGTCACTCTTCTTACTCATGCTGCGCAGGCGGTGCTCGACATGGCACCGCTCAAAGAGATTCCGCTTTCGATGGCGAACGTACTGGAACCGTTGAAGGGCGCACAACGGCTCCGACTGTCGGGCGAGAGTGTCATAGAACTTGGGTCCACCGAGGCCGAGGACGCGATCTCTGGCTCTCAGGTACTCACGCTTACGGTTCGATGACGATAATGACAAGAGGACAAGGAGTGGGCGTGCACACCCGAACGATTCTCAGGCTGATCCTCGTGTTCATCTGCACGGTTCCGCCTCCTCGAGCGACGGCGCAGGGAACAAAACAGTGGACCGTCAGCCGATATGACGAGTTTCAACGCGGCACGACCGACGGCACTGCCATTCGGAACGATGGACGGGTAGAGACTGGCCTGACCGCATCGATCCTCTATACCGCCGCTGAGAGTTACGTCTGGTCCATTGCCGAGGGCGCGAATGGGTTCGTGTACGCAGGCCTTGGCGGAAGCACGGGTGCGTCCGCCGCAGTGGTGCGTCTTCCGCCAAGTGGACCAGCAGAAAAGATCTTTGCCGGGAAAGAGCTAGCAGTGCAGGCAGTCCGCGTGGCGCGTAACGGATCGATCTTCGCGGCGACTTCACCAGATGGTAAGGTCTACCGGCTGGACGGAAGGACTGGTGGTGGAGAACAAGTTGTATTCGATCCAGCGATGACCGTTGAGAAGCCAAAGTACCTATGGGATCTGGCGGTCGCGCCTGACGGATCCTTGTATGTCGCGACGGGCGCGCCTGCCGCGGTGTACCGTGTTCCGGCGGCACAGGCTGCCAAACCAGAGTTGCTGTTTCGCACGGCTGACGCGCACATCCGGTGCTTGCTTCTCAGCAGCTCCGGCGTGCTCTGGGCCGGTTCAGACGGCGCGGGGGTCATCTACCGACTGGACACACGCCAAGCCGGCGCTAAGCCCTTCGCAGTGTATGCGGCAGGACATCGGGAGATCACGGCCCTAGCGATCGATGCAACAGGTGCTGTCTATGCAGCAGCAGTGGGCGCGAAGGGGCCGAGTTCCCTGCCTCCTCTTCCGGTCACAGGAGCTGTCGGTGTCACGGTGACGTTCCTGCAACCTGGCTCAACAAGCGCAGCAGGATCAAATGGCGTCGTACCGGATGGATCGGAGATCGATCGCATCGGACCAGATGGCACACCGGAACGTCTAGTGTCCCTGAAGGACGACGTGGTTTATGCGCTGATCATCCATCAGGGTCAACTGCTTGCCTCAAGCGGAAACCGGGGCCGGCTATACCAGATCGATACCGCAGTCTCTGGACGGCTTACCGAAATCGGTCGAACGGACGCAGGACAAGGGACCGCCATGGCGGATGGTTCTGCCGGTCTTCTCGCTGGAACAAGCAATGGTGGCAAGGTGTTGCGACTACAGGGGAAGCCTGCGAAAGCGACTTACATGAGTGAGGTCTTCGATGCTGGCCAGTATGCGCGTTGGGGCCGGGTTGAGGTGCAGGCCGATGCACCAGGATTCGAACTCTTTGTTCGCACAGGGAACGTTCCAGCGGCAACGCAAGGCTGGAGTGACTGGACGCCAGTTCCCTCGAGCGGCCAGCTCGCGGGAGTGGCGGCTGGTCGTTATGCGCAGTGGCGCGCTGAATTTCATGGGGGCGGTGCGATCGATTCAGTCACTTTGAACTACCTTCCGCGTAACGTCGCGCCAGTCGTGGACGATATTGCTGTCGCAACGGGTGCGCGCGTTTCGGTGAACTCCGCTCCACAACAAGCGCCCACAGTCCAGGTGATGTTGCCTTCAGGAACCGCATCTGCGTCACAGGTAATCAGCCTCGTGCAGCAGGAAGCGGCAGCAGGTCCGCTCACTGCGCAGAAGGATCGCAACGGCATCGTGATACGCTGGGCGGCCCACGATGACAATGGAGACGACCTGATGTTTTCCGTGTGGTATCGGGGTGTTGGAGAGATCGGATGGAGATTGTTGAAGGACAAGATCTCAGACCGGTTCCTGAGCTTTGACGCCTCCCTGCTGCCGGATGGACGGTATGAGGCAAGGGTCATTGCCAGCGATGCGCCTGTGCACACAGACGCAGATACGTTGACGGGCGACCGTACCAGTTCTCTGTTTGTAGTGGACACGACACCGCCGGTTCCCGGGCTGCTGGCGGCTCACATGGAGCAAGGCCTTGTGCACTGGACTCTTGAAGCACAAGATGCGACCTCCCCGATTGCTCATGCGGAGATCTCGATCGATGCTGGCCCATGGGAGTACGTGGAGCCGGTGGGTAATCTGTCCGACTCGCTCGCGGAACGGTATGATGTGCGGTCGGCTCTTCCGGCGAAGACTGAGACTATCTCTGGCTCGACGACCACGAGCTCCGAACATGTACTGGCGGTTCGCGTTTATGACCGGGCAGAGAACATGACAAGCGTGAAGACGGTTGTACGGTGACTGATGCGTTTTGAACTGTTCATCGCGATTCGCTACCTGCGCGCGAAGCGTCGGCAGGCCGTCGTCGGGGTCGTGACACTTATCTCGGTCCTCGGTGTGGCGGCTGGCGTCGCTTCCCTTATCATTGCTCTCGCAATTACAAACGGTATGCGACGCGACCTGCAGGAACGTCTTCTGGGCTCCACATCGCATGTGGCCCTGATGCGCGTCGCCGCGGACGGGATCCGTGACTGGAGGCCGCTGCTGGAGCGCGTGCGAGGGGTGCCTCACGTGATAGCCGCTGCACCTGGATTCTACGGGCAGGTTCTTCTTTCGCGCGGCGCTCGCAGCGGTGGAGCATTGATCGAAGGCATCCTTCCAGCCGAAGAAGTAAGAGTGGGAGATTTGCTGCAATCCATCACTCAGGGAAGCGCTGCTGAGCTTGCTCCTCTTCCGGGCACGGGAATCGGTTTTGGGGCTCAGATTGTCCCGCCTTTGGTCATCGGCAGCGAACTGGCGGCAAGTGTCGGGGCGAGGGTGGGCGATACGGTGCTAATCACGAGTCCGCAAGGAGAGTTGACGCCACTCGGTCTTGTTCCTCGCTATCAGCGCTTCCGTGTGGTGGGTATCTTCAGCTCAGGTTTCTTTCAATACGATCAGGCGTACGCCTTCACGCGGTTGTCTGACGCCCAGCGACTCTTCTCCGAACCTGACCTTATCTCAGTCATCTCGTTCAAGCTTGATGACCTGTACCGTGCTCGCGAGGTGGGGGATGCGATTCAGCGCGCTGCCGGGGCTGGATTTCAGACGACGAACTGGATGGAGCAGAATCGTGAACTGTTTCGGGCGCTGAAACTGGAACAGGTTGTTACCTTCATTGTGCTTGCGCTGATCGTCTGCGTCGCGGCTCTTAACATCCTCATTGCTCTCACCATGATGGTGATGGAGAAGACTCGGGAGATTGCCGTTCTGATGAGTTTCGGCGTCACAGCTGCCCAGGTGCGACGGATCTTTCTACTGCAGGGCTTGCTGTTGTCGATCGTCGGCACGCTGCTCGGCCTTCTTCTTGGGTACGGTCTCAGCTGGGCGGGCGCTCACTACCGATTCATTCATCTTGACGCCTCCGTGTACTCGATCGACTACCTGCCTTTCGCTGCGAGTCTCAAGGACGGGGTCATCGTGAGTCTGGTAAGCCTCGGAGTTAGCTTGCTGGCAACGCTTTACCCTTCCGGTTCGGCGGCTTCTATCCTGCCCGCGGAGGCTTTGCGATATGAGTGATGAGCAGCCCAGATTGCCCTACATGTCGCTCTCGCCGGATGGCATTGCTGCGATGCAGAGCCTTGAGCACTACCTGAACGCCCTCTCGTCTCTGGAGCGAGCCTTGCTCGAGATGGTGAGGCTTCGCGTATCACTCCTGAATGGATGTGACTTCTGCATCGGTCTTCATCGCCAGGAGCTTGAACGGACAAACGAGCCTGAGGAGCTGGTTCAGGCTGTCGGCAGCTGGCGGGAGAGCCAGGTGTTCACGCATCGACAGAGGGCGGCACTCCAGTGGACAGATTCTGTGACCAACATTCAGACCAGCCGGGCTTCTGATACGGACTACTTTGAGCTCAAGCAACACTTTTCCGACGAAGAGATTGTCGATCTCACACTTGCAATTGGCAGCATCAACGCCTGGAACCGCCTCGCGATCGCCTTTCGAACGCGATGGAACCCTGCTAAGACGGGGAACAAACAGGCTGAGGCGATTCGGAATACAGGGGTCGCGCCACCACGGGAGCACAAGCAAGGAACTGCCACTCAAGACAAGGAGGACCTTTGACACGGTATCAGAGATCTGAACCTGGCAGGGCTGTTCTGCGAGCTGAGGGTCTTACGAAGCGCTACAAGTCTGTGTCCGCGATAAGCGGAAGTGATCTGGAGTTATTCTCCGGCCTCGACTTCGATCTCCGCGCCGGGGAATTGATCGCCATCATCGGCGAAAGCGGCGCAGGAAAGAGTACCTTATTGCACCTGCTCGCCGCGCTCGATCGACCGTCGAGTGGAGAGGTCTGGTACGGCGAGCAGCGCTTGAGCCGCATGTCTGAGCGAGAAGCCGCCCGGTTTCGCAACCGGGAGATCGGATATGTCTGGCAGTTCCATTACCTGCTCCCGGAGTTTAGCGCCGCAGAAAATGTGGCACTGCCGTTGATGGCAGGGGGGCTGGGCCGGGGCCAGGCGCTCGAGAGAGCGAGCCATTGGCTGCAAGAGGTGGGTCTCGGGGACCGCGTGGAACATCGCTCTGGCGAACTCAGTGGCGGAGAACAGCAGCGGGTCAGTCTCGCTCGCGCGCTTGTCACGCAACCAAAGGTTCTACTTGCGGACGAGCCGACCGGCGATCTCGATGAGAGCACCGCGGAGGCGGTTTTCGGCTTGATCCAGCGCCTTCATGCAACGCACGGTCTTGCCAGCGTCTTAGTGACACATAATAAGAGCTTTGCAGATCGGTGCGATCGCGTGGTGCGCCTGCAAAAAGGGCGCTTTCAAGCAGCCTGACTCTGCAGGACAAGCTGATAGCGAGCGTAAGAACTGGCGTTCGGCAGCATCGGGTACCAAAGACTACACCGGTAGTGGGATTGCACCACTTTTGCACACCACAGGTGACAGTTTTGCGGTACGGTGGCGATAGATTCGCCTTGATTTCATCTTGCCGTTCAGAGGTCTACACTGAGAGATGTGGATGGATGCTCCGCTGAGCAGCCTGGGTGCCCCGGTCTGAAGCGAACAGGGGCGTTGCAGCATCAGTAATGGTTGGCTGGCGTGCCAGTCGGGCCAAAGGCTGGAAGGGGACAACATGTTCGAACGCTATACGGAGAAAGCGCGACGAGTTATTTTCTTCGCGCGCTACGAGGCGAGTCAGTTTGGATCGCCCTATATTGAGACCGAGCATCTTCTGCTCGGGCTCTTGCGTGAGGACAAGGCGCTGACAAATCGTTTTCTGCGCTCGCATACGTCGGTGGAATCGATTCGCAAGCAGATCGAACAACATACGACGATTCGCGAGAAGGTGTCGACCTCGGTGGACCTGCCACTGTCCAACGAGTGCAAACGCGTGCTTGCGTATGCTGCTGAGGAAGCTGAACGCCTGAGCCACAAGCACATTGGAACAGAACATCTTCTTCTCGGTTTGCTGCGTGAAGAAAAGTGCTTTGCGGCTGAGATCCTCACTGAGCGCGGCCTCAGGCTTCCCGCGATCCGCGAGGAACTGCAGCGGACGACTCAGGAAAAGGCTCCTGCGCAGGGTAAGCAGACCGGAGGAAGTGGCAGGCAGGAGCAAAGCATGCTCGCGGAGTTCAGCCGGGACCTCACCCAATCCGCGCTGGATCAGCAACTCGACCCGCTCGTTGGCCGCGATACGGAGGTTGACAGGGTCATTCAGATCCTTTGCCGCCGAACAAAGAACAACCCTGTTTTGATTGGTGAGCCCGGCGTTGGAAAAACGGCGATCGTTGAGGGGCTGGCACAGAAGATCGCTGACGGCGAGGTGCCCAGTTTCTTGGCAGATAAGAAGGTCCTCGCCCTCGACCTGTCACTGATCGTTGCCGGCACAAAGTACCGCGGTCAGTTTGAGGAGCGGCTCAAGACGATTATGAAGGAGTTGATGGAGAACCAGAATTCCATCGTCTTTATCGACGAACTGCACACGCTTGTCGGTGCCGGCTCCGCAGAAGGATCACTCGATGCCGCGAACATCCTGAAACCTGCGCTCAGCCGAGGCGAGATCCAATGCATCGGTGCTACGACGCCGGCCGAGTACCGCAAGTCGATCGAGAAAGATCGCTCGCTCGAAAGGCGCTTTCAGGCAGTGAAGGTACCTCCGCCCAATGAAGAAGACGCCATTAAGATCATCATGGGGATCAAGGAGAAATACGAGAAGTTCCATGCCGTCAGCTACACCGATGATGCGATCTCCTTCTCTGTCTCTCACTCCAGCCGCTACATTCCAGATCGGTTCCTGCCAGACAAGGCGATCGATCTGATCGACGAAGCGGGTGCTCGCGTCAAGCTGCGACAGACTTCGTTGCCTGAAGAGTTGACCGAGGTGCAGAAGCGTATCAAGTTCATTGTCCACCGCATGGAAAACGCAATTGCAAATCATGAATTCGAGAAGGCGCGGTTCTACTCGGACGAAGAGCGAAAGGAACGGGAGAACCTTCGGCTTTTGCGGGACAAGTATCACCTCGACGATTCCTCCGCCGGCATCGTGACTCGGGAAGACATCGAGGATGTTGTTAGCCGGTGGACCGGCGTGCCGATCACCTCGCTCAAGGAAGAAGAAACCCAGCGATTGCTGCGGGTAGAGGAAGAACTACACAAGCGCGTGATCTCTCAGGAGAAAGCAATCAGCGCTCTGGCACGCGCAATCCGCCGGTCACGTGCGGGTCTCAAGAATCCGGCGCGCCCGATTGGCAGCTTTCTGTTCCTCGGTCCCACGGGCGTCGGCAAAACCGAGATGGCTCGGACCTTGGCACAGTTCCTCTTCGGAAGTGAGAAATCGCTCATCCGTTTTGACATGTCAGAGTTCATGGAAAAGCACTCTGTCTCAAAGCTCATTGGATCGCCTCCGGGGTACGTCGGGTACGAAGAAGGCGGCCAGCTTACAGAGCGCGTGAAGCGCAGTCCGTACTCAGTCGTGCTGCTTGATGAGATCGAAAAGGCTCATCCAGACGTCTTCAACCTTTTACTGCAGGTCTTTGAGGACGGTCAACTCACGGACGGGCTTGGGAATACGGTCGATTTCAAAAATACCATTCTCATCATGACCTCGAACATTGGTGCGAAGCACCTCATGAAGCGCGAAGGTCTGGGCTTCCAGTCACGAGTTGAAGATGTCGTTCTCGACAAGATCGAGGAGATGGTCAAGGGCGAGGTGAAGCGTACCTTCAACCCTGAGTTCCTGAATCGACTAGATGAGGTCATCATCTTCACGGCACTGAGTGACGCCAACCTAATGCAAATTCTAGAATTGCTAGTGCAGCAGTTGAACGTCAATCTGGTTCACAAAGCAATCACGATTAGCGTCAACGATGAGGCCAAAAAGTGGATTCTCGAGAAGACGCTTACGGATCGCAGCTATGGTGCGCGGCCGCTTCGGCGGGCACTGCAACGTTATGTCGAAGATCCACTCTCCGAGGCGCTCATCGCGGGAGGCATCAGCCAACGGCCGGCGTTCCTCGAGGTATATCTCGACAACAACCAATTGTTCTATCGCCCGATCTCGTCTGATGGTGACGAACGAGTGGGTGGTCTTGCGCTATCGCTCGTGTAGGAATTCCAAAAGGAAAAGCCCCGGCACCTCGCCGGGGCTTTTCTTCGGCCGTCTTGGCTTCAAACAGTCAACTACACCAGGGACTTCGCCTGCTTCAATGCGGATCCTGCGCCATCCGTAACCGCACCTACCGCATCTTCTACATGGCCTCTCGTGCGTTTGATGGCAGCCTGAGCCTCCTGGCTCAGACGCTCTGCCTGGCTCTTGAGGTAATCGCCGGCATCTTCGAGGTAATCTCCAGCATCACCAATCCCATTTCGTAGCTGGCGGCGCGTCTTTGTGCCTGTCTGTGGGGCGTATAGCAAGGCGACAGACGAGCCCGCCGCCACGCCTATCGTAAACGCCAGCCAATATCCTTTAGCATTCATATATTTGCACCTCATCACAAAATTGTCGCTAAAGCCTGTGATTCTGCCGCGATGCTAGAGGTTGGTTTTCATCTGCCGCAAGTTGCTTCTTACTCTAAGACGCTTGTTCCCGCCATCTTAGACACTTTCAACGTAGAATCCCGGAAGTCGGATGGTGAGCCGTGGATGACCCAAGACTTAGCCGTATGTACGCAAAATTGTTCGCCGGTAACCTCTCCAAACGGCGAGAACGATTTTGGATAGGGGTCCGAGAGAATCGATCTTCGGTGCTCGCCATTGTGGCCGTACTCGCCTTGGCCGGCCTGATCAGCGGGTACATTGCCCATCTTCACGGGCGGTTCCGCAGATTGAAGACCGAGTTGAAGGCGATGGGAACACCGCAGGTGCAGTTGCCGCCCATGCCGGGCGGCCAAGAAGCCGTTGAGATGAAGCGCACAATGCTCGCGGAGGGTACAGCGCCCGAGTTTCTCTCCGCAACGCTTCTTCCCGGGCGAGGTTTAAACGTACTTCAGATCATGCTGTCAGTGCCTGGACGAGGAGCAATTCCGCTTCTATCCGCGCCTTCCCTTGAAGACGCCGCGAAGCTCATGTCCGGCGGGCAGCAGGATGCCAACGGATCAGAGAGTTTGCGCCTCGGATCGCCAATTGAGGCGCCTTGGGCTGGAGTAATTTCGGAGCCAAGAAGCACTGACTTCGTGCAGCAGGTAGTCGCAAATTGGAGAGGCCGCAGCCTTATGCTTCCTGTCACCGGCCGAAACGGCACCTCTGCGGTAAGCGAAGGAGGATTTCTCCTCAACGCCGAGGCCGACTCTGTAAAGCAAAACATCATGCCCGACGGTGGTACGGTGCAAGGCAGCTTCGTAGCCAGCAACTTCGGTGGTCGTTGGCCCTCGCAAACGAGCGTCTCAGTAACGGCACTCTTAAGCAGCAGAGCGTTTGAAATCAGGTTAGTGGCTCGTAATGAAGGCACTGAGTCCGTTCCGTTCGGATTCGGCTGGCGTCCTCAGATTCTTCTTCCAAGCGGGAGCAGAAGTGGCGTTAGGCTGCGACTTCCAGCAGAGGGCCACGAAGAGCTTCGCGATGGCCGCCCGACTGGATCTCTTACGGCAGTTGCCGGCACGCCTTTGGATTACACGGACCGCCGCGGCAAAGTACTTCGCGATGTTGAACTCGACGATACCTTCGTCGATCTTCGGTCTGGATTTTTGGATAACGGTCCTGTCCTTGAGATCAGAGACACGCGGAGCGGGGTAGGAATTCGGATGACGGCTATGTCTCCGCAGATTCGGGCGATTCACGTTCGCTCCGACGCCCGAGACAACAAGATGACTGTGAGCTTCCAAACCAACTACGATGAACCGTTCAGCCGGGTCTGGACCGGCGACAATGGCGATGGCATCAACGTCCTCGAACCGGGACAGACGTTGCAGTGGCGCATCCGGATGGAAGTTTTCGCGCTGATGGAGGGGACCACCTCGGCGTTGTAGAAGACCCATGCGGTTGGTCGGTTTGACCCTCCCGGTAGAAGACTCGTAGAGTGAGAGATGGGGTTTGGCGACCTTGCAGGACGTAGCGAAGGCGCACTTCTCTTCCCCGGAAGGCAAATTTGACCGTGAATGAAACGACTGAGTTAACCGCCCCGGCGGATGATGCAACGGATATCCAGGCAGCGACCGAGCAGCATGAACACGACCATGCTCACACGCACGCGCCGCAGATGAATCCGGAGCTGATGCGCGAAATCAGCGTGGAAGCGGATGCGAAGCAGGTGACGGAAAGCTTCCAAAAAGTGATCAAGCGCTATCAGAAGCTCGCGCGAATCCCTGGCTTTCGCGCCGGCAAAGTGCCGGAGTCGCTCGTTCGCTCCAAGTTCAGCAAGGAGGTCCGTCAGGAGGTGTTGGAATCTCTGGTCACGGAGCGATTTCGTCACGCGCTTGACGAGCAGAAACTGCAGCCCATCTCTGAACCGCAGCTCACGAATCTGCTGTTACAGGATGGCGAGCCTCTGCGGTTTACGGCTACCTTCGAGATCCGGCCCGAGTTTACCGTGGACGGCTATGAGAGCATTACGGTGAAGCGTCCTGATGTGACCCTCAGTGACGCGGAGTACAAAGCCGAGTTGGATCGCGTACTTGATGGCTACGCCACGGTCGAAACAGTAGAGGAAGATCGCGAGCTGGCCGATGGGGACTGGGCCGAAATTCAGTTCAAGGGAGAGATGAAGGAGATCGCTCAAACGGTCGGCGAGGAAGGCGTCCAGAACGAAAATCCTACCGAGCCGATCCTTGGTGAAGACGTTCTGATCGAAATAGGAGGGAGCAATACGCTTCCCGCCTTCAATGAGGCGCTTCGAGGAGCAAGGCCCGGTCAGGAACTTCGCTTCGAGGTCGACTACCCTGCTGAGTTTGGCGAGCCACGCCTTGCTGGCCGAACTGTCGCCTATGACGTGACCGTCAAATCAATCAAGCGTAAATCTGTACCGCAACGGAACGCCGATCTGGCGAAACAACTCGGATCGTACGAGTCGTTCGAGGAGTTTGAAGGCAAGCTCCGTGAGATGGCTTCACAACGCAAGAAAGAGGCCCTTGAAGGGCGAGCCAAGGACCAAATGCTGGAGCAACTTATCGCTCGGTACGAGTTTCCGGTTCCGGAATCATTTGTGCAGCAACAGATTGAAGCTCGGCTCGACCGTGGTCTCCGCGCTTTGGCGCAGCAGGGGATGCAAGCCGACGAGATGCGGAAACTCGACTTTGGCCGCCTGCGCGAGGCTCAACGCGAGCAGGCGATCAGTGAGGTCAAAGCCTCGATGATTCTCGACAAGATTGCCGAAGCAGAAAAGATTGACATCTCGGACGAAGACTTCGATCGAGAGTTGTTATTGCTCTCAATCCAGTCGCGTGAACCCCTTGAGACCCTTCGGGACCGCCTATCGAAAGATGGAGGTCTGGACCGGATTCGCGAGCAGATGCGGCGCGAGCAGGCCGGCACCGTGCTCTACGAGAAGCTGGCGTCGTAACGGCACGTTTTTTGACCAGTCAAGGTAAGCAAACACAGCTGATGCTGAGAAAGAAGTGAGATCAATGGGACTGGTACCGATGGTGATCGAGCAGACGAGCCGGGGCGAACGCGCCTACGACATCTACAGCCGTCTGCTTCGGGATAACATCATCTTTTTGGGCACACCAATTGATGACAACATTGCGAATGTAATCATTGCGCAACTGCTCTTCTTGAGTGGAGAGGATCCAGAGAAGGACATTCAGCTCTACATCAACTCCCCAGGGGGATCGATCACAGCCGGAATGGCGATCTACGACACGATGCAATACATCAAGAACGACGTGCAGACTCTTTGTATTGGACAAGCTGCCAGTATGGGTGCCTTCCTTCTCATGGCTGGAAAAAAGGGAAAGCGCTTCGCTCTCCCGAATGCGCGAATTCTGATCCACCAGCCGCTCATCATGGGTGGGGGTATCAGCGGCCAAGCGACGGAGATCGACATCCATGCAAGAGAGATCCTGCGTCTGCGCGAGATCATGAACAAGAAGACGGCGGAACATACCGGACAGAGCCTGGAGCAGATCGAACGGGATACAGATCGCGACTTCATCATGACTGCGGCCCAAGCCAAGGAGTACGGGTTGATCGATGACATCATTGATCGCCCTCGTGTCTAGCAGTCAGCCCGAAATCGCAAACGGAGGCGGAGGTCCGAGTCCAATCGGGCCTCCGTCTCGTTCTTGTTGCTTTGGTACTCACGCCCGAAATCCAAGTCCCTCCTTGCCTGTGCTTTGAGGTGTAAACTAGAATCCGCAATCGAGATTGTGTTTCTGGGGAGTACAGCCATCGCTATGAAGACATCACGCGGTTCCGACGATTCTCTCCGATGCTCTTTCTGCCATAAGTCGCAGGATTCGGTTGCCAAGTTGATTTCATCCCCTTCGGATTACCCTCGCGCCTACATCTGCGATGAATGTGTCGCGGTGTGTAACTCGATCCTAGAAGACGACCGGAGCGAGGTACAGCCTGGTACGGCGCCTGCACATCTTCCGAAGCCACAGGAAGTGAAAGCGTTTCTCGATGAATATGTGATCGGCCAAGAACAGACAAAGAAGAAGCTAGCTGTTGCCGTCTATAACCACTACAAACGGATTCAGATGAACAAGACTCGCGGCAATGATGTCGAGCTTGCGAAGTCGAATATCCTGCTTGTCGGTCCGACAGGATCCGGCAAGACGCTACTTGCGCACACTTTGGCAAAGATGCTGGACGTTCCTTTCGCCATCGTGGACGCTACGACTCTGACCGAAGCCGGCTATGTCGGTGAAGACGTCGAGAACATCATTCTCAAGTTGCTTCAGGCAGCAGATGGAGACGTCACGCGTGCGCAGAGCGGCATTATCTACATCGACGAGATCGACAAGATTGGCCGGAAGGATGAGAATCCCTCCATTACCCGCGATGTTTCAGGAGAGGGTGTGCAGCAAGCCCTCCTGAAGATCCTAGAAGGCACGGTGGCGAACGTTCCGCCGCAGGGCGGCCGCAAACATCCTCACCAGGAGTTCACCGCAGTCGACACCACCAACATTCTCTTTATCTGTGGGGGCGCATTTGTCGGCTTGGAAAAGGTGATCGGTCGAAGAGTGGGCAAGAAGGCGCTCGGCTTCAAGGCTATTGGCGAGGTCGAAGCGAAGGATGGCGAAGTAACCCCTATTCGCGCGCAGCGGGACTCTGAACTTTTGCGTCAGGCCCAGCCTCAAGATCTGCTGAAGTATGGGCTAATTCCGGAGTTTGTCGGCCGCCTTCCTGTGATGGGTGTTTTAGACGAGCTGGATGAAGCTGCCTTGATCGATATCCTCACGAAGCCTCGCAATGCCATTTTGAAGCAGTACAGTAAACTTTTTGAGTTCGAAGGCGTCAAGGTCACCTTTACCGAAGAAGCGGCTCGGGAGATCGCACGGGAAGCCTTGGAGCGCAAGGTTGGCGCACGCGGCCTGCGTATGATCCTCGAGGAACTGATGCTCGACCTCATGTACTACGTTCCCGGCAATAAAAAGGTGAAGGAGCTTTCTATCTCCGCAGAGATGGTCCAGAAGCGATCCCTAACGCTTCATACCCTTTTGGAGAAGGCAGGCTGATTGGAAGGGGCCAGAAAGCTCCAGAAGCTCCGCTGATGCGGAGCTTTCCTGCGTTAGGCTCCCCACCCTGATTGATCCCTGTTGTATTGATCTGCTCAACCCGCTCTAGCGAGAGTAGATCGCGTTTGGGTTCCGCCGCCTACCGAGGAAGTACAATCACTGGAAGCCTTGAGTCGTTGCACCGTTCCTGAGCGGCGAACGTCTTATTTGGAGGAGATCTATGACGAACCAATCCAAAGAAGTTCTCGCTGGTGACGTCCGCAAACTGCCGATGATGCCGATCCGGGATATGGTTATCTTCCCCTACATGATGACTCCCTTCGTTGTCGGACGCGAGTCGAGCGTTCGGGCGCTGGAAGAGGCTTTGAACGGGGACCGGAAGATATTCCTCGCCACACAGCATGACGCTTCCGTGGATGAACCCACGGCTAGCGATATCTTCCAGACCGGCACGATTGGCAATATTGTGCAGAGTGTGAAGATGCCGGATGGCAACATTAAGGTTCTTGTTGAGGGAGTTGAGCGAGCGCGAGCGAGCGAAGTAAACGATGAGGACGGGTTCTTTGTCGCGACGGTCCGCACGGCTGGACCCACCCCCGAGACGACGCCTCAGATAGAGCAGATCATGCAGCGTGTGACGACGCTGTTTGAGCAGTATGTGAAGTTACAGCAGTCGCTCAACTACGAGACGATGGCAGCAAGCGTCCGCACGGATGAGCCTGCGAAGCTGGCTGACACCATCTCAGCAAACCTCCAGCTATCAATAGAAGAGAAGCAGCAGTTACTCGACGTCTTTGACACCGAGGAACGACTCGCAAGAGTTGCAGACACCTTGGATGTCGCTATTGAAAAGCTGAACGTCGATCGGACCATCCAGTCGCGGGTGAAGCGACAGATGGAGAAGGCGCAGAAGGAGTACTACCTCAACGAGAAGATCAAGGCCATCCAGAAGGAGCTTGGTCGCGGTGAAAAGAGCGAGTTTGACGAGCTGAAGAAGAAGATCGAGACGGCGGGTATGCCAAAGGATGTGCTCGAGAAGAGTCTTCAAGAGCTGAAGAAGCTCGAGGCTATGCCCCCCATGTCTGCTGAATCAACTGTGTCGCGGAACTATCTCGATTGGCTTCTTGCCGTCCCATGGCGAAAACGGTCGAAGGAGATTCGATCGATCGACCACGCCGAGCAGATCCTTAACGAGGATCACTACGGCTTGGAAAAGATCAAGGAACGAATCCTCGAGTTTCTTGCTGTACGTCAACTTGTAAAAAACCCGAAGGGATCGATCCTCTGCTTCGTCGGGCCTCCGGGTGTCGGCAAGACATCACTCGGTATGTCGATCGCGAAGGCAACCGGCCGCAAGTTTATACGGATGTCACTTGGCGGTGTTCGTGACGAAGCTGAGATTCGAGGACATCGTCGCACCTACATCGGTGCCCTTCCGGGTCAGATCATCCAGAACATGAAGAAAGCTGGTACCAAGAATCCAGTCTTCATGCTCGACGAGATCGACAAGATGGCATCTGATTTTCGTGGCGATCCGGCCAGCGCATTGCTGGAGGTCCTTGATCCCGAACAAAACACCGCGTTCCAAGATCACTACCTTGATGTCGAATACGATCTCTCGCAAGTCCTTTTCGTAGCAACCGCGAATGTCTTGCATACAATTCCTGGACCGCTTCAGGATCGCATGGAGATCCTCCGCCTTCACGGGTATACCGAAGTGGAGAAGCTAGAGATCGCTAAGCAGTACCTTGTCAAAAAACAGCGGGAAGGTGCTGGGTTGACTGAAGGACAGATCCAATTTGAAGACGACTCTCTCAAACAGATTATTCGCGGATACACTCGCGAAGCGGGAGTACGAAACCTGGAGCGAGAGATCGGCAACGTTGCTCGCAAGGTGGCAAGACGCGTCGTTAAGAATGGCGCCGAGCATCACGAGACGATTACTGGAGAGAATCTTTCCGACCTTCTGGGAGTGGCGAAGTTCCGCGATTCGATCGCTGAAGAGAAGAGCGAGATTGGCCTGGTCACCGGTCTGGCCTGGACAGAGGTTGGCGGCACGATCCTCCAAACGGAGGTTCAGGTGCTGGATGGTCGAGGAAAGCTAACCACGACGGGCCAACTTGGAGAGGTGATGCAGGAGTCTGCTCAGGCAGCACTCAGCTATGTGCGATCCAGATCACATCATCTTGGGCTGCAGAAGGATTTCTACCGCAATCTCGATATCCACGTTCACGTTCCGGAAGGCGCCATCCCCAAGGATGGTCCATCTGCCGGCATCACCTTGGCAACAGCCTTAGCGAGTGCGCTGACGAAGATCAAGGTGCGACGCGATGTCGCGATGACGGGAGAGATCACACTCCGAGGCAAGGTTCTGCCGATCGGTGGATTGAAGGAGAAGCTGCTTGCGGCACACCGCGCCGGCATCTTTGAGGCGATTGTGCCCGAGCAGAACCGGAAGGATATCGCAGATCTACCAGAACTTCTTAAAACATCAATGACGTTGCACTTCGTCAGTGAGATGGATCAGGTGCTGCAGATTGCCTTGGAGACACCCCCCATTGAACTAAAGGAGGAGACTCCTGAGGCTCTTGCAAATGTCATCCCACCGCCCGTAGAGCACACTCCTTCCCAAGCTCACCAGTAAAGAGTTTCAACTGCAAAAGAGAAACCGAGCCAAGGGCTCGGTTTTTCTTTTGCAGCGCTTTAGCTATTCCACTCACAACATGTCTAAGCGCGTTTGCCAGTTACGAAGTTCATAACGAGAGAGATGATGGCAAACAGGATCAGCAGATGAATGGCAAAGCTGCTGATATGCATCACAAAGAAACCACCAATCCAGAGGACAAGCAGAACAACGGCAAGAATCAGAAACATGAAGCGCCTTCTTTCCAAATCAGAGTGGGCTAGCCCAAAGGGACGAATATACCTGTTAGGAGCACCTTGGCAAGAAGATCGTTGCTTTGTAGCGTGTCAATCCTGGTTCTGTTCCAAGCCGCAATTCATCAACCGCCTGCGATGGATGGAATCAGCATCACTTCGTCGCCATCCTGAAAGGCGTAGGTCTCGCCTCCCAGGAAGCGAATGTCTTCCTCGTTCACGTAGATGTTGATGAATCGCCGCAGCTGTCCTTGTTCGTCTTTGATCTGAGTTCCCAAAGCAGGAAAGGTATTATCAATCTCAGCAAGCAGGCCGGACAAATTTGCAGCAATGGAATGGAAAGTCTTCTTACCTTCCGTGTGGCGTGTAAACGCAGCAGGTAATGTCACGCTGATCGGCATCAGTAAGCTCCTACTCCGACAAGCTCGGGTTCATTCACATGGTTCAATTGATCAAGATAGGCAGAGAACTCGGCCAGTCTAGGGCGGATACTTTGCTCAGCTGGATACTGCCCAAGCAGGGCGTCCGTCGTCTTAAGGCCATTGCCCGTGATGATCGAGACCGTTGTTTCATCGGGTGTGATTCGCCCATGCGCGTATAGTCGGGCGGTCACGGCGGTGGTAACTCCTCCCGCAGTCTCTGTGAAGATGCCTTCGGTCTCGGCGAGTTCCTGAATTCCCGAGATGATCTCAACATCCGACACATCCTCGGCGTACCCTCCTGTTCCTCGAATCATCTTGGAGGCGGCCGGGCCATCCGCCGGATTTCCTATGGCCAGAGACCGCGCGATTGTGTCAGGCCTCTGCGGGTCGATGTAGTCCAAACCATTCTTGACGGAATGTGCGATTGGCGAACATCCGGTCGCCTGAGCACCGAAGAAGCGCACGGGCTTATCCTCCACAAGGCCAAGCGCAACCAGCTCATTGAAGGCCTTACGGATCTTTCGAATCAGGGAGCCTCCCGCCATGGGACAGACGATATTGTCCGGTAGACGCCAGCCGAGCTGTTCGGCGATCTCGAACCCTACCGTCTTCGAGCCTTCCGCGTAGTAAGGTCTCAAATTCACGTTCACCAGACCCCATGGATACTGCTCTGCGATTTGCGTACAAAGACGGTTCACATGGTCGTAGTTTCCGTTCACTCGGATGAGGCGAGCGCCGTAGACCAAGGTATTCAGAATCTTAGCCGGTTCCAGATCCGCCGGCACTAAAATCGTTGCCTTCAGGCCTAGACGGGCCGCTTGTGCCGCGACCGCATTCGCCAGATTTCCGGTGGAGGAACAGCCGACCATAGTGAAGCCAAAGGCCTGGGCGTTCGCTAAGGCAACGGAGACGACGCGGTCTTTGAACGAAAGGGTCGGAAAACAGACCGCGTCGTTCTTGATGTACAGGTTGGTCGCACCGATTCGTTTGCCTAGAGATCTCGCTCGAACCAAGGGTGTAAAACCAACCGGCAGGTCGGGTTCGAATCCGTTGGGGATCGGCAACAATGCTTTGTACCGCCAGATGTTCAAAGGACCACCGCTGATCGATGATCGACTGACTGACGGCCGGATCGCTTCGAGGTCATAGCGGACTTCAAGGGGAGCCAGGCAGACGTCACAAGCTGAAAGCGGCTGATTGCCAAAAGCTTTGCCGCACTCGTTACACCGAAGCTCGTACGTGCTACAGGAATAAGCCATTGCACTCTCCGAGGCGGAGGGATCTGGCTTTCTATGACGCTCACTCTAATGGGGTGCCGAAGTCCGGCCAAGGAAGAAAAACGGGGTGCAGCCTGCCTTGACGGCCTCAGCTGCGTGCTCCGAATCTCATGTTCCCTGTTTCCAGGAGAGAGTTGACACCGGTACGAAGTGTTCTGTCCGGTTGTCGTGGCGTCGTAGGGCTCGTCCCTCAACCACTCTGCATGAAATTCAAATCTGCCGAAGCAGACTGGAATGCCTTAGTTGTAGCACATCGTCATTCGCTCCGCAAACAGACGCCGCTCGTCAATGCGGGATTACCGCCCCACGCACTCCAGCTACGAAGGCTGCCGGATCGAATTCCGTGCGAAGAATCTCATCAGGACAGTCTGTGAGTGTGGCGACTCTCCAGTTACATACGAAGGCGACCTTCTGCAGATGTTGTGCCGTCTTGATCTCAGAGCAAAGGTGCTCTGCCGCTCCGATCCCGGCTTCACCCTCGACATCGACCAACACCAAGTCATAGTGTCGGCTCCAGAACATGGCCAAGCCATCTGCGGAACTCATCGTGGAATCAACGACGAACCCTGAGAGGCGCAGGATCTGATCACGCAGGGGGCGCAGTGTCTCGCGTCGGCAGATGTGCAGGATGCTCGGCTTGAGTTCTGCGGAATGCATGGTTGCGGAGAAGCGGTTTCGACGAGATCAGGAAAGAACTTCCGCCTGGTCCTTCTCGGAACGCACGTTATCAGGCAGCGAGGAGATCGGCACCAACATATCTTCCTTCCGCATGACGAGATTGGTCGCGTTCAACGAAGCCAGTTCGAAGCCATGTCCATGGGTAATCGCATCCGTCGGGCATGCTTCAACACAGTAGCCGCAAAAGATACAGCGGTTGTAGTCGATGTTGTAAACCTTGGCATATCGTTCAGCCGACGAGATTCGGACCTCATCAGTGTTCTCCGCCGCTTCAATGTAAATGCAGTTGGAGGGGCAAGCCGCCGCGCACAGGAAGCAGGCGACGCATTTTTCCAACCCGTTCTCATCTCGCTGCAGCTGATGCTTACCGCGGAAACGCTGTTCAAACTTCGCGCCTCGCATCGGGCCTTTGCCGTCGGGATAGTTCTCTACTTCCGTAGGCTGAAAGGCTTCCTTAAGGGTAATGCTCATGCCTTTGGCGATCGCGGCAGCGTTGCGGACGATTGACATAAGCTTAAGTATAGCGGTTCATGAGCTCGAGATTCCCCGCCTCAGGCGAACGCAGGCCCTGTGAAGGACGTTAGCATAACAAGATGCCGCCCCTTCCGTATCGCGTGATCAACGTTCTCTTCGCAATCACTCTTGCGATCATTGGATTTCCCGCCAAAGCCGGCGCGCAGGATGGCGCGCCAATGCAGCATGCTGCGGCAGAACGCTCGGTCACACTCACCGTTACTGTCGGGGGAGTCTCAAGGCAGTTCTCCCACAACGATCTGTTGAAGATGTCACAAAGCACACTCACGGTGCACAATGCACACGCCAATCGAGACGAGACCTACACAGGCGTAGCGCTTTCCGATCTGATGACCGCCTCCGGGCTTCCTTTTAACAAGGACACTCAGCGGACATATCTTCGCAGCTACGTCCGTGCACAAGGCACTGACTTCTACTTTGTCCTTTACTCCGCGGCTGAAATGGAGCCGGATCTCAATAACTCTCGAGCGCTTGTCGCAACCAGTATGGATGGACACGATTTGGGAGACGAGGGGCAGTTCAAGCTGGTCAGCAATGCGGAGAAACGACCAGCGCGATGGGTGCGCAACCTGTTGTCTCTCACCTTCGTCACACTCAACTAGTTCTAGCAGACTGCATCCGCAATGCCCCAGCTCGTCGGACTAGAACAGCACAAGGATAATTTTGACGCTACTCGCATCCAGCAAACGACGTCTTGTTTCCCTCCCCCGCCTTTGTCAAAACCAGATCGGCACACTACTCGCTCTTCTGCTGATCTCCGCACCTGTCTTCAGTTTCCCTCAGAACGTTCCATCTCCCGATGTCTTTGCAGCGTCTGAGGCTACTCCCGCAGCACAACCTCCTCAGCCTTCACGCCCGCAAACATCACCTTCAGTTCTTCCTCCACCCAGCAGCTTTGACACGCAGGCCCAGGCGACCGGGGTCCTTAGCCATCTGAATGCTGTTGTACGCATCTTCCGCTTGTCCCTGGCCCCGATCCAGAAGGTCGGCGAACCCAGCGATATGCTCTATCGCGATCAGGGATTGACGCAGGCTACCCAGATCGCCGACCTTGCTTTTCAGTCAAGCCGTGCAGAGGCGGACCTTCTCACGGCATTCTCAAAGCAAACTGGAGCGCCAACTGCACCGCCCGCCGAAGGTGAAGCACAGAAACTCCAGAGCACCCGTGCCAGTGTCAATCAGCGACTTGCGGACCTGAAATCTCAGCAGCAAGCTATCGCCAAGAGCCTGGAGACAGCAAGGTTCAGCCAGCGCGCTGGGTTGCAGCAGCAACTGCAGGAGACGGAAGGTGGAATCGAGCTCTATCAAGCCATGAGCGATGCCCTACACAAGATCGCTCTCACGGCGGACAATGGGACAAACAGTGGGTTGTCAGGAGATATTGACCGACTGCAGCGCAGCGTGCCGGAACTCGTACCCGGAAAGACAAAAGCGATTCTTCCCGCGCCCCTCGAGAGTCTGAGCACCGCGAGATCGTCCGGCGTAAGTACGCAGGCGGTCGTGCTCTTTCAACTGCTCGCGACCCGCCATGCCATCGATGCGTGGATCGTTGAGTCCGACGCACTTCATGATCAGATCACGAGCCTGCGAACTCCTCTGACACAACTTGTCAGATATGTGATCTCGAAGGGTCAGACTCTTTCACAGGAGACTGAGAATCAGAACGGCGCACCAGCCACTGGAAAGCCGGCAGTGCCTGCCAAGGGAAGCTCCCCTGCGAAGGCCGCGCCGACGTCTCCTGACGTCGAAAGCGTTCATCAGAGATACGAGACCGTAACTTCGACCTTCAACGCGCTCTCCGCAGCTCTCGTTCCGCTCACGGAAGAGGTGATCACCCTTGAGCAGAGTCGCGCGAATCTGCTCGCCTGGCGAGCCGTTGTGGATTCTGAATATCGCGAGGTGCTGCGCAATCTCCTGCTAAAGATTGTCGGAATCGCTGTCGCTCTCGGCATCCTCTTTCTTCTCAGTTCCCTTTGGCAACGAGCTACAACCCGGTACGTTCGTGATATCCGCCGCCGGCGTCAGTTGCTCGTCACGCGACGCGTTGTCGTGGGATTCCTGAGCGGCCTGATTGTCATCTTCGGCTTTGTCACACAGTTCAACTCGCTCGCAACCTTTGCTGGTTTCATTACGGCCGGCATCGCCGTTGGCCTGCAAACCATTCTGCTGTCCGTAGCCGCTTACTTCTTTATTGTTGGCCGATTCGGCGTCCGCGTAGGCGATCGCATTACAGTCGCGGGTGTAACCGGTGATGTGATTGATGTTGGTCTCGTGCGCTTTTACATGATGGAACTCGCCGGCAGCGGAACAGAGCTACAGCCTACGGGCCGCGTCGCCGTCTTCGCCAACTCTGTCCTCTTCCAGTCAGGAACGCCGCTCTACCGGCAAATGCCTGGAGCGGAGTACGGATGGCATGAACTCTCAGTCAAACTCGCCCTCAACAACAATCACGGCCACGCGTCAGAGCGTCTGACGAACCTTGTCGAAACGGTGTACGGCACCTACAAACCCCGCATCGAGGGGCAACATCAGCAGGTAGAAGCGTGGATGGATTCAGCCATTCCGGCTCCCTGTATTGATTCCCGCCTGCAGCTTGTCGATAGTGGATTGCAGCTCTACATCCGGTATCCTGTCGAGTTGCGGCAAGGATCAGCGATCGACCAGCAGATCACTCAATCCGTGATCTCTTTGATGGAGACGGATGATGACGTCAAAGCTACAGTGATTGCTCCTCCCACCATCCGCGCGTTGGTCAAAGGTTAGCTTGACCTTTTACAGATCAACCTATGCCCATCTTTGACCAGAGAGCATCCACTCTTGCCTTCACCTCAGAGGGCATCTTCAGCATCTGTGGCCATGGCCTGGTGAAGCCTTCTGCTGCCCACTTCCGCGTCGCGTCGATGCCCATCTTAGAACCGTAGTTTGGCAGGCGACTCGCATGATCTAGCGAGTCCACCGGACCCAGTGTGAACTGGATATCACGCTCTGGATCAATATTATTCGCCGTTCGAAGAGTGACCTCTGCAAGATCATGAACGTCACAATCCTCATCCACCACAACGATGCACTTGGTGAACATCGCTTGCCCAAGCGCCCAAATGCCGCTCATCACCTTTCGAGCGTGTCCCGCATAGGACTTGCGAATCGACACGATCATCAGGTTATGAAAGACACCAGCGGGAGGGAGGTTTATGTCTACGATCTCAGGAAGCGTGAGCTGCATTAGCGGAAGGAAGATACGCTCAACCGCCTTTCCCATCCAAGCATCCTCCATCGGAGGCTTACCTACGACGGTCGCGGCGTAGATCGGCTGCTTGCGATGCGTGATGCAAGTGAGGTGAAAGACCGGGTACTCATCAGGCATGGTGTAAAAGCCGGTGTGATCGCCGAAAGGTCCCTCTGAGCGCAACTCGGCGAGATCGACGTAGCCTTCCAGAATGTACTCAGCCTGAGCGGGCACCTCTAGAGCCACTGTCTCGGCTTTCACCAACTCGACCGGCTTGCCGCGTAGGAAGCCCGCAATCAGATATTCTTCGACCTCTGGTGGCGCCGGAACGATTGCCGAAAATGTCGTCGCCGGATCGGTACCGATCGCCACCGCGACCTCCAACCGATCGTTCCGAATCGCCGTAATTGTCTTCTGTTGCAGGCCGCTCGGAAGGTCAGCATTCCGCGCAGCGGTAACTCCGCCATTCGTCAATGCCATCAGATCGACTGCATCCGCAGACGTGCCGACCGTCGCCCGCAGCCGATCCCGCATCTGCTCCGCCGCTACTTTTTGTCGCTGCCAGTGCATGCCCGTTGTTTGCCCGTCATACACCTGCATGCGATACATACCCACGTTCCGTTTGCCTGAGCGAGGATCGCGTGTAATGACGCAAGGTAACGTGATGAAGGGCCCCCCATCTCCCGGCCAGGTAGTAAGCACTGGTAGCTGCCTTAGATCTACATCCGTTCCGCGAAGAATCACCTCTTTGCACGAAGCCTCCTTCGCAGTCACAAGCCTCGGAAAGAAGCTGCCGACCTCTGCCAGCTTCGGCAGTAACTTCAGCTTGTCCAATAAGCTAACAGGCGTCTCCGGATGGATGAGCGCGCGAATTCGATCAGCGATCTCTTCAAAGGATTCCGCATCGACCGCGAGCTTCATACGTCCTTCAGAACCAAATTGGTTCATCAGCACCCGCGCGCCTGGATGTCCTTTTACGTTCTCAAACAGGAGCGCCGGTCCTCCCCACGGGCGTCCCCCACGCTCCAGCTTCGCCGCGCGGTCCGCTATCTCCGCCATCTCCAGATAGGGTGAAACCTCTGCGGTGACACGCTTCAACTCCTTCGCACGATCTAACCGGCTGATCCATTCACGTAGATCTCTATACGGCAACGCAGCACTCCTTCAGGTCCGTCTTCATCGTACCTGCGCTGCTGAACGAGACCACCGATTCGCTAGACCTTCAGGAAGATGCGCTTCCGCCAGAGCAACAGATTCGGCAGAAAGCAAAGGGCAACATAGCAGAGGGCAAACGCGAGTGAGGTGTTGTTCGTCGACTGTCCATGGGAGAACAGGTGAAGGTAGATCCATCCCCAGAGCGAAAAGGGACGGCCGCTGGCAGAACTAGCATCATGAATGCTTATCAGGCCGCCCGCTTCGATGAGCAACTCCGAAACTGCATACGCAGTGATCGCATTTGATCCAAAGACCAGCCAGGGCCATAGAGAGGCTCGGAAGACCTTGGATTGCCGCTCCAGCCGTAGCGTATCGATCAATCCGTAGCAGATGGAAAGCCCAAGAAGGCTGAATCCAGCTGCCGCAAAGACGTAAGAGCTCGTCCAAAGCTTCTTGTTAATCGGGAAGGTCGAGTTCCACAAGAATCCAATGGCCAGGCACACGATGCTTGCAGCAACCAGGCCAGCCAGAGTGCGGCCGGTCGTCTGAACAGCCTCCTCCCGCATCACGGAGCTGTTTCGCTCTCCTTCGGTTGTGGCAGGAGCATGCGCCAGGGCTCCTTGGTGCTGCACCGCGGTCGAACGCCGCAACCAGAGGCCCGTCAGCGCGCCGAACAACACTGTCGCAATCGCCGGCAACGTGCTCAGCAGGCCTTCCGGATCGCGTGTGACCTCGTAGAGGCGCCCGGTATGGAAGATGGCCTGCGTAAACGCATTGAATCCACGATCAATGTACGCCGTGAGGTTACGATCTGGGTCAAGCAACGGTATGTCGTGAGTAGGAATGCCGAACCCGGGCACCGGGACGAATCGCATCAGGATCCAATAGCTCACCAACAGAGTCAGAGCAACAGAGAGCAGCACTGCTGCCCGCCGCGTCACCAGGCAGAGCAGACCCACAACCAGGTAGCAGACAGCGATCCGGGTCAGCACGCCATAGATACGAAGTTGCGTGAGATGGAATCTGGGAAACAGCGCAATTAAGAAGTCGATCAGAAGGATCGTAAGTGCCCGGCGAATGATGTTTCGCGCAAGCGCCGCACGCGAGTCGCCGCGGGAGATGCGATTTGAGAGGGAGAAGATGATCGAGGCGCCGACCAGGAAGAGGAACGTTGGGAACACCAGGTCCGTGAGCGTCATGCCACTCCACTGCGCATGTTCCAGCTGAGCGTAGGTGTGTCGACCGTCTCCAGGATCATTCACCAGAATCATGAGAGCGATCGTGAGGCCACGAAGGATATCGATGGAGAGAATCCGGCTCGGCGCAGCGTGGGTCACTGAAATGGCAGAGGGCATGGCAACCATCATCGCTCAAGAGCGCGCTTTACGGAACTCCCTTGCGAACGCCGTGCATTCTCCTCTAGGAGTGAAGTGCAGCGACGGCGATGCTCTTCCTTATAGATTGCAGACAGAGTGCGGCTCTGATTAACCCGCCAACATCTGCGAAGAGGCCGTCGCTATGGTCGGCACCACATATGTTTCCAGCGGGTATCCGGCGTCTCTCCAGCGCTCGAAGCCGCCGCGCAATGGACGCACTCGATGCACGCCGAGTCGAAGCAGCTGCTTTGCAACCCGCGCACTGGTCTCTTCGCTTGGGCAGGTGCAATACAGGATGACATCCCGATCGCGCGGAATCATCTGGCTCTGGGCGGCAATATCACTCGGGCTGATGCGCATGGCACCTGGCAACACTCTCGGATCGGGAAGATAATCGAGCGGATGCCGAAGATCGATAATCAAAGGCGGGATGTTCCCTTGGAACTCAGCTATCTCCAGCATCAGCTTTAACTCCTCCGGCTCGAGCCTGAGCTCCCGAATCTCCAGGAGGAATCGTCGGTTTTTCCAGACCCTGTATGCCATCAACGAGAGAACGAGAAGGACAACAATTCCGACCGCGAAGTGGCTGATGATATGGAAGAAGCGTTGGCTCTTCTGAGCCACATCGCCAAAGAACCGACCACCAAGCAAATAGGTTTCCGCCCAAATCACTGATCCTGCTAGATCCCATAAAACGAACCGGCTATACGGCATCCCGGTTTGTCCCGCGATCGGCGCCGCCAGGGTCGAGAGCCCAGGAATGAACTTGGCAAAGAGCAACGTCACCGGTCCCCGTTTCGTGAAATACCCTTCCGTCTTCGCGACGCAGGTTGAAGCCTCGAGCGAAAACCGGCAGAGCAGCCGCAGCACGGCTCCACCATAGCGCCGGCCCATGTAGAACCACAGACTATCCGCGATCAGACAAGCACACACCACGTCGGCAAGTGCATACGACGCATGCAACTGATGCGTTGCAGATAACGTGCCTGCGGTCAGCAGCACCGGAATGGAAGGAATTGGAACGCCAAGCTGCTCCATCAGAACCCACAAGAAGAGGATTCCGTAGGCATACTGGACGAAGAATGCAAGTGCGATCGGCATGGGAGTTAAGATTACTCCGATGTAGATGTGTGCAAAGCAGAAACGATCTGAAACCGCTGTCTCGCTCTGCGTTGAGAGAAGGATCGTGCGGCTACAAAGCCGGCAGCGTATCCATTTCAGGAGCGATCTGCAGCATTCTTTGCTTGAGGCCTTCTGCGGGTTTCAAAGAAGAAGCCCCGCTCGCAAGCGGGGCTCTGTTATGGGAATGTCTAGTTCTTGACGGTCACTGTTGGAACCACCGAGAAGCCCGGGCGCAACGCAAAGTCCTTGTTCTCATCCTGAAGATTTGTAAAATCGATCCTTACTGGAATCCGTTGAACCACTTTCACATAGTTGCCGGTCGCGTTCTCCGGAGGAAAGAGTGAGAGCCTCGATCCTGTGGCACCACCCACCTGGGTCACCTTACCCGTGAACTTCCGCCCGCCGAGCGCATCAACCTCAATCGAAACCCGTTGCCCAGGCCTGATCTTGTTCAGCTGTGTCTCTTTCAGGTTGGCCGTTACCCAGAGGTTCGTCACGGGGACAATCGTCAGGAGATCCTGTCCAATGCTGACATTTGCGCCGATCTGAACGTTCTTCTTATTCACAATCCCCGCAACCGGGGCCACGATATGTGTGTAGGACAGGTTCAGCTTCGCCTGGTCAACCCTCGCCTGCGCCTGCTTCACGTCAGCGAGTGACGCTTCGGCGCGCGCCTGCTGTACCTTGATCTGCTGCGGACCGTTCCGCTGTGCCTCGGCCGCCTGAAGCCGCGACTGATTGAGATGTTGCTGGGATTGCCGCACTGCGTCCTGCTGCGCGATCAGTGTTGCCTGCGCATTCAAGACTGTAGCCTTGTCAGACGTCGCCTGAGCTACCGCAGCGTCGAACTGCTGCTTGGAGATCACATCCTTCTGCACCAGAGGTGTGTACCGGTCCACATCGAGCTGAGATTTGACGGCGTTGGCCTGTGCCTGATCCACACGAGCCGCAGCCGCTTGCACCTGCTTCTGTGCCTGCGAGAGCGCGGCATCGGAGCTCAGCACGTCTGACGAAGTTGTGCTCGTAGAGGTGCGAGTAGAAGTGCTCGTAATGGGCACATTGACAGTTGCCTGACTCGCGGACGCCTCGGCGCTCGCCAAGTTAGCCTGCGCCTGTTCAAGCGCTACTAGGGAGTCGCGTGGATCGATTTCGGCAATCGCCTGGCCCGCTTCTACCTTTTGGTTGTCATCGATGTAGACCTTTGTCACCTGCCCGGTTACACGCGAGCTGACCTGAAACAGATCCCCATCAACCTGTGCATCGTCCGTGTCCTCAGAGTAGGTGGAATGCCAGTAGAAGAGGCCCGCGATGATGACCAGCAGGATAACAACCGCGATGATGATGAACTTGCGCCGGGATTTCTTCGCCGGCGTCTCCTCTTTCTTCTCATCTGCGCCATCCTTCTTCTGATCGCCGCCCTGCGGTTGCTGGCCCTGTTGTGCCTCCTGCCCAGTGTCGCCGCCGCCCTGCCCTTGCTGGACGATCTTCACGGTTCCGGTGATCTGCGCGGTCTGGCCACCCTCGCCGCCCTGCTGATTTTGATCCGTCTGCTCTGGCACGCTATTTACCTCCCAAGAAGTCATTAAAGTTGGTCTGCGCGACGCCCATGGCTCGAGCCAGGGACAATTTCGCGACATTGTGCTGATAGAGCGCGCTGATGTACTGATCGTTCGCCTGTTCGGTCTGGCTCTGCGCCTGGGAGACCGGCAGGTTATCGCTTACACCCGCCCGGAACCGCTGTTGCGCCTCATCGAGAGCCTCACGCGCCAGCGCAAGATTAGACTGAGCCACGTCCACGAGCTTCGCCGCTGCCTGAATGTCAAGGAGGCTGTCGCGAACGTCGGCATTAACCTGTTGGATTCTGTCCGAAAACGTCGCCCGCGCCGACTCGAACTGCGCGTCGGCTACAGCCTCTTCACCACGGATTCGCGCGATCTGAAGGATCGGCGCAGTCACCTGGCCAGTAGCTGTAAAGCTGCCATGGGAGTGGCCGGGAGTCGTTCCAAGGTCCCCGAAATCACCGTTTGCACTCAGCACAGGTAACTGGTCTGCAAAGGCAGCGGTCTTCGATGCTCTTGCAGCCTTGACCGACTCCGCCGACGCAGCCAGATCTTTTCTGGTCTTCAGGGCTCGCGCAAAGGCCGTGTCGGGATCCATCCCGTCCAGAGCCTTATATGGAACAAGATCTGTCAGGCGGAACTGCTGTTCCAGTGGGAGACCAATGGTCCGCGCGAGCGCGAGCTTATCTTTCGCCAATTGGTTCGCAGCTGAGATCAGACTCTGCTGTTCATTTTGGTAATCCACTTGTGCCCGCAGTACGTCGATGCGCGGGCTCGTACCCGCGTCGTGCGAGGCGACTGCCTGATCCAGCGTCACCTTTGACGTTGCCAGTTCGGCATTGACCGCTTCGATTCTCGCGCCATCCGCGATGCAGAGGAGATAGGCGTTCCCCACGGTAAGGGCGACCATGTCACGTGCATCTTCGGCGGTGAGCTTGGCACTCTGGAAGTTGTGTTTCGCAGCCAGATAGGTCTCAAGCGACTGAACGTTAATCAGGTTCTGCGTCAAATAAGCGCGGAAATCGACCGTCTGAAAGGGACCGATGATCGGGTTCAGGCCTGGAAACTTCAGACCATAGGCCGCAAGATTGACCTGCTGGACCTCGATACTCGCGCTTCCGGTAATAGTCGGCAGAAGCGATTGCAGCTGCTCCAGCCGCTGGCCGTTGGAGTTCTTCTCATTCGACGATTGCAGAATTAGACCAAGATTGGTGCGCAAACCGCGTCTTAGAGCCTCATCGAGCGACAACGCCAGCTCAGAACCGGTCGCCTTGCCCTCAATCAGAGATCCCTTGAAGGAGTCTGACGTGACTTGCGCACCATTTTGTCCTCCAGCGGTATAGAGCTGCTGCTGGGCCGCCGCTACAGTCGGCGTGCTGGCAGCCCCACCGGTGGCCGCGGACGAACTGGACGGTGACCTGCTGGCCCCTGTAGACGATCCGCCTTGAGCAACAACACTGAAACTTCCACAGCTGAGGAGGATCGCGGCGACACTACCTCGCCTTAGAGCCCTCACTACTGGACTTTGACTCATGCCTGTAATCGTACCTGCTCCGGTCGTATGTCGTATGGCAGTCCCAACTCTTGATGTACTGCCGTTCCTAGAGATGGATGCTTCCCATTCGGAAGAATCTTCAAAAACTCAGGAACAACCTTCCTACTCCCTAAGCTTGGCACAGAGAAGACGGTAAACTCGTGCTGCAAACCCTCTGGAGTGAGCTCACATGCTTCTTGGTATCGACGTAGGAACGGGTGGAACCCGGGCGATCCTTGTGGATCGGAACGGAACTGTCGTCGCCTCCGCCTCAGCGGAGCACGCGGGTATCCGCTCAGAGCACTTCGGCTGGGCCGAACAGGATCCGGCGGACTGGTGGAGAGCAGCGCAGCAGGCTATCCGTGAGGTCCTTGCCATTGCGGGCGACTCCCCCGCGATCAAGGCGATCGGCCTCACCGGCCAGATGCACGGCTGCGTCATGCTTGGTGAGCAAGGAGAGGTCCTTCGGCCGGCGTTGATCTGGTGTGACCAACGCACGCAGCCCGAGTGTGATTGGCTTACCGACACTGTCGGCTTCGACCGACTCATCGAGCTTGTGGCGAACCCTGCCCTGCCGAACTTCACGCTGACGAAGCTGCTCTGGGTCAAGCGACACGAGCCCGAGATCTTCGCCCGCATCAGGCATGTTCTGTGCCCGAAGGATTATGTGCGCTATCAGCTTACGGGCGAGTTCGCTATGGACGTCCATGAGGCGAGTGGAACTCTCCTTCTCGACGTGCAGCATCGTCGCTGGTCGTCCGAACTCGCAGAACTTGCAGGTGTTCCCGTCGCCTGGCTGCCGCGCCTCTTCGAGAGCGCAGAGATCTGCGGCCGTATCAGCGCTCCAGGGGCTGTAGCGACTGGCTTGAAGGAGGGCCTGCCTGTAGCAGCGGGGGCTGGCGACCAGGGAGCGGGGGCCGTCGGCATGGGGATCCTGTCACCCGGAAGCGTCTCCGCTACGATCGGCACCAGCGGTGTCGTCTTCGCCGCTACGGCGCAGCCGGTGATGGATCCTCGCGGCCGCTTGCATACCTTCTGCCATGCCGCGCCCGACCTGTGGCACGTTATGGGTGTGACGAACGGCGCGGGCCTGAGCCTGCGCTTCTTCCGGGATGCGTTCACCCCAGAGATGTCCTACGACCATCTTCTCAGAGAGGCAGAGGGAGTTGCGCCAGGGTCCGATGGCATGATCTGGGCACCTTACCTCTTCGGGGAACGGACGCCGCACCTGGACGCCGAGGCGCGAGCGGCGTTTGTGGGTGTGACGGCGACTCACACGCGGGCTCACTTCGTCAGGGCTGTGCTGGAGGGAGTCGCCATGAGCCTGCGCGACTCGCTCAGCCTCTTCGCCGAGCTGCAGATTCCGGTAACGTCCATTCGGCTGGGAGGCGGCGGAGCCCGCGGTCCGCTGTGGCGGCAGATCCAGGCCGATGTGTATGGCATGCCGGTGCAGGTGCTTGCCGCGGAGGAAGGCGGAGCGTTCGGGGCGGCTCTGCTTGCGGGAACTGGTATCGGCGTGTGGCCGAGTGTTCAGGCCGCCTGCGCGGAGGCCGTGCACGTTGCAGACACCGTCGAGCCGCAGCATTCTGCCGAGATGAATACGGTCTACCGGCAGTTCCGTAAGGTGTACCCCGCGCTGCGGGAGATTCGAGGGTAAGTGGAAAAGGACATAGGAGTTGCAGTGATCGGGTTTGGGCTTGCCGGGCGCGTCTTCCATGCTCCCTTCGTCTCCGCTGTTCCAGGTCTGCGTCTGCGTGCGATCGTCCAGCGTTCGGGCGACGGGGCGGCGCGAGCCTATCCGGAGGCGTCCACAGGTGTTCGGATCCTGCGCACTGTCGAGGCGGCGCTCGCGGATGCGGAGATCGGTTTGATCGTCGTGGCGACGCCGAACGACACGCATGCGTCGCTGGCGACGGCGGCGCTCGAGGCCGGAAAGCATGTTGTGGTCGACAAGCCCTTTGCTGCCACCTCGATCGAAGCGGGGCAGCTCGCGCAGATGGCCCGATCCGCAGGGCGGGTTCTTGCACCCTTCCACAATCGGCGATGGGACGGAGACTTTCTCACGGTGCGGCGATTGCTCTCCGAGCAGGTTTTGGGCCGGCTTGTCGCCTTCCAATCGCACTTCGATCGCTTCCGGCCGAGTCCGCGTGCGGGGACCTGGAAGGAGGCGGGCAGTGATGCGAATGGGATGCTCTTCGACCTTGGACCACACCTGGTTGATCAGGCGCTTGCCGTGTTTGGTGCGCCGACAGCCATCTCGGCCAGCGTGCGGCGCGAACGGGACTCGACTGCGATCGAGGATGCCTTCGACATCGTGCTGGAGTTTGACGGACTGCGGGCGACTCTGAGCGCGACCATGGTTGCCGCAGAGGCGGCGCCACGATTCCTGCTGCACGGCACGAAGGGCAGCTTTCGAAAGTTTGGGCTTGATCCGCAGGAGCCGGCATTGGTGGGGGGTGCCTCCGTGCCCAGAATGGGATCGGCGGAGGAGTGGCTGCGGGAGCCTGAGGCGATGTGGGGCGAGCTGGCGATCGCGCCGGATCCGGAACAGGCCCCAGGGAAGCTCGAGCGGTCGAAGGTGCGGACCGAGTGCGGCGACTACCGGGACTTCTACGCGAATGTGCGGGATGCGATCCGCGGTACGGAAGCGCTGGCGGTGACGCCAGAGGGAGGCCGGCGGGTGATCCGGCTGCTGGAGATGGCGCGGGAGAGCTCGCGTGAGGGGCGAACTCTCCAGGTCTCCTTCTAGCGTCGACCTCGCCGCACGAACCAGGCGATGTATGTTGCGGCTGGACTGCGTTCTGGGCCTGACCCTCCGATGAAGTCAGGCCCTGCGTCCGGGGGACGCTCTTAGACGAGTTGGCGCACGATGCGACGGACCAGCTCCGTGGTGGCGCCGTACACCAGGTGTGCGGCGAGTGGCGTGGCATAGGACGCAACGGGTGCGTCCTTGGGCGATCCGGAGAGGTCAAGCGCGGGAACCGCGACGAGGTCCGCTCCGGCGAAGAGCAGGCCACCGAAGGTGGTCCCAAAGCCGGCTCGGACGGCGGGGACGTACTCTGCGAGGACTCCGTAGACGGCACCCATGAGGGCACCGAAGGTGTAGTGAACCATCGGACCGCCTCTCTGCTCTCCTTCCCACGTGAGGTGCTCGCCGCCGGTCACGACGTTCACGATCGCGTCCGCGGTCTTCATGGTTGCGTCGGGCTGCGGGTCGGTCTTCGCCTGCTCCTGCTGTTTTGCCTGCTCCTGATTCTCCTCGTCGCTCTGAACGGCCTGCTGCAGCTTCGGACCAGCGCCGGTGATGAACTGGTTCATGACCCAGGCGGCGACGAGACCGCCGGCGGCGCCGGCAAGAATGCCGCGGACTGGGTGCTTGCCTACTTGCTTGCTCATAATCACCTCTTCTGCGGAGAGATGCGTCGAGCGCTTCGATCGTGGCTTAGGGAGCGTCTAGGTGGCCTGACCGTAGGTGGCCGCGGCGCCATGTTTGCGGAAGTAGTGGCGGTCGAGGAGGGCCTGGGAGACGGCTGCGGCCTCGGTCTTGAGGGTGAGGGTGCGATAGGCCATGCGGGCGATGGCTTCGAGAACGACGGCGTTGTGGGCGGCTTCGTGCGGCGTGGGTCCCCAGACGAAGGGGGCGTGGCCGGCGACGAGGCAGGCGGGGACGGCGAGGGGGTCGATGGCGAAGGAGTGGGATCCGGAGCGGCTGGGATCGGGGCTCATGTTGCCGCCGGCGTCGGCGGCGTGGGTGGCGTCGCCTGGGACGGGCCTGGTCTGGATGGAGCCGGAGGCGGAGGGGCGGAAGAGGTTGACGATGGCAAGGCCGGTCTCATGCACATAGCGGCCGCCGATGGCGTCGTCGGAGAGGGGCTCCGTGCAGGGGATGGGGCCGTAGAAGTAGTCGGCGTGAGTGGTGCCGAAGGCGGGGATGGGTAGGCCGGCCTGAGCGAAGGAGGTGGCGAACTCGGAGTGGGTGTGGACCACGGCGCCGATGGTGGGGAACTCGCGATAGAGGAGAGTGTGGGTGTCGAGGTCGGAGGAGGGCTTGAGGGTGCCCTCGACGATCGCGCCGTGGAGGTCGGTGACGACCATCTGCTCGGGCCGGAGGTCGTCGTAGTCGACGCCAGAGGGCTTGATGACGACGAGGCCCTGCTCGCGGTCGACGCCGGAGGCGTTGCCGAAGGTGTAGAGGACAAGGCCGTGCTTGACGAGTTCGAGGTTGGCTTCGAGGACCTGTTCGCGGAGTTGCTGGAGGAGCATGGGTCTGTCCTTGGGGATGCGAGTTTGAGGGAGTACCCACCCCCCTTGGTACTTCGTGTGCAAAGTCTTCGAAGGACGGAGGTTAGTCGAGGAGTACCGCTGCGACCGATCCACGAGCGGAACTATGTGCAGGCTGAAGGTCGATGTGCTGGTTTGATTGTATGGGGTGGACCGCTGCCCTTGCGCCAGAGTGGCGGGAGATTCAATCGTGCGAACTGCAGACCGCTATGAGAGGACCGCTAGACGAGGTGTTCGTCGCTTTCTCTGATGACAGCGAAGTGAGTTTTCATGAGGCGAGGGTGCCCCGGGCGCGGTGCAAGTTCGCTTGCTAGAGTAGGGGGATGGCAGACGGGATTCATAAGGTTGAGGATGCGGTAGGCGCGCCGGCGGCGCACGTGACGGCGGCGCCGGACGCGGGGTTGCCGCGCGGGTTTCTGTGGGGCTCGGTGCGGGCGGGGATCAAGGAGAGCGGGGCGGCGGACCTGGCGGCGGCGGTGGTGACGGGTGGTGGGGTGGCGGCAGCGAGCTACACGCGGAACACCGTGGTGGCGGCGCCGGTGACGGTGGGGCGGGAGTACCTAACAAAGACCGGTGGACGGGTGAGCACGGTGCTGGTGAATGCGGGCAATGCCAACTGCGCGACGGGGGCGGCGGGGCTCGAGGCGTGCCGGCAGACGTGTGTGGCGGCAGCGGGGGCGCTGGGCGGGATCTTTGATGAGGTCTTTCCTTCCTCGACAGGGATCATCGGGGTTCCGTTTCCGGGGGAGAAGGTGATTGCGGCGCTGCCGGAGCTGCGCGAGCGGATGGGCGCGACGATCGAGCATGCGGAGGGGTTTGCGACGGCGATTCTGACGACCGACACGCGGATGAAGGTGGCGCGGGCGGTGGTGGATGTGGACGACGCGGAGGTTCGGCTGCTGGGCGTGTGCAAGGGGGCGGGCATGATCGCGCCGCAGATGGGACTGCCGGTGGAGACGGCGGTGGCGCCGCACGCGACGATGCTGGTGTATCTGTTTACCGACCTTGTCGCGGAGGCGGAGGATCTGCGGGCGCTGCTAGCGCCGGCGGTGGAGGCGAGCTTCAATGCGATCTCGATTGATGGCGACACGTCCACGAACGATACGGTGCTGCTGCTGGCGAGTGGAGCCAGTGGCGTGAAGGTAGATGGGCGGGTGCGGGAGGCGTTCGGGAGTGCGATGGGGTTGGTGTGCCGGTCGCTGGCGCAGCAGATTGTGGCCGATGGCGAGGGCGTGGGGCATGTGGTGGTGCTGCATGTGACGGGCGCGGAGACGGAGGCGGAGGGAAGACAAGTGGCGCGGACGATTGCGACGAGCCCGCTGTGCAAGACGGCGTGGTCGAGCGCGGACCCAAACTGGGGGCGGCTGCTGGCGGCGGCCGGGCGGAGTGGGGTGCCACTGGAGGCGGAGGCGATGACAATCGCGATCGGGGAGGTGCCGGTGTTTGCGCATGGAATGCGGGCCGAGGGGTACGACGAGGCGGCGGCGCATGCGGAGATGCTGGAGCGGGAGTATGTGATTCACGTCGATCTGGGACGGGGCGAGGCGGAGTGCCGGTTTGTGACGTGCGATCTGACGGCGGAGTATGTGCGGATTAATGCGGATTATTCGACGTAGGGGGCTTGGTGGTGGAGAAGCGGGTCCTTCGCTTTGCTCAGGATGACAGTTGGTGGCGGTTCGGGTGCAGTGGTGGAGAAGCGGGTCCTTCGCTGCGCTCAGGATGACAGCGGGTCAGTGGGTGGCAGGTGACGGATGAGGTTCGGTGCTTATATCGTTATAAGCAATTCGGTCTGGTGCGGTGGGTGAGTACCAGCGGGGTTGAAGTTGGTGGGAAAGATCGAGGGACGAACGATGGCGACGACGAAGGTTGACGAGGCCGTGAAGGCGGATTTTTCCGCAGAGATTGCGGAGTGGATTGAGGCGTTTGACGACGTTGTTGCCGCGGATTGGGAACAGGGCGCGGAGGTGATTGAGGCGCTGCGGGCGCGGGCGCGTGAGGCTGGCGTGCCGGTAGCGAGTGAGCTGACGACGCCGTATCTGAACACGATTCCGAAGCACGATGAGGTGGCGTACCCGGGCGATCGGACGATGGAGAAGCGGGTAGAGGCGCTGATTCGCTGGAACGCGATGGCGATGGTGCACGGGCAGAACAAGAAGGATGCCGGGATTGGCGGGCATATCTCAACGTATTCCTCGCTGGCGACGCTGCTGGAGGTTGGATTCAATCACTTCTTCCGGGCGAAGTACGCGGGGGCGAATGGGGCGGAGCAGCCGGGGGATTTTATTTACTTTCAGGGGCATGCGTCGCCGGGGGTGTATGCGCGGGCGTTTCTGGAGGGGCGGTTTGATGAGAAGCGGCTGGGGAATTTTCGGCACGAGCTCCGGGGCGAGCCGGCGCTATCAAGCTATCCGCACCCGTGGCTGATGCCGGACTTCTGGCGGTTTCCGACGGTGTCGATGGGGATCGGGCCGCTAAATGCGATTTATCAGGCGCGGTTCATGCGGTACCTCGAGAATCGTGGGCTGATTGAGAAGACGGATCGCAAGGTGTGGGCGTTTGTGGGCGATGGCGAGACGGACGAGGTGGATACGCTGGGGGCGATCGGGCTGGGAAGCCGGGAGAACCTGGACAATCTGATCTTTGTGGTGAACTGCAACCTGCAGCGGCTGGATGGGCCGGTGCGTGGGAATAAGCGGATCATCGACGAGCTGGAAGGTGTGTTCCGGGGGGCGGGATGGAATGTGATCAAGGTAGTGTGGGGCTCGGACTGGGACGAGTTATTTGCGCGGGATCACAAGGGGCTGCTGCTGAAGCGGATGGAAGAGTGTGTGGATGGGGACTTTCAGGCGTTCAAGGCGAAGGGTGGCGCGTACCTGCGGCGGGAGTTCTTTGGGCGGTATCCAGAACTTCTGGAGCTGGTTGCCGATAAGACGGATGAGGAGCTGGGACGGCTGCACCGGGGCGGGCATGATCCGCTGAAGATCTACAACGCCTACAAGCGGGCGACGGAGCACAAGGGCGGCCCGACGGTGATTTTGGCGAAGACCGTGAAGGGGTATGGGCTGGGGTCGACGGAGGCACGGAACGCGAGCCACCAGGAGAAGAAGCTGACGGACGAAGGGGTGACGGCGTTTGTGCAGCGGTTCGACATTCCGCTGCCTGAGGGCGCGGCGAAGAACGGGGCGTTCTACAAGCCGGCGGATGATGCGCCGGAGATTCAATATCTGCATGCGCGGCGGAAGGAGCTGGGCGGATATCTGCCGAAGCGCGAGGTGCCGGCGAGCGACTTCCGGGCGCCGGAGCTGAGCACCTTTGCGGAGTGGACGGGTGGATCGAAGGGACGCGAGGTCTCGACGACGATGGGCTTTGTGAGCCTGCTGCGGGGCCTGCTGAAGGATCCGACGATCGGGAAGCTGATTGTGCCGATTGTGCCGGATGAGGGGCGGACGTTTGGGCTTGAATCGGCGATTCGGCAGGTGGGGATCTATGCGCCGGAGGGGCAGAAGTATGTGCCGCACGACTCGGACATGCTGCTGAGCTACCGCGAGGAGAGTGACGGACAGCTGCTGGAGGAGGGGATTACTGAGGCGGGGTCGATGGCATCGTTTACGGCGGCTGGTACGGCGTATGCGAACTACAAGGTGCCGACGATTCCCTTCTACATGTACTACTCGATGTTTGGATTTCAGCGCATTGGGGACATGGTGTGGGCGTTTGCGGACTCGCGCGGCAAGGGCTTTCTGATGGGCGGGACGGCCGGGCGAACGACGATGCTGGGCGAGGGGCTGCAGCACCAGGATGGCCACTCGGTTGTGCTGGCGAGTACTGTGCCTACGTGTGTTACGTATGATCCGGCGTACGTGTATGAGCTGGCGGTGATTGTGCAGGACGGGCTGCGGCGGATGTATGAGAAGGGTGAGGACTGCTTCTTCTACATCACGATGTACAACGAGGATTATGCGATGCCCGCTATGCCGGAGGGCGTGACCGAGGGGATTCTGCGCGGGATCTACAAGGTAAAGCCGGCGTTGAAGGGCGAGGCGGCGGCCTCGAGCTCGGCGACGGTGCAGCTGTTTGGGTCCGGGCCGATCCTGAATGAGGTGGTGCGGGCACAGGGGATTCTCGCAGACAAATACAACGTGCAGGCGGATGTATGGAGTGTGACGAGCTACAACGAGCTGCGGCGGAATGCGCTGGAGACAGAACGATGGAACCGGCTGCATCCGGCGGAGAAGGAGCGGGTGCCGTACGTGATCGAGGCGCTGGGCGGGGGGAAGGGGCCGATTGTAGCGGCGAGTGATTATATGAAGGTGCTGCCGGACGGGCTCGCGCCGTGGCTGGGGCAGCGGCTGGTGACGCTGGGGACGGATGGCTTTGGGCGGTCGGATAATCGCGAGCATCTGCGGCGGCACTTTGAGGTGAGCGCGGAGGCGATTGCGGGCGCGGCTCTGTCGAAGCTGGCGCGTGAGGGCTCGATCAAACCGCAGGTGGCGAAGAAGGCTCTGGCGGAGCTGGGGCTGGATGTTGAAGCAGGAGATCCGGCTCGGGCGTAGGCGACACGGCGGTCGTGGCGGGGGCTCCTGGTGGAGCCCTCGTTTTTTTGTGATTGGGAGGACGTCTGATGGCGGTGAGGGGTGCGGTGTACGAGAATCCGCTGGTTCCGCATGCGGTGCTGCGGCGGATGTACGACGGGATGAAGGCTCTGCGGGCGATGGAGCCGCGGGCGGCGGCGCTGAAGTCGGGGGTCCGGGGGCTGCGCGGCGAAGAGGCGGCGCGGGTGGCTTCCCTGCTGTCGCTGGCGGCGGGTGACCTGGTGAGTGATCTTCCCGGCAGCCCCGATGAGGCGAGGCGAAGAGCGGCCGGGCGGCCGGGTGCGCGGGAGATGCTGGCGCCGGGGACCCTGCTGTTGCCACCGGTGGAGGATGCCGGGGAACGGCTGATGCTGGCAGTCGGTGCAGCGGGTGCGCTGCGGGCCCAGGGTGCAGGGGGGCTGGTGCTGGCGTATGCGGAAGCCGATGCGCTGAGCGCAGCGAGGTGGCGGCAGGTACTGGGCGTAGCAGAACGGGCTGAGCTGCCGATTGTCTTTCTGCTGCTGCCAAGGGCGGGAGACGCGAAGCAGGGCGTCGTGAGCGATCGGGCGCAGGGGTGGGGCGTTCCGGGGATACCGGTGGATGCGGCGGATGCGGTGGCGCTCTACCGGGTGATGCAGGAGTCTTCCCTGCGGGCGCGCGGCGGCGATGGAGCGGCGCTGATTGAATGTGTGCGGTGGCGCGTGGCGGGTAGTGCCGCGGGCGAGACGGAGGACGGGGTGGCGGCGATGCGACAGGTGCTTCGGCGGCGGGGTCTGCTGACCGGGCGGTGACGGCGGACGGGGAATGGCGGTCGGGCAGAGCGGCGACGGAGGCAGGCGCAGTTACACTGAGGGCGAGGTCCTAAGCGGCGCCTGGGTGTGGAGCAAGTCTGCCCAGGGTGGAGCGATGGACGCTCTCCGAAGGGCCAGAGGTGCTCGTGCCAAACCGATTCATGCTGTTGTGTGCCACGTTGCTGGTGGCTGGATGTGCGCCAGGTCTGGCACAGAGTTCCGTTTCCCCTGATCGCGAGGCACAGCCGCCGGTCATGCAGACGCCCACAACGGAGCCAGCGAGCGATGTGCCGGCGATGCCGGTCACTCCCGCTGACCCGAGCGGCCAGGCGCCGACGACGATGCCCGCGCCGGTGACGAGCCCGCCGGTGCAACCGCTGCCCGCGAGCCCGACGGTTCGGAACCCGTTTGTGGGGTACACGAAGTACGGCACGCCGGTGGTGAAGGAGTTTGTGGACCGGTATGGGTCGACGTACATCCCGGTCGACAGCTGGATCTATCCGGCGATGCTGCGGCTGTATTCGATGGGGTATGTGGATTCGATGTTTGTGGGGATGCGGCCATGGACGCGGCGGGGTGTGCTGCACATGCTGCAGAAGTCTGAAGACGACATCCTGAGTGACGACAATGCCGAGGCGCAGGAGATTCTGGCGGCGGTGCTGGATGAGCTGCATGATGAACAGCCGACGAACCAGGAGGAACGCGGAGCGATCTTCGGGCTGTACTCCGGCTATTCGCGGCTGATGGGCATTGCGGGGACACCGCTGCGGGACAGCTACCATCTGGGGCAGACGCTGGTGAACGACTACGGTCGGCCGTATCAGTCAGGATTCAACAACAGTACAGGCTTCAACAGCGTGAATGAGTGGGGACGATTCTCGCTGCATGTGCGTGGGGAGTACCAGCATGCGCCGTCCGCGGCAGGATACCCGGTGGACCTGGCGGCCGGGCTTTCTGATGAAGATGGTGTTGCATACATCGGGTACAACGTGCCGCAAGACACGGTTCCGGCTGGTCCGATCTCATCGGCGAACCCGTTTCGCATCATCGATGCCTCGCTCTCGTTCCATCTGGCGGATCACGAGATCTCGTTTGGCAAGTCGGATGCGTGGCTTGGGCCGGGACTGGGTGGCGCGATGGCGTGGAGCAATAATGCCGAGAACATCTATGCGTTCCGGATCAACCGGGTGGAACCGCTCTATATTCCGTACGTTTCAAGGATCCTGGGCACGGTGCGGTATGACTTCTTTTACGGCAGCCTGCAGGGGCACACGTACCCAAATCATCCGTACACACATTCGGAGATGTTCTCGTTCCGGCCGACGAGCAACTTCGAGTTTGGTTTTCAGCGGACGATCGTGTTCGGCGGCAAGGGACACGAGCCGGTGACGCTGCATACGTTCCTGAAAGGTTTCTTCGACATCAACGACACGACAGACGCGGAGAAGATCTCGCGCGACGATCCAGGTGCGCGGTTCAGCGACTTCAACTTCTCCTACCGGCTGCCCTTCGTTCGCCGCTACGCGACGCTCTATCTGGACTCGATCACACACGATGACGTGACGCCGATCAGTGCGCCGCGACGGGCGGCGTTTCGGACAGGACTCTATCTCTCGCAGATTCCAGGATTGCGCAAGGTCGACCTGCGGGCGGAGTCCAGCATGACGGACCAACCGGTGCAACGGAGCATTGGCGGATACTTTAGCTACTACGAATCGGTTCAGCGCCAAGCCTACACGAACAAGGGCTTTATTATGGGCGACTGGATGGGTCGTGAAGCTAAGGGTGGACAGGCGTGGCTTACCTACCACCTGAGCGGGAATGAGTGGGTGCAGGTGGAGTATCTGAACAAGAAGAATGCCAAGGATTTCATCGCGTATGGTACGACGCAGAACCAGATCAAGGCCGAGGTGGTGAAGCGGTTGCGACCGGACGTGGAGCTGGATGCCTGGGTGCAATACGAGAAGTGGAAGGCCCCAGTTTACAAGACGGGTGCGCAGAACGACACAGCGGCGACCGTGCAAGTCACGTTCTACCCGCAGCTGCACCGGATGGTGTCGGCGCCATGAGCGTGGACTGGGTCGCGGTGGCGCACCTCTTGCGGCCGCAGGGACGCAAGGGCGAGGTGCTGGCGGAGTTGCTGACCGATTTTCCGGAACGCCTGGTGGGGAGGCCGCGGTTATTCCTGGCGGCGGAGGGGTTTACGGGTACGCCGGAGGAGGCACGGGCCTGCCAAGTGACGGACTGCTGGCTGCCGAAGGGCCGGAACGAGGGCCGGGTGGTGCTGGCGCTTGATGGGGTGGGGTCGATCGACGAGGCTGAGGCGCTGGGCGGGTTGGACCTGCTGGTGGAGGCGGAGCATCGATTGCCGCTTGAGGAGGGCGCGGCGTACATCAGCGATCTGGTGGGGTGTTCGGTTTATAACGGCGAGCGGCTGGTGGGCGTGGTCACGGAGGTTGAGTTTCCCACGTCGGCGGATGGACGGAGGCGGATGGAGGAGGGGACGCCGTTGCTGCAGCTGACGCTGCCGGACGGCGACGAAGCGATGGTGCCGTTTACGCGGGCGTTTCTGCGAGAGTTCGATCCTGCGCGGAAGGTGCTGCGGATGGAGCTGCCGGAGGGGTTGGTGGACGGTGCGGACGGTGAGGCAGGTTAGCGCGGAGGTCTGAAGCTAGAAGCGGCAGGCGATACCGAGGGAGACGATGGGGTAGACCTGGAGGAAGCGGATATCGCTCTGGAGGGTGTTGACCTCTTTGGTGAGGTTGGCTTGCACCTGGGGGTCGGTGGCGGCGTTGAAGCAGCCCTGATTGGTGCAGGCGGTGCCGGAGAGCCTGAGGTTGAGGGTGGGGGGCTGCAGGTAGGCGCCGCCGAACTCGAAGGGCATGGAGAGGTGGCGACCGCTGCGGGGAAGGATGTTGCCGAAGCCAAGGAGGACCATGGGGGCGATCTGCTTGCCGTACGCGATGCTTGCGGCGCCGTGGATAGGGTCGTCGACGCTGTTGATGTAATTTATGCCGCCAAGGGAGAAGGTCTGGCCTTCGACGACGTCGGCAGCGCCGCCGATGGTGTTGCGGAAGTAGAGAGCGCCGGCACTGATGTGGAAGGCGCCGTGGTGCGGAAACCAATCGACGGTGGCGCGGGCGGAGGTGAACTTCAGGCCGGGGGAGTAGTCGATGCCATCGATATTGAACGGGTAGTGCAGGAGGGCATAGCTGGCGCCGGCGCGGAGATTGAGGGTGCTGGCGATGGGAATCGCGAGCTCGGCTCCGCCACCAAGGGTGCTGGCGGTGAGGCCGAAGGCGGCTGCCTGAAAAGGACGGATGCGGGGGCGGTCCCCGGCGATGGGCGGGAGGTCGCGGACTTTAGCGGGTTTGGGCGGGAGGGTGACGGGTGCGCCGGGCGGTGGCGGGGGTGAGGTGGGTTCCGGCGTTGCGGGCTCGAGGGTGGCGGGGAGGCTGCTGGCGAGGCTGGAGGAAGAGGTTGCGGGGGAGAGCGGGAGGCTTAGATCCGGGGTGAGCTCTGGGGTGAGATTTGGGGTGAGATTTGGGACGGCTGCCGCGGATGGGCTGGATGAGGTTTCGGGCGCGGAGGCCGGGAGGCTGCTGCTGTAGAGTTTGCCGGCGGATTCGCTGAGAAAGGTCTGGGTGTCGGTGCCGGACGCCGGAACCATCTGCGCGCGCGCCGGCAAGGATGCGAACGACAGCGGCATAATGAGGAGGGCGACGAGGCAGATCTGGGACACGAGGCGGGCCTTTCCGGGTTGCAAGCTCCAGGCTTGCCGGCGTGCAGGGTGGGAACGAGGCCCGAAGCGCCGGAGACGGACAAGCTGACGGTAACAGCGAGCGGAGGGCGTGCCGATGCCTCTTCGGTTGTAGGGCGGCGACGGATGGCGCGTGGGATGGGAGATGCATGCGATTTGACCTGGTGACGATCTTTCCGGAGTTCTTTGCCGGGCCGCTGGACTTCGGCGTGCTGCGGCGGGCGCGGGAGCGGGGGCTGGTGGAGGTGGCGACGGTCGATCTGCGCGGGTTTACGAAGGATCGGCACCGGACGGTGGATGACCGGCCGTATGGCGGGGGCGAAGGCATGGTGCTGAAGCCGGAGCCGATCTTTGACGCGGTGGAGTCGCTCCAACTGCCGGCGAAGGGCGAGCGTGGCGGGGAGCGGGTGCTGCTGCTCTCGGCGCAGGGCCGGCCGTTTACGCAGAGAATGGCGCAGGAGCTGGCGGGGATGGAACGGGTGGTGCTGCTCTGCGGGCGCTATGAGGGGGTGGATGAGCGGGTGAGCGAACTGCTGTGTGACGGCGAGGTCTCGATTGGGGACTATGTGCTCTCGGGCGGGGAGCTGGGGGCGGCGGTGATGGTGGATGCGGTGGTCCGGCTGCTGCCGGGGGTGCTGGGGAATCCAGACTCGGCGCGGTATGAGAGCTTTGGCGCGGCCGAGCGGCAGGACGGGAAGAAGATCGATGGTGTGCCGCGGTCGACGTATGGGAGCGGCGGGCTGCTGGACTATCCACACTACACGCGGCCGGAGGTGTTTCGCGGGGCGGCGGTGCCGGAGCTGCTGAGCGGCGGGGACCATGAGGCGATCCGGCGATGGCGGCGACGGAAGAGCCTGGAGAAGACGCTGCGGAACCGGCCCGAGCTGCTGGCCGGGGCGACGCTGAGCCGGGATGATGAGCGGACGATTGAGGAGCTTCGACGGGAGTTTCCGGCACTTTCCGGGTAAACAGAGGACAAAAGACGTGTACACTTGAAAATTGAGTCCAACCTAGAAAGTTGTGGGAAAGTTTGTCATGTCTATTAATCCAATCATGCAGAAGCTGGCCGCGAAGCTCGAGCGGACCGATCTCCCCGCGTTTGCTCCGGGCGATACGATTCGAGTTCAGGTAAAGATCAAAGAAGGCGAGAAAGAGCGTCTCCAGGCGTTTGAAGGTCTGGTGATCTCGTCGCGCAAGGGGCCGCAGGGCACCTTTACAGTTCGCAAGATGAGCTTTGGCCAGGGTGTCGAGCGCATCTTTCCATACAATTCCAAGGTTGTCGACAAGGTGGAGAAGATCCGGTCGTTCCAGGTTCGCCGGGCGAAGCTGTTCTATCTGCGTGGTCTGCGCGGCAAGGCAGCGCGTCTGCGTGAGGTTGCGCGCGCGGTCTAGAGTGCGTGTGCGCGAGGTTTCGTTTCACGAAGACCCTGGCTACGGCCGGGGTCTTTCGATGTTTGGAGGGCGATTTCCGAAGGTGTGGGGCTCCGGCGGGCGATGCTCGAGCGGTTAGACTCAGAAGTACGCGATGGCTGCAAAGACGGGAAAAGCCGGGGTCTGTTTGAAGCAAGCTGCTGTGGCGGAGGCTGCGGCGCGGGGGGTGACGCGGGCGACCGAGAAGCAGCGGATGCTGAAGCAGCTGATCTGCACGGATGCGCCGGAGCAGGCGCTGCGATACTGCGGGTACAAGCAGATTGCCGGGGTGGATGAGGTGGGGCGCGGGGCGTTGTTTGGCCCGGTGGTGGCGGCGGCGGTGATTCTGCCGGAGCGGATGCGGGGGCTGGCAAAGGCAGGGCTGAAGGATTCGAAGCAGATGACGCGCGAGGATCGGGAGCGGCTGGACAAGCGCATCCGGAAGATTGCGATCGCGGTGAGCGTGGCCGAGGTGGATGCGCAGACGATCGACCTGATCAATATCTATCAGGCGACGCGGCGGGCGATGCTCGAGGCGGTGACGAGCCTGAGCGTTTCGCCGGATCACCTGCTGATCGACGCGATGCGGGTGGACCACGCGTGCGCGCAGACGAAGCTGTTCTATGGGGATGCGCTGAGCCTGTCGATCGCGGCGGCGTCGGTGGTGGCAAAGGTTCATCGGGATCAGCTCATGCGAGAGCTGGATCTGGTGCACCCGGAGTATGGGCTGGCGTCGCACAAGGGATATGGAACGCCGGAGCATCGGCGGGCGCTGAAGCTCCATGGACCGTGCGCACTGCACCGGATGAGCTTCGCGCCGGTGATGGCGGCGGATCCGGAGATGCTCCTAGATGAAGACCTGGCACCGGTGGAGATGCTGTTCGAAGATGCAGATCTGGAGATGTGTGTTGAGGAGGGTGAGTGGGCCTGAAGCTGATGTGCGTCGTCGCGCACCCGGACGATGAGTGCTTTGCGTTTGGCGGAGCACTGGCGATGGCAGCGGATCGCGGAATCGAGACGTATGTGCTCTGCCTGACGGACGGGCAGGCGGCGACGGCGCGTGGATCGGCGGAGAACGGCGAAGAGCTGGGACGGATGCGGCGGGAGGAGTTTCGGGCCTCGTGCAAGGTGCTGCGGGTAACGCACCACGAGCTGCTGGACTACCAGGATGGGCGGCTGGAGTTTGTCGAGTTTTCCCGGGTGGCGGGACGGATTGTGGAGCGGATGCGGCGCTTTCAGCCGGATGTGGTGCTGACGTTTGGGACGGACGGGGCGCTAAATACTCATGCGGATCACATGATGGTCTCGGCGCTGACGGCGGCGGCGTTCCACTGGAGCGGACGGGAGCGGCGATATCCGGATCTGGCGAAGGCGTTCCAGCCGAAGCGGCTGTACACGCTATCAACGAATGTGTTTCTGCCGGATCGGCAGCCGCCGCTGCCTTCGCCGTGGAGCGTGCAGCTGGACATCTCGGGTGTGCTCGAGCGAAAGATGGAGGCGTTTCGCGCGCATGTCTCGCAGACGCCGCTGATGGAGCGGACGCAGGAGTTCTTCCGCGAGCATGGACGGTTTGAGTGCTACACGCTGGCGGCAGACGTAACGCCGCGAGCGGTTGCGGTGGGTGACGATCTGTTTACCGGAGTCGAGGGATAAGGCCAGCAGGCCCGGATGTTGGTCGGACCGCAAGGACATGGCGTGAGTTGCGTGGGGTCGTCATGGGCGCGTTGTGTGCGCTTACCGGGCATCTATTCTCGAAGTTATGGGCGATGAAGCTATGAACGACCACGAGATTTCTTCCGCCGATCCGTTTGCGCTCTTTCAGGAATGGATGAAGGCGGCGGAAGCGGGTGAACCGAACGATCCGAACGCGGTGGCGCTAGCCACGGCCGGCAAGGATGGCATGCCAAGCGTGCGGATGGTGCTGATGAAGCGCGCCAGCGAGGGCGCGTTCTGCTTCTTTACGAACGAGGGCAGCGAGAAGGGGCAGCAGCTTGGAGAGAATCCGCAGGCTGCGATGTGTTTTCACTGGAAGAGTCTGCGGCGGCAGGTGCGGATTGAGGGCACGGTGAGCGATATGCCGGCGGCGGAGGTGGAGGAGTACTTTCATAGCCGATCCAGACGCAGCCAGCTGGGAGCGGCAGTTTCGGCGCAGAGCCGGCCGCTGGCGAGCCGGGAGCTGCTGGAGGCGCAGGTGCGGGAGTTCGATGAGAAGCATCCGGGCGAGGTGCCGCGGCCGGAGTATTGGCGGGGCTACTGCCTGCACGCCGTGCGGATGGAGTTCTGGAAGGATGGGCCGGACCGGCTGCATGACCGGTTCCTGTTTTCGCGGCGTGGGGACGGATGGGCGGTCGAGCGGCTCTACCCTTAGGTTAGGGTGTTCTAACCTGTTGCGTTGCTGCAAGTAGTTCTCCCGGGGTGGTTACCAGAGAGTTGTTGTATGGGTTCGCGCGAGTGCCTAAGATGGGGCGCCGGCGCATCACATGTGCACAACCGAGCAGATGTTGTTTCGACTTGGTCCTCCCCGTATTTGAATAAGGAGACACTATGCGCATTCAATCCGTTCTTCCTCTGGTGCTGGCCCTGGCCACTCCTGCTTCCCTGCTGGCTGCGGGGTCTGACCAACCGTCGGCCAACTTCACGGTCTCGCAACAAACCATGGTTCCGGGCATGACCTTGCAGCCGGGATCGTATTCGATCAAGGTGCTGGATCATTTGCAGGATCGATACATCGTCCGGATTGACAGCGCTTCGGGCGGCGGCCACTCCACGTTCATCAGCGTGCAGGATCCAAAGGTAAAGAGCGCCGGAAAGACAGGTGCGGTGCCATGGAGCGCTGGACCGGACGGCAACTCCGCCCTGCGGGGCTTTACGTTCGGCAGCAGCACGCCGCCGCTTGAGTTTGTGTATCCGAAGGCAGACGCGGTTGCCATTGCGAAGGTGAACGACAGCAAGGTTCCGGCGATCGATCCGGCCTCCGAGGGTCGGCCAGCCGAAGTCAGCGGTCTCTCAAAGGAAGACATGGAGATTGTGACCTTGTGGCTGCTGTCGTCCTCGACGGTAGGACCGACGGATACGGCTCCGACCATCAAGGCCGAGAAGATGCAACAGGTCGCGAGCAACAAGCCGCCGAAGCCTGTGATCGATCGTCTGCCGCACACGGCGAGTGAGTTGCCAGCAGTCCTGCTGGCGGGTCTGATGGCAGCGGGTGGTGCGTCCCTGCTGTGGCGCCGGCGCATTGCTGGCGAACGCGCTCTGTAAAGAACGGGGAGTAGATGCAAGTCAGTCGACTCCAGAGGGGAGCCGTGCGTGGGCTGGAAGGACTGCTGTGGATTGCAGCAGCCTTCTGCCTGGGCACGGTTTTTTTTGCCTGGGTCGTGGCGGGACGCGCGCACCGGCAGGCGTTTGCCATGCAGTCGCCGAGCGCGCAAAGCCCTGTTGTACCGGCAGTGGCGAATGGCTCCTCAATTAGGTCTGGACACAGCGATGTGCCGAGAGCCGGAGACGTGATTGGTCGGCTGGAGATTCCGACAATTGGACTCTCTGTTCCGATGACGGCCGGCATTGAGAGTTCCAGTCTGCTGCGCGGCGTGGGCCATATTGAAGGGACGGCCGTGCCGGGCGGGTTGGGAACGCTGGGCCTGGCCGGGCATCGCGACACGTACTTTCGACCGCTGCGTCACATTCAGAACGGGATGGATATTCGGGTGACGGATGCGACGGGAACGTACCACTACGAGGTGGACTCTACCGAGATCGTGCTGCCGGAGCAGGTGGAGGTGCTGGCTATCCGGGAGCGGCCGGAGCTGACGCTGGTGACGTGCTTTCCGTTCGACTATGTAGGCGCTGCGCCGAAGCGGTTTATCGTGCACGCCCACCTGCTTTCGATGTCTCCGGATGCCAAGCACCCGGGTGGAAGCCCAAGTCAAACGCGAGCCGTTGCTACCCCATAGGTGGTAGTGCCAGCCAGACGAAAGAGGACAACCATGATGAGGCAGGACGACTCGAGTGGCGGTAGACACGTGCGCTACGCAGACCGTTCGGCAACTCTTCGACCGGGATGGTTGACCTCTATGACGATGCGTGTGTTGCTGGCTGGCGCCGTACTTACCGTTGGCGTGGGATTTGCGGTGGAACGAAGGACGGCGGCCCAGGCGAACTTGCAGATCACGTATGGCGACCAGGGAGTGCAGACGATCCGGTATCGCGGCGTACCGCTGGAGGACGTGGGACAGAACCCGGGAGATGCGTTTCACATCTGGCACATGAAGATGACGGATCTGAACGGGAACGCGGCGTCTGGCGGGCAGTACGGGTGGGGCGAGACGAACAACGGACGGCAGTGGGACGCGGGAAGCAAGGCGTGGACGTATCCGTTCACGTGGGGATCGATCCGGGTGCAGTTTCAGCAGAGCGGCGACACGCTGAACCTGAATGTGACGGAGACGAACTCCGCCGGGTCGGGAGTGATCCTGGATGGGGCATCGATCTTCCCTTTTGTGCTGCACTTCCCTGCTTTGCCGGCGGGCTTTTCAAATGCGAGCTATCCGCAGCTGAGCTACAACACGACGGGGCCGAGCGCGCTCGCGGCGGACTTCGGGTCGGGGCTGGTGGCGGCGGTGGTGCCGAGTGCGGCCAAACCGCTCTATAGCGGCTTTATGCCCGCGGGACAGGCGAATGCGTATACGCCGCTGATCAGCAGCACGACGCCCGACGGACTGGCGACGTTTCAGCCGCACCTGGACCGGCCGGTGATGCCGGGGCAGACGGACAGCTTCACGGTGTCGCTGCGCTTCGCGCCTTCGGGCACGGCGATCGGGTCGCTTGCGGCGGATGCGGACCAGAGCTGGGCGAAGACGTGGCCGGCAACCTTGAATTGGACGGATCGGCGCATCATCGGCACAGCGTATCTGGCGAGTTCGCCGACCGGAGACGCTTCGAAGCCGGGTGGGTACCCGAACAATCCGCGGCGATACTTCAACGACGCGCAGGCGAGTGACTTTGATGTAACGACGGCCGCAGGGCTGGTGAAGTTCCAGCAACGGGTGCTGGCGCAGGCGACGGCGACGGTGGGCAATCTGCAGCACCTGAACGCGCAGGGCGTGATCACGTGGGATATCGAAGGGGAGCAGTACCCGCAGGAGACGAGCTATGTCTGCTCGCCGGACCAGATTGCGACGGTAGCGCCGGAGATGGAGAGTGTGGTGCAGAATACCGGCTCGCCGTACAAGGGCATGAAGCTGGATGATGCGTACTTCAAGACGATCCATGATGCCGGGTTCCGGGTGGGTGTGTGCGTGCGGCCGCAGCAGTTTGTGAAGAATGCTGATGGGACGGCGGGGCAGACGTACCTGCCGGACAGCCAGATTGCCGCGCAGATCCTTCGCAAGATGAAGTATGCGCATGACCGATGGGGCGCGACGCTCTTCTATCTTGACTCGACGGTGGAGACAAACGGGGCGACGCTCGATGCGTCGATCTTCCAACAGGCGGCGGCGGCGCTGCCGGATTCGCTGCTGATCCCGGAGGAGACGACGCCGAAGTTCTACGCCTACACGGCGGCGTTCAAGACGTTTTTATTTCACGGCGATCTGGGAACAGATGCTTCGGTGTACAGCTTCTATCCGCGCGCCTTCAGCGTGAATATGGTCAACGATGTGGATCCTAGCAAGCTGGCTGCCGCGAGACCGCAGCTGACGAACTCGGTTCGCAAGGGCGATGTGCTGATGGTGCACGCGGACTACTGGCAGGCGAATAATCCAACCGTGATGCAGATTTACGCGGACGCGGGCGCGGGGCAGCCGGTGGCGGTGACGCCGGCACCGGCACCGATTTCGGCACCGCCGACCACGCCGATGGCACCGGTTGCGACGGCGCCTACAGTTCCGGCTCCCGCGTCGCCTGTGGCTGCCTCAGGTGTGGTGCTGACGCAACCGGGAAGCCAGGCAGTGCTCTCTGGAACGGTTCTGGTGGGCGGGGAGGTGAGTGTGTCGCTCGATGCGGCGGGGTCGTACCTAATGGTGGATGGCGCGGAGATTGGGACGCGGCGTGTGGTGGGGGCGCCCTACCAATACCCGCTCGATACGACAATGCTGGCGAATGGGCCGCATACGCTGCAGCTCTGGGCACACGATACGGGAAACACGACGCGGCTCTCAGAGCCGGTGACGGTCACGGTGGCGAATGGTGCGGTAGCGGTGGTCACGCAGCCCTCACCCGCACCTGCGACGCAGCCAAGTTCGCCGGCGGCTGCGACTCCCGCGGCGGCTGGTCCGGTGGACCTGACGTACCCTTTGAGCGGACAGGCTCTCTCAGGAGTGGTGGAGGTTGCGGCTGCGATCACGAAGTCACTCGATGCGGCGGGATCATATCTGCTGGTGGACGGCGTGGAGGCGGGATGGCGCCACGTGGGATCGCCGCCGTTTCTGTACTCGCTCGACACGACGACGCTGAGCGAAGGGCAGCATACGCTGCAGGTGTGGGCGCACGACATCGCGAACGAGACCCTGCTGTCGAACCTTGCGACGGTGATTGTGTCGCGGTGAGGCGCTTCGCCGTTGGCTCGGGACTTGTCGCGGTGTTGGTTCAGGCGGCTCCGCTGGTGACGGCAGACCCGGCCTGGGGTTTGGACTTGAGAAGAAGGTGCTCTCGCGCCCGGATATTCTGCTGCACGTGATCGAGGACGACCATCATGTGGCGCGGCGAGTTGCTGTCCTGCGCACGGGTCAGGATCAGATGGCCTTTCTTGCCGAGGGTGACGGTGAGCTTCCAAGAGTGATCGTTGAGGCGATTGAGGAAGGTGGCCTCATAGGACTCATCCTGCAGGAGCATCTGCACGGAGGCGAAGCTCAGGTCGTGGCAGACGCCGCGGATGACCTGCCAGCAATCTTCGATGGAGATGGTTGCGGCCAGCGCGTGGGTGAGCTCCTGCATGTAGATCTCCTCCTTGAGGACGCGCAGAACCATGCGGTGGGTGAGGGTCTTGCGGGCGGCGCTCAGCTCGACGTAGCCGAGATAGTTGACACCGGTCCAGACCAGCGCGAGAAAGACGAGCAGAATGAGGCCGCGGAACTGGTAGCTGGTGAAGCTCTGCAGCAGAGCGAGGAAGGCGGCGAGGGCGGAGACGCCGTAGAGGATGAGGGCAGCGTCACGCGGCTTGAAGCCGCGGGCGAGGACCATGTGATGGATGTGGCCTCGATCTCCCTGGAAGATGGGTTTGTTGCGCAGCATGCGGCGGCCGATGGAGAGGCCGACGTCGATGAGGGGAAGGGCGAGCGCCATGAGGGGCGCGGCCATGCCGAGCAGGGTTCCGGTGTGCTGGCTCCAGATGAGACTGAAGCAGCCCAGCATGAAGCCGATGGTGAGGCTTCCGCTGTCGCCGAGGAAGACGGAGGCGGGGCTGAAGTTATACCGGAGAAAGGCGAGCAGGCAGCCGGCGAGGGGCGCCGTGGCCATGGCGAGACCGAGGTTGCCCTGGATGATGGCGACGATCAGGGTGGTGAGGGTGGCGAAGAGGCCGACCCCGGTGGCCAAGCCGTCGAGGCCATCGATCAGGTTGACCGCGTTGGTGCAGCCGATGAGCCAGAGCAGGCTGAGAGGAACCGTAATCCAGAGCGAGCTGGCGTGGCCGTTCGAGAGCGAGATGCGAGCACCGAGCGAGACGGCAAAGGTGGCGGCGAGGAGCTGCCCGCCGAGCTTCTGCCATGGCTTGAGAGTGAAGAGATCATCGAGCAGGCCGGTGAGGAAGATGATGGCGGCCGCCGGAAGGAGCTCCAAGACCAGCGTGCTGTGCTGGACCGAGAGCCGGGCTCCCTTTGGAGCGAGAAAGAGCATAAGCGCCATGGCGCCGGCATAGGAGAGCACGATCGGGATGCCGCCGATGCGCGGTATGGGTTTGAGATGGAACTTCCGCAGCTCATCGGGACGATCAACGATGTTGAAGCGCAGGAAGAGATCTCGGCACAGGGGTGTGAGAACCAGGCATAGGGCGAACGCAAGAATCAGGAAAGCAATGAGGGCATGCATGTCGGGTTTCCTTTCGCCGGAATGATCCGGTGAACAATCAAGTCAAGGAAGCAGAGCTGGCCGAACGTGCGGAATACGGCGATGAGGACGAGTGAGCTGCGGCGGCGCGGTGGGCATCGAGAATGGTCAGGATGCGCGCCACGCCGTGAGGAAGGTCGAAGTGGTCGAGCAAGGCACGGCGCGCGGAGACTCCGGCGAGGCGAACCTCGTCGGGATGATCCGCCAGATGGTAGAGGAGTGCGGTGAGCTGCTGGTGATCGCCGACGTTGATATGCCAGCCGCAGCCGAAGCGAGCGATGAGGCGGGCAGGGGTGGCGGCGGCGGGGCCGATGAAGAGGATGGGCCGACCGGCCGCAAGCAGGCCGTAGACCTTGCTGGGGACGACGGAGCCGCAGCAGGCGTCGCGCTGGGTGACCAGGCCGATGTCGCCGGCGGCGAGACTTTCGCTGAGGCTTTCGCGCTGCACGTAGGGCCGCAGCTCGACCGAGTGGATCCCCTGGGCTGCGACGAAGGCCGCGAGCTCGACGCGGCGGCCGCCACTGCCGACGAAGAGAAAGCGGAAGCGGGTGTCGTCGCGAAGGTCCAGGATGCTGGCGGTGATTGTGGAGAGATCGTGCGCAAGGCCGAGATTGCCGGAGTAGAGCAGGACCAGCTCTCCCGGGCGCGAGGCAGGACGCGGCAGCGGCTGGATGGCTGCGCCGTCGGCCCAGTTCTCGGCAACGACGATGCGGTCCGGGCGGATGCCGCGATGCACCAGGCGATCCTTCATGCACTCGCCGAGGGCGATGATGCCGTCCGCCGAACGCCGCGAGAGATCCGCGAGGGCGCCGGTGACGCGATCGAGGAGGCCACCAGCTTTGAAATAGGCGAGATCGACGGCTACGTCGGGATAGACATCCATCTCCCAGATGAAGTGGCGGGAGCCGCGCACGGCCTTGATGAGGGTGCCGAGGAGCGAGAGCAGGGGCGGGGTCGTGAGGGTGACGACCAGATCCTGCCTGGGGAGCAGAAGACCGCGGGTGGCGGCGGAGACGTAGAAGCTGAGGTAGGAGAGGAGCCGGCCCAGGGCGCCGCGGACAAAGGGCAGCGCCTTGACGCGGAGGACGTGCACGGGGGGAGCGTCTGCCGCGTCGGCAGAGACCGCGTAGCCACCCTTGTCGGAGGCGATGGCCGTGACCTCGTGACCCTCCGCGGCGAGGGCGCGGGCGAGATCGGTGAGCAGCTGGCTGGTGGCCGAGGAGTCTGGCCAGAAGAACTGATTAAGCAGGAGAACTCTCATCGGACGGCCTCCTGCCACTCGGGCGCATTGACACTCGCGCCGCGAAGATGACGCTCTTTGACGAAGACCGCCGGGTTGCCGGCGACGATGTGGAAGGCGGGAACGGAGCCTGAGACCACGCTGCCGGCTCCGGCGACGGCACCCTCGCCGAGCCGCACGCCCGGCATCAGGAGGCATTTGGCGCCGGCCCACGAGCCTTGTTCGAGATCGATGGGGGCGACCCGAAGACCGAAGCCGGGATCGGTCCAATCGTGATTGCCGGTGCAGAGATAGGCCCCCTGAGAAAGACAGACGCTCGCGGCCAGGCGGACGGTGGTGAGGTTGTCGATCCAGACCTGTTCCCCGATCCAGCAGTCGTCTCCGACGACGAGATGCCAGGGGTACTTGACCGTGACGTGCTGGCGGATGACGACGCGCTCGCCGACGCGGGCGCCAAACAAGCGAAGCAGGGCGCAACGGGCAGCGGAGGACGCGAACCAGGTGGAGCGGAAGAGCGGCAGGCCGAGAAACATCCAGAGACTGCGGGAGAGAACGGAACGTCCAGGCGAGTACCAGGAGTTGTCGTAGGTGCGAAGGTCGACCGGGGTCATCGGGAGCCCTCCGCATGGAAGAGCGTGACGGTCTCGGGGAGGCTGCCGCCCTCGATCCAGCGATAGACGTCGTTCATCTGCCGCCCGACGACGGACCAGTTGTAGTTGTGACGGACGAAGCTGCTTCCCCTGGCGCCGATAGCGGCGTTGGTCGCGGGCGAGTTCTGGAGCAGGGCTTCGAGCGCGGCCTGGAGCGGGGCGACCTCGGCAGGAATGACCCAGCCGGCACCGAGGCTGGCCACCTCCGGGAGGTTGCAGTGATCGGAGACGATGACGGGCAGACCGAGTCCCATCGCTTCAAGGACGGAGACACTTAAACCCTCGGAGTAGGACGGGAGCACAAAGCACTCAGCCGCGGCGAGAGCGCTCCACTTGAGGTCGTCGCGGAGCATGCCGGTGAAGAGGACGTGCGGGCCGAGGCCCGCCGCCTCTACCATGGCCGTGATGCGGGCGCGGGTGCCCTCGAAGTCCGGACCGGCGAGGACCAGATGGGCATCCGGGGCGTGAGAAATAATCTTTTTCCAGGCTTGCACCAGCAGGTCCAGACCCTTCTTGAAGTGGATTCTTCCCAGGAAAAGGACAACTCTCTTCCCTTTCAGTGCAGGATGTTGCGCAAGAAACTTCTCGGGCGAGACGGCCTCGGGAAGCCGCACCCCGTTCGGGATCACCGCGATCGGCGCCTTGCAGCCAAAACTTCGGTACTCCTCCGCTTCAGCGTGGGTCAGGGCATGGAGGCAGCTGGCGCCCTCGAGGTTCGCCCGTTCGATCAGCGCGGAGTAGATCAGCTTCTTCAAGCGCTTGTTCTGGAGCGCCCAGGGCTCGAGCATGCCGTGCGCCGAGATCAGGTAGGGGATACGCCGCTGACGGGCGCTGCGGGCAGCGACCAGGGTGCTCTGCTCCCACAGTCCGTGGATGTGCACGCCTCCAACCGACTCGAGAAGGTGCTGAAAACGTGGAAGAAGGGAGCGCTGACGCAGCCAGGCGGCGCGGCTCGCGGGCCATTCCGTCAGTGTGAGTTCCGCAAAGCTGGCGGGCGAGTAGAGCTCACCGGGGGCGCAAAAGGCCGCGAGCGACATCCCGACACCACCGCAGGAGGCAACGGCGGAGCTAAGCTGGGGGACGACGGCGCTGAGTCCCCCGTAGCGAGGATCCAGATGCGTGACGACGCTGAGCCAGCGGCTGCGTGGCATGCTCTTCGTCTCCCGCGGGAGATCAACGGCCTGGAGTGGGGCGTGGTGAGGCAAAGCTACGTCCTAGCTGGGTTAAGGTGCTTTGAACGGGCAGAGTGAGGCGTGCCGGAACTCACAAGTAATAGGCAAATCGGTACGAAGGTTACGTGCTGGGTGACTGAGCCGGAGCGGGGTCATACCAACCCTGCCCGCTCTCACGGAGTACACGTGCAATTTCCTGACCGAAGCGCTGTGGAGTGTACGCGGAGATGATTCGCTCAGATGTCTCGCCCATGCGTTTGCGGGTCTCGGGGGCGAGATCGGCGACCTGCCGGAGCCTTGCCGTAAGCTCCGGGACGGATGCGGGATCGAAGCAGAAGCCGTTCTGACCGTCCTCCACGAGATCATCGGCACAGCCGCACTGCGAGGAGACGAGCACAGGGAGGCCGGCGGCCATGGCTTCATTGACGACCAGACCCCATGGCTCGCGGGCGCTGGGAAGGACGAAGCAGCCGGCAAAGGCGTAGAAGGCGGGCAGCTCGCGCGAGCCGCGGAGGCCCGGAAAGTGGACCTCGGCGGCGAAGGCTGAGGCCCGGGCCTGCTCCTGCAGGCGACCGGCGGAGGGACCATCGCCGACGAGGACGAGCGGCCAGGCGCCACCGGCTTCGCGGAAGGCGATCCAGGCGCTCAGCAGAGGGTCAAGGTTCTTTTCGGGCGCGAGCCGGCCGACGTAGAGAAAGTAGGGGCCCGCGGGCAGGCCGAAGGCGCTGGCGTCGTGGGTGCGGGCGTTGGCGACGGCGGCGGCGATGGCGTGGTTATTGACGACGTCGTAGGCCTGGGCGACGCGGTCCATGGGGAAGCGCAGCTGCTCCAGGTAGCGCCGATGCGCCTTGCCGCCGGTGACGGCCGCGTCAAAGAGCAGGCGGAGAAGCAGCGATTTGGCCTGCTCCTTCCAACCCACGCGAACGTGATCGAAGGCCGTGCTCTCGGTCATGAGGATGCTGACGCGGTGATGGGTGCGAGCCCACAGGGCGGCCGCGATGGCGGGGAGCGTGTAGTAGCCGGGCACGAGAACGGCGGCGGGATCGAGCCGGGTGAGGTGCCGCCAGACGCGCCGCGCGAGATCGAGCTTGCTGACGTGCTGCCAGCTGGCCTCGGGCAGGAGGGTCTCGACGGGAAGATGGGCGGGCAGATCTTCGCGAAACTTGAGGCCGGCGTGCACGCCGATGCCGCCGACGAACTCCACGCCGGCGACGCGGCCGGAGAGCTCGGGATGGGAGAGAAGTCCCTCGAAGCGGGCGACGTGGTAGGCGTACCAGTCGATCCAGAGAACGGCGAGCTGGAGCGAGGGGGTGGCGGGAACAGAGGCGGTCTGCGGGTTGCGGTCAGACAAAGTCGATGCTCCTGCTGGAAGCCTGCGGCCGCGGGGCGATGGATCTCGAGCGCGGCAGCCGGCCCTCGCGAACCTGCGCCTTCAGAGCCCATCGCCAGGTGAGCCAGCACGGGACGGAGAGCAGGATGGTACGGAAGATGACCGCCTCCATGGTCTGCATGACGAGGTAGATCGAGAGGGCCGAGAGGATGATGTACTGGCTGGTCCAAGGGCCGCCGCGAGTGACCGCGCGACGCCACACCCAGCCATAGGCAAAGCCGAGCAGGGCCATGGCGGGGACGGCGAGCCACCAGAGCTCGACCCAGAGATCGGCGACGATACCCGGGGCCGAACCGGCGGCGCCGACCCAGCCGAGCGCGTCGCTGATGCCCTCGCCGGTGCCGGCGTTGTGCAGGAGCTCGGGAACGCCGAAGTCCTCGTACTTGGTGGGCCAGATGGCGGACGGGATCGGTCGAACCATGATCTGCGCGAGATAGCGTCGCATCCAGAAGTAGTGGTCGCGACGCTCGGCCGCGAGCACGGTGCCCGAGCCGTAGATGTATTCGTTGCCGGTGTCGGACTTTTCGACGATGTTGCTGACGTCGGTGGTGACGTCGAAGCTGGAGCCGAGATAGATGCTGCTGCGATTGGTGACAAGGAAGAGCACAAGCCAGCCCAGACAGCCGGCCAGAAGGGCGACGGCAAGGATGGGCGGCCGCTTGCTTCGATTGAAGTACCAGCCCATGAGCACGACGAGCACGAAGGCGAAGGTAGGACCGCGCCGCGCCATGAGCAGCGCCTGCGAGAGCCAGGGTGTGCCGAAGAGGGCGATGACGGCGAAGCTCCAAGAGCGCGGCGCGCCCATGGAGAGAGCGGAGACGGCGAGGAGGACGCCGGTGAGCAGGAGCAGGCTGCCATCGCGGACGTAGCCGCTGTCATCCCAGCCGCCCGAGTAGGAGGAGCTATAGGCGTTGACGAAGCCGCCGACGTTCACGATGGTGATGGACCAGCAGAGCAGGCCGAGTGATCCGGCGGCGGCGCCACCAAGGAGCAGGCGCTGGGCGACCCGCGGCGAGCGCATGGCGGAGACGTCCTTCGCGCGAGCCCCGACCCGAACTCCGGCGGCGAGACAGGCGACGACGAAGGCAAGCACGCCGAGGACGAAGAGACGCTGCACGCTGAGGAGCTGATCGCCATCGAGGTACTGCTCGAGGCCACCCGCGCTCTGGAGCTTCCAGGGCATCCAGCCATAGAGGAAGGCCAGCATGGGACCGATAAACAACAGGGGATGGAAGACGTCGTGGCTGCCATCAAGCGCGATGACGGCGCCGCCGATGGCGATGAAGACGGCGGCGGCGAGCAGAAGCTCAAAGAGCATGGGAGGCGCTCCTTGTCCGTGAACTCATGGGGTTCGGGAGGGTTGCGTCGCCTTCAAGGAAGCTCTGGCGCACCGCCTTGACGACGCCGTGGCGGAAGCGCTGCCAGGTGAACTGCTCCGCGAGCTCGCGGGCTTCCCCGCGCATGGCGAAGAGCTCGGCGCGATGCGAGAGCGCCCACTCGATGCGCTCGACCAGCTGCAGGGAACGGCGTGGCTCAACGACGAAGCCCTGCCGGCCGGACTCGATGAGGTCGGGGGCGGCGGTGTGGGTGGTGGAGAGGATCGGCAGACCGCAGGCGAGGGACTCGAGCAGGACCTGGCCGAAGCCCTCGGCGACGGATGGAAAGACAAAGAGATCGGCGGCGCGGTAGGCTGCGAGGAGCTCCGCGGCGCTTACGTCCGGGCGGATGACGACGCGATCGGCGAGCGGGCGGAAGAGCGCGAGGTCGTCGACGACGCGGCCGCAGACGGTGAGCTCGACCTGATCGGTGGCGAGCGCGCTCATGGCTTCGAGCAGATACTTAATGCCCTTGCGCTGGTTGATGCGGCCGACAAAGAGGAGTCGCAGCTTGCCGGTGTTGGGCGAGCGGCGGGCGGGATCGGGCGTGAAGCGGGTGCTGTCGACGCCGTAGGGAACGACGTGCACGGCGTCGGCCGGCGTGCCGTGCTCGACGAGCGTGGATCGCGTGAAGGAGGATGCGGCGAGAAAGGAGCGGGCCATGGTGGTCTCGCGCACCAGGTGCTCGAAATCCTCTTCCGGCAGCGCGAGCTCCCACTCCTGGCGGAGCGAGGAGGCGCAGTCCGGATGGGCGGCGAGCTCGTCGGTGAGGATGCGTCGCATGCTGGCGGGATGGGGGTGCAGCTGAAAGAGCATGCCGCTGCCGCGGAAGCGCGAGAAGGCGTCAAAGCCGTAGTAGCTGTAGCTGAGCAGACCGGCGTTGCGCCGGTTGGCGAGCCGGCCAGCGGTCTCCCCGAGGGTGGCATCGGCGTGCCGCATAACCCGCCGGCGGATGGGCCGCGGGACGTTGGGCAGCTTCTCCAGCAGGAGAGTGAGCGCCCCGGTGAAGGCGCAGAGGCGGACCGAGGAGAAGGGCAGACGAGGCTCGCTGCGTTGCCGCAGCATGGCTTGCAGGCTGGCGGGCAGATGATGCGCCAGACGCCGCGCCCAAGCCCGATCAGCGGGCCAGAAGAGATCGGTGACGAGGGTTTCAAGCAGGCCTGCTTCGGCGAGCGCGAGGGCGACCTGATAGGCATCGCGCGCGCCGCTCTGAACTACCACCAGGCGCGCCTGCACGACCGCGGCGGAGGGAGCGTCGGTGGCGGGAGCGGGTTGGGAGAGCAGGGTCGGAGTCATGGTGTAGGCGCCGTCGGTTAGAGCAGAGAGCTGAAGTGTTGTCGGAGCTGGGCCGCGGAGCGCTCCCAGGTGAAGTTACGGGCGCGCGCGCGGCCACGCCGGCAGAGATCCTCGCGGAGGTGTGTGTCCTCGAGCAGGGCGAAGAGCTTATCCAGGTGATCGCCGGGATCGGCCGGGTCGGCGAGCAGCGCCGCATCGCCGGCGATCTCGGGCAGTGACGAGGCGCAGCTTGCGACGACGGCGGTTCCCGCGGCCATCGCCTCGAGCACGGGGAGGCCAAAGCCCTCGTAGAGCGAGGGAAACCAGACGGCGCGTGCGGTGGCGTAGAGGGCGTGCAGAGCCTCATCGGGAACAAAGCCGAGCAGCCGGACGCGAGGCCCGAGCGCGGCGGCGCGACCGGCGTAGACGAGGTTCGAGTGATTGACGACGGCGAGCAGGAGATCCGGGTAGCGCCCGAGCAGGGCCGGAGCCGCGGCGAGGATGAGCTCGGCATTCTTGCGGAAGTGCAGACCACCGGGAACGAGCACAAAGGGACGATGGCGAAGGCCCTGCTCCTCAAGGAAGTGCATGCCCGACTCGGGAACGGGCGCAAAGAAGTGGGGCGTGACAGCGTTCGGCACGATACGGAGGCGCGAAGCGAGCGCGGGAAAGTGGTGGGCGAGGCGGTCGGCCGAGAACTGCGAGACGGTGTGGATCATGTCCGCGCGGGCGGAGAGCCGGCGGAACAGGAGCGACCACTTCATCCGCTGGCGCCAGAAGGCGGAGTTCTGGAGGTGCGCTCCCTGCTCGAAGTAGGCGGCATCGTGAACGGTGACGACCAGGCGGGCCCTGGTCGCGGGCACATAAGACTCGCCGGTGCAGAAGATGATGTCGGCCTCGGGCCAGAAGCTCTCCGCCTTGGGAGAGTTGAGCGCAAACCAGCGCGCCTGCTGACGCGAGGTCTCGGCCGGGAAGGTGTGGTAGCGAAAGCTCTGCCAGGGCTCACCGACGAGCGGGAGGATGCGCTGCTGGTCGCCGGCGTCGGCGAGGATGCGGAGAGCGACATCGCCGCGCTGAGCGAGGTGCTCGGTCAGCTGCCGAGCCACGCGGCCGGCGCCGGTGGAGGCATGAATGTTGCGCAGGTGAACGTACGCGAGGAGGTTGAGCGGGCGACCGGAAGCGGGGGCGGGATGCACGGTTGAACGCGAGAGGAGATCTGGCTCCGCGCGGTTGAAAGAGGGATCTTGCGCCAGCTCATGCAGCATGCGATCGCCTCCGAAGAAGGGAGCGGAAGGATTCGGTGACATAGCGCGTGAGGCGCTCGACGGCGGCGCGGCTGGGCAACCAGCGATGGCGCCGGCCTAGAGCCAGCATGCCGGCGAGGGAGGCGATGGTGAGCAGCAGCATCGCAGCGGTAAGGGTGCCGGTCCGATCGGGCTCCGCGGCTCGCAGGGCGGCAAGGGCGGCGAGGGCGACCGTGCTTCCGGTGGCAAGCGAGAACAGGAGCGGAAGGCCGCGGGGCAGGGAGTCCTTGCGCGCGAGAACCAGAAGCACGAGCGCCGACGACATAGCGTGCGCGAGCAGATAGATCCCCATGGCGAGGGCAGCGCTGCCGCCGCGGTGCAGCATGAGCAGCGTGCCGACACCAGCAACGAAGCAGGCCCAGACGGTGTTGATGATGCCGCTCGCGCGAATGGACACGATGCTGAGCCGCGCCGAAGCTGGCGCGTTGCCCATGTGCATGACCGCGAGGGCGAGCGCGATGGCGACGGTGACGGACGCGCTGCTGTAGGCCGAGGTGTAGAGCAGCCGCAGCATCCAGGGAGCGACGAGGATGCCGACTGACGCGAGGACCACGGCAACAAGGGTGGAGGCAAAGCTAGTGAAGCCGAGCACATGCTGCGGGGTTCGCGCGTCTTCGCCGTCGGGGTCGGCCATGACGGCGTAGCTGCCTTCGGTAAGCAGGCTGGGAGCGAGCCCGACGATGTTGCGCAGCTGGCTGGCAACGCCGAAGAAGCCCATCTGCACCAGCGACCGATCGGAGCGGGCGACCAGCGTGATGAGCCACCAGCCCGCGACGTTGGAGCCGACCAGACCGGCGAGTTGCACCATCCCGAAGCCCCACACCTCGCGCAGCATCGGCGCGAAGGTCTGGGTGCGGCTGACCAATCGCGGCGAGAGCAGGCCCAGCGGACGGGCGAGCAGCAGACACGCAACCACGGCCGTGAGGGTGATCGCACCCTGCGAGATGATCATGCGCACCGGGCTGTGGCGATGCGCGGCCAGAGGCAGCAGCGAGAGCATGCCGGCGCCGACGACAAGGGATAAAAGGACCAGGGCGCTGAGACGGCGCTGCCCGACAAAGAAGCCGCGTGCGCACTCAAGCAGAACGATGCCGGCGGCGGAGAGAGCCGCCCAGTGCAGCAGACCGGTGAGATTGCTCTGGCCGAGCAGACGAGCGATGGGCCCGGCACCGAGCCACAGACCCAGCGCGGCCGCGGCGGCGGAGACGACGGAGACGAGCGCGAGGACACGCGCGAGCGTGGCGTAGCCCGACGAGCCATGCTGATACTTGCCCGAGAACCTGGCGGCCGTCGATCCGATCCCGGCAGCGGCGTAGGTGGCGATGTTGTTCGCGGTCGAGATGGCGAACGAGTACGCGCCAAAGGTAGCGAGACCGCCGAAGCGGGCCGCAAGGATATTGGCGACGAAGCCGGCGCCGCGCTCGATCACGACCCCGAGACCGAGCGCGGAGGTGCCACTGACCAGATGGCGCATGACCTTGCTCGGCGCGGCGGCCTCTGCGACCATCACCGAGGTGCCCGATCCGGTCAGCGTCTCTTCCCCGAGGGACGCCGGAACCGGCGCTACTCCCTCCATCTCAGAGGGATCGGGCAGGAGCGCGGAGCTCATAGACCCACACCAGCCGCTTCGGCTGCTTCGATCTCTTCCTTGTACCGGTAGTACGACTGGTAGTAGCCGCTCTGGCCCTCGCGGACCGGGTTGAAGTCGTTCAGAATGGTGCCGATCAGCGGCACCTGATCGTTCTCGAAGAGATCGCAGGCGTTCGCCGCCTGATCGCGGCTGGTGAGACCGGCGCGAAGAACCAGCAGAACGCCATCGGACTGTGCGGCCAGAATGCGCGCGTCCGCCATGTGCAGCATCGGCGGCGTATCGATCAGGACGACATCGAACTCAAGCGCGAGGCGGTCGAGGAGCCGCGTGATGGCGCTGCCGGAGTGCAGCAGCTCGACGACCTCTTCCCTTCCCGTGCCGGAAGGGATCATGAAGAGGTTGGGAACGACAGTCTGCTTGCAGAGCTCCGAGAGCGGCGCGGTGGCCACGCTGACCTCTTCGCGAAGAATGTTGCGCAGACCGAAGTTGTTCTCGACCAGCAGATGCTTGTGCAGGCCGGGCTTGCGAAGATCGCCGTCGATGAGGACGACGCGCAGCTTCGCCTTGCTGAGCGCGACACCGAGGTTGGTGGTAACGGTGGTCTTGCCCTCTCCGGCGTTGGGGCTGGTGACCACGTAGACCCGCGAGCGACGACGGGCGACGCCGGCCAGAAGGATGGAGTGCGTGGTGTTGCGGTAGGCCTCGGCAACGATTGAAAAGGTCTCATTCCAGCACGTCAGCGCGGGCGCGGCCGAGGCCTCAAGAACCGTCACTCCGGAGCCAGCGCTGCCGCGCAGGACGGGCAGCATCAGCCCGCGGCGCGAGGGGTTGGCGGAGGGAATAACACCGAGCTCGTGCACGTGCAGATGACGCTCCGCCTCGCCGGGGATACGGAAGACATTGGCGTGACGATCCTTGAAGAAGGCAAAGCCGAGGCCGCAGAACGAACCGAGAAGAAGACCGACACCGGCAGCAACACCGCGCCGCGGCGAGATGGGCATGGTGGGCGCAAGACCGCGATCGACAACGCGGATGGTGGTGGCCTGCATGGCGGAGGCGAAACCTGCCTCCTTCGCGCGCTGCGAGAGCGTCTGGTACAGCGTCTGTTCGCTCTCGACCTCGCGCCGCAGCAGCGTCACGCGCGCGGTCTTGCTCATATCGCTCGAGACGCTCGACCGCAGGGTCGCGTAGGCGGCATTCAAGAGATCTTCATGCCGGCGCGCGGACTCGAACTCGTTGCGCATGCGATCCGTCGTGACCGTGTGCTCCTGCGCCATCGCCTGCTGAATCTCGCGGATCTCGGAGCGGAGATGGATCACCTTGGGATTGTCTTCGGTGAGCGGCGGCACCAGCTCGGCGACGCGTGCGTTCAGATCGGCAAGCTTCTGCTTGTAGTCGCGAAACGCCGGACTTTCGATGGCGGCGGGCAGCGCATCCGCGGCGGCGCTTGAGGCAATGCGCGCCTGGGACTCACGCTCCATGCGCTCGGCCTGCGCGCGGATCAGCTCTCCCTGCAGCTGCCGGAGACGATCTTCACCGATGCTGTTGCTGGCCTCGGACAGCGCCAGACCGTCACCGCCGGTCGCAGCTTCCAACTGCCGCTGCGAGTCTTCGGCCTTTTTGCGGACGTCGGCGACCTGCCGGGTGAGCCACTCGCTGGTCTTCTGCGCCTCGGTCGCCCGGGTCTCGAGATCGACTTCCTTGAACTGTTCGGTCAAGGTGTTGCAGAACCGGGCGGCAAACTTCGCGTCCCAGGAGTCGCAGGTGACCTCGACCAGGCGGGTGATGCCGAGCGGCTTCACCTTGACGCGTTTGGCCGTGTCATCCACCAGATCGGTGTAAGCCAGGTCCTGTCCGTGCGAGAGATGGAGACTGCGCCGCAGCTTCGAGACCAGGTCCTGGCGATCGAGCGACTGGGGATGCGGCTCCGCCTTCAGGTGATCGATGGTCCGATCGAGCAGCGTCGTGCTTTGAAGCAGCTTGATCTGGGTCTGGACGTAGGACTCGTTCGAGAACGCTCCATTGTCGCCCGTGGCGGCGACATTGCGCATATTCAGGAAGTCGCCGTTGACGCTCTGGATGTCGAGCGAGGTGCGCGCCTGATAGAGCGGCAGCACATCGAAGTTGAAGAGCAGGCTGAACAGGCCGCCGACCAGTGCGCAGCAGAGAATTGCGAGACGCCAGCGCGAGACGGTCCGAACGTAGTCCATCAGGAGGTTCGCGTGCGGTTGCGGGCGAGTGGGACGGAACTCCGGGGAGCCGTCAAGATCCGCTCGCGCCGAAGATGCCGGGAGGGTGGTCTGTTCCCGTCGATAGAGTGGAGACGTCTGCTTCATACGGTGCTCCTGGGGGTGTGACTCAGTGCAGTGCTGCATGCGTACTTCGGCGCGCCGTTCAGCGACGGTAGATCACGACCCCGGTTGCGACCTGAAGAACGGCCTCCGCGGTTCGTTTTACGCCGGCTTTGACGTAACTGTTGGGAACGTAAAGCACATCGTTGGCATAGAGTGCCACGTCCGGATCCTTGCCGGTTTCGATCCGGTTGATATCGACCGGAATCTCCTTGACCTTGCCTTCGCCACCCGGCGGCGGCCGGAGAATACGGGCCTTGCTGGCGGCCGCGTCATGATCGAGCCCTTCGGCCAGCGACAGCGTCTGCAGCAGCGACATAGAGTCTTTGGACGCGAGCGGAAAGCCGCCCGCCTTACGCACGGTGCCGAGGACGTAGACGATGTCCGCCTTGGGGATCGAGATTACGTCGCCCGGATCGATCAGGATGTTTTCTGCTGGGGTGGTCGCGCTGAGCAGACCTTCGACGGACAGGGTCGCCGTGCTGTAGGTGCTGCTCGGATCCATCTTTGCCTGAGAGAGCGGAAGCTCGCCCCAGCGCGCCTGCCGGGTGAGGATGATGCGCGATCCGGCGTCCGGCTTGACCCCGCCGGCCATGGAGATGACCTCGATCAGGCGTCGTGGGCCTTCAAGCGAGTGAACGCCCGGGTTGTTGACCGAGCCGATCACCGAGACGGAGCGGCTTTGGTTCTCGACCAGGTTGATCGAGATCTGCGGCGAGTTGATGTATTTCGCCAGCCGGGTGCGAAGTTGATCGCGCAGTTGTTCGATGGTGAGGCTACCGGCTTCGACCCGGCCGATCAGCGGGAGATCGATGAAGCCGTTGGGATCGATCCGCATGGGCTTGTCGGAGATGTCGTCGAGATCGACGACATGGAGGCTGATCTGATCTCCGGCGCCGAGGATGTACTCGGAGACGGCGGGTGGCTGACGGACGATGAGAGGTTTCTGTGCGCTGAGTGGCGCGAGGCTGCCGCACGCGAGAATCAAGGTGCAGAGGCGACGAGATGGGCGGAGTTTCTTCACTGTATTGGTGACGAGTTTCCTGCGGCCCTGGATGTAGTGCCGCGCGACCGAGCCCGACTTCTTTCCAAGTGTACGGCGAAAAACCTGGTGTGCCAAGCATAACTTGCAGAAATAACTAGACTTAGCTGCCGCTAATAGGAAAGAGAATCGCCACCTTAGAGCATTTTGTTGCAGGTCGCTCGTCTTCGAAAGCAGATGTGACGCGCGCTCAACGCGTTAGCGGATCCATCGGCGGGCAGAAGTGGAGTTTGCCTTCCCAGAAGCTGTTTCTGCGGAGGTGCGGGCTTGATTGGTTGAGGTCATGACCGGTTTCGCGGAGCTTCCTGATCGAACGAGGAAGACTCCCCTTTAGGGGTGTGCCGGCAGCAGAACGTAGAGTCCCACAAAGCCGTTCCAGGCGATCTGCACACCGATGCAAAGCAGAATGAAGGCGATCACCCGGAGGATACCATGGGCGGTCGAGGGTGGAATGGAGCGGGCGATCTGCGGCGCGTAGGCGTAGCAGAGGTACACCAGGGCGCAGAGAACGACCGAGGCAAGGAAGATGCCGAGGTAGGCGAGCGCGCTGCCGGCGATGCTGCCGCGGGGGACGTGGGCGCTGAGGGTGAGCATCGTGACAATGGTTCCGGGGCCGGCGGTGACGGGAAAGGTGAAGGGGTAGAAGGTCTTCTCGCTGAGGCCTCCTTCGAGTTCCGCGCTGAGGGCGTCGACCTTGCTGTCGAGGTGCCGCGCGGAGCTTTGGCTGTCGTCGGAGTTGAGAAGGCTCCAGGCGATGGCGGCGATCACAAGACCGCCTGAGACCTGGACGATGGGAAGCGAGACGCCGAAGAAGCTGAGGATGGTGGAGCCGATGATCTCGATGATGGCGAGGAAGAGGATGGTGTTGATGGCGATGCGCCGGGCGAGGGTCTTGTAGACCGGGGACGGCACGATGCCGACGAGACCAAGGAAGACAAAGGCGGAGCCGAGGGGGTTGATGAGCGGCAGGAGAGCGGAGAAGGCGAGGGCGAAGAACTCCCAGAGCAGGGGCATGGCGGTTCCTTGGCCGCTGGTTTCGGCTTAGGTCAGGGTACATGGTGCGGTGGTGAAGTTTGCCGGCGCGGTACTGAGGCTATACGTTGTCGCGTCGCTTCGCTCCCGCGGTGAAAGACGAAGTGCGGGGTTCGCCGCTGCGCTCGGAAGGACAAACAAAAGCCCGCGGGAGTACAAGCGAGGGGAGGGCCGTGGGTCAGGAGACTTGTGGGCGCGGGGACGAGCGGAGTTTTTTGAGGGCGACGTAGGTGAGGCGGGCGGCGAGCAGGAGGAGGAGGATGGCGGTGACGCGCCAGGGGGTGCGATTGCCGGTTTTGACCAGCCACCAAAAGTGGATGACGGCGGCGAGGGCGGCGACGTAGACGAGGCGATGGAGGCGCTGCCAGGATTTGCCGCCCATGGCGCGGAGGACGACGGCAGGGCTGGTGGCGGTGAGCGCGAGCAGGGTGAGCCAGGAGAGGAGGCCGACCTGAATGAAGCGGCGCTTTTTGAGATCGTCCCAGATGGTGGGCCAGACGAGATGCCACTGAGTGAGGAGCTCACCGGGGTGGCCGGCGGCGGTGGCGTGGAGAGCGCCGGGGAGATCGTAACCGGAGAAGAGGAAGACGTAGGTGGCGAGGTGAAGCGTTGCATAGAAGAAGGCGTATAGGCCGATGAGCCGGCGGAAGCGAACGAGGAAGCCGAGACGGGTAGCGAGGCGACGGACCGGGGTGATGGCGAGCGAGCCGAGCAGGATCCAAAGTGCCCAGTTGCCGGTGAAGTGGGTGATGTAGTTGACCGGATCGGCGTTGAGGGCGAGCGAGCCGTTCTTGAAGATGTAGAGCAGATAGAGGAAGGGAGCGACGAGGCCGAGGTGGAAGGCGGCTTTGAGGGCGAGGATGGCTTGCTTGGGCATAGGCGAGACGCAGACACAGGAGCGAAGTCGCGCGAGACTCCTGCCAGCACGGTGTCAGCAGGCTCACAGTACCTTCCTCAGAGCGGAGAAGCAAGCCGCGGGCACAAGGAGAGATACGATGAAGGACGCATTGACGTGGTTTGAGATTCCGGTCGAGAGGATCGGCCGGGCACAGCAGTTTTATGAGGAGGTGCTGCAGGTGAAGCTGCGGAGCTTTCCTGCCGGCGAACCGATGCAGATGTTTCCGGCGGCCGAGGAGGGTGTGGGCGGAGCGCTGGTGGAGCGGCCGGGGCTGACTGCCGCTGCCGGCGGAACGCTGGTGTACCTGCGGCTGGATGGCAGTACGGACGAGGCGATGGCGCGCGTGGTGCAGGCAGGCGGATCGATTGCGACAGCGAAGACCGCAGTGGACGGCGTGCCCGGAACCTTCTTCCGCATGCGAGACACGGAGGGTAATACGGTGGGGGTGCATGGGCGGGGCTGATGCGGCGAGCTGACAGGCTGTTTCGCGTGGTGCAGATGCTGCGCTCCGGCAGGGTGCTGACCGGAGCGCAGATGGCCTTGCGCCTGGAGATCTCGATGCGCACGCTCTACCGCGACATTGCGGATCTGCAAGCGAGCGGCGTGCTGATTGAAGGGGAGCCGGGGGTGGGCTACACGCTGCGGCGCGATATGGATCTGCCGCCAATGCAGTTTACGGCGGAGGAGACGACGGCGCTGGTGCTGGGGGCGCGGATGACGGCGGCGTGGGGCGGTGACGCGATGCGCCAGGCGGCGAGGCAGGCGCTCGGAAAGATCGAGGCGGTGCTGCCCGAACCGATGCGACGAGCGATGGATGCGGTGCAGCTGTATGCGCCGGACGCGAGCCTCGAGGACGAGGTGCGCGGGCGGCTGGATCCGCTGCATGGGGCATGCGTTTCCCGGCGTGTGGTGCGGTTTGCGTACGAACGCCTGGACGGCGACCGGAGCGAGCGACGAGTGCGACCGCTGGCGCTGGCGTTCTGGGGTGGGGTGTGGACGCTGGTGGCGTGGTGCGAGGGACGCGCGGACTTTCGTGTCTTCCGGGTGGACCGCATGTACCGGATGGAGGTGCTGGAGGAGAGCTTTCCGGAGCGTCGGGAGCAGGAGTTCGCGGCGTTTCTGGCTGCTGAGCGCAGACGCTCGGACAGGCGAGGGCGCGGTGACGTTTAGGAGAGCGAGCGGCGCCGGGCGATGTGGCGGCGCTTGCGACGGACACGCTGACGCTCTGTGTTGGTCTGAATGCGGTCAAGCAGGCCCAGATAGTGGCGGCAGAGCAGAAGAGGAAAGGCGCAGAGGAGATCAAAGGCGGCGTCAATGAAACGCCAGAACAGAGGAACGCCGCGGATAGGACCGGCGATGAAGGCGAGAAGGAGAACACCGAGCAAGCCGATGAGACCGAAGTTGATGACCCACCGATTGCGGACAGGATCGCGGTAGGGACCGAGGAAGAGGATGGCGGAGAGGAGGTAGGCGAGCGCGAGCGCGTCGCTGCGGAAGGCGAGGAACGGTGCGGTGATGGCGCTGGCGGCGAGCGCGAGGTGAACACGGAGGATCCACTCAAAGAGCGGGGTGCCGGCGCCGAAGTGCGCGGAGCGGGCGAGGAGGCCAAGCAGGGCCTCCGTCTCTCGGACGAGAGGAAAGCTCGCGAGGCCGGTCACGAGGAGGCCGAAGATCAGCAGAGCGAGACAGAGGCGGATGCGGGTGAGGAGGCCGGCGCTCTGGGGAGGGCTGACCTGCGGAAACGAGGACATACCGGTGGGATGCTGGGGACGGGATGAGTGGGTCGAGACGATCTGGTGGGACAGAAGCTGGCTTGCGGGGCGAAGGGCTGGATTTCCCGATTCGTCGCAGTGAGGACGATCCGGAAGGGGGCTCCTGTTGATGGCTGGTTGGCTTGGCTATTCTCTTGGTGGTAACGGAGTGGAGTGACTTTTCGACGGAAGGGATCTCTCCACTGCGCTGCACTTCGGTCGAGATGACGCGTTAGCGGTGGCTTGGTGAAGATGGCTGAACGGTGTACGCGGGTCGTGAAGCCGGAGTTTTCTGCGCCGAGACCGAGTACGTCAGTAGTTTTTGCGCAGGTCCATGCCGTTGTAGAGGCTGGCGACCTGGTCGGCGTAGCCGTTGAACATCTGGGTGGGGACGGTGTGGGGGAAGGCGGAGGCGTCGATGCGACGCTCGCGGGCCTGGGACCAGCGGGGGTGATCAACGGTGGGGTTGACGTTGGCATAGAAGCCGTACTCGTTGGAGCCGATGTCGTTCCAGGTGGTGTGAGGCTGCTTATCGGTGAAGTGGATGCGGACGATGGATTTCCCGCTTTTGAAGCCGTACTTCCAGGGGACGATGACGCGAACGGGGGCGCCGTTCTGGTTGGCGAGGGCGTTGCCATAGGCGCCGAAGGTGAGCAGGGCGAGGGGGTTCATGGCCTCATCCATACGGAGGCCTTCGGTGTAGGGCCAGTCATAGCCGCTGGCGGCCTCGGGCATCTGGTGCTGGTCGAAGAAGGAGGTGAACTGGACGTACTTGGCTGAGGGCAGGGGCTGGCAGAAGTTGATGAACTCGGAGAGCGAGTAGCCGTCCCAAGGGATGACCATGGACCAGGCTTCGACGCAGCGGAAGTGGTAGACGCGGGACTCGATGGGGCGATAGGCGAGGAGGTCGTCGATGCCTACCGTTTGCTGCTTCTGGACCATGCCGGTGACCTTGATGGTCCAGGGCCGGGTGTGAAGGGATTTAGCGTTGATCTGCGGCTCGCCCTTGTCGGTGCCGAACTCGTAGAAGTTGTTGTAGCTGGTGGCCTTGGACTCGGGTGTTTGCGGGTCGGAGACGGTGTACTTACTGGGGACTGTCTTGAGGGCGGAGGCGGCCTGAACCGCGCGCGGGTGGAGGAAGCCAGGGACAGTGCGGGCGAGGCCATAGCCGGCAGCGGTGGTGGCGGCGCCGGTGAGGAAGCGGCGACGGGTCTGGCTGGCGTTGTGAAATGCGGCCTCCGAGGTGATCTCGGAGGATTTTGGTTCGAGGCCTAGTTTGCTGCTGTTGCGGACGTGCATGAGGTCGACTTCCCTTCCCGGTTAACGCATGCGATCGGATGCATCGGCGGTACCGCGGTTCTTTAGTTAGACGCTGTGGGCGGGGACACGGATTGAGAATTGGCTGCGCCACCCGGTGACTGGTTGCGACGGAGGAGGAAAACCGCGGTGCCGACTAGGGTGAGGGCAAGGGCAAAGATGAGTTCGCGGGAGAAGTTGGGGCGGGCAAAGAGGAGGTAGGTGAAGCCGGCGATGGCGGCGAGCGGCGGGACGGGATAGAGCCAGAGACGGAAGGGACGCGGGAGGTCGGGCTGGGAGCGGCGGAGATAGAGGACGCCGATGTGCTGGAGGAGGAACTGGAGGAGGATGCGAAGGATGACGAGGGCGGCGATGACGTCGGCGAGCGAGAAGAGGCAGAAGACGCAGGCTGCGACGCCGAGGGTGAGGAGAGAGACGACGGGGTAGCGGCCGGTGGGGTGGAGGCGGGCGAAGGGGGCGAAGAAGGCGCCTTCGGCGGCCGCGGCGTACGGGATGCGGGAGTAGCCGAGCAGGAGCGAGAAGACGCTGGCAAAGGCGGTGAGCATGATGAGCGCGGCGGCCAGCTTGCCGAGGAAGTTGGCCATGTGAGGGCCGACGAGGGGGGTCCAGGCGACGACGGTGAAGACGGAGATGAGGGCGCGGCGGGCAGTGAGGTTGCCGGCGGAGAGCAGGCTTTGCCAGGGGAGGACGGAGAGGATGGCGAGGTTGAGGGCGAGATAGAGGGCGGCGCAGAGGCCGATGGAGAGCAGGATGGCGCGAGGGATGGTGCGGGCGGGGTCGCGGACCTCGGCTCCGAGGAAGGTGATGTTGTAGTAGCCCCAGTAGTCGTAGGTGGCGACGAGCATGGCGGTGGCGAGGCCGGCGAAGAAGGCGGGCGAGGGGTGGAAGGCTCCGGACGGGAGGACGAAGGCCTGGCGGAGGTGGGTGGCGGGGCTGATGAGCGCGGTGACGAGGACGGCGGCGATAGTGGCGAGGACGACCGAGACGATGACCAGCGAGAGGCGGGCGATGTGATCGAGACGGCGGGCGAGGAGGAGGACGGCGAGGACGACGGCGGTGATGGCGACCGCAGTGCCAGGGCCGAGGGCGATGGCGGCGGTATAGGGTCCGAGACGGAAGGAGTGCTGGAGGGTGTGAGTGTTGAGGACCGGGGCGAGCCAGGCGGCGTACTGGCTGAGGCCAATGGCTCCGGAGGCGACGGAGAGCGGGGCGGAGACGAGGAGTTGGAAGAGGAAGAGGAAGGAGAGGTAGCGGCCGAGACGGCCGGGGTAGATGCGGCGGAGGAAGTGGAAGGTGCCGCCGGCGGCGGGGAGGGCGGCGCCGAGCTCGGCCCAGACCAGGCCGTCGCAGAGAGCTAGGAGGGCGCCGAGGATCCAGCCGAGCATGGCCTGGGGGCCGCACATGCTGGCGAGAAGGAGGGGAAGGGTGATGAAAGGGCCGACGCCGATCATGTCGAGCAGGTTGAGAGCGACGGCTCCGCGGAGGGTGAGGGAGCGCTCGAGTTGGGCTTCGGGGGCGATGATCTGAGTGTAGAGGCGAGGTTTGTGCGACGGCAGAGGGGTGTGGCGAATCCGGTGCTGTGAGAGATTAAGGGGCTATGGCGATGATGGGATCGGCGAAGCGATGGGCGGGTGCGGTGATGGGTGGGGTTTTGCTGCTGCCGACGGGGTTGCGGGCGCAGGGTGTGGATGGGAATGACCCAGCGAATCTGAAGGGAGAGCGGGTGCGGGCGGTGGAGGGAGAGCCGTTGGCGGTCGATCGCGGGGCGAAGGGTGTGGCCGGACTGCTGAAGAAGCTGGGCACGCGGGCGAGTTTGATGATGATTGTGGCGCATCCGGATGATGAGGACGGGGGGATGTTGACGTATGAGTCGCGTGGGGTGGGCGCGCGGGTGGGGATGCTGACGCTGACGCGCGGAGAGGGCGGCCAGAATGTGATGTCGGGTGACTTCAACGATGCACTGGGCCTGGTGCGGACGCGGGAGCTGCTGGCGGCGGACCAGTACCTGGGGGTGGATCAGATGTTCGGAACGGAGGTGGACTTCGGGTTTTCGAAGACGAAGGAGGAGGCGTTCGGACAATGGACGCACGAGCGGGTGCTCTACGACGCGGTGCGGGCGGTGCGGCTGTACCGGCCGCTGGTGGTGACGAGTGTGTTCCTGGGATCGCCCACGGATGGGCATGGGCAGCACCAGGTGAGCGGCGAGATTGCGCAGGAGGTGTTCAACGCGGCGGCCGATCCGAAGGTCTATCCGGAGATGGGGCTGCCGGCGTGGGCGCCGGCAAAGGTCTACGGGCGGATGCCGTTCTCGCAGGTGAATGCCAGTGGGATGTTTGATTATGCGACGGGGAAGACGGTTCCGGTGCGGTTTGAAAATTACGTAACCGGGAAGGTTTCAGGTTCGGGTCCGCAGGCCACGGTGACGGTGCCGGAGGGCGAGCCGAGTTCCCTGCTCGGCATGAGCTATGTGCAGTTTGCGCGGCAAGGGCTCGCGCTGCAGAAGACGCAGATCGGAGGTGGCGTGCGGCTGGCGCCTGCGGGACGATTGGATGTGGGGTATACGCGGTATGGGTCGCGGGTGGGTGGCGGGGAGAAGGAAGATAGCTTCTTTGAGGGCGTGGATGTGTCGCTGACGGGGATTGCGGGGATGGCGCCGTCGCTGACTGCGGCGGATTCGCGGGCTTTGCGCGAGGGGCTCACCCGCATGCAGGGGCAAGTGGACGGTCTGGCGGCGGGGTTCTCTCTCGACAAGCCGGAGGCTGCGGCACCAGGCCTGCGTGAGGTATTGCAGGAGCTGGATGGAATGATCGCCCGAATCGAGGGTGTGCACGGAGTTCCGGCGAAGGAGCGGTATGACGTGCTGCATGAGTTACGTGTAAAGCGGGTGCAGGCGAACGAGGCGCTGGTTCGAGCTCTGGGGCTGGAGCTGCGCGTTGACGTACCAGCGACAACGGTTCTGCCGGGGCAGACCGTAGCGGTGCAGGTGCGGGTGAAGGCGACGGCGATGCAGACGCCGGTGACTATGAAGGAGCAGGTATGGCGCAGCTTTCCCGAAGGCTCGGGATCAAGCGCGATGCCGAATGGAAGCAAGGCGCCGGTCACGGCGGGACATACGATCGAGGAGAGCTACCAGCGCACGTTTGAAGCGGGGACGGCATCGACGAAGCCATATTTTTTCCGGGCGAATCTGGAGCAGCCGGTGTACCAGGTGAGTGATCCCCGGCTGCGTAATGCGCCGACGACGCCGGCTCCCCTGGCGGTTCGGGTGACGCTGCTGGATGGTGATGTGTCGATCAATCTGGAGCGAGTGGCGGGACGGATGGTCGGTGATGGCGAACGCGCGGTGTATCAGCCGATGGTGGTGGTGCCGCCGGTGAGTGTGTCGCTCGAGCCGGCGACGGCGATTGTGCCGCTGACGGAGACGAGCTTCGTTTCGGCAGCGCATGTGGTGATGGGCGATGCGAGCGCAGCAGGCGGTCTCGAGCTGCAGGCGCCGGAGGGATGGGGGGTGCTGCCAAAGCGCGTGACGCTGGCCCAGGCAGCCTCCGCTGGTGACGGGCTGACGGAGTTCACGGTGAAGCCGACGATGGTGGGACAGCGCCCGTATGCGCTGCGTGCCGCTGCGGAGTGCAAGGGCCACAGCTACGCCGAGGGGTATCGGCAGGTGGGGTATCCGGGCGTGGTGCGGGACTATCTGTATGAGCCCGCGGTGGCGCGGGTTCGCGGTGTGGATGTGATGGTGCCCGCCGGGCTGAAGGTGGCGTATCTGCCGGGTACGGGCGATGCGGTGGAGGCGACGTTTGCGGAGATGGGCGTGGCGACGACGCGGGTCTCTGTCGCGGAGATTGCGGCGGGCAAGCTGGCCGGCTATGACGCGCTGGTGATGGGCGTTCGGGCGTATGCGGCGCATAAGGATCTGGCAGGTGCGACGGAGCAGGTAACGGCGTTCGCCCGAGGCGGCGGAGTGGTGGTGGTGCAGTACAACACGGCGGAGTATAGCGGGGCGGACGCGCCGTATCCGCTCTCGCTGGGAGCGGCGGAGAAGGTGGTCGAGGAGAACGCGGCGGTGCGGCTGCTGGAGCCGAAGAGCCAGGTCCTGCGCTGGCCAAACCGCATTACGGAGCATGACTTCGATGGATGGGTAGAGGAGCGGGGGCACGGATTCATGGGCGAGTGGGATCCGAAGTATGAGGCGGTGACGGAGGTGCACGATGCGGGGCAGGATCCGCAGCGGGGCGGGCTGCTGGTCGCGCCGGTGGGCAGGGGGGCGTATGTGTACTGCGCGTATGCGCTCTATCGGCAGCTGCCGGAGGGGGTGCCGGGGGCGTTCCGGCTGCTGGCGAATCTGGTGAGCCTGGGACGGCGGCCGTAGCCGGATGGCACCCGTGCGGAGAGGAATGCATCCTACCCGATGAGAACCGCAGCGATGCGGCTGAGGCTGTACCGGAGGGATGGAATGCAAGAAGTTGGGAGCAGGTCGATTGATCAGGAGGTGTCGCCGGCGCGGCGATCGGAGCTGCTGGACGCGGCGAATACCCTGGCGGATGCGCGGCGCACGAAGAAGGCGATCCCCGAGCTGCCAGTTTCGTTGCGGCCCACAACAGCGATCGAGGCGTCGCTGATCCAGGACGAAGTGGCGCTGGCGTGGGGAGACGCGGGTGGATGGAAGGTGGGTGCCCCGAATGCGGAGGCGACGCCAACGTTCGCGCCGATGCCGAAGGTGTGGATCGCGCCAAGCGGCAGCGTCATGCGGGGATTGCGGTATCGCGGGCTCGAGGCGGAGGTGGCGTTCTATCTGGGAAAAGACCTGCCGCACCGGCAGACGGCGTACACGCGAGAAGAGATTGCCGCAGCAATCGCGAGCTGCCATCCGGCGATCGAGGTACTTGAGAGTGCGTTCGAGGATCCGGCGAAGGTGGATCGCCTGAGCATGATTGCGGATCTGCAGATGCATGGCGGGTTTGTGTATGGGCCGGCGTGTGCCGGGTGGGAGTCGATCGACTTTGCGCGTGAGGGCGTGATGCTGGCGGTAGACGGCGTGGTGCGCGTGGAGAAGACGGGCAGTAACACGGCGGGCGATCTGCTGCGGCTGCTGCCCTGGCTGGCGAGCGAGGGTGCGGCGCGAACGGGCGGGTTGAAGGCCGGACAGTGGATTACGACGGGGAGCTGGACCGGCAATACCCCGGCCGAGAAGTACTCCGCGGTGGATGTGCAGTTTTCGACGCTGGGCCGGGTCGAGGTTCGGTTTGAGCCGGAGCAGGATCTGGAGAAGGGTCTGCCAGGAACGACGCGGACGTTTGCGTAAGTAAATTGATAGAAGGAGCTTTCTGGGGGTCGCGGCGGATCGCGGCCCCTTTGCCGTAGGGTGGAGCACGGACGAAACGGGAGAGAGAATGGCGATGTTTGGACAAGGGGTGGAGCTTCGGGGGGCATGGAACGAGCGGTATGGAGTTGTCTTGACGGCGGAGGCGGTGGCTTTCGCGGTGGGCTTTGAGCGGCGCTTCGGAGCACGGCGGCGGGAGCTTCTGGCGAGGCGGGCGGCGCGGCAGACGCGGCTTGATCATGGGGAGCGGCCTGACTTTCTGCCGACGACGCGGCAGGTGCGCGAGGTGGCCTGGAAGGTGGCGCCGCTGCCGGCGGATCTGTTGGACAGGCGGGTGGAGATTACCGGTCCGGTGGAGCGCAAGATGGTGATCAATGCGCTGAACTCCGGGGCGAAGGTGTTCATGGCGGACTTCGAGGACTCGACAACGCCGACGTGGGCAAATCTGCTGGAGGGACAGATCAATCTGCGCGACGCGGTTCGGCGGACGATCACGTATGACGATCCTGCGACCGGAAAGAGTTACAAACTTGGCGAGAGGCCGGCGGTGCTATGTGTGCGGGTGCGCGGATGGCATCTTGAGGAAGCGCATGTGCTGGTGGACGGCGAACCGATGAGCGGGGCGATCTTCGATTTTGCGCTGTACCTGTTCCACAACGCGAAGGAGCTGCTGGAGCGCGGGTCGGGCCCATACTTCTATCTGCCGAAGATGGAGAGCCACCTGGAGGCTCGGCTGTGGCGGGAGATCTTTGTTGCGGCAGAGGCGGAGCTGGGGCTGAAAGCCGGATCGATACGGGCGACGGTGCTAATCGAGACGATCCTAGCGGCATTCGAGATGGACGAAATTCTGTACGAGCTGCGGGACTATTCGGCCGGGCTGAACTGTGGGCGATGGGATTACATCTTTTCGTACATCAAGAAGCTGGCGGGGGACACGACAGTCGTGCTGCCGGATCGGGCTCAAGTGACGATGACGACGCACTTCCTGCGGAGCTACTCGAAGCTGACGATCAAAACGTGTCATCGGCGTGGGGTGCATGCCATGGGCGGAATGAGTGCGCTGATTCCCCTCAAGAACGACCCGGCGGCAAATGAGGCTGCGCTGGCGCAGGTGCGGGCGGATAAAGAACGGGAGGCCACGGATGGGCATGACGGGACGTGGGTGGCGCATCCGGGTCTGGTCGCGACGGCGATGGAGGTGTTCGAACGGGTCATGCCGGGGGCAAACCAGATCGACAGGCAGCTGAAGGGGTTTGAGGTGACGGCGGAGGATCTGCTGCGGGTGCCGGACGGGACGATTACGGAGGCGGGGCTGCGGCAGAATGTGGCGGTTGGGCTTGGGTACGTGGAGGCGTGGCTGCGAGGGATTGGGTGTGTTCCGCTCTTCAACCTGATGGAGGATGCAGCGACAGCGGAGATCAGCCGGGCGCAGCTGTGGCAGTGGGTGCACCATCGGGCACGGCTGGTGGATGGGCGCTCGGTGACAGTTGAGATGTGCGACGCGGAGATCGATGCGGAGATCGAGCGGGCTCGAGGGGAAGGACGGGCGATGCGGAGCTTCGAGCACGCGGCGTTTCTGCTGCGGGAGCTGATACGGGCGCCGCGATTTACGGAGTTCCTGACGGTGCCGGCGTACGCCCGGGTGGTTGCGGCGGAGAACGCGGGCGTGTGAAGTGCTTGCACCGAGGATGGTGCAGACTGCAGATGGCCGCTTCATTTGGCGGGCATCTTGGCTGAATTTGATGGAATCCAAAGATTTTCGCGAATATATTTGCGACCGAGGTATCTCCTAATGGCGCGTCCTTACTGGTCTGGTCAGATCCAGATATCGCTGGTGTCGTTTGGCGTGAAGTTCTTTGTGGCGACGGAGGCGAAGAACGAGATTCGCTTCCACCAGATCAGCCGTAAGACGGGGGAGCGGGTGAAGTATCAGAAGGTCTCGGCGAGCGCGGCGGAGCAGCAGGCGGAGACAGGAGCGGATACGAAGGCCGCCGATCGGGTGGAGAAGGACGAGATCGTGAAGGGGTACGAGTTCCGCAAGGGGCAGTACGTCATGATTGAACCGGAAGAGATTGCGCACCTGCGGGTTCCATCGAAGCATACGGTCGCGATTGAGCAGTTTGTCGGGCTCGAGGAGCTGCCGCCGGAGTACCTGGAGAAGCCGTATTTTGTGGTGCCCGAGAACGATACGCAGACGGAGGCGTTTGCGACGGTGCGGGAAGGACTGCGGAAGTCGAAGAAGGCGGCACTGGGAAAGATTGCGTTTGGCGGCCGGGAGCATGTGCTGGCGCTGACGGCGGATGAGGACGATGACCTGCGCGGCATGATGGCGTACACGATGCGCTATGCGCAGGAGCTGCGGGATCCGAAGGAGTACTTCAACGACATCAAGAAGGTGACGGTGGCGGAGGACTCGCTGGACCTGGCGATGGAGTTGATCAAGCGGAAGACGGCGAAGTTCGACGCAACGAAGTTTGTGGATGGGTATGAGGTTGCGCTGAAGGAGCTGGTGGATGCGAAGGTGAACAACCAGCCGGTGCCGCAGGATGAGCCGGTGGCCGCGCCTCGCGGCAAGGTGGTGAATCTGATGGATGCGCTGCGAAAGAGTGTGGGCAGCGTGGGTGCGGACGGAGAGACCAAGAGCGCGCCGGCGACCCCAGCGGCGGCGAAGAAGCGCTCAACAAAGGCGGATGCGACCGAGGAGAAGCAAGGGATCACGCTGGTGCATGCGGCTCCGGCTAAGAGCGGTAAAGGAACGAAGGCGGCGAGTAAGAAGAAGTCAGCGTAGGAGCTGTGATGGCAGGGACGAAAGGTGGAGACACGGCTCGGAAGGCGGTGGCGGGGGCAGGCAAGACCAAGGGTGGCGAGAAGACAGCAGAGCCCGCGGACGTTGTCGACGAGCAGCTGGCGAAGTACCGGTCGATGCGGGACTTCCATGTGACGAAGGAGCCGGCGGGAGCTGGGAAGGACGGAACGGCGGCGGCGCTTCCCTTCTGCATCCAGAAGCATGCGGCGAGTCATCTGCACTATGACTTCCGGCTCGGGTGGAACGGGGTGTTGAAAAGCTGGGCCGTGGCGAAGGGGCCGAGTTACGTCACGGCGGACAAGCGGCTCGCGGTGCAGGTAGAAGATCACCCGATGGAGTATGGCGGGTTCGAGGGGATCATTCCGGCGGGGCAGTATGGCGGCGGCACGGTGATGCTGTGGGACCAGGGCACATGGGAGCCGCAGGCGGGGCACGAGGATGTGGAGGCGGGGTTCCGCGCGGGATCGCTGAAGTTCCTGATGGATGGCGAGAAGATCAAGGGCAAGTGGACGCTGATCCGCATGGGCGGCAAGGCAGCGACGGAGCGCAAGCCGAACTGGCTGCTGATTAAAGAGCATGACGAGTTTGAACGAGGCGAGGATGCACCGTGCGTGACGGAGGCGGAGCAGACAAGCGTCGTGACCGGACGCACGATGGAGGAGATCGCGCGGAACGAAGACCATGTGTGGAATTCGAAGGAGACAGCGGGGGCTGGACCGGCGTGGTATCGGAGTGTGGCGAGCGGCGGGGCGGCTCGGGCGACTGGAGGGACGAAGGCATCAGAGGCCTCTGCTGATGCGCCAAGCACGGGTGAGGCGGTGAAGCCCGGTGCCGCGGCGAAGCGGACGAAGACGAACGGCGCCGCCCAGAAGGTTGTCGCTTCGGTGGATCGTGCCGTGCTTTCTTCCTTGCCGAAGGAGCTGCAGCCGACGTTTACCAAGCCGCAGCTTGCGCTTGAGGCAACAGCTCCACCGGCCGATGGCGGGTGGGTACATGAGCTGAAGCTGGATGGCTATCGCATCCAAGCGCGAAAGAGCAAGGGCAAGGTACAGCTGCTGACGCGGAGTGGGCTCGACTGGACGTACCGGGTGCCGGCTGTGGCGGAGGCGGTGGCAAAGCTGGGGGCGGAGTCGATGACGCTCGACGGCGAGGTGGTGGTCCTGGCGGCGGACGGGACGACGAACTTCGCGGACCTGCAGGCGTCGTTTCAGGAGGGTGCGACGAATCCGCTGACATATTTCTGTTTTGACCTGCTGCATCTGGAGGGGCGGGATATTCGCGGCTTGAGCCTGGTCGAGCGGAAGGAGTTGCTGGCGGCGGTGCTGGCGCAAGGCGACGGGGATACGGTGCGGCTGAGTGAACACATCGAGACGAGTGGCGAAGTGATGTTTATGAAGGCCTGCGAGCTGCACGCCGAGGGAATCATCTCCAAGCGGGCGCAAGAGCCGTACAAGAGCGGGCGAAGTGGCGACTGGCTGAAGTCGAAGTGTCTGCGCGAGCAGGAGTTTGTGGTGGGCGGGTACACCTTGTCGTCGGATGGGGATGACCGGATCGGTTCCCTGCTGCTGGGGTACTACCAGGACGGCAAGCTGATCTATGCGGGACGAACGGGGACGGGCTTCACGCAGAAGATGCGGCGGGCGTTACTGGCCCAACTCAAGCCGATGCAGGTGACAAAGGCGGCGTACGCGAGTGTGCCGGCGGAGGCGAAGCGCGGAGCGGTGTGGGTGAAGCCGGAGCTGGTAGCGCAGGTACGGTTTGCGACGTGGACGGCTGAAGATCTGGTACGGCAGGCGGCGTTTCTTGGTTTGCGTGAGGATAAAGCGGCGAGTGAGGTTCGGCGAGAGGAGGCGACGGTTGCGCCAAAGCCGAAGAGCGGCAAGGCAGCCGCGATCGGTGCTGACCGGGCGGAGGCTGCACGGCCGGCGGAGAAGTTCGCGGTGCGACCGCGGCGGCCGGAGAGGGTCGCTACAGCTGAGGTGAAAGCCATTGCGGCGGCGCCTGCCGCTAAAGCTGCGGCAAAGGGTGTGAGCTGGGAGGAGGCGGCGGCTCCCCCTGTGCGGCTGACGCATCCGAGCAAGGTGCTGGATGCCGCAAGTGGTGTGACAAAGCTGGTGCTGGCCAAGTATCTGTGGGCGGTGGCAGACCGAATGCTGCCGCATATCGCGGGTCGTCCATTGAGCCTGGTGCGGTGTCCGGAGGGATCCGCGAAGCCGTGTTTTTATCAGAAGCATGTGAACCATATGCTGCCGCCGGGCGTAGGCGGCGTGGACGTTCCGGACAAGAAGACGGGAGTGGTGGAGCCGTACATCACGCTCGATACCAAGGAGGCGCTGACGGGGCTGGCGCAGATGGGCGTGCTGGAGGTGCATCCATGGGGATCGACGAATGAAGACCTGGAGCATGCGAACCGGGTGATCTTTGATCTGGATCCGGATGAGTCGCTGGCATGGCGAGATGTAACGTTGGCAGCGGACGACGTGCGGAAACGGCTGAAAGCGCGCGGGCTTGAGAGCTTTTTGAAGACAACCGGTGGCAAAGGATTGCATGTGGTGGTGCCCACGGAAGCCATGTTCGACTGGACTGCGGTGAAGGAGTGGGCGCACAGCTTTGTACTTGAGATGGAGCGGGCGGCCCCGACGAAGTATCTCTCAAAGATGACGAAGGCGGCGCGCGTAGGAAAGATTTATCTAGACTACCTGCGCAACGAACGCGGAGCGACGGCTGTGGCGCCGTACTCGTCACGGGCGCGCGAGGGACTTGGCGTGAGCATGCCGCTGGCGTGGAGCGAGCTGCATGCGGCGGAGCGGCCGGTGTTTCGGGTGGATGGGTTTCCGGAGTGGAGGGTGCGATTGAAGAAGGATCCGTGGGCGAAGATGGCGGAGACGCAGCAGCGGCTGAAGTAGCCGCTGCTGTCTGCTTCAAAACGGCTAGGTGGTGCGGGCTGGGAGCTCGCGCGTGGAATCGATGCGGGGTGTGGGTGGAACGGGCCGTGTGACCTTCTTCCTCGAGAAGAGTGCGAGGAAGCTCTTCAGCACGATGTAAAGAATCGGGATGAAGAAGAGGTTGAGGAAGGTGGAGAGCACCATGCCACCGACGATGGCTGTGCCGACTGAGTGGCGGCCAAGGGCGCCGGCGCCACTGGCGAAGTAGAGCGGAAGCACACCGAGGATGAAGGCGATCGATGTCATAAGGATGGGGCGAAGGCGGAGCTCGGAGGCTTCAATCGCGGCATCGATGATGCTGCGGCCTTGGGCGAGCAGCTGCTCGGCAAACTCGATAATGAGGATGGCGTTCTTCGCGGAGAGGCCAATGAGCATGACCAGGCCGATCTGGACGTAGACGTCATCGACGAGACCGCGCGCGGCGACCAGCGAGAGAGCGCCGAGGATGGCGGTGGGGACAGAGAGCAGGATGATGAAGGGCAGAGCGAAGGACTCATACTGCGCCGAGAGCGTGAGGTAGACGACGAGAATACCGAGCGCGAGGATGATGAGGGTCTTGCCGGACGATTCGATCTCTTCGAGCGCGAGACCTGTCCAAGAGTAGGTCATGCCTTGCAGCATGTACTTCCCGGAGAGATTCTGCATGTTGATGAGGGCCTGACCAGAGGAGATACCGGCGGAGCCGGAGCCGTCGATCTCAGCCGAGCGGAAGAGGTTGTAGTGGTTGATGACCTGCGGACCGGAGGTCTCCTGGATGCTGACCAGGTTGTCGAGTGGGATCATCTGGCCGCTATCGGAGCGCACGTAATAGGAGCGGAGATCGCCGGAGGTACGGCGGAAGCCCTGGTCTGCCTGGAGATAGACGCGGTAGGAGCGGTTGTTGAAGTCGAAGTCGTTGATGTAGGCGGATCCCATGAAGACGCCCATGGCGAGCGAGATCTGATTGAAGGGGACGCCGATGGCCTTCGCCTTTTCGCGATCGATGCTGACGAGAACCTGCGGATCATTCGCGGTAAAGGTGGTCTGCATGGTGGAGAACTGGCCGCTGCCCGTGGCCTGAGCGACGATGGTGTGCGCGACGCGATCGATATCGGCGAAGGTATTGCGGCCGGCGTCCTGCAGGATGAACTGGAAGCCGCCGACAGAACCGATACCGGAGACGGCTGGAGGCTCAAAGGCCGCGGCGATGCCGCCAGGGACACCGAAGAGGCGTGGAGCGATATCTTCAACGATGGCGTGGGCAGTGAACTTGCCGCCCATTTTGCTGCGATCGCCGATGGGCTTGAGAGGCGCGAAGATGATGCCCTGGTTCGGCGACGAGCCGCCCGAGAGAGAGAAGCCCATGACCGAGAAGGTGCCGAAGACCCCGTCGTTCTTGCCAATCTCGGCGGACACGCGATCGGCAAACTCGGAGGTGTAGGCCAGCGAAGCGCCGGGTGGCGTCTGGATGATGCAGAGGAAGTAAGACTGATCTTCCTGCGGGATAAACGCCGTGGGCACATGCGTGTACATGTACGCCGTGGCCGCAAGGGCAGCAAAGAAGAGCAGAATGACGGCGTAGCGGATGCGAACGAAGAAGGTGACAGCGCGCGCGTACAGGCGGCCAAGTCCCTTGATGCCGCGATCGATGGGATTGAGGATCGCGCCGAGGATGCCGGTCTTGTGCTGTTCCGGTCGAAGAAAGAGGGCGGCCAGGGCGGGCGAGAGAGTGAGGGCATTGAAGGCCGAGATGGCGATCGAGAACGCGATCGTGAGGGAGAACTGCTTGTAGAGGATGCCGGTGGTTCCCGGGAAGAAGCTGACGGGGACGAAGACGCTGATGAGGACGAGTGAGGTCGCGATGACAGCGCTGGTGACCTCGGCCATGGCGATGCTGGTGGCCTCATGCGGATCGTGAACGACCTCTTCCTTGTCAATGCCGGGCGCGTGGTTGGCCGAGGGAGCGACGTGCTGGGCCGAGGTATCGGATGGAGCGATGCCAGCGGCGGTATGTGAGGGAGGTGGCGCGATGACGTCGCCGGAGAGATGGCGCTGGACGTTCTCGATGACGACGATTGCGTCATCGACGACGAGGCCGGTGGCCAGCGTGATGCCGAAGAGGGTGAGCGAGTTGATGGAGAAGCCGAAGATCTTGATGAAGGCGAAGGTGCCGATGAGCGAGACGGGGATGGTGATGGCGGGAATGAGGGTGGCGCGCCAGTCCTGGAGGAAGAGGAAGATGACGAGCACGACGATGATGATCGCCTCAACGAGGGTTGAGATGACTTCCTTGACCGACTCGCTGATGACAGTCGTGGTATCGACGGCGATGGTGTACTTGAGGCCGGGCGGGAAAGATTTTTCAAGTTCCTTGAGGACGGCGCGGCAGCGTTTATCGACGTCGAGCGCGTTGGCGTTTGAAAGCTGCTGGACACCGATGCCGACGGCGCTACGTCCGGAGAACTTCAGCTCGGTATTGTAGTTTTCCGCGCCGACCTCGGCGTGGCCGACATCTTTGAGAAGAACGACGCCGCCCGTGGCTGGGGAGTTCTTGAGGATGATCTTCTCGAACTCGCCGGGCTCGGAGAGACGGCCGACGACACGCACGGCCATCTGAAAGGATTGCTTGGAGTCAGAGGGTGGCTGGCCAAGCTGGCCGGCGGCGACCTCCACGTTCTGCTCGCTGAGTGCGTTGGAGACATCGAGGGCGGTGAGGCCGCGAGCGGCGAGCCGCGCGGGATCAAGCCAGACGCGCATGGCGTACTTGCGCTCGCCGAAGATGACAACAGCACCGACGCCCTGCACGCGCTTGAGCGCGTCCGAGACATAGACGTCGAGATAGTTTGAGATAAAGGCTGGCGAAAGGGAGTTATCGGGTGAGACAAAGCCGGCTGCGAAGACGAAGTTGCTGTTGGCCTTTGTGATGCTGATGCCGGTGTTGTTGACCGTTGCGGGCAATCGGCCCTGAGCGGAAGCAACGCGGTTCTGCACGTCGACAGCGGCGATGTTGAGATCGTAGCCGGTCTGGAAGGTCACCGTGATCGAGCTGGTGCCATCGTTCGAGCTGGTGGAGGAGATGTAGCGCATGCCCTCAACACCGTTGATCGACTGTTCGAGAGGAATGGTGACGGCGGACTCAACGATGGAAGAGTTGGCGCCGACGTAGTTGGAACTGACTACAACCTGAGGAGGGGCGAGCTCAGGATAGAGCGAGATGGGGAGCGACGGGATGCTGATCGCGCCGACCAGCACGATGAGCAGCGCGGAGACGGTGGCGAAGATCGGACGGCGAATAAAGAAGTCGACGAACAAGGAGTGCTCGATTCTGTGTGGCCGCGCGATCGTGAGACAGCGGCGGGCTAACGGAAGCCGCGGAGGGGAGCCTTCGCGACGGTGCAAGCGACAGATCCTCAGCCGAGAGGCTTGACGGGAGCGCCTTCCTGGAGGAACTGCAGACCGGAGGTGATGACCTTCTGGCCGAGTGCGAGCCCACTTACAACGGGATAGGCGTTGCCGATGGTGTCGCCGAGGGTGACAGCGACCTGATGCGCGGTGAAGCCGCCATCCTTCGGCTGCGCGACGTAGACGAAGGGCTGGCCGCCGATGCGGGTAACCGCGAGAACGGGGACAGTAGGCGCCGGATTCGAGTTCCAGGTGATGCGCGCCTTGACGAGCTGGGCGTTACGGAGGACTTCAGAGGAACGAGGAACGGTCGCCTTGACCAGGATGCCCTGGAGGGACGTATCGACCTGCGGGGAGAGGAAGTCAACCTTTGTCGAAGCGAGGACATCTCCCGCGGTGTCGAGGATGGAGACGGGCAGCCCGAGCTTGAGCTGGCTGACGCGTTCCGTCGGGACGTAGATATAGGCCTCGAGGTCGGCGATCTCATCGACCGTGGTGAGCAGGGTGGTGGACGAGACGTAGTCGCCGACGTGAACCGGGATATCTCCAACGACGCCATTGAAGGGAGCGCGGATCTGGTAGTAAGCGAGCTGCCGCTTCTGCGAGCCTGTGAGCGCGCTCGATGAGGCGAGGTCGGCCTCTGAGTTCTGGAAGGACTGGGTCGCCTGATCATAGGTCTGACGCGAGGTGACACCGGCTTCAAACAGCTTGCGCTGCCGCTCGACCTCAGACTGGTTGTATTGGTAGACGGCGCGCTTCTGGGCCTCGGTTCCAACCTGAGACTCTACCGTGGCGACCTGCTTCAGCGGATCGATCTGCATGAGGATCTGGCCGGCTTTGACGGCCTGACCGGAGCGCACGAAGATACGGGTAAGATTGCCGTCCACCTGTGGCTGCATGGTCGAGGAGCGGCGGCTCTTGATGGTCGCAACGTAGGTGTCGGTTGCGGGAACCGGATCGAGGGCGACGGTGCTGACCTGCACCGGCATCGCCTGCGGGGCGGCAACGACCGCCTTTTTTTCCGTGCAACCAGCCAAGAATGTGGACGCGATGGCGGCGGCGGCGATCGAGCAAGAGAGGAGACCAAGACGAGAGAGCAAGATCAACGGACACTCCTTAGAAGACCCGCATGACTACAAGAGCCCTGGGGACAATAACGATCAAAGATGGCAGATGGTTCCTGTTGCGATTGCCTGTCGCGAGGGAAGTCGCAATCGTATGTAGTCAGTAGATGAAGAGAGCGGGCGTCAGGTTCGAAGAATTTACGAAAGTCTCCTGTTCGCACGGATCAGGGTGATGATACGGCAGAAGAGGTCCCTCCGAAGGAGATCCGCGCTTAACTCCTTGAAACGAGAGGCGCGAACGGGCTGAAGGATTCGTGAGTGTCGAGCGGATCGGAGGCCTCCGCGCGTTTGAGCCGGTTGATCACGAGATACGTAAGCGGCGTGGCGAGCACTTCATAGCCGACCTTCAACAGATAGCCGGTCGCGATCATATTGGCGATGGTTGCGGCCGGAACGGTTCCGGCGAAGGTGAGGCTGATGACCAGAACGGTATCGACTGCCTGGCCGACGAGCGTCGACCCGATGGTTCTGGACCAGAGCGCACGGCCGGAGGTGAGCAGCTTCATGCGGGCCATGACGTAGGAGTTGGCGAACTCGCCGGCCCAGAACGCGACGAGCGAAGCCGCCAGGATACGGGGAATGATGCCGAAGACAGTGGTGAATGCCTGTTGATTATGCCAGCCGGGCGCGGGCGGTAGAGCGATGGTGATGGCGCTGACGAGGTAGAGGAGAAGGGTGGCGAAGAAGCCCATCCAGATGGCTCGACGCGAGGCAGCGAAGCCGTAGACCTCGGTGAAGATGTCGCCAAAGATGTAGGTGATGGGGAAGAGGAGGATGGCTCCCGAGACGGCGAAGCCGCCGATGAGACAGATCTTCTGTGCGAGGAGGTTGGAGACGAGAAGGACGACGACGAAGGCCGTGGTGAGCAGGTCGAGGTAGCGGAAGGTGCGGGCCGGTGAGGGATGATCCCGGTCGGTGGAGGCCTGCCGTGGCGAGTAATCCTGCGGCATGGAAGATGAGTGGGTTTCGAGCATAAGTCCAATTTGGATCGGCGTGGGACCTATGATAGCGTCATGACTGTGGGACTTAGGTGGAAGTTCTGCGTTGTCGTTGCGTCCCCGTCGTCCAGTGGCCCAGGACACCGCCCTTTCACGGCGGTAACACGGGTTCGAATCCCGTCGGGGACGCCAATTTCTAGCTGGTTGGAATTTGCTTGACGGGCCTGATGTCCACTGCTTTGGCCTTGTAGCGACTCCAGCCACGAACGAAAGGCGCTCCCGTATGGACTTTGTTGCCGTAATCAATTCCATGAACCGCAAGCCGCTGCTGACGCTGGCTCTCGATTCGCTGGTGAATGCTGTGCGGAAAGATCCTCTGGAGTATGCCGTCGTGGTCTTCGACGCGGGATCAACGGATGGCAGCCGCGAGTGGCTGAAGACGTTTGCCCAGGAAAACCTCGATGTTCGGCTTGAGGTTCTGGAGGCGAGCGCCGGTGAGGATACGTCGTTTGCCGCCGGCGTGAATCGCGGCTGCGAACGGGCGCTTGCGCTGTTTCCGGACGTTGACTTCATCTTCCTGTATGAGACCGACAACTGGGTCTCAAGTGCGAAGCCGATCGAGACAGCGATGCAGTTGCTGCGGCGTGAACCTGAGCTTGCGGCGATGGGTTTCACCGTGTACCTGCACTCCGGCGCTCCGGGTGGATGGGGCATGTCGTTTCCGACGGTGACGTCCTTTGTGCTCGGAAGAGAGGTTTCGAGGCGGTTGTCGCTTCCGCGATTCGTAACGGAGAGTCACACGACCAATGGCGCGGAGTGGTTTACCGCGGACGTGGTGTACACGAGCCCGCTGCTGATCAAGCGGGAGGCTTGGAAGGAGCTCGGCGGAATCGACGCACTGCACTTCCCTTTCTCTGACTGCGATCTGGACTGGGCATGGAGAGCGGCTCGGAAGGGCTACAAGCTGGGAGTGCTGAAGACGGATGCGGTGGTTCACGATGGCCGGACGCAGAGTTCGGGATGGTCGAGCATGCGGGTTCTCGGCTTCCACCAGGCGCGTTTCCAGTTGTTGCGGCGATATCGTGGGCGGGGCGTGGTTCTTGCGATTCCCGCGTTGTTCCTGCGGCATGTGATGGAGTATGGCCTGCTGTTCGGCCTTTTTCTGGCGCGGAAACGGCCGTTGCTCTCGCTGAAGAAGCGGTTCATCCTGCTGCGGAAGGTCTGGAGCGGCTACCGGACTGTCTAGTGGGGTTGGTTTGTGCGAGAGGCCTTGCGGCTAGGGACTCTGCGCCGGAATCTCCTGTGTCACTGCACTGCGCGGCTGCAGTGAGAGTGGCGTCCCATGGATAAGATAGCGGTTCAAGGTGGCGGGATCGTGCCAGTTGACGCTCCAGCCGCGATCGATCGCGAAGAGGATGTAGTCCCCCGGAATGATGTCCGCAAGGTTGAAGCTGCCGTCGGTGTCGCTCTGGTCACGGCGGAGCAGATCAATCGCGCCGACCTGCCCGAAGGTGGTGGGCACCAGCATCACCATCGCTCCATCAACTGTCTTGCCAGCAAGGGTGGTATGGCCACTCACGGTTGCGCGGCCACGGGCCACGCTGATCGTCAGCTCTGCAGGGCCGCCGGCGAGCAGAATGGCACGGCCGGCTACGGGCATCTGCTTGAGCGTCATCGAGGTGAGATAGAGATCAGGATCGCCGGCTAACGTGACCTGATAGCGCCCGACTGGCACGGCGATGTGGTGTTCGGTATCGGCTGCATCCCCGGCGGAGTCTGCGCCAGGCGGCGTGCGACGGCGAAGACCGAAGCCGCCGCTGGTGAAGACGGCTCTGGTGGATAGATCGGTGAGGCTAATCAGCGTACGCGAGGATCTCTCGTCGCCAACGATATGGAAGGTGACGTCGGCCGTGCCGGCGGGATCGGCCGCACCCAGTGAGACGCTGGCACCCGCGGCCACATGAACGAAGGAGGTAGCCGAGCGGCCATCTGGCTGCGGAGTGCTGATCCGGTAGAGGCCGGGTGGCAGATTGCCGAACTCGATCTGCCCGGCAGCGATGGTGACCGACGGAGCGATACCGGAGGTTTGTCCGTTGTCGATTCGTTCGATAGTCGGGCCCGGTGCCGGCGACGACGGGTTGGCAACTGGCACGGCGGCGCGGAGGTGGGCCGCGGGAATCGGCAGCAGGTTAAAGTCGATCTGCTGCGACTCACCGGCATGAAGGCTGATGTCGCCGGCCGTTTCCTGGTCGAGGACGCCGGGATACCAGGTAAGCGGGTAGACAACATCGAACGCCGCATCGCCTGACCTGGCCTGTGTCGGGTCGTCCCCTGCGAAGCGGCCGATGTTGCCGGTCGTGTACCAGGGTGTGGCCTGCACCGAGAGCCTGTAGGTGCCAGGGGCGATCCCGGCGACCTCAAAGTGGCCGCGATCATCGGTGGTGGTGCGTTGCCGCCGGCCGGGACCACCCGGCGTTCCTTCCGCCACTGGCGCAAGCTGCAGCGTCAGTGCTGCGTTCCTGACCGGCTCCGCGGCTTCATCCCGAACGAATCCGGACAGGGTGGAGTCGGGTTCCAGATGGAAGAGAAGGACCGGCACGGGAAGGCCGGGATGCAGGACGACCGCGCTCGAGAAGCCGTCGTGCTCGTTGAGGAACTGAGTGCGATAGCCATTGGCTGAGGCACTAAGCTGCCACTTGCCCTCAACGGGGAGATCGAACGCGAAGCGGCCCTGGGCGTCGGTCTCCGATGTGCGTTGATCGCTGTCGAAAGCTCCTCCGCGTCGGCCTGTTTGCGGGCGCTCCGGACGCAGCGTGAGATGACATCGAGGCACTGGAACGTTCGTGCTCTCGCTGACCACGACGCCCGATACGTGGACGAGCGAGCCCGGCTTCGGTGAGGTCTCCTGTGCCGGCGACACGGAGAGGCAAAGCAGCAGCGTGATCATGGCTGCAGGGATGGTTGAGAGATCACGTGGACTCAAGGGTAGAGCTCATGAACGGGGACGGCGTTGAGATCGAGCGAGGCTGAAGACGATGAGGTTACCGACACCCTCTGGACGTAATTGTGGAACTGATCGAGAGTAGCTGGTTCGCCGAAGTCGGCTGATGAGAGAAACGGCGTCGCGAGGAGGCGATAGGACCTGAGCGGCAGACCGCCAATGGTGAACTGGCCGTCGGCGTTGCTGCGACGAACGAAGAAGCGGGGCAGAGTTCCCGCTTCAGACACAAAGACGATCCAGCACGCGGCGGGAGTGCCGCTGATGCGGGTAACGCCGGTGACCGTGCCATTAGGACGACTGACCACGATGCGAATAGGTTCGGCGCTGGCGTTTGCTCCAACAACGAGTGGGTCGCGAAAAAGGTCCACTCCGCCGAAGGTGGCGGACTGAAGGGTCCATGCAGAGCCGTCACCGCCGGTGAGACGATAGCTGCCGGGCGCGGCGGAGATGACGGCGCCAGCGGAGCCTCGGCCGGTGATACGCAGGGGCTGGTCCCCGGTGGATGCGATGAGACCAACGGGTTCCAACTGGAGGTTGAGCGCCGCAGCGTTTGGTGGCGCGGTGGCATTGCTCGCGGAGTTTGCCACCGAGGCAGGATCAACTGTAACCGCAACGGGAACAGATGAGAGCGCGTCCAGATGCAAGGGTGGTGCAGTTGCGTCATGATCAGGAACAGCCAGGGTCATTTGGCCAGCGCGTTCACCATCGGATGCGGCGAGGCGGCCGGAGAGCTGATAGGTGCCGGATGGAAGATCAACCGAGAGACCGTCCTGCGTCACCCGTCGCGGTGGTTGATACGTTGCGCCGTCCGCGGTCGTGATCGTGATTGCGAGCGAGCGCTGCGCGTCACCTCCCTCGATCGGCAACAGCATGTGGACCGCGGTTGCGAGTTGCGGATGAAGATCGACGTGAAGCTCTTGACCGCTCGCGATGTGGATTGTTCCGGTGCCATCGTTTGCCGTGTGCGTGGGAACCTGCGTCGGCAGGGCAGCCGTCGGCCGGGTCAAGTCTGGCGGGGCGTACCGGGTCTGAACGATATAGTCCCCGGCCGGTACAGGCAGGCGGAAGTTGCCGCCGGGGCCAGTGAAGACGAACCCGGCCTGCTGAGTCTGGCGCATGCCGTTTTGCATGACGTATCGCTGCGCGGTGACAGCCACGCGAGGCAGGGGATCTCCTTCCGAGGAGGTGACGGAGCCAGCAAGGACAGCCTCCGGCCACAGGGCGACCTCGAGGGTGACCGTGCCTGCAGACGATGCGATTGGGATGCTGTTGGAGTCGCGCTGCTCGGGGCTGAGGGCGAAGCCTGGCTTGGTGAACTGCACACTCGCGATTTTTCCGGTGTCGCTCAATTGAAAGCGTCCCTCGGCGTTGGTGAAGACTGCGCGGCCATCTCCCTGAACGAGCACTCTCGCCATGGGCGCGCCAGTGCGCGCGTTCGTGACGTGTCCCGAGATGACGCTGCCGACCACAGGAGCCTGCGTCTGCGCTCGGGTTGTGGCGGCTCCGAGCAGAGCGCAGCCGCTGAAGAAAAGCGGCAGCAATACCTGACGGTCGGGAAGACGCATCGGTCGGCGATTGGAGGGCGGCACGGAAGCTCCTGCGGGATAGACGCGCGAAGATCGGGCAAGTTTCTTTTGCGCAGATAGCTACGGCTCGAGGAGGTCGCCACTGGCGGCATAGAGGCGATTGATCGCGATCCGCCCACCCCAATTACCCGTTGACGCTTTGCACGATCCCCTTTGCTCGCAGGCCAGCTTCGGCCTTTGAGAAGTAATCCGCGACGGATCCCTGGGTCTTGATCCATGCGACGTAGCGCTCGATGCCTTGCTCGATCGAGGTCTGCGGCTCGTAGCCGATGGTGCGAATACGGCTGATGTCGGAGATGAGCGAACGGATCTCACCAGGACGAAACTCTCCGCGGGCGAGCGGCGCGAGATCGATGCCGAGCTGGTCAGCGATGATCTTCGCGAGATCACGGACGCTGGTGGCGCGGCCGCTGCCGACGTTTACCGGCAGGCCGTCGAGCTTATCCGTTGTCGCTACCATCAGGTTGGCGCGGGCGATGTCTTCAACGAAGCAGAGATCACGGGTCTGGCCGCCGTCCTCGTACATGACGGGCGGCTGATGGTTGAGCAGGCGCGTGCAGAAGATGGCGATGACGCCGGTGTAGGGGTTGAAGAGCGACTGCCGCGGGCCGTAGGTGCAGGAGTAACGAAGCGCCACGGTCGGAGTGCCCGTCTGCTTTCCCCAGAGCAGAACCAGCCGCTCCTGGTCGACCTTGGTGAGCGCGTAGACGGTCTCACCACCGCCGGGTGTCGCCTCCGGCGTGGGGATCGAGGTCGTTGGCTTGCCACAGATGGGGCAATGCACGCTGAAGTCACCGCTTCGCAGCTGCTCCGCGGGCCGCAGCAGAGGAACGACGGCGCCATGCTCAGGGCATCGCGCGGCGCCCTCGCTGTAGACCGCCTGCGAGCTGGCGACGACAACCTTGCGGATCGGCAGGCGATGATCGCGGATCAGCTCGAGCATCTGCGCGGTGCCGAAGCTGTTCACAAGGACGTACTTCGCCATCTCTGGCATGTAGCCGCCGTACGCCGCCTCATGGAAGACCACGTCGATGTCTTCGAGGGCGGAGAGCGTGGTGTCGGCATCCTGCACGTTACCCTGGCGGAACTCCGCGGCGGCGTTTACCCATTCGGGCTTGCCATGTTTGTGAGTCTGCGGCTCCAGATTGTCGAGAATGCGAACGGTCCAGCCTTCGCGCAGAAGAAGATCAACGATGTGAGAGCCAATGAGGCCAGCGCCTCCGGTAACGAGAGCGCGCTTCTGATGGGAGGACATAGAGGGTATCGTAGCGGATCGAGCGCTCGGCGTGAGCGTGTGCGATCACTGCCGGACGGTTCGTTTGATGAGCGCATACTGGTGCAGGATGAAGGTGTCGGTCATGCCGGCGATGTAATCTGCCACGACGCGCGCGACGCCTTCGGAAGGGATCTCCTCGATGTACCCCGGCGGCAGCTCCTGCGGATCATCGATCCAGAAGTCGAATAACGCTTTCACGACCTCTTCTGCTTTATCGTGCTCGAGGGTGAGGTGGGAGCAGCTGTACAGCGTGTCGTAGAGGTAATGCTTCTCTTCAAGGCGCAGGCGTTCGACCTCAGGGGAGAACACGGCGAGCCGCTTGGGATGCCGCCGGATGTCTTCGAGCGAGCGGGCGCCGATCGCTTCCACATTCGCGGCAGTGTTCGCTGCCAGGTCGTCGGTCAGCGTGTTCTGCATCCACTGCAGCGCTTCGTTGAAGAGATACTTCTCGCTGGTTCCGGGATGCATGCGCTCGACCATGGTGAAGCAGCGCTCGAGGATCGAGACACGCTGCCGGATGTGCTGGATCTCCAGCAGGCCCGACTCCAGACCATCATCGAGGTCAGCGGTGAGGTAGGCGATCTCGTCGGCTAGATCGATGATCTGCGCCTCGAGCGGCGGCCGCTGATCGAGAAAGTAGGTCGCCAGCTCGGGATAGTCCGCAGCCGTGTAGTCGCGCGAGTGCTTGACGATGCCCTCGCGAACTCCGAGGGTGAGATTCAGCCCGCGATGGGCGGCGTAGCGCTGCTCAAAGTGCTCGCAGATGCGGAGAGCGTGAAGGTTGTGATCGAACCGCAGACCGTGCCGCTGCAAGCACTCGTCGAGTGCGCGCTCCCCCGCATGGCCAAAGGGTGGATGACCGATGTCGTGCACCAGGGCGAGGGTTTCGGCGAGATCTTCGTTCAGGCCCAGCCGCCCGGCGACATCGCGCGCGATCTGTGCGACTTCAATGGTGTGGGTCAGACGCGAGCGAAAGTGGTCCGAGGCACGGCTGGTAAAGACCTGCGTCTTGCCTGCGAGGCGGCGGAAGGCGCGCGATTGAACGATCCGCTCCCGGTCCCGCTGGAAGGCGGTACGGGCCGGTCTGTCGGGGGCCGGATATACGCGATCAAGCAGCGGATTCCCGTCAGACGTGGTGACGGCGCAGCAATGAAGGCGTTCATACGGCATACAGTTTCAGTGTACTGGAGTGCGGTCCTACTTAGGGCTTGGTTGCCTTCGGCGCCGGCCCCGGGGTAAGCCGGGCGAGCTTCACGCGGGCGTTCTGCAGCTTGTGCTGCACCTTCGAGACGTCTTCCGGATCAGCGTCGGCTGGCAGCGAGTGCGCGTACTCGGTCATCGAGCGCTCCCACTGCTCGACGGCGAGTTTAAGCCGCCCCGTCTTCTCGTAGACCTCCCCGAGATGATCGTGCACGGTGGGGTCGGAGGCGGAGCGCTCGATTGCCTGGCGAAGATACTGCTCAGCCTGAGGGTACTGCCCGGATTTGTAATAGACCCAGCCGAGAGAATCGAGGAAAGCGTAGTTCTGCGGATCGAGATCCACAGCCTTGCGAATCATGGCCGTGGCCTCGGGTAGACGAACGCCGCGATCGGCGAGCATGTATCCGACATAGTTCAGGATGGTCGCGTTCTGCGGATCGATAGCCAGCGCTTTCGAGAAGTTCTCTTCCGCCTGATCGTAAAGCTTCTGGCGATCGTAGAGCGTGCCACGAAGAAAGTAGATGTTGAGCTTCTCGTCGGGCTTGGTCGCCAGTGCCATCGCCTTGTTCAGCTCGTCCTCGGCGTCCGTCCAGCGCTTGAGGCGTACATCCATCTGCGCCAGAGCGAGATAGACCTCGCGATCCTCCGGCGCGTTCTTCAACTGCGTACGAGCGAGCGCGAAGCCTTCATCGACCTTGCCAGTATCCGCGAGCTGGCCGGCGTACATGAGCTGCACACCACGATCTTTCGGCAGGGCCTTGGCTGCGTCGTCAGCGACTGCCGTCGCCTCGCGCTGCTGGTGTGCCTCACGATAGGTGTCCACCTCAGACTGGTAGCCGCGCAGGGCGAAATCTCCGCTGAGAGCCGTCATCTGCTTGTAATAACCGATCGATTCGGTGGTCTTTCCCTGCTCGCGCTCGATAGCTCCTAGCCGGTCCAGAAAGAGGAAGCGGTTTGATTTTTCAGGATCGCTGTAGTTGCCGTCCGGATGAGTCGACGCGGCGAGCAGCTGTTTCAGCTGAGTGACAGCGTCGTCATAGCGTCCGAGTGAATCGTAGATCAGGGCTTCGTTGTAGCTCAGCTCGGTCGAGTCCTGAACTAGCGATTTTGCCTTGTTCAAGGTGTCGAGCGCCTGCTCGTAGTGGCCCTGTCGCCGCTCGATCTCGGAGATGCGGATCTGCGACTGCGCATCCTGAGGCTCGGCGGTGACGATCTCGGTAAAGACCTTGAGAGCCTCGTCAAGCTGGCCGTCGAGCAGGAGAGCGTTGCCCAGGCCGCGCTGCGTGTCGAGCGCGTTTTCAGGGTCGAGCTCGAGCGCGGCGCGATAGGCGGTGGCCGCTTCCTTCGGACGCTTCAGTTGATCGTAGCTGGCGCCGAGTGCGAATTCGGTCCTCGCCGTCTGATCGTCAGCCGGAACAGCGGCCAGCACATCGGCGGCCCGACGAAAATCACCTTGCTCTGTGTAGAGGCGTGCAATGTTGAGCACAACCTCTTCGGAGTTGGCGTCGATCTTCTGCGCGCCCTTGAACTGCGCTTCCGCCTTTGCCGAGTCATGGTTCAAACCATAAAGCTGGCCGAGAAGAAGATGCGTCTCCACATCGTTCGGCTTGAGCTGAACCAGCTTCTCGTACTCGGCGATGGCGAGCTGCAGCATCTCGCCGGACTGCTGCGTCTGCATATCGCCGAGCGAACGAAGATAGACCTTGCCAAGAAGCTCGTGAGCCTGCAGATCCTCGGGGCTCTTGGTGACCTGTTGCTGTGCCGCGGTGACGGCTTCCCGAATGCGTCCGAGTTTAAAATAAAGATCGGCCAGCCCGTCCTGCAGTGTCTTCGAGTCCGGATCGGCCGCCATCGCGAGCTTGTACTCGTCAATCGCCTGCGACGCGTAGTCGCTGCGCCCGGCATTGACGGCCATGTTCTCGTAGAGATGAGCAAGGCCGTAGTGATAATACGACGCGCTGCGATCAGTGTCCTTGGGAGACGGCGAAGCCGACACGGCAGGACCCTGGGCGACAGCAGCGGAGAAGCTGGCCGTGAGCAGCACTGCAGCGATACCGACGCGAAGATGAACAGTGCACGCGCTCTGGAACAAGGTCATAGGGGTCCTGACAGGCCTGGAGAAAGGGCCGTATTACATTAGACGGAAAGCTTGAGGCCTTGGATGCAGGGGCGCGCCCGATGCGGATCGTCTGGCCGGATTATAGATGGACTTCGTTCAGGACTTCATACAACCATTGGAAGTCTGCAAGACTTCACCCATGGCGGAAGTGCCGAATGCCCGTTAGGGCCATCGCGACACCGAGCCGATTGGCTGCGGCGATGACCTCGGGATCGCGGACAGAGCCGCCCGGCTGGATCACGGCGGTGGCCCCAGCGGTCGCAACGACCTCCAGGCCATCCGGAAAGGGAAAGAAAGCGTCCGAGGCAGCCACCGTGCCGGCCAGGGGCAGCACAGCTTTCTGTGTGCCGAACTTCGCGGCATCCACGCGGCTCATCTGACCGGCGCCGATGCCGACCGTCTGGCCGAAGATCTCTCCATCGGAGCGCACACCGATCGCGCGGGCGTAGACGATCGCGTTCGACTTCACGTGCTTGGCGATCTTCCAGGCGAAGAGCAGAGCGCGCAGCTCCTCAGGCGTGGGCTTCCGATCGGTCGGGAACGTCAGATCCTCTCCCGTCACCTGATGGTGATCCGGATCCTGCACCAGCATGCCTCCCGAAACCTGCTTATACACGCGGCTGCTGTGCGCCGGATCGATCGTCAGCAAACGCAGATTCTTCTTTATGCTGAAGCGAGCCACGGCTTCGGGCGTGAAGGAGGGGGCAACGATGGCTTCAACGAAGAGCTTGGCAATCTCTTCCGCCGCATCGGCGTCAATCTCCCGGTTGACGCCGATGACGCCACCGAAGGCGGAGACGGGATCGGACTCGAGCGCGCGGAGGTAGGCGTCTCGAACGGAGTGGCCGGTCGCGGCGCCGCAGGGATTGGTGTGTTTGATGATTGCAACGGCGGCCTGGTGGGCGGGGTTGAACTCGCTGACCAGCTCCCAGCAGGCGTCGAGGTCGACTAAGTTGTTGTAGGAGAGCTCTTTGCCTTGAAGCTGGCGCGCGGCGGCGATACCTTTGCCGCTCCGGTCAGTGTAGAGGGCGGCTTTCTGATGGGGGTTCTCGCCGTAACGTAGTGTGTTTGCTATAGGATAGAGGATGCGGAGAACGGGTGGGAGAGCGTCGGCGGCGGGGATGGCCGGGGCGTTTGGCTCGGAGGAGCTGAGGGCTTCGAGGGCTGTGGCGATGCCTGCGTCGTAGGCGGAAGTTGTTGCAAAAGCTTGCTTTGCGAGCTGCCAGCGGGTGACGCGGGAGAGCCCGCCGGCGTTGGACTGGAGCTCGGCGGCGAGAGCCGCATAGTCGCCGACATTGGTCACAATAGCGACATCTTCGAAGTTTTTTGCTGCAGAACGGACCATGGATGGACCGCCAATATCGATGTTTTCGATGAGTTCATGCACCAAAACGCCGGGTTTCGCCGAGGTTGCTTCGAAGGCGTAGAGGTTGACCACAACCATGTCGATGGGCTCTATGGCGTGCTCGGCGACGGAGGCTTCGTGCTCGGGATTTCCGCGGATATGGAGAATGCCTCCATGGACCTTGGGGTGGAGGGTCTTGACGCGACCGTCGAGCATCTCGGGAAAGCCGGTGAGGTCGGAGATGTCGCGAACCTCCAGGCCGGCGTCGCGGAGGGCGCGAGCGGTGCCGCCGGTTGAGATCAACTCAACGCCGAGGCTGGACAGGGTCTGGGCGAACTCGGCGAGGCCGGTCTTGTCGGTGACGGAGAGGAGGGCGCGGCGGATCGGCTTCGGAACGTTCGAGGTGGTCACACCCCTGAGTCTAGATGAGGTGACTGCTTGGTTTCCTGCGGGAGATTGTGGGTAGAGTGAGGTGGATTAGACTTCGATCCACATCCTTCTTGAGGAGCATGACGTCCGATGCCGCGGCGCACGAGCCAGCCTGATGCAATCCGTGTCTCGGCTGCGTCCAGCAACGGAGGCGCGGAGAGACCAGAGCCGGCTCGTGGGATGGCACTGCGGAGGCTTTCAGGAAAGAGGCAAAGGTCTGCGATGGAGGGTGGGCCAGCCACACCGTGGAGATCTGGTGGGCGCCGCACCCCGCTCTGGACGATGACCGGCCCGGCGTGGGGACGACTCGCGATCTCATTCTGTGTGCTGGCCGGGTGTTCGTGGCTGGGCATCATGCTCTCGCACCAGTCCGAGGGCGTGGCGACGATCTGGCTTTCGAACGGCATTCTGTTCGGGCTGGTGATGACGCGACCGCGCGCGGAGTGGATTCCTTACTTTCTGGCGGGTCTGCTGGCCGATACGCTGGCGGACGTGGTGTACGGCGACCCGCTCAAGGTGGCGCTGGGAGTTTCGCTGGCGAACTCGGTCGAGGTGATCCTCTCCTCCGTCGTGCTGACTCGCTGGTTCGGGACGCCGTTGAACCTGGCGAAGCGGCGGCCGCTGATCGGATTTCTGCTGGTCGCCGTGGTGGGCGCCGCGGCGCTGACGAGTGCCTTTGGCGCATCATGGACACTGCTGTTCTATCCGGGCGTGCCCTGGCTCCAAATGTGGCGAACGTGGTACCTGGGAGACATGCTGGGCATGGCGCTGCTGGCGCCGCTGGTCTTTACACTGCACCGGCCCGACTTCTTTTCGGCGCTCCGGAGACATCGGTTGCCAGGAACGTTCCTGGTGTTAATGGTTCCGGCAGTAACCACTGTGCTCGTCTTCACGCATGCGGAGGACCCGTTGATCTTCTTCCTCTTTCCTGCGCTTCTGCTGGTCGTGTTCCGGCTGGGGTTCCCGGGAACGGTGATGGCCGTGGTGCTGGTGGCGTTTCTCTCGATCGGTCTTACGGTCAAGGGACAGGGACCGCTGATGCTGATCGTGGGCGATCACATGATGCTGCACCGGATCGTGGTGGCGCAGATCTCTCTGGCGGTCTCGATCTTCACCATGTTCCCCGTGGCGGCGTTGCTGGAGGAAGGCGCGGAGCTGCAGCGATCGCTGGCTGAGAGCGAGGCGGGGCAGCGACGGCTGGCGAATGCGGACGATCTGACCGGTCTCTCGAACCGGCGGGCGTTCAACCTGCGGCTGGAGCAGGAGTGGCAGTATGCGACGGCGCATGACACGGATGTGGCGCTGCTGCTGCTCGATGCTGATCTCTTCAAGAGCTACAACGACCTACATGGGCATCTGGGAGGCGACGAGTGCCTGCGGAAGATTGCGAAGGCGCTGGAGGGCGCGCTGGAGGGGGCTGGCGGATTTGCCGCGCGCTTTGGTGGCGAGGAGTTTGCCATCATCCTGCCGGGCGAGACGCTGCGGGAGGCGGAGCACCTTGCCGAAGAGATTCGCGGGGCGGTGGTGGAGCTGGCGGTGGCGCACCCGGGATGTCCGGGTGGAATACAGACGGTGAGCCTGGGGGTCGCGACGATGCATCCTGCCGCCGGCGGCGAGGCCATCGACCTGGTGCGAACGGCGGATGATGCGCTCTACCGGGCAAAGACGCTGGGGCGCAATCGAGTGGTGGTGAGCGGGACGGCGGTGTAGAGGCGGGGGATGCTCGCGCCTTCGGTGAAAAGGAGATCCCTAAACGATGACCACCAACCTGCCGCAGAACCGATGGTGAGTTGCTCAGGTTAGAGAACGACGGCGCCGGTGAGCTCGGCGACGCGCGGTACGGCATGCGCGACGCACCATTTGCGGAGGCCAGTCGCGATATTTTCGACAGCGCGCGGATCGGCGTAGCTGGCGGTACCGACCTCGACGGCGGTGGCCCCAGCGAGCATGAACTCCACGGCGTCTTTTTCATTCAGGATGCCACCCATGCCCACGATCGGCAGGGTGACGGCCTTGGCGACCTCGTGCACCATGCGAACGGCGATGGGCTTGATGGCCGGACCGGAGAGACCGCCGGTAATGTTGGCGATGCGCGGGCGGCGGGTTTCGATGTCGATGGCCATGGAAAGAAAGGTGTTGACGAGCGAGAGCGCGTCGGCGCCGGCGTCCGCGGCGACCCGTGCCATGAGACCGATGGAGGTTACATTTGGCGAGAGCTTAACCATGAGCGGAAGGCGGCTGACGGCTTTGGTCTGGCGGACGAGCTCGTAGAGCAGCTCGTGGTTGGTGCCGAAGACCATGCCGCCGTGGCTGGTGTTTGGGCAGCTGGCATTAAGCTCGATCATGGCGATGCCGTCGGCGTCGTTGAGCGCGTGGATGACTTCGACGCAGTCCTCGATGGTGAAGCCGAAGACGTTGGCGATGGTGACGAGGCCCTTGATCTTCCGGAGCTTCGGGAGTTTCTCTTCGATGAAGGCGCGCACACCGACGTTCTGGAGGCCGATGGCGTTGATCATGCCGGCGGCGGTCTCGATAATGCGCGGGGCGGGGTTGCCGGCCATGGGTTCGCGCGAGAGGCCCTTGGTGACGAAGGCGCCGATGCGATCGAGCGAAAGAATGTCGTCGAACTCGAGGCCATAGCCGAAGGTGCCACTGGCTGCGATGATGGGCGATCTTAGCTCGATGCCGGCGACGGTGACGCGCATGTCAGGTCCCTTGCTGGTGGCCGTCGCGGCGGCGGAGGCGGCGCTCATCGGGGCACTCTTCCGGGCGATCGCCGCGATCCACTCGAGGAGTCGGAGGTCTCTGGGCGAAGGGCTTCTGTGAGGACACGGCCAACGGCGGCGGAAGGCCGGTTGACGCGCAGGAGCGAGGCGAAGGTGGCGGCGATATCAACTGGCTCGACGGCAGTGTGGTAGGTGCCCGGAACGAAGGGCGCGCCGAAGAAGGCAAGCGGGACGTGGCGATCGTAGCTGTAGGGCGTGTAGTGGTTGGTTCCGGATGCAGAGGACTGCTCATAGAGGCCGGGCGTGAAGAGGACGTACCAGCCGCCGTTGGGTGAGTAACTCTGGGCGATGCGGCGGCCCTCGGGAGTCGGAGGAAGCTGGCTCGCGGCCATCTGCAGACGGGTGTAGGTGTGGCGGACGAGGCCGCGCGGAGGCAGGCGGCCGGCATCTGGCTCCGCGGCGGCGCTCTGGGCGACGGCCGCGGGCAGGAGCTCGGCGGCGGCGTTTTCGGCTGCCTCTTCGGAGATCTTCTGGCTGATGAAGGCACGGGGATCGAGGGTGAAGTAGGGCAGTTCACTCTGGAGGATGTAGTGGATCTTCTTGCCGGGCGAGAAGCGATCGTTCAGACCGGCATCGAGGGCGGCGATGGTCTTAGGGACGCTGTACTGCGCGGCGGCCATGTGCGCGGCGGCGGCGGCGGGGAGCGTCGGGCCGATGCCGTGATCGCCGGTGAGCGAGACCCAGACGGAGCCCATGCCGCCGGGGATCTGGGTGTTGAGCCAGGAGAAGAAGCTGTTGAGATGGACGTCGATGCCGTCGATCATGGCGCGCTGCTCGGGCGCGTCTGGGCCGACACGATGGCCGAGGATGTCGGTCGACGAGATGCTGATGGTGAGGACGTCGGTGGTGGGGTGCTGGCCCATCTTCTCGGCGGTGATGAGGGCGCGGGCGAAGTCGAGCAGGTAGGAGACGCTGGCGGGCGTGGCGCCGACTTCTTCGTAGAAGTGGCCGGGTTTCGCATTAGCTTCCTTAAGGGCCTGCTCGGCGCGGCTGCTGGTGTTGAAGGTCTGGACCCAGGCCGGAAGTTGCGGACTCCAGTAGGTGGAGGAGACGAAGTGGCCGGAGGCGTGGTCGAGCCAGAAGGCGCCGTTCGAGGCGTGGCCCGAGGTGAGGATGGCGGCGCGGTCTTTGAGCGAGATGCCGAAGAGTTTGGACTGGCCGCGACTGCCGAGAACGACCTCGTCGCCGAGGGTGCTGGCGAGCTCGTTACGGGGCGAGGTGCCGATATCGGCGGGAGTGTGGTCGCCGACGATCTGATATTGCTCGTCTTCAACGGAGGAGACGGGGTGCGAGGTTGACCGGCTGAGGTCCCACCACTCGTTGAGGGCGATGTTATGGCCGTCGGTGTAGGCGCCGGTGCCGATGGTGGAGTGGCCGGGGGCAGTCATGGTGTTGGCGTACTGGTAGTAGCAATCGGTGAAGTAGGCGCCGCGCTTGAGGAACAGGTTGAAGCCGGAGGGAGTGGTGAAGTCTGCGCGATAGCGGTCGAGGAAGTCGCCGCGAAACTGGTCGATGACGAGCTCGATGACCAGCTTGGGGGAGCCCTGGTAGGCGTCGGCACGGGCGGGGGAGGAAGGCAGACCCAGGGTGACGGCGAGAAAGGCGACGGCCAGCTTTCGCATAAGAACAGGGTACATGGAGGAGGTAGAGCGGCTTTTGCGGGAGAACGGGACGCTAGAATGTTTAATCGATGCTTGATTTTGGCTATGTGCGGGCGAATCTGGCCCTGGTAGAGGAACGGCTGCGCTCACGTGGGGTGGAGACGGCGGCGGTGCTCGGCGACTTTGTGGCGGTGGATGTGGAACGGCGCGAGGCCATTACGCGGGTCGAGAGTCTTAGGGCGGAGCGCAACCGGCTGACGGGAGAGATCGCAGCGTTGCGGAAGTCTGGCGGCGACACAACGGCGATTACTGAGCAGACAAAGGCGATGAAGGCAGAGGTTGAGGCGCTCGAGGCTACGGCCGGGCGAGCCGATGATCGACTGCGGGCGATGATGCAGTCCCTGCCGAACCTGCCGGCGAGCGATGTGCCCGTTGGCAAGAGCGAGCACGACAACCAGGTGGAGAAGACCTGGGGCGAGCAGCCAAAGTTCAACTTCCCGGCTCTGCCGCACTGGGAGATTGGCGAGCGGCTGGGGGTGCTGGACTTTGAGCGGGCGGCGAAGATCTCGGGGTCGCGCTTCGTGGTGCAGATGGGCCAGGGTGCCCGATTGGAGCGGGCCTTGGCGAACTTCATGCTGGACCTGCATACGCGCGAGCACGGGTACACCGAGGTGCTGCCGCCCTTCATGGTGAACTCGAAGAGCCTGTTCGGGACGGGCCAGCTGCCGAAGTTTGCCGAGGACCTGTTTCACTGCGACGACAAGGGTGCGTATGTGCCAGGCGAGTTCCAGGAGAGCGACCACTGGCTGATTCCGACGGCTGAGGTCCCGGTAACGAACCTGTTTCGCGATGAAACGCTGGACGAGGCAGAGTTGCCGGTTGCGTATACGGCGTACACGCCGTGTTTTCGCAGCGAGGCGGGCAGCTATGGCAAGGATGTTCGCGGTCTGATCCGGCAGCACCAGTTTCAGAAGGTGGAGCTGGTGACGTTTGTCATGCCGGAAGACTCGTACGCGGCGCACGAGACGTTGACGCGGCACGCGGAGACGGTGCTTGAGCGGCTGGGTTTGCCGTACCGGCGCATGCTGCTGTGCACGGGGGACATGGGATTTGCGGCGGCAAAGACGTATGACCTCGAGGTATGGCTGCCCGGGCAGGAGCTCTATCGCGAGATCAGCTCGTGCTCGAACTTTGAGGCGTTCCAGGCGCGGCGGGCCAACATTCGCTACCGTCCGGCAGGTGCGAAGAAGGCGGAGTTTCTGCACACCCTGAACGGAAGCGGGCTGGCGGTTGGGCGGACCTACCTGGCGGTGCTTGAAAACTATCAGCAGGCGGATGGGACGGTGCGGATCCCGGAGGTCCTGGTGCCCTACATGGGCGGCGAGACGGTGATCGGCAGGCAGCCGCCGCGTGGAGGCATCCGTGCTTAAGCTTCTACGGGGATACGTCTTCTGGACCTACGAGCGCGGCAGTCTGCACTACGACGTGATGGTGACGCTGATCCTGGTCTTTCTGTTCCTGTCGCCACGGCTGATCGACTTCAAAGACCGGCCGGCAGAGACGGTGGCGCTGCAGTCAAGCGAGGTGCTGGTGAAGGAAGCCGGCTCGCGGAACGGCAACAGCCGCTTCGTCTATCAGGTTCGCGCAGAGGACATGACGGATGCGAAGACGGACACGCAGCGGCAGGCCGCCTTTCTTCGGCTGATCGAGCCAATCTCTGGCGAGGTGAGTCTTGAGCACTACGAGCCGGTGAAAGATGCCGCAGGCAAGGTCATCGCGTATAACGTCTGGGTTCTGCGATAGTGACCTTTCGGAGCGGGACGCATCGAAACAGCACGAGGTGGCACTGATGAGTGGACGGCGTACGGCGGTGGTGATTCTTTCTGTGGCGGGGCTCCTCTGCGGCGGTGCCGGGGCACAAGCGCAGGCATCCGGAGACCACCTGAACGAGGTCCTGCGGCAGATGGACGCGGCCAGCGTGAAGTTCAAGTCCGCCGAGGCTGACTTCCGCAAGGATCTGTATCAGCGGGTGATTCGCGATACGACGACACAGAATGGAACCATTTACTTCCTGAAGTCGGGAGCCTCGCTGCAGATGGGGGCGGTCTTCGCACCGCCGGAGGCGAAAGTTGTCGAGTACAAGGACGGACGTCTGCGGCTCTTTGATCCGGGGCCGAACCACCTGACCGAGATGGATGGCCGCAACAACCAGGCACAGTACGAGAGTTTTCTGACGCTGGGCTTTGGGGGCAGCGGCAGGGATCTGGAGAAGACCTGGAACATCACCGACCAGGGCACGGAGTCGCTGAATGATGGCACCGGCATGGTGAAGGTGGAGAAGCTTGACCTGGTGGCGAAAGACCCCGGGCAGCGAAACAGCATTGCGCACGTGACGATCTGGGTGGACCCTGCGCGCGCGATCTCGCTCAAGCAGGAGTTCTTCTTCACGTCAGAAGACACGCAGACCGCGATCTACACGCATATCCGCTACAACCAGGCGGTAAATACCAAGAGGTACGCGATCAAGACCGACTCAAAGACCACGCACTAAGTGCGACGCGTGTTCCATATTTCTGAGCAGTCGTCAGACCTGTGGGTATGTGCGGGGAGTGGCAGTGGGTGTGTTTTGTTTGGCAGCCAGCCGGCGCCTTGAGAAACATCCCCTGGGCATCTGAAACCAAGTGCAAAGTGTGAAGGCTTCCACAAAGGGAGGCCGCCGTTCTCACAGCTTGGAAAGGCAACACCATGAATCACTCCGTTTCCCGTCTTATCTGCGCGGCAACGTGCGGACTGGCAACAACCTTGTTCGCGATTCCGGCGCAGGCACAAGCCTCCGCCGACGTTGAGGCGTGTGCCGCCGGCAAGACCGGTCTGGTCTCAATCGTCAGCAAGCACCTTATCCGCGACGGCAAGCCTTGGGTGCCGCACGGCTTCTACCAGGTTCCGTTCGAGGTGCCGCCGACCGCATTTTCGATCGAACTTCCTTTCTGGCAGGGTGCTTACAAGGGCTTCTCGCCGACGGAGTACGCGGAGATGAAAGCGCAGGGAGCGGATTCGGTGCGCCTGCAGATCGCGCAGGACGGTGCCGACCCTGACAACAAGAAGTTCCATGATCCGGCCTGGTTCAAGCAGGCGTTGGGAGCCATCTGTTCGGCGCGAGCGGAGGGGCTGACCGTCATCGTTAGCATCCAGGATGAGGTGCAGACGGGCGTGAAGAAGAAGGCGCCGCTGCCGGATGACGCGACACGGCGAGTCTGGCAGAATCTGGCGCCGGCCTTCGCGCGCGATCGCGGCGTGCTGTATGAGCTTTACAACGAGCCCAACGATCTGCCGGAGCCTGAAGCGGCGAACCCCAACAACGATCGACCGCCCACCCCGGAGCAGTGGCAGAGTTGGGCGGAGGCGATGAACCGGACGATTGCGACGGTGCGCAAGGCACACGCGATGAATGTCGTGGTTGCAGATGGCCTGGTGAGCGCGCAGCAGCTCTCTGGCGCACCCGAGCTGGAAGATGAGCTCCGCCAAGTTGCCTATGGCGCGCACCCATACGTCAGCGGATCACAGACCGTTGCGGACTACAACCAGACCGAACAGGCGTGGAATGAGAAGTTCGGCAACTTCGCCAAGAGAGAGCCTGTGATTGTTACAGAATGGGGCACCAGCTTCTTCTGCGATTCAAACACGCCCTACTCGGTGGTGAGATTCCTGAACTACCTGAACGACCGTGGCATCGGGATTGAAGCGGGAATCTGGGATTTTGACGCGCCAGGCTTCAACAACCTGACGCACGGCTTCCCGAACAAAGTTAGATTCACCAGCTTCTACGACGCAAGCGGGAAGACATGCACTCTCAATAACGCGCCGCCAAACTACGGCCCCGGCAAGGCTATCGAGACCTGGTACTTGACCGGCACGCCACCGACCACACCGCAGTAACGGCAGCTCCTCACGACCTGCGCTGCGCCGAAAGATACATCCGGGCGCAACGCAAGTCGGAGGATCGCCTGTTAGTCGGAGGAGACTCTGCGAGGCCCGCGAAAGAGAGCTGAGGCGCAGAGGATGAGGATAGGAAAGAGCTCAAGGGTGTAGCGCGGCTCCGAGTTATCGAGCGTCAGCAGGAGCGCACAGCGCAAAAGCGCAAAAGCCGTCATGGCCCAGAGAAGCAGCCGCTCTTCACTGGGTGCAGATGCCCTCCACCGTCGCCATCCAAGTATGCCGAGCACAAGGTAGACCAGATTGAGACCCGCATACCCAGTGGCGAAGAGGGTCTGCGCGGGATTGTCGTGCCATCGCCACCAGGCAAGCTGTACGCCGGTCAGCTCGGTCCGCGGACGCAGCAGCATATTGGCGAGACGCGCAGATGGAAGGAGAACGAAGTAACGAAGCGGGCTGTGGTGGATGCGCTGCGTTGCGATGGCTGCAAAGCGGGCATCGAGCTGCGATGTGGGATTGGTCGTCAGATTGTAGGCGGTGAGCAGGGCGGCGGTCTCCGTGCGCTGCTCGGGCGAATCAAAGGCGCGCGAGGGAAGGTCCGAGAGCGCGATGGCGGTTCCGTCGTAGTTCCAATAGACCTCTTCGGTGGAAGCGAAGTCGATGGCCCAGCTGCGGTACCAGCGCTGGAAGCCAACCGGGATTGGCTCGCCCGGGTCGGTCGCGTAGCGCGGCGCGAGCGGCTGAACAAGGTGGAAGGTGTGCCAGTTTCGGGCGGTCCACGGGAGAAGAGGCAGCAGCACGCAGATCGTCGCGACGAGTGTTGGCGCGACGACACGCCTCGGAACGCACGGGGTCGGCATCGCGGCTGCTCTCCGAGTGGTGAGCAGCAACATGGCCGGAACAATGGCGACAGAGAGAAGCGCCTGCTCCGGACGCAGCAGCAGCGAAGCCGCGAGGGACGCACCGATGGCGAGCGTCCAAGGGTTCAAGAGATCAGGCGTGCGACGCCAGCGATCGAAGGAGACGAAGGCAAGGGTGATCGTCGCCATGGTAAGCGTTTCGGTAAGCGGCGAGGCGGCGTAGTTGGCGGTGAAGGGACAGAGGGCACCGAGCAGAAGGGCGACGAGGCCGGCGCGTGGGCCGAAGAGGCTGCGAGCGAGTGCCGCCAGAAGCAGGCAGGCGATCAGGTCAATGGCAATCTGGACCCACAGGACCGCGGCGAAGTTCCCGAGGCCGAAGAGCACGAAGCAGAACGCGAGGAAGAGCGGGTACCCGGGCAGCCGGATAATGGTGGGCGGAAACGGACCGGGCTCAGCCGCGAAGCTGTAGACGTGATGCGAGATGAGATTGCGTGCGATGTTGCCGTAGATCTGCGGATCGCCGGTAAAGGGATTGGGGTGGCGCAGGAACCACAGGCGGAGCAGCAGACCGCCTGCCAGCAGCGCAACGACAGACCACCAGCCTCGAGATCGTGCGGACAACATTCCATGCATCATACGGCCGGCGGACGCGCCGCACGCGGTGGTGGCACGCGCCCGGTACTGCTAGGATTCACTTGAGCCGCCCGACCTACCTGAGATGAGCCCCGAGGTGTATGACGAAGCAAGTCTTCTATGATCCGCAACGGAAACGCTGGAAGCGCCTGCGCCGGATCTTCGATGTGCTCGCCCTGCTGGGCCTGGTTGTCGGCACGATCTTCGTCATCGGACTGGTGCGGATGCGGCCGCTGCCCGAGCTGCTGCTGCAGAATCCGAAGCGCAACTACAGGACAGCTAACACTACGCTTTCGCCGCTGCGCAAGGGTGAAAAGCTCCATCGCTCGGCGCATCGCCGCAGTAACCTGAAGCCATCGGACGTTCCCTTGAACCAGGGCGAAGGTCTGCGGGCGGCGTACTACGTGGAGGATGACCCGGCGAGCTACTCCTCGTTGAAGGAGCACATCCGGCAGATCGATCTGCTCTTTCCGGAGTGGCTGCACATGGTGTCGCCCGATGGATCGCTGAGCTACTTCAGCATCGACAACCATGCGTATCCGCTGGTCGATCGCAGTGGTGTGCATCCAGTCGACGCCGAGAACAAGGTGCGCCGAACCATCACGGCGGCGCGGGTCGACACGGAAGTTTTTCCGCTGGTGAATAACTACGATCCGGTGGCGCAGAACTTTCTTCCAGCGATCGGCGACTTTCTCAAGAACTCCGCTGCTCGCGCCAACTTTCTCCAGCAGCTCGATCGCTTTCTCGCGGCGAACCCCGACTATCACGGGCTCTCGATGGACTTTGAGGAGATTCCTGATGATGCGCAGCAAGGCTTCGACCAGCTGGTCGCCGACATCTTTCAGGACTTCCATGGCAAGGGTCTGCGGCTCTATGTCAATGTTCCGGTTGGCGACGACAGCTTCAATTTGAAGTTCCTGGCCGACCACTCCGACGGTCTGCTGCTGATGAACTACGACCAGCACCAGACGGAGAGCGGACCTGGGCCCGTGGCGGGGCAGGACTGGTTTGTCGACAACCTGAAAGAGGTTCTCAAGACCGTTCCGAAGCAGAAGATCATCTGCGCCATCGGCAGTTACGGATACGACTGGACGGTTCCGCTTCCCGGCCCGGCAAAGAACAAAAAGCCCGCGAGCGGCAAAGCAGTCCCGGAGAAGGTGCTCGCGTCGAGGAATATGTCGACGCAGGAGGCATGGCAGGCCGCGTCTGACTCTGAGTCGCAGATCGAGCTCGACGGCGACAGCATGAACCCGCACTTCGCGTACGACGATGAGGACGCAAATGTGCGGCATCAGGTCTGGTTTCTGGATGCCGTCACTGTCCTGAACGAGATGCGGGCAGCGCGATCGCTGGGCCTGCAGACGTACGCTCTGTGGCGGTTGGGCAGCGAGGACGACTCTCTCTGGAACGTCTGGGATAACCCCATGAACACGGATCCGGAGAAGACCCTCACGCAGGTGGATCCCGGCTACGACATCGATACTGAGGGTGAAGGAGACATCCTGCGCGTGACGCGCAAACCACAAGGCGGCCTGCGTGATGTAACCATGGATGACGACAAGTCCGTTCCGCAGCAGTACCGGATGATTGTCGATGAGTCCATGGTGAAGTACCCGCTCTCCTACACGGTCGAGCAGTATGGCTACCATCCCAAGAAGGTTGCGCTCAGCTTTGACGATGGACCGGATCCGACGTGGACGCCGCGAATCCTCGACGTGCTGAAGAAGTACAACGTCAAGGGTACGTTCCTGATGATCGGCGAGGTCGCGCAGGATAACGTCGGGTTGATGCAACGGGTCTATCGTGAGGGTCACGAAATTGGGAACCACACCTTCACTCACCCGGATATCAGCGAAATTTCAGATTCCTCTCTTGATCTGCAGCTCACGCTGACCGAGCGTCTCTTCGCGTCCAAACTGGGGGTGCAGCCTCTCTACTTCCGGCCTCCGTATTCGATCGATCAAGAGCCCGATACAAACGATCAGGCGGCGCCCATCGATCGCATCCAGGGGCTTGGCTATGTCATCGTCGGCAACAAGATCGACACGAACGACTGGGACGAACATCCCCGGAAGACGCCGCAGGAGATTACCGACTCCGTCTTCCAGCAGATCAAGGATATGGAGACGCGGCCATGGGCGCGGGGATCCATCATCCTGCTGCACGACGGCGGCGGCGATCGAGCGCCGACCCTTGCTGCCCTTCCCGTTCTGATTCAAGCTCTGCGCGACAAGGGATACGAGATCGTTCCCGTCTCTGAGCTGCTCGGCAAGACACGTGCGCAGGTGATGCCACAGCTGACGCCGAAGCAACGATGGCAGGCACGCGCAGATTCGGTTGCCTTCTTCTTCTTTGCCTTCTTCAACCACTTCGTCATCTACGTCTTCTTTGTGGGCGACGTCCTGATGAGCGCGCGCCTGATCATCATCGGGCTGCTTGCCACGATCGATCGTTTCCGGAAGCGTCAGAACTTTGCTACTGCGGACTATCTGCCACGCGTCGCCGTACTGATTCCGGCCTACAACGAAGAGACGGTCATCGTCCGCACCATCCGCTCGGTGATGATGTCGAGCTACAAGAACCTGCGGATCATCGTGATCGATGACGGATCCAAGGACCGCACGCTGGAGGTCGCGACCGAGGCCTACCCGAAGGACATCGAGTCAGGGCGACTGGTGGTTCTGACCAAGCCGAACGGCGGCAAGGCCGAGGCGCTCAACTTCGCCCTCGAACATCTCACCGAGGAGATCTACGTCGGCATCGATGCGGACGGCGTGATCGCGCATGACGCAATCGGCCGTTTGGTCTGCCACTTTGCGAACCCCAAGATCGGTGCGGTCGCGGGCAATGCCAAGGTCGGCAATCGGGTGAATCTCTGGACGCGCTGGCAGGCGCTCGAATACATCACGAGCCAGAACTTCGAGCGCCGCGCGCTCGATCTGTTCGATGTCGTGATGGTGGTTCCTGGGGCGATTGGCGCATGGCGAACCGCGGCCGTGCAGGCTGGGGGCGGCTATCACTCGAACACAGTTGCCGAGGATGCGGATCTCACGATGAACCTGCTTGAACAGGGATATTCCGTCATCTATGAGGACCAGGCGCTCGCCTTTACCGAGGCGCCGGTCAACGCCGACGGCCTGATGCGACAGCGGTTCCGATGGTCGTTCGGCATCCTGCAGGCGGTCTTCAAGCATCGCGGCGCCATCACCAAACGGCGCGCCATGGGCCTGTTCGCGCTGCCAAACATTGTCATCTTTCAGATCCTGCTGCCGCTGGTCTCGCCGCTCATCGATCTGATGTTTGTGGCCGGCATCATCCACTACTTTGTCGATCGCTACTTCCACCCGGAGACGGCGTCCACCGCGAGCCTCTACAAGCTGCTGACGTTCTTTCTCGCTTTCATGATCATCGACTTCCTCGCGTCGTCCCTGGCGTTCATGCTGGAACGAAAGCATCCAGCGAGTAAGGGCGACGCATGGCTGCTGGTGCATATCTGGATCCAGCGATTCAGCTATCGGCAGGTCTTCTCGGTGGTGCTCTTGAAGACGATCAAGCGGGCGATCGACGGCAAGCCCTTCAACTGGGACAAGTTGGATCGTACGGCGAAGATGTCCGCCGAGACTGAGAAGATCGTCGAGACGTCGTAGCTCGACGCATCTCTTCCAATTCCACGAGGGTTCATGCTGAGCCGCCCGAAGCGCTAAAATCGACAGGATATGGCTACCTCCTCCGCCCTCTCCCGCTCCGCCGTCGATCTTCCGCCATTCAAGAATGAAGCGTTCCTCGACTTTGGTGAGGCGGAGAACAAACGCAGCATGCAGGCAGCGCTGACGCACGTCGAAGGTCAGCTGGGCCGCAGCTATGACATGGTGATCGGCGGCAAGCGTGTGGGCTCGAGTAAGACGATCAGCTCCGTGAATCCGGCACGGCCGCTGCAGATCATCGGCCGTCATGCCGAGGCGGGTGAGGAGCATGTCGAGCAGGCGATCGCCGCGGCGCAGAAGGCCTTCGCCCTGTGGAGCCGGTGGTCCATGGAGGATCGCGTCGGCGTTCTTCTGCGCACGGCAGAGCTGGTAGCGGAGCACAAGTTCGAGCTCTGCGCCTGGCTGACGTTTGAGGTCGGCAAGAACTGGGCCGAGGCTGACGCCGATGTCGGCGAGACCATCGACTTCCTCGAGTTCTATGCGCGCGAGGCCATGCGGCTCGATCGTGCGACTACGCCCATCCAGTTCCCGGGCGAACGCAATGCATTTCGCTATCTCCCGCTTGGCGTCGGCGCCGTTATTCCGCCGTGGAACTTCCCGCTGGCGATCATGGCCGGCATGACGGCTGCGGCGATCGTCTGTGGCAACACGGTGGTTCTAAAGCCGTCGGTCGACGCGCCGACCATCGCTGCGCGTTTTCTTCTGCTGCTTGAAGAAGCGGGGCTGCCGGATGGCGTTGTCAACCTCTGTCATGGTGCGGGCCCCGGCTTTGGGAGTGCCCTCGTCGCCCACCCGCAGACCCGGTTCGTCGCCTTTACCGGCTCGAAGAAGGTAGGGCTCGAGATCCACGAACGAGCGGCAAAGACGCAGCCGGGGCAGCACTTTATCAAGCGAACTATTCTCGAGATGGGCGGCAAGGACGCCATCATCGTGGATTCAGACTGCGACCTGGACGTGGCGGTGGAGGGCGTGGTCGCAAGCGCCTTCGGCTTCAGTGGACAAAAGTGCTCCGCGTGTTCGCGCGTCATCGTGGACCAGGCGATCTACGACGTCTTCTGCGATCGCGTTCGCGACCGCGTGGAGGCGATCACGGTTGGGGATCCGGTCGCGAACGCCGCGCTAGGCCCGGTCATCAATCAGGTAGCGTTCGATCGCGTTCAGGAGTATTTGCAAATCGGCCAGGCTGAGGGGCGGCTGCTCTGCGGCGGCGATGTCGCCGAGATCGATGGCGAAGGCGGCTACTTCGTTCAACCGACCGTCTTCGCCGACCTTGCGCCAGAATCGCGGCTTGCGCAGGAGGAGATCTTCGGGCCGGTGCTCACGGTTCTGAAGTCAACGAGCTTTGATGAGGCGCTGGCGATTGCGAACGGAACCGAATACGGGTTAACGGGCGCCATCTACTCACGATCGCGCGACCATCTCGATCGTGCCTCACGCGAGTTCCACGTTGGCAATCTGTACCTGAATCGCAAGTGCACAGGTGCGATGGTCGGGGCGCATCCCTTTGGCGGATTCAACATGAGCGGGACGGACTCAAAGGCCGGCGGCCCGGACTATCTCCTGCTGTTTACGCAGGCGAAGAGCGTCGCCGAAAAAGTAGGGCTTGCTCCCAATCGATCTGACGAGATGACGGAACAGCAGATGGGTCTCTGATGGGCTCAACGAAGAAAGGGCTCCGGAACATGCCGGAGCCTTTCGCTTTCTCCCTACACGGCCTCATCGTCAGGCACTTTTCATCTGCAGCAGCCGTCCTGCATTCGCTGCCGCCTCCGCCAGTACCTTGTGGTGAATGGTGAAGAGTGCGAGTTCGAGCCGATCTGAGACGCCTGTCTTGTCGTAGATGCCCCGCAGATAGTTCTTGATTACCTGTTCCTTGGTGCCAAGCTGGGCGGCGATGTCCTTGTTTTTGCAGCCCTGAACGATCAGGGCGACGATCTGGATCTCTTTCGGCGTGAGGCGATCGCGAACCCGGGCTCCGACGCTATCGGCGACCTGCATGACCGTGACATTGCCGGACTGGACACAGCGCTGACCACGGTTCACCTTGCGTACGCACTCAAGCAGGTCGCTGCCGGTGACGCTGCGGTATACGATCCCGTACAGCTGAGCCGTGAGCGCTTCGTCGACCTGCTCGCTGTTTTCCAGGATCAGAACCGCCCGGCTGCCAGCCGCCGCAATGACGGTGAGAAGCTCGGGAAGAACCAGAGAGAGAGCCTTTGAGAAGAGAACCACTGCCCCTTTATGAGCATCCACAGCGGCACGCAATCGATGTGCGTCCTCACATTGAGCGACAAGGCGAATATCATCTTCCAAGGCAAGTACACGGGCGGCGCCCGCGCGAAAGATCGATTGATCATCAGCAAGAATAAGTCGAATCATGGTGTTACCAACTCCTCCGGCAGCGTCTGTGCCCTGAACACATCCGATATCGGTCGTAACGTCGCACATCGCCGATACATTTCGAATCGATACACTTCACTCAAGCAGCGGGTCAATGACCCAAATGGTCCGGAAGCCTCTTGCACCGTTCAGTCCTGCAGCGAATCTGATTCGTTATAGGTACGCGGACCGTCGCTTTTCGGATGGGACGGAGTTTTAGATCTAATGGCGAAACCCATTTTGCTCGCAATCGACGACGACATCAGCGTGCTCGAGGCCGTGGTCCAGGACCTGCGCCAGCGCTATGGCCAGACCTATCGCATCCTTCGCGCGGCCTCTGGAGGCGCAGCGCTCGACATCTGCCAGCAGCTCAAGGATCGAGGCGACGTGGTTGCCCTGCTGCTCTCCGATCAGCGTATGCCCGGTATGAGCGGCGTCGAACTCCTGCAACGCACCATGGAGATCTACCCTGACGCCAAACGCGTGCTGCTGACGGCCTATGCCGATACGGAAGCCGCCATCCGCGCCATCAACGCGGCTAAGATCCACTACTACCTGAATAAACCGTGGGATCCGCCGGAAGAGAAGCTGTATCCGGTCCTTGATGATCTGCTCGGAGATTGGCGGGAGGGCTATAAACCCCCGTTCGACGGCGTACGCGTAGTCGGGATGCGGTGGTCAGCGAGTGACTTTCTTGTGCGCGAGTTCCTCTCGCGCAACCGCATTCCTTTCCAATGGCTTACGCCTGAGGTGACACCCGGCGCCCTCGACGCGCTTAAAGAACGCCAGATGGATGATTCCAAGCTGCCCGTGGTTCTCTTCAACGACGGCAGCTCCCTGGTTCAGCCCAGCATCACAGAGCTGGCTGCCAAGGTCGGCATGCGTACAACAGCCGAGCAGGAGTTCTATGACGTTGTGATCGTCGGCGCGGGTCCGGCCGGTCTGGCGGCGGGAGTCTATGGCGCCTCCGAAGGTCTCAAGACCCTCATCATCGAGGCGGAAGCGCCCGGCGGACAGGCTGGCAGCAGCTCCCGCATCGAGAATTATCTTGGCTTTCCCGAGGGACTTAGCGGCGAGGAACTCGGCAAGCGATCTTACCTGCAGGCGCGACGGCTCGGAGCCGAGTTCCTGACGCAACGGGTCTGTGCCCTGCGGAGCGAGGGTCCCTATCACCTGCTGAAGATGAGCGATGGGCGCGAGGTCAGTTGTCTCGTCTGCCTGATCGCCACCGGCGTCTCCTATTGCAAGCTTGACGTTGAGGGTGCCGAGCACTACACCGGCGCGGGGGTCTACTATGGGGCCGCACAGACCGAGGCCATCGCCTGCAAAGACGAGGAGGTCTTCATCATCGGTGGCGCAAACTCAGCCGGCCAGGCGGCGATGTACTTCTCGCGCTATGCTGCGAAGGTCCACATGCTGGTACGCGGAGAATCGCTCACGAAGAGTATGTCGCGCTATCTGATCGATCAGATAGCGAGCAATCCCAAGATCGCCGTGCTCACACAGACCGAGGTTGTGAGAGCCTGTGGCGACGGCCACCTCGAGCGGATCGTTCTGCGAAATCCTGACGGCGAGCAGGTACGAGAGACGAACTCCCTCTTCATCTTCATCGGGGCCGCGCCCAAGACCGACTGGATCACGGCAGACGTCGTGAAGGATAGCAAAGGCTTCATCCTCTCCGGTCCTGACCTCAAGGTGCGCTCGCCAAAGTCCTGGCCGCTCGATCGCGATCCCTACCTGCTCGAGACCAGTGTGCCCGGCATCTTTGTCGCAGGCGACGTTCGCTTCAACTCCATTAAGCGCTGCGCCTCGGCCGTCGGCGAAGGTTCCATTGCGATTCAGTTCGTTCACCAGTACCTTGCTTCCCTGCAGTCCTGATTCACAACTCCACTCTCGAGAGAGATCCGATGACCCCGGTAACCAGCCACGACGCTCCCACGCTCCTAACTGACGAACTCATTAAAGAGCTGTCCGCGATCCCTCTGCTGGCCTCACTAAGTGCGGAACAGTTCCGCTGTCTGGAACCGCTGCAACTGGTCGAACCCGCACCCGGAACCGTTCTGGCGTTAGTCGGCGAAGCGGCGACATACTTCTGGATCGTGCTGGATGGAGACGTGGAAGTTCTCGATACGCAGGCGAACGGCCGGGACTACGCGGCATACGTCCATGGTCGAGGAGCGGCGTTCGGGGAGGTGGCTCTGCTCGCCAATATCCCGAATCCCATGACGCTGCGAACGCGGGGTGCGACGCGCCTGCTGCGCTTTGACGAAAACGCTTTCTGGAGCCTCATGACCGCCTGCCCGGAGGTCCGCCAAGCCATCCTGCGCAACATGGCGATGCGCCTGCAGAAGACGCAGCACTACACCCTGCAGCAGGAGAAGATGGCGGCGCTGGGAACGCTGGCGGCCGGGCTTATGCACGAATTGAACAACCCCGGCGCGGCAGCGCGACGGGCCAGTGCGCAGCTGCGTGAGAATTTTCTCCGTCTCCAGGAACTCTCCACCCGCTTCAATCATCGCGCGATGACGGGCGAGCAGAAGAGCTGTATCGCCGAGCTGCAGCAGCAGGCGCTGCAACCCAGCACCGCCACGCACATGAGCTCACTCGAGCAGAGTGATGCGGAAGAGGCTCTCTCGACCTGGCTCGACGAGGCACAGATACCCAACGCCTGGAAGCTCGCTCCGACGCTGGTCTCAGTCGGCGTCACGGCAGATGAGATGGAGTGCGCGCGTCATGCCTTCCCTGCCGAAACCTTTGTGGATGCGATCACCTGGATCGAGGCCCTGGTCTCCAGCACACAGCTCATCACCACGATCGAGGAGAGCATCGGGCGAGTGACGGAGCTGGTGAAGTCCGTCAAATCGTACGCCTACGAAGGCTCGGGCCAGCTCCACTCGGTGGACTTGAACGAGAGCGTGCATGCAGCTTTGGTCATTCTTGGTCATAAGCTGCGCGAGAAGCAGATCGTGCTGGCAAAAAACTTCTCTCCCGGCCTTCCGCAGCTGCGATGCGCGTGCAAGGGTCTGAACCAGATCTGGACGAACCTGATCGATAACGCGATTGACGCCGTGGCACAGGGTGGGCACATCGCTGTTGAGACCTCGTTGCAGACGCAACCGCAGGGCAGCTTCCTCTGCATCGCTATCACGGACGACGGCGAGGGGATCTTACCGGAGCTGCAGCCGCGCATCTTCGATCCATTCTTCACCACCAAGGATCCAGGGGTTGGCACCGGGATGGGCCTTGGCATTGTGCATCGGCTGGTCGAGCAGAATATGGGTACGATTCAGTTTGCGTCCGAGCCCGGTAAGACCGAGTTCCTGGTCCGGCTTCCGACCGACAGCACGCCCATTCCAAAGGTCAACTGACGACCCGGTTTCGAGCAATTGGTTGCGCGCAACCTTCTACTGCGGAAGCTGTTTAGCAAGAGGAAAGCATGCTCGCTGAGAGCTCTCTCAGTTGAGCCTGGAGGTCCTCGTATGCACTCATCGCGCTCCCTGCTGCTTCTCTCCGCTTCCTTTGCGCTCGGCCTCGCCGGCTGCTCTCATCGCACCTACTACGTAGCGCCTCCTCCACCGCCGCCGCCTCCTCAGGCTTACCGTGAGGTTCCGCCACTGGTGCAGCTGGCCCAGCAGAACGGCTACCGTGCCGGGCTTGATGAAGGCGCGCGCGATGCGTATCAGCGCGGCTACCATCCCCGCAACGATCGCGCCTTCCATGACACGCCCGGGTACGATCCGCGCCTGGGGCCGTTTCCGCCGTATCGCGATGCGTTTCGCGAGGCCTTTCTGCGCGGGTACGATCGCAACTTCAACCATTGAGGCGAGGCAACACGCGAGCTATCATCTTCTCTAGGAGATCCGCCCGCGTGTCGCTTACCCCGTTCCACATCGCCTTTCCCGTCAACGATCTCGCAGCGGCTCGCGCTTTTTATGGTGATGTCCTCGGCTGTGAGGAGGGCCGCAGCTCTGCTGAATGGATCGACTTCAATCTGTTCGGCCACCAGATCGTGGCGCACCTGAAACCGGGCGAGACGAAGGAACTGCATCAGAATGCGGTCGATGGCCATGCCGTCCCGGTGCCGCACTTTGGCGTGGTGCTCGCCATGGACACGTGGGAGATGCTGGCCAAACGGCTCACTGCTGCCGGCACCAGCTTCGTCATCGAGCCATATATTCGATTCAAGGGCGAAGCGGGCGAGCAGGCGACGATGTTCTTTCTCGACCCCGCGGGCAACGCCCTCGAGTTCAAAGCGTTTGCTGACCTCGGTCAGCTCTTCGCCACATAGGACATACACGTTCCGGCGGAACGGAAAGCGTCAGCGTCCCTGGCTCTTCGCTAACGCCTTCCGCAACGTCTCAGCCGCGGACTCCGGCGTAATATCCCGTTGTGGCGAGGCCAGCAGTTCAAAGCCCACCATAAACTTGCGCACCGTTGCGGATCGCAGCAGCGGCGGATAGAAGTGAAGATGCATCTGCCACTCCGGATGTGACTCACCGTCCGCAGGCGCGCCATGGATTCCCATCGAATACGGAAACGAGACATCGAACACCGCATCGTACGCGGCCGTAAGCTGCTTCAGAATGTCCGCCAGCCCGGACCGTGCAGCGTCCGACAAGTCTGTGAGTCGGGCCGCCGGCTCCCGCGGCAGAACCAAAGTTTCGAACGGCCAGACAGCCCAATACGGCACCAGCACCACGAAGTGCTCGTTCTCGACTACAACCCGTTCTCCTGCGGCTAACTCCAGGGCAAGATAGGCCGGCAACAGAGAAGTTCCGTGGCTCTGCAGGTAGTCGCGCTGCCCCTTCAGCTCCGCGGTGATTTCATTCGGGAGCGAGTGCGTCGCCCAGATCTGGCCATGTGGATGCGGGTTGGAAGCCCCCATCATTGCCCCGCGATTTTCGAAGATCTGCACGTAGTGGATCTCGGATCGGCCTTCCAGCTCTTCCACCTGCGCCGCCCAGACATCCACCACCTTGCGGATCGCCGGCACATCCATCTTTGCGAGCGTCAGATCATGCCGCGGAGAAAAACAGATCACCCGGCAAAGGCCGGGCTCACTCTCCGCTATAAGCAATCCGTCCTCATCGCGCGACTCCGGCGCGACATTCATCGTCAGCGCGGCAAAGTCGTTCTCGAAGACATAGGTGTCGCTGTAGACCGGAGTCTGATGGCCGCCGGCTCGAAGATTTCCCGGGCACAGATAGCACTTCGGATCATAGGTCAGGGCGGCCGGAGCGGCCGGTGTCTCCATCTGCCCCTGCCACGGCCGATCCGTCCGGTGCGGCGAGACGAGCACCCAATCCTGCAGCAGCGGATTCCATCGACGATGCGGCTGCGTCGTCAGGCTCATCCCAGCCTCGCGATCGCGCCATCCGAGGCGCGCGAGATGTAACAGTCGGCGCGGATGCCGGTCTTCTTCTCGTACTCTGCGATGAGGGCCTCCCGGAAGGCTGCAGCCTTAGCCTGGTCGACAACGTTCACCGTGCAGCCACCGAAGCCGCCGCCGGTGATTCGGGCACCAAAGCAGCCCGGGAGGTCGCGCGCGATCTCCACCAGCACATCGACCTCGTAGCAGCTCGCGGCGAAGTCGTCGCGGAAACTCGCATGGGCGGCATACATCAGCTCTCCAAAGCGAGCCACGTTCCCCGCCATCAAAGCCTCGCGAGCCTCGAGCACGCGGCTATTTTCCGTGATGATGTGACGGCAACGGTCAAACGAAGCAGGCGACATCGTGCCCCTCGCCGATTCGAGATCGGCCAGCGTCGCATCCCGAAGCTGCCTGATCTTCGGGATGGCCGCGGCCAGAGCAGCCTGTCCCGCTTCCACCTCGCCGCGGCGATCGCCGTACTCGCCGTGAGCGACCTCATGCTTCACCATGGAGTTGCAGATGACGACACTGACCGACTCCGGAAGTTTCAGCAGCTCGTATTCGAGCGAGCGGCAGTCGAGCATCAATGCATGATCCGCGCGTCCATTTACGCTGACAAACTGATCCATGATTCCGCAGGCGCCCCCCACGAAGTTGTTCTCGGCGGCTTGGCAGAGTGTGGCGATCTCCGCCGGCGGCATCGCCACTCCCGCCTGCTGCAGCACGGCGATCGCCGTAGCCACTTCGATCGAGGCGGACGAACTCAAGCCCGCGTTCAGCGGCACATCACCCTCGAGCACCAGGCGAAGTCCCGAAACGGGAACGCCATGTTGCCTTAGCAGGCTGATGACACCAGCCGGGTAGTCGCTCCAGTGATGACGACCTCTCGCCGGAAACGCTGCAAGATCGTAGCTGACACTCTCAGCGAAATTGCGCGACGTCAGATGAAGCAAACCGTCTCCCGTACTCTCGATCGTCGCCATCGTCGCAAAATCGATCGCCATCGGCATCACGTATCCGCCGGTGTAGTCGGTGTGCTCGCCAATCAAATTCACTCGGCCCGGTGCGGCATAGCTCGGCATTCAGTACTCTCGCGGGGAATCTCTGGCGCAAGTCTCACGCCATGCCATCGTCTCACACTCTGCGGTACGTCAGGGTTCGGCTGTCAGGTCCGGAATCGCCACTCGGAATCCGGCAGAAAAATGGCGCAGACGACGGAAGTCGCTGCGCCACTCTGATTCCGAATTGACGGCCTACACGCTCACAGGATCGAGCACCCGGGCAAGCTTCAGCCCTTCCCTCTCGGCCGCCGCCTTCTTATGGAACGCGTAGCCGGCGATCAGGGGAACTGCTAGCGTGGCCTCCGCAAAGACCATCTGCTCATATACGGTGTCGACCTTGCCCCAGGAACTCGCCTCTTTCAGCGTGCTCGAGCTCAGAGCCCCATCGCGCACATCGGCTACGGTCACCTGGATGGCATATTTGTGCATCGAGGCGTCCACCCCCAGAACATCCGCGGCCACGACAATATCCTGTGCGAAGTTCTTCGGAACGCCGCCACCGATCATCAGCAGACCGGTCGTCGGGTTCTCCATCTTCAGCTTCGTCAGCTCATAGAAGTCCTTCGCTGAATCGATCGAAACCTTAGGTCCGTTCTGCCGCTCATGCTGGTGCGCGACCAGCCCAAAGCCGGCCGAGCAGTCCGAAAAAGCCGGACAGAAGATCGGAACATCCTTCTCATACGCCGCCCACACGATTCCGTCGACGCCGCCCTTCGCAGGTATCTTCCCCTGCTTCTCCAGATACGCGCCCATCGCCACAATCACCTCTCGGGAGCTGTACGGGCGCGGTTCAAGCGAGTCCACAATCTCCTTCAACGTGTCATCGCAGATCCGCAGCTCTTCCTCATCGATCAGCGTGTCGTAGATCCGATCGATCATCAGCTCACGCAGCGTCGAATCCTCGGTTCCGGCTTTGTACAGCTCATCCGCAACGTAGTGACGAAACCCAAGAGACTCGAAGAAGTCCTGGTCGACAATATTCGCGCCGGTCGAGACAATCGCGTCCACCATGTTGTTCCGGATCAGGTCCACAAAGACCTGCTTGAGCCCGGAGCTGATCAGCGATCCGGCCAGACACAGAATCACGGCACACTCCTTGTCGCGGAGCATTCGCTCGTAGATCGATGACGCGCGATGCAGGTCACGCGAGCTGAACGCCATCGTCTCCATGGCATCGACCAGCCCTACAACACCGTTATGTTGCTTGATGTCGATATGCTCAATCGTTCGTTGCAGAATCTCGTGTTTGGTAGGCATGAGCATTAAGACTACCAAAAACTGACGCCTGCACAGCGAACATGCGGTGAATTGGCATACTCGCCAGACCCCCTGCCTAAAGCTTCAACACGCGTGTGCGATACACTGGCCCAGGCTGGAAGGCGGCATCGTCGCCACGCGCTATGGCAACAGCCGGGATGGCGGAACTGGCAGACGCAGCGGACTCAAAATCCGCCGAGGGCAACCTCGTGGGGGTTCGACCCCCCCTCCCGGCACCAAGACACTGCGACTGAAGAGACTACAAAGCGTGCGCCTCTCTGCCCGAAGGTCTTCCCGGCTCAACATCTGCTCGTTTCAGGTAAGCGCGGCTTACCTACTCTAGGTACCAGCTGGAGTGACACTGTCTTACTCGCGCCAGCCGCCTCACTCCGTCCCCTGCGGGTTGGCCACGAGGAGTCGCCATCCGCGATCCGGATCCTTCTTCAAAACATTAGTCGCTGTGCCCCGCCGCTCAATCCGCTGTCCATCAGGAGTAGAAAAAACCAGGTTCCAATCAACGACGATCAGTGCGGTATCTCCGCTTTGAAGCGTGTGCCTCGCCGTATTCACAAGCGTCGCCTTGGAAGCAATCAGATCTTCCATCTCAACCCGAACCGCCGCGAGCCCCTGCTCCACGCGGCTGTCTGCGGTGCGAATAGTAGCTCGTTCATCGTAGAGAGAGACTAATCCCTCCAGGTCGCCTGCATTCAAGGCCTGGTCAAAGGCGTTCGGAAACTTCGAGGCTTCTTGCACTGTCATGGTCAACGCTTCTCCTGTGATGTCTGCTTAGGTTCGAAATCAAGTGGTCAAAAAACTAGGCTAGCGGTCTCGCCTCTCAGGCAAGAACTCCTTACACACGTCCGCCCAGAAACGTCCGGATGGCGGTCGCGACTTCCTCCGGCGCCTCCAGCGGCAGCAGGTGTCCAGCCCCCGGTATCACAACCAGCTCCGCTCCAGGTATTCGCGAAACCACCTCTGACCTCTGTGCGGAGAGTGGACGTTCCCGGTCCTTTTCGCCGGCAAGAATCATCGTCGGAACTCGAATGCTCTCCGTTGCCCCGGCGACATCTTCCATCTGCACCTCATTCGGCCATCCATACTTGGCCGCAGCCGAGCCCCGCAGGCTGTCTTCAACCACCTGCGTCCGAAGCGCCTCCGAGAGAGGCCGCTCCGAAAGAAAGTCGATCGCTCCTGCCACGGTCTCGGCGTTATCGTAAGCGTGCTTCTGCACCTCATGCGCCTCGGGCGGAAGCATCTGCGGATTTGGTGGCGCAGGGGCCACAAGAATCACTCCGGCCAACCCCTCGGGCTGCGTGGAAGCAAGCAGCTGCACCACCTTGCCTCCCATTGATTGCCCGACCAGCACGTACCGCTCGAGAGCAAGCGCCTGCACCAGCGCAAGGCAGTCACTCGCCAGCAGATTTAAGGAATGTTTTATGCGTGGATCATTACCTGAGTCTCCCCAGCCGCGTTGGTCATACGCAACGCACCTGTTCGACGATCCCAGTCTGTTCGTCACTTCCCGCCACGTTCGAGACGACCCGCCCCAGTAGTGAAGGAAGACGAGAGCGGGGTCGCCGCCGCCCTGCTCTCGAACTGCGATCTCAATTCCGTTCAGATGAATGTGCCTCGTAGCTCCGTTCATATCCACTCTGATGAGAACGTCCCGAGGCGCACTTACCCCTCCTTGCTGCACTCTGACGTTTCTTGCGTCTTTCTACAATCTGTTGCGGAACACTGACGGAGGGACGCCGGCCGTCCGTCGAAAAGCCCGCGTGAAGTGGCTCGCATGCGTGAAGCCGACACGAAGTCCAACCTCGGCAACACTCGTTGCGCCACCCTTCAGCAACGACCTCGCGCGCTCCATGCGCCGGTCCAGAACATACTGCGCAGGCGTCACTCCTACACTCCGCTTGAACGCACGAAGAAAGTGAAAGGAACTCAGCCCGGCGGCTGTCGCCAGTTCCGACAAGGCGATTGATTCCGACAGATGCTCTTCCACATAGGATTGCACCGCGCGAATCTGCTTCGGTGCCAGCCGCGGGCCGGACTCCAACACCGTCACCGTACCTCCTGCCTGCTGACACAGCGCCAGAGCGATCGACGTGGCAATGCACTCCAGTCCAAAGTGATCGTGTGTGCTGGGCTCGCGGCTCTCATAGAGCAGCGCTCGCATCAGGTGTTCGATTTTTGGCGGGCTCGCCGCTAACGATTGAACTATCCCCGCTGCATTCTTGGCGCCCGCAGTCTGCACCAGGTCGTTGAATCGTTCCGGATCGAATGCCAGCGCTAACCCCTCCGTCGGTCCTTCAAACCGAACTCCATGCCGTGTGCCGTGCGGCATCACCCAAAGCGCGCCGGGTCGAATCCATCGCACCCCCGAAAGGTCAGGGCTCTTGATCTCTGCACGCACCGCTGTCCCAGTGTGCAGATACAAAACATGTAGTTGCGGCTCGCGCTCGGGAAACTCCGTCGCTTCAATCGCGTGGTGCTCCACATGCACCCCACGCGCCGCCAACCCCGCATGCCTTCGCACCACCCGCGGAACAATCGGGATGATCTGCTTCCCTTCCCGAACTACAATCGAATCGTTCACGCTCTCTACCTTGCGGAGGCCATCGGCTTCTTTCAGCATCCCCGATCGTCCACCAACGATGCAAGAGAAACTACACTGCGGCAGCGTCCGTCGGACTTCACGCCAGCATCTGAAGAGTGAATCAGCGCAGCCAAAGCTCCCGTTCTTTGTTGCGGCCTCCCATAACGGAGACATCGCTTGCACCAGCTCCCTGAAGGAACAGTATGAAGATCACACGTGTCGGCTCCATGCCATCCATGGTCGGACCCGAAGATTGGTTCACCGGAAACGTTCGCGTCGACTCCCTCTTCCCTGCTGACGGTGGCCGACACTCGAACGGCGGCATCGTCACCTTTGAGCCGCGAGCACGCACCCGCTGGCACACCCACCCGTCAGGTCAGACCATCATCATCACGCAGGGCCTGGGATGGATCCAGCGAGACGGCGGTCCTGTAGAAGAAGTCCAACCTGGCGACGTGATCTTCTTCGAACCAAACGAAAAGCACTGGCACGGCGCTTCGGCAAGCGTCGGCATGGTTCACATCGCCATCACGGAGTCGGTCGACGGCAAGGCCGTGGATTGGCTGGAGACGGTCACAGACGAGCAGTATCAGAAGTAATCACTGAACGAAATCTACAAAACAAACAGGTGTCACGCGGTAACACCCGTCCGCATCACACCTGCTCCCGCTCCGCCGACGTCGTAACGCCTAAATTGCTCGCGAGCATTGGAAGTTGCTGCTCGACCTGCAAGCCGCGAAACGTCTTCAACGCCTGCGCCACAACTTGATCCATGTTGAAATATTTATAGTTCGCCAGACGGCCACAGAAAACCACATCCGGAACCTGCTCCGCCAGCTCCCGATACCGTGCAAACAACGCCGTGTTCTCTGGCCGTGGAATCGGATAGTACGGATCCCCGTTCGCCCGCGGATACTCGTACACCACGCTGGTCTTCGGGTGCTTCTGCCCTGTCAGGTACTTGAACTCGGTAATCCGTGTGAACTCCTGCTCGTTCGGATAATTAACAACCGGAGCCGACTGGAACGTCTCCTGCTCAAGCGTCTCATGACGAAACTGCAGGGACCGATACGGAAGCGGACCGAACTTGAACCCGAAATACTCGTCGATAGGCCCGGTATAGATGATCTTCGCCTTCGGAGAGTGCCGCACGATATCCGCAAAATCAACTCCCAGCCGAACCGTGATTCCCTTCTGATCCAGCATGCGCTCAAACATCTTCGTATACCCCTGCTGCGGCATCGCTTGGAAGGTATCCGTAAAATACCGATCATCTCTGTCGTACCGAACCGGAATTCGGCCCGCCACCGCGGCATCAAGCTGCGAGGGATCCAATCCCCACTGCTTTCTCGTGTAGTTGCGGAAAAACTTCTCGTACAGCTCACGACCAACGCGGCTGATAACGATGTCTTCAGAGGTCTTGATCGCGATCGGCTGTACTGTCCGTTTATCCAAAAAGGCCTTCATCCCTCCCTCATCGAGCTGTAGATCGTAGAGGCGATTAATCGTGTCGAGATTAATCGGTACAGGCAGCAGCATGCCGTCAACATGCGAGAGCACCCGGTGCTCATACGGACGCCACGACGTGAACTTAGATAAATACGCCACTACATCATCGCTGTTGGTATGGAAGATATGCGGCCCATACTTGTGGATCAAAATACCGTCGGAGTTATACGCATCGTAGGCGTTCCCGCCGACATGGTCGCGCTTGTCAACGACGAGCACCTTCTTGCCCGCCTGCGAGGCGAGACGTTCCGCCAACACCGACCCGGCAAATCCCGCTCCCGCCACAATGTAGTCGAACTGCTCAGCATGCTTGCCCCTGTATCCATTCTGTGTGGACACCGAAGGCGATACACCCGCATCGACAAACAACGCTTTGTGGAAGACCGGTGCCAGACCGGAGTTGATCGCCTGCAAAGACCTGTCAACAGCCACAACCCGTGCGGGCAACTCCTTCTCCACAAGCGCCTGGTCAATCAGCTGTTCCATGGCGGACCAGGTCGACTCCCATGAACTCTCCGCAAGCTTGCCCGCAACAGATGCACACCACTCGGCAGTCGCTGGTTTCATAGCACGATCAAGTGCCTGCGCAAATCCTGCAGAGGTCTCGGCAATCTGCACCAGCGACGAATCACCATACTCACGGACCACATCCCGAATAGGTGTTGAGACCACCGGCTTCCCTGCCGCCAGGTACTCCGGTGTCTTGGTTGGAGAGATGAAGCGGGTCGAGTCGTTCAGCGCAAACGGAAGAATCGCGACGCTCCATCCAGCCAGATACGACGGCAACTCTGCATAAGTCTTGCTTCCCAGATAATGAATGTTGGCGCCGGACGGTAAAGACGCAGGATCAATCTTCGCGATCGGTCCTAAAATGACAAACTGATAAGTCGGGCGCAACTCCGCCATCTCCGATAACAGCTGCAGATCGAATCGCTCATCAAGAACGCCATAGAATCCCACACGCGGCTCAGGAATGGACACCTGATCCTCTGCTTCCGACCCCTGAATCTCTTTGGCCGTAGCAAAGTGAGACACATCGACGGAGCTGGGAAAGAGATGCACATTCCTATGCAGCTCTTTCTTATCCTCAAACAAGCTGTGGCCGCCGGTAAAGACCACATCCGCAGCTTGCAACAATTCCTTTTCTCGGCTCCCTAACTCCGTGGGTGCATCTCGGAAATGACTGAGCTGGTCCATGCAGTCATACACCAGCACCTTCGGCGTCAGGTGGTTTGAAAAGACATACGCCATCGGTGTGTAATACCAGCTCAGATAATTCGTTAGTCCATGTTGCGCGAGGAAAGCATCCAGAAGTTGCCGCTGTCCCTCCCGCCAATCCGTGCCATGCGCCAGGTGGGGAGTCACCACCCAGAGCAAATCAGTCTTCTTTGAGATCTCGAGGAAACTCTCCGTCGACGTACCCGTCTCCTCTGCGTCGTACCAGACAGGCTCTTCCCAATAGAACACCCTCTGCTTGCGAGCGGCCAGAGTCAGCAGATGCTGCGGTCGTTGCGTCACAAAGTTCCAACGCAGATGACTGAAGCAAAGAAGATCGAGACGGCGAGTTGTTACTCGTTGGCTTGAGGACACGGCAAGTCACCTACAGAAGCTGGCGTGGTTTCCGAATGCATCTCGGTTGTAGAGGTACAGCACAGGCGTCGGCACAAGTGGCTTTGTGCCAGTTCGATCGAGCAGGAACGATAACACGACTGATGCTACTTACTAGGATGCTCGCAATCAAAAAGAGAGAAGCGGCATCGTCACTCTTGGATCGCGCGACTTCTTTGAATAAGAAGGACCGAGGCTTTTTTCCATGAGCCATCAATCCTGCAGAGCCATCGTTTATACGCTGAAGGCATCGGGACCGTCCGATCAATTGACAGAGCGAGTCGTTTGAACGTCCTGTGCACTCGGCGTAATTGCTGCAGCAATCTCTTCGGTATAACTGAAGTATACGCCTTGATCAAAGCCGGAATCTGAGACAATCGCTCCGTCCGCATCACCACCCCATCATCCGAGGTCCCTTGAACAAGACACTGCTGCCCATAGCGGCCATCGCCGCGAAGCTCAACATCTCGTCTGCACTGATCGAACCACGCAGTCTCTTTAGCGCAAAATTGAGTCTCGATCTTCTTTCGCAAAAGCAGCCCGCCGGCCAGCAACAAGGCAAACTCATCCTGGTCACAGCGACAACGCCCACTGCCTCCGGCGAAGGAAAGACCGTCACCTCCATCGGTCTCGTTCAGGGTCTCGAGCGCATCGGCAAGCGCGCCATCATCACCTCGCGTGAGCCCTCTCTTGGGCCCGTCTTTGGCATGAAGGGTGGCGCCGCGGGTGGCGGTAAATCGCAGATTGAACCGAGCGAGAAGATTAACCTTCACTTTCACGGCGACTTCCACGCCATCACATCCGCACACAATCTTCTCTCCGCGCTCATCGACTCACATCTCTTTCACGGCAACACGCTCGATCTCGATCCGTCCGCGATCACCTGGCCGCGCGCTCTCGATATGAACGATCGGGCGCTCCGGAACATCGTCGTCAGCAGCACCGCCCCCGAGAAGGCGCAACGCGACGGGAGCAATCGCGCAAGCGGCTTTCTCATCACGGCTGCCTCTGAGATCATGGCTATCCTCGCACTCGCGGAGGACCTCGCCGATCTTCGTCAACGCCTCATGAAGATTGTGATCGGCCAGACGCGAGCGGGAGCACCCGTCCGCGCCGGCGACGTCGGAGCCGTCGGCCCCATGATGGCGCTTCTCAGCGAAGCCATTCTCCCCAATCTCGTACAGACCACGGAAGGCACGCCCGCTCTGGTCCACTGCGGCCCCTTCGCCAACATCGCCCATGGAACCTCCTCCGTGATCTCGCAAAAGATGGGGCTCCTGCTGGCCGACTTTGTCGTCAATGAGACCGGCTTCGCCTCGGACCTCGGCTTCGAGAAGTACATGGACCTCGTCATGCCATCCTCCGGCATCCGCCCCTCTGCCGCCGTCCTGGTCACCACCGTACAGAGCCTGCGCAATCAAGGCGAGGGCACGCTCGAAGCCGGTCTGAAGAACCTGGACAAACACATCCATATCGTTCGCGGCTTTCATCTTCCTCTTGTCATCGCCATCAATCGCTTTCCTACAGACAGCGACAGTGATCTGGGTATGCTTCGCGACTTCTGCCAGTCACATCACGTCCCCTTCGCCTTGTCCGAAGCCTTCACCAAAGGTGGCGAAGGGACCATCGACCTCGCCCGCCAGGTCACCGGCATCATCGAAGCGGACCCGCACCCTGAGCTTCGTTCCACCTATGCCGCGGCTGATTCCGCTCTCGACAAGATCACTAAAATAGCCCAGACGATCTACGGTGCGGAGTCCGTGCAACTAAGCGCCCTCGCTCTCCAAAAGCTCGATCAGTTCCATCGCTGGGGCTATGGTCAGCTTCCGATCTGCATCGCGAAGACACAGTACTCGCTCTCCGACGATCCGAAGCGTATGGGCGCGCCCGCCGACTGGACGCTTCACATCACGGATCTCTCTCTCTCTGCGGGCGCCGGCTTCCTCGTGGCTACCTCCGGCAGCATGATGCTCATGCCCGGCCTGCCCCGCTCCTCCCGCGCCCTCGACATCGATGTAGACGCCGCAGGAGAGATCGTGGGCATGTCATGAGGACGATCTCGCGCGTGCGCTGGCAGACTCGTCCCTGAGCAGATCAAGTCCTGTCATAGCCGCAACCCGAGTTCTCGCCGCATCCGCGTCGTCAACTCGCAGATCGTCTAACTCGAGCTTTAACAACTACCTTCGCTTGGCGTTCCATGCCGCGCCGCGAGTCTATGCTGAATAAGCAGGGCAGATCTTCCTGATCAGGCGCTTGGAGCCGTTCTGGAACGGTGGTTATCTGGAACTCCAGAAACAACCCGTACGCACGGTCCAAAGCTAACCCTTGCTAAAACAATACTTTACATACTAAGTACGGGAGGGACTCTACCGGACCACCCGCTCGTCTGGTCCGGCAGATCACCCAACCAGTTGCTTCACCACATCGATCCTGCCGCGAGTGGAGGGCAGCTTCGCCGTGTAGATAACCCACCACATAGCCCAGGCAAGCAGGCCCGTGATCTTCACGCCCAGGATCTCTGCGACTGCTTTCCGGTGTGAAAGGATCGCAAGCTGTCCCAGCATCTTGAAGCGAAACGGGCGAGGCGCATCGCCTCGCAGCACGGCGCTGATGTTCTGTGCCAGATGAGCGCCTTCGCGCGTCGCATTCTGAGCCGTCGGCGCGTAGGTCTTCCCGTCTGGTTGTGGTATCTCGGCGCAGTCGCCGATCGCCCACACTCCCGGCCTTCCCTTCACCCTGCAGCACGAGTCCACCTCCACACCGTGGTGGCGTCCAAGTGGAAGCCCTACCTTCTGCAGAAGAGGACTCGGCACGATGCCCGCGTCCCAGAGGAGGAGACCAGCTGTGATCTGCTCGCCATTCGTAAGCGTGATCGTTGAGTCTTGGACAGTCTTCACCCCTGTCTTCAGCATCACCTGCACACCGGTCTGCTCAAGCAGGCGCTGACTGTAAAGGGCCAGGCTCTCCGGTGTCTCATGCATCAGGCGCTCGGTCGGCTCGATCAGGACCGCCCTGACTGCATCCGCTTGCAGCCCCTTTGCTTCGGCCCTCTGGCGCAGGTTCTCCGCGACCGCGGCAATCGTCTCCACACCGGTGTAACCACCACCCGCGACCACCAGCGTCAACAACTCCCGCCGGCGTTGTGGGTCGTCACACCGAGCGGCCTGCTCCATAAGCTCTTCTACCTTCACCTGAATCTGGGTCGCGTTCGCAAGTGTCTTAAGTGGCAGGCTACCTTCTCGAACTCCCTCGACGTCGTGATACGCCGTCGTCGATCCGAGCGCGAACACCAGCTGTGTCGCCTGCAGGATCTCTCCATCTGGAAGCGTGACCCTCAGGCTGCCAATGTCAATCGTTTCCACGTCTGCCTGGACAAAGCGAACACGGCGAGGCAGATCCTTCATCGGCACGGCAAGACTCTGCGAACGCAGGTTGCCTCCAGCCACCTCAGTCAACATCGGTGTGTACAACATGTGGTCGACACGATCGATCAGCGTAATCCGGGCTCCGGAACGAAGCCGAGGAGCCAGGGCGCGCGCGGCGTACCAGCCAGCAAAGCCGCCTCCAAGGATGACAATATGCTCTTCCATTTGCTCAACTTACTATGTTCCGGCGAAGCCGAGGTCGAAAGGCTCAAACAAGCCTTCGCCAAACAATAAACTCCATAGAACCACCGCGAACCACAGCAGCAGCCACGCGTGGCGAACCTGGGGCGTCTTCTCTGGGAGGAGTCGTGCGTCTGAGCGCACTCTCTACAGCGCAAACTGCGCCTCGATCGCGATCCGAACCAGCTGCGAGCGCGTCCGGACGCCAATCCGCTCGAACAGCTTCTGCAACACAGCCTTCACCGAACTCTCGCTAAGATCCAACCGATGTCCGATCTCCTTATTGCTCAATCCCTCCAACACTCCTCGCAGAACATCCTGCTCCCGTGCACTCAGCTCTGCGATGGGCGCGGGTTGCTGCTGTGTGTGCTGACCCGTTGATAGCAGGGAAAGCGCCGCCGCCGAAGAGACCCACTGTTCCCCCCGGGCTGTCCGCTGTATGGCGAGCAGCAGCTCCGCTATTGGTTCAGTCTTCAGAAAGAGACCAACTTTTAGCTCCTGCACAACCCTCCTGGACTCCGCATCGGTCATGCCAGCGGTCACCATGAGCAAACGAGCCTTCGGAAAGCGTAGCGAGAGTGTTCGAAGCAGCTCGAGACCGGTCGCCTTCTTCGGACCAGATGCTGAGAGATCGTGATCGACGAGCGCCACGTCAAAGATCAATCCGTTGTCGAAGACCTGCAGCGCCTCGTCGCTCGAAGCAAAGTCTCCAACCACTTCAAACTGCGTCTCTGCGTTCAAGAGCCGCTGCAAACTCTCACGGAAGAGCGTGTGATCATCCACAATAATGATTCTCGTAGCGTCCACTAGCTCTGCTTTCCCTCTGTTGTCTCTGTTGCGACGATCTCGACGATAAACGAAGCACCTTGGTCCGACGGTTCGTATCGAAGATCTCCCTGGAAGCTCAGCATCATCGCTCGCGACAGGTAGAGGCCAAAGCCTCCTTTTCCATACCCTGTGCGGAAAGGATCAAAGAGCAAATCCGGCTGCTGAACGCCCGGTCCGTTGTCCCGCACTGTGACTTCGACTCCCGCTTTGGTTGGCTTTGCAGAGATCCGTACCTCAGCCTCCTGCGTCCCTGCCAGCGCCGTCTCTGCGTTTCGAACAAGGTTCAGCATGACTTGCAAAAGGCTCTGCTGGTCTGCCCAGACAACCGGCAGATCGTCACGAATGTCCCAGACAAGACCAAGCGAAGCTTCACGCAACGACGCTGACACGATGATGTACAGGTCTCGGAAGAATGGCTGCAGGTGAATCGCTGTACCCTGCCGCTTTGCCCGCGAGAGTTCCACGGACGACATGTGCTCCAGAGTGGACGTGAGCTTCTGCAGGGCAACAAAGTCCTCCGAGCCTAGAAGACCCGGCGACTTCGCCGTCAGATTGGTACGAACGACTGCGATCGCGGCGCAGATGTTGCGGATCTCGTGCGCAAGAGCGCCTACTGCTAACCTCGATCCGGCAAGAACCTGTTCCAGGTTCTCTTCCTCGCGATCGCGTCGCTCAGCGGAAGAGTCAACGATCATCGACGTGAGGCGTCCTCCCCGAGAGGTCTTGTACGACGAGAACCATACGTCCGCAAGGAACGGCTCGTTCCCTGATCGAAATCCTTGGCACTGCATCATGGTCTTGATTTGCTGCCAACCATCTTTCTTGATCGGCACTCGCGCAAGAGACGGAATGAGATCCTTAATGGACCCTCCCACCAGCGAAATCTTTGCCGTACCTTCCCCGCAGAACAGGTTCTCCGCGGATCCGTTTGCGTCAAGGACGGTGCCATCAGCGTCCGAGGTAACGATGGCCAAAGAAGACGTGGTGAGCACAAGGCGAAGCTGCTCCTCAGCACCTCGACGCGCCTCCATCTCCGCTTCGAGTGCCGCCACGTGTCGCCGCTCCGCACGTTGTCTTGACACGTACTCAGAGACGTAGAAGCCGGCTGAGGTGTATGCCAGCAGATAGAGAGTATCGCGGGGAACTCCCTGCCGCACCGTCCACGGATACGCATCACCAAACTCAGCAATTACGGTGCAGACCATCCCCAGAACAGCGACCTGCCAACGATTCAAGATCGTACACAGCAGCACAATCGGAACGATGTAGAGAAGGCCAAGGGGGACTGCATCATCCAGCTCCAGGTCAGCCCACGCAATCAAGCCGAGCAATGTGAGTCCAAATGCAAGAATAGCCCATCGAGTTTTGAAGAAGTGCGGCATCATCTCTGCTTGGCCTAGTATTACGCTCCGCCCACCGCGGATGGCCAGTTTAACGGAGATTTATCGGTCCTGTATCGAAAGATATTGAGTCTTGACAGCTCCCCGCGCGTCCCTGCAATAGCCTATATCTATGTCTCATTGGTACCAGCCCCTAAAGCACCTGCAAGGAACGACAGCGCGGTCCGTTGGTCGCTGCGGAGTCTCGTCGCAGAAGCCTGCGCCTTGGAGTCGTCTCTTGCAGGCCTGCTCCTCTGCAAACGTCCGATTGCTGCTTCTTTTGCCTCTCTTGTCTCTTCTCCTTACATCAGGATGCAAGGAGAAGGAGAATCATCGCGCTGAACTCGAAGCGCCCCCTTCGCCGCCTCCCGTGGTGTCCAGCGGAACGGGTGAGGCGGTTCATGTCACTAACGCGAGTGCCTTTCTTCTCGTTGCAGCCGCTACCCAGCAAGTCAGGGAGACTCTAAATGTGACCGGCAGCGTTGCGCCGGATGTGTCACGTGAGTTACCGGTGCTCTCGATCGCTAACGGAAAGGTCGTCGCGTTGCATGCAGGGCTGGGAGACGTCGTGCGCCGAGGCCAGCTCATCATGGAGGTGCAATCTCCTGACGTGACAACAGCGTTCGCTGCCTATCGAAAGGCTGTCGCGGATGAACATCTGACGCAGGTAGTGCTGAACCGCGACAAGCTGCTGTTTGACAAGGGTGCGATTGCACAGAGTCAGCTGGAGATCGCCCAAAATGGCGAGGACGACGCTCTGGCTGCCTTGAAGGCTTCAGAGCAGCAGCTGGGAATACTTGGCGTCGACAAGAATCATCCCGGCGATACGGTGAAGGTGTACGCTCCCGCATCCGGAGTGATCATCGCCCAGAACACTACGGCAGCGGGAGCGGCGGGCATCACGTTCGCGGGAGCAAATGGTTCCTTTACCATCGCGGACCTCTCGCACGTATGGGTCATCTGTGACGTGTATGAGAACGCGCTGCCTCAAGTGCATCTTGGAGAGAACGTTCAGATTCGTTTGAACGCCTACCCCGAAAAGGTTCGTACGGGAACAATCTCTGACATTGGAGCAGTACTTGACCCCGCCATTCGCACGGCGAAGGTTCGAATTCAGGTATCCAATCCCGACAACCTTCTTCGTATCGGCATGTTTGCGACGGCTACCTTCTTGGGGTCTCAGACATCGCCAGTCGTGACGATCCCTGCTCCAGCCATCCTTCACCTGCATGATCGCGAGTTCATCTTCGAACCTGTGGGTACATCGGGAGACTTCAGGCAGATCCGCGTCACGGTCGGTCGCACTCTGGAGAACAACACGGTCGAGATCCTTTCCGGTCTTCATCCAGGCCAGCAGATCGTCGCGAACGCGCTGGAGCTGCAGAATACGGCGGCGCAGTAATGATTCGTAAACTCGTCGACTTCGCGCTCAACAATCGCTTTATCGTTCTGGTCTTCGCCGTCCTGCTCTTTGGTTGGGGTGCCATCTCGTTCCACAATCTTCCTGTCGAAGCGTACCCGGACGTTGCGAACAACTACGTCACTGTGATCACGCAGTGGCCCGGCCGGGCGGCGGAGGAGGTTGAGCAGCAGGTCACAATTCCACTTGAGATCGCTATGGCGGGAATCCCTCACATGGCTCATCTTCGATCCACGTCGCTCGCCGGTCTTTCAAGCGTGACCATGATCTTTGACGATGAAAGCGTGAACGACTGGAATCGCGAGAAGGTGCTTGAGCGGCTCTCGCAGGTCACGTTGCCAGCCAACCTGCAGCCGCAGATCGGCACGGATTGGAGTCCCGTCGGACAGATCTTCTGGTACACACTTCAGAGCTCCAATCCCAAGTACGACACGATGGCGCTGAAGAGCATCGAGGACTGGACTCTGGAGAAGAGCTTTCGCTCGGTGCCAGGTGTCGTCGATGTATCAAGCTTCGGTGGTCCCACCCGTGAGTATCAGATCATCGTTGATCCTTCAAAGCTCGTCTCCTACGGTCTCTCCGTCGCTCAGGTAAAGCAGCAGGTTGCGGCGAACAACGTCAACGCCGGTGGCAGCTTCATTGAGCAGGGAGCGCAACAGATCAATGTGCGTGAAGTCGGTCTCTTCCGAAGTACAACCGACATTGGGAACACCGTTTTGAAGGCACAGGGAGGCACCGCCCTAAAGCTGTCTGATGTTGCCAGCGTCGTCGAAGGACCCAAGATCCGCCTGGGGCAGATCGGCCGGGCCATTCGTCGTGTCGACGGCAAGGTCTCTGACGAACGGGATGCGGTAGAGGGCGTCGTTCTCCTACAGAAAGGCGCGAACTCTGACGAGACTCTCGAAGGGATTCACGCGAAGGTCCAGGAGTTGAACGAGCGTGTTCTGCCGGCCGGCGTCCGCGTGGTCCCGTTCCTCGATCGATCCGATCTGCTGCACCTGACGACGCACACAGTCCTGCACAACCTCACGGAAGGTATCGTCCTCGTTGTTGTCATTCTCTTCCTCTTTCTTGGCAATCTCCGCGGCGCGCTCATCGTTGCGCTCACCATTCCATTCTCCTTGCTGTTCGCATCCATCTGTCTCGATCTTCGCCATATACCCGCCAACCTCTTGTCCTTGGGCGCTCTCGACTTCGGCATGGTTGTGGATGGTGCCGTGGTCATGGTGGAGAACATTGTGCGACATCTCAGCCATGGACGCCGGAAGGATCTCAGCACTCTCGAGCAGATTCGCGAAGCCTCTCACGAGGTGCAACGTCCGGTTTTTTATGCGATCGGGATCATCATCACGGCCTATCTTCCCATCTTTACGTTGCAATCCGTAGAAGGTCGCCTCTTCAAGCCTATGAGTTGGACGGTGGCCTTTGCTCTGCTGGGCGCATTGATCTTCTCCATGGTTCTCGCGCCCGTACTCGCGAGCTTTCTCTTTCGTAACGGCGCGACCGAGTGGGAAAATCCGCTCCTTCGCTGGCTGACGCAGCAATATCGTCATGCCGCTACATGGGCTATTGAGCACCGCTTTGTCACCGTCGGTGTTGCCTCAGCGGCGCTGGTTGCGGCGATCATTCTTGTAACCACCGGTCTCATCGGGTCGGAGTTCCTCCCCCACCTGGATGAAGGAGCTATCTGGGTGCGGGGAACGCTTGCCCCCTCTACAGGACCAACAGAGAGCCTGGCGGTCGTCAATCGCGCACGCCTCCTTCTGCTTGCGTTTCCAGAGGTCAAACAGGTCGTCAGCCAGATTGGCAGACCGGATGACGGCACCGATACGACCGGGTTTTTCAACACGGAATATTTTGTCGACCTGAAGCCTAAGGCCGCGTGGCGCCCGGTCTTCAGCGAAAACAAAGACGAACTGATCGGCGCTATCAATCGTGAGCTAACCAAAGTTCCAGGCGTCGTCTGGAACTTCTCTCAGCCGATCTCGGACAACGTGGAAGAAGCGGTCAGTGGGGTGAAGGGCGAACTCGCCGTCAAGCTCTACGGCGACGATCTCATCACGCTGGAGCAAAAGGCTGACGAAATCGTCAGTGTCATGTCTGGAATCCGCGGCATCAGCGATCTTGGTTTGTTCCGGGTCATCGGCCAACCCAATCTTAACTTCGTTGTGGATCGCGACGCCGCGGCGCGCTTTGGCATCAACGTTGCTGATGTTCAAGATGCTATTGAGTCGGCCGTGGGCGGAAGCGCTGTCTCTCAGGTGCTCGATGGCGAGGCGCGGTACGACGTCACCGTTCGATACAGCTCTGCGTTTCGCGCCACACCGGAGGCTATTGCGGACATTCGCCTGCTCTCCCCCTCAGGAGAGCGGGTTTCACTTGCGCAAGTGACGCACATGCAGACAAAGGACGGAGCCGAAGAGATCTATCGGGAAAACGGACAACGATATGTCGCTATTAAATACTCTGTCCGGAACCGAGACCTCGGATCAACCGTTGAAGAAGCGATCCGCAAAGTCTCCAAACAGGTACCGTTGCCTCCTGGTTACAAAATCGATTGGGCGGGCGAATACGAGAGCCAGAAACGCTCCTCCCGCCGCCTTCTGATCGTTCTTCCGATTACCCTCATGATCATCTTCATGATTCTGTACAGCATGTTCGGTTCATTCAAGTGGGCCATGCTCATTCTGGCAAATCTGGCCATGGCGCCCGTTGGCGGACTGCTCGCATTGCTTCTCACCGGGACACACTTCTCTGTCTCTTCCGGTGTCGGATTTCTCGCTCTCTTCGGCGTCTCTGTGCAGACAGGCATCATCATGCTGGAGTACATCAACCAGATGCGAGTTGCCGGCAGGTCGATAGAAGAGGCCGCCGTGGAAGGCGCGGTGCTTCGGCTTCGTCCGATCATGATGACGATGCTCGTCGCCACGCTTGGGCTGCTGCCGGCTGCCACATCTCACGGAATCGGATCCGACTCACAGCGGCCGTTTGCCATTGTGATCGTCGGAGGCCTTGTGGGCGCGCTGGTGATCAGCGTCTTTCTTCTTCCTACCCTGTACGTCTGGATCGCCCGCGACACGGACGTTCTTCCTTTACCAGACATGGAGCTTGATCAGTAATGCGGCACACCTCCTTCTCTCCATGCAAACTCGTGCTCTCTGCCCTCGTGGCATGTGGAAGTCTTGCGGCATGTGGGCAGGCTGCAGGAGATCTTCCTGCAGCGCCGGCAGCACAAGAATCCGCGCCGAAGACAAGGCAGTTTGCCGCTCAGTCGCTCTCCATGCCCGGGAGTGCGAGCCCGCAGACGCCCACCCGGTCCATCACGCAAACGCCGTCCGGTTACGCGGACATCACACCTCTCGCCACCGATCCCCGCAGGAGACCATCGTCTCGTCCTGACGCGCTGACGCTTTCACAGGTCGTTCAACTGGCGCGCGATCGAAATCCGATCCTCCTCGCTGCGGCTGAGTCTCTGCACAGCGTGAGGGCCCAGGAGATTCAGGCTGGCGTCCGCGCGAATCCATACCTCGGGCTGAACGGCAGCAACGTAAGCCTTCCCGCTCAGGGCGCCGCAAACCCCTACGCCTACGCCGTTCAAGTGTCGCGACTCTTTGAGAGAGGACAGAAGCGACAGTACCGCCTTGAAGATGCGCGCGCCACAACTGCACAGACGGCGGCGCAGCTTGAGGATACGACGCGGCAGACAGTCCTTCTGGTGAAACAGGCGTTCACAAAGATGCTCGTCGCCAAAGCTGCTCTCGAACTCTCGAATGCCAACCTCCAGGATTATCGCCACCAGATTGAGATCGCGAACGATCGGTACAGGGCGGGCGATCTCGGAAAGCTCGATTTCGAGCGACTGGATTTGCAGTTAGGTGGGTTTGAGGCCGATCAGGCGAATGCAGAGATCAACCTTCTGCAAGCCTCTGATCAACTCCAGACTCTCATCGGCACGGATGTTCCGATCAAAAGCTTTGATATCGCGGGCGACATTCTGCCTCCCATGATTGCCGCGGGCGAAGCTGACTTGCTTAACACCGCTCTGCTAAAGCGCCCCGACTACCTGGCCGCGCGGTCGGGAGTGAATGTAGCAGACGCTGCCTCGAAGTTGGCAATTGCGAACGGCACCGCTGATCCGACACTCGAAGGGGAGTACGACCGCTCCGGAACCTATAACTCTGCCGGCTTCAACCTCAATGTGCCACTGCGGATCTTTGATCGGAATCAAGGCAACAAGGAAACAGCTCGCCTCCAGATCAACTCAGCTCACCTCAGTGAAATTGCCGCTCGCAATCAGGTTGTCTCAGATGTCGATCAGGCATGGGTCGGATACACTCGCGCCCGAGCACTCTCTGACCGTTTCGGGAATCACTATCTCGATGAGAGTTCGGATGTCCTGTCGATCGCTCGCTTCGCCTTCGACCACGGAGGTCTTGCTTTAATCGACTACCTCGATGCGTTACGCGACGCTCGTTCCTCCACAACTGATGCACTGAACGCTTATGCGCAAACCTGGCTTGCGATTCACCAATTGAGTGCTGCGAGTGCGACGGAACTGACACCGTAACACCAGCTGCAAGGGTCACCTTACGACACAGGCTACGGTATGGAAAGCAGACCTCACGCCATCAGCACCTCTGGATCAGTGGAACGAGACCTTACTTCGCGGTTGATTATCAACGCCGATGACTTCGGCCTGACACGTGGCGTGAACCGCGGCATTGCAGACCTGTACCGCGCAGGTGCACTTTCCTCCACTACTCTTATGGCGAATGGAGCAGCCTTTGAAGACGCGGTCGCGCTTGCAAAGCAACTGCCGGGACTCGGTGTCGGATGCCACGTCGTTCTTGTCGATGGAGATCCGCTTTCGCCTCCAGCGCAAATTCAAACGCTTCTGGGTCCGGACCGCACGCGACTTCGACCATCGCTCGCGGCCTTCGCCCGCGCCGCTCTGCTGGGCCAACTGGATGAAGCCGAGGTAGAACGGGAAGCGGGCGCTCAGATCACGCGGTTGCTTGATGCCGGCATTCGCCCGACCCATCTGGATAGCCACAAGCATACCCATCTCTTCCCTGCTGTTCTACGACCGCTCCTGCGTGTTGCCGAACGTCTCGGAATCCCGGCTATCCGCAATCCCTTCGAGCAATCTTGGAGTCTCCACCTTGGACGCGGTCGTCTCGGGCGCCGCGTACAGATTCAGCTCCTCAGACTGCTGCAGAGCACCTTCCACAAGCAGCCACAGATTCGGGAAGGACGCGTTCGCACAACACAAGGAACGATCGGCGTTTCGGCGACCGGAGATCTCGATCAGGCAACGCTTACCCTCCTGCTCCGCAGCCTGCCTGCAGGCACATGGGAGTTCGTCTGCCATCCTGGCTTCTCCGATGAAGATCTTAGAAGGACGTCAACACGCCTTCTGCGGGAGCGAGATGTTGAGCGCGAGGCCCTGCTGACAGTCGTCCAGAAAGCCCTTGGGCACCGCTCAATACAGCTCGTCTCTTTCGACGCGCTTGGAGGCGACAGTCCAGTTGTAGGCCAGTCACAGGTCCCCACTGCAACGTAAACTCAAGGAGAAGAGGCTCTCACGCCATGAAGATCGGCATCACCTGCTATCCCACCTACGGCGGCTCCGGAGTGGTGGCAACGGAGCTGGGTATCGAGCTCGCGGCACGGGGACACGAGGTGCACTTCATCACCTACTCGCAACCCTTCCGATTGACCGGCCGTGAAGCTCGCATCCACTTTCATGAAGTCGCGATCTCGAACTATCCCCTCTTCGAGCATCCGCCGTACGATCTGGCGCTCGCCACTCGTATGGCAGAAGTAGCTGATTTCTACGAGCTTGATCTTCTTCATGTTCACTACGCCATCCCGCATTCCGTCTCAGCTGTGCTAGCGCGACAGATGCTGCAGACACAACCGCTCTCCGATCGAACTCGGTATCTGCCGATCATTACCACCCTGCACGGCACAGATATCACCTTGGTCGGACTCGATCCGTCGTACCTGCCGATCACTCGGTTTGGCATCGAGCAATCAGATGGTGTTACCGCCATCTCGGCACATCTGCGGGAGCGAACTGAAGCGGCTTTTTCGACCAAGAATCCAATCGAAGTCATTCGAAACTTCGTCAACTGTGATGTGTATGTACGTCAACCCGAGAAGGTCTCGGTCTTGCGTCCGCAGTACGCATCACCGGACGAACGGTTGCTGGTCCATCTATCCAATTTCCGCCCAGTGAAGCGTGTTCAAGACGTCGTGAAGGTCTTCGCCCAGGTTGCCCGCACAATCCCCGCGCGTCTCATGTTGATCGGTGATGGCCCCGACCGTTCGCTTGCGGAGCATCTCGCACGTCAATACAAGGTCCAGGATCGCATTCACTTTTTGGGCAAGCAAGATAACGTCAGCGAGCTCCTGCCCTTGGCTGATCTCATGATTATGCCTTCTGAGATGGAATCCTTCGGCTTGGCCGCGCTCGAGGCGATGGCCTGCAGTGTTCCCACGATCGGCACACGTGTGGGAGGAGTTCCTGAGCTGATCGATGACGAGGTGAATGGCTGTCTCTTCTCGGTCGGAGATATCGATGGCATGAGTCGGGCAGCACTTGCTCTGCTGCAAGATGCAGATCAACTGAACAACATGGCCGCGAACGGACGCCGCACCGCCCAGGATCGTTTCTGCACCTCCCGCGTCATTCCACTGTATGAGAGCTACTACGAAGAGGTCCTCAGACGTCAGCCGCGATCCATAGGCTAGTGCACTAGGACCGCGTAAGTGCGCGGACCGCTTCGGCCACCCGTTGCCCTGCGTCTTGCACGCCCGCCAAGGCAGCTTTGGCCCACTCTTCGGCTCCATGATCCAGGATGGGCATTGAGAGCATAACCTGTGTGCCACGACCGGGACGGCCGTTCATCTCGACAGTCGCAAGACCGCCGTAGAGCACCTGCATACGTTCCCGAACGTTTCGCATCCCTACGCCAAGGCCGGGGCGTCGTAGCGCGTTAGGATCCACGTCGCTCATCACGCGCTCCGGAGGAACTCCAAGACCATCATCTTCAACTTCGAGGACCAGCCGGCTGCCAACGATTCGACTTCGCAACGTGACGGTCCCACCGTGAATGCGCGGTTCGAGACCGTGTTTGATACTGTTTTCGATAAGTGGCTGCAGCAGCATGCTCGGTACGACGACGTCCATCGTCTCTTCTGCGATCTCCTTTACGACTCGTAACTTTTCGCCGAACCGGACGACCTCGATGGCAAGATAGTCGTCGATGAAACCAAGCTCTTCTCGAAGAGGAACGAAAGCCTCTCGATCTTTGAGGAGAACGCGGAGAATGTTCGCCAGCTTCCCAATCATCTCCCGCGCGAGATCTGGCTTAAACCGGATAAGGGACGTAATGGAGTTCAGGGTGTTAAAGAGAAAGTGGGGGTTAATCTGACGCTGCAAAGCGTCAAGGCGCGCTTCGAGCAGCAGCCTGCCCTGCTCTTCAAGCTGGCGTTCAACGCGGATTGCGTTCCATATCTTGAGCGGAATCCCCACAACCACGGGAGCCGACGCACAGATGGCCAGCTCAATCAGCCACGAGCTGGAATGCAGCTCAAAGAGGCGCCGCGGGTTCAGTGATGCCGCAAAACTGACGACGAACTGCAGAGCGGTAATAAGAAGGAGCAGAAGTATCTGCCGATCGAGATGGGGCCGACGTAGGTTGCGTGTCACCCACCGGTAGACACTCAGGTCGATCATGGGCGAGAACGACCAGACATCCTCGAGATCGGTAAAGTGACGGAAGCCACCGGCCACACCCGCGACCAGGAGGTTGGTTGGTAACGACCAGAACTCGTGGTGCAGCATTGCCGGGATCGCTAGAGCTGCCCCACCCGCCATTGCGGCAAGAGGCCCGAGCAGAACACCAAGCAGGATCGTCGTCTCAAAGGAAAGATCCGCTGCGAGGAAGTTCGAGACCGAAGCTCGGATCCATACACCTAGAACGAGCGGCAGACAGATCAGCGCCACCAAGCCCAGCGTCTGGCGAACCGAACGAACCGGGGCCAGAAGCAGATTCTTGAACGTCATGGATCGTGCGAGTGAGCTGGAAAAGGCTGCCGCTACTCCCAGTTCGACCAGGAGCGTGATCAGAATGAGCTTGGAATCAGGCTGCTGCACCTCTTCACTCTACGCCGGCCTCGAATCGAAGAGGACGAAGGTGAATCATATACTTTGACTATGTCTGCCATGACCATTCAGAAGCTTGCCGACGCTGACTTTCCTACCCGTTGGGGACATTTTCGCATCCTTGGCTTTGAAGGCACGACTCAGAACCCCGAGCCCTGCAACGACGCCACACCCGCGCCTTCTGTACGAGTGGAAGGTGCGGTGGTGCTGGTCATGGGCGATCTTGCTGGAGCCCCGCCCATCGTCCGTATCCATTCGCAGTGTCTGACAGGGGACGTCTTCCACTCCCTTCGCTGTGATTGTCGTCAGCAGCTGGAGTTAGCCCTGGCCACGATTGCTGAAGCAGGCCGAGGTATGGTGCTCTACGAGCAGCAGGAGGGACGTGGTATCGGCTTAATGGCTAAGCTTCGAGCCTATGAGCTGCAGGATCATGGAAGAGACACGATCGAAGCGAATCTCGAACTCGGCTATAAGGCGGATTGCCGTGTCTTCGAATTACCCGCCCTGATACTGCAACACCTCGGAGTTCGTGCGGTACGCCTGATGACGAACAACCCCGAAAAGGTAGCGGCACTCGAAACGCACGGCATAGAAGTCCTTGAGCGGCTCTCAGCCATCGTGCCGGAATCGATTGAAAACGCGCGTTACCTCGAAACCAAGCGCGACAAGATGGGACATCTGGTTACATAACTCGTCGGACACGATGATGTGCAGGTTCGCGGTTCAACGCGTACTCACAAGCTTTGCAGTGGTCACCATCTGACCGGAATGGCGTTGCGTATGCTCAGCACAGTGCACAAGTAAGCCTCCCACTGTGGTTGGCAGCTGCAATCTCCCGATGCCTCGCGGCGTTTCTAACTCCTGAACTGCAAAATTTCTAACGCGAGTGACCCCTGACGCGAGAGTCACGCGGAACTCTCGGAGCGTCGCATGGCACGTTCCGGCTCGGGCCTCCGTCTCGAGCAACGTGAGCTGGTGTGCATCAAGCAAACGGCCGTCTGCGTAAGTCAACAGACGATCTAATGACCGGGCGATATGCCGCAGATGAAAGCCGACGCTCGGCAGACCAACCGGACGCAGCTCCATCTTGACATCATCAAGCGGAGCGGTCCAACGATCAGCATCTTCAATCGCGAGCTCCAGCGCATGAATCACACCGCGCTGCAGCACACCTAAGTCGGTATGCGTGCCGCGCATCCATGGCTCCGCAGCAGCCGGGCTTGCCTTCGCGGGTATCGTCATAGACCTTTCCTCCCTCGAAATGCTTTCACAACCTCTCCGACATCCCTGTGTTCCCGATCAATGGCATCGTTCATCGTGCGAATGTCTTCCGCGGAAATCTGACCCGCCAGCCGGTCGAGCGCCTGTCCAATTACAGGATGTACTTGCAGCGAGGCCAGGCGCACCAGGGGCACAGCTTGGTACGGCGGAAAATAGTGCAGATCATCCTGCAGAGCAAAAAAACCAAAGGCCTGAATTGGACCATCGGTGGAATTTCCCGCCACGATGTCAACCTGATTCGCCGCCAGAGACCGGTACAGCAGACCGAGATCCATGACACGAGGCGCGCCAGCGAACTGAAGACCGTATGCTGCCTGCAAACCACGGAGGCCATCGGGACGCTCTTCAAACTCGTAGCCCACTGCGAGCCTCATCGTCGAAGCATGAGAACGAAGTGAGCTGAGCGTTGTGAGATTTTGTCTCTTTGCGTCCGAACCCCGGACCACCATCGCGAAGGTGTTTTCGAAGCCCAGCGGCTTGCCTATAAGGACTCCGTATCGATCGCGGTACAGCTTGGAGATCGTTCCCAGCACCCGCTGCCCGTCACGATCAACCGGCTGCTTCAAGATGGCGGTAAGCGCTGTCCCCGTGTACTCCACGTAAGCGTCGATACGACCACCGACGAGCGCCTGCTGGCAGATGTAGCTTCCGGCGAGATAAAAGCGGCGCTCCACTCGTCCTCCACCGAGCGCCTCAATCTCCTGCGCCAATAGTTCACCTAAGACGGTCTGCTCGGTGAAGTTCTTCGCGCCGATTGTGATGCGCGAAGAGCGTGGCGGGGCACATGCGATGACGCTGCAAATACAGAGCGTGGTAATCCAGAGCAGGATGAAGTGGCGCCGCTCGACAGTCATACGGCGCGAACCTTCACCGCAAGCCGACACTCGACAAGGCCCAGTCCTGTGTCGGCGGCCAAGGCCAGCAGAGCAGCCGGGATTGCACCTGCAAGAACCAGGCCGTTGTCGACGCTGGCAACGCCACGGAAGATCAGCTCCCCAAGCCCACCCGCACCAATAGCAGCGGCAATCGTCGCAACCCCCACGCAGATAACTGTTGCGGTGCGAATACCAGCGAGAATGAAACTTGCCGAGAGCGGCAGCTCAACCTTCCGGAGCCGCTGCCAGCTCGTCATACCGAGTGCGTTTGCAACGTCTCTGAGCGCCGGGTCGACACCCTCGATCCCGGTATACGTGTTTCGCAGAATCGGCAGAAGGGCGTACCCGGTCAGCGCCAGAATAGCGAGGCGAGCCGCATCCTCGCCGAGCCAAGGTACCGGCAGGAGCAAGCCAAAAAGCGCCAGGCTGGGAATCGTCTGAATCACGTTCGCAATCGCAAGCACTGGCCTCGCAAGAGATCGGCGCCGTGTGAGCAGGATCCCAAGCGGCAGACCGAGCAAGACGGCCAGGAGCATGGCGCACCCCGTGAGCCACAGGTGTTCGAGGCTCAGGCGGGCGATCTCCCACCCATGGCGAGTGAAGAAGACCCTCACCCCATTCAAGACGTTCTCCCTGCGGGTGCGATCTCTGTCTCCGGCCTACGGATCGCTTTGATGTACTCGAGAACAGCCGGCGATCTGCTTGTTCGAACCTCTCTGGACGGCAGATCAGCAACAACCTCGCCATGCTCCAGAAAGACGATCCGGTCTGCGAGGTAAAGTGCCTCCTCCAGATCATGCGTCACCATCACAGTCGTCTTTCGAACCCGCTGTAGCAAGGTATGAAGCATCGTCTGCATCTCAGAGCGGGTAATCGGATCCAATGCGCCGAAGGGTTCGTCCATCAGCAGGATCGAGGGGTCGCTCATCAGCGCGCGAGCCAGGCCCACGCGTTGCCGCTGTCCTCCGGAAAGCTCATGCGGAAATCGATGGGCGTACTCCTTCTCCGGGAGTCCCGTGATGCCCAACACTTCGCTCATCCGCACCTGCGCACTGGATCCGGATTTGCCGGCAAGCTCATAGCTGAGCGCAACATTCCGGCCAATCGTCATGTGCGGAAACAGGCCACTCTCCTGAATGACATAGCCGATTCCACGTCGAAGCTCAATCGGATCGGAGAGCGAAACGCTGCGGCCGCGAACGAGGACTTCTCCGCCCGTTGGAGTCACAAGGCCATTGATTGTTCTCAGAAGAGTGGTCTTTCCAGAGCCACTCCGCCCAAGCAGCGCGGTCGTTGACTGCTCAGGGAAAGATAAAGAGATACCGCGCAGGATGGACTGCGAACCGACATCGAGAGTGACCCGATTGAAACTGATCTCGCCGGTGGTCATGCAGTCCCTTTCCAGCGTTCGAGGCCTCTAGGACGTTTCGTCCGCCAGCGCTTCCGGCAGATCCGCGGTGGCACTTTCCCCTGCAGGTTCCACTCCCGGCTGCCCCTTGACACGAACCACTGTGATCTTTTCGAAGCCTTCCTTGAAGGTAGGCGGACGCAGACGCTCCGCCATCTTTTGCATCACATCGTCCGTCACCACGCGCTCGCGCTTCGAGTTCCGCTCCATGCAGATGGCAAGGGGAACGTCGAAGAACACAGCCTGCACCTCATACCCAAAACTCTTAGCCATCTTGATCCACTGCCGGCGCTCGTGCGGGGAAAGGTTGGTTGCATCCACGTAGTTCCACGGCATCTTCGCGATCAGACGCGCCCGCAGCAAACTTCGAAGAGTCGAGAAGACCAGACCTTGATATCGTTGCTCGCTGATATCGTCGAACAGAATGTTACGCAGCAGATCACTTGAGAGCGGCGTGACTCCCCGGCGTTTGTACCAGGTTGTCTTTCCTGATCCCGGCAGCCCGATCGTGAGAACGACATACCCTCGCGGAGACTTTGAGGCGACGGCCTCAGCAGGAGGAGTTCCCAGATGTTCCGGCTGTGTTTCAACGATGATCTTAGGTTCGGGCCGAGCCTCCTCACCAGAAGGCGAGGGAGACGAAGTCTCTGCAGGACTAAAAGTCTCCGCAGCAGCCTCCTGCTTCGACTCTTGTGAAACATGGAGACTCGGCACGGGATCCGGATACGTAGGCCGCAGGGGGGCCAACTGGTCCGTTGGCAGTTCCTGCCCTATCTTCCCGGTTGACTCGGAGTCATTGGGCGGTCGTCTCGATCGTCGTCTCATCGTATCTAGAATCCATTCGCGCAAGTCGCGCATAGCTCGCTTGTAACACAGCGCTGAAATCCGCCGCAAATGGACGGTCTTCCAGTTGCGCTTACCTGCGCGGCCGAAAGCGCCTTCTCCTGACGCGCTTACAATAAGGCTGAACGCAATCGTACGCGATAGGAGCAACCGCACGTATGGCAGTAAAGGTAGGCATCAACGGCTTTGGCCGCATCGGTCGGAACGTGTTTCGTACAGCACTCGACAATCCAGAGATAGAGTTCGTTGCCGTCAATGACCTGACGAGTCCGGCGACCATCGCTCATCTGCTGAAGTATGACTCGATTCTCGGCAACCTGAAAAATCAGATCTCGTATGGAGACGACTTCATCTCTGTCGACGGCAAGAAGATTAAGGTCTTCGCCGAGCGTGACCCTTCAAAGCTCGATTGGGCGTCGGTCGGTGCAGAGATCGTCGTCGAGTCAACCGGCTTCTTCACAGACGCTACCAAGGCGAAAGCGCACCTCGGCTCAACCGTAAAGAAGGTGATCATCTCCGCGCCCGCGACGAACGAGGACCTGACGGTCGTCCTTGGCGTCAACGAGAACCGATACGATCCGGCAAAACATCACGTGATCTCGAACGCGAGCTGCACCACGAATTGTCTCGCGCCTGTCGTCAAGGTGTTGAACGACACCTTCGGCATCTCGTCTGGGATCATGACAACGATTCATAGCTACACGAACGATCAGGTCATTCTGGACACGCCGCATAAGGATCTACGGCGTGCGCGTGCTGCTGCTCTCTCCATGATCCCGTCAAGCACCGGGGCTGCAAAAGCCCTCAAGCTGGTGATTCCTGAAATGGACGGCAAGCTCGACGGCTTCTCGATTCGTGTTCCTACCCCGACAGTTTCGGTAGTCGACCTGACCTTCGTCTCTGAAAAGCCTATCTCTGTCGCCACCGTGAACGAGGCCCTGAAGAAAGCGTCAGAGTCCGGCCCCCTCAAGGGTTATCTGGGCTACACAGAAGAAGAGTTGGTAAGCTCCGACTTCCGCGGCAACCCCCTGTCCTCGATTGTGGACTCCAAGCTGACAAAGGTTATCGGCCAGACCGGCAAGGTAATCAGCTGGTATGACAATGAGTGGGGCTACTCCAGTCGAGTAAGAGATCTGATCTCGTTCCTCGAAAAGCAGGGTTTGTAAACACGGCGACGGAAAACGGATCGATTCTCTCACCAGGATCGGTCCGTTCATCGCTGGCTCTCATCCAATAGGCATGAGTGAACGGACCAACTTTCCCGGTACCAGCCCTTACGAGCCCATCATCGGCTTCTCTCGTGCCGTTCGCATTGGCAGCCATGTTCATGTATCCGGCACCGGCCCCGTGGGCGCGGACACCGCCGATCCCGCAACGCAGACCGAACAATGTTTGACCCTCATCGCATCGATCCTGAAGGAAGCCGGCAGTTCGATCGAGCAGGTAGTCCGCACGCGTCTTTACCTGACGCAAAGGGACGATTGGGAGGAGATCGGCCGAATTCACGGCAAGTTTTTCTCCATCATTCGTCCAGCTGCCACGATGGTGATCGTCGCTTCCCTGCTCAACCCAGACTGGCGCGTGGAGATTGAGGTTGATGCCGTCATACCTGAGGCCGCCTGAGCTCCGCACTATGATTTACCCTCGAGAACATGATGCAGAAGCTCTCGATACGTGATCTTGATCTGGCACACAAGCGTGTTCTGATTCGGGTGGATTTCAACGTCCCTCTGTCGCCGGACGGGCGAGAAATCGGTGACGACACTCGCATCCGCGAGACCATCCCTACGATCGAGTACGCCATCCGGCACAAAGCCAAAGTGATCCTGTGCTCCCACCTTGGCCGGCCCAAAGGAAAGCGGGTCGAGACTATGAGTCTGCGCCCGTTGGTCGACCGCCTTCGCGAACTGCTGGACCACGTTCTGGGACCGGGTGAAAACGTCGCGTTCTCACCCGACTGTGTCGGTGAGATTGCCACAGAACTCTCCTCTCAGCTTGAGTCTGGTCAGACACTGCTCTTGGAAAATCTTCGCTTCCACCCTGAAGAAGAGGCGAATGACGCAAAGTTCGCGCGACAACTCGCCAGCTTGTGCGACCTCTATGTCAACGACGCCTTCGGCAGCGCCCATCGTGCTCATGCGTCCACGGAAGGCATCACTCACTTCGTCAAGCAATCTGCTGCCGGCCTTCTTCTCGAGAAGGAGTTGCTGTACCTCGGCAAGGCTGTCAGTAATCCCAACAAGCCGTTTGTAGCCATCATTGGCGGCGCAAAAGTCTCGGACAAGATCGAGGTGATCGATCACCTGCTTGACAAGGTAGACACCCTGATCATCGGCGGTGCCATGGCGTACACCTTCCTCAACGCACAAGGACAGACCACCGGCAAGAGTCTCATCGAAGCTGACAAAGTGGAGGTCGCCCGCGCAGCTCTGGACAAGGCCGCGAAAAACAAAGTGACGTTGCTGCTTCCGACGGATCACATTCTGGCTGATCGCTTCGCCAACGACGCCACGACAAAGATCTTCTCTGGCAGCGACTCCTTCCCGCCAGACCAGATGGCCCTTGATATCGGTCCCGAATCCATCAAGACCTTCTCGAACGCGATAGCTGACGCCAGCACCGTCATCTGGAACGGTCCGATGGGTGTCTTCGAATTGCCTGCGTTTGCAATCGGAACAAACGAGATCGCGCGGGCCGTGGCGAACAATCGCGACGCAACCACGATCGTCGGAGGCGGAGACTCTGTCGCTGCTGTACGTCAGGCCGGCATCTCCAGCGAGATCACTCACATCTCGACCGGCGGTGGCGCCTCCCTGGAGTTTCTTGAGGGCAAGCAGCTTCCCGGCGTGAGTGCCCTCTCAGACAAGTAGCGAGAAACAGCCATGCGAGCCTGTCAGAGGGTGCGGGTACAATCGCGTATCGAAATGATTGACTTAGAAGGCCACTTAGACTGAATCACATGCGAACCCCGATCATCGCCGCAAACTGGAAGATGTACAAGAGTCCCACCGATTCGGTGGCCTTCATCCGTGAGTTTCTGCCGATGATCGACTCGCATAACGGCAGCGAAATCGTGCTCTTTCCCACCGCAACGTCCCTGGTCTCCGTCATCGATGCTGTTCGTGGAAGTCTCGTCAAGGCTGGCGCGCAGACCATGCATTGGTTGAACGAGGGCCCGTACACCGGGCAGACGTCCCCAACAATGCTGACCTCCATCGGAGCAACACATGTCCTGCTCGGACACTCTGAGCGCCGCCTCTACGCCAACGAGAGCTATGAGCACGTCAATCTGAAGATCAAAGCAGCCTGCGCCCACGCGCTCACTCCCATGGTCTGTCTTGGCGAGATGCTCTCAGATCGGCAGGAAGGGTATACCGCGGATACTCTGATGGCGCAGATGGGTGCGGCACTCGCGAACTTCCCTCGCGAGAAGGCACATATGCTCGTGATTGCCTACGAGCCAGTCTGGGCAATCGGCACCGGATCGAACGCCAGTCCGGAGATTGCTAACGAGACTCACGCCATCATTCGAGGAGAGCTGCAACGCCGTTTCGGAGCTGACATCGCAGACGGGATCCGCATCCTGTATGGCGGCTCAGTCAAACCAGCCAACATAGCGGAATTGATGGCGCAGCCGGAGATAGACGGCGCTCTCGTTGGTGGCGCCAGTCTTGACCCTCGAAGCTTCTCCCAGCTTGTGCAATTCAAGCGCTAGCAGTCTACCCAGCATCCGGGTAAGACTACTCTCGTCGCCGCTGTGGTACGTGTCGAAAGGAAGACCTTCGCACCATTGGGCGATGGGTCGTACGAGGCTTCGTACGATGGTAGGGTGCCTGTGCCTGAAGCGGTGCGACAGAAGACGTCAGTTCAAGGACCGTAAATACCAGCAGGAAGAAGTATCGCGTCATGGAGTCCGGGGTCAATCAGCTGCAGCATACCGGATCTATCCAAATTCGCCATGCCACCTTCGCGCCATGCTTGTCAGCGAATCACACCAACCTGGTCGACCGGCCAATAAACAAATGCCGCCTTACCGTAAATCAAGCTCCTTTCAACCGGCCCAAACTCTCGGCTGTCGCTTGAAATCGAGCGGTGATCTCCCATAAGGAAGTACTGGTGCTCGGGAACAACCATCTCAGGCATCGAGCGATCGTCAGCATACCGTGCAGGAACATACCCCTCAGAGATGCGCTGGCCATTCACATACACGCGCCCATGATCGATGCGCAGATCATCACCTGGAACCGCTATGACACGCTTAATATAGCTTTTCTCATGGTCATGCGGATACAGAAAGACCACAACATCGCTGTGGTGGATCTCCCCGATGCGATAGGCCATCTTATTGATGAACAGACGATCCTGATCCTCCAGCATCGGAAGCATGCTGGTACCCTCCACGCGAACCGGCTGGTAGAGAAAAACAATAATAAAGATCGAGACGAAGACAGAGAGGATCAGGTCGCGGGTCCAGGAGCGCAGCGACGATCGCGCGGGAAGAACAGGTGGCGCGCTCTGACCGGAGCTCTGCGGAGTTGCTTCTTCCGGTCGCGTTGTCGTCACCTCTTCCATCGCTTGGACCCCTGGTTTCATCCTACCTTTTAGACGGTTCCGGATGCTCCACGGCACCGTCGTCAATACTCCGTGGCACGATCCCAAGACCGGGAACCAGAGTCTTGCCATCGATTCCTTCGGGAGACCACGCGTTGACGATCTCACGCGCCAGTCTGGCGACCAGCAGTTCAGCAGAGTTGTCTACAGACCATCCTTGATCACGGTTGCCATACGTAAAGATCGAAAGGATGATGGGCCCGCTCTTGCCGGTGAGGATCGCTACGTCGTTTCTGACAGCATCCAGGCTCCCCGTCTTGTTGGCGATCCCGACGCTTGTCTCGGTGGAATCCAGGGTGTCAAAGTAGCGCGGAATCATCTCCCGGTAGAACTGGTTGCGTAGCATCGTCAGGGCAACGTTGCAGATCGCCGCGTCCTTTCCGCTCAGAGACGTAGAATGCTCCGCGCGAGGGACAGCGTCGAGTTGGCAGAGGGCAATTCGCTCCATCAATCTACCCATCTCCTCTGCTGTCGTCTTCCCCAACCCGAATCGCTTCTGGTCTGCAGGCATCGGTGCGGTCGCGGGCTTTCCGATCTTCTTGTACAGGTATGTATTCGCGAGCCCGAGTTGGGCAAGGCGGTCGTCAATCGCACGCAGCCCCAGACGATCGATCGCAAGATTGGTCGCGGTGTTATCACTCACGACGATCATCATCGTCAGGACATCTTTCAAGGTCAGGATAGTCGGCGCATCCAGGAACTGAAGCAAACCGGATCCGTTGACGGCGTCACCGGCCTTGAGCGCGACCTTGTCCTCCCATTCAATCTGACCCGCCCGAACCTGCTCCATCGCTTCATACAGAATGCCGAGTTTGATGACAGAAGCAGTCTGGACCGGCCTGGATGCGTCCACCTCTACGCTCCGCTCCGAGTTCAACTGGCGTGCGTAGAGCGAGACCCCGCCATCATGGGCCTTCACCATACTCTGCAATCTCTGCTGCAACGCTGTGTCAGTGGATTTGGCGGGGAGCTGAGCGTGCGCCGCTGTTGTCAGTAGTGTCATCGCCATCGCGAGTGACTGCGCCACTCGCAGGAATCCAGCCGGTTCGCTTCTCCGTACCCTTAACATCGCAGGTATCCCCTATCGATCGCGCGAACACAGCCTACAACGTGTTGGTCATCGTATTGGCTCGATACTACGGTAGAATTGCTAGGAACGTAGGCGAATGCTATGGCCACCCTCACGATGTTAGAGCAGCCTCCCTCCTCTCGGAACGACCATCACGAGAGTTCTACCCTTTACGACCTCATGACGGAGACGGCAAACGCCGCCTCAGAAGGTTTGGACACCAAGTCCGCACTTGAGATCGCCCGGATCATTAATCACGAAGACGCAAAGATTTCGGCGGCGGTAAAGAAAGCCCTGCCCGAGATTGCGATCGTCATCGATACAGTCGCGCGATCTCTGCGTGATGGCGGCCGGCTCATCTATGTTGGCGCCGGATCCAGCGGTCGTATCGCTGCCCTGGATGCCTCTGAGTGCCCCCCAACCTTCGCGACCGCACCCTCTCAGGTGCAGTACATCATGGCTGGCGGCCCGAAAGCTCTGGCTAGCGCCTCCGATGTCAACGAGGACTCACCAGAGATTGGACAGCGAGACATCGCCCGTCGACGCCCGACCCGCAAAGACATCGTCATTGGTGTCTCTGCCTCCGGACGGACACCCTATGTCGTCGGCGCCGTGGAGTATGCGCGGGCACGTGGAGCAAAGACCGCCGCTCTCACCTGTAACCACCGGACCGCTCTCTCTCAGGTCGCCGACACAACCATCATCGCGGAGGTTGGCCCTGAAGTGATCACCGGCTCCACCCGCATGAAGGCTTCAACGGCGCAGAAGATGATCTGCAACATGATCACCACCGGTGCCATGACTAGGCTCGGCTATGTGTACGAGAACCAGATGGTCAACGTGCACATGAAGAACGAGAAGCTGGTGGAGCGCGGTATTCGCGTTCTCATGAAGGTCTGCGACATCGACCGTGAGGTCGCTATTCGAACGATCAAGTCGGCTGGCAAATCGATCCCGATCGCCGTCGTCATGCTGAAGGCTGGTGTGGACAAGATGGAGGCGGTTCGGCGTCTCACGAAGTCCGACGGCAACGTGCGCCTCGCCATCGACGATTCAAGACTCGAACTCTAGCGTTGACTCAAGCAACGCCGGGGGCACCATCCGGCGTTGTTGATCTTCCCCGCCGCATCCATATCGGCACCCCACTTCCGCTTCCACTTCCGTAAACTCACCCTATGGACAAATTCGTCGTCCGTGGTGGGAATCCCCTGCTCGGCACTATCAAAATCTCTGGCGCAAAGAACTCCGCACTTCCCTGCATGGCGGCTGCAATCCTCACCGAAGATGAGGTCATTCTCGAGAACGTCCCGCAGGTCCGAGACATCGAAACCGAACGTAAGCTGCTCGAGAGCATGGGGGCGGAGGTCGAACTCGGCTACGGCCGCGCGCAGCACCGCACACGCATCCGGTGCGCGGTTCTCTCCGATCCAGTCGCAAAATACGAGATTGTCAAGACAATGCGAGCCAGCTCCCTTGTCCTCGGGCCATTGATCGCCCGGACTGGCATTGCCCGTGTCGCGATGCCCGGAGGCTGCGCCATTGGTGGTAGGCCCATCGATCTCCACATCAAGGGCCTGGAGGCAATGGGCGCCACCATCTCTCAGGAGCACGGCTATCTTGAAGCGCGGGCAGACCGGCTCCGCGGAGCTCACATCGTCTTCGACAAGATCACCGTAACCGGAACCGAAGATCTGCTGATGGCCGCCGTCCTGGCCGACGGTGAGACTCTCTTCGAGAATTGCGCTCGTGAGCCCGAGGTCACCGACCTCGCGGATCTCCTCACGGCGATGGGAGCGAACATCTCGGGAGCTGGAACTTCGACCATCCGGGTTGTCGGTGTGCCGTCACTTCACGGCGCGCGCCATCGCATCAACCCCGATCGCATCGAGGCTGGAACCTTCCTGATTGCCGGGGCAATCACGGGTGGCGATCTCAACATCGACGCCTGCAATCCCAAGCATCTCGGCTCCGTTCTTGCCAAGCTCGAACAGTGTGGTGTTCGCCTCGACGTTGGTGAGGATTCCGTCCGCATCCGCTCTGGCGGTGATCTCCGCGCGACGGACATCTCGACAGAGGAATACCCAGGCTTTCCTACAGACATGCAGGCGCAATTCATGGCTCTCGCGACGCAAACGGATGGCACCACCGTCGTGACCGAGAACATATTTGAGAACCGCTTCATGCATGTACAGGAACTGAACCGAATGGGAGCGAACATCACAGTCTCCGGACGCAGTGCCACCGTACGCGGCAAAACCTCGCTTCAGTCTGCGGCTGTCATGTGCTCCGATCTTCGTGCCTCGGCGTCCCTCGTCCTTGCAGCATTGGTAGCGGATGGCGAAACCATTCTCGACCGTGTCTATCATCTCGATCGTGGCTACGAGCGATTCGAGGAGAAGCTCCGCGGCGTGGGCGCCCAGATCCGCAGAATGGGCGAAGTCTTCGGCAAGAAGTAAGAGAAAATGTCCGTCGAGAAAAAAATGGGCGAGCAGCTCGCCGGCCACTCGCCCCTAATCTCACCTCGCGGCGGCATCTCGTCCGCTCGTGTTTACCGCACGTCATAACCCCGGATTCTGAACCCGCAAACAACTCACAGCGGATGGCTGCGGAGGCTTGACAGTGTTCAACCGGATGTTGATCTTCTGTACCTGATCAGATTGCAAGTCTTCTACCAACACGGGCGACACATCATCACGTCGCACCGTTCTCCAGAAGTCTCGAATATGACGCGAAATGGATCACAGCAGGGTCGCGGGAAGCTCAAGAAAGAAGGTGACGGGAGAAGGTTCATTCCCACACGAGGAAAAGCTTTGGACCGGGTAAGCGCCACTGCGTCGAGTAACTCGGAGTGCAAAACTAGGTAGCTAAAGCCTGTTACTTACTCGAAGCGCAAATCACACGAAGTAACCACCCGTGCTGATCAGAGAACGCATCGGCTCTTTAGACCGCTACCGTAAAGGTGTCTTCGCTTCGCGTCACCGCGCGATACAGTGTGTCTCGCTCCACAGGCTGCCGACCCGCCTCCGTGATTAAACGTACAAGATCCGCCCGGCGCATGCCCTGCGGTGTCGTCGCTCCGGCATCGTGGTAGATCTTCTCCTCGATCACAGTCCCGTCAATGTCGTCCGCTCCAAAACGCAAGGCAATCTGCGCAATCTTCGGCGTCATCATCTGCCAGTACGCCTTCACGTGAGCGAAATTGTCCAGGAGCAGTCGACCAACCGCGATCTGGCGGATATCGAGCATCCCTGTCGTTCTCGGAATGTGGTCGAGTGCCGTGTGATCCGGATGGAACGCAAGCGGAATAAACGTCTGAAAGCCGCCCGTATCATCCTGCACGTCTCGCAGCCGAAGCAGGTGGTCCACACGATCTTCGTCGTTCTCCACATGTCCATACAGCATCGTTGCGTTGGAGCGCAGACCCATCTTGTGAGCCATGCGCGCCGTCTCCAGCCACTCCCCACCATCAATCTTGTGATCGCAGATAATGTGTCGGATCCGATCCGCAAAGATCTCCGCTCCGCCCCCAGGCATGGAATCCACGCCGGCGTCCTTCATCCGCTGCAGGGTCTCGGGGATCGTCATCTTGCCGCGCTTGGCCAGGAACGCGACCTCAACCATCGTGAACGCCTTCACGTGCACCTTAGGAAATCTTTCTTTCAGCCCGCTGACCAGATCCATGAAGTATTCAAACGGAAGGTCGGGGTGCAGCCCACCCACAATATGGAACTCCGTCACCGCCTCGGTATAGCCGCTGGCGGCCGTCGCGAACGCCTCCTCCAGAGCCATGGTGTACGTGCCCGCGTCACCCTTCTTGCGGCCAAAGGCGCAGAGCCGGCACGAAGCGACACACACGTTGGTTGGATTGATATGACGATTCACATTGAAGTAAGCCACATCACCGTGCAGGCGCTCGCGCACATAATTGGCAAGCCACCCCACCCCAAGAATGTCCCCCGTCCGGTAGAGCTGAACACCATCATCAAAGCTCAGTCGCTCGCCGGCGAGTACCCGTTCAGAAATCGGCACAAGGGCAGGATCATCGGTCTGAAAGCCATGGCGGGCTGCGGGACTGGCAAACGAGAGACTCATAACTCAAGTTTACGCCGGTTGCCTAGTGTGTGAGCGCAATTGGCGACTCCACCATCCGTGGTTGAAGCACCACGCCGTCGTAGAGGGTCGCGCCGATCATGTGGTCACCGACAACCCGAACAAAACGCATGTGCCACCCTGTATCCCATGACTTCGTCGTGAAATCCGGCAGATGGATAGCAAAGATGAGAGTCGTCGTGTTATTCGCCGTGGCGACGACCTGATGCGAGGCCCGGTCGAAGGAGAGACTGTTCACATCGCGAATTGGCAGATTCGGAGGATTCTGCCAGCTCTGCATCCCTCCGCGGCGAACGAACAATCCTTCCCGGCCGCCGACCCAGATATCTCCTTCGTCATCAACAGCAACGGCCGCGATCTGAGTAAGCGTGTCCGGCTTACTCAACTCTGTCCAATTCGTACCGCTATCGGAGGAGATCGCCAGGGAGTTGAGCGTCGCTGCAACCACTACATTCTTCGCAATCGCCACACTCCGGTAGGTTCCCTCCGGAACTCCAGTCACCACCGTCCAGCTCTCCCCACTCGTCGGGCTGACCAATAACCCTCTGGTACTCACGGCGAAGATCAGATTGCCATCCGCGGCGATGCCGTAAACTCCGCCATCGAACGTCTCCGTCTTCCCTCGCGTATCTGCAGCTCTGCGCGGCGAACTCTGAGCCGTTCTACTCGAGCCTTGCGGTCGCCGACCGCTCTTTCCTACCGGTCCATTCGAAGACGGCTCCATCAGGGCGCTCGCCTCAGTCCACATGGAGTCCTTCAGACGAAAGATCCCATGCGACGTCGCGGCAATGAAAGTACCATCAACCGCCTGCGTGAGCCCGAAGACATCGCGTCCTCCCAGCCCCGTACTCTGCTGAATCCAGCTGAGACCTCCGTTATCGCTGGTAAACACACCGCCCCACTCCTTGTCGTTCAGAATACCGATGTAAAGAGAGGCAGGCCGATGGACATCGGCCGCATACGCCGCCACTTGGCGCGCCGTGAAGCCTCGATTCGCTGGACTGAAGCTTGATCCTCCATCGTCAGACGCGAGCACTCCTCCCCGATCGGTTGCGAGCAGAACCCGTTTTGAGTCGGTCGGGTCGACATATACATCGTTGACGATCACCTCAGGACCTGTCGTACGGTTCCACGTCTTTCCCTCGTCCACCGTTCGAAAGAGCCCCTCCGTCGTTCCGGCGAAGACGATGGCCAGGTGCTGCGGATCCTGCTTCAAAACGCGCGTTCTTCGTGCGGTGGACGGGATGCCTTGAATCTTACGGAACTTGGCCGCCGCATCGTCACTCTTGTAGATCCCCGAACAGGCGCTCGCATAAACAGTTGCCGGCGACTTTGGATCGACGATGATGGAAAATACGTCCGAGTCGTCGATGATCCCTTCTTTGATATTCGTCCAGTGATCCCCACCATCGACAGTCTTCCACGGCAGATGCCACGTCCCGGCATAGATGATCAAGGGATTTGAAGGATCAATCGCGATGGACTCCACCTCGTGGATCTCCGTACTACCCACAGGGCTGATCTGCTTCCAATGCACTCCCGCATCCGTCGACCGAAACACACCCTTGAGCGTGCCCGCGATGATGACCTTGCTGTCGGACAGCGACTCCGTCATGGAGCGAATGGACTCGCCCTTCATGTCGGCATTCTCAACCCAGCTATTGCCCGCATCGCTACTGCTGTACAGACTTCCTTCTTTGCTGCCCGGGATCCACACACCAACCAGCAGGTGCTTCGGATTCGCTGGATCGACCAGAATGTGATCCAACGCCAGATCATCCCGCAGCGCGAGCCTGGCTAGCCTCGCCCAAGTGGCACCTCGGTCGTGTGTCTCGTAAATCCACCCGTTAAGACTGCCCAGATACAGATGCTGGTGATCCGAAGGATCGATGCCGAACGACCGGGCATCCCCGCCGAATGGACCAAACGGCAACCAGGGAGCCGCAAAAGCGCCCGAACCAACACAGAACATCAAGACCAGGAAAAGAGTGAGCCGAACTGCCGCTCGCTCGAAAGGAAGACATAAATCAGATCGGTTCATGGAGCGTAACTTTCTAACGCAGAGGGACAGAGTGGACCAGGACTTCGAATGATGTGCTGCAAACGTGAGAAAGGCTGACTGGGTGACAACCCAGTCAGCCTCTGCTCATGGTTCATGGGACAGATCTACTTTTTGTGGTGACGGGCCACAGCGCGGGGATGAACCTTGACTGCTGACTCATCGACTGCTGTGATTCCGGTGCTATCCAACGTGGCGCCGGCTGGGATGAGGGTGGTGGTCACCGTCTTACCGTCCTGCGTGCCGGTGTAGACCGCCACGCGGGAGGCATCGATGCCCTTCTCCTTGACCAGGTAGTCCTTGGTGTTGACCGCACGTTCCGCAGCCAGCTTGTTGCCCATGCGCTCTCCGCCTGCCGCATTGCCAACCACCGCGAGCTTCGCGTCAGAGGAACGCTGGAGGTTGAGCGAAATGTCGTCAAGGCAAGCCTTGGCTTCATTGTCGACGCGGGTCGGACGACGCTTGTCACGATCGAAGTTGATCGAGCAAAGGTTGCTGGTGGAAGGTGCCGGCGGCGGTGCGGGAGCGTTGACCGTGACAGTGGTCGTCTGCGACGCCGTCTGTCCCTTGTCATCCACAACGTTGCAGGTCACAGTAATCGTGCCTGGTGCTGCACCAGCCGTGCTCAACGTCGCCGTTGACGTATTTCCCGTTATCGATCCTGCCGTCGCGCTGTAGCTGTAGGTCAGTGGCCGATTCTGCGGGCTCACACCATTCGCGGTGATCGTCGACGAATCGCCCGGGTTCACGCTCGAAGGGTTCGCCGAGCAGCTGACCGTCGGTGGCTCGAATGCCTTAATGGTGTACGCAGCCGAGCAATCTGCCATCTCGCCAGGCTTCTTGCCTTCGGTGACATGACCCTTGGCGGTGTAGCTGCCAGGGTTCGACGCCTTCGTGTCAATGTTCGCAACGTTCGACGTGCCACTGATCGTACCGCCGTCGGTGGTCCACGTGTAGGTTGCTGTCTTCTTTGGATTCAGGTTCGCTGCCGTTCCTGTAATTGTAATGGGATCACCCGGATACCCGGTCTCAGGAGACGCAACGCAAGCGAAGGTCACTGGCGGCGGCGGAATGATCGAACCGAAATGTGTCACGATGCCCGTGCTCAACTCGGCAGCTCCCAGGTTCGCTCGTCCGCCCATAACACCGGGTGTCGGGGGAGGCGTGTAGGGACCAAAGTCGGCATGAATATATCGGTAGTCAGCCTCAAAGAGACGCAGGGAGAAACGATGATTGAAGAACGGTAGATCGTAGTCCATACCGCCACCCACGGCGAGCGAGGGACCCCACTGATACGGCTCGTGGTAGAACGGCGTGCCGCTGTTGTTCGGGCCGCCAATGCGGGCTGCACCGGCCAATCCATGAGCGAACAACGTGAAGTTCTGCATCGGTGCGCGGAAGATCGGACCCGCTGAACCCGTGTAGATTCCATCGTTTTGGCCGTCCGGATGTGCTGTGATCAGGATCTCGGCGCCAACGTACTTGTTGAAGTAGTACGCACCGCTGCCTGCCGCGCCCTCATCCACAGACGAGTAATTAATGCCGGCGGGCTTCACCTGGCCATGTGCGCCAAAGTACGAGTACCCGGTGAATAGATCAAACCGTGAAGGGTTTGGCCCGGCTGGGGCGGGCGCGCTGGGCGCAGTCTGTGCACCTAGGCTGGCTGCTCCCAGGCTGACCGCACATGCAGCCAGTACGTACCGGCCAAGTTTAGAGTACGGGCTATAAACCATTCTACTTCCTCCGCGAAAACGTCTGCATATCTTCCGAGATGCTTGGATTCTCTTTATGTTCAACTTCGATTCGATAAACTTTATAGCAGTTGTAAACCCGGACAAGAAGGAATTCCTCGCCCATCTGCACTTTCTTCTATCAACTGTACTAGGACAACGTACTTTCTCCGCCACTTTCTGAACCTCAGAAGTAACGAATGTTACTGATTGACAACACCCCGCCGCGCTCGCTATTCCATGCCGAAAGCCTCAGCTCAGATTAAGCGTTCTTCGGATCGTGCCACGCTCGGCCTGGATCTTCTCCTGCAACAGAGTAATTGCGTACAAGAGCTGTTCCGGACGCGGTGGGCACCCTGGGACATAGAGGTCCACTGGAATGATCTGATTCACACCCTGCAGCAAGGCATAGTTATTAAACACACCACCCGACGTTGCGCAGGCTCCCATTGAGATCACCCACTTGGGCTCCGGCATCTGCTCGTACAATCGCCGGATCACCGGTGCCATCTTCTGCGAGACCCGCCCGGCGATGATCATCAAGTCACTTTGCCGCGGCGACGGCCGAAAGACCTCCGCACCGAATCGTGCAATGTCGTAGCGCGATCCGCCCATGGACATCATCTCGATCGCGCAGCACGCAAGACCAAACGTCATCGGCCACACCGAGTTCTTTCGAACCCAGTTCACAGCCGCATCCAGCGACGCAAGAACAATGCCTTCAGGCTGGTCGTACCCCCAGTTCACCTCATTGACCTTGACCTGGTTCTTCGCCATGCTGTCCATGCTGCCGAAGAGATAGCGATCACCCCTCTGCGGCACCTCGGTAGGCCGGCCGGTACTTGTGTTGTCGCTCTTCATGACTTCCATTATGACCGATCCCGGTTCATCCTGAGCAGGAAATGACCTGGCATCAATGCTTCTGTGCCGGGTTGGCTGCTGGGTCACAAGACATTGTGTCAGGCACACTTAGCGTCACACGGAAACGAAGCGACAGAACCTCTCCCAACGCACCTGTCGATCCGTTCTCAGGCGCACGAAAGGTATGCGCTGTCGTCGCGAAGTGGCTCGCTACCAGGCCGGCCGCCGCACTCTGGTCGGCCGATCCCGGCGCCAGCACGGCATCCAGCAGCTCGAAACGGCCCTCCAGTGCCTTCATCGCCACCCGGGTCACAGCCGCGTCCTCTGCCGCCGTCGGATGTCGCGAAGCTGTCGCCGCCAGGTAGGCCCGCTGCGCCTCGGGGAACTCCGCTGCTTTTCGTACAGAGTGAAACGTCCGCGGATTCCACCCGACAACATCCTGTGCGCGAAAGCCGAAATCAGTTGTCAGCAGCAACGGGTTGATCGAGCGAAACGGCGGTGTCGCCACCTCGGCAAAGTCCTGCGCTGGTCGGGCTCCCACAGAGGGCAAAACTCTGATCACCCACCCATGCGGCACCGCTTCCAGAAGAAAATCTAATCCGGAGGCAAATGTCTTGCGGAAGCCACCGCCCGCGGTCACCGTTCCTTCGAACTGGACCTCCCGGCATGGCTTTCCGACGCCCCGCGGCCCGGCCGGCTGAGTCGCTCGTCCCTTCGCCTCCTGAGTCATGCCAGCACCAACCAGCAGAAGAAAGGGCGCCCATACCGCAGTCCACCTGCTAACTGGCATTCCGAGCCACCGCCTCCACCAGAGCCTCCACCAGGGCTGATGTCTCCTCGGCCCTCAGCTTCTGGCCATCCCGCGTCAGGTAAAAGACATCGATCGCCGTCTCTCCCTCGGTGTCGATAAGCGCCACCTCAATATTGCATCGATGAGCCGCCAGCGTCAGGCTGACCGCGCGCAGCAGTCCCGGCGTATCGTCTGCAATCAACTCGAGCAACGTGCTGTGCGACGACACCTCCTCATGCACGGAAACCGCCGGTGCTGACGGCGCCTTCAGGATCCGGCGACCGCCTCTTCGCCTCCCGCTCAGCAGCCTCTCCACCTCCACCCTGCCATTCACCACGTCATGCACGCTCGCCACAAAACGATCGCGCTCCGACTCGTTCATCTCCAAGGTGCGAAAGCTGTCTGTAAACCGGAAGCTGTCGACTACCGTCCCCTGCCGATTAGAGAACGCATCGGCCGTCACGATATTCATCCCCCACGCCGCCAGAACTCCCGCTACGTTGGCAAACAGCAGCGCCCGATCCATCGTGACCAGCACCAGCTCGCTCACCGTCGGCGAATAGCGGAAGCTGATCTGCACCGGATCCGCCGCAAACCGCTGCGCCATCTCAAAGTGTGTGCGAATCTGCTCCGCGCTTCGTGTCCGCACGTATCGCTCCGGAAAACCCTCAACAAAGGCCGCCACCGCCTTCGTCTCGCCGGGCATCGTCGCCGTCACCCTCGCCACCAGCTCCGTCGCGAGCGCGCCCACTCGCTCGTCGTCCACGCTGTGGTCCAGATAGTTCGAGGTGGCGATGTACAGCCGCCACAGGTTCTCCGCCTTCCACGGCGTCAACGCATCCGGGTGGACGGCATTAAGATCCGCATAGGTAAACAGCACCAGCATGCGGAGCGCCTCCTGGGTCTGCACCTTGCCGGCAAAGGCTCGAATCGTCTCCGCATCGAAGATGTCGCGACGCAGGGCAGACGACATCTCCAGATGGTTTCGCACCAGCGCAACCACCATCCCTGCCTCATATGGCTCCAGCTCGAGGCGCGACAGAACTCCCTCCGTCAGGCGTGCGCTCTCGACCGTATGGTCGCTCGCGCTGCGTCCCTTGCCCGTGTCGTGCATCAAGGCCGCAAGGTAAAGAATCTCTGTGTGTGGCAGCTCTCCCAGCACCTGGCCAAACCGTTTGCTCCACTCGTGAAGAGGCCCCTCACCCTCCCCAAGAGCATGCAGCGTATCGATCAGAACAAATGTATGTTCATCGACCGTGTAGCGATGGTACGCATCGCGAATCACCAGCGAATCAATCCCGTGAAACTCCGGCACCAGCAGATCCAGCAGCCCCACGGCATGCATCACCCGCAGTGCCGCACCCGCATGCCGTCCCAGCAGGATCTCGCGAAGCCGGTGCCATAGACCCGCTCCATCTTCCACGCGAGACGCCAGCAGCGGCAGACTGTGCAGCAGGTTCATCTCGACCGCGGCGTCCGGCAGAATGCCTGTTCGCGCCACCTCCGTAAACAGTGTGAGCACCGTCTCGGGATCGGAAGCCGTGACCGCTTCAGACACACCTGCGGCCAACCCGACGCGAGCTCCCGTGGTCTGGTAGCCCGCGGGCCAACTCACAGCCGCAGCTCGTCGGCTCAATCGGGCAAGCAGACTCGTTCCTCCCGCCGGAGCAGCCAGGTGCGAAAAGGCCAGCATCATGGACCGCTCAATGCTGCGCGCATTGCGAAAGTAAATGCGCATCCAGTACGCCGCATCACGCACCGCAGTCTTTCCTGTGCCTTCGTCATCCGGAACGCCGATCCTCTCTTCAGCTGCGCCGTCCTGCGCCTGCCAGTCGAGCGTGTTGTCGTCCCGTTCATGACGTAGGTGGAGAAAGCACCGCAGCCCGGTGAGGAAGGCCACCGCCTCGCGGAAGTCCTCATCCTCGGCCGGCACACTCGTCGCCTTCTGTGTGGAGCGATCTCTCAGCCTCCCCAGCCATCGCGTAACATGCGCATCCCGCAGACCACCGGGGCACTCCTTGATGTTCGGCTCAAGATGGAAGATCGTGTCGCCGTACTTCAGGTGCCGCGCCCGCGTCAGATCTCCGATGCCCTTCACGAGGACCTTGAAATCCTTCTGCAGCAGCCTCGGCAGCACCTTACGCGCCAGCTTCTCTGCGATCTCGGTGTCACCCGTCACAAATCGCTGATCCAGAAGCGCTAGTGCAAATTCGACGTTATCCGGATCGATAGACTCACAGTCGCTCACACGCCGTGTCGCTGGCGCGAAGCGGGCGCCCGCATCCCACATCTGCTCGCTCACCTGCCGGATCGCCGCCTTGACCTCGCGTTCGGAGGCATCCGCGCTCAGCACAAACAACAGATCCACATCCGAACAGGGGAACAACTCCTCGCGGCCGTAGCCGCCGGTCGCGAGGAGAGCCACGCCTCGCCGTAGCGGTACGCTCTCACGTATCGCGTGGAGCCAAAGCCCTCGCACCAGATCATCGACCGCATGCGACCGCTGCCGAACAAACTCCGGCCCAGTCTCCGTCCCCTCCACAAAGGCACGTTTCAGTCTGCCGATCGACGCCTGATATTGCTCCCGCAGACCACCGGGATCAGGCTGCTTTGGCGTGTTCGTTTCGCTGCTCATCGTCCGTAGCCTTCTCCTGGCTGACTGCAGCCGATACGAATTCGCCATCACCCTCCGCTCTAAAGGGCCGTCTCGCCACGCTCATCATTGCGGATGCGAATGACCTCGTCGATCTTCGACACAAAGATCTTGCCGTCACCGATCTTGCCCGTCCGCGCGGCCGTGGCGATCGCCTGAATCGCGCGCTCCAGCAGATCGTCAGACACCACGGTCTCCAGCTTCACCTTCGGCAGCAGATCCACCGAGTACTCTCGTCCGCGGTAAAACTCCGTGTGCCCCTTCTGCCGCCCGTGTCCCCGCGCCTCGAGGATCGTCATCCCCTCCACTCCGATCTCTACCAGCGCATCCTTGACCGCATCCAGCTTCGAGGGCTGAATCACCGCTTCAATCTTGTGCATCGCTCCATCCCTCCGCGAAGTCCTCTAGTGCGCCCAGTCGTAGCCTTCTTCGCCGTGCTGCGAAAGATCCAGGCCTTCGCGTTCGTCCTCATCACTCAACCGCAGACCGATCAGCTTGTCCACGACAAACAGAATACAAATCGTGCCGACACTCGAGAGCGCCCATGCCAGCGCAACGCCAACCAGCTGGTTCAGCAGCTGGTGAGCATTCCCCTCCAGCAGCCCGGTCGCCTTTCCCGCTCCAAAGATCGGGTTGATGGCACTGTTCGCGAACACGCCAGTCAGCAGCGCCCCAATGGTTCCACCAGCGCCATGCACGCCGAAGGCATCAAGGGAGTCATCATACCCGAACATCGCCTTCACCCGAACCACCATGAAGTAGCAGAACACCCCCGTAATCAGGCCGATCCAGAGCGCGTTGATCGGCGTCACAAAGCCGGCCGCGGGCGTGATCCCGACCAGCCCCGCCACCGCGCCTGAGATCGCCCCCAGCGCGGAGACCTTGCCCTGCCGCAGCCACTCCGCCCCGCCCCAGCCAATCGCCGCCGCCGCCGCGCCAAAGTGCGTCGCCACAAACGCCGAGGTGGCGAGCGTTCCCGCTCCCAGCGCCGATCCGGCGTTGAACCCGAACCAGCCCACCCACAGCAGCGCAGCCCCGATAAAGCTCAGCACCACCGAGTGCGGCGGCATCGGGATCTTCGGATACCCGATCCGCTTGCCCAGATAGAGAGCCGTCACCAGCGCCGAAACTCCCGATGTCACATGCACCACCGTGCCGCCGGCAAAGTCGAGACACGGAAACCGGCCGCCCAGCGTCGCATTCAGCAGGCCGTGCTTGCCCCACACCATGTGCGCCATCGGGCTGTACACAAAGATCGCCCACAGCGTCAGAAACGCCAGCATCGCCGAAAACTTCATCCGCTCGGCAAACGCCCCCGTGATCAGCGCCGGTGTAATGATCGCGAACATCAGCTGGTACACCATGAACGTCTGCAGCGGAATCGTCGCCGCATACTCCTTGTCCGGGGTCAGTCCCACCCCGTGCAGGAACACGTTGTGCAGACCTCCAATAAAGGCGTTCCCATCGCCGAACGCCAGCGAGTAGGTCAGCAGCGCCCACAGCACCGTGATCACCGCCATCATCGCGAAGGTCTGCATCATCGTGCCGAGAATGTTCTTCTTCCGCACCAGACCGCCATAGAACAGCGCCAGCCCCGGCGCACTCATCATCAGCACCAGCGCGGAGCTCACCAGCATCCATCCGTTGTCGCCCGCCGTCTGCGCCGCGGCGATCGCTGCAGCATTGTCGCCGGCCTGCTTTTCGAGCGCAGCAACCCGGTCCGTCTGACCAGTCGCCGCCGTCTGTGCCATCGTCTGCCTCACGGCAACACACGATCCCAGCAGAACCGTGAGTGCCAGAATCCACTTCCACATCGGGAGACGCATCATGAAACCCGCCATTTGACAGAGATAGAAACCCGGCGTCGCAGCGGAAACCTCTGCCACCGTGAAACTCCACGAGATGCCACGCCTTACGGCCCGTCTGCACCCCGGTTTTGCTTGTTCTGATGGGCTTAATTTACACAAGCTTTCCCGGGAACGGAAGTGTGTCGTCTGCGCGAAGCCCGCGCGCTACGTCACTCGCGCAGTGGCATTCTCAGCCAGCGACAGCATCACCGCCCGAAATACCTCCTCGACGCTGATGCTGGTAAGACATCGCTTCTGTTCAATCAGGCACGTCTCCAGTCCGCATCCCCAGCACTCCGTCCGGTGATACAACACCCGATGCCGTGCGCCAAAGGGAAACCAGACCCGCGGGATATTCCGCGCGGAAAAGATCGCAACACACGGCGTCTGCACCGCCGCTGCCAGGTGCATCGGGCCGGAATCATGCCCCAGGAAGAGCTCCGCCCGCTCAAACACTGCGGCACTCTCCCGAGGCGTCAGCGCGCCACATAGGTTGATCACCGGTCCCGACGAACCCTCGCGCCACAAAGCCGCCGCATACTCGCTCGCCTCGCCCTCTGCGCCCGCCCCGGCCAGCGCCAGCGCGTGCTCCGGCAGCTCGGTGCCCAACCGCGTCAACAGAGCGCGCCAGTTCTCCCGCCCCCAGTCCTTTGCCTGCACCTTGGTCCCCACCGAGACCGCCAGAATCGGTCTGGCTCCTGCTGGACCCAAGACCTCGGCAGCTCTCGTCCGCTCCTGCTCCGTCAGGTGCAGATCCCATGCCGCTGGGCTCTCCAGCTCCGCGTCGCCAAGTTCCGCCAGGTTCCGCGTCAGCCGCGCCGCCTCCGGCTCCAGCGTGTACGGGATCTCCGGCATCGCCACCCCGCGCACGCCGATCTGCGCCAGGCCCGACCCGCTCTCCGGCTGTGGTAGGTCCATCACATCGGTCAGGGGCACTCCGATCTGCCGCCGAATGCCGCACAATCGAAAAAAAGCGGCATCGCGCCGCGCCGTGGCCACACCGCGTCCCGCCGCCATGTACACCAGAACCTGCGGCCGGAACCGAACCACCTCACTCCACAGGCGCGCCAGCTCCAGCAGCGATCGCGTGCCGACCGAATACCGCAGGTACCGGTGCACCAGGCCGCTGTGCTCCAGAATCGCCGCGGCCGGTGGCGCCTTCACGTTCACCGGGTGGTTCGTCAGCATGCACCGTTCCGCATTTGGAAACGCGCGCGCCACCAGATGCAGCGCCGGCAGCGCAATCAACGTATCCCCCAGCGATCCCAGCCGGTAGATCAAGACCCGGCGAACCTCCGGCTCAGCAATCGTCTTCGGCGCGGCAAGGATGGGGAGCGACATGATCAGCTCTAGAATGCCTCAAATCTACGTCCGCGACGGCTGGTAGAGTTGTCCGGAGATGGAGATCTCACCCCAGGGGCAGGACGTGCGCGAGCTCGCGGACGCGCAGATACGTTGGACCGCTCAGTGGCATCAGGCCAGCGCTTCCGCCACCGCCGACACCACTCTCCGCACCCTCGTCGAACGCGAGCATCACGCTAACTTCGATCTCTGGCACGAAGAGGACAAGGCTCGAGACCCCTCCGCTACGGACAGAGAGATCGCCGCCGTGAAGCGAGCTATCGACCGCCTCAATCAGCAGAGAAACGATCTCGTCGAAGCCATCGACGACTGGCTCCTCCATCATCTGCCCGCCTCTCCCGGCTCCGCCTCCCTGCACTCTGAAACGCCAGGCATGATGCTCGATCGCCTCTCCATTCTCGCGTTGAAGCTCTTTCACACCCGCGAAGAAACAAAGCGCCGCGACACCTCAGAGGAACATCGCCGCAAAAATGCCGATCGTCTCCTCATCCTCGAGGAGCAGCGATCGGATCTCGTCGACGCTCTCGACGCTCTCCTCCAAGCCATTACCGCCGGCCAGAAGGCCTTCAAACTCTACCGCCAGATGAAGATGTACAACGATCCCGAACTCAACCCGCAGGTCTACGGCAAGCGGCGGGGTTGACCCGGGGGCGGGGTCTGCGTATAAAACCGAGACGAGTGTGAAGTGAGAAGCGCTAGGTTTCCTACAACGCTTTAAGCGCTTCCCTGAACTCCGGCGAGAACGTTATGGCTCAAGCGAAAACAGTGACAGCATCTGCGAAACGGGCAGTAAAGACAATTGAAGGCGCAAAACCACCAGTCATCGACGAGTCGCGGGCCAAGGCACTCGCTCTCTATGAGGCAGCCGTTCGCCTCATGCAGGACGGCAAGTACGACAAGGCCCATGCCGCCTTCGACAAGATGCTCGCCTCAAGCCCCGGCGATCTCGCCGACCGCATCCGGATGTACATCAACGCCTGCCTGCTCAAAGTGCAGAAAGGAAAAGTCACCTTCCAGAGCCATGAAGAGCGGTATGACTACGCCATCTCTCTGCTGAACGCCGGCAAGTACGATGAGGCACGCGAGCACTTCCGCGGCATCCTCGCGGAGAATGATCGCGCCGACTACGCGTTCTACGGCCTGGCCGTTCTCGCCAGCATCGCCGGCGACTCGCATCAGTGCCTCGATCACCTCACCGAGGCCATCCGCCAGAACCCCCTCAATCGCATCCAGGCCCGAGCTGACTCCGACTTCCAGGACATGGCCGACGATCCCCGCTTCACCGAACTCCTCTATCCCGAAGCCTGACCGGCGCCACACCGATCCAAATCGAACCAGGCGATAAACTGGGTCCGCAGAGAGCTTGGAGCGACGGCAATGGAATCGCAGAGTCATGGCATGGGAAACGGACGCACCATCCGCGTCGTCTGCATCGGCGGCGGCACCGGCCTCTCCACTCTTCTGCGCGGCCTCAAGCGCTACGTAGCGGCACCCGTCTCGCACGATAGCGACAGCCCCCTCCACAGCGACGCCCCCACCCTCATCCGCGACCTCGTCGCCATCGTCACCGTCACCGACGATGGCGGCTCCTCCGGCCGCCTCCGCGAAGACTTTAAGATGCTGCCGCCGGGCGACGTCCGCAACTGCCTCGTCGCCCTCAGCGAAGACGAGCATCTGCTCTCCAAACTCTTCCGCTACCGCTTCGAGCAGGGCGAGCTTGAAGGCCATAGCTTCGGCAATCTCTTCGTCGCCGCGCTCTCCAACATCACCGGAGACTTCGCTCAGGCCGTCCAGATGTCGTCGCAGATCCTCGCCACCCGCGGCCGCATCTTCCCCGCCACCAACACCAACGTCACCCTGTCGGCCAAAATGCACGACGACACGGTCGTCCACGGCGAAACCAACATCACCGCCAGCAAGTGCAGCATCGTCGAGCTCATGCTCGACCCCGCCAACGCCGGTCCCCTTCCCGAGACCCTCGACGCCATTGCCAACGCCGACCTCATCACCCTCGGCCCCGGCTCGCTCTACACCTCGCTCATCACCAACCTGCTCGTCAAAGGCATCCCCGAGGCCCTCGCCGCCTCCAAAGCCACCCGCGTCTTCATCTGCAATCTCATGACCCAGGCCAACGAGAGCCTCGGCCTCACCGCCTCCGAGCACATCGAGCGCATCGCCGCCCATGCCGGCCCGCTCCGCTCCCGCATCTTCGACTACGCCCTCATCAACAACTCCCCCATCTCGCCCCAGCGCCTCGAGCAATACGCCCGCGAAGGCCAGTCCCCCATCCAGGCCGATCTCGACCGCATCAAGAGCCTCGGCGTCGAACCCATCGTCGGCAACTTCGTCCACGAGGGCGACGTCCTCCGCCACGAGTACGACCGCGTCACCGAAGCCCTCCTCAACATCGGCCTCCGCGAGCGCCGCCGCCAGCCCCGCAACTGAACCGCCTCAGCTCGCTACAGCCGGCACAATCCCCCGAATCAACTCCGGATGCGGCGTCGTCTCCACCGTCCGCTTCAACTGCCCACACGCCGCATAGATATCCCGCCCACGCGGCTTGCGAACATACGTCGGCAGACCATTCGCCATCAGCGTCTGCTGGAACCGCGCCACATCCGCCGGGTCGGGCTGCGAATACGCGATCCCCGGCCCCGGGTTCCACACGATCAGGTTCACCTTCGCCCGGCGTCCTCGCAGCAGCGCCAGCACCTCCCGCGCATGCTCCGGCTGATCATTCACCCCACCCAGCAGCACATACTCAAACGTCACCCACTCCCGCGTTCGCAGCGGCAGCGTGTCACACGCTTCGAGCAGCGCCTCGATGTTCCACTTGCGCGTGATCGGCATGATCTGCTCACGCACGCCGTCGTTCGACGCGTTCAGCGACAACGCCAGCTTCGGCCGGATCGCCTCCGTCGCAAATCGCCGAATCGCCGGCTCAATCCCCGAGGTCGACACCGTCATCCGCGACTCCGGAATGCCCAGTCCATTCACCAGCAGTCGAACCGCGTCCATGAAGTGGTCATAGTTCAAAAACGGTTCACCCTGCCCCATAAACACCAGGTTGATCCGCGCCGGATTGTTGTTGCCCCGCGCACTCGCCAGCTTAACCTCGTGCCGGTTCAGCACCGCCGCGACCTGCCCAGCGATCTCCCCCGGCGTCAGGTTCCGCCGAATCCCCAGCTTCGCCGTCAGGCAGAACTGGCAGTTCACCGCACATCCCACCTGCGACGACACACAGATTGTCGACCTTCGAAATCCCGCCACGGCCTCGCCTGCCCGCGCAGCCTCGTCCGTCTCCTCTTCCGCCGCCGCGTCCGTCCCGTCGCCGCGCTCGCCGCCATCCCCCTCCGGCATCCACACCGTCTCCACCGTCTCGCCATCCGCGAGCCGCACCAGATAGCGCTCCGTCCCATCCACCGAGCGCGCCGTCGACGACAGAACCGGCAATCCAATCTCGTGCGTCTTCCGGATCTCCTCGCGCAGACCCGCCGGCAACGTTGTGATCTCCTCCATCGCCCCGGCCCGCTGTCGGTAGATCGCGTCAAACAGCTGCCGTGCCCGGTACGGCTTCTCGCCCAAGCCAGCCATCAGTTCGGTCAGCGCGGCGAGATTCATCCCAAATAAAGGCTGGAGCTTCAAACTCGATGTCGACGATGTGGGTAAAGTAGGCATGAGTCGAGCCAGCACGGGCGCTATCTAACAGTTTATCGCCTCTGTTCCACTTCGGCTCATGCAGCGTCCAAACGCGCCCGGAGCCTGTGAAACAATATGCAGTAAGGAGTTTCATGTCCGCTACGGCTTCCCCGATCGACACGCTCAGCCCGGAAGGACGAGCCGTCCGCTCCACCACGCGCAATATCCGCCGCACCGTCCTCAGCAACGGCATGCTCGTCCTCACCGAGCGCATGAGTCACGTGAACAGCCTTTCCATGGGCGTCTGGGTCGCCAGCGGAGCCCGCGACGAGACCGCCGACCGAAACGGCATCTCGCACTTCGTCGAGCACATGGTCTTCAAAGGCACCACCTCCCGCTCCGCCCAGCAGATCGCCCGCGAAGTCGACAGCATGGGCGGCAATCTCGACGCCTTCACCAGCAAAGAGAACGTCTGCTTCAACATCAAGGTGCTCGAAGAGAAGGCAGAGCCCGCGCTCGACGTCCTCTCGGATCTCGTTCTCCACCCCACCTTCACTCCCGAGGACGTCAGCCGCGAGCAGGGCGTCATCCTCGAAGAGATCAAAATGGACGAGGACAATCCGGACTACCTCGTCAACGAGATCTTCACCCAGAAGTTCTGGAAGGGCGACCCTCTCGGCCGGCCCATCCTCGGCACCGCTGAGACCGTCTCCTCCTTCAATCAGGAGATCCTCTTTCACGAGCACGCCCGCCGCTTCGCCGCCCAGACCATGGTCTTCTCCGCCGCCGGTGACCTCGAGCACGACGACTTCGTAGCTCAGGTCGAACGCCGCTTCGGCTCCCTTCGCCCTCACCAGGAGCCCCTAATCGCCGGCGACACACCGCCCCGGGCCCGTCCCCACATCACCCTCAAGCGCAAGCGCTCGCTCGAGCAGGTGCAGATCTGCCTCGGTGTCTCCGCCCCTCGCGTCAATGACCCGCGCCGCTACGGCCTCTATCTCATGAACACCATCCTCGGCGGCGGCATGAGCTCTCGCCTCTTCCAGACGATCCGTGAAGACCGCGGCCTCGCCTACTCCATCTACTCCGAGATGAGCCCCTTCCGGGACACCGGCTCGCTCTGCGTCTACGCCGGCGCCTCCATCGAAAAGTCTCGCGAGGTCATCCAGCTTACCGTCAGGGAACTGACTCGTCTTACCACCGAGCCTGTTCCCGATCTCGAGCTCGCTCGGGCCAAGGACCAGCTCCGCAGCAACATCGTCATGGGTCTAGAAAGCTCCGGCAGCCGCATGGCCAATCTCGCTCGGCAGCAGATGTACTACGGCCGCTTCTTCGGTGTCGACGAGATCGTCGCCGATATCGACCGCGTCACTACGGATGAGATCCAGGCCCTGGCCCAGGAGCTCTTTCAACCCGGAAACCTGGCCCTCACCATGCTCGGCAATCTCGGCACCCTCAAGATCGATCGCGCCGACCTCGTCTGAGCCACCTGCCTGCTTTGCGGTACTCTGTTCGAGCAACAAATTGCACCATCGGATTAAAGGGACTGATTCATGACCAGAACGAGCGTTATAGGGAACCAGCAGCAGAACGGCGAGGAAGGCTTCACCCTCATCGAGCTACTCATCGTCATGTCCGTCATGCTCATCCTCATGACCCTCGCCGTGCCCCAGCTGCTCAAGCTGCGCAAACAGGCCAACGAGACCAGCGCTATACAGTCCGTCCGCACCATCGCCCAGGCCGAGCTCCAGTACAACTCCGCGTATCCGGCAAATGGTTTTGCCTGCAGCCTCGCGAACCTGGGCGGCGACCCTAAAGCCGGTGCACCGACCGCGCAATCTGCCCAGCTTATCGAGCCCGCGCTCTCCACCGGCCAGAAGTCCGGCTACACCTTCTCTGTCACCAACTGCACCAAGGTGACCGTGAACAATCAGGACATGTACACCTCGTTCGAGATCACCGCGGTCCCGCAGTCCGTCGGCAAGACCGGCGATAATGGCTTCTGCTCCGACGAAAACAACACCATTCGCAAGGATCCGCAGGGAGCCACCAGCTGCACCCAGCCCATCCAATGACCGTCCCGTCCACCCCGCACCTCAGAGCCAGTGCCCTTGCACTGGCTCTCCTGCTTCTGCCCTGCACTGCGCACACTCAGGATCCCAGGCTCTCCCCCGCGGACACCGCTATCCTCAGATCCGTCGACACCCACTACAACCACCTTCGCTCCCTCCGTACCACCTTTACCGAGACCTACGAAGGCCTCGGCCTTCATAAGTCCGAAGCCGGCACCCTCCTCCTCAGTAAACCCGGCCGCATGCGCTGGTCCTACACCGATCCCGCCGGCAAGCTCTTCATCCTGGACGGCAAGTACGCCTGGTCCTACGCGCCCGGCGACGCCCAGGCCCAGCGCGTCTCCGCCAAACAGATGGACGATCTCCGCTCCCCGCTCCGCCTCCTTCTGGGCCATGCAGAGCTCGCCCGCGAGCTCACCGGAATCCAGATCACCCCAGCCGATGGCGGCTCCATCGTCCACGGCGTCCCTCGCGGCCAGGAAGCCCGCATGAAGTCCCTCACCCTCGACGTGACGTCCACCGGCGCCATCCGCGCTCTCCGGCTCGAAGAAGTCGACGGATCCGTCACCGAGTTCCACTTCAGCAACCTGCAGGAAAACCCGCCCGTCACCCCCACCGACTTCGTCTTCACCCCACCCGCCGGCATCCCTGTCGTGGATGGCCTGCCACCCATCTGAAGGAAGTCCCCTTGGCGCAAACACCCGACCCAAACAGGTACGCTTAATCAGAACGAGCAAATGGGGGAGGAACCAAGACCGCCCCAATTCCGTCATCCTGAGCGAGCGAAAGGCCCACTTCTCCAACCTCCAACCCCAACCCCGCTGTCATCCTGAGCAAAGCGAAGGACCCGCTTCTCCAACCACCAACCCAACCCCCCTTTGTCATCCTGAGCAAAGCTAAGGACCCGCTTCTCTAGCCCGGGCCCTAACTCCAATCATTAGAATATTTTACCCACAACACCTTACCGCTCAATATTTTAGAAGGCAAGTCTCCGACAACATCAACAAAATGAACACCTTACCACCAAGTACAAGGAGGGGGACTCCCTTGGCAAACAACCTACAGCTTCACCGTTCCCTGCGTCCCGATATCAACCTTCCCGCCAGTCGCCGCCGCGGCCACATACTTGATTCCACGAACCAGCCGGCTGCTCGAAGCCTCCCAGTACTGCGCCTCATGGATCGTCACTCGTAGCACCGCGATCGCCGGATCCGTCTCACCCCCCGGGAACCATGCCTTGTACATCGGATTCCAGAGCTCCTCAATCTTCGCCTGGTCCCGGTACACCGTCGCCTTGCCCTTCACCGTGACAAACTTCGAGTCACCCGGATCGGCATATAGCAGCGAGACATGCGCATCATCCGCCAGCTCCTGCACCTTGCCCGACTCCTGCCGCGTCAGGAAGTAAACCGTTCCATCAAACTCCGTCTTCTGCGTCGCCATGGGCCGGCTGTCAAAGCTGCCATCCGGCGCAGCCGTCGTCATCATCGCGATCCGTATGTCCTGGATCAGCTCGCCAATCTTCTTCACTCCCGCCTGCCCCGACAGATGTTCTTCACTCATGCGAATCGTTCTCCTTACCCCTAAGATGCACCGGATCCGTTGAGCGGGTCACCGTAGGTTCACCTTCCCTCTCGTAAAATAGAAGCCATACGCCGCGGTCGCGTCAGCCCTTCGCCACGCCGCCTGCGTGAAAGTGAGCCCCCTGTGAGCGCCGTCGTCCCCGTCCCCGCCCTGCAATCCACCGACTTCCACCGCGCCGTCCTCGATCCCGCACCCCGCGTCGCCGTCTTTGACTGCGATGGCACCCTCTGGTCCGGCGATGCCGGCTCCGAGTTCATGAAGTGGACCATCGAATCCGGTCTCGTCTCCCGCGAAGTCGTCGACTTCATCGACAGCCGCTATCGCGCTTATCTCCGCGGTGATGTCTCCGAAGTCGCGATCTGCGGCGAAATGGTCCAGATGTATCAGGGTCTGCGCGAGGACGAGATGCGCCGCGTCGCTCGCGTCTACTTCACCGAGTTGGTCCGTCCCCGGATCTTCCCGGAGATGAAATCCCTCATCGATCAACTCCACCAGCTCGGAACCGAGATCTGGGCCGTCAGCTCCACCAACGACTGGGTCATCGAAGAAGGCGTCCGCGACTTCGGCATTCCTGCGGACCATGTCCTCGCCGCCAGAGTCGCCGTCGTCAACGGCATCGTCACCAACCAGGTCCTCTCCGTCCCCACCGACGAGGGCAAGGTGATCGCTCTCAACCAGGCCGGCGTCCACGCACCTGACGTTGTCTTCGGCAACTCCGTCCATGACGCGGCCATGCTGGCGATGGCAGGTCGTTCCTTCGCCGTCAACCCCTCTCCCGCCCTCGTCATCATCGCGCAGGAGCGCGGGTGGCCTGTCTTCCGTCCGTCCTCCCTCAGGGATGGCCGATTCGGTAGTTCTGCCAATCTGGTCTAGGCATTCGCCACTTCGCCTGAACCTTTCCCCTGCTAACCTCGTCTAACGATTGAGATTAGTGAAAGAGCCGATTCGCAAGCTGAAGGGGCACCCAGACGCCCACAACACACCCACGGTCCGCTATGTTGTGGCTGCGCTGATCTTGCGCGAACAGACCGCAAATGCCCGAGAAGTGCTCATCTGTCAGCGCCGCCCTGATCAACCCATGAGCCTCAAGTGGGAGTTTCCAGGCGGCAAGATCGAAGCCGGTGAAACACCGGAAGCGGCCCTCGCCCGTGAACTCAACGAAGAGCTCGGCATCAATGCCACGATCGGCCGCCACGTCGCCGGCCTCCGCCATCGCTATCGCAACGGCGCCTCCATCGATCTCCAGTTCTTTGTCGTTCAGGAGTTTGAGGGCGAGCTCGAAAATCGAATCTTCAACGAGATGCGTTGGTCCCCGCTCGGTGCCCTTCCCGGTTACGATTTCCTCGCCGCCGATCTCGATCTCGTCCGTGAACTAGCTGACGGCAAACATCTGTAAAGCCGCTCACATCAACTATGCGGTTCTGAACGCGTTACTGACTCTCCTCGCTGCGAAGCTGTTTAGCGGTTATTCCAGGGAGCTGCTTCTTTCCGTGTTTCCTGTCGGCTTCGACACTGCTTCGAGATCTCCTCCAACACGGCCACAATCCTCGATACCTGAGCATCGTTGCTGTACCCGCTCTCCATCGCCCGCGCCTGACCCGCAGCCGCAATTCGGCTTCGGACCGCCTCGTCCGGGAGATACCGCTGGATCATCGCAACACACTCCTCAATTCCCGAAAAGAAGACGGCCTCCTCTCCTTCGCGGAATCGCGCGCTGTGCCCTTCCGACCGCTCCGCTAGCAGGAACCCACCACACGCAGCAATCTCGAAGCTCTTATGCGCAAACTCATCCTGGTTCGAGTGCGTCAGAAAGCTGAGATTGATCTTCGAAGCCCAGATCGCCTCGCGATAGGCGTCATGGTATAAACCGTCTTCCCCAGAGAACAAGCTCGCCAGCATCTCCGGCGATAGAGCAGATCGCCACGCCTTCGACCCGGAGATCGTCACCGGAACCTGAAACTCCGTCGCGAGCCGCAGCAGAAACTCTGCCCGATGGTCATACGGACTCCCGACAAACGATACTTCGCGCGTACGATCGGCGTCTGACCAGCCGGTCGGCGGCGGAAAATGTAGCGTCGGCTCGTAAGCCGTCTGGATCTTGAGCACACGCCTCGCTCCTCGTTGCTCATAGTCCCGCACGCTGACATCCCGCTGCGTGATGTGCAGATCGAACTCGCGAAGATCTCGCATGTACAGCCGCCAGCCCGGGTCGCGGCGCGGACCAAAGGCGTTATCGATCATGTAGCTCGCAGTCACGATGCCCTTCCGTCGCATCGCCCTTAATGTTGAGGGCTGCAGCCCAAGCACCTTGTCGGCCCATAGCACGTCTACCTTATGCTCAGCAGCTGTCGCAAGCAGATCATGATTCAGTCTTCGAATATGCGGGCCGGCAACCACTCGGAACGCCAGCTTCCGCAGGAATGGGTGCGCCAGCTCGTACGAGTTGATGTCGAACGGGACCACGGTATGCCCGAGACGTTCGAGCGCCCACATCCGATACAGAGCGGAATCACTAGGTGTCAGACTGCCCGCATACAGAATCTTCATCGAACCCCGAGCTTCTCTTGTTTATGACTGCCCATCAGGCTTTCCGCGCAGAAGGAACAGCCTGGATCGGCCTGCGGAAAGCAGCCGGCACACCGCCCTCTAACGATATACGGATAGCGCACGCCGCTTCGAGCTTCAAGGCTGCCGTGACCCGAACCTCTCTTGACAATCCTTGGTCAGAGCCGCACACTGCGAGGACAGTTCCTTTTGAACCATCCATTTTCATTTTGAACTTCCGACCGAGGTTGTGCTTTTGGCAGATTCAACCACAAGCCGTATGAGCATGACTCTGTCCTCCTCACTCGCCAGCGTCGATCAGGCGGAACGAGCAGCAGAAGAGTACGCCGAGCGCGTCGGTTTCGATGAAGACGCGCGTGGCAACATCGCCATGGCCGTCCGGGAAGCTGTCGTGAACGCCGTCCTTCATGGCAACGCCTACGACACCAGTAAGCACGTTACTGTGTCCTTTGAGACCACGACCGACGATCTGCTCGTCAAAGTAGCCGATCAAGGTATTGGCCTCGATCCGGACACCATCCCCGACCCACTCGCTCCCGAGAACATCCTTCGTGGGTCTGGGCGTGGCATCTTCCTCATCCGGGCCTTTATGGATGAGGTAAACTTTCGCCAAACCCATCCGGGCACTGAACTCACGTTGATCAAACATAGAACGCCCGCCTAATCGGGTATAAGGAGAGCTTTTCCATGAGCATGAAGGTATCAACTCGCCAGGTAGACGGCGTCACCATTCTGGACCTCAGCGGACGCATTACTCTCGGCGAAGGCAGCGTGACGATCCGCGACGCCGTGCGTGACGTTCTGGCGAAGGGTTCCAAGAAGATCCTCCTGAATCTGGGCGACATCAACTACATCGATAGCTCCGGAATCGGCGAGCTCGTGAGTGCCTTCACCACGGTCAAGAATGCCGGCGGCGAACTGAAGCTGCTTAACCTCACCAAAAAGGTGCATGACCTGCTCCAAATCACAAAGCTCTACACCGTTTTCGACGTCAAAGACGATGAAGCAACAGCCATATCCTCGTTCACCAAGTAGCTCCGCCCCACCAGCGGAAAGGGCCTCCCGCAGGGAGGCCCTTTCCGCTGGCCGTTCTGTTTTGTTCGTTTTATGATTTATTTACTGAAATCCACCTTAGGTGCATTCGAATTTTCAGGATTTCCCTTGAAATATTCGTCCCGGTACTTGAATCCCGCCATCCCCGCCCAGAGACTGTTCGGAAATTGCTGAACATAAACGTCATAGTCGCGCAACGTTCGGTTGTAGCGGCTCCGTTCCACCGCAATTCGGTTCTCCGTACCAGCCAATTCATCTGACAATCGCATGAATTGCTCATTCCCCTTAAGATTCGGGTACTGCTCCTGCAGGCGAAAGAACGGACCCAGCGCTACGTCCAGCTTGGAATTGGCATTGATCGCTGAAGCTCGATCCGGTGCTCCGAGAACGCCTGCACGGGCATTGGCGATGTTGGTCAGAACCGTCGTCTCTTCATTGACATACCCCTTCACGGTCGCGACAAGGTTCGGAATCAGATCCAGTCGCCGTTGCTGAACCACGTTGACCTGCGAGTAGGACTGGTCAACATCCTCATTCATCTTCACCAGCTGATTTTTCGTACTCACGTAGCTGCCGAAACCCAGCAGACACAGGAGAACGATGACAACCACCGCCCCAATTGCAACCCACGTACCCTTCATAATGCTTACCTCTGCCCATCTGGGCCTGTTCTGATTGCTACGAGCGTTCTCTCCGGAATGTTCCGGCTACTCTACCATCCCTCTGGACGGCATCATCTCAAGTGTTTGCCTTAGAAGTCCCCGGAAGCTCCGCCGCCGCCCGAAGAACCTCCTCCGAAACCGCCAAATCCGCCTCCGTCATTATCATTTCCACCACCAAATCCTCCACCATATCCTCCGCGTTCCCCACCGCCAAGACCGCCCAGGAGATTACCAAGCACGAACCAGCCCAGGCCACCTCCACCGCCTCTACCTCCACGGCCCATAATGAACAAGATGAAGATGCCGAGGATCACAAAGAGCAGAATCTGACCGAAGCCAATAGACGTTGGCTGTGCAGCCTGGCGTCGATTTGTGTGAAAACCCGGGGCGAGCGTCACACCAGCATCGCTTGCAATTACATTTGCGATCTGTTGAACGCCAAGAGGAACTGCAGCGTCATAGTCGTTCGCTTGCGCATCAGCGACCATCGAGCGCCCGATGTCACCCACCTTCGCATCATTAAGAATGCCTTCGAGACCGTACCCGACCTCGATCCTGCCTCTACGCGGGCTCATCACAAGCAGCATCAGCACGCCGCGGTCAGTGCCCTTCGTGCCTACCTTCCACTTCTCTTCAAGCTCCGTGGCAAACTCCTCGATCGACTCATCACCATCAATCGTCTTAATTGTGACCACCGCGATCTGGGCATGGGCCTGCCGATCGACCGCGGTGCAAAGGGCTTCGACCTGCTGCCGGATGGGATCAGAGAGTACGCCGGCAAAGTCATTGACGTAGCCCTGTGGAGCCGGGAGGCTAGCCACTGTCTCTGCGGGTAGGTGGACCGCGAGAAACAACAGAAGAAGAGATCCGAGAAGCCAGCGCCGCATGGAATAAAGCCTCTCGACTATTATCAGCCTTTCCGTCGAAACGGAGGCGCAGTAGCTACTGCGGTGGAGATGAGGTGGCAACCCGCGCTGGACCAGCGTTCTGGACGCCCTTGCTCCGGGCGATCTGGTCCGCAACAACCATGTGCTGATGAATCGTTTTCGTTTCATCCTGGACCGTCGTTCGCAAAGCAGCATCCGAGGTGCTCGCCGCCTCGGAACGGAACTCCCGAAGGTCGCGATGATGGTTGTTCGCAATCGTCTTTATGTACTCACGGTCAAAGGCATCCCCGGAGAGACCGTTCACTCGCTCGTAGACGGCTCGCTCCTGTGAGGGCAGTCTTGTCGGAAGCATCACACCCTGCGTTTCGGCCGCAGATCTCAGCGCCTCCTCCATCCTGGAGTGATCGACCACCAGACGCGCAGCAAATTCCTTCACATCCTCGCCACTCGCTTTGCGCTGGGCTAGTTGGCTGAGTTGTAGCTCCAGCATGCCGTTGGCAACCGCCTGCCGAAGAAAAAGCTTGTCTCTCATCGCCGGCGCAGACGCTTCCACACTGCCTGCCTCCTGGTGCTGCGTCTCGCGGCCTCGCGGGTTTGCTGAGTCCGGGGACGATTGCGTGGAAGTAGCTTCGCCTTCGGAGCTCTGGGAAAGTAAGGGACGGGCAAGCAAGAGAAGCCCCGCTAGAGATATACCAATCAATCCTGAAGTCCAGTGAGACGTACGGCGTGATGACATCACGGCCTCCTGCGTCGTGTGCATCATAGACCTGACAATGGCGAGCTGTCTGCGACAATCCATCGTTGACTCTGACATCCAGCCGCGATCTGCTGCAAAGGAAAACGATATTCTGTCTTACAGGGCAAAGGAACCAGATGATGACACCTTCCGCACCAACGGCACGTCGCGATGCAAAGGCAACCGAACTGCATGGACACACCCTCCCTGACGAATTTGGGTGGCTGCGCGACAAGAGCTCGCCGGAAGTTATCGCGTATCTCGAAGCAGAGAACGCCTACACTGCCGGTGCCATGGCCGGTACGGAAGACCTGCAGGCAATGCTCTATGGCGAGATGCTGTCCCATATCAAGGAAACAGACGAGTCAGTCCCATACCTCTACCGGGGTTGGTGGTACTCAACCAGAACAGTCGAAGGAAGTCAGTACGCCGTGCATTGCCGGCGCGAAGCTGCCGAGGGAGGACTATATGACGAATCGAAGCCTGAGATGATCTTGCTCGACGTCAACCAGCTCGCCGAAGGTCATGCCTTTATGTCACTTGGCGGCCTGGCGATCAGCCCGGACGGTTGGTTACTTGCCTACTCGACTGACATCACAGGCTTCCGTCAATATAGCTTGCACCTGCGGGATCTGCGTACGGGCGAGGACATGAAGGACACTGCAGAACGTGTCGGCTCAATGACGTGGTCGTGGGACGCCCGAACCCTTTTCTATACGACGGAGGACGATCAGACCAAGCGGCAGGATAAGCTCTGGCGACACACCGTCGGCGAAACAAATGAAGCTGACCTACTGGTCTACGAGGAGGCGGACGAACGTTTCAGCCTCGGAGTCGGACGCACACGCGATGGCAAATTCGTCCTTCTGGAAGCGGCTAGTCATACTACCAGCGAAACCCGATTTCTCGACGCCTCGACGCCCACGGATGAGTTCCAGATCCTGGCTCCACGATTGAACGAACAGGAGTACTCCGTCGATCATCGAGACGGTCTCTTTTTTGTACGCGTGAACGATACAGGCAAGAACTTCCGAGTGGTTACAGCTCCGGTAGCATCACCCAGGCGTGAGCATTGGGCCGAGTTCCTCCCGGAACAGCAGGACGCGCCCCTCGAAGACTTCGAGCTGTTTCACTCTTTTTGTGTGTGCTCACGACGTCGTGCCGGTCTGACCACGCTTGAGGTTCTTCCCATCTTTGATGACACTCGGGCTGGCCAAGCGAAGGAGATCTCCTTTCCTGAGCCTGCCTATACAGCCGCAGGGCACGTTAATCGCGAGTTCGATACGACCTCGTTTCGGTATAGCTACCAGTCGCTCGTGTCACCAGCCTCGGTTTACCGCTATGACGTGGCTACCGGACAATCGACTCTTCTCAAAGAGCAAGAGATCCCCGGCGGATTTGATCGGTCACGCTACAGCTCGGAGCGGCTTTGGATCGAGGTGAACGACGGCACACAAGTCCCTGTTTCGCTGGTCTATCGCAAAGACAGATTCGCCAACGACGGCTCGAATCCTCTTTACGTCTACGGGTACGGATCCTATGGGTATCCGCTTCCGGTTGGTTTCAGCGCGACACGGCTTTCTTTGCTCGATCGCGGATTGGTGCTGGCGTACGCCCACGTTCGGGGCGGAGGCGAGTTGGGGGATATCTGGCACGACGCAGGAAAGATGATGGTGAAGCGCAATACGTTCACCGACTTCATCGAGGTCACGGAAGCTCTGCTCACTCAATGTTATGGCAGTAGAGATCGCGTGGCCATTGAGGGCGGAAGCGCTGGTGGTCTGCTGATGGGAGCGGTCGTCAACCTTAGACCAGATCTCTTCCGAGCAGTCTTGTCGCATGTTCCATTCGTGGATGTCATGAACACTATGCTGGACGCCTCGCTGCCATTGACCGTGGCTGAGTATGAGGAGTGGGGAAATCCCAACGAGCCGGAAGCCTTCGCTTACATGCGAAGCTATTCCCCCTACGACAACTTGAAAGAAGGCCCCTATCCGGCAATGTTGGTCAAGACCAGCTTGAATGACTCACAAGTGATGTACTGGGAGCCAGCGAAGTATGTCGCAAAGTTGCGCGGTCTGAAGACGAATGAGACTCCACTGCTCTTGCATATCAACATGGACGCCGGTCATGGCGGCGCCAGCGGACGATACGACTACCTTAAGGAGATCGCATTCGACTACGCATTTCTCCTTCGGGAGCTTGGAGCAGAGACGGCCTGACGCCTACACCTTGACTGTGGGTGCGATCTCACCGCCTTCTCCGGGGGCAAGAAAGAGATTGGTTTCAAGTCCATGCTGGCGGGAGTAGAGTTCAAAATATCTTCCATGCTGTGTGAGCAAAGTGTCGTGCGTTCCCTGCTCAACAATGCTGCCTTGCTCAATTACGAGAATCTGATCAGCGCGCCGAATGGTTGACAACCGATGCGCGATCACGAACGTTGTGCGTCCATGCATAAGGTACTTCAACCCGGCTTGGATCATCGCCTCTGACTCTGAATCGAGCGAGCTAGTCGCCTCATCGAGGATGAGAATGCGCGGATCAGCGAGGATTGCGCGTGCAATCGAGAGTCGCTGGCGTTGACCTCCCGAAAGCTTGACACCACGTTCGCCCACAATCGTCTCGTATCCCTCGGGAAAGCGCTCAGCGAACTCATCGACACGGGCAATTCGGCATGCCTCCATGAGCTGCGCTTCTGTAGCTTCGGGGCGCGAAAACAGAATGTTTTCGCGTATGCTGCCGTCGAATAGAAACGTCTCCTGCAGCACGACGCCGAGCTGGTTGCGGTAACTTGATAGCTTGACGGTAGCCAGGTCGGTTCCATCGACGAAGACGCTGCCCCCAGTTGCTGTGTGGAAGGCACACAGGAGCGAGATAATCGTCGACTTGCCGGAGCCTGAAGAGCCTACCAGGGCGGTCGAAGTTCCGGGCTGCGAGGTAAAGGAGATGCCGTGCAGCACAGGCTTTCCGGCTTCGTACTCGAATCTGACCTGATCGAAGACTACCTCACCGCGGAGAATAGGGAGTAGTGTCGTGCGTGCGGCTCCGTTGTCCTCTTCTTGCTCATTCAAAATCTCTGTCGTGCGATCAATACCGGCCATCGCTTCGGTTAACTGCGTTCCGATTGAGACCAACTGCACGATGGGCGCGATCATGAACGCAAGGAACATGACATAGGTGACATACCCCCCTTTAGTCAGTTGTCCGGCAACGACCTGGTGCGCACCCAGCCACATAACGAGCGCCCCAACAAACCCCAGAACCGCAGTCGAAGCGAGTGACATGAAACTTTGCGCGGTTAGAGAACTGATGACGTTGTCCAGCAAGCGTTGCGCTCCGGCAGCAAACACGCTCGCTTCGCTCTCTTCAGCGTGGTATCCCTTCACCACACGCACGCCGCCCAACGACTCTGTAAGTCTGCCCGTCACTTCGGCATTAATTTTTGAGCGCTCGCGGAAGATGGGGCGAATGATCTTGAATGCTCGCTGCAGAATAAGACCAAAGATAATGAGGATGACAAATGTCAGCAACGTCATCTTGATCGAGAGAGAGATCAGGTAGCAGAAGGCAAAGACTGCGGTCAGGACACCACCCAGAAAATCGATAACACCAGTTCCAATGATGTTTCGAACACCCTCAACGTCCGTCATGATGCGGGCGACAAGTGTTCCTGTCCGATTCGAATCGTAGAACGATACGGGGAGTCTTCCGATGTGTGACTGAACCTGTGTACGAAGCTCCGCAATGAGACGCTGCCCCGCCTTTGAGAGCAGCTGCGTCAGAGTGAAGGACGTGACGCCTTGGAGGATTGTCGCAAGAATCACTGCTCCGACGATCAGAGGAAGTAAGCCAATTTGGCGTTTATCCATGACGTCATCAATCAGGTACTTGGTACTCGCGGGCAGGATGAGACCGCTCGCGCGATTTACAATCATGAGCGCGAACCCGCCGGCAAGCAACCAGCGCCGCGGATGCACAAGCTTCCAGACTTCCGGGAGAACCTTCTTGAGTGGAGGCTTTGGACGCTCCGCCGAGAGGCCAGCTACCGTAGCACGCCCAGGGCCCCGAGTAGCGCGATCACCACTTGGCATGCTTGGCGGTCCGAAATTAGATGTTATCGACATGAAAGCCTTTCAAGCATGTTTTGTATGAAATCCTGGCTAGAGGGCGAGTCGGCTGCGGCGAGCTGCAATAAAGGATCGAACACAAAGGAGAACGAAGAGCACGCAAAGCAGCGACAGTGCCGCCTTCTCCTCGATAGCGACAGGATGTTCGAAAGCAACTCCATGAGCTAAGCGCAAGACATCAAGATCCGCCTTGATGGTGCCCAGAAAAGCTAGCAGCGCTACTGTGACAGCGACATGCATCCACAGCATGCGTCGCTTCGGTTCAGGCGAGTTTGCCAGCGCACCGAAGACGCAAAAGAGTAGACCAGCAAACGCCGGGATCAGTGCCGTTGGATGGTTTGACCCAGTAGCGACAAAGCCGGCAATTGCAACCAGGATGAGAAGGACGCCGAGACCAATCGTTAGCTTACCCATATAAAGTTAAAACTCCTGTTCTCCTGCAGATAAGTTGACCACGTGTCGCCTAAATAGCTGTTGCTTTGTGGATTTCGGCCAGCATCTGTTCCGGTGTCCACTCATTCGTCGGATACCAGACCAGAATGCGTCCTTGGGCGTCAATCAAAGCCGTAGAAAGCGAGTGGTAGAGGGAGCCGGCTTCTCCTGGTGTAATCCCAACACCAAAAAACTGCGCAACTACTGGCAATTCTTTTGGAGAGGGAGCAGCGAAGTCCCAGTGCGTGAAATTCTCCTTGCTGAATCGTCCCGTGTACGAACCGCCATAGCTTCGAAGAACCTGCGGCGTGTCATACGTTGGGTCGAATGAGATCGAAAGCAGATGCGTCTTGCCGTACAGCTTGGGATCCTTTGCTAAAGCCTCATCGATCGCTGCGAAGTTGCGGCTCATGCGCGGACAATAATCTGCAAGAGTACAGCGCGTGTAGATAAAGGTCGCCAAAAGAAGCTTCCCTCGAAACTGCTCGAGATGGATGGTGCGATCGGATTGATTAAGCAGAGCGAAGTTGGGGACCAGGTCACCAGGCGCAGGAGTGTGGTACTGCACCGCAGGCTTGTAATCCGGCCTCGCTTGAGCGATCACAACGACCTCATCGAGGATTGGATCGGAAAAGCCATCGGCATCTTTGTGAACGAGGATGGCTGCTGTGATTCCATCACCAGGGTGAAGTTCTGAGGCAACCGCCGGATCCTTCAGCTTGTACGGCATCGTCATCGCATCCATAAAGCCAGGCACGGCTTCGTGGTCGAGCGTTATGCTGCTTCCTTGTATGGCCACCACCTTGCCGCGGACCTGAAACTTCTGCAGCGATACGGGACCTGAGTTCGCGGTCCTCATGGCGGGCCTGGACTGACAGCCGAGAAGTGGCCAGAGAGAAAGTGAAACTAAAAAGACGAGGGACAACCTGCGATAAGGGATCACACTCATGATGATAATGGGTGACGGCGTGAACGCCCGCAGGCGGTGCGACCGGAAGAGGTTTCATGATGACAGCAGCACAATCGACTCGCCCGCAGGTGCCATCCGTCGCCCTGATGCACTTTGCCTTTGTTCTTACCGGGCTCGGTACAGCAATGCTTGGGCCACTTCTTCCTCTTCTTACCCGGCAGTGGCAGCTTCTGGACTCACAAAGCGGCCTACTGCTTTTGGCGCAGTTCTGCGGTTCCTTTCTCGGGGGCGCGACTATGTCCTGGAGGCTCAAACGAGGCCTGTTGCTCGGCATGTTTGCTTCAACGCTGGGTCTCTTCGTCTTCGCGATGTCACCGAGCCTGGCCGTCGCCTGCCCTGCTCTTTTCGTGACTGGCTTCGGTCTTGGCCACTCCATCACGGCAGTAAACATTCTTGCGGGTCAGCGCTTTTCAGAGAAACGTGCGTCAACACTCTCTCTACTGAACTTCTTCTGGAGCTTCGGCGCCATGCTGTCCTCTCTTCTATCCGGCTGGCTCACGCCTCATTGCTCTCTGCGATATCTTCTCCTCGGGCTCACGGCTCTCTTCGGCATGTGCGGATGCGGACTTGCATTCGAGATGCGCACGGGTTTCTTCGACATCCCTCAGGATGAATCGGTGCCTAACCAAAGGAAAGAGTCCGGATTGCTTTTGACGACCTTCCTCTTCTTCATGGGAATGCTCTTCCTCTATGGTGGTCTGGAGACATGCCTCAGCGGGTGGCTCACCACCTACGCCCTGCGTTACGGTGATAAGGCTCTCGCCATCGGCCAGTACACCACGCTTCTGCTGTGGATGAGCCTTACCTTCGGACGTGTCGCGTCCGCGGCCTTGCTGCGCAGAATACCCGAGACTCTCGTTTGGCGGACTGCGCTCTTTGCGACCCTGGCGCTGACCGGACTGCTCGCAGTCGCCCACACAGCCGGCAGTATCGCTCTCACAACTGTGCTTCTCGGGTTGAGCCTCTCGCCTTGGTTTCCGGTCACGTTTTCTCTGTTGATGGGTGAAAGGCCACGCGCGCGACAGGCCGGTATTGTAATCGCGGTGAGCGGTCTGGGAGCGGCATCGCTCCCATGGATCATGGGTATCCTCTCCACTCGATCGGGCTCTCTTCAGAAGGCCCTCGTGGTTCCGCTCTTTGCGGCGGCCTCCCTGCTCGCTATGAGTTTGGTCAGTCGCCCATCAGCCAGAAACCACGCTCGATCTTAGCAAGCAAGGTGTGGAAAGCTGCGCCAAGAGTTCCACTCGGGCGGGCGTATCGTTGATCGTATGGGGGAGACAGTTCCAGCGGAGGCGATGACAGCCTTAACACGAGGCGTTCTAGTACTGACAGATAAGGAACGGACGGCGCGCCTCGTTCGGCGCTCGTGGGATCAGTTGCAGATCGGTAATAACTTAGTAAGTTGGGAACCGGCCCGGGTTCTAAGCTGGCGCAGTTGGACGCACCTGTTGTGGAGAAGGCTTCTGCTCGATGGGAGAGTGACCGACCTGCTGCTTAGCCAATTGCAGGAGCAACGCGTCTGGAAAAGGGTACTTGCCTCCGATCCCACAGACTCCGGTCTGCGTAGCATCGACTCTTTAGGGGAGTTGGTTTCCGATGCCTGGCACCGACTATGTGCTTACGAAGGACAGCAGACTTTGCACAAGGCCGCCCTTTACCTCCAAGGCGACGCGTCTCAGTTCGCCCGCTGGTCAAGTGCATTCGAGGAGACATGCCGACAGGAGTCGCTTCTCAGCGCAGCCCTGCTTGAAGCAGAGCTGGCGAGACGACTTGCGAGTAGCGATTTGGACGTGGATGGACGTGAGTTGCTTCTACTTGGCTTCGATCGCGTCACACCGGCTCAAAATACAGTCGTTCGCACGGTTCGTTCTCTCGGTGGAACGGTGTCGTTTCTACAAGATCCAGCACCGCACGGCGGCGTGCTAGCAGTTGCAACAAACGAGGAAAACGAGTTAAGAGGTTGTGCGCGATGGATTCGTGAGAGGCTACGGCAGAGACCAGACGCTCGCGTGGGCGTCATCGTCAACGATCTGAATCGTGAGATGGAGACAATCGATTCCGCTCTGCGCGAACATCTCTTGCCTGAACTCGGAGGCTTGGCGGCTGACCGCGAACAGCTTCCTTACGAGTTCTCCCTGGGTCGATTTCTTTCCTTCGAGCCCATGGTGCAGACGGCACTGGGTCTGCTTCGATGGGCTGTCGCACCTTTAGCTCTCACCGACATCAGTCCTCTTCTTCTCTCGCCGCACTTCGCGTTCGACGCGAAGGAGATCTCGGTCCGTGCGGAGTTTGATGTTGCCGGGGTAAGAAAGCAGGTTCGCCTAAGGCCTGAAGTAACCATTAAAGATCTACTCAGAGATCTTCAAAAGGATCGGCAGTTCTTTACGCGTCTACCGACGCTGCATCACACCCTGAAAGCAATGGAGCAGGCTCAGGTCCAGGCGGATCTACACGCCCGTAGCTTTGGAGACTGGTCTGAATGGATTCGCGCCTGGCTTGCTCGCAGCAGCTGGGTAGATCTGACCTACCCCTTATCGAGTCGTGACTACCAGCTGCATCAGCGGTGGGAGCGGACTTTAGACGATCTGGCCACTCTGGATTTTTCCGGGGACAGAGTGACCCTTCAAGACGCACTCGCAACGTTGGATGGTCTCGTACGCGCGGCTATCTTCGCGCCGGAGTCTCGGGGGACTCCGGTTCAGATTCTAGGCCCACTTGAGGCTGCTGGCGAACACTTCGATGCGATCTGGGTTCTTCGCGCGGGAGAGATGACCTGGCCTCCGCACACATCCGCGGCCGCCCTCCTCCCCTGGTCTCTTCAACGAGATCTCGAGATGCCTGGCGTCGAGTCTGAACGCGAGCGTGAGTTCTCAAAGCGACTCACCTGGCGCCTTGCCGGATGTGCGGACGACGTCGTCTTCAGCTATGCACGAGTAGCTTCTTTACAAACCCATCAGCGTGCGTCATCTATCGTTCGTGACCTACAACTGCGAGAATCGAGCCTGAGTGATATGTCCGGTGCCGAACTACCGCGCGTTACTGTGGAACTGGAACGCTTAGCCGATGTCACTTCCTTGCCTGCGCTCCTGAACGTTCCCCATCGTGGTGGCGCTCGTATTTTGGAACTGCAGGCGGCCTGTGGTTTTAGGGCCTTTGCCGAGCTCCGTCTCGGCTCGATCGAACCCAGACAACGTGAGATCGGCATGGACGTGGTGGAACGTGGCAGCGCTGTACACACCGCGCTCGAACACTTCTGGAGTTCGGTTGGAAGCCAGCAAGAACTTCGTACGATCGGTCCGATCGCTCGTGAGGAACTAATTCGGCAAGCTGTCAGCAAAAGTTTTGAAAAGATCAGACGACAGCAGATAAACGGATGGGACGAAGCATATCTCGAGACGCAGGAGACTCGACTGGCAAGGCTGTTGACAGACTGGATTGCTATGGAGCTCAAGCGACCCGAGTTCACAGTCGTCGCACAGGAAGAAGAACGTCACATTTCAATTGGTCCTTTGGAGCTGTCGTTGCGCATGGACCGCGTGGATCTGGTCAATGGACAACAAGTCATTCTGGACTACAAGACTGGAAGTGCACACCCTTCGGCCTGGCTTGGCGACCGACCCGATCTGCCACAGGTGCCGCTCTACGCCCTTCTCGCCAGCGAAGCGTTAGACCTGACAACCGAATCACCGTCACCCCTTGGAGCTGTAGGCTTTGCTCGGGTTCGAGCAGGGGAGGAGATGGAAGTGCGAGGCTTCGAAGCCGCACCGGGAATTCTTGTAAATCCGGCACTCGGCACGAGACCGATTACGATGGATGCCGACAATTTTCAGGGTCAGGTTGAGCGATGGCGCGAGGTCCTCGAACGTCTGGCAAGCGAATTTGCTCGAGGAGAGGCGCACGTGCAGCCGAAGCAATACCCCACAACATGTGAACGATGTGGTCAGCGCTTGCTTTGCCGGCTCGATGCCGCGAGCTTGGAACAGACGCTTGACCATCAATCGACAGACCAAGATGACGAGCGCCATGGCTAAACTCCTCGAGATCGCGTCATCACATACTCCAGATGCAGCTGCACGTGAGCGGGCTCTCGATGTAGAACGATCCTGGATCGTCGAAGCGCCGGCGGGTTCCGGCAAAACCGGCCTGCTGATTCAGAGATATCTTCGCTTACTTGGTCATTCCAGCGTTACCGAGCCAGAACAAGTCCTCGCGATTACCTTCACCAAGGCTGCCACGGAGGAGATCCGCGAGCGGATTCTACGGGAGTTGCAGCGAGCAAGAGAGATCGTTGACCTGAAGACGGACTACGATCGAACGACTCAGACATTGGCCAGGGCCGTTTTGCTTCGAGATCAGACGCAGGGCTGGCGCTTGCTGGATGATCCACGTCGACTTCGTGTGCGAACGATCGATGCAGTATGCGCCGAGATCACACGATCGCTTCCGATCGTTTGCGGTGGAAGCAGTTCTCTCGTTCCGGTCGAGGACGCCTCCTCGCTCTACCACGAGGCCGCCCGGCGAACCTGGTTGCGTCTAGGTGGCGAAGATGCGGCTCTCAGTAATGCGCTGCGTCACTTACTACTGCATCGCGATGGTGACCTGCAGGCCAGCATCAATCTGGTCTCCGGGATGCTGGCAGAGCGCCAGCAATGGGGTTCACTGATCCCTTTGCGCGCAGAGGACCTCGGCGACGAGGCACTTGACAAGCATCTTCGAGAGCAGCTCGACCAATCTCTGGAGCAAGTGGTGTGCGAAGGCCTGAGCCGTCTCACGCGAGCGTTCCCAGAGCTAACCTTGCGGCGTCTCGCGAGCTTAGCCAACAGCCTGAGCGGCCGATCTGGCTACAACAATCAGCTATCTCCACTCGCGGTGTGTCGTCAGCTTCACAGCTCTCCTGGCGATGCGGCAGAGCACCTCATGCAATGGCGCGCGCTTATTCACCTGCTGATTACTCCCTCGAAAAAGACTTGGCGCAAGCGCTTTAGCAGCAATGTGATCGGATTTGAGACAGTCGGCGATGACGCTGCGCAGTTAAGAGAGATTGCCCTCGAGCTACAGGCGCAGCCGGAGCTCTTGTCGTTACTCAATGAAGTGGGGAATCTGCCGCCAGCCAAGTTCCCGTCCGAACAGTGGCCGATCACCAAAGCTCTCCTGCGCGTCCTGAGGCAAGCTCTTATCGAGCTACAGCTGGTGTTCAACCGGGAAGGTCGCTGTGATTTCACAGAACCAGCGCTGCTTGCTCGTTACGCTCTGGAACAGGAAGGTGCCCGGCTTTCTCTTGGATCTGCTTTGAGCACGGAACTGAAACATCTTCTGGTCGACGAGATGCAGGACACAAGCACGAAGCAATACGAACTGATCGAGCGGCTTACGGAGAGCTGGGCAGACGAACAGAAAACCCTTTTCTTGGTAGGGGATCCGAAGCAGTCGATCTACCTTTTTCGCCAAGCTCGGGTGGAACGTTTTGTCGAAACCATGCAGACGGCGCGCCTTGGTGCCCTGCCAGTCGGCCTCCTACAACTCACTGCTAACTTTCGCTCACAGGCAGGGCTCGTCGATGCCTTTAATCAGGACTTCGGCGAAATCTTCCCTCCCACCATGAGACGGGCAGAAGATGTCAACTATGTGCGGGCTGTGCCAACCAGGAAGCGCACTCCCCAGCTCGAGGGCGAAGCTGGCGCTGCGTGGCATCTCAACGTCACTGCAGGAAATGCTCTGGACGTGAAGCAGAGCACGCAAGCACAGCTCCTCCGGAATGCTCGTGACGTGCGCAGCATCATTGAGAGATGGCGCGCCAAGCCCCTACCGAACGGGCGCTTAGATCCGTGGAAGATTGCCGTGCTTGTTCAATCGAGACAGAACCTGCGTACGATCCTTCCAGAGTTAAGGCGTAAGCCGTCCATCCCGTTTCACGCTGTGAAGATCGACATGTTGGGTACGCGACGTGAGATCCTTGACCTGCTCGCACTCACGCGCGCGCTCCTTCATCCGGCAGATCGAACCGCGTGGCTTGCTGTGCTTCGCGCCCCATGGTGTGGGTTAGATCTCAGGGATCTCCACACCTTAACAGGGCAGGACAATTCGGAGTATCGGGGAAGCACGATGGCGGATCTGGTTGCATTGCACAGGACTCAAATTTCGCCGGATGGCATCGCGCGACTCGAACGTGTCTGGCCTGTACTCGAGGCTGCGGTATATGCAAGTCCGACGATGCGAATGCCAGAATGTGTTGAGCGAGCCTGGCGATCTCTGGGCGGCAACGTGTTCCTGGACGGGTCTGCCTACCGCAATGCCCTTACATTTCTCGATCTGTTGCGTACGCTCGATCGCGATGAAGGAAAGGTTCGACTGCGCGATCTCATGCACGCCCTCAAGCATCTCTACGCAGAGACTGAGTCCAAGTCTGATGCCGTCGATCTGATAACGATCCATGGCTCCAAAGGTCTCGAATGGGACGTAGTTCTCGTGCCGGAGCTGGAACGTCCTGCCCCCAAGAGTAAGACTCATCTCTTCGAATGGGAGGAATTGTTGAGCGGGAATGTCATTGTGGCTCCAATCTCCGCCAAGGGAGAGGACGCCACTACTCTCAATAAATGGTTGCGCGGTCTGCGTTCCCGAAGAGAAGCGTCAGAACGTAAACGCCTCTTCTATGTCGCCTGCACTCGGGCGCGAGAGGAGGTCCATCTTTTCGGTACCGCGAAGATGGGGCGGGACGATTCCATCGCTCCGGCTGCCGGCAGCCTCCTGGAGGCAGCATGGCCCGCAGCACAAGATCGGCTTGTCAGCCAGAGAGGAACGTCGCTCGCATTTCCGACTCGCGGACAAGCTGTCTTCGACTTTGCAGCGAACGCTGACGAACCAATCGCAGAGCCCCTCAAGCAGCCAAACGTGCTTGAGCGCCTTCCCTTGGAATTCATGCGCTCTCCACGACCTCCTGTTCGCAACGCTGACACTTCGATGAAGGGCTCACCATCGCTGCGGTCACATAGTTCCTTTGCCTCACGTGGTCTCGGTATTACCGTCCACCTCTTCTTGGAGGAAGCCTCCAATCGGCTTGCGGATGGAGCAAGTATCGCGTCCATTCTTGCCGATCTTCCCGCATGGGAGCCGAGGATCCGGGCTGTCCTGCGTGCTCATGGCCTTCCGCCTCGCACCATCGAACAACACGGTCGAACTGTCGTACGCGCGTTGTCTGACACACTGAGCGACCCGGTAGGACAGTGGCTACTCGGAGTAAGGTCCAAGGCTCGCAATGAGCTCGCTCTGGCTATATCGCAAGAGGAGGTAAAGCACTATCGTATCGATCGCATCTTTCATGCAGGGCCGACTCCGCAAGAAGCGGGAGACCAGTATCTCTGGCTTATCGATTACAAGACTGCGACTTACACCGGAGGCTCAAGAGACCTGGATGCATTTTTCGATCGCGAGCGGAGAACCTATGAGCCACAATTGAGGCAATATGCGCAGCTTACAGGCGACCTAAAAGCCAGGCTGGCCTTGTGGTTTCCGCTTATGCGCCGTCTTGTGTGGTGGGTCGCAGGGGAACAACGAAGCGATCCCGAGACCCAGGATCGAGCAAGCAGCAAATCCTCGCAGATCGACTCAGATCAAGAGATGGTCGTCAGTTAACGTCGGCCGCAGCTTCAGCTGGTCTGCTGTTATGTCTTACATCGAATCCACGCACCCAGAAGATAACGTCCTCGGCGATGTTGGTCGCGTGATCGCCAACACGCTCCAGATTGCGTGCGATGATCAGTGCGTTGAGCGACTGCGGCGTAAGCTCGGGACGTTCTTTGATAAGAGAGGAGAGAGCACGGAAAGCATCGTTGTTCATCTCATCGACTTGATCATCCAGCGCCAGAACGGAACGCGCCAACTCGGCATTTGCCTCGATGAAGGCTTGCAGGGCCTTTCTCACCATCGCAGCGGCCAAGGAGGCGAGGCGTGGAATATCGACGGGAAGGTCAATATTCGCAAATGCGCCCATTTCGCGAACCCGCACTGCTATGTTCACAGCTTGATCTCCCACCCGCTCCAAATCAGCATTAATTCGGATCACAGATAGGATAAAGCGCAAGTCGATCGCCATCGGCTGCTCCATGGCTAGGAGATCAAGTGCCATCTGATCGATCTCGCGTTCTAGTTTGTTAATCGCTGGCTCAGAACGGAACACCAGTTCACAGATTGAAAGATCGCGCGTAGTGTAAGCCTCGATCGAGCGTTGAATGGCCTGCTCCGCCATTCCTGCCATCACGAGCAAACGTTCTTTCAGATCATCTAGACGCTGGTGAAAGTTGACACGGAGTGCCATCAGCCAAACCTCCCCGTAATGTAATCTTCAGTTCGCTTGTCTCGGGGATTTGTGAAGATCTTGTGCGTTGAGTCGAACTCCACCATTTTGCCCGAGAGAAAAAAGCCGGTGTTTTCTGCCACGCGGGCTGCTTGCTGCATATTGTGCGTCACGATGACAATCGTGTACTGCACCTTGAGATGGAAGATCAAATCCTCGATCTTTGAGGTTGACACCGGATCAAGCGCACTAGCGGGCTCATCCATCAAGAGCACTTCAGGATCCACTGCCACCGCACGCGCGATGCACAGGCGCTGTTGTTGGCCTCCGGAAAGAGAAGCTCCTGACTTTTTTCTGAGGTCGTCCTTCACCTCTTCCCAGAGGGCCGCCTGCTTCAAAGATCGTTCCACCGTCTCGTCAAGGATACGGCGATTGCGAAAACCGTTCAACTTCAGTCCGCTGATTACGTTGTCATAGATCGACATTGTCGGGAAGGGGTTCGGTCGTTGAAAGACCATACCGACGCGCCGGCGTATTTCGACCGGAGAAGCATCCTTGTACACGTCAATGTCTCCCATGCGCACAGTGCCCGTCGCTCTCGCATCTGGGTTCGTCTCATGCATGCGGTTCAGACATCGTACAAAGGTGCTCTTGCCGCAACCCGAAGGTCCGATCAGCGCCGTCGCATGATTCGCAGGAATACGGAGGTTGATATCCTGCAACGTGTGCGTCGTTCCGTACCAGGCGTTGAGATTTTCTACCAGAATGTCGACGCCCACTAGCTGTTTCCTTTCAAAATGCCGCGACCAGCGAAAACCCGGACAAGGGTGACTGAAACCATGATGAGCATGATCAGCACCAGAGCTCCCGCCCAGGCGAGTCGATGCCACTCGTCGTACGGGGAAATTGCGTAGACAAAGATCTGCAATGGCAGAGCCGCGATCGGTTCGTTGAGACGCAAACTCCAAAACTGATTTCCGAATGCGGTGAAGAGCAACGGAGCTGTCTCGCCAGCAACTCGCGCAAACGCGAGCATGCATCCAGTGATAATCCCCGGCGATGCTGTCCGCAGGCTGATCGAGAGAGCAGTGCGCCATTTTGGCACACCGAGACCTAAAGCAGCCTCTCTCACGGCATTCGGCACAATGAGCAGCATCTCCTCGGTCGTCCGTGTAATGGTCGGGACCATCATGATCGCGAGCGCAATTCCACCCGCAAGCGCGGAGAAGTGCTTCTGGCGGAGCACCACCAACGCGTAAACCGAAATACCCATTACGATCGACGGCACACCGTTAAGCACATCTGCTGTAAAGCGAACAGCAGAAGCGAGAGCCTTCCCTCGTCCAAACTCCGCCAAGTAGAGACCGGCCCCGATCCCCACTGGAACTCCCATCAGACTGGCCAGCAGAAGAACGATGCCGGAGCCAACGATAGAGTTAGCCATGCCACCACCCGGCTCGCCAACAGGTGCCGGAATGTGAGTGAAGAAAGCTAGGTTCAGCGAACTTGCTCCCTTGTACAGCAGATATCCGAGAATGGCGATCAGCGGAGCGATCACAAGGAGCGTCGCGAGCGTCGCCAGGCCAACGACAAAGTAGTCCATGGTCGCTCGTCGCATTCCGTTTGACCAGGTGTGACGAAGAGGCGGGCGTGGCGACAAATCTGGCGCGCTTTGTGCAAGAGACTGTGCGCTCATATCTAGGAGACCCTCGCTGGTGTACCACGAGTCACGGCCCAGACCATAAGCCGCGCAATCGCGTTGACCACGATCGTTACCAGGAACAACGCCAGACCAATCTCAATGAGTGCCGACAGGTAAAGATCCCCTGTAGCCTCGGAAAACTCGTTGGCAATTACCGAGGCGAGTGTGTACCCGGGAGCGAAAAGAGAGTGCGGGATCTCGGGATGATTCCCGATCACCATCGTCACCGCCATCGTCTCACCAAGGGCGCGGCCCAACCCTAACATCACTGCCCCCACAATGCCGATCCGTGAGTTGCGTAAAACGCCGATGCGAATCATCTCCCATCGCGTTGCACCAAGCGCCAACACCGCCTCACGCTGAGAGTTAGGGACCGCCTGCATAATATCCCTCGTAAGGGACGAAATGATTGGCAAGATCATAATCGCAAGAATGATGCTAGCGGTTAAAAGACCCACACCGAAGTTGGCTCCTTCGAACAGGTGCGTCCAGCCGAAAAACTTTAGGAAAAAGGGCCCTAGCTGGTCTCGCATAATCGGCACGAGCACAAAGACCGCCCACAACCCATACACAACCGAAGGAATGGCTGCCAGAAGTTCTGTAAGAAAAGAGATTGGAGCGCGAAGAACGCGCGGGCAGAGCTCTGTAATGAAAATGGCCACGCCAAGTGCCAAGGGAACGGCCATCAGTAACGCCAGCAGAGAGGTGGCTAGCGTTCCGTAGATGAACGGAAGTGCTCCGAAGTCCCCGCTCACCGGATCCCATGCTGTGCGCGTGAAAAAGCTTACACCAAACTGTGCCAGAGAGAGCCTGGAACGCAGGATTAGGATGACAAAGATAAAGCCAACGATGACAAAAATCGAACACGCGCAAACAAGCATGAGACCGGCGAAACCACGGTCTGCAAGACTGCTGCTGCCCCGTGACGTAAGGAAGGTGCGAACAGCTGAGGGCGCATCCGGACGTTGAGCGACACCCACTTCCGGCGGCGGCGGTGACACAACAGGCGCCGTGATGAGAGTCTGCGGGGTGGGATCGCTGATCATACGAAAGAGATGCACATGCCTTCTAAGGAGGCGGCCTGCCAGTGAGAACACCACCTACTGAGGGAAATCGCAAGGTCAACGGCGGTCCTCAGATAATCAGAGAAGGGTCCGCCTGCCATGCACCTACTGAATACTTTGAATCGACTTCCGAACCGAATCCTGAACGGCCTTTGGCAGAGGCGCATACGTCATACTAGCTGCTTCCCCTTCACCATGATCAAGCATCCAGGTCAGAAAGCTCTTCAACGCCCTCGCCTTCGCCGGATCCGTGGAGTGAGTTGGAATCAACAGCCAGGTGAAAGATGAAATCGGATACGAGTTCGGACCGGACGCGTTCGTAATCGAGACGCGGAAGTCAGCCGGCATCGCCTTGGCAGCCGAGGCGGCGGCCTCCGTGACGCCATCCGTGGAAGCCTTGACGAACTTGCCTGAGGCGTTTCGCACCGCCCCATAGGCCATTTTGTTCTGCGCGGCATAGATCAGTTCGACATACCCGAACGAGTGCGGTGACTGACGCACCATTCCGGCGACCCCTTCGTTTCCCTTTTGACCGATGCCAGTAGGCCACTTCACCGATGTATTCTTCCCCACCCGCTGCGCCCACTCAGGGCTCACCTTTGAAAGAAAATCAGTGAATATATAGGTCGTACCAGATCCGTCCGATCGGTAAACGGGAAGGATCGCATCACCCGGCAGATTGAGCCCGGGATTGTCCTTCGCGAGACGAGGATCATTCCATTTAGTGATCTTTCCCAGGTAGATGTCCGCGATCACGTCAGCGGAGAAGTTTAGTTCCTTGTTCAAACCAGGCAGGTTGTAAACCGGTACTACCGCCCCCAGAACGGTAGGGATGTGCATCGTCTTTACCTTGGCGCCCCTCATTTGATCGTCATTCATAGGCCCATCAGTCGCTCCAAAATCGACTGTTCCTTCGGAGACCTGACGGATACCACCGCCCGATCCGATGGACTGGTAATTGATATGAACATTGGAATCGACTTTGGCGAACTCGCTAAACCAACGGGAGTAAATCGGGTACGGAAACGTCGCACCCGCTCCGTTGATGTTCTGCGCTGACGCCACAACGGAAGAAAGGCCAACAATACCGGCCGCAAGAAGAGACAATCTCACTCGGTTCGCTCCTGGGAGATCAGTAACAAGGTTGAGGCTACTTCGATAGTGTGGGTTGGCCATGTTACGGGGACGTTACATCGAAGAGAATAGGCCAACAAGGTGGTATTCGGTTTGTTCTTCTAGCTCATGCTGCTCCGGCGATCGGTAGGGTAAAGACGAAATGACTCCCACGGTTGAGTTCACTCTCAGCCCGAATGCTTCCACCCTGTGCTTGAACCATGTATCGTGCGATCGCCAGGCCTAAACCCGTCCCACCCGTCTCCAAGGACCGTGCCTTATCTACCCTGTAAAAGCGTTCGAAGAGTCTCGGCAAGTGCTCGGAAGATATGCCGGAACCGAAGTCACGAACACCGAACTCCATTGCCGGACTAGGTTCCGACACAAGCCGTGTGCTTACAACTACCTTGGACCGCCCTGACGCCTTGTCTCTCCCATATTTGATGGCATTTTCGATGAGGTTCACGAGTACCTGAATTACGGCATCATGGTCTGCCAGAACAAAATCTTCCAGGAGGTCGATGAAGTCGATCTCGGCTTCTGAATCCTGCAACAATCCACTCACACTTTGGATCGCCTCCCGGACCAAGAGATCCGCACGCGTAGGCAGCGGATGCAACTCCTTCCCTGCGCTTTCCACTCTAGCCATGGTGAGTAGATCCTCCGTGAGGCGATTCATCCTGGTCGCATTTTTGAGAATCGTCTCCAGGAAACCACGAGCCTGCAAACTGAGAGAAGCTTCATATTCTAGCAACGTCTCAACATATCCCGAGATGGAGGTCAGCGGGGTACGGAGTTCGTGGGAGACGTTCGCCACGAAGTCCCGCTGTGTCCGTTCCACCTGCTCGATGCGTGTCACATCATGTAGCAGAACAACCGCTCCGCCTGATGGCATCGGGGAGGCATTGATCTCCAGAATGCGTCCAGGAATGAAGAGGGTGGTCCGCCGCTGGTTAAATGTGCGCAGTTCCAAAGCAGTCCGAACGCATTCGAGCACCTCCGGATCGCGAATGGTCTGAACGAGAGAGTGACCGGTGCGAATACTTCCAGCAGCGGTTGAGAGTAGCTGCTGCATCCGTTCGCTCGTCCACTGAATCCGCCCGGCAGAGTCCACCGCGATCACTGCATCCTGAAGACTATCAATCATTGCTGCCAGCTCGTCGCGACTGGCGGCAGCCGTTGCCAAGGCCCGTTGCGTCTCTCGCATGGCTCGTGCAATGCCTCGGGCAAGCGCATCGAAATCGCTGTATCTCTGATCAGTAACGCGATCCACCATCTGTGCCATCAGCGCTCCTTGCGCGCTATCCGACGGAAGCTTTCCCTTAGCTAGCGTCGCGGCAGAATGTTGCAGTGGAAGAATACTGGCGCGAACAGATCGTGCCAGCATCCAGGCGTTCACAGATGCAAAGCCACAAACGAAGAGCGCCGTCAGCCACCCGCCGGAAGGCTGCAGCCAAAGGTGAACGAGCAGAACCAGCCCCATGGCCAGAGTCAACCGGATGAAAAAGCTGAAGAAGAGGCTGCGAGTCATGTCGATAAAGTTCCTGCCTCGCTCAGATGGGAAGCTGCCGGACCGGCTAGGTAGCTCCCTTAGGAATTTCGAAGCGGTAGCCAGCCCCCCGCATGGTTTTAAGATAGCGCGGTATCTCGGGATCGGCCTCAATCTTCTCGCGGATGCGACGTACGTATACGTCTACCGAACGGGGAGTCACGAAGCGTGCATCACCCCAGACCGCATCGAGCAGGTGGTCTCGGCTGAAGACACGGCCAGGGTGGCGGGCGAGATAATCGAGGAGGCGGAATTCGGTGGCGGTGGTGGTGACGAGTTCGCCGGCGACGCGGAGTTGCATGGCGGTGGCGTCGATCTCGATGGCCTCGAACTTGACTGTCGAGGGGGAGCTGGGCCGTTCGAATCGGCGAAGAACGGCTTTTACTCTTGCCGTCAACTCTCTTGTTCCAAAGGGTTTAGTGATGTAGTCGTCGGCACCCAATTCGAGACCGAGGACGCGATCGTTTTCGGCGGCGCGGGCGGTGAGAAAGATGATGGGGATGACGGATAGAGCGGGATTCTGACGGAGCCGGCGGCAGAGGTCGAGGCCGTCACCTCCGGGGACCATGATGTCGAGCAGAAAGAGAGCGGGTGGCTGGCGTTCGGCGTCGCTGATGATCGTTCCCTGCGTTGCGTAAGGCTTGACGGTAAACCCTGCGCCTTCAAGATGATACTGTACCAGGCGAAGAATATCGGCTTCGTCTTCCAGGACAAAGATGGTTTGACTCAAGGCTTCCATTCCTCAGTTTCGATGGTGCTGACGGCAGATGCCTCCACAGCTTAGCTCACCCTAGCTGGGCCCATTGCGAATCTCTGGTGAATCGCTAAGGCACGAAATCGGTGCTGTTTCCGTCGAGGTGCAGCGCGGTTTCGTCGAGGTGAGAGCCTGTTTTGCGCACTCCCTGCGCACGTGGTGCGCGGAGCACGCCGCGGTCGCGGGAGTCCCTGGAGACCGTGTCAGGCCGCCACACCCGCGAGCACCGTTTTCGTCACTTCGACGGCGCGGTGGCACTGTTCGCGTGAGACGTCGAAGTGGGTGACGAAGCGGATGGCATGTGGCCCGATGGCGCTGGCGAGTACGTCCTGTGCGCGGAGGGCGGCGACGGCGGCGGGCGCGTCTCCGCCGTCGCGGAGCGAGAAGATGACGATGTTGCTCTGCACGGAGTCGAGGTCGATCTCGACTGTGGGTAGCGTGGCGACAGCCTCGGCGAGGAGGCGGGCGTTGCTGTGGTCCTCGTAGAGGCGGGCCGGCATCTGCTCCAGCGCGATGAGGCCGGCGGCGGCGAGGATGCCGGCCTGGCGCATGCCGCCGCCGAGCGCCTTGCGGACGGAGCGGGCGCGGTTGATGTCCCGCTGCGAGCCGACGAGCATGGAGCCGACCGGAGCGCCGAGCCCCTTCGAAAGGCAGAAGTTGACGGTGGCGAAGCCGCGGGTGATTTTCGCGACGGGCAGGTCAAGGGCAGCGGCGGCGTTGAAGACACGGGCTCCGTCGAGATGGACGGGGAGGCCGACCGAAGCGGCTCCGGCCCAGATCGCTTCGAGTGTCTCGAGCGGGGTGACGGTACCGCCGGCCATATTGTGCGTGTTCTCGATACAGATGAGGCCGGTGGGCGCGCGGTAGTAGATCTTCGGGGCGATGGCGGGCGCGAGGTGCTGCCAGGTGAGGATGCCGCGCGGCGCGGCGATGGGGCGGAGGGTGCAGCCGGAGAAGTTGGCGACCATGCCCATCTCCCAATCGAGGACGTGGGCGCGGGACTCGCAGAGCACCTCCTGCCCGTGCTGGGTGTGGAGCTTGATGGCGATCTGGTTGCCCATGGTGCCGGTGGGAACAAAGATGGCGGCTTCGCGCTCAAAGATCTCGGCGGCGGAGCGCTCGAGGCGATTAACGGTGGGGTCTTCGGAGTAGACGTCGTCACCGACCTCGGCTGAGGCCATGGCTTCGCGCATAGCGGGTGTGGGTTGAGTGACGGTGTCGCTGCGAAGATCGATCGGCATGAGGCTAGAGGCTCCTGGTTATGTGCTGCGATTGCGCGAAGTCTTCTTGTTTTACCGGGGCGGAGTGCCAGAGAGTGCCCGGTTGATTGCAGAAGCACACTGTGGAAACAGTTTAGATGCACTGCCGCCGGCATCGTCAGCTTCGTTTCACGCGTGGTGCATCTCGCCAAGTTGCGCGATGCACCTGCCTTTCCAGACGGGGTCGTGTTGGTCAACGCCCCTTGAAGGGGCGGCGTCCCGGGTCACTGGTACAGGCCCTCATGAAGGTCCTTGATGGTCGAGTAGCAATCGCAAGCGATCGCCTTGAGACCCTTGCGATTCAGAATGTGAATGTGGCCACGCCGGTACTCTATGAGCTTTGCCCGTTGTAGATCTCCCGCAGCTGCAGCGATTGTGACCCGCTGTGTGCCCAGGATTTCGCTCAGCTCTTCCTGTGTGATGTCGATGATGGAAGACTCGGTCAGATGCTGCGCAGTCAGGAGCCAGCGGGTAAGTCGTTGCGAAGCGTCGTGCATACGGTGGCAGGCTGCCACCTGGCTCAGGCCGTGAACCTGTACCTGAATGAATTCAAGGACACGGCTATGAACGTCTTCATACTCCTGAAAGGCCTTCTGGAGGTGGTCTAAAGGAACGCGCACCGCTGCCCCCGCCAGCTGCATGCGGCAGTGTGTCGGGACATCGGCTGGACCGATAAGGTGCAGGCTGCCAATAAAGCCTTCACGGCCTAATGCAGCCACCTCGTTGGCCAACCCCGCCTTGGTGACGGCCAAGACGGAGGCTAAACCGGACGTAAGAAAGAATGCATGCGAGGGTCGCGCTTTGGGCGCATGAAGAACAGTCTTCGCCGCAAGTTGCACCTCGGATGAAGACGAGAGCAGATGCTTTCGGCTCTTGTGTGAGATTGCTGCAAGCAGGCGATTCGGGTGCGGCGATGGCTGATGCATAGATCTCCTGATCCCGCCGGGCGCGTGCTGATGAAGCAGCGACCAATCAGCGAAAAGCTGTCCTGGTGATTGGATGGTCGAAGGTCCAAAAGGTGTGCAGCGCAAATGAGGGCCCCTGCGTGTCATGATCAGCCGCTTGTCTTTATGTAAAGTATTTGACATAAGCGTGCAACCGCGGCAATCCACTACGCACCATATAACCAGCGCATACGCAGCAGGTATCGACCCGAACGCGACGCTGCGCAATCCATCAACGTGGTCCAGCGATGAAGGCGGCCCCAACTACCAGTGAGGGTACGGTGAAAACCGAGCCGTCTTCACGCGTAGAGGTGTAGACCTCATCAGTGTCTTTGAAAGGAACAACATGTTCATCCTGTGGTGGATTCTTGTCGGCCTTATTGCCGGCTTCTTGACGGGCAAGCTCATGAAGGGCAGTGGCTTTGGGCCGATCATGGACATCGTCATCGGAATCGTCGGTGCGGTGGCGGGTGGCTTCCTTATGCGTGCTCTGGGATTTGCCGGTCAGGGCGGTCTGATCTACACAATTTTAGTTGCCGTCGTTGGTGCAGTCCTGCTCACGCTCCTGCTTCGCCTTGTGACACGAAAGGCCTGACGGGAGCTGCGCTCGCGGACTGCGAGGTCAGCCCGCGTGTGCACTACAGGCCTGGCCTCCTGCGTAGATGCCAACGCCGTATCCAACTATTCCGAAGCTCTGCGCGGCACACTCCGAAACGACACTACGAGGTTTTTCCATGCTCATCACGAAGCTCTGCTCCAGTCGAATATTTTCTCCTGCCAAGGTTCTTCTGCTCTCACTCAGCTTGACGCCTGTGGGGTTTGCTCAACCTCAGGCTGCTCCTGACAACTCCGGAACTAACAAAGTACAGAATCGCTCGCAGACTGCCGATCAGCAGACCAACAAGAGCTCAGATCGAGAGCTGACGGCGAAGATCCGGCGTGCACTTATTGCTGATAAATCATTGTCGATGTATGGACACAACGTGAAGATCGTGGTGACAGGTGGTGCCGTGACGCTAAAGGGACCAGTTCATTCCGAAGAAGAGAAACAGACCATCGCAGCGAAGGCAGTCGAGATCGTCGGTCGAGACAAAGTGACCAATGAAATTTCTGTCAAACAGTAACCCATTTGAGAAAGCACAAGGAGCACATCATGGCAGGTAAAAACACAGCGGCATTCGGCATATTCCCTTCTCGCAATGCAGCAGAGGCAGCAGTTGACCAGCTGAACGGAGCGGGCTTCTCCCACGATGACGTTTCCGTCCTGATGGCGGATAAAAACAGCTCGAAGGAGTTCGCAAGTGAAAAGAACACCAAAGCTCCTGAGGGAACGACGGCTGGGGTCCTCGGCGGTGGAACTGTTGGCGGAACTCTTGGTCTGCTAGCAGGTCTTGGTGCCCTGGCCATCCCTGGCGTCGGTCCGCTGATTGCTGCCGGCCCGATCATGGGAGCGCTTGCAGGGTTAGGGATTGGGGGGGCCGTTGGTGGCCTCGTCGGAGCGCTGGTTGGCATGGGCATCCCCGAGTACGAGGCGAAGCGCTACGAAGGGCGAGTCAACGATGGGGGGATTCTGGTCTCCGTCCATTGCGAAAGCTCGGAAGAGATCAGCCGCGCCAAGGACATCCTCAAAGCGGCGGGTGGAGATGATATCGCGTCATCCGGAGAGAAAGCCGTGAGCAGCCACACCGACAATACGCCCGATGCCGTCGAGCGTACCACTGGTACTTATACTTCTTCCACAAGAACGTCCTAACACTTAGAGCGCCCGGGGGACTTGCCTGTGGCAAGCCTCCCGGCGCTTGCCGTTTTGCTGGCTTGTTGCTGGGTTCTAGCGCTGACGCGGTAACAAAGGCGTGGCGGGTGGAAAGAGATCGGAGCATGTCTCTCACTCAGGCGGGACGGCTGCTACTGTGCGAGAAGGCGGCCGAAGATTTCGTTTGAGAGCAGGCGGCCCCGTGCAGTAAGGGCGAGGCGGTCGCCGGTGCGGGCGAGAAGACCATCAATTTCGGCCTCATCAAAAACAGGGTGGAGGGTAGCGAGAGCGAGCGCCGGAAAGCTGCGGGCGAGGTCTGCGAGGGAGATGCCGTCGTTGGTGCGGAGGCCGAGGAAGAGGGTTTCTTCGAGGACGGCCTGGCCGGTAAGACGGTCAATGATCGGGGGGCGCGTGGGGGCCGCGAGTTCGGGGAAGGGCGAAAGGCCACGGGAGGTGGTCCCCTGCTGTCGACGAGCGATTTCAAGCGTGTAGAGGTCGAGGTCGTCGGGGTTGGCGAAGCGGAGGGTGGCGCCGTCCGGGGTGAAGAGCATGGAGTGGGCGTCGAGGCCGAAGCCGAGATAGGGCTGGCGGTGCCAATACTTGAGGTTGTGGCGGGAGCGGTGGCCGGGGCGGGCGAAGTTGGAGATTTCGTATTGGGGGATGCTGGCGGTCTCGAGACGGGTGCAGGCGAGCTCGTAGAAGTGGGCGGCTTCGTCGTCAGAGGGGAGAGTTGGGGCGCCGTAGCGGGTGCCGGAGGCGAGGGCTTCGCGGCCGAGGCGGGAGTCCTCGTCGAGCTCGAGGAGGTAGACGCTGAGGTGCGGAACGCCGGTGGCAATGGCCTGGTCGAGGGAGCGGAGCCAGGAAGCTTCGGTCTGGTGGGGGAGGCCGGCGATGAGATCGAGGCCGAGATTGGGGATGCCGGCGCGGCGCACGCGGTCGAGCTCGGCGAGACAGTCGGCGGCGGTGTGGAGGCGGCCGATGGCGGCGGTCTCGCGATCGACGAAGCTCTGGACGCCAAAGCTGAGGCGATTGACGCCGTGGTGCTGGAAGGCCTCGAGGGTGGCGTCGGAGAGCTGGGCGGGGGCGGCTTCGACGGTGATCTCGGCGTCGCGGGCGATGGTGAAGGTGGATTCGAGCTGGTGGAAGAGGGTGTGGACCTGATCGGCGGATAGCAGGCTGGGAGTGCCACCGCCGAGGTAGATCGTATCGACAAGCTCGGGAAGAGACGCGCCGATGGCGATGGCGCGGCGGCGGGACTGGGCGATCTCGCGGGCGAGGGTTTCGATGTAGGCGGGCAGGCGGCCGGGGGCGAAGGCGTCCGACGCGAAGTTGCAGAAGGTGCACTTGGCGCGGCAGAACGGGATAGAGAGGTAGAGGCCGAGACGGTCAGACATGGTGGGACTGCTTCGATTGTAGAGGGCGGCGGGGAACGGCGAAGCGCGGCCGAGAGACTGGCTGGCGAGATGAGGGCGGGCGCTTGCTCTTTCCGACGAGCGAATGGGAACGGGCTTCGTCTTACCTGGATGGGGTGACTGCGATGCGTCATACGGTGCGATCCGGTTTCAGGACGGGAGTGTTGGGCCTGGGCCTGCTGGCTGGTTTCGAGACGGGCGTGAGGGCACAGGACGCGCGGGTGACACGGACGCCTGTTCTGGTGGAGCTGTTTACTTCAGAGGGTTGTTCGAGCTGTCCTGCGGCGGATCGCCTGCTGGGCGAGCTGGACCGGGAGCAGCCGGTTGCGCGCGCGGAGATCATTGCGCTGGGTGAGCATGTGGACTACTGGGACGAGCTGGGATGGCATGATCGGTTCTCTTCCCCGCTCTTTACGGCGCGGCAGCAGGCGTATGCCGAGCGGTTCGGGATTGCGGGACCGTATACGCCGCAGATGGTGGTGGATGGGCGAACGGAGTTCGTGGGGAGTGACGGACGGCGCGCGGTCGACGTGATCCGGGCAGCGGCGGCGCGGCCGAAGCTGAGCTTGACGATTGGGGCGGTGGCGGTGGACGGACGGCGGGTCTCGGGCGATGTGATGGTGGGGCCGGCGAGAGTGGGGTCGCTGTATGCCGCGCTGGTTGATCCGAAGGATGTGACCGAGGTACGCAGGGGCGAGAACGGCGGCCGCAGGCTGATGCATGCCGGTGTGGTGCGGACATTGGTTCGGCTGGAGCCGAAGCCGGAGCCGAGAGGGGCGACGAGTGGCGGAAGGGTGCCGTTTTCGTTGATCGCGCCCGCCGATGCCGCGCCCGCTGCGATGCGGGTGGTGGTGTTTGCGATTGACGGGCGCGGGGCTGTAGAGGGCGCCGCGATCCGTGAAAGCGGCGGCGATGGTATGGCTTTGGCGAAGCAGCAGCCCTGAATTTGGAGCCCTTCGCCGGCGGGGCGCATCTAGAATCAGACGACGGCATGGCAGACGAATCGAGATTGACGAAGGCGCCAGGTGCGCGCAAGCAGACAACAAAGAACGATGCTACGACGGCGAAGAAGCCGACGGGGGATGACGACGTTGTCGGCAAGGCGTATGACAGCCGGCTCATGCGGCGGCTGCTCACGTATCTGCGGCCGTATAAGCTGCAGACGGGGCTGAGTGCGGCATCGATCCTGGTGAAGGCTGGGTCGGACGTGATCGGGCCCTACCTGGTAAAGGTGGCGGTCGATAACTACCTGGATCGCACGGCGGGGCACAAGCCAGGGTGGGTGGCGCGGCATCTGAGTGCCGATCCGATGACGGGCATCTCGGAGATTGCCGGGCTGTACCTGGGATCGCTGGTGCTGACGTTTGCGCTGGAGTTTCTGCAGACGTACCTGATGCAATGGACCGGGCAGAAGATCATGTTCGATCTGCGCAAGGAGATCTTCCGGCATATTCAGCGGATGCAGCCGGCGTTCTTTGACAGAAACCCGGTGGGCAAGCTGGTGACGCGGGTGACAAGCGATGTGGACGCGCTGAACGAGATGTTTACGTCAGGCGTACTGGCGATCTTTGAAGACGTGTTTGTGCTCCTGTTCATTGTGCTGATCATGCTGCGGATGAGCTGGCCGCTGGCACTGCTTACGCTGGCGGTGCTGCCGGGGATTCTTTATGTCACCAAGGTGTTCCGCAAGCATGTGCGGGAGAGCTACCGGCAGATCCGATCGGCGATTGCGCGGATTAATAGCTACATGCAGGAGCATGTGAGCGGCATGGCGATTGTGCAGCTGTTCAATCGCGAGCAGCGGGCGTACGACGACTTCGCGGCGATCAACCGGCAGCACATGGACGCGTTCAAAGACGCGATTCTGGCGTATGCGCTGTACTACCCGGCGGTGGAGCTGCTGAGCTCGATTGCGATTGCTCTGGTGATCTGGCGGGGTGGGCTGAGTGTGCTGCACGGCGCGGTGACTCTGGGTGTGCTGATCGCGTTTATGCAATATGCGCAGCGTTTCTTTCGTCCGATCATGGATTTGAGCGAGAAGTACAACATTCTGCAGGCGGCGATGGCGGCGAGCGAGCGGGTGTTTACGCTACTCGACACCGAGCCGGAGATTGTTTCGCCGACGAAGAGCGCGACGGCAGTTGTGAAGGATGCGGATCGTGGCCGAATTGAGTTCCGGAATGTGTGGTTCTCGTACCAGGCGCTGGACGCGGATGAGGCGGAGACGCTGCGCGGTGCAAGTGCGGCGGAGCTCGGCGCGCGCGCGGACATCGAGTGGATCCTGCGGGATGTAAGTTTTGCGATCGAGCCGGGAGAGACGGCGGCGATTGTGGGGCACACGGGTGCGGGCAAGACGACGATTACGGCGCTGATGATGCGGTTCTACGACATTCAGCACGGGACGATTCTGGTGGATGGCGTGGATGTTCGCGAGCAGGATCTGATCACATTGCGGCGACGGTTTGGGGTGGTGCTGCAGGATCCGTTCCTGTTTACGGGAACGATGGCGACAAATATCCGGTTGGGTTCCTCGTGGATTACAGACGAGCAGATGGTGCGGGCGGCGGATGACGTGAATGTGGGTGACTTTATCCGGTCACTGCCGATGGGGTTTGATGAGCCAGTGACGGAGCGCGGGGCGACGCTGTCTACGGGGCAGAAGCAGCTGATCAGCTTTGCGCGGGCGATGGCGCATGCGCCGGGTATTTTGATTCTGGATGAGGCGACGAGCTCGGTCGATACGGAGACGGAGCTGCGGGTACGGGCTGCTCTGGAGCGGATGATTACGGGACGGACCAGTGTGCTGATTGCACATAGGCTTTCGACGATCCAGCGGGCTGAGACGATCCTGGTGATGCACAAAGGGCAGCTTCGCGAGCAGGGGACGCACCAAGAGCTGCTGCTGGAGCGGGGCTTGTATTGGAAGCTGTACCAGCTGCAGTACAAGGACCAAGAGCTGGGGTCGGTGACTGCGGCCGAGTCGGTTGCGGCGAGCTAGACACTCTTCGCGGCGCGGGTGAGTAGACTGGCTGCGGATGGCGGCAATCTTTTTATCGGCGGGCGAGGCTTCGGGCGATCACTACGGGGCCGAGGTGATGGCGGGGGTGCGGGCGCGGGTGCCGGAGGCGACGTTCTTCGGGCTGGGTGGGTTGGGGATGGCGGCGGCGGGGCTCGAGCGCGTGGTGCGGGCGGAGGATGTGGCCGTGATGGGGGTCACGGAGATTCTGCGGCACGTGCCGCGGATCGTGCGGGAGTATCGGCGGCTCGTAGGGGCAATCCGGGCGCGGCGGCCGGCGGTAGCGGTGCTGATTGACTTTCCGGATGTGAACTTTCGACTGGCGAAGCAGCTGAAGCGGATGGGCGTGCCGGTGGTGTGGTTTGTGAGTCCGCAGCTGTGGGCATGGAAGCGGGGACGGCTGCGGTGGGTGCAGGAGCGGGTGGATCGCATGCTGGTGATCTTTCCGTTCGAGGAGAGGTTTTATCGGGCGCGCGGGGTGGAGGCGGAGTTTGTGGGGCATCCGCTGGCGGGTGAATCTTCAGCGCCAGGCAGTCGAGAGGCATTCGCAGTAAAGGCCGCCGAAATACATCAAGACCAATGGAAGTATGTCGGCCCGCTACCCGTCGAAGGTAGCTGGGCCAAACCGAACGCTCACGGTGCGATTCGATACTCGCTGGATTCGTCCAAGCCGTGGATTGCGCTTCTTCCAGGTAGCAGACTCTCTGAAGTCAGACAAAATCTTCCTGCAATGATCGAGGCGGCCTACGACATCTCCGGCGATTACGAGTTTCTCGTGCCGGTTGCTCAAACGATAACCAAAGAGCAGCTCGTCCGGATTCAATACGACACGGGAGATCTTCTTCTGAGCCGTCCCAAGCCGCCAAGGATCACGTTTGTTTCCGATGCACGAGGCGCGCTGTTACACGCACGCGCGAGTGTGGTGGCGAGTGGGACGGCGACGGTGCTGGCGGCGGTGGTGGGGACTCCGTTTGTGGTGGTGTACCGGGTGTCGGGGATGACGTTTCGGATGGCGAAGCGGCTGGTGCGGTATCCGGAAGAGATTATGGCGGAGCGGGACGCGGATGGGGTGTTGCCGGTGGCCATGGTGAACCTGCTGGCAGGGCGGCGGGTGGTGCCGGAGCTGATCAATGAGCGGTTTACGGCGGAGGGGGTGGTGGCGGAGCTGCGGCCGCTGCTTGAGGATGGCCCGGTGCGGGCGGCGCAGGTGGAAGGGCTGCGGTCGGTGCGGGAGTCGTTGTGGCCGGTCGGGGATGGGCGAGCGCGAGGGACGGAGCGTGTGGCAGAGGTGGTCGTGGAGCGGATGGAGGGGCGTGTGGGCTGAGGGCACGCGGGGCTTCCGCTCTCTGGGACCGCTCTGCCAATGAAATAGAAGCAGATCCCTACGGGATGACAAACAAAGTTTGGGACGGCAACGAGGCTTCGCGGCCTGTCCAGAGGTTTGCGCTAAGTCTGATTAGCGCGTCGCTGCGTCTAACCTAAGGATGGCGGAAGGTTCTCGCCCCAAGGATTCTGTGCGCATGCGATGTACTTCCTGGAGATGTGCGGCTCTCCTGCTCTTCCCTGCCCTGACTCTGTCTGTGAAGGCGGCGCCGCCGCGCGTGCCGCTGATGATCAACAGCTATGTGATCCAGGCGGATCTGGACCCGGCGGCGAACAAGCTGACAGCGACGGCGGTGGTGAGCTTTACCGCGCTCGACGATTTGACCACGGCTAGCTTCGAGCTGAATAACGGGCTGCAGATTACGAAGCTGACAGATGCGGCGCGGAAGCCGTTGCAGAATGAGCGGTTGTCGACGAACTCGACGGTGCGGGTGACGCTGCCGACGCCGATGGCGAAGAACACGACGACGACATGGACGTTTGAGTACACGGGGGTCCTGACGGGCGCGGACACGAGTCCGGTCGAGGGGATCAAGCTCGCGGCGATCGCGGACCCAATCAGCATTCTTCTGTATCCGGGGCGATGGTTCCCGATGGTTGGGCTGTTTACGAACCGGTTTACGGCGGAGATGCATGTGCGCGTGCCCGCGGACGAGCGGGTGGTGGGGAGCGGGTCCGGTGTGAGCGCGGTGAAGAGCCTTCCCGGAAACCGGAGTGAGTACACGTTTAATTGGGCGAAGGCGGGGTTTCCGGGAACGATTGTTGCGGGCAAGTTTCTCCAGCCGGTGAGTCCGGCGGGCGTGAACAACATCGCCGTGTACACGACGGACAAGCACAAGGCGGACGCACTCTCGTTCGGGCAGACGGCGACGAAGGAGTTCGAGTTTATGTCGGCGACCTTCGGGCAGCCGGAGTCGGGACGGCTGAACATTGTGGAGCTGCCGGATGACTCGGTGTCGGCAGCGTGGGCGCCGGAGATGGTGGCGATTGCAGGGCGGCGGATCAGCGATCATGCGTCGCAGCGGCTGCTGGCGAACACGATCGCGCACCAATGGTGGGGATCGGAGATTTCGCCGCAGACGCTGAATGATGCATGGATCACGAACGGGATGAGCCGGTATGCGGAGCTGATGTATGTAGAGGACAGCTCGGGCAGGACAGCGTTTGATACGGCTGTGAACGATGTTTCCGCGGGTGCGCTGGCGTATGACACAGAGCCGCTGAGCACGCTGGGGCGGCTGGACTACTTCTCACCACAGTTTCAATCGATGACGCTCGAAAAGGGCGCGATGATCTTCCACATGCTGCGATGGGAGATGGGCGACGAGGTGTTTACGAAGTTTCTGCGCGGGCTGTTGAGCCAGTACACGGATAAAGGTGTGCGCAGCAGTGATGTGGAGAAGGTGTCGGAGGCGCAGACACAACTGCAGCTGACACCTTTCTTTGCGCAGTGGGTGGATGGAACCGGCGCGCCGACGTTCTCGAACAAGTACACGGTGTTCCGGCTCGGCAGTAACAAAGGGTTCCGTACCAGCGGGTCGATTGACCAGGACCTGGATCTGTTCCGGATGCCGGTGGAGCTGCGGATCGAGACGGACGGCAAGACCGAGGTGCGGCGGGTGGACGTGTCCGGGCAGGAGTCACAGTTCAGCATCGATACGTTTGGCCGGCCGCGGAAGATTACGGTGGATCCGCAGGGATGGCTGCTGAAGAGCACGCCGGACCTTGCGGTGAAGGTGGCAGTGCTGCGCGGGCAGCAGCAGGTAGCGCAGGGCGATCTGATCGCGGCACTGGGCGAGTACCAGAAGGCGCTCGACGCGAACAAGACATCGTCGCTGGCGGCGTACCGGATCGGCGAGATCTTCTTTATGCAGCGGAACTACCAGTCGGCGGCAAACAGTTTTCGCGATTCGCTGCGCGGGGACGGGGATCCGAAGTGGACCGAGGTCTGGAGTCATGTGGAGCTGGGACGGATCTTTGACGTGACGGGACAGCGGGATCGGGCGGTGAATGAATACCGGCTGGCGGTGCAGACGAACGACAATACGCAGGGGGCGGTGAATGAGGCGCGGGCGCTGATGCAAAAGCCATATGAGCGGCCGAAGACGGAGAACTAGACGTCAGTCGTAGCGCAGGGCTTCGATGGGGTCGAGCTTCGATGCTTGGATGGCGGGGATCATGCCGCTAATAGTTCCCACGATGACCAGGATGGTGGTGGCGACGATGACGATGGTGGGCGAGATGAGCAGGTGGATGTCAGCGGCATCGGCGTTTGAGGCGAGAGCGCTGTAGAGGGTAATGCTGCCAACGGTTTTGGCGATGATGTAGGCGAGCAGAACGCCGCTGAGGCCGCCGACCAGCGTGATGACCATGGCCTCTGACAGGAACTGCAGGAGGATGTGGGAGCGGCGCGCCCCGAGAGCCTTTTCCACGCCGATCTCGCGGGTTCGCTGCTGCACGCTAACGAGCATGATGTTCATGAGGCCGATGCCGGCGATACCGAGGGTGAGGGCGCCGATGAAGAGCAGGAGAGCCTCAAGCGCGAGGGAGATGAGGCGGAACTGCGAGAGCTGCTGCATGATATCGGCGACGTAGATAGCGTTGCGGTCGGACGGGCGGAAGGCGTGGGCGGTACCAAGGAGGACGCGGGTTGCCTGCTGGATGGCAGCGTGATCGCCGTGGTAGCTGAACCAGAGACCATCGATATCGCGGGTGTCCTTGATGTCAGAGTAGGTGGTGAAAGGAAGGTAGACGATGCGATTGTTATTGTCGTCGCCCTCCTGCATCTTGGCCTTGAGAACGCCGACGACCTCGAAGCTGACACCGCTGACACGAATGGTCTGGCCGAGGGCATAGGCGCCGGAGAAGAGCTTCTGCTTGGCTTCCGAGCCGATGACGGCGACGTGGGCGCGCCCCTGGAGATCGTTGGGGGTGAGCCAACGGCCCTGTGCGATATCCATGTTCATGATGCCCATGAGCTCGGGCCGGACGCCATCGGCTTCCCAGGTGTAGCTATGCAGATCGTTCTGAACGGAGACGTTCTTGTACATCATGGGCGTAGCGGCGGTGACGCCTTGCAGGCTTTCCTGGATGTGTTCGACATCGTCGACGTGGAGGCGGACCTTGACACCGGCTTTGGCACCGCCCGCCTGCTCCGAGGTGGTGCCCGGAAAGATGCCGATCATGTTGGTGCCGAACTGGGCAAAGATGGTCTCAAACGCGCGGCCAAAGCCGGCTCCGTAGGCGAGCAGAAGAACAACGGTGGCGATACCCCAGGCCATACCGAGAACGGTAATCGAGGTGCGGCGCAGGTTGTGCCGCATGGCTTCGATAGCCTGGCCGAAGATGTCACGGAGCATGCTGGAGGACATGCGGCTACTCCTTTCTGAGAGCCTCAACAGGCTCGAGCATGGCGGCTTTGCGGGCGGGGTAGATGCCGGCGAGGATGCCGCAGAGGCAGAGAGTTCCGAGGGCCATGGCGGCGGACCAGGGGACGAGGCGTGGCGGATCGAAACCCATATCGTTGTCGCCCATGACATGGCCGAGGACGAGCATGAGAGCCGCGGCGGCGGCAATGCCGATGACACCGCTGATGCCGGTGAGCATGAGGCCTTCAAGGAAGAACTGGAAGAGGATACTACGGTGCGTGGCACCGAGGGCTTTGCGGAGGCCGATCTCCTTGGTGCGCTCGGTGACGGTGACGAGCATGATGTTGATGATGCCGACAGCGCCCAGGGCGAGGGTGACGACACCGACTCCGCCGAGGAAGACGTCCATGGCGGTGAAGATGACGCCGACAGTGCGGTTGGCCTTGATGGTGTCCCATTCTTGGAAGGCGTCGAGGTCAGTGGCCTTGAAGTCGTGACGGTCGGCGACGATCTGATGGACCTCGGCCTTGGCGGTCTCGTTGGCGTCTTCGGTGGTGGGCTGATAGTCGATCCCGCTGAGCGAGTCGAGGGGCTGGTTGGCACCGACGAGGGCGAAGTTATCGATGGCGGTAGAGATCGGGATGTAGAGCTTCTGGTTCTCGTTGTTGTTGTTGCCGCGACCACTCTTGGCGGCGACACCGACTACCTGGAAGCGCAAGCCGTTGATGGTGATGAAGGCGCCCATGGAGGGGTGGCCCATGAAGAGGAGATCGTTGGCCTTGGAACCGAGGACGACGACGTGGCGATGCTGGGCGATGTCGTCCGAGTCAAGGTAGCGACCTTGCGCGAGAGGGATGGTGCGGATCTTCTGAACGTTCGACTCAACGCCCCAGACGCCGCCGGCGAAGCTGCTGTACTCGCTGGTCTGCTTGAGATCGCCGCGGATGATGAGGCCCGTGACATCGCGGACGTGTGGCGCGTGACGGATGGCCACGCAGTCAGACAAGGTGATGTGGTACGGACGGCCGCCGGTGTGCTGGCCGGGGAGAGCGGGGATGGTGCCCGCGTCGAGGAAGATAATGTCCGTGCCCAGGGTGGCGAGAGAACGTCGCTGGCCGGAGCGGAAGCCCTCTCCGAGGCCGATGAGCAGCAGCAGGGACGCTACGCCCCAGGCGATGCCGAACATGGTTAGAAAAGAGCGCAGCTTGTTGGCTGTGATCGACTCGAAGACCTGCTTGAGGATCTCTAACGCACTGCGCATGGGAGTTTGACTCGGGTATTTATGCGGGGTTACGCAGACGGAGCGATTTCGGTTCCGTCAACGTCCGGCGAGGAGAGACGGGAATGGATCAAGAGTGGTGCGGACGGGCAGGCCGATGACGGTGAGGAAGTTCTGCAGGCTCTTCAGGGCGGCGGGGCTGGCGGAGGCTGGATGCAGCAGAGAGAGCTCAATTTCAGGCAAAAAAGCCACATGCCGAGAGAGTCCGGAGATGCCAAAGCAACGGTCGGCTCGGTAGGTGCAGGAGGCGAGATCGGAGATGCTCAGGACGTCGGTGGGGGTGAGAAGGATGGTTCGCGGGGGTGCCATGCGGTCGATCATGGAGAGAATCTCGAGCTTGGACTCTAGTTCGTCCGGGACGAAGTCGATGGCGAGATCGGCGGAGCGGACGGCATCTTCCACGGTGGCAACCAGGTTTAGGGAGTCTCTGCGGCCGGCAAGGTGCGCCTCTTCCAGTTCACTGGTGACGCAGCGCAGATTTGAAGGCAGAACATCTTCAAGCGTGACGCGGAAGCCGTGCGCGAGGAGGTGGCGGGAGAAGCTGCGGCCGGCGAGCCCGGCGCCAATGATGGCGATATGCTCCAGCCGAACGTCAGCTTCTCCCTCGATCATTATTTTCCGGTGGAGACGGCGGCGACGACCGACTCGAAGCTGGGATCGGAGACCTTGATGTGCTCCGCGACACGGGCGCGCTCGTCGGCTGTAAGCGAGGGCAGCACGGCAAGGATGCGCCGGAGAGTGACAGCAATATCGTCAACGTAGTTCATGGTGCGGATGGCTTCGCCAGACAATGGCATTCGAACTCCTCGATAAAAAGATTCTCCACTTAGTCTATCGTGCCTGCGGGACGGGCTCGAGTGCGGCTTCGAGGATTGGCTCGAGCGGCTGGCCATCTCTGTCGGTCATCTCCATGAGCGCTGCGAGCTTGGTGGCGAAGTCCGGATGCAGGGCGCCAGAGTTGTAGCGCCAAGTCCAGTTTCCAAGGCCGGCGGCGGGCGTGTTCATGCGGGCTTCGCTGCCGAGGTGGAGAACGTCCTGCAGAGGGAAGATGCAGAGATTGGCGACCGAGCTAGCGGCGGCTTTGATCATGGCCCAGACGATCTCGCCGTCGGCGTGGATCTCCTGGAGGTAGTGCTGGACGTTGGCGCGTTCAGTGGGCGTGGCATCGTTCTGCCACCAGCCAAGGGTGGTGTTGTTGTCGTGCGTGCCGGTATAGGCAACGGTGTTCGGAACGAACATGTGCGGTAGATACATGTGGCCGCCACGATCGGCAAAGCCAAACTGCAGAATGCGCATGCCCGGCATGCCGAAGTGCTCGCGCAGGGAGATGACCTCGGGGGTAATGAGGCCGAGATCCTCAGCGATAAAGGGGAGGTCACCAAAGCCGGCGCGGAGGCGCTCGAAGAGCTCGTAGCCTGGGGCTTTGACCCACTGGCCGTTCATCGCGGTCTCTTCGTCGGCGGCGATGGACCAGTAGGCTTCGAAGCCGCGGAAGTGGTCGAGACGGACGCTGTCATAGAGGGTAAGGGCGCGGCGGACGCGGGCGACCCACCAATCAAAGCCGCGCTCCTGCAGAAGGCCCCATTTATAGAGGGGATTACCCCAGCGCTGACCGGTTGCGGAGAAATAATCCGGCGGAACGCCAGAGACGCGCAGGGGACGACGCTCGTCGTCGAGCTCGAAGATCTCGGGGTGAGTCCAGACGTCGGCGCTGTCGTAGTTGACGAAAATAGCGACGTCGCCGAGGGTGCGGATGTCGCGCCTGGAGCAATACGAGCGAAGAGCACACCATTGCTGGTCGAAGAAGAACTGAACGGCCTGCTCGATGGCGAGCTCGCGGCCGCGTCCGTTGAGCACGCCGGAGATAGCATCGTGCTTGCGATGGGCGTACTCGGATGGCCACTCATTCCAGCTCGCGTAATTGAACTCGCGACGGAGGACGGTGAACATGGCGTAGTCAGGAAGCCAGGAGATGTTTTCGTTGCAGAACTTTTGGAAGGGGATGCGCTGCTCGGGTGTGGCGCGATCGAGAAAGTTGGCCGCCGCCTCTTCGACAAGCGGAAGTTTCAAGCGGGTGGCCTCGCCGAAGTCGGCAGGACCTTCGTGGCCGGGCAGACCCTGGATGCGACCCCACTCGATCCAGCCGTCCTGCGCGAGCCGCTCCAAGCTGATGAGCAGCGGGTTGCCGGCGAAGGCCGAGAGAGCGGAATAAGGGGAGCTGCCGTAGCCGGTGGGGCTGAGCGGCAAGACCTGCCAGAGACGTTGTTTGGCGGCGTGCAGAAAGTCAACGAAGGCATAGGCGGCGGGACCGAAGTCCCCGACACCGCCGTAAGACGGCAGCGAGGTGACATGGAGCAGGATTCCGGACAACCGGTCTTGCCGTGCGGGTTCGAGACTCATAGGATCGCGCGGACCTCCTCCGCGCTTAGTGACTATGATGCCCAACGGATGGTGAAGTCGCCCGAGAAAGCGGTCGCCCGACTCCGTCTAACAACGACGTGGCCGGGCGTTTGAAGCGGATCCGAGGTGGGCGTGCCGCGTTACTGACCGAAGGGAGAGGGAGGCGCGGAGGAGGCGTGTTTAGAAAGGCGAACGGCGCCGCTCTTCTGGTACTTCTCCGTGACGTTGCCGAGATAGACGCGGAAGATCTCCTCACGCTGAGCGTTCAGGAGCTGGTCGCGGGTCTGGCTGAAGTTCTTGGCAATCTCCTGAGGATCGGGCTCCTGGCGATCGGTGACGACGAGGACAGCGCCGGTGCGGCCGGCGTTGACGGGCCCGGAGATCTGGCCTTTCGGTAGAGTGAAGACGACCGAGGCGGCGCCGGAGAGTGCGCCGAGGTCCGGTACCTGACCGTCGTGTCCGACAAGGTCGCTGGTCTTGACGGGTAGATTGGCCTCCGCCGCGGCCTTCCTGAGATCGTTGGTCGCCTTCGCGCGGGCATCGACTTTGGCAAGCTGTTCGCTCATCAGCTGGGGAACCTGCTGCTCGCGATAGTCGTCGGCGATGTGCTGCTTGTAGCTGTCGAAGTCCGGTGCGTGGGCGGCCTTGATGTCCTGAACCTGAAAGACGGCGAAGCCATCACCGGTAGCGACGGACTCCGGGGCGGCACCCTTGGCACTGGCGAACGCTTTGGACAGGAGTGCCGTGCCATCGGAGACACCGGCGACGACGCCATCCTTGGCGACGAAATCCGTTGTCTGGGCGTGCAGTCCCTTGTTCGCGGCGGCTTTATCGATGCCGTTCTTTGCGGCATCGGTGACGAGTTGGCTGGCGAAGCTCTGTTCAGCCGTGTTGGCGCGCTGCTGTTCGAGCACGGGCATGATCTCGCCGCGAACCTCAGCGAGCGGCTTGACGTGCGCCGTGTTCTTCGCTTCGACCTGCAGGATGTGATAGCCGAACTGCGTTTTGATGACGTCGGAGGTCTGGCCGGGCGAGAGCGAGAAGGCGGTCTTATCGAACTCGGGAACGGTGCGGCCGCGATCGAGGAAGCCGAGTTCCCCGCCCTGCGTCTTGCTGCCGGGGTCATCGGAGTTCTTGGAGGCGAGATCGGCGAAGTTGCCGCCGGCCTTGATCTGCTTCAGAAGATCGTCGGCCTTGGCTTTGGCGGCAGAGTCCGTCTTTGCGTCGGCACCGGCAGGCACGGCGATCAGGATGTGGCGGACCTTGACCTGCTCCTTGACGGTGAACTGAGGCTGGTGTGCGTTGTAGTAAGCCTGAACGTCGGCGTCCGACACTTGCGGTTTGCCACCGGGCAGGTTGGAGGCGTCGAAGGCAACGTACTGGATCTTGCGGGTCTCAGGGATGGCCGAGGCGTAGCGTGACTTGTTCTGATCGAAAAACTGACGCAGCTGCGCATCGGTCGGATTGATCTGCTTGCGGACGTCTTCGGGTGAGAGCACGATGTAGTCGAATTTGACCTTGACGTTCTGCTTGAGAGCAGCGTCTCGGACGGCATTATCAGAGACGTTGACGCCGCCGGTGAGCATGGACTGCAGGCGGTTGAGCTCCATGTCGCTCTTTACCTGTAACTCGAAGCTGGCGCGGGTGGTGCGAAAGGCGCTCTGAACGAAGTTGATGTAGGCGTCATCACCGATATAGGTGCCGTTCGGAAAGAGGTACTGTGCGAAGGCACCAGTGCGCAGCTCGCGGCGGAGATCTTCGTCGCTGACCTGCAGATGCATGCGGTCTGCCTCATGCTTCAGGATCTCGCGCTGCACGAGGATCTGGCCGGCGCGCTGCTCCATATAGGGCATGAGCATATCGGGAAGGTTCTGCTGCTGGAGCTGTCGCTGTGCGAGCTGCGCAACCTCCGTCTGCTTGATGGTGGATCCGCTCTCCAGGCGTCCTTGCCAGCCGGGATCGTGCACGGTGGCAAAGACATCGGCGTTGGCGGTATTGCCCGCGGTATCAAAGATGCCTGGGACCAACGTGATGACCATGGTTCCAATGGCGGCGATGATGATGAACGCGAAGATGAACTTTACCGCGCTGCTGTTCTGCTGCAGAAGACGAATCATGGCTGAGAAGACGACCTTTACTCTGCGCGCTCTCACCGCTTGTCTGGGCGGAGGCGTGCCCGGAGGTTTGCGAGGCAGGACGGGCGTCCGAACCTATGCGGGGCAAACCTGATTATAAAGCAGCAATCTGAATGCAGCCGGGACAGAAGGACAGCTGACCTACATGAGCGAGGACCGCTGGGCGGCCCTCGTTCGACAGTGAATGATTGTGCTTCCTAGTAGGGATACGGACGGTAGTAGCCGCGTGGCGCGTAGTAGTAGCCGGGACCGTAGTAGTACGGCGGCGGTGGTGGATACCGACGGCGTACCTGCGGTGGGCCACCGGCCGGGATGCCGTAGCTCATGCGCTCCATCTCTGCCTGCGAGACGGTTGTGACGGTAAGAGGCGCTGTGAGCTGAAAGGCAATAACGGACTCCGGCGGAAGAAAGACCTGCGGGTTAGCCGATGCCGCGGAGGCTCCGATACCCGCAACACCGCCTGCCCCGGCACCAATCGCGGCACCGGCTCCGCCGCCGGCAACTCCGCCGATGATGGCGCCGACTGCTCCAAGACCTATGGCGCTGCCGATGGTGCGCCCTGTCTTGTCGTAGCCAGCCTGCTGCCAGACGCTTGCCTCTAAGGGATAGACGCGTCCGGCCAGAGTCACCTGATTCAACTGCAGCGCGAGCGAGGCATGGCCCTTGATTGCGCCGCCCTTGCTCGCGTCAACCACCGTTCCCTGCACTGTCGCGCCGCGCGGAATCGCGATGAAGCCAGTCGCGACAACGTCCCGAACGACCGTTCCACTGAAGGAGCTGCCGATCTGCGAGTGCTTGCTGTCAATGCCCTGGTCGAGGCGAAGCTGAAGAGTTGCGCCGGGAGATATAGAGACGACCTGGCCACCGGCCTGTCCCGGGTAAGCTCCCTCGCCCGCGGCGTACGGCCGAGCCTGCCCCGGCTGCCCGTAGGGAGACTGTGCGGGAGGACCGTAGGGCGACTGATTGGATTGGCCGTACGGCGGCTGCCCCTGCTGCCCATACTGCGACTGAGATGGGTACGGCTGGTTCTGCCCCTGCGGACCGTAGGGCGGCTGACCCTGTCCATATGGCGACTGTCCCTGCTGGCCGTAGGTCGGCTGACCCTGCCCGTATGGGGGCTGCCCTTGCTGGCCATACGGGGGCTGTCCCTGCTGGCCGTAAGGGGATTGATTCGCTCCGTAGGAGGGATCCGCTGGCGGCGGCGGTCCGGCCTGACCATATTGACTTTGTGCACTCTGCGGTGCTCCCGGCTGAGCGCCCTGCGCGTCAGAAGTTGGCGGCTGTTGGCTCTCATTTCCTTGCGGCTGAGCGGGAAGCTGCGCGCCTGCCTGTGCCCCACTCTGCGCCTCGGGTGGAGGAGCCATGGTGCCGTCCGACTGTAACTGAGGATTCGACCCCTGATCTGACGCTGTGCTGCCTGGTTGCGCGGCAGCCTGGATTCCAATCGTCAGCTCGTCAACGACCTTCTGAACGCCGGCGGTACGGGAGACAATGTCCTCCGCGAGCGATCGTGTGCCCTCATGCTTCACCTGCCCGGAGAGAGTGACGACGCCGTAGACCGCGGCCGAACTAATCTGCTGATCCGCGAGCTTGCCGTTGCCGGCGAGAGCCTTGAGAACGTTCGACTCCACTTGGGCGTCGGACACCGTCGCGCTCTTTGCCTGCGCGGCCAGATCGCCTGTCGCCGCCAGCCCTGCCCCGGCAAGGAGCACAAATCTCATCACTGCTGAAGTATGTTCGAATCGTGCGCGCATGAAATTCCTCTTCGACCCGGCTGGCTGCATCCACGATACCGGCCGAATCGACTATAGGATGTGACACCGAAGCCGTAGAAAAGTTCCGCTAGGAGTGGCTGGCACTCGGAGCTGGGGAGCTCTTGGGCTGGCCGCGACGGTACTTTCCTAGTTCGGCGGCGTACGTTCGTCACGATATCGGCGTGGACGCGGCATTGAGGTTGAGGCGGTTTGCTGAGCCACTCAGTCTGTGATCTGTCGAGCTTCGTGGCGTGGTGTTGCTAGCTCGAGGTGCCTTGACCCATGCACTTTGTGACGATATATTCAAAGAGCGGGGTGGAGCAGCCCGGTAGCTCGTTGGGCTCATAACCCAAAGGTCGTAGGTTCAAATCCTACCCCCGCAACCAAAGAAGTTACACATTCGCAATGGCTTAGGAGATTTCGGCTCCTGAGCCTTTTTCATTGATTGCAGATAAGCTGACAATAAGCGGAACGTTTTGCACGTTTTCAAGCTTCGCTACCGCTCTTTCGATCTCCTTTCCTGCCAGTTCTGCAGCCTCTACGTTGCGATTCCATTCCGGCTGTCCTCCGTACACGTCCAACGTGAAAGATCCCGTCAGAGCATGACCTGCTCTCTCCTGGATAACCTTCAATGGGCACCGTAGCGCGTCCAGTAACGAAACGTTGAAGTGTCGGAAAGCATGGAACCCTGCCTGGGCGATCCCAAGCGACTTTAGGAGCGTGGCCATCTTCCGTTGCCGGAAAACGTTCATATCCCACGGTCTCCCACTCGGAGACGAGAAAAGGTAGTCATGCCCCTTCGTACGCTGCCTCATGATCTGCTCCCAGAGTAGCGAGACGAGCTGAGGTGACAGCGCCAGCGTTCGAACCGAGCTGTTCGTCTTCGGGCTTTGCTCCTTCCCAAGCCAAACTGAACGACTGACGGTGAGGCGTTCCCCATCGATGTCGGTCAGCTTCAGTCCGGCGAGTTCACCGGACCGCAACCCCGTCTCTGCTGCAAGCCAATAGAAGACACGGCGCTCCCCTTCCGACGCGGCAATGATCCTTGCAACGTTGTCCAGGGTGAAAAACCTCGCTCTCTTCTTTGCTCTGCGGGGTAGCTTTGGTTTGGGCAGGACAGAATCCACATACGTCTGGGCAAGAGCAGCATTCCACAGAAGGCTGATCGTCCCCCAGTGGTTGCGGATTGTCTTGGGGTCCAACCCCTCTCGTACACTCTCAGCGATGAACCGCTGAACGTCGCCAGCATCGATCTGCCGCATGTCTCGCTTCCCGAACGCCGTTCGTAGCCGCTTCAGGTTGCTGCGTGTGCCGGATTGAGTTGACGGCTTGGACAGAGACAGGTAGTCACGTTCCCAGATCCCTGTGAAAGCCTCAAACGTTGCTGATTTGCGTTCTCTGACCGGAGCGGACAGTGCCGTGTTCACACGATCCACGTAGGGCTGCAACAGCCTAAGCGCTTCACGTTTGCCTACGGTCTTCTCTCCGTTCTTCACCGGACAGAGAACAACCTGGATACGCTTCCGGACTTCAGCACCGTGCGCGTCTAGAACGTACTCTTAGTACATTCCAAGCCACAGCGTTTTGGTCCGGTTTTGAAACACACTTCCCCTTTGAAACCTGCGTCTTTGCACAGAATCTCCATTCCGTGCCTTTGAATCAGTCGTGGGACTGAGTTTAGCTGCTTTGGGCGAGGACTTCTGAAAGAAGTTCCGGTAGATCTTTGGATTTGAGAAGGAGGAAGGATGCTCAGCCGGGGCGACTGAGATTCGGGACGCGAAAGCGTTTAAAGTGACCTAATGTGCTCTGAGCGTCACAGAGCGATGCTCCAGGCGTACTCGATACGTCGCCCGTGCCAGAGATCCTTCTCCTGACGAAGACTTTCGTCATGGTGCAAGATCTTAGGGCCGGACAAGCTGACAGAGTTAGTGTACCAACACCGAGGGACAAAGCCAAGGTAAACGTAATGTGGACATGGACTTACGGCAAAACTGTTGGCGGATCCTAAGCAGGGGGACCGGAACTTAGATATCACTGCCCGAGACGACGAGGCTCCGACGAACTTTGACCGGGATGTACTCGTTATCCACAAAGAGTAGGGGTTGACAAGCACCAAACCCCATATATCGTGGTGGGTAGCGCGATTCTACGTTTCTGCCTCCACAATGGAGCAGCGCCCTCCTTTTAGGAGGCTACTCCCCGCCGCTGCGTGTACTAGCACACAGCGACGAGGGCAACCATTCACCGATGTAAACCCGTATGGAGATCACATGGCAAAAGCAACCGTAACAATCAATCGAAGCGCGATCACAGGACGAATCGTCAAACCGTCCTACGCAACCAGCCATCCGAAGACAACCGTTACGGAACATTATCCAAAGAAGTCGAAGTGAAGTAGCTACGCACCATCAAACAGCAGCGGATGCGAGATCGAAGTCTTCACGATTCGGTCTCGTATTTTTGTAAGCGACGATCACTAAGGGCGAGTATGTCGAATCTGACCGAAACCGTCAACGATTCATTGTGCCTGACGTGGAAAACACGTCAGTAATTCGCAGCTTCGTAAAGGAGCGTCGCTGGCGAAGGATGTCTTGCTTAGCTGATCCCAGCCTCACTCCCACGCGACCTTCTTCACCTCTTCAGGAATTTTCCTAAAGATCCTGTTGAACACTTCAAACGAGAGTTCAACGCTTTCATCTATCGCGTGAATGGTGGGAACCACCCGAACATTCACTTGTTTCTCCCTCGCAAGTCTCAGGCCAGCGATGATGCAGGCGCCGAAGTAGATCAAAGAGCGGTTAGGCCGGGGCATACCTGCGTTTGGGTCATACATTCCCCCCATCGTAGACGAATATAAGGCGAAGACTCAAGGGGAATTATCTGCTGATGCTCAATGCCAGGTAATCAACAGATGGTGTTGGACATACACGAGCAAAGCCCACACCGAACGTTCCACAAGTCCGTAAACAAGAGCCGTAAAACCTATTTCCAACGCCCATTTCCTTCGCATAGCCGATCACCCTTACAAGTTGCTGATCGAAGAGTAAAGAACGAAGGTGCAATTGGCTTTAGCACTTATGAGTGACGGTGCAAGCCTTCTGGAGGTTTGTGAACCTGCAACTTAAGTGGTAGACGAAGGCTGGCAGGTATCCGAAGCTGGGCAGCAGGCGTGATGCCGACATGCCCAGTCCGTGTGTTTGCGGTGATCAGTTGACCTGTGTCAATGCAACTGCGCCGTTTGTGATGGAGATCCGATAGGTATGGCCGTTTGCGGTGTCTTTCTCCTGCAAGGTGCCATCCGGCCCGATGAAGACCTGACCTGCAATTGTTGCGGTCGATCCGCTGTTGCGCCATTCCTGCAGGTTGCCGGTCTGCGATGCAGCCCCTGTAACCACCAGCGGTTTGTCCGTGGCGTACTTGGCACTGACGACTGCGACGGCGCTGTTATCTATGGCGGTAGGCTTGTTCACCTCAAAGATGGTGCCCTTACCGATGTCCGTACCCGGTGTGTACACGCTTCCGGTTCCCCAACCCTGCGGATTGAGGACCATGCGGTGCAGCAAGTTACCCGAAGAGTCCAGCCCCGGGAAGAGGGCCAGTCCCTGACAGGTGGTGTCCCAGGTGCTCATCGGTCCTGCCGAATCGGGTGGGCAATCGTGGAAAGCCCCTCCTACGTTGTAGGACGGGTAGTCGTGCGAAGTGATGTTCATTTCGCGCCATGCAGCGGCAGAGCCGGTGACTGCCCGCTGCCAATTGCTACCGTCGTAGTAGGCATTCGCGCCAAAGATGGACTGCGAACCAGCCACCAATCCGAAGATGGGCGCGTTGATTCCTGAACCTGAGGAGATCTCACCGTAGCTTGAACTAGAGGTCGGAGTAAGAGCAGTGATGTTTGCGGCACCAGATCCGCCTCCGCCACCACCACATCCAGGGCAGGAGCCAAAGGTGAGTTTGCCTGGAACGGAAAAGGAGAGACTTCCCCCTGTGTCGCTTACCGGAGTAGCAATGTTCGTTGTGTCCATCGGATTACCTGCCGCCTGGACATCGGTTAGTCCTGAAGCGATCAGGTAGCCGTATTGCGCGTAACCGCCGAGCGTGTTGCCTAGCAGCGCTACATGAGAGGAAGTTCCAGTCACGGCGAGCAAGGAGTGTGCGGTGAAGCCCTGTGTGGCGTAGAGGACATTATCCGTAACAGAGACGCCGCTGGAGTTATCCACCTGAACCATGTTCCCGGTCATGCGCTGGAGCAGGTTGCCATTCACTTTGATGTTGCTAGAGTTTTCGACGAGAACGCCGTTTCCAGCGGAATTGTTCATCTGCACGTTTTCGACGGTGACCCCGCTGCTGCTCTCGATGTCGAGCGCGGATTGTGTGCCATTGCTGATCGACGTGAACCATCCGGTGTTGAAGTCGGCAGAGCCGAGTGTCGCGGCTTGCAGGCCCGTCACCTTGACCGCTTCGATCCCGAAGCCATCGATAGTCAGGTTGTGGAAGTGCATGTCAGACGACGCTCCAGCGTTCGCTGAGCCGCCTGCGAAGTAGATCTGCACCCCGTACGCGTCACCCGCTGAATTTAGGAAGTCAACGTCCACATCGTTGAGCGCGGTGCCTGTGGCGTAGATCGCGGAACTCGTGACGCTCAGCCCTAAAGCATTGCTTGAGCTGATATGGTCCATGACTAACGTGTTCTCTGCGTTTCCGTCTGTCGAATCAAGGTAGTACGCATACAGAGCAGGGTTGCCGGGATAGCTGGTGACGACAGAGTGACCCCAGCCCAAAGCGCAGTTATAGAGTCCCCCCACGCCACCATCGGCAACCTCATGCAGATACTAATTACGGATACTGTCATCCGATTGCACGTGGTCAAAAGTGGAACCTACGGTGAAGCTTGCATTGATACCTGCGGCTGTGCCTGTCGGGGCAACGGTGCGCTGCACCGCAAAGTCTGCGAAGTTGTTCCAAGGCAGCAGACTGGAGGGTGTGCCAGTCACCTGGAGAATGTCAGTTGATGCTGTGGTGGTGAACAGGATCGAAGTTGGCGAAGCCGATGGATAGCTGTAGCCGGAAGAAGTTCCTTTGATTCCTACGTTTCCCTTGTTTACGACGATTGGCGACGTAGTGCGGTAATACTTGGGGCCAAGAATCGCCTGTCCTGCAGAAAGAGAGCTGAGGGCTTGCTGGATTGCCGTCGTGTTATCCGTACCGCTTCCTCCCCCTGTCAGAACGCCATCACCTACCGCGCCGAACCATTCCACGGGGACGCGTGTTAGCGAGGTGAAGTGAATGCCGCCGCTACCCTGCAAGGTAAAGATCCGCAGATTAGGTGCGATCACGTCACCAGCAAAGGTCAGGGTTACACCGTTGGCCACAACGAAACCCGACGTTGCAACGGGGTGGACTACGCAAGGGAGCGTGATGCTGGAGCCGACGAAGAATTGCTTACCTTGCGGCAGCCACATCTCCCCGTTAGCTGAACAAAGAGCGAGCAAGACTGCTGAGTCATCCGTCATGCCATTGCCAACGGTTCCGGCCAGGGACACCCCCGGAGTAATCCCTAGTGATGTGGAAGCGCCACCCTGCAGATGCCACGTAGCATCTGTACCGCACCCGTAGAGGAGTCCGGTGTTTTTATCAATGCCCGCTCCGCCCGCTGTACCGCAAGGGTTTGAGGGAACGCCATAGCCGTTATAGGTGAAGGCCTGAGCGTGAGCTGCTCCTGTGAACGAAAAACTGATGAAGAGTACGAGTAAAGCAAAGAGTGACTTCACCGCGTGATTCCTTTCTACTTCAGTGCTGCGTGCGACTGACAAGCGCCAGTTGCCTCTTCTCCCTTCAGAGAGATTTTGATTCGATTGAAACTGGTCTAATGAGAACTCCCCAACAGACCGTGCGCTAACTTGACGCCTTCGTATCCCAAGCCCCCAAGCCCTGCGCTCGCAGCAGCTTTGGTCAAGTACCCTGCCCATCTGTTGTTTGAGGCTATGGCCTGTGAGCGAGCGTAGGCAGCGTCTACAGCCTGCAAGATCGCTTCCGCGTTCCCAGGACCGATAGCCTGTGTAAGCCGCCCCGAGTCGTGAAGTCTGTTGAGCTTCACAAAGAGGGTTTTAGGATTGACTGTCTCTGCAGTCGCGTTGGCACCTGCAAGCTCAGGGCGCATTCCGGAGACAGACTGGCGAAGGCTGTTGCTTAGGTCAGAAAGTGCCCCCTGCTTTTGCCATAGGGCGTCGGCACGCGTCAGGAGGTCGCGGGGATGGCCAGCGGCTTCAAGCTTGTCGAGCATCGCTTTGTGAGCGACATCGATCTGCTTCTGTTTGGCGACTAGATCGGCTTCTTTCTCATCATCTAGTCCGACGATCTCCCGTAGCTTCTGAGAAACATTTTCCGAAGCCTCACGGAACCTTTGCGCTTGACCTCCGCTGATCTGGTCTAGTTTTTGGTACAGAGCGGAGCCTTGCGTCTTCACCTGTGATTGCACGTCCTGCACAGCATCTCGGATGGAGGCTGAGGTAGGACCTGACACACCGGCATGGTTGGCCACATCGGAGAGGACCGCTCGGAGAGAGTCCTGCAACGGCTGTTGTATGCCTTGCGGGTCTAAGGCTGCTCTGATCGATTTGATTGCAGGGCTGACAGCCCCGAGTACGCCCGTCAGACCGGCAGTTGCCGCTCCCTCTTCAGCGCCCGTCTTTAGATCCCCGCCACTACGGATTGTGCCGAGTGTTCCCTGCACCGTGCCACTGCGGAGCGAGTTGGCCCCGATGTGCAAAGCCTGCATGAGACGAGGGGAACCTTCGAGGGCCTTTGCGATCCGGGCAGACTTGAGGAGCTTGTCAGAAAGAGCAAGGCCTTTCAGAGCCTCATCTCCGGTCAGAAACTCCATCAGTGTCTCTCCGCCATAGCCGAGCTTGTTCAGAGTTGGGTTCTCTGAGTTGTCTTTCTCTAGCTGCTGCTGTCGAGCCTGCAGCGTGGCATGAGGCAGATGCAACAGGCTTGCACCACCGTTCAGCGTATTTAGTACACCGTCCCCGATGCCAGCGCCGATGGGCGTTAGCTCCCTTTGCTGCTGTTGCTGCTATACCGTCGTTCTGACCGATGTGGAGGGAGTCAGGAACAGACGAAACCGGTGTAGAAGTCTGTCCAGACGGGCTGCTGTTGCCGTTGCCGTCAGCAACCTGATCGAAGATGTCTCCCTGAGGTTTTGCCTGCTGCGGGGATTGTGGCTGTGTGGGCTGGGCTGGTTGTCCCTGCCCTGCAGCCAAGTCGAAAGCGTCAGGTGCCTGCGTGCTTGAGCTTTGGTTCTGAGGTGTTGGCACTAGAAGTTCCATCCCTTCGCTGTTGCTGCCTGTCTCGCCTTGCTCTTGTCACCGTTGGCGAGCCGGAGAAAGATAGAGGCTGTGTTCGGATCGATGTGCTGTCCGTTGCCACTGGGCAAAGCTGCATCCGCAGAGATGCCTGCTGACCTCATCTCATTCCCGGTGCTCACGTACTGGTTGGTACGGGCGGAGGCGGCAATACCGGCATAATCCTTGAGCTGCTGAGGCGTGATGACTGCTCCGGTTTGGAGTCCCTGCATCTTCGCTTGCAACGCTCCCTGCCAACCGCGAGCGGTCCGATGTTCCTCGATAACGTTCTGACTCACCCGGAATCCCTTACCTGCGAGAGGAGCAGCAGATAGACCGATTGCAGAGAACAGCGCTACAACGCTGTCAGCACCAGACCAGTTGCCTTTCGAGATGTCAGAAAGCGCATTTTGAAACTGAGCGTAGGACTGCTCTGTTTTAGACAGATCGTCCAGGTTCTTTTTGAACGCTCCGAAGCGCTTAGAGGCTTCCTTCGGGTCTGTGATAGTCGGATTGAAGCCGAACGCATCCGGTTTCGTCAGTGGAGATCCTGACGGAGATGAGTTGCTGTTTCCTGAGTTGGACGGCGACGCCGCATCTCTTGCGCGTTCGATAGCACCGGCACTCGCTGCTTTCTGTGCTGTGTTCGAAGCGATCCAACGCTGGGCATACCGGTAGGAACGGGAACCCGGTTCAGATGAGGCGATCATGTCTGCTGCCTGCGCTTCGGACTTGATTTCCTGAGGCGCGATTTCTTCCGAATACTTCTGGAGGATCGCCCAACCCTTCTGAGGATCGCCATTGCCGAACGCACCCGCTATCGTCGCGGCAAAAGGCGCATCTCGGTTCGGTACCATCTGCTTCGGATTCTGCGGGTCTGCCTTCGATGGTGAAGCCATCTGCTGCAGAGACTGAAAGAAGTCGAGGCCGTGAAGATCACTATGGCTCACAAATTTTTGAAACCTGGAGAGAGCATCTTGCACAGAAGGTCCGGACTGCGGATCAGCAATCAAACTCTTGAAGGAGGGGACAGCTTTTGCGAGTTCCTTGTTGGCCGGATCGTCTGACTCGGAGAGAGTCTTTGTGACTTCTCCGACTTCCTGAAGCATCAACTTGTTTGCCGTTACCTGGGCCGTCGCACGCGCCACGATGGTGCCCGGTACAGAGACGTTGGCCGCGATCTTCGTTCCGCTCTTGAAGGCGGCGAAACCGGGAATGTTGTTATCGACGAACTCCGCAACCTGGGTAGCCGTAAGCGGGACCTTGGCAGAGGGGTTCTTCACGACGGAAAAGGTTTGTTCGAATCGGCCATTGACGCTTGTGAAGCCGTCAGGCACCGCAATCTGAGAGGTCGCTGAATACGTGCCGTCCTTCAATCCAGCCATAAGGGAGTCCTGAGAGACGTTCGTCTGACTCACTGCCCCGGCATCGCTGTAATCAGCAAGAAGGCGAGCGTTCTGCTGCACAGCATCTTTCAGGTTCTCCAGGCCATAACGCTCGCTCTGACTCACGTTCAGGATCGAGCGGCTGTTAAAATCAAAGGCCTGAGCTTTCGCGGCTAGAGTAGCGGTCTGGTTTTGAAGATCATCCTTCGCTTGCTGTTGCTGCTGTGCCTGTTGCTGCTGTGCAGCCTGAGTAGCGGTCGCAAAGCCTGCCGCTGCTGCCTTTCCAGTTGCGCCCGGGCCTGTGATGCTGAGGCCTGAAAGTGCGCCCGAGATGGCGCTCATGGCGATGGCCATCCCAACGTCAGCCTTGGATAAAGGAAGTTGGGTGCGCGTGGTGATACCGCTGTTGGCGTCGATACTTGTCTTGTAGCGCGGTCCACCGGCAAGCGTCTGGGCAATCGTGTGCAACAGCGACGCCTTCTGAACTTCGGGATGCGTGACCGAAGCCGCAGGAGTCGCTGTTGCGGGAGTGTTCGACACCATACCGGCTGCTGACTGCTCAGCTTGAGACTGTGATTGGGGCTGGGTGCCCTGGGGCGTAAGTGTGTCCTGCTGCTGTTGCTGCTGGGCAAGTTGCGGCTGGGGATCTCCTGCATCGGGAGATGTTGGCGGCGGCGTGGGTCCGCTCTGATCTGAGGGGTCGGTCATATGTGTCCTTTGGTGAAACGAGCTTGCGTCGTCAGCTCTACTGCCTAAAGGCAGTTACCAGATCCTGTTGGGTAAGGTGAGAGCATCGCGGTACACACGGAAGACGCGGCGGTACTGATCTGCAGACAGCGCGGCTATCTCTCGCTTTGTGTAAGGCCGCTGCTCTCCTGTGAACAGATCGTAACCAAGCTCTGATCCGTCAGGCAGGACCTCAGCCTGTGTCTGGGGGGCAGGAACGACGGTAACGGGCCTCTGAACCGTCTTCTCTACAGGCCTGGGTTCAACGGCTCGGTTCGGGGTCAGAAGACCACAGTCTCTGAGCCTGAAGAAAGCAGCTCTGCACATCTCTTGAGAACAGATCATCAGCTTGTTACGAGCGAAACAGTCGCCCAAAGATTCAATTGTCTCGGGACTCGAATACGCGACGTACTCCGGAGTAGACTGCATAAAAAGCTTGAATTGCTGACCGTTGTACCGGGCCGCGTCAGCACTTGACATGCTGGATTGCTCCATCCCCGGCGTAACGAAGACTTCGTCGTCTTTCGTCTTCAGGAGACGCTCTTTGACGAGGGCAGCAACCTTCCGCGAAGTGTTTAGTAGCTCTGCCTCTGCCTCCCTCTTTGCTATTTCCTGAGCCGCTGTCTTCTCAGACTGTCGCTTTCGTTCTGCAGCAGACAACCGCTCTCTGAAGCGATTCGGGGTATCGCTAAGCACCGCGCGTGTGGCGTCAGTTCCACAGATCGAAGCTGGGCACCTTGCGGTGCCACGCCTGAGCGCCTCATGTGTCGCAATGCTTGCCGTCCCGCATTGATCGCACCTAACGCTGTAGCGCAAAGGCGTTCGTGATCTAAGTTGTTCGACTTGGAGCGTACCAACCTGCTCACCCTCCATACTTTGAACATTTCCGTAGACTCTCTTGCTCATCATTACTCCTTCTCCGTGAATGGAAACGCGTGCCTGCCTTCAAGGCTTCTCAGGTTTTCAATGCTGAGGTTCCCGGGCTTGGAGACGGGCAGAAGAGCTTGCCGACCGTGTCCACACTCCAGCCTGAGGGTTCCTGTGTCATAGCGATGAGCAATCGTCTTCAGCTCAGCACAGTGGCGGCAAAGGAGACGCGTCACGCTGCCACCTTGCGACCGCCACGGCGTATGTGCGAGAAGTACCTACCTGGAGTCAGTCCACGCTGAAAGTAGACCGCCGCACACTTCTTGATGACCCGTGCTGCCAGTGCCTTCGGAACATCTTCTCCGGCTACCAACGCGAACCACGCCTTCTGTTCGGCAGTTTCCCTCAATGCGAAGGTAGTGGCTGTTTTCACGTCCACAATGAACTCAATAGCAACCGCGTTGAGCGTCATCGCCCTTGACGCTTGCGGGTCCATGTTGAGGGCGCCAACCCCGGGCAGTTCAACCATCTGGCAAAACGCTTCTGTGACAGCGCGAAAGACATAAGCATCCTTCGACTCCCGTTCTCGCTGGGGAATCAGTTCGATAGAATCCATTGTTCGTGTTTCCAAATTGTGCAGGCGTATTTCATACGCGCCTGCGGACCGGATGGCGACGGTCGTGCAGGCTGAGGAGCGCAGGTGCGATTGCTCGCCCCTTACATAAAGAGGCTGAGAACCGGTATTTGAACCTTCGCTCAAGACTTAATTTCAGTTCCACTGTGCTGCCATCTCCGCCGCTCGGTCAGCTTCAATCTCTAGCTTTGAGAGCGTCTCGCATCCGGACATTTCCAGCAACTCCGGTCGCTGTTCCAAGATCCGCAAGCGGTTTGCAGTCTTGCGGGTGTGGTACGAGAGGGTGTGCCGCCGCGCCAAGGCAAAGACTCGACTAGACTGCTTTGCTGATCCAGGCGCGTTCAACTCGTTCGCCTTTTCGAAGATGAGCATTGCGACCTCAGCGAACAAATCGTTTTCGTCTACAGCAGCGTCAACAGCAGCCGAGAGCATTGCCCTTCTAATTGCTGAACGAATCATCGACTCATGCTCGGTCAGAATTTCCGAAGTAAGCCGGAAGCGTTTGGCTTCCCGCATGACCAATTCGCCTGCCCACTTTAGGAAGGCCGTTGACGAGACTTCCTCGTCATAGTGTTGCAAGCGATCTGCGACCGTGGAGAGTATCTGGTCACAGTCAAAAACCATCAGGTTCGGATATGCAACGTATGCGGAGGCTTGGAGGTCGCTCCACGCTGAAATGAAAAGCTGCTCTAAAACTTTCTGCCGATCCCTTACGCTATCCCCACCAGCATCGGCTGCCGGATGGGGATCGTTGTTCAACTTTTCTGTGTGCGCCATACTCCTGAATTGGTATTTCCTACGTACTACTGAACCTTCGGGGTGTTCTCAGTGAGGAATTGCCTTGCCTGGGCATGAGTCGCTTCGTCGGCAGGAATAGCAGCTAGAAAGTGTCGCACCTTCTGCTCCTCATCGGACATCGTGACGGTCCGCTTTAGCCAACCCATGAGTGCCGTAATGTCCGTCTCCGCGAAGGTGAACAGGAGATCAGCAAACTCTCTGGCTTCCTCAAAAGTCGGCTTATGCCCGGTCTCTATCCTCACTAGCAAAGCGTCAAGTCCTGCCTCAATGCGATGTATCTGTGTCATGCTCATGTACGGTTTCCTTACCAGCTTTGTATTGCTCTCGGATGCCAGCTTCAGGCGGTCATCCTTTCTTGCGTTCTGTTGGCTCAGCCGGGTGAGAACCGATGTGAGAAATCGGGCCATCCACAGAGCGTTCATAGCCCCGCCCAGTGATTTGTGTTTCATGGCGAGTTGCACCATCGCTTTTCGCAGCGACTCCGACCCATGCTGCAGATGCCAGAGGGCGAATTGCCCTTTCTCGGGAGGTGGTTGCGCTGGGAACAAGAGACGCCAGCTCTCCCACATTTCGAGTGCAAAACTACTTCTTACTTCAGTGGCACGCGTTTCAAATGGCATGGCTACTTCTCTCCGAAGATGCTGATGACGATCTGCCCGCCGAAGCGATACTGCGGGCAGTTGCAGTCGCGTAGGCGTAAGCAGACTTGACATCGAAGGTGCTAGTTGTCTTGCCAGGAGCAAACTTTCGCGATGTTCGCAGCAGCGCGGATTCGACGGCGCTTGTCGAATATCCGATCCATCGACCCGCTTCTTCGGGGGATGGTGCAGGCAGGTGCGGCAGAAGAACAGTCCAGACCTGCCTGAAGTGCGAAATCTTTTGTAAAACGTTCACGCTGACCTCCCTTCGATACCGCCGATGCGGGCCTGTGCCGCTTCCCAGCCGAGTACTTCTCCACTGGCCAGGTCTGAGAATTGTCCGCCCTCCCAGATCAAGCCAAGAGGTGCGATGAGACGACATACCGTTTCATGAGGAACGGGCCGTCGCGTTGCGAGACTGATACAAGCTCCGTCATTCCCGCTCCATCGAATACCTAGATCCGTCACCGGCAACAAAGCACGGCTATGAGCTTCGCTCTCTTTGCTTGTATGGCTCACGTCATGGAGTGCTTCCATGTGCGCTTCCTCGAATGCTTCCATGTGCGCTTCTTCGTGCGCACTCGCCTTGCTCATAGAGCGCTGCGCTGAGCGCTTCCCTGACTCATTCCAAGAAGCGTCTGTGAGGCCTTCTACCCTACTAACAGAAGGATTGTCTGTGTCTCTGTCTCTATCCGTGTCCGTGTTGTAGTAGTGCTCACCATCTGGCACCCTAGCTGGCCCACCATCTGGCATCCTAGCTGGCCCACCATCAGGCTCACGTTTTCGGTACCTGATATCACTAAGTTGTTTGGTGGCAAAGGCTTTGCTCAGATCGAGCTGGCTCAGCTTATTAGAACCTGTTGAGGGTTCGAACTTATCAACCCAATACCGGTAAACCAAGGGGGAGCGTGGAATGATCTCCCTGATGATGTACCGCTTCTCTTCCAAGCTGCAGAGAACACGCTTTGCCCCATTCCGTGTGAGGTCAGGTAGGAAAGTTCTCAGAACAGGCGCATTGATCTTGCCGCAGCCTGACGCTTTGTCTGCGAGAAGAATCAGGTACATGAGCGCAAGAGCCTCAGTACTCGACAGGCGACCGTCCATCGTGTGTTCAGCAAGACCGCGACGAAGAGGAATCCAACCGCTGAAGTTCATCGGCCTGCCTCCCGAAGGAGGGTCTGCATGACGACAGGGTTGCGCTCGGCGAGTCGGCGTAAGTTCTGACGGGCATTGCGACGTAACGCAGCTATGGCGTGTGGACTTTGATCTGAGCTTGATTGTTCGGGATTGTTGGCGACTTCGATCCAGCGCAGCATTCGTTGCTTCACGGCTGCAGGAGAATCGCCTGGGGGTGGGTTTAGAAAAGCGGATAGAAAATCTTGTACATCTTTCATGGGCTCCGATCTTTAGATTTCATGCTCCGGTAGGCTCAAGGGCCTGACCTAATGTGCCGTGCTCCTTTAGGAAGTGAGCACTTCGTTTTGTCACTTGAATAGGCTATCGCCCTCGTCAAGAGACCTACAGTGAAGTAGTTCCTACAAAGTGGAAAACTTTCAGCGACGTAGACGTTGCTAGTAGCTCCACACGTCACTTAGATGAACTGGGGGCCGCGTGACGAGAAAGTTGATTGTTCCTCTTCCTGTCTGTAAGTCTCGGTACGGTCTTGTCGCCCATGGTGGCAGGACAGCCTCCGCAAGCTCGGCAGGATCTCGATACTTGAGAGGATGTCTATCTGGTAGCGAGTCCTGGACAGCTTTCACGGCGCAAAAGCGTATCCGGTGCGACCATTGATCCGAAACCACAACCGCGAGCCGTTTGCGGAGTCGAATGAGTTCCTGTGCATCGCTCACGCAATGACTCCGGCCTCAGGATGCAGAATTTTTGCGAAGACCGCCGCTGTCCTCTCGTCCTCGTTGTCCTGAGCCGTTGTTCCTGCTACAGAATCGGCTGCAGGAGCGTCCGGTGACTCCGGGGGATGCTCACGGGCCTCCTTACGCGCCCTGAGCCGTATACGCACAAGCTCTAGCGACTCTTGACGCCCGTAGATCTCTCCGAGCCGCTCTGCGGCAGACATACGAACTCTCACGCTTCCGTTCGACGTAATAACTTCTTTGTAGAAAGTGACTAGCTCTCGGTACTTCCTAGGCAGTCGTTTTCGCATAGGTACCTCCACTTCATAGAGAGCGCGAGATGGTACCTTAGCGGATATTTTTCGTGCGGTTATGTGGCCCTTAGCAGACACGAAGTGCGTGGAAGTGTCTTCCTGGAGATGCGGGGTCTTATCCAAGAGCCGGGATGGGACCCGAATCGATAGGGACCCGTTCTGAACGTACGCGGTACGGGTGGCACCCAAACAAGAATGATGGTGTCGGTCCGGTTCGGCATCGTTCGGCCTCGCTAAGCAGCGCCGCTAGGTGGTAGTCAGGGGAATCCCCCGGCACGGCCTTGCGTGACACTCCTTTTCGATAGGGGACCCAAGCGACGGGACCCGCTCCAGGTTGTCGCGTCCAAAGACGATGGAGGCAGGAACAGTACCCGGGAGACGGTTAGAGTGTCCGGCTAACTCGTCTACGGCAAGCGGCAAAATTAGAACGGGATGGTCACCCTCCGTGCAAAGCCCAATGCAGTGCAAATAGATCTTGCGTGACATCTAGCAGCCTGTTACGTTTGTGTCTACGGACGTAGATTCACCTGTAACACTGAGGCATTGAACATGGCGAACGGCAAATTTGTAACTTATCTGCGGGTCAGCACAGCAAAACAAGGCGTCAGCGGACTCGGCTTAGAAGCTCAGCGATCAGCGGTGCAAGCTCACTGAATGGCGGCAGATGGAAGATTGTCGCTGAAGTAGTCGAGGTGGAGTCGGGCAAGCGTAATGACAGGCTGAAGCTGAAGAAAGCTCTCCGGCTCTGCCGCCTTCATGGAGCGACTCTGCTAGTGGCCAAACTGGATCGCCTCAGTCGTAACGTCGCGTTCCTCGCAAATTTGATGGACGCTAAGGTGCCGTTCACAGCAGCCGACATGCCTGAGGCAGATGAGACACAACTGCACATTATGTCCGTCTTCGCTCAGCATGAAGCTCGGATGATCAGCACGCGGACGAAGGCTGCTCTAGCTGCTGCGAAGGCCCGTGGAACGTCCCTGGGCGGAAGACGAGTCTCATCAGAACGCTTTGCGGAAATAGCTGTTGAGGGTCGTAAGGTAAGTGCGGCTGTACGCACTCTACAGGCAGCTAGACGCTCCGAAGACGTGAGCGGGATCATACAGGACATACAGACCGAAGCAGGATCTCTGTCACTCCGTCAGATTGCGGCTGCTTTGAATGAACGCGGCATCGCCACAGCAAAGGGTGGTGAGTGGAGTGCTGTCCAGGTGAAGCGAATCCTAGATCACGCTCTTACCCCGTCTCCTGCGTAAGCAATACAATCGGCGATCAGATAGCCCTGAGCCTTTCTAAGGCTTGGGGCTTTTTGCGTTCTGCGTAACCGCCTGAGACGCTTGTACTTATCCAATAATCTGTATCCAGTTCTTAAATCTTGTATTCGTTTCCAGTGCGATAAGAGACAGCGCTAATAGGCCTAGCCTGACCCAACCTGACAGTATTAGGAACTAAGTGACATCCGTATCTGATACGTCTGCCGCTTGCTCTCCTCCGCAGGACGTACCTGGTGCGCTTTCGGCTGCAGACTCATATGACAAATTGTCGGGAATAGTCTGTAATTCCTAGTTTTTTCTATTTAAGCCGTAAGTGTATTAGTTTCTGCAACGGATACTTTCTATGAACTTTTTTTGCAGAAGACTAGAACATTTCTGCTACATTCGCTCTGTCGTTGCCTCACCTGAAACACTGGAGAATCTGATGACTTCTGCTAACGTTAAAGCCCCTAACAGCCACTTCCTGCCACCTGCCGGATCATCCACTGCTGACCGCATTCCTTACCTGTCAACTCCTCCGAGCCTGGATGAAGAGGCACTTCGTTTACTCAGCTATGCTGTGCACATCACTGGGCTATCTGCGGATGCTCTACTATCGGATGCCGTGAAGGATTGGTATGAGGTGACGGGCGGGAGCCTATTGGCTGAAGTCCAGCGGAGATCTGAGAGCAGGGCGAAGATGAAGGTCGTTACAGGGGGAAAGACGCGCTCTCAGATAAAGGCTCAGGCGCAACCCTCAGGCATCCACCTCTGTAGCAAGCAATAGGGAACGCGCGTATCTCGTACGTGAGGGCAGGGCGGGTTCCCTGCCCTTTGTCGCGTTCGAAGGCTCAGGCTGCCTTTTCGCTCACTTCTCTATTGAGAGAATCAAGATCAACGTTCAAGAAGACGACCGGGTGGTGACGATAGACCTTCTTGAAATGCTACCTTTCGACCATGGAAGTGAGCCGCTAGTAGGATACGCATCTCAGCATCGACCTTCTAACTTCCAATCAGTTCAGTAGGGGGGAGGGTCACCAACCATGGTTTCTAAAGTGTGCCGAAAGGCCTGTATGAGCGCGATCCTTGTAGTGCTATTTGAGTCCATCGCGACTGCGGCATTCGCGGGTTCCTGCGCCGCATACACGAACTGTCCGCTTGATGGTGCTCAGTCCATGAAGGTAGACACCGAATACCAGGGTATCGTGGCTATCGGCGTTTTCGAGCATACAACCACCACTGGACAGAAGCATCGCTTCAGAAAACGTTGCGACTGAGTTTGACTTCTGTGCTGATGAAGCGCCTTTCGTCTAAAGTGTGGCTTGTCAGGAGAGTGCTATGAGGATTTTATCCGTGATCTTCTTTGGGGCTGTTACCTGTTTCGGGCAGGATGCATTCATTCGTAATCAGGATTGGTGCGCGAAGAAGTCCGAAGCAAATATGGCAGCAACCAAGCGAGATAACCCGGAAGTGGCCGCCACCATACTTTCCTACCTCTATGAGTACAGCCCATCGCATCACTCCTGTGTAGCTGTGATGGAGTACAAGGTAAAGCAGAACGATGGTGTGTTTGCACAGATCTTGGCGCGAAACATGGTCACGAACCAGCCCATGAAGGCCTTCGCAGAGATTTATCTGGTGCCTCTCGCGGACAAACAGAAAAGAATCGATGCGATGAACACTCTCTTCGAGGAGTACAGCAAGTGAGCATCTTCTCCAAGATGCGTCCTTAGTCGTTACCGCGCGATCTAGGATCGGGGTTTGATGCTTGCCTGCCTACCACGGGCCACCATTGCAGGAAGGACGAAAAGGAACTCACCCAAGGCCATGGCAAAGCCTATAGCTCTGTCCGCATCGAGCTTCTCCGGCATAGGTAGAGCGTCGTCGGCGTGCCGCTCACCATTAGCATCTAGCCGGACATCATGCGCCCAGGCTGACATATCTTCCGTAATGAGGTGATCTGCTGTAGCTTGCAGTATGCGAGGATAGAGTTTCCCTTCCTTGTACCCCTTTTCCCTCAACATCGAATCGATTGCGCTCGCCGCAAGCACGATTGCTCCAGAAGGAGCTTTCGGACTGGCTAGAGCTTGCCTGAGATACTCTCGCGCACGTTCCGGGATCTCCTCTGGAACCAGCTCAGGTGAAGGCCATAGATTGTCCACTTTGTGCTGGCTAGACTGCTGAGCTTCCGTAAGTACAACACCGCCACAGGTGCTACAAGCGTAGTTCCACCAAACACGAATCCTTGAGCCATCAAAGGCCGAGGTCACGTTACTTTCCCGTTGCCGCATAAGTGGATGAGAGATCCGGCAGTGGGGGCACTGGTCCAACCTAAGCTGCGTTGCGTTTGTGAGATCTTTGGGGACCATGGCTTTAGGTTTGAGGTGATTAGACCACAACTGTTTCGCTTTTTCTATGCTGCTGAGAGTATTGCACTTAGACTGACAAATAGCGCCTGAAACGATGTTTTAGGAGAACTACACGACTGATTCAAAAGCACTTAGCTAGTAGTGGCGCTGCTCATAACCCAAAGGTCGTAGGTTCAAATCCTACCCCCGCAACCACTTAGCGAAACTTCCAACCCGGAATAACCCAGCGTAAGAGCAGCAACATTTGCTCCGCCGGGTTTTCGCACGTTTGGACGCTCACCTTCATGGGTTATGCGCTCCTCAAAATTCTGCGAACGACGGCCGCATTGGCTTCCCGCTTTGCTTCCATCAGCGCGTTGCCGTACACGTTCATCGTGGTCGAGATTTGGGCGTGCCGCATCAGTTTCTGCTGCACTCCCATCGGTGCTCCTGTTCCGTCCAGCCAAGACCGGTAGGTATGCCTGAAAGTGTGCCACCCGATGCTGCCGTACTTACCGGCAGCATCCCACCGCTCATCGTGAAGCGGTAGGCGCTTCCCGTTCGGAACGGGAAAGTCGGTCTTGCACCACTCACCTGCGACGGCCCCACAATTCGGGCAATCCACGAGACAGCACCCGGCGGGACGGATGTAGTCCTGTCCGATTGGCGAAGCGTGGAAGTGCCGACCCGTCATAGGGCTGACGAAAAGCAGGTCCGACTCGATGACTCCGGATCCCTCGTCTCCCAACTTGGCGAGCGCCTCCCTCTCGGATTCACGAATGAAGTCGAGCAGGATGGCAGCGAGATCCGGGTCAAGAGGCAGTTCGTCCTCCGAGTATTCTGTCTTGACCAACTTCAGCCGACCATGAACGACCGCTCGAACGATCTGCATACTGAGCTTCCGGAAATGGATGTCCGGCTTTTCGAGAGCCAAAACTTCCTCAACGCGAAGACCCGAACATTGCGCGAGTAGCACCATCGTGCGGTATGGCTGTGGAATCAGCGGAAGGATCAAAAAGAACTGCTCGAAGGTGAGGATCACCGGTCGTTTCCGGCGTTTGCTAATGCCCTTGATTTCGACAAACTCCATCGGGTTGCGTTGCCACTCGACCATCTCCCACAGCATGGCTTTCTCATACAGGCGATGTATGACAGCCTTGATGTGACCTTTGGTTTTGGGCGCGGCTTCCAGGTTTCGTAGCCACTCCTGCACATTCATTGGCTTCAGACGAGTGATACGAGTGGGTCCCCACTTCGCACGCACTCGCTTGATGACGCTGAGGTAGGAACTGGCTGTCGAATAGCTCAACCCGCCTACGTTATCGCGGGATTCACTAGGTCGAACCTTCTTGATTTCAAGCAGGCGTTCTTCCTCAATGAAACGATCCAACAACGTATCGAAGGTGGGCTCAAGCAGGGCTAACGTCGGGTTGTCAGTATTGAGTTTGAGCACAAAGGTTTCCAAGTGCCGCTCGACCGCGGTCTGCGTTGGAAACTGTTCTGTGCTGAAATACATGGACTTTTCCTTGCCGGTTTGGGGATCTGCGTAACGATATTCCAAGCCGACTTGTTGTTGGCTCGCGGCACCCGCCGCAAATAGCCACGTTGATAGCGTTGCCGGGTGAATTTCAAGGATGATGCTCCTGTCCAGTCACAGCGGCCCGATCGGTTGTATTCACTTTTAGGCCAGCTTCAAGCCGGCTATTCAGCGAACTCAGCCGAAATCTCCAGCGTTTCCCAATTTTGAAGGCGGGAACTTCGTGCTGCCGTGCCTTGCCCTCAAGGGTCTTCCAGTGCATCCCCCAGCACAGTGGCCGCTTCGTGTAGATCAAGAAGCGGCTCGAAGGCCGGCGTAAGGGTTCGTGAATTTGCTTTTGCGGCTGAGAGCATACAACCTCACTTTGAAGCCCCAAGAAGGAGCGGAGATCACGTACGTGCTCCCACAATGGCCGGAGGTGCCACTTTAAGTCCAATTCACAGGACGGAGCCACTTATCAATGACGCTGATAAGCACACATCAGCCCACCTTTTCCACAGGCTTTTCATCTCATTCCATCAGCTTCACGATGGGACGCGTCTGCGCGCCGATACGTTGAAAGAACCGACCGCCCAGTCCACGTCCTATCCCCATTTTTGCTGAGTTGATGGGGGATGCGGCATGTTCAAGAACGACACGAAACTCATGGAGTCGGTGATTGCCCTCGCTGAGGAGTTGCACTTTGGACGGGCGACCCGCAGATTGCGCATTAGTCAGCCCATGCTGACCAAAACATTCAAGATGTAGAAGCCCTGATTGGCGGTCCTCTATTTCTCCGTGACCGCAAACACGTTGTCCTGAGCGATGCGGGTCGCGCCTACGTGCGACAGGCGCGGCTTTCCCTTCTCTATGGCGAACGGGCTGTTCAGCCCGCGCGAGCGGCAATGCGGGTGGATGAGACGTTCCATGTGGGACGTACTCCATATGCTGATCCGTTTTTGGTCTCCACGCTTCTGTCTGTCCAGCTCCCCCTCTTCCCGCGTCTGAAGATCGATTTGGTGAGCAAGTTCTCAATGAACCTTCTTGACGATCTAATCGCAGGGATGCTTGATTTAGCCATCGTGAACGAACCGCCTGAATCGCCTTTGCTCACCTGCGTCCAGGTTGCGGAGCAACCGTTCTATATCGCTATGTCAAGAAGAGAAGAGTTGGCGCGTCATCCTGCGGTATCGCTCGATCAGATGGGTGGACTTAGGTGGATTCTTTTCGAACGTCAACTGCATCCGCCCCTCTACGACGCCATCATTCATGCGGCAACACAGCGCGACATCCGTCCTCTAAGCATTCAGCATGTGATGGCTCCCGAGGAGGCATTTCCATTTGTAGCGGACGGCTCGGCCATCGCCTTCGTAGTGGAAACGGGCGCTCTACTCATGGCGCGCAATGGAGTGACCGTTCGCCCGCTCAACGAGTCGAGCCTACGATTGAGGACATGCCTGGTATGCCGTGAGGATGATGATTCGAAGATTGCCAGCGAGTTCGTTCGCGCATACATGCGCAAGATGCCCGATAAGAAGAAACATCGACAACTGCCACTTCCCATTTCCGCCTAATGCCACCACTCGACCGAAGCTGACCTCTTCCGTGGCACTTGGTCAGTAACTTGTATTTCGATCTGACCGGCCCAATCGCAGCTGGGACACGTCACGATTCCGGTCGTGATCGCTCTAAGGTCCAGTTCCGCGAGATTGACGGCATGTCCGCAGTTTGGACAGACGTGAACACTCTGCCATGACCGTCCGTCTTCTTTGTGTGCGGAATCAGCGCTCATGGTTCTCCAAGTCTCTTTAAACTGGTCTTGACTAATGTCGTGTCAGCGATGCATCACCGTTGGGAGCAATGGTGCGATCTCATTCAACTTATGTGGACACGAATACAGAACAACATGAGGCGGTAGTGCGAACGAACCCACGCACCCTTACTGGCTGCATGGCGGGCATGGGGCGAGAGCCATAGGCGTAGCACACATCGACAAGAACACCTAACAAAGAACTGCGATAAGCGAGCTGAGATCACGCAGGATGACGATCGCGGAGGTCAAGCCTGCTGCTTTTGCACACAGCGTGACCGTCACTACAAGAGTCGCTGGATCGGAAGTGACAGGAGATGTGAATGGGTAAAACGTCTTCTGTTCGAGCGTGGTGCGAGGAGTGTGGATCTGCTCGCACCACGGTGTCCAGGGTCCGTACGGCGTGGCTTCGTTACCAACGGGAAGCGTCGTCTTTCGGAACATTCCCAACTAGCTTGCTTAGGATTCCGTTGACCGTTGTGCCCGCATGTGCGAAGTTCGGCGAGAAATTTGCGTTGAACTCGGCCGGAAAATTCAGGACCGGCTTCGATGCGGCATCCAGTGTGGCAATCTGCCCCGGCGTCACTCTGATCTCAAGGGCCTTTAAATTGGCGTCAAGATGCTCCATCGTCCTTGCACCGATGACGGTCGAGGTAACGCCCGCCCGGCTCTGGACCCAAGCCAAGGCCACGGTCGGCACATCGGTATTGAGCTCCTCAGCGACCTTCTGAGCAGCATCGATGATGTCGTATTGCTTCTCGGTAAGCTCACCCACAAAAGTGCCGCGATAACCCGGCATCGTGACGCCATTCGCCCGCGTGTACTTGCCAGATAGGGCTCCCATTTTGAGGGGACTCCAAGGCAGCACGCCCAAGCCTAGTTCTTCTGCCATCGGAACGAGTTCGCCTTCCACGGTGCGCTGCATTAAGGAATATTCAATCTGGAGTGCGATCAGCGGAGCCCAGCCTCTGAAGTGCGCAATCATCTGAGCCTGAGCGACCTTCCAGGCCGGTGCGTCAGAGAATCCAACGTACCGTACCTTGCCCGCTTTCACTAGATCGTCGAGAGCGCTCATGGTCTCTTCAACTGGAGTAAACCTATCCCAGTTGTGTAGATAGTAAAGATCGATATAGTCGGTCTGTAGGCGGCGTAAGGACTCTTCGCATTGCGCAACGATGGCTTTCCGGCTGGCACCACCGCCGTTCGGGTCCCCAGCAAAGAGGTTGAAGAAGAACTTTGTCGCGATAACCGTCCTGTCTCGCCGACCTCTCCGCTGTGCGAAGAAGTCACCGATGATCTTTTCAGAGTGGCCGCTGGTGTAGCTGTTCGCAGTATCAATGAAGTTCCCGCCCTCATCGAGATAACGCGACAGGATGGCTTCGGAATCTGGGACGCTGGCTCCCCAGCCTAAATCCTCGCCAAAGGTCATGCCGCCAAGGCAAAACGGGCTCACCCGCAAGCCGGAGCGGCCAAGTGTCAAATAAGAATTCAGAGGCATCGTAGTACTCCTTTTCACTTTATAGATGACCCTACGAGCTAAGCGCACCATGCATTGTTATGATGGCATTCATGCATTCAGTGCATTTGCGTAACATTGATCTCAATCTATTGGCCCCTCTTCAGGCATTGCTGGAGGAGCGGAACGTAACTCGCGCTGCCAAGCGAATTAATCTGAGCCAGTCAGCCATGAGCCGGGCTTTAGAGCGGCTGCGGGAACTGCTTGGCGACGACCTGCTGGTACGTACGGAGGGCAAATATCAACTAACGCTGCGAGGAAGCGCTCTCTTCGAGGAGCTTGCATCACTGGTGCCTCGCCTGGAACTGTTTTGGACAAGCGAAGCGTTTTCACCTGCCACTACGCAAGGACGAATACGTCTTGCGATGACGGATTACGCGGCAACTGTTCTGTTGCCATACCTGACTGCGGAGTGTGAGCGGACGGCTCCAGGTTTAACTCTTGAGATTACGCCTTGGTACGAGCGCTCCTATGAAGAACTGAGCGCCGCAACGATCGACTTGGTATTCAGTCCGTTGGCGGTTCCGGGGTTGTTTCGCGTTGAGACTCTCTTTGTCGAGGAGTTTGTCTGCCTTATCGGAGAGCAGCATCCCTTCAAGCAAAAGACTCTCTCGCTCAAGAGATACCTGAGTTCAAGACACCTATCTGTCGAGACACAGCCTAAACAGCAAAACTTGATCGACCGTCCTTTGGCTGAAAGCGGCCTGCGCCGAAGGATCAGTCTCCATCTGCCATACCTCCTCCCCGCGTTGCGAACACTAGAGAACACTGAACTGATCCTTACCACACCATCACGTTTGGCGAAGGAGGCTATAGGCCACTACCGTATCCGACAGATAAAGGCTCCTCCTGAAATCCCTACTTTTCAGTACAGCATCGTTTGGCACCCACGACTCGAAAAAGATCCCCTGCACTTTTGGTTTCGGAATCTGGTCAGAACGTATGCCAAAGCTAATGCGCGATGACCGCCAGCAGGCAATAAAGGGAAAGGATGCAGGGAGGAGTAACTTGACTCCTTGCCGCGCAGCCGGCGGGCGAAAGGCCGGAGGGAAGCTGGAAGTGGGTGCAGGGAGAAACCGGCCAAGTGTCTCCCTGCCGCCGTTTTACGGCGCACATAACGCAAGCAAAGGGCGGCAGGTTCGCCGCCCTTGTGCCTGTGCCACTAGGCAGCTTTCTTTGCGACCTTGGCGACTGGTTGCGCTGCCTTCTTCGCTTTCTCTTTCGCGGCGAACTCCTGCTTCACCTTGAGGGCGATGGCATCGGTGTCCACCTTGTACGCGGTAGCGGCCTCGTTCAGTACCTGAGCCGGGTTACGCCGGGTGCTCATGTAGAGGATGGTGGTTTCAACCAAGACGCTACCCAATACGCTCTCTTCGGCACGACGGAGATAGGCTGCAAACAGCTTGCCGAGAGAGTCGGTGTCTTTGGTCTTCTTGATGCCGTACCTGCGGGCAACGATGAACAGACGGTTTTCGTCCAGCAAGAAAGTCAGCCGTTCAGCGACGAAGAGCAGGTCACGTTTCATCAGCCGCACCGGAACGGCTTCGGCGATAGCCGCGAGGGTTCGGATGCCAGTCGTGTTGGCGATCGCGGCCTCCCTACGCTGCCGTTCCTCCTGAGCCTTCGCTTCGGGTCATCCGCGACCTTCTGTGAACGCGGCTTGGGGTGATGCACCGGGCAGGTTGGCTCCGTGCATACCTTACGCAGTTCGCCTTTGTCGATGCCTTCCGAGACAATGGCTTCGGTAGTGAACTTGCACGTCTTGAACTCCGGTTGGGTCGCCTCTTCTTTGCTGGTGGGCTTGTCGGGACGGACTTCAACGTACTTGTTACGCGGCAAGGTGACGCTGCCTTCCTTCTGCTGGCCATAGGCTGTGCTGACTTGCACAAGCTTGGGCTTGGCGGCAGGGCTCTTGGCAACATGGGCATCGACCTTCACCTGATAGCGGATGGGATCGGTGCAAGCGTCGTGCTTACCCATGTCCAGAAACAGGAGCTTGTTATGTCCTGTCCGCTTTGGGCAGTCCACGCAACTCCCCGCCGCTGGCACAAGCTGCGCATCGCGTTTGTCGAAGGGAGCGAGTTTGAGGATGAGAAGAATGTTCGTCTCATCCAGAAATGGAGGCTGCGAACGGGGAGCAAGATGCGTTTGGCCTTTTGTCCACCCGCGCTCCAATCCTCTTTAAAGCAAGCCGCTAATGCCTGTTCCTGTTGGGCTGACTGGAGCTTCGCCAGCAACAGCGCATTGCCGACGCCGATCTCCTCACGGTAGAACGCATCCAGAACGGTCTGCGATAGCTCGGTCAAGCGCAGCCGCGCCGCCACATACACCGGACTCTTGCCCCGTCTTTGCGGCAATCTGTTCGATGCTGTACTTCGGCTCTTCCAAGTTGAAGAGGGCGAAAGCCGTTGGCTTCTTCCATCGGGTGAACGTCGCGGCGCTGGAGGTTTTCAATCAACTGCGCCTCCAACACTTCGGCATCGGCGAGGTTCTTTATGCGAACGGGCACGGTGGCGATTTCGGCAGCTGCGCGGCGCGGTAACGCCGTGCGCCGAAGACGATCTCGAAGCTGCTCTCACTGGTAGGCCGAACCAGCAAGGGAGAAAGAACGCCCTGGCTGCGGATGACTTCGGCCAACTCCTTCAAGGCGTTCTCCTCGAAGAGGCGGCGGGGGTTAGTGGCGGACTCGGTGAGCATCGCAAGCTGATGGACGAGCATGGATTCAAGCCTGAGTCCTGCGAATGGATAATCGGGGGTCTGGACTGGCCAATGAAGCCAATCGAGTTTGTGCCTGACACGCACCCTGCAAACGTGAAGGTAAGCAACATCGCCAAAGGCAAAGAGTTCGGCGCCATGCTGGAGGCCGGTGAGATCGACGCCCTGTTCTCAGCCGACAATCCGAAGTGCATTCTGGAGCACTCTCCGAAAGTCGGAAGACTGTTTGAGGACTACCACGCTGTTGAACGTGAGTACTACAAGCGCACCGGAATCTTTCCGATCATGCATACGATGGTTATACGCGGGGACCTGCTGGCGAAGCACCCTGAGCTTGCGGAAAACGTCTATCGGGGGTTCTGCGATGCCAAAGAAGCCGCAGTCAAAGAATACCTTAAAGGAAAGATCTCTAACAACATGGGAACAATGTTTCCATGGTTCAGCAAACTGATCGATCAGGACGTCAGTTTGCTTGGAGAAGACTGGTGGCCTTATGGAATGGGTGCGAATCGTAGGGCGATCGAACTCATCCTTCGTTACCACTACGAGCAAGGCGTTACAGATCGTCTGTACAAAATCGAAGAGCTCTTTGTTCCTAATTTGCTGAACACCTAAGAGAATTTCTCCAGAGAGGAGTTGCGATGAAGGTGATTGGACTCGAAGAGCACTTCGTGACCCCTGAGGTTCTGCGAGCGTGGCATTCCCTGGATCCCGGGCAGCACGATCCCGCTCTTAAATCCTCATCAGAGGGGAATCCGGACGGCTTCTTCAGGAGTTGAGCCCCGAGAGACTGGCCGCGATGGACGAAGCTGGCGTTGATGTTCAGGTGCTTTCGCTTACAACACCCGGTGTGCAGAAGCTGCCGGTTGATCAAGCGGTGGGACTGGCAATATCAGCAAACGATTGCCTCGCGGACATTTTGAGCCACGACCCTGAGCGGTTCCAAGGCTTCGCGACTCTTCCAACTCCTGCGCCGCAACTTGCGGCACAAGAGTTGGAACGTGCAGTGCGCGTTTTGAGATTTAAAGAAGCTATGGTGTTTGGCCGTACCAGTGGTCAGAACTTCGATCATACCGATTACTGGCCAATCTTCGAAGCCGCTGCAGCCCTGAAAGCTCCGTCATACATCCATCCCCAGATTCCGCAGCTTGGGGTCCGAGAGTCGTACTACTCGGAAATCAGCAAAGAAGTCGATTCTTTGCTTGCGTTGCCAGGCATAGGTTGGCATTACGAAACAGGCATGCAGATCGTTCGGTTGGGGCTTGCCGGCATTTTCCAACATTTCCCTGACCTGCAGATCATCACCGGACACATGGGTGAGGTAGTGCTCTAATATTGGAGCGCATCGACATGCTCAGCGACCCGGCGAAGCTGCCCCGCAAAGTGTCCGAGTACATTCAAGACCATGTTTACGTCACGCCAAGTGGACTTTTTAGCCAACGTTACCTGCGTTGGGCAATCGAAGTTCTCGGCAGAAACCGCATCATAATATTCACTGACCATCCCTTTATCGAGGTGCGCAAAGGAGCCGCCGAGTTCTTTCTTCAGGAAGCAGGGCTGACAGATGAGGAATGTAGGAACATTGCTTCAGGTGATTGTGAGAGAATCTGCTCCAGCATAATGCGGTAAACGCAATATGCAGAAGGCAACGAAGGGCGCCCCCAGCGTCAATCGCTTGCTCTATTCAGTTCGGGATTCTCGATCCCCACTCTCAGCAACGTCTTTAGAAAGTCGCGATCTACATCGGCCAAGGACCAAAAAGGGTCTTCTGGACTTCTATGGCTAAGGGAAAGTCTTTCTCAGGACCGATATGCCTTCTCTCGTCAGTCTTCAGTGCTTAGCTCGGACGTCATCCTTGCTACGGGTACGCATAATAAACCGCTTATTCTCCAATGCTCTAAGCATTAAGGGCACCTGCATGGGATGCATGTCTGAGCGCTTAGAGACATCTGTTTGCGTACGGGGTCTCCGGCCTTCTCCAGCCATCTGGTGAACGCGAGAGGCATAAACTGCAGATGCGTCAGGTCCAGAGAGGCCAAGGCGCGATCCATTTCGCGCAAATACCGATGGACGACCTGCCACAGAACAAATCCGACAGCTCGCTCGAGAGAACCAAACGACACCGTCTCAAAAACTTTTTGGATTGCAGCAGCGTTGTCTCGCATTCGTCAATTGTGCACGATCCGTTAAGAATCGGCATAGGCACAGACCGCTCTGGGATGGCTCATCTCAGCTCGAGCACCGCATCAGAACAACGAACGCCCTACGTTCACAATGATCGCGGATGCAGAAGATACGGCATGTGTACGCCTAGTCGGCTAGACGGCTTCAACACCTCCATCAACGAAGAGCTCCACTCCAGCCACGAAGCTCGAATCGTCAGAGGCTAGAAAGACGGCTGTTTTGCCAATATCGCTGCCGCATCCGATCCTGCCACGAGGCACCATGCTGGTCACGTAATCGCGAATGTCCTTGTTGCTCCCAAGAGTTGATGCATTGCCTGCAGTATCGATAGGTCCTGGACTGATAACGTTGACCCGAGGTCCAACGCCTTTGAGTTCTGCGGTGAACGTGCGTGCAAAGCTACGAACGGCCGCCTTTGTGGCTCCGTAAACACACATACCTGGAAAGCCCGCGCTACCAATGAACGAGCCATTTAGAATGATGGAGCCGTGTGAGTCCATCAGTGGGATAGCTTTTTGGACGGTAAAGAATACGCCTTTTGCATTAATATCGACGCACTTGTCGTAGAACTCTTCAGTAACCTTGTCATAGGTCATCTGCTTGTAGATACCGGCATTGGCGAACACCACGTCCAGCCTGCCCTTCTTCTCTTTGATCTCGGCGTACATACGATCAAGATCTTCGAGATTTCCTGAATCCGCCTGAATAGCGGACGCTCCTGCCCCCAACACCGCGATAGCCTTCTCAAGTTCCGCCTTTCTTCGGCCCGTGATAAAAACGAACGCTCCCTCACGAAGGAACTCCATCGCCGTATCGAAGCCCATCCCCTCGCTCCCGCCAGTAATCAATGCGATCTTTCCGTCTAGCTTTCCCATTTGTAACGCTCCTCTTAAATGTCAACTGCACAAGTTAGACGACAACAATCCGAGGCGTGGATTGAACGATCCGACAGAAGTGTTACCCATTCCTCCAAATATCTGGATCACGAGTCGATTCACAGCGTCCAATTTTCGAGGAGCAAATGCCCATGACGAACCCGCTAACGGTGATGATCGAAGAATTGTGTCAAAAAGAGGGCTCTCACGAAACGGAGATTAAAGGTCTCTTTCTTACCCGATACTCCACGACGGAGGTGCCGCGGACCTCGCTCCACAAAGCGGTGTTCTGTGTCGTCGCTCAAGGAGCGAAATGCATTCTGTTGGGAAAACACCGCTTCATCTACGACACCCGTAGATATCTCCTCGTTTCATTGGATCTCCCGCTTGTTGGCCAGATTGAGGTCGCAAGTCGCGCAAAGCCGTTCCTGGGATTGAGCCTTGTCCTGGATTTCGAGGAGATAGCATCGCTGATGCGCGAAGCTGACCTGTCGCATCAAAGCGCTCCACCGCCGCGACCGGGACTCACAATTGGATCAATGAACGATGATCTGCTGGACGCAGTCGTCAGGCTTACCGCGCTCCTGACGAAGCCTGCTCAGATTGCCGTTCTCGCACCGCTCATCCGACGTGAGATCTTCTACCGACTTCTTCTGAGCGAACAGGGAGGGCTGCTCCGTCAGATGGTCTCGGACGCTGGGAAAATACAACGCGTGGCCGCCGGCCTTGTTTGGTTGAGACGAAACCTCGCCAGACCGATCCGTATGGAAGAGCTTGCACACGAGATGCGGATGAGTTCCTCCGCCATGCATAGCTGGTTTCGGGCTGTGACCTCTATGAGCCCGCTTCAATTCCAAAAGCAATTGCGACTTCAAGAGGCCCGTCGCATGTTGCTGTCGGATAATCTCGACGCCGGAACAGTGAGCCGGAAGGTCGGCTATGAAAGTGCCTCCCAATTTAGCAGAGAGTATCGCCGGTTCTTTGGAGCTCCTCCTATGCAGGACATCCAACGGCTGCGCACTTCTTCACGTCAAGGAGCGTCAAAAGCTGATCTTGCAATTCCGGTCAAGATAGACAACGACGGATCAACGTTCTTCGCAACTTTCTTGGAAGGCGCGACTGATTCGTCAAACAACGATCGCAGCGCGAAAGAGTAAACGATATCTACCAATTGCGGACAGAGGCTGACTTCTAGCGTTCCGAAGTACATCGGAGTGGAGTTAGCCAGAGGTCATGAGCCTTAGGTACGAGCCGGCTGTTTGACTCCGAAGCCTTGATGTCGTTTGGTCCGATACCGCTCTCCTCCGTAATCACTTGTCAACAACTAGCATTGGGAACGAGGTGCCAGCTATGGTAATGCGATGGAATTGCTTCGCCCGCGCCTTGCGGAAACCAGCTTAGACGGGAGTCCGGGACGTACTCATCGATAATGATGGTGATAGGCGACCGAAGATACGAAGGCGAACCATTGAGCCATGCCGACTGTGTTCTCTGATCCTTTGATGACGACATCTTTCGTGAGCACGAACCAGTTTGGCCAGTCTGTCAAATTAACAAGCCTGCTCCAGACACGATGGCAGTCTGCTTGAATCGTGACTTCATTGCGGGCGAACACTAACGCCTTGAGCCAGTGTATCGAGGCATCGCGGTGCGAAACATCGTCAGGCATGCGGGAAGACGAGAGGCACGACCTGCCTTTGTAATAACGAAAGACCGGTCATCTTCATATTCATATTGTGCACTGGATAACCCGCGACCGACAAAAATCTAAGAAACTACGGGAAACTCGTAGGTACCTACATACTTACCTGATGTGGTTGTTCTAGTCACGCTCCGATTTTGTTCCCTCGGAATATCCTTCTCCTTACCTAATCTGAAAACAGAGTGTAGAACTGGTTGTTGTCACCGCTGCTCTCTGGAAGACGCTCTCTGTCACTCCTATTAAGGTACACATCCAGCGAGGCGAGATTGCTCTCACGCGACATTCTGCTCTGGGGAGTGATATCGCCCCTTCTAGATAAACGACATTGTCTGCAGTGGCTTCGTCCCACGCATCGCGATTGCCATTATGACTTCGAGCAAAAGCTGGTCTTCTGCTCGGAGCTGTGCGGTAAGAGCGGGATCAGTAAAACATTCTGTGCACTGAGAGCTGTAGGGATGACGAGGGTTACGAAGCTGAGTGTAAGCAGGGCACGGGCGAAGCAAGATACGAGTGATTCTTATTGAAGAATGAACTTGGTCAACTTGGATCTCGATGCTCTTCGCACCCTTGCGCTAGCCCAGGACCTCGGTGGATTTGGGCGCGCTGCCGAACACCTTGGGCGCACACCATCCGCAATCAGCCTGCAGATGAAGCGCTTACAGGACCAAGTTGGCGTTACTATCTTCCGTCGCCAAGGCAGGCAAACCCTTCTCACAGAGCATGGAGAAATAGCCTTGCGGTATGCGAGACGAGTTCTGGAGCTGAACGACGACATGCTCGATACCCTCCGCGGAGCTTCGCTCACGGGTGTGGCTCGGATTGGTTTCGCCCAGGGTTTTGTCGAGACAGTTCTTCCTTCCACGCTCTCGCGCTTCAATACGTTCTACCCACTGGTGCAACTCGAGGTGAAAGTGGGCAAAAATGCGTGGCTGGAAGACGACGTGGATGTAGGTAAGCTCGATGTTGCCCTAGTACTCGGAGAGATTCACAAGAACGCCCAAACCACACTTGGCGTGCTGCCGCTGCGTTGGGTCGCCGGCCCAACTTTTATCGAGAAGCCAGATGAGCCACTACCACTCGTCTTGTTCGAAGGTCCTTGCATTTTCCGGAGCTGCGCTTTGGACTCTCTCTCGAGAATATTAATCGCTCCTGAAGAACCGCGATGATTAGTCCAAGCGTGGCAGGCTTGTTAGCTGCGGTAAGTGCGGGGTTGGGATTGACTGTGCGACCGGAGATCATAATGCCCGAGACGGGGTGTTTCGCGGGTAAGGATCTCCCAGATCTTGGAGGTGTCGGTATCAACCTTTACCGCAAAAAAGGACCGAAAGCTCCTTACTTGAAGCGTCTGGCCGAGATCACGGAGGAATTTGTTCGGGTGCGTTACAAAAAAAGTAGGTCTCGCGCGTCCAATCCGGTCCTTCTAGCTCAAAAGACGATGCGCAAACGATTCGTAGTCGCACATGATCGCCGACGGAGTCGATTGGTGGGCGCGAAGCTTACCGTAATGCACGCTCGTCATCTTAGTTGGTCGAGATTAATAAAAGTGATACCCGTAGCTATTCGAGAACTGCCAAATGGGAGCAGGCGACAGTGTTCTCTACCCGATGCGCACAGGTTAAGCTTCCATCATGGCTACTAGAATATTGCATCGTTGGGAGTCACTCGGGTTGAACTAGGTATGACTCGTGGTGCGCTGAACTGGCGTGTCCCCCGGGCCTGAGCCGAACGACCTCGCCGCCATCCAGCTGGATGTTCAACTCTCCAGTGAAGACAACGCAATAGTCCGTCGACAACGTGCGATGCATGGGCGATCGAAACCTTGGACCCAATTCAGTGAGACGGAAGATCGATCCCTGAGGAAGGGTTACACCGACGTCGCGCTTATCGCCTTTAAGGTCTTCTTCGGAGTCGTCCCCAGGTACACGGGCCGTACTCCAAAAAACTGCATCGCGGGCGTCGGGTCCAGGCCACTTCGCCTTCATCGCGGAGGAGCACAGTACGCCCCGGTGAATCGGCTCTGGTAGAAACTGTGCGAACTCGCGTCGTGAGGGAATCCGCTAGGGCTGAGTAGCAACGCAAGCTGACTGCAGGGTCCGTGCCATGTAGCCGGGCACATCGTGCGCCGGCTACCCGACGGACCAGGGATCAGACAGAAGCGGCTTCCAGGATGAGCTTCGTGACTTCCTTTGAGTGGGAGATCATGGCGAGGTGGCCCGCAGGAAGCTCGATAGTACGCGCATTCATACGCTCCGCCATCAAGCGCTCCAGGTCGGAGTTGATCGTCCGGTCCTCCGTCGATACGGAGTAGAACGAGGGCTTGGAATGCCAGGCGGCCTCCGTGGTCATCGCCGACACCAAAGGCTTATGGAACGGCTGTTGAACGGCGTACAACACCCGCGCCCTCGCGGTGGGAATGCCGTTCGCAAAATCCTTCAGAAACGCGCTCTCCATCAGATATCCAATGTCGCCGTCGAAGAGCGTGCTGGCAGTGGCCGGGGGCACGGGGAAGCGCTTCGCCAACGCGCCGTAATCCTCTCCTGCGTCCGGGGCACGCGCCGCGATGTACACGAGCGCGCTGACGTTATCTGCAACGCCAACCTGGCTGATAATGGTGCCCGCGAAAGAGTGCCCGACCAAAACGGTAGGACCGTCTTGTAGCTTCAGCACACGCTGCGTCTCGGCGACTGCTTCATCGAGAGTGGTTAGCGGATTCTGCACTGCGGTGGCATTCAATCCGGCCGCCTGCAGGCCGGCTATAACTTCCGACCAGCACGAGCCATCGGCATATAACCCATGGACGAGAACAACGTTCTTCACTTTTGGAATCAACGCAGCGGCGCAAATGGCATCTTCGCTTCCGGGTAGAGAGGCATCTGCAAAGCGAGTTGCGGTCCCTTTTCGTCACGCAGCTTCTGCGCGACAACGCAAGTCTGATTGCCGCCAGCGGAATCGCCGCCCAGTGCGATGCGCTTCGGGTCTACGCCGCGTTCCTCAGCGTGCTCAAACAGCCCCCGCACGACGAACTCGCCCTCTTCGATCTGCACCGGCCACTGATACTCTGGCTCCAGCTTGTAGCCCACCGCATACAGCTGCGCTCCGCTTCCCTCAGCGAGCCGGCGCGTGGCCGTCTCGAACTGGTCAAGCGATCCAACGATGAACCCCCGCCATGCAGATAGATCAGAGCTCCGCCGCAGCGGGGGCCGTTCTGCGCGGGGATGGTAAACACGAACTGGGATGGTCCCATGAGGATCGCGCAGACCAAGGAACTCAACAGAGCCGATCGGAGGAGAATTTTTGTCGATGAAAGCATCATGCTCTCGCCGCTGTTCGTGAATCGGTTTGTGCGAGCCCAGCACAGGGCCAGTCGTCAACCACTTGGCGATCTCGGGATCTTTTTCAGAACTAAGGACCTGAGGTGGGATTGTCTTCGCGTTGTAAACGGTCATCTTTTCTCCTGTTGATCGTTGTGATGTATGAGACAACATCGTCAGCACGCCGGAGATCAATGGAACTCAACGAGGATTTGCCGCTCTCGCGACCGTGCTCATTGATTCAGCATTTCGATGAGAGGCCTATCCTTCGAATCGGTCAGATAGTAAGCAACGATCTCCGCGGGCTCCGTCTTCGAAGCGTTGTCGAAGTGGAGAATCTTACGATTGGCCGGCTCAAAGAAGCAATCGGAAGTACCGACAGGACTGTACTCACTAAACTCCTGACAAATTGACGAACCATGTGTCTCTCCTCTTTCAACCATTCAACTACCGGCGCTGGCGAGGGTGATTTGCACGACTCATACTTCAGCAGCGCTCTTCATGCTCGAAATAAGCGGCGTCCCGTTAAAACAACAGGGCCAAATAATGACGTTACGCGTGAATATTTCTAATCACTCCGCCTACTACGAATCTGTCATCGGATAAGTCCGTCGAACGATCCGGATAGCCGTCGCGATTCCTAGATGTGACAATTGCAATCAGATAGAGGGCATACACTGAGCCGGAGAGATGTTGCCAATACTTGCACGACGCCTGCTTTAAATTTCTCTTATCGTTTGCGCGAAGTGTTACTCCGATCGAATCAGTTCGACCTTGATAAGTGCGCGCTTTGTGCTAGCCGGGGAGACCAGAGATGGCAGCCCTACCTCAAAACTCGCTTCACGGAGATAAGTGCAATGAAGCAAAGCCAACGGTTCGCCTCTTTTCACAATCTCTTTGCAGTCATCCTGACGCTCTGCCTTTCTGCGCCTCTCGAAGCGCAGATTGCTCCATTCATCCGAGTGGAAAGCGGGTTGCTGCGCGGCACGGTTGATGGCAACATTGGGAAGTTTGAAGGCATTCACTATGCCGCACCTCCAACTGGAGCTATGAGATGGCGCCCTCCGCAACTCGCGGCTAGATGGGATGGCATTCTGGATGCTTGCCGACCTGGCCCTGACTGCCCACAGCCTGCTAATTCCGGGGCAAGTTCTTCGCGCGGACAAAGTAGGGATTGCCTGACTCTTAGCGTGTGGATGCCCGAGGAGCCACACGCGGCGTTGCTGCCCGTCCTCGTGTGGCTACATGGCGGAGCGTTCACGATGGGCGGCACAGCGTCTTTGCCTGAAGATGGTGCGGAGCTCGCGCGCCAGGGTGTCACCGTCGTGACGCTCAACTACCGACCTGGCCTGCTTGGCTGGTTTGCTCACCCAGAGTGATCGACCGACGCAAACCATGGACCCACTGCGAACTTTGCGCTGATGGACCAGATCGCGGCACTGCGTTGGGTGCAGGCGAATTCGGAACTTCAGTGGCGATCCACACCGCGTAACGCTGGCAGGAGAGTCGGCAGGCGGCTGGGCAGTGGCATTGCTGATGATCGCGCCGCCGGCTCGTGGTTTGTTTACACAAGCAATCATCCAATCTGGTTTCGGGCGAGAGCCCGCCACGCCGTTGGCTGATGCCGAGAGAGCATGTGCGATCTTTGCGAAAGCACACGGCACAAACGATCTCGCTGCACTGCGTCGCCTTCCCGCCTCTTCGTTTATAGCTGCGGGTGTTGAGGACGTGGACCCGAAGAATCCTCTCGGACCGATTCTGGATGGCGTCCTCTTGCCGAGAGACATCGAAAGCGTGTTTGACGCCGGCCAGCAGTCGCCAATGCCTTTGCTCGTCGGTAGCAACAGCTTCGACGCTAGCCTGTTCCCCGGCCTCATCGAACATCCGGAGCAAACCGTCTTCAAGGGCGTCCCTGCCCTGTTCCGGCCAATCGTTCGGCACGTCTAAGGAGACTTGCCTCCGCAAGAGTTGGCAGCCGAGTTGCTAACGGACAAGGTTTTCGCCGAGCCCGCGCGTTTTCTTGCACGCCGCCAGCACGTACTCAAGCTCCGCACCTACCGTTATCTCTTTGACTATGTGCCTGTACAAAACACGCAGGCCATCCACGGCGCCATGCATGCTACGGAGGTGGCCTACGTCTTTGGAAACCTTTCGGCGAACGCAACCGCAAACGACCGGGCGATCGCAGCGGCGATGATGAAGTACTGGGTAAACTTCATCAGGCATGGCGATCCAAACGCTCCGCCGCTCGCACGGTGGCCGGAAGGTGGCGATCCACTTGTGCTAATCAGGAACACAGGCATCGCGACAGCATCGCACTTTCACGAGGCGCGCCTGAATCTGGTGGGTAGGTGATGACGCGGTCGTTTCTTCTCGGCATCTCCCTCGTGGCCATGGTCTTCATCGCACTCACTATTGCTGCGTATCTATGGCGCGTAAAGCGCTGCCGTCGAGAACTTTACTGCTTCGAATCCACTAAAACTCCAACCGACTCACTCAGCTTCAACTCCATTCCCCATCCGTAGTGCTGCGTGTTGCCCGGCAGATTATCGTCGAGCGCAATTGCAATTTCGTTCTTGCCCTTCTTTAGCGGCAACCGAAACGTTCCATTGCCAAGAGAGATCCTCTCTTCGTTAGCATCGGCTGCAGGATGCCCTTCGACGTTTCTCTCCGTAAAAACAAGAACACCATTCACATAGACCCAAACTTCGCGGACAAAGCCGATCTGGACCGTCTTCACCTGTGCTTTGTCGGAGACGAGCGTCGTTTTCGCCCAAGCCACGGAGATGACCGATCCGTCTTTTGCCGACCCAACCTCGTGCGACAAGTTGATCAACCCCTTCGTCTCAGCCGTGACGGGTCTCCAGCTCTTCCCATTGGGAGGCTTGGATGAGTACGGCGGCTGAACGCCCATCGGGGCATCCAGCTTCTTGTCGATCACAGATGGAAGCACGGACGCCGCGGATATCTGCCAATGCCGCAGGAATCCGTCGTTCGGTTCCGACATGGGATTCACTGGAGACGGCGTCGCAGGGGTGATCACGAGGTTTGCGTATTTTGCCGGACCACCAAAGGTCAGCCCACCTGATAGCGCGCTGCCCTCCATGTGGTCCACAATGAGTGATGGCCGACTGGAACCGTTCACATACACGCGCATCTTCCTACCCAGGACAACGACACGGAAGTGGTTCCAGCTAAGCGTGTGAATTGGCGCTGCGCTTTGATCTTCCGGAAATAGATCCCATTCGTAGGCACCGTGCTCCAGCGGCATGTACTGCAGGCAATCGGTTGAAACCTCGCAATTCTTCTGTGGACGGAAGAAGAGGGCTTCACCATTTTCGCGATTCTGCGTGCGAAACCTTATCCCTAGAATGCCTTTTTCTGGCATGTACATGTCGAAATCGATCGCGCCATCCGCGAATGTCACATCCTTTGCATCCACTGGTCCCTTGCTGATCTCAAGCACTCCCGCTGGCGAGTGGTCACCGGTCGTAAACGTTGCATTGCCGTTAGCGATCCAGCGATCGGCCTTCATTGGGATTGAAATTGGTGCCTGGGCGAAGCTGTCGCAGACCGCAAAGAGTAAAAGGATAGGCAGAACCAGACGCGAAGCAAGAACGCCGGGGAATGAATAGATGGAAAAAGACTGCTGCAAGTAAAAACTCCGTTCATTGGTTGCGATCAACTGCACCTCTGCTCATCGTACGACGTTGCACGCCCAACCAGGAGACCGTGTGACAAGTGGAAGCAGAACAAACACAGAAACTCTCGACATCCGGCAGGCCGTCGGCCCCCCTTCGAGCAAGCCGTCAGCGCCATAGAAGCTCCAGAGCGCGGCGCCCGTCAAAATCACCAAGACAAGCCGCCTGGCTGTCGATTCTGGGAAAAGCCACGATACGGTCAAGGGCTTTCCGTTTACTGTTTGATCGTCGCTGCTATGAGCGTAAGGAGGCGAGGCATACGCCATTTGGCCCTAATAGATCGGCAAGGACCGGTGCGCCGTCCAGTTGCTCGGCGAAGTTAAGCCCGCCCGCGATCAGCACGTTGGTTGCTCCCGCATTATGGGTAATCATCACCATGTTGTTCATGGCTGTGGCCCACAAGGCGCAGTTCGCCGCTGTGTGGTCCAGTTCCGGCTCGTTCATGATTTCGAACATGATGCCGTTATCGCCCTTCAAGGCGGGTGCAAGCGATCCCCAGGCTCGGCCCGTCCCGCCGTTCGGCAGCGCCGTGGGGCTTGTCTCTCCGGTCCCGCTCTCGTCTCGCACGCTGACGATCACGTTTATCCAATCGCGCGAGCAGCCTGCACACCGGCTACGACCTCGCCGAGAAAAGCAGGATCATACAGCGAGGGCACCGTAGGATCATCTATGTCGAGAGCCGCCTGTGAGACCTGGAAACGAATGGTATCCGCACCCCATGCCTCCATCCCGGCGAGTTCTGCTGGACTGAAGTTGTTATAGGCGGTGCCGAAAGCTCCGGTTCGAACGGATGGCGATGGCATAAAGGCTACACAGTTCAGACCATGCGGTACCCAGGCGACACCATTGCGCATGAAGTGTGTTCCGGAGACGTTGACATAGCCGTTAATTGTCGGGAGTCGGCATTCTTCCTGCGCCGGCGGAGGACGATGGCGCACTCGAACCGCAACCTTGCAGCAGAAGAAAGACAGAGAGAACAGACGCGGCATGCATGGCTCTCTTTCCAGCCAGACGCAAAGAACTCAACATCCCCACGATGACTCGCCGATCAGAGTACGGCACTGCAGCAAGGAACAACCGGGATTTTCGTACATATTTACTACTGCGTGGAACTGGCAGGTGTCCCCGTTGTGTACCAGGTCTTTATCACCTCTCCGAGTCCATAGCCTTTTTGGTGACACGAGAGCCCGTTGAAACTCGAGAAGCGGCCCTCAGGAAAACCCCAGCGTGCGCTGCCAAAGCCGGCAGGTGCCCAATCCCACGTGCCCACTTCGAGCCCGATGCGATGGTCCTGCAAGTAACGAACAAACTGCACCGAAGACTCCGGCGTATTGGCGTCACAATAGTAGCCGCCGGACAGCCACTCCGTAATAATCACCGGAGCTCTTTGGGAAAAGTTGCCGAACTTCGAATCCCAAATCCGAGGCGTCTGGCCGTGCGCAGCGAGCGCATAAGGATGCGATGCATACGCCACCTGCGGGTCGTGCAGCAGTGGAGCGCCGTCGATCACCTGCCCAACACCCAGCCCATCTGCAATCACAACGTTGGTCGCACCCGACTTCCGTACAGTGCGGATCGTCTCCATCATAGCCTGTTCCCAGCGCTTCCAGTTCTGCGGGTTCGGCTGTGGACGCGGCTCGTTCAGGAGCTCGTACATCACTCCGCGATCCGAAGCGAACTGCGGAGCGATCTCTTTCCATATACGTCGAGTGCCATCATCCGGCAGATCGATCGCGGTCTCCTTCGGAACGTGCGACTCATCCTGAATGCACACGATCACGGTCAACCCTGCGGCCCGTGCAGCGCGAATGGCGCCGAGCGCCTTCTCGAGAAAAGCTCGATCGAAGATCGGACTCCGTGGGTCTGCCCCCGCCTGGGCGATCTGCAGTCGAACCGAATCGGCGCCTGCTTCCCGCATCTCGCGGTACTCGTCTGGGGTGTACCGGTTGTAAGCCGTCGCCCAGAACGGATGATCTGCCTTCGCCAAATTGGCAGGCGCTACCTCAAAGGCGATCTGGTAAAAACCATGCGGAATCCAGGGCATGCCATCGCGGAGCAACTGCTCACCACGAACGATCACCTCTCCCGTCGCCCCCCGCACTTGCTGGCCGCGGGAGCTGCTGGGAATCGCAAGGCTTGCAAGACAAAGTAGCGCAACACAACAGGTCTTTGAACACCCGATCATGGCTTTTCTATATCTTTCTCTCGCGCAAGTCGTACGGATTGCCTAAGGTAACCAGGCACGAGTGCAGGTCCAAGCTTGGAATTGTCGAGCTACGTTGAGGTTAGGATGGAGTGAGCGCCGTTCGAACAGCCCGCGAAACAGCCAATAACAGGGCCAATCCTGTCAGGCGAGCTTGCACCGTTGCTTGTCGGCAGTCGTGACGGTCGGGAGTCTTCCCGGTCTGCATACCTTCTCCACAATTTCCGAGCACGCCCCGACGCCGACTGACTCAGGAAGGTAACTCACAGGGGTTATAAAAGTCGCGAAGCTCAGACGCGGAGCGCCTCTCAGAGAGCAACGGCTCCCCACATAGCTTTCCGGTAGAGATCAGGCTTGCTAGCGGGGCGCGAGAGCACATACCGCCCTGAATAACAGCAATGAGTGTGGCGGCAAGCTCATCGGCATTGGCACAATCGGAAATCTCGCCCTGCCGCTGACTCTCTTGCATCAGCCCTTCTAATCTGTCGTGCAGCCAAGCAAAGGTTACCTCGAGCGGCGCGCGGAGCCGATCGTTACAAACCACCTTAGGATCCTGCGTCAGGCCTCAGATCTGGCACCCCCCTCAGCGGCTCGCGTGACCGAAGCAGAACCATTGATCGTCTGCAGCGGCGTCCCCGGCTTACTCAGCCAACGATCCGCGCCTTCACGGAACGACATCGCCATACCTTCGATCGCGGCCGCAGCAAGGTCGGCTTTACCAGTGAAGTGGTGATACACACTTCCCTGCCCGGCGCCCGCGCGGTCCAGGATAGCCTTCGGAGTCATCCCAACATAGCCTCGTCCCACAGCAGCTCCTGCGCACTCTGGACGAGGCAATCATGGTTTGTCAGGCTTCGTGCTTACTAGTACGTGTTGCTCCAGCGGCTGGACGATGTTTTATGCAAGAGTCTCCCGCGGTCTGCTCTGGCCACCGGAAATACGTCTCTGCGGAACAGAGGGAAATGCTCAACATTTCAGGAATCAGAGGGCTTGCACGAATAGGTCTACTCCTGTAACCGCTCATGCGTATAGCGCCGTCCCAGGCCCAGATCTCGCGCAGACAATCTGTTTTCTCCGCCGTCCAAAACGATCTCATAAAGCCCTCTTCCTCTTCCATTCCAAGTGGCATGGAATCGCTGGCAGAACGGCCGTTTCTTGCCGTCATACAGCTACAGGTGAACGCAACAGATGTTCGCCGGAAGATGTTGGAATTGACGAGATTCTTCCGATCAGTGGCGGAGAGGTACTTACTCTGCTCTTTCCGCAGTGGACACCCGGAGATCACACGGCGAACGGGCCACTCGAGAAGCTTGCCGGACTCATCATCACGGCCAACGGCGAGCGTCTCCGGTGGGTGCGCGATGCCGTCTCGGTGTATGCATTTCACATCCAAGTTCCGGCTCAAGCGCTCGCGTTCAACGTCAGCTTTGAAGATCTTCGCTCGACCGGAGCCGGCACGCGCCCTGTCCTGATTACGCGAACCATGCTCGACCTGCAATGGCAATCAGCACTTCTCTACCCGGCTGGCTCTTATGCCCAGGACAATCATTTAGATCTCGCATTCCCACTCGGGATGCAGATCGGAACGGGCGAAAAGATTGTGGCCGTTCATTTAGAAGGTCCTGCATTCTAGGCAAGGCTTCTTCCCAAGGGTATGATCACCGCCGTAAACGGTGCGGCGGCAATCCCCGCAGCTCTCGAACATCATTAAGTGACGCGAGGGTCCGCAATCAAGATCTTAGTCAAGCGGTCCGGCAGCACAGAAGACCACTCCCCTGACTGAAAGGGAGGACTACGATAGCCGCATTTGGTTTGCGACGGGAGCGTGCCTCAGATTCTGGACGCGATTCTGGCGCCTCCTAATTCGTCTTTCGCAGAGCAGCTACGCCACGCCAGACCGCTCGATTTCCGACAGCAGATCCTCGTACGCGAACGAACCTTTGTGTAACTTGCCATTGACGTAAAAACTGGGAGTTCCCGTCACTCCACTTTCCTCTCCGCTCTCCAGATCCTTCGTCACGCGATCAGCAAACGTTCCAGCAGCAAGCGCTTTATCCAGCGCCTCCCACTTGAGTCCAAGTTTTTTCGTCAGTTCAGGAAATAGTTCATCCTCGAACTCCGTCTGGTTTTCATACAGGGCGTCATGCATCTCCCAGAACTTGTTCTCGCTTGCGGCGAACTCCGCCGTCTCCGCTGCCGCTTCGGCAAACTCATGTTGCTCTAAGGGGAAGTTGCGAAATACAAACCGCAGCTTCTTACCGAAGTGCTTCTGAAGCTTCTTGACGATAGGCGCGGCGTCACCGCAGGAGGGACATTCATAATCGCCATACTCAACCAGCGTGTAGATTGCGTGCGCGTCACCTTGGACGTGATCGTCAGCAGTAATGTCCTGCGAAAGCTTACTCATGATTGCTCCTGCTCCCCACCGTTATCGTTCGTTGCTTCGTTCATTCAATGCCGCGACACATCGTCCGCACCCATCCCCCTCACTTTGAAGCACCTGCCTCTCGTAGCCAGCCTTCCATCACCGCGGCGCCGACGAATCCGGGCTGCTGCCGCACCGGTTGGCCCCCTGCAAAGACCAGGAAATTCGGAATACTCTGCACTCGATATCGCCCAGCGAGAGCCTGCTCCTTCTCGGTATCCACCTTCAGTACCAGCGCCTTCCCTGCCATCGCCCTCGCCGTCTGCGTGACCTCCGGAGCAGCGGCGCGACAAGGGCCGCACCAAGCCGCCCAGAAGTCAACTAGGACCGGCACCTTGCTTTTTGCGATAATCTCGTCGAACTCCGCGGCCGTTACTGCCAGCGGCTCGCTCACTGCGGTCAGCGGTGCTTTGCAAGCGCCACATCGTCCCACGTCCGCCAGGTGCTCCGGCCCGACTCGATTCTTCTGACCGCACTGATCACAGCTCCGTATCATGCATCCCTCCTCACGTAAGACGCCACTTCCGAGAACAACGAAAAAGCGGCCGCCCGAAGGCAGCCGCTAACTCACAATCACCGTCCGTTACCGGCGACCACCACCACCGCTGAAACCACGTCCTCCCCCGCCGAAGCCTCCGCGGTTGCCGCCGCCGTAAACCCCGCGGTTGCCGCCGTAACCTCCACGGTAGCCGCCGTAACCCCCGCGGTAGCCATACCCGTAACCGCGTCCGTAGCCGCCATACACCCCGCGGTAGCCGTAACCATAGCCTCTACCGTAGAAACCATACGCGCCTCTCAACCACGGTCCTGCACCGATGAAGACGCCGCCATTGAACCAGGCGGGCCCATAGTAGCCGTAGGGCGCGCACGCATAGGGCGCATAGCCGTAGTAGCCATACGAACAGGCCGGTGGTCCATAGGCGTAGCCACCGTCATACCCGGGATCGACACCAACACCCACCGAGACCTGCGCGTGAGCCAACCCCAAAGGAAACAACAACACCGAAACCAACACAAAGTACCTAAAAAACCGCATCCTGTTCTCCTCGTCAGCCGGGCTGCCACATATCGGCTGATCGCTCGTGCATGCCGCATGAGCCACACTTGTAGGAACCCCACATCACCCAGGATGTTGCGACGAGAACCGTCGTGCAGCTCATCCTGCGAACTCGCAGAACTTTCCCCTACACCTGCATCTACTTGCACGTTACCGATGTGCAGACAAAAACTTTAGTGTTCTCTAAGCTTGCAAATCAGTCACTTGCGTGATCAGCCTTCTGGCTCCTCAAATGCTTCAGGAGCACATACCGCTTCTTGCTTCTGCCTCCAAAGGGGCGCCTCAACACATACTGATCGACAAGGTGACACTTGATGCCGAGGTTCTCCAGGTACGCGCTAGCCCTTCTCTCTGTCCTTCCTGTCGCTGCGAAGACAACCCTCGCTCACGCCGACACCTACAAGCTCTTTGTTGTAACCAATACGCAGAGCGAACACTTCGTCATGGGTGACGATTTTGGGGACTATGCCTTCAACTCGTCCCTTGTGTTTGGAAATACCAACCTGTGCGGCACCTCCTCGTTGAATCTCTGCTACGGCGTGGGGAATGTATTCACGGGTGCGATCTCTTACTCGAGCACTCTCCCATCACCCGTCATCGACCCCCATCCGGGAACCGCGACACCCACTCGCCCATCAGGTCCCAATTGGGATCCGCTCAGCTATCTCGGCGGGCTCTCCTCTGGCTTTTACTCCTTGCCTGGTGGTCAAATGGCGCGCGGTATTTGGGACGGCGCGGATCCTGTGACCGACTACCTGAGCGACGGGACGATCGACGGGGGCTTCACGTCGGCAAACGGCAACGTCTTCTTCATCGATGGCTATAACAACACGCTGGTCGTCGGCATCGATCAGCAGACAAGCCCCATACCTGAGCCCGACACTCTTTCTCTTACCTCGACAGCCCTTGTGGCCGCTGCAGCTCTCAGGCGCCGCATCGTTCGCAGCTAAATCTGATTCAAGTCGGCCTTAGACAACGAATCCATCCCTCATCGGGATGGATTCTTTGTTTCGCCTCTTAAATCGCTTCGAAAACAACTCAACGGTGGGATCCACCGCCGCCGCCACCGCCGCCGTGTGACATGGCAGCACCACCACCTCCGCCACCGCCATGGAAGCCTCCAGCGCTGGCACCCTGCGACGGCCCGCTGCCACTGCTGCGGCTCATCCCGCGCAGGCCCGCCGACGATCCCTGCCCGGGCACAGGTCGACTGGTACCGCCACGATTACCGAACTGCCCGCTGTAGCCGCCTCGGTATCCGAGTCCGCTGTAGGGTCGAGTTCCTCCAACGTACCCGTAGCCTCCACCGCCACCATAGCCATACCCTAGGCCGCCATAGCCATAGCCCGGGTAGCCGCCAAACCCATAGCCGAGACCGGGGTAGCCAAATCCACCACCATAGAACGAGGAGTACAGGCCTAAACCGAATGGGCTATAAAAACCCCCGGACCCAGGAAACCACGGATAGGATCCAAACCCCAGATCGTAGCCGCCCGCGCCGAAGGCACTCCCATAGCCACCTCCGCCGCCGGTCTGCACCAAACCTGCGTTCTCCTGGCCGACATACTGTGATCGTAGATCGCTCCATTCGGTCAGCTCATCCGTAGACTTTTTCTTATTAAAGCTCTGAGGCTTCGTGGAATCATTCAGAGCAAGGAGGTGACCCCCCTTTAGGCTGATTGGCTTGTCCGAGTTGGGACCCAGCGAGACCTCCGCCTTCCCGTCGAACACGCGGATCTGTCCAGCATCCGCGTCGAACTCGTAGAGACCAGGCTTCACTACCTGCGTCTGCGATCCGCCCGGACCACTTCCCAGGTTGATCCGAACGTCATTCTGCTCAAATACCTGATCCGCTTCGACCTCTGCGCGGCCGCGCTGCACCTCAATCACCGTGTGGATCAGGCTCGGCGAGACCATCTTCACGATGCTGTTCTGCCCGACCCGCAGAAAGATACTTGGCGTGAGCTGTACCTCGGCCCTGCCGTTCGTTGTCTCAATCGTCTCGCCAGCTCCAAGGGAGACGGTGCCCGCCAGACGATTATTCAGGCTCTCCCCGCCAGAGTGGGTTCCGAGGGACGCCTGCCCCTCAACATAACTGATCGTACCCGGTCGGGCTGAGATCACATTCTGCCCCCACGCAGACGCAATCAGAGTCGAGGCCAGGGAGACACTAAGTACTGCGCTCGCCCTTGGCATTAGAAGATCCTCTAGTACATACGATGCGCTCGGACGCTCGCGGTCGCGCCCTACGCACACGGTGTGCGCCCCTACTGTAAACCATCCAGCCGCTTTTCATCTTTTTACTTAAACTTCTGTATCCTCAGCGAGGGACAGCTGTAAACGAGGTGTGATGAACGAAGGTCGTTGGGTCGTCTTGATCGCTAGTGAAGTGGGACGTACCGATTCCGTCTCTGACCGCGCCATGGAGCGCTTTGTCGAGGCCATCCAGACCGAAGGCTACGAGGTCGTTCGAACCTCCACCCCCGAAGACGGTCTCTCCCTCGTCACCTCCGACCCTTCCTACTCGGCCATCCTCCTTGACTGGGATCTCGAAGGCGATAACCAGTTCGCAGAATCCGCCGCCCTCCAAATCCTCCGCGCCGTCCGGCATCGGAATAAGAAAGTTCCGATCTTCCTCATCGCCGACCGCACTTTGGTCTCAGAACTCCCCATCGAAGTCGTCAAGCAGGTCCACGAGTACATCCATCTCTTTGGCGACACCCCCGCCTTCATCGCCAGCCGCGTCGACTTCGCCGTCGAGCGCTACCACGAACAGCTCCTTCCGCCCTACTTCCGCGAACTCCTGAAGTACAACGACCAGGGCGCCTACTCCTGGGACGCCCCCGGCCACATGGGCGGCGTCGCCTTCCTCAAGCATCCCATTGGCCAGGAGTTCCATCGCTTCTTCGGCGAAAACCTCATGCGGTCCGATCTCGGGATCTCCACCGCGCCGCTCGGCTCCTGGCTCGACCACATCGGACCTCCCGGCGAGTCCGAACGCAACGCCGCCCGCATCTTCGGCGCCGACTGGACCTTCTATGTGCTCGGCGGCTCCAGCACCTCAAACCAGATCATCGGTCACGGCGTCATCGCCCAGGACGACATCGTGCTCGCCGACGCCAACTGCCACAAGTCCATCTGTCACTCGCTTACTGTCACCGGCGCTCGTCCCGTCTACTTCAAACCAACCCGTAACGGCTACGGCATGATCGGCCTGGTTCCGCTCAAGCGTTTCAGCCCCGAAAACGTTCACGAACTCATCGCCAAAAGCCCCTTCTCCGCCGGCGCCCGCGCCCAGCAGCCCACCTACGCCGTCGTCACCAACTCCACCTACGACGGCCTCTGCTACAACGTCGACAAGGTCGTCACCGAGCTTGCCAAATCCGTCCCGCGGATTCACTTTGACGAGGCCTGGTACGCTTACGCCAAGTTCCACCCCCTCTATCGCAACCGCTTCGCCATGGGCGTTCCCGACGACATGCCTGACCGCCCCGCCATCTTCTCCGTGCAGTCCACGCACAAGATGCTCGCCGCCTTCTCCATGGGCTCCATGGTCCATATCAAGCTCAGCCCCCGCGCACCACTCGATTTCGACCAGTTCAACGAAGCGTTCATGATGCACGGCACCACCTCCCCGTTCTATCCCCTCATCGCAAGCCTCGATGTTGCCGCTGCCATGATGGATGAGCCCGCCGGCCCCACTCTGATGGACGAGACCATTCAGGACGCCATCAGCTTCCGCCAGGCCATGGCCTCTATCGCCCATCGCCTCCGCGCCGCATCCGAAAACGGCGACGGCTGGTTCTTCGGCGTCTACCAGCCCGAGCAGGTCACCGATCCCGCCACCGGCGTGCGCATCGACTTCGAAGAAGCCGAAGACGAACTGCTGATGAACCATCCTTCCTGCTGGACCCTCAAGCTCGGCGAAGACTGGCACGGCTATAACGACGACGACATCGCCGACGAGTACTCCATGCTCGACCCGGCCAAGGTCACCATCCTCACCCCCGGCGTCAACGCTCAGGGCAAAATCGCCGACTGGGGCATCCCCGCCGCGATCCTCACGGAGTTCCTCGACAGCCGTCGCGTCGAGATCGCCCGCACCGGCGACTACACCGTCCTTGTTCTCTTCTCGGTCGGCACCTCCAAGGGCAAGTGGGGTTCACTGCTTGAGAATCTCTTCGAGTTCAAGCGCCTCTACGACACGGAAGCGCGCCTCGAAGAAGCCCTTCCCGAGCTCGTGCAGAAGTTTCCCGCGCGCTATCGCAACATCACCCTCAAAGAGCTCTCTGACGAGATGAACGCCGCCATGATTGAGCTACGCCTCGCCTCCCTGGTCAATGAGGCCTGTGACGAAGACTTCGATCCGATCCTCACCCCGGCGCAGACCTACCAGAAGCTCCTCCGCCAGGAGACCGAGAAAATGCGCTTTAACGAGATGGCCGGCCGCATCGCCGCCGTCATGCTCGTGCCTTATCCCCCCGGCATCCCCATGTCCATGCCCGGCGAGCGCCTCGGCGGCCCGGAAAGCCCAGTCATTAAGCTCATCCTCGCCATGGAAGAGTTCGGCAAGCGCTTCCCAGGCTTCGAGCGCGAAGTCCACGGCATCGAAACCGACGCCGAAGGCAACTACTGGATGCGCGCCGTCATTGAGCCCACCACAAAACGCCGGAAGAACGGCAAGAGCCGCCCACCCAGCTCCGCCCCTCGCGTCTCGAAGCGCCTGCCCAGCACTCCCGTCCGGCGCTCCACCTCGTAGCAAGGAAAGCTCCAGCGTCGGAACTCCGCGAACCTCGAAGCCAGAAAGAAGCTCTTAGCCCGCGCATCGGACACCCACCCCACCGGCAAAGTCAAGTATGCGAGGACCACGGAGTCTCGAGGTGAAACGGAGCGCTGATGAAGACGCCACCAGCGCGCACTGATTGACCTGGTGCAAGTAGATCGCTAACCTGCCCAGTATGCCGTCGGTTGGTCAAGAACTCCCCCGCCGAACGTCAGCACAGAAGATCGCCGTTGTTGTCCTGACACTCGCCGCCGTTGTCTCTGTTCCTTACCTGATCCCCACCCCCTTAAGCATCTCGAGATCGTACATAACCGGTTTCAGCAACCGAACCGCGGTTCTTCTCCTCCTGCTCGGGTCCGCGCTCTTCGCGGCGTTTACCCGCGGATCCATCGCCGCCACGGACACCAGGGACAGCCGTCTTGGCTGGCGAGCGCTTTTGCTGGCTCTCCTGGTCACCTTTGCAGACTGTCTCCATTACTGCAAGCACTCGTCGCACCTATCTGGCGGAGAAGCGGAATACTTCCTAAACCGCCTGCAGATGCTTGCCTCCGGATCGATGCCATACCGGCAGTTTGAATTCGTCTATGGCCCGCTCCTTCTCTACCCACTCCTTTGGACCCGGCAGCTTCTGCATCTCTCGTCATCCCAGGCCTATGTGGTCACCTGGTTCATCTTCTGGCAGATTGGTGTCCTAATGATCTGGCTGGTCGTCCGCGGCATCGACCTTCCTATTCCCTCACGTCGGATCGTCTTCGCGTTCCTTGTTCTCGCTCAGTTGGCGCAGGCGGGATATCAGGGCTTGAGCTATACACCCCTTCGAGCCTATTCCGCAGCTTCCTGCATCGTCATCACCTGCCGCATATGGACGCGCTTCAAACAGCCCTGGAGTCTGGCCCTGTGCTCGATCGCTTCAGTCGGCCTGACAATCTGCTGCTCCATGGATCAAGCGGTTGCGGTTGTTGTAGGCCTCTTCTCCCTGATGCTCTTGTTGACAGTCTCTCCGCGGAGAGAACTTCCTCCATCAGTCTTCGGCTTCATCACTCTTGGGGCCATCGCGTGTTTCGCTTGGGCGGACAAGACCGGTTTGCTCGAGCCTTTGCAATCCTTTGGACACGGCGGTTACTCCTACCCGCTTCTTCCCTCACCCGCCATCTTGCTTACCTTGTTCGCCTACATGGTCTCAGGATGCCTCTTCTATCGGGTCGTGAGCGCCCGCTTCTCTCCAGCACCCGCTCAAGGCTCCAATCCGTACAACACTTCCCTTCAAAGCTTCGCTGTCGTGCCCCTCACCATGGCAGGCTGCGCCATGATTCCCGCAGCACTGGGGCGATGCGACGTCCTCCACATCGAGGCCGCGACACCCGCCTTTGTCGTTGGAGTTGTCACCATCGCCACGATGCCCGCCCTTCGCCGATGGTGGCTTCCGCTCGGGGTCCTGTGTCTCGTAATCGTGCCCCTCAACATGGGTCGGATCGTCGATCACCTGCGGATCGGCACAGCCGAAAGTCCCGATCCCGCCCTCGTCTCCCAAGGGTTTGCCACGCCTCTTTCTGATAACCAGTGGTATGTGTCACCCACCAGATTCACAGCCCGTGACCTGCCCTGCGACCGTCAGTACTTCTCGCCCTCCTTCATGCCGGTACCGACGGAGAGTTTCCGTCCCGCCTGCCTCGACACGGGCTACTATCTAGGCTTTACTGACGTGATCACGCCTTCGACCATCGAGGCGAAGATCGCCGAACTGCGAAACCGGCCCTTCATGCCGCTCCTTATGGAGAACACCCCTTTGGAAGCGCAACTTCCCCGCCAGCTCGCCACCACGCAAAGCCTCTACGGCGAGTCGGAAAGCTTCTGGGTGCCACCCATTCGTCACACCCCCCTCACCTATGCGCCCATCATCGACTACATCCGCAAGCATTACGTACCCGGCCCTGAAGAAGCACACGGACGTCTCCGCATCTGGTACCCCCTACCAGACCAAGGCTCCACAAGCAGGTAGGTTGCTGGTCCGTTCCCAAACAACTGTCTCGAGGTTTTCACCAGCTCTCGATCTATCTGCGGCCACTCCCCCCACCCATCAGACTCCCCAGCACTCCTCGAATTAACTGCCGCCCCACCGTGCTCCCGATGGACCGCGCCGCCGATTGCACCATCGCCTGCGCCGGCGTCATTCGCCCCCTCGTTCCACTTCCTAGCAGGCCAGTCAGCACGGATCCACCAACTCCCATCGCCTCTTCCATCCATCCGCCGCCACCCTGCTGTGCGGCGGGCGCAGGCGCCTGACCAGGGATCGGCAGTGGCACCTTCTCCACCGGCGGTGCCCCAGCCGTGGCCGACGACGCCACCGCTTTCCCCTTCAGCTTCTCGTACGCACTCTCGCGATCGATGGCCGTCCCATACGCCTTATCGAGGTCCGCCGAAGCCGCGATGATCCCCACCCGCTGCTCCGGTGTGATCGGCCCGATCTGCGAGTGCGGCGGCACCACCATCGCCCGCTCCACCACGCCCGGCGTTCCCTTGTCATCCAGAAACGATACGAGCGCCTCACCCACTCCCAGCTGCGTAATCACCTCTTCCACATTCACCGTTGGGTTCGCGCGAAACGTCTGCGCCGCCGCCCGCACGGCCTTCTGGTCGCGTGGCGAAAACGCGCGCAGCGCATGCTGTACCCGATTCCCCAGTTGGCTCAAAATCACGTCCGGCACGTCGATCGGGTTCTGCGTCACAAAGAACACGCCGACACCCTTCGATCGAATCAGCCGAACCACCTGTTCAATCCGGCTCGCCAGTACCGGCGGCAGATCTGTAAACAAGAGGTGCGCCTCGTCGAAGAAAAACACCAGCTTCGGCCTCTCAAGATCGCCCACCTCCGGTAGCTTCTCAAACAGCTCGCTCATCAGCCACAGCAGAAACGTCGCATACAGTTGGGGCGACTGCATCAGCTTGTCTGCTGCCAGCAGGTTCACCACACCCTTCCCATCCTGCGTCTGAATGAGATCTTCAATGTCGAGCGCCGGCTCTCCAAAAAAACAGTCCCCACCCTGCTGCCCGATCTGCACCAGCCCGCGCTGAATAGCCCCCAGGCTCGCCGCTGACATGTTTCCATACTCGCCCTTGTAATCCGCCGCGTGATCGCCCACATGCTGCAGCATCGCCTGCATATCTTTCATGTCCAGCAGCAGCAGACCGTGGTCGTCGGCAATCTTGAAGACCAGCGTCAGCACCGCCGCCTGCGTATCGTTCAGGTTCAGAATGCGTCCCAGCAGCAGCGGCCCCATCTCGCTGATCGTCGCCCGCACCGGGTGTCCTTCCTTGCCGAACACATCCCAGAACACGACCGGACATCCGGCAAACTCCACAGGCCCCAGCCCCATCGCCTGCACTCGCGCATCGAACTTCGGCGAGCTCTGTCCCGGCTGCGAGATCCCGGACAGATCCCCTTTCACGTCCGCCGCAAACACCGGCACGCCGATCGAGCTCAGCGCCTCCGCCATCACCTGCAGCGTCACCGTCTTGCCCGTCCCCGTGGCGCCGGCCACCAGCCCATGCCGGTTCGTCATCGCCGCCTGCAGCCGCAGCTCCTCGTCGCCGCTCTTTGCTATTACCGGAACTTCAACCATGCTCGTCCACACTCCCGTTTCGCTGAGGGTACAACACGCGCCATGACCCATCCGCTTCGCAGGGCGATGGCAACCTCCAGAAGTCTCGTCGCCAGCACGCCACCTGAGCAGACCCTTGATGCAACTCGGCCTAAACGATCAACCGATTGCGCAACATCCCTCGAAAGAGACAAGGACAACATGCTATGCTCCGCCCATTCCCTCCGGAGGCACACCTATGCATTCCTGCAGTACGCCTCGTCGCGGCAGATCTCTGCTCGCTGCACTTCCCTTTGCCCTGCTCTCATCCTCGGCCCTTTTAGCACAGGTCGTCGTCGCTCCCCCAACTCCGCAGATCGGCACCTCGCAGCCTGCTCCCATCGAGCCGCCCATCGCCAAGCCCTCCACCAAGCCATGCTCCGTCACCCTTCTCTCCGAGCAGGCCTTCGCCAACTTCGATAACAAGCCACTCACCTTCACGCCGCCCACCGGTTGCGCCGGCCCCTGGGCAAAGGTCGTCTTCTCGGCTGACTTCACCGTCACCGCCGGCCGCCAGTTCGATCGCACCGCGAAGTTCTTCCTCGGCGGAGCCAACATCTACTTCGGCACCACCGCCGAGCCACGCTCCACCCTTAGTCCCTCCTGGCACGTCGAGCGCGACATCAGCGATCTCAGCGCCCTCTTCCACACGAAACAGGTAGGCCAGGCCATCCTCGGCAACTTCGTCGGCGTCGACAGCGGCGTCACGTATGACGGCATCATCTACGCCAACGCCCGCCTCGACTTCTACCCCGCCAACGCTGCCAATCCCGCTCCCACGGTCCCCAACGCTGTCCTCGCCTTCCCCACCAACGACACCAACCGCGTCAGCACCACCACGGACACCTCCACCGGTACCTTCACCTTCCCGAAGAACCTCGAGCGCGTCTACCTCGACGTCATCTCGCAATCGCAATCCTCTGACGAGTTCTGGTACACCTGCGTCCCGTCCGACGTCGCCGGCGAACTGGAGAACTGCGGCAACTCCGCCTTCCGCGAAACCGAAGTCTCGATCGACGGCAAGCCCGCCGGCGTCGCGCCCGTCTATCCCTGGATCTACACCGGCGGCATCGATCCTTATCTCTGGGAGCCCATCCCCGGCATTCAGACCCTCAACCTCAAGCCCTACCGCGTCGATCTCACGCCCTTCGCCGGTCTCTTGGCCGATGGCAAACAGCACGCCGTCTCCGTCTCGGTCTTCAACGCCGACAGCGGCTTCGACGTCGCCTCGACCCTGCTCCTCTACACCGGCCCGGCGGGCTCCGTCACCACCGGTGGCCTACTCACCGATACCCTCACCGCCGCTCCCACGCCCAAAGTCGAAGAAAGCCTCAACACCGCCGCCGACGGAACCGTCTCCGGACCCGTCAACGTTAGCTCCGCCCGCGCCTGGACCATCTCCGGTTACATCAACACCTCGCACGGCCGCGTCGACACTACCATCCAGGCCACCAACTCCTTCGGCAACATGCAGGATGAAAAAGTCTCAAGCACCATCTTCAAGCAGAACCTGACTCAGGACACCGAGCAGCAGGAACTCACCACCACCGCCTCGAGCGCAGGAACTGTACAGACGCAGCACAACATCTCCTACCCGCTCATCGTCGACTACAACCAGGCGCCGGACTCCACTGGCAACTACGCCATCACCACTTCGGTCAAGCAGCAGAAGATCGACGCTCTCCGCAGCCCCATTGGCGCAAACAGTCCCAATCCCGTCGTCAGCCAGGAAGTGATCGAGACGACCGATACCCTTCACTACACGCCGAGCTTCTCCTTCATCAACCACGACAACAACACCGTCACCGCCAGCTTCGGCGCCAAGGATGCGCAGCATACCTGCGTCGCCCGCACCCTCGCCGCCAATGCATCCATCCTCACCCAGGCACAGGACAGCACCAGCTGCTCCCTCGCCCCTTAAACAACTTAGATCAACGCCTGCAGGGTACCTCGCCGAGCCAACACAGCTTGGCGAGGTACCCACCTATTCCTCCCGCCGGTGGTTCTCGCTGTTGCCACGGGTCGTCTTGCCTTTGTGTTGTCATCTCGCAGGGATCTGCATCTCAACCACAAAGTTCACGGAGCCCACCCGCAACGCCATCCATCGCCGCGCGCGTGGGCTCTTTTCTTCCTGTCTCCATTCGAAGCGCAGCTCTTCCTCGCGGCATCTATACCAACCATGAAAGCCGTCGGCTACCAGACCCCCTCGCCCATCGACGCACCCGACTCGCTGCTTGACATCACCCTGCCTGACCCGCAGCCAGCCGGTCGCGATCTGCTCGTCCAGGTCAAAGCCGTCTCGATCAATCCGGTCGACACCAAGGTCCGCGCGTCCACTAAACCCAATGACGGTGAGTCCTACAAAATTCTCGGCTACGATGCGGCCGGCATCGTCCAGTCCATCGGACCCGACGTCACCCTCTTCCAGCCAGGCGACGAGGTCTACTATGCGGGCTCGATCGCCCGCTCCGGCACTAACGCCGAACTGCACCTCGTCGACGAGCGCATCGTCGCCCGCAAGCCTGCCACGCTCTCCTTTGCCGCGGCCGCCGCGCTTCCGCTCACCTCCATCACCGCTTGGGAGCTCCTCTTCGATCGCTTCAACATCGTTCAGACCGGCAGCAGTCTCACGTCACCAAACCTTGCCGCCGCCCGCCTTCACCCCGCTCCCGCCAACTCCACCGTGGCAACGTCCGCATCGATCCTGGTCATCGGCGGAGCCGGCGGCGTCGGCTCCATCCTCATTCAGCTCGCGCGTCAACTCACCGACCTCACCATCATCGCCACCGCCTCCCGCCCGGAGACCCGCCAGTGGTGCAGTCAGCTCGGCGCGCACCACGTTATCGATCACTCGCAGCCCATGAAGCCGCAGCTCGAAGCCATGGACATCCCGCAAGTCGAGTACATCGCCTGCCTCACCGGCACCTCCCAGCACTATCCCGGTGTCGTTGAGGTCCTCGCCCCGCAAGGCAAGATCGGCGTCATCGACGATCCGCCAACCCTCGATGCCAAGCCGCTCAAACGCAAGGCCGCCAGTCTTCATTGGGAGTTCATGTTCGCCCGTCCCGTCTTCGAGACCGCTGACATGATCGCCCAGAATCACCTCCTCACTGAGGTCGCCCGCCTCGTCGATGCCGGTACCCTTCGCACCACTCACTCCTCCTCCCTCGGAACCATCAACGCCACTAACCTCAAAGAAGCCCACCGCGTGGTCGAGTCCGGCAAAGCTCAGGGCAAGATCGTCCTCGAGGGCTTCTAAACGCGTCTGCAGTCCCTCTGACCCGCTCGTCCGTTTCCCGACTCGCTCCATCCTGTTCAGCTGTCACCGCGAGCGGAACACTGGAAGCCACCATCACTCCATAAATGAAGACACTACCCGCCATGACCAGTCCCATCACTGCCCGCCAGCTATGGCAAGCCGAAAACCGTCTCTTCACCACATGGCAGCAGCGACAACCCACACTTCTGCGCGATGGCGCCCTCGGCGGCGAGCACAGCACCTACCTCGACCAACCCGTTCGCATCCTCTTTGTGCTCAAGGAGCCCAACGACTCCGGCGGCCGCTGGTCGGGCAACGGTGCTGACCTGCGCCTGCATGCCGCCGCCTTCGCCGATCTGCGCTCCACCTTTCCCGTGCTTCTCCTGCTCGCACTCCTCGCCCAGCAAGCCTCCCTCGACCCCTCCCTCTGCCTCCCATTCGAGACCGCACGCGAGCAGCTCCGCGATCGCAATCGCCGCGTCGAGCTCCTCGAAAGCATCGCTCTCGTCAACTTGAAGAAGACCCCCGGTGGTCCCGTCTGCAACGATCGCTCCCTCATTGGCTCCGTCTCGAGCGATGGCGATCTCCTCCTCCGCCAGCTCGCTCTCTACAACCCGCACCTCACGATAGCGGGCGGCAGCAGCGTTCACACGCTCCTCGCGCAGCTCACCGGCCACGTCATTGAGTCCGCCCGCACACCACGCACCCGGCCTTTCTTCGTCGATCCTCGCCTCGGCCTCTGCCTGTCCTTCTTCCATCCGCAGGCTACCAAGGGGTACGAGTATCTCTTCACCCTGCTTCGCGAAAGCCTGCTCCTCCACTGCTTTCCTGCGAGCCTCCCCATACAATAGAGCTTCCATCTCACCCCTCCCGGCCGCGCATGACTAGCCTTCAAGACAAGCTCGACGCCATCACCGCCCGCACCCGGCACCTCGTGCAGGCCGATCGCCTTGCCGTCTCCGAGCGCGCCACCGAAGAGCTCTTCGCCACTGGCATTGAAGATCGTCTGCTCCGTGTCGGCAGCATCGCCCCGTCCTTCAGCCTGCCGGACGCCGCAACCGGCAAGGTTATCGCCTCCGTCGATCTCCTCGCCCTCGGCCCACTCGTCATCAACTTCTTTCGCGGCCGCTGGTGCCCTTACTGCGTCACCGAGCTTGAAACCTGGCGAGACGTCCTTCCGCAACTGCGCCGCGCCGGCGCCCTCCTCGTCGCCATCTCCCCACAGACCGAGCGGCAGAATAACTTCGCCGTCGAGCAGCACCACCTAGCCTTCCCTCTGCTCACCGATCGCAACGCCGCACTCGCCGATCAGTTCGGCATCACCTATACCGTCCCCATCGAAGCTCGCGCCTACTTCCGCTCCATCCTCGTCAATATCCCCTTCGCCAACTCCGGTGAGGGCTACGACAAGGCTCCAGACACCGCGTGGCGCCTGCCCCTGCCGGCGACCTTCGTCGTCCGCCAGGACAGCACCGTCGCCTTCGCCGAGGCACACGCCGACTTTCGTGTCCGGCCCGAGCCGGAAGACGTCCTGAACGTACTCCGCTCTCTCTAGCAGAGACTCTCCGTCTCCCTCGTGCTTCAACGCTCGCTCCTTTCTACTTGCGGCGCTTGGGCTGTGCGTTTATCGTTGCACGTAGGCGACTATCGACGTGCATCGGCAGTTTGCCAGGCGTCCACCCCGGTCGCCAGAGGCTGACCATCCATGAATGCCCTCCCCATCCAACCCCTGCCGATCGCCCCTGCGGACCTCTCCCCGACTCCTTCACCCGCTGCTCCGCCGCTCCCCCAGCGCGTACCGACCGCCGCTGGTCTCGATGCCTTCGCCGGCGATCCCAACTTCATGATGTCGCTCGCACGCGGTCTCAACGTCGTCCAGGCGTTCACCCAGCAACACCAGCAGATGACTATCTCCCAGCTCAGCGTCAAAACCGGCCTCTCCCGCGCCGCCGTTCGTCGCTGTTTGTACACTCTTGCAAAGCTCGGCTTTGCTGGTACCGAAGATGGCTCGCGTTACAGCCTGCGCCCGCGCATGCTCACCCTCTCGCACTCCTTCACCGCGTCCAATACCCTCTCCACAGCAGCGCAGCCCATCCTCGAACGCATGTCCGCTCAGCACCACGAGAGCTTCTCCGTCGCTACCCTCGATGGCGACGACATCGTCTACGTCGCCCGCACCACCGTCTCCCGCGTCATGAGCGTCGATCTCCACATCGGCTCGCGCCTCCCCGCCTACTGCACCAGCATGGGCCGCATGCTGCTCGCGCATCTGCCCGCCGATCAGCTCGAGGCCTATCTCGCTCGTGTCGATCTCATCGCTCACACCCCACGCACCATCGTCTCGGTCGACAAGCTTCGCGTCATGCTGCGCAGTATCCGCCGCAACGGCTGGGCACTCTGCGATCAGGAGTTCGAAGTCGGTCTCCGCTCGCTCGCTGTCCCCGTCCACGCTCCCACCGGCCGCGTCGTCGCCACGCTCAACCTCTCCGGCTCCGCACCGCGCCTCTCCACCCTCGACATGCAGACCCGCTTCCTTCCGCATCTCCGCGCCGCCGCCAACGAGCTAAGCGTCTTCCTCCGCTAGACCCCGGACCCTCACACCACCTCCGCCATCTCCATCAGCGTTCGAATCGTCCTGAGATTCCGTACCGTTCCCACCGTCTTCAGCCGCGAATCGAAGTACGCCGTCGTCAGCTTCGATCGCCCCGCCCCATTCGGCATGTCCAGATAGACCTCTCCGCCGAGAACGCGGAACCGTTCCGGCAGAAATCGATCCATCTCCAGCCGAGCCAGACCCTCAGCCGTCGGCCGATCCCGCAGAAACATCACCGCAAGCCGCTCTTCCGCGACGTCAGCAAACGGTTGCTCTTTCAGCGCCGATCGTAGCTCCGCCGCCGACCGCACCACCACCGGCGCCGCAAACCCAAACCGCTTCTCGATCGCCTCGGCAAGCGTCATCTGTAGCTCTGCAGCCGCGCAGCTTGATCGGAAGACAACATTCCCGCTCTGAATGTAACTCTCGCAGTCCACACATCCCGTCTTCGTGAACACCTCGCACAGCTCCCGCATCGGCATCTTGTTCTTGCCGCCCACGTTCACACCTCGCAGAAGCGCCACCTGCCATGCCATCACACCACCTCCGCGTGTACGATCGCTGCGCCTAGAATAGCCCTGACACACCGATCCTTCACCACCGATCACTGCCCTCCGAGGTACAGGCTTGACCCACCGCGACACATCGCCTGCCCTCCCGGACTCGCGCTGGATTCACCGCACTAAAGTAGCGCTCGCGCCCTGGCTCATCTCCCTCGTCGCCGCCTGTCTCGTTCTCACCCGTCATTGGCCGCTCGTCAATGACGGCGCCCTCCAGCACTACATCAGCTTCCTCATGGATAGCGGTCTCGCGCCCTTCCGCCAGATCTCTGACATGAATCTCCCAGGCTCGCTCATGATCGACTGGACCGTCGTCCACACCCTGGGCGGCGGCCCTGTCGCCTGGCGCGTCTTCGACGCTCTCCTCATGCTCGCCGCGTCATCCGCCATGCTCGTCATCGCCCTTCCGTACGACTGGTTCGCCGGCGTCACCGCGGCGGCTCTCTTCTGGCTCCTCCACGCCCGCGACGGCATGGGCCAGACCGGTCAGCGCGACCTGATGGAAGCCACCCTGCTCCTCCTGGTCACCGCTGCCGCCTTCCAGGCCGTCCGCTCGCGATCGCACTGGCTCTTCCCCCTCGCCGCCGTCTGCGCCGGCATCGCCGCAACCATCAAGCCCGACTCGCTTCTCCTCTCCGCTCTCATCCTCACCGTCGCACTAACCCGCAATCGGCGCACCGGGAACACTTCGACTAAACCACTGATCCAAACCCTGGGAGCCTTTCTTCTCCCCCTGGCCGCAGCCATAGCCTTCCTTCTGCACCATCACGCGCTGACAGCGTTCTTCCACTCCCTTACAGAAGTCACCCCGTACTACGCGCGTCTCGGCCGCCAAAGCATCGGCGAGCTCCTGCGCGACTGTCTCTCCACCCCCATGCGCGTCCTCCTCGCCATCGCGGTCTCCCTCGCCATCACGCAGCGGCACCGCAGGAGTTGGGAGCGCACGGTGCTCCTCGCCGGTGTCGTCTGGGGTCTCGCCTCCTTCTTCCTCCAGGGTAAGGGCTATCTCTACCATCGCTACCCCACCCTCGCCTTCCTTCTGCTCTGGTCCGCCATCGAGTGCGCGCACGCCCTCGACACAACCGGCTGGTCGCGCGCCATCGGCGCGGGAGGCCTCCTCTACGCCAGCCTTCTCGTCGCGCCCCTCAGTCTTATCCGCGCTAGCCGGGCCACCTGGAACAACCCACTCCTCGACAGTCTGCAGGCAGACCTCACCCGGCTCGGTGGCTCAGCCCTCGCCGGCAACCTCCAGTGCATCGACTCCATCTCCGGCTGCAACACCGTTCTCTACCGCATGCGCCTCCCCGAAGCGACCGGTATGCTGTCAGACTTTCTCCTCTTCGGCCCACCCGCCGATCCGGCTGTGCGCCGGGCTCGCTCCACCTTCTGGAGCGAGATCAATGCCCGCCCGCCAAAGCTAATCATCGTCACCGGCTGGCTGCATCCCGCCGGCCTCGACAACTACGCCAAGCTCGCTCTCTGGCCGGACTTCGCAGCCTTCCTCGACACCCGGTACACCCTCACCGAACAGCGTAGCTTCTCCCCCGGCTCGAACGGCCCGATCTCCTATCGCATCTACACCCTGCGCTGAGTGCCACCGTTCACCGCGGAGCCATGCACCGGGCAAAGCTCACAGACCCAAGGTTCGCCTCGACACGCACCTCAGCTCCAGCCGGCACCACGACAGCCGAAGCCCTGAGCAGCTCGACCTCACCTGCGCCCGACCAAACACTGGCAGACCCGTTCAACCCAACCAGGCATCCCGGCCCGTCCATCATCACCGTCACGCTGCCCCTCGCCAGATCAAAGCGATCAACCGAAAAATACTTCTCCTCGATCAAGCGCGTAAAGCCATCCATCGACCGCGGCTCAACCTTCCCCGCGCGCGTGGCCAGCTTCGTCACCCCAATCCCCTGCTCCACGTGCAGCTCGCGCGGCCGCCCATAGTCAAACATCCGGTATGTCCGATCGCTCGTCTGCTGCGTCTCCAGCAGCACCACGCCGGGCCCGATCGCATGCACCGTCCCCGCGTCGACAAACAACATGTCGCCCACACTGACCGGAACCATCTCCAGCTTCTCTTCAAGACTCCCATCCGCAATCGCCGATCGCACGTCCTCTAACGTCACGCCGTGCTTCAAGCCCAGCGCCACCGCCGCGCCCGGCTCCGCCTCGAGCACATACCAGCACTCCGTCTTTCCGCGCGGCTCGCCAATCGCCTGCGCCTGCGCATCATCCGGATGCACCTGCACCGAGAGCTTATCCGCCGGAAACAGGATCTTCACCAGCAGCGGAAACGCCGCTTCCGTCGAGCCTTCGCCCAGCACCGCCGCGCCCTCCTCCGCAACCACCGCATCCAGCCGCTCCCCCGCATGCGGCCCCGTCTCCACCACTGACTGCGGCCCCGTCAGCCACGCCTCGCCGACCAGCTCCTCAGTCCCGGTACTCGCGAACCATGGCGCCAGGCTCTTCTTCCCCCAAACCCGTTCACTGAAGAACGGCGCCAGCCGAAATGGCGCGATCGCCGCGTCCCCACGTCCTTCGCCCTCTGCCCTGCGTCCTGCCTCAGTCATCGTCGTCATCTTTCTTCGCCTTTCGTCGCTTCCCGGTCAGCAGTGCGGGTACCGGTTGGTCGCCCATCGCATCCCGCCACAGAATGACGTTCAACTTCTGCGTGTCCTGGTGGTCCTCGTGCCGAAAGTCCATCTTCGCCGACTCCCGCTCGCCCTCAGCCCGCATCGGCTCCATCGCCGCGGTCACCTTCGGGTTCGCCGCATAGATCAACCCATTATCCCGATTGCGTGTGTCCGCCACAAACGCCGGCTGCGTTCCCGGCCCACTAAACTCCTTCATCATCAGGCTCGCAAACGCATCATTGTTGTTCATCGGCGGCAGCCCCAGCAGCGACTCCATCGTTCGGATCACGCTCACGGTCGAATAAAACCGGCTGTCCACAACCGGCGCATCTCCGTCTCCGTGGGCCTGCGCATACTTACTCACAATCAGCGCAATCGATCGATGCGCATCCACATGGTCCGCTCCCGCCTGCGCGTCATCTTCAAGCGCAACAATCGCCGTATCGTCCCAGTACGGGCTGTGCGACACCAGCTCCACGATCCTCCCTAGCGCCAGGTCATTGTCTGCCACCGAGCTCTTCGGCGTCGGTCCCCCCGGCGTCGTCCCGGCCGTGTGATCGTTCCCCAGCCGCATCTCCACAAACGCCGGCATGCCGTCACGCCCCACTGCCCGATCCTTCAACCAGCCCGCAAAGTGCCGCGCAAACACCTCATACCGAATCTGGTCCGGAATCCGCAGCGCAAAGTCCGGCGCTTCTGGCGCAAAGTGCCCCACCAGCTCCGGCTTGGTCGCCTTATTCTCCGCCAGCAGCGGCAGCGCCCATGGCCACTGGTTCACGCCGCCGCCCCACTCCGCCGGAATCTCCTCACCCGGCCCAACCTCCTTCCGCGCGCACGCCGCCTCCGCCGTCAGCATCGGTCCCTCCTGCGACTGCCGCGGAGCCACCACGGTCTTCTTGTCGTTGCAGAACGTCGACGCAATGTATTCGCCAAAGTGATACAGCGATTTGCCGTGCCGCGCGAGATTGCCCCAGATATATCCGCTCGCCGGCTCATTCACATCCGCAATATGCTGCTCCAGCGGATACCCCTCCGCCACTACTCCCTCGAAGTCATAACTCCGCTGCCCTCCGCGATAGTTCTGCTCCCACGTCCGCTCCAGGTAGTCTGTGCCGATCGCCGCATTCGACCACACATGCCCGTCGCCTGATACCTCACCCGAATCGAAGAAGTTATCCAGCACTCCGAACTGCAGCGCCAGCTTGTGCTCGTTCGGTGTCACCGCCTCGCCATACATCGCCAGGCTCTTGTCGCCGTTCCCCACAGGCTGCCCGCGCAGCGCGAGATCACCCAGAATCTGGTCGTACGTCCGGTTCTCTTTGATGATGTAGATCACGTGTTTAATGCGATCCCCGCCGCCCGCAAACGTGATCCGCTCCTCCGCCGCCCTCATCCGGTTCGAGACCATCACCTCCTCGGTCGACCCCTTCAGCCCTCCGTCGATCTCCGCCACCGGAATCATCGCCATCGACCCATACAGCAAGCTCGCGATATACGTGGATCGCGAGTGAAATCGCTGAATCGCCTGAACCGACTCCGTCTCACGCTGCGGAAAATTGTTCGGTCCCGTCCCGTGCCCTTTCCCTGTCGCCACGAACAAACGCCCGTTCGCCACCGCCACACCCGTCGGCATCCACTCCGTCGGCAGGAACCCAGCCGGCTCCACCATTCCCTTCTCCGCCGTCTTTGCCGTCAGTCGTCGTGTATCCAGCACCGCCACCGCGTCGGTCGCCAGATTCGCGACATACAGCCGGTCACCGGAAGCCGCCAGCCCCACCGGCTCCGCTCCAAAGTAGCTCTGCCCCGGCAGCCGCGTGTCGAAGTACCCCCTCACCTTGAACGCCGCCTTTCCATCCTTACCCGCACTTACATCCACCGCCGCCACAGCGTCACGATTTGAAAGCGCCACATACATCGTCCGCCCGTCCGGTGACATCTCGAGCGCACACGGATGCGTCCCCGCCACTGTCGCCTCCGCCGGCTTCAGTAGCGGCAGCTTCCGTGTAACTGTTCCTGTTACAAGATCAAGCTCTACCACCTCGCTCGCATTCCACAGCGTCACGTAGCCCCGCCGCCCATCGCGTGAGACCGCCACGGCCACCGGATACGTTCCCGGCACCGCATCCGTCTCTGAAAGATCGAATCTGGTGACAATCTGTCCCGTCACGGCATCCATCAGCAACGCATCATCCGAAAGGTTGTCCGACACCAGCAGCCGCCCTGCCGAACCCCCTACTCGCACCACCGCGATCCCCGCCGGGTACGGCACACCTTTACCCCCATCCACCTCACCGATCAGCTTCGTCCGCCGGCCACCCGTCAGTTGCTGCAGCGGAACCTGCAACACCCGCTCGCGCGTCAACACCCCATCGGCAAACCCGTACACCACCACACCCGATCCCGTATCGCCCTTCTTCTTCCCCTCCGGATCCGTCAGCGAAGCAATCGACCCGTATAGATGTCTCCCGTCCCCGCTGAACGCCAGCCCGGAATAGAGTGTCTGCCCCGCATTCACCACCGTCCGCAGATCCGGAGAGTCCACCACCGCGCCAGTCGTCGCGTTCACCACCGAGAGCGACTGCGCATACTCGGATTCGTATGTTCCATATCCCGCGTTCACCGTCACCACCCACTTGCCATCGGGGCTTACCGCCAGCGAAACCGGGAGACTATTCAACCGCTGTGGCAATCCAGGCACTCCCGGCCGAAGCTGCTTACTCGTCGGCAGGTCTACCACGCTCGTTCGCGCGGCCGGCTTGCCCTGCGCCACTCCGCACACCGCGGTCACACTCGCCCATCCACCCACTGCTAAAAGCGAAAGGAATTTCATCCCACCCATGCAATGACAATACGTCGTCACCCCTTTGGGGAGCATTACAAAACTCTTACACCCCCTCCTCTCCGCAAGCTGCTAGCGTCGATCTAGCAGCAAAAAGGATGACGGAAAACACATGACCCCCTCGGTTCTCACCTCGCCCTCCCCAGAGATCAAGTCCGAAATACCCTTCGACTCTCAGGCCGCCTCGGACCACATTCATGGCATCGCCAGCCCGGGCTCCAAGCTGGCCGCCGCGCAGGAGACCGCCCGCAAGATCAAGCAGGATCTCCGCATGGGCCGCGAGCACCAGCAGGGCCGCATCAACTGGATCACCTCCATCGCCATGGGCGCCTTCCACGTCGGCGCCATCGCCGCCCTCTTCTTCTTCTCCTGGAAGAACCTCGCCGCCTTCGCCATCATGTACTTCTTCGCGATCAACGTTGGCATCGGCATGGCCTACCATCGCCTGCTGACTCATCGCGGTTACAGAACACCCAAGTGGGTCGAGTACTTCGTCACCGCCTGCGGTTGTCTCGCGCTTGAGGGTGGACCGATCTTCTGGGTCGCCACCCATCGCGTCCATCACCAGAACTCCGACCACGAAGGCGATCCGCATACCCCGCACGACGGCACCTGGTGGGCTCACGCCGGCTGGATCCTCTCCGGTCGCGCCCTCCACTCCGAAACCGCCCTCCTCGGCCGCTACGCTCCTGATCTCACCCGCGACAAGGTTCACGTCTGGCTTTCGAAGTACCACTATCTTCCGCTCGTGATCTCCGGGCTCGCGCAGCTCGCCATTGGTGCGGCCCTCAGCCCCGGCCATCGTGCCCTCGGCGCCTTCACTATGGTTCTCTGGGGAACCTTCCTTCGCACCACCCTCGGTCTCCATGCCACCTGGCTCGTCAACTCCGCCACCCACCTCTGGGGCAAGCGCCGCTTCGACACCAAAGACGACTCCCGCAACAACTGGTGGGTCGCCATCCTTACCGGCGGCGAGGGCTGGCACAACAATCACCACGCCCACCCCGTCAGCGCGCGTCACGGCCTCGCCTGGTATGAGTTCGACATCAACTACTACGGCATCTGGCTCCTCGAGCAGGTCGGACTCGCCAAAAAGGTCCAGGTCGCCAAATTCGACCGCCACAATCCCAAGCCAGCCGGCGCCAACTAAACCCGACCTACCCTTTACAACTTAGCGGCGCAGACCATACCAGTCTGCGCCGTTCTTCGTTGCCTATGACTCGCCAATTTCGATCACCACTTTTCCAAATGGTCCGCGCTCCAGATGATCCAGGGCAGCAGGTGTCTCCGCGAAATCGTACGCCGAGTCAATCACCGGTCGGATCTGGTGCCTCTCCAGGAACGCAAGCAGGTCTCGCGTGTCCTTCTGTGAGCCAACACCGACACCCTGTATGCGGACAGCTGCACCGAGCACAGCCGGAACAGAAATACTGGCCTTCTGCTGGTCCATAAAGCCGATCACCGCGATACGTCCTCCCCACGCAGACGCCGCGATCGAGCGTTGCAGTTGATCTCCGCCCAGAACCTCCACCACGTGGTCCACGCCGGCACCTCCCGTCAACCGGCGCACCTCCTGCTCCCAGTCGGGAGTCTTCTTGGTGTCAATCACCTCGGAGGCTCCCATCTCCTTGAGCCGCGCCGCCTTCTCTGCCGTGCGGGAAAGCGCAAGCACTCGCGCGCCCTGGGCCACCGCCAGTTGCAATGCGGCCAACGCCACACCGCCGCTACCTTGGACCAGAACGGTTTGCCCCGGCCGAAGCTCTCCCCTGGCAAACAGGCCCACCCACGCCGTCACTGCCGCAACCGGCAGGGTTGACGCCTCCGCGGGCGTCAGGTACGAGGGGTAAGAGAGCGCACCATTCGCCAAGAGCACAACGTACTCCGTCAGTACGCCCGGCAGCGGTCCGCCAAGGTTCTGCTCATTCGCCTCTCGGCTCGGAACGCCATCAAGCCAAAGCGGTTTGTATACGGAAAGAACCTGATCGCCAGGGTGCAGCTGGCTCACCTGTTCTCCCACCGCCACAACCTCCCCGGCCAGGTCGCTCCCAAGAATCATCGGAAACGTCATCGGCAAGGGATAACTGCCGTCGATGATTGCCTTGTCCCGGTAGTTCAGCGACACGGCACGGGTGCGGATCAGCACCTCACCCGCTCCGGGCGTGGGACGATCGAGTTCAATGAGACGAAGGTTCTGCTTCCCGGTGTTCTCTAGCTGCCACGCTCTCATCGTTGTTTGCTCCTTGGTCGACATCTCTCGAACATCTAGAAGGATGGCCGCCTCGTCTTTCCGGATGCTTCTGATTCCATTCGCATCGAACAAGGAGCATGACCATCCGCGCAAAGGGCAGGGCTCCCAAAACGTCGCTCCAGTTGGTCGAGGTGCTGCGTGCGCTCGGCGACCCGGTGCGCCTGGAAATCATCCGGCAATTGAACGTTGATGGAGAAAAAGCCTGCGGTCTCTTCGACATCGATAAGCCCAAGTCTTCGCTGTCCCACCACTTTCGTATCTTGCGACAGACCGGCATCATCGCCTCCGAAAGGCAGGGCACGGTGCTTATGAATCGGCTTCAAAGTGAAGCCCTCGATGCACACTTCCCGGGTCTGCTCAACAGCGTGTTAGCCGCTGCGAAGCGCGCAACCTGAAGCTCATTGAGCGGTACTCCCCTCCCAACTATCGCCGCCAGACCTGCCCCAAATCCTCCGCATCCGCATCATCCCACCGCTGGTCCTCGTCACTCATCCGCACCCCGCCTTCCCACAGTTTCTTGAATCCCGGAAACGCCGCAAACTCCCCCGCCTCGTTTGGAACCAGGTAGATCAGATCCATCCCTCCCGCCCGTGCACCCGCGTGCGCCTCTAGCCGTTCCAGCATCTTTCGCACCACCGGCCCGCGAAACGGGTTATACACATACACCAGCAGCGGCAGCTCCGGCAGCGCCGCCTCTGTCGCATCGCCCTCCACAATCCCCACCGGACACCGCGCCTTTCCCGTCCCCTCCCATGCCTTCAGATTCCGTCGCGCCACCGCCGCCAGCCCCGGATCGAGCTCCACCCCCGCACACTCCCGAAATCCCATCTCCGACGCCAGCATCAGCGCCCGCCCCTTGCCACACCCCACATCAAAAAACGCATACTCCCCAATGGACGGAGAGCGCGGCCGATCCACGGCCACCTCCCGCCACTGCGCCACCGCGTTCCGCAGCCGCGACGGCGGCACTCCCAGGTACGCCGTATTGAACACATCATGCGCATGCCCCGCCCCCAGGTGCGATCCGCCAATCCGCCCGCTCGTCTCCACCCCGTGCTCGGTGTCAAACGGATGCACCGGCCGCTCCACCGCCTTCGCGCCCGCATCCGCACCTATCAGCCGCCGCGCGGCCAGCGCCGCAGTCCCACCCACTCCACGCATCTCCACCGACCACCGCAGCTGCCGCACCGCGCGACCCAGCAACCCCATTTCGTCCCCCTCCAACAGTCGATCAGACCCGCAGTCTACTTCGCCGACCCGAACAAATTAGCCTCATCGGCAAGCCGCCTCTAGCTCCTTGTACGGCTTCGAATTTACGGGAAACTTGAGCTTACGCTTCGCCATCAGCTGTTCCGTCAAGGCCCCTCCACCGGGATACCCAAAGTCCGGATCCTCCGCGTACGCCGGGTCCCGCTCCGCCTTGGGCAGGCTGATGAACCGGAACCCTCGGCTGCGATACAGAGCCAGCAACTCCGGCAGCATGCGCGCATCGAACGCCCCCGCGTGCAGCAGCAACACATACGGAATCTCCCGTCCGTAGAGGGTCCGCGCCATCATCCGATACGTCTCGAGGTAGCTCGCCGCCGTCCCCAGGTACGTGTCGTGCAGCCTCTGTATCGCTGCCGTGTCTCCCTTCGCCGTGCATCGCGCGTAGGGCTCGTTCCACAGATAGTCTTCAAAGTCCATCGTCACCTCGGCCACCCTGTAGTGATGCGCCCGCAGCCAGCTCCGTACCGCCCGATGCTTCTCGGCCGTCTCTCCTTCGTGCAGATACGGGTATCGCAGCCAGTGCCAGTCCTCTCCACCCATGTACGTCTTCAGCAGAGGCTCGTTCTTCTCGACATCCGCCTCAAACTCCGCCGGCGTCATCGTCTCCAGATCCGGGTGCGACCACGTGTGACTGCCTAGCGGCTCACCCGCCTCTCGCCACGCCTTCAACACCGCCAGCGTGCCCGGCTCTTCCTCCGTGCGAACACCATTCACAAACCCATACACCGGCGGCATTGCCTGCTGTCGCAGAGTGTCCAGAATCGACTGTGCAATCTGCAGCCGCGAGATCGTCGCCGGCAGCGCTCCCGACGCCGGCAAATCGTCAAACGTGATCGCCATCTGCTGCGCCGCCGCACCCGACGTCAGCGAACAAAGAAGCACAAGCCATCGCAGCATCAAGCCACCTCCAGAACGACCTTACAGAACGCCGCACCGAGCCTCTCCGTTGAACCTACGGTCCGAATCCGAAGAGTGACGCAGGCACGCTTTCGCATGCAACCACCTCGCACCCCTCCCCTGACCAGCCCGGACGTGAGAGGATTTTCGTATGAGCGATTTCATCCCGAAACCAGGCGGAGTCAAGATCGGCGGTCTCGGCCGCAAGGCCCAGAAGCTGCAGGCACTCCGTGAAAAGGCCGAACAGGGTAAGTCCGGCGCCAAGCCCATAGCTGCGGCGTCCACATCCTCGTTCAAGGCGAAAGACTCCTTCGCCAACACCAAGAAGACAACCTTCCAACGCAAAGCCGTCTAGACCACCGGCTGGCCCCGCGATCAGCTAAGGGCATGGCTTCAGCCATGCCATACCTGTCTCTCCAACGAACCCGGCTTCAGCCGCTGAGGTACTCATGAGAGCACGGCAGCATCCCTTTACGTCTGTTCTGCCTGCTCTCCCACCGTCGCACAAGTCGATATAGCCCGCCATGAATCTCACCCAACGCCGCGGTGCCATCGCCTTTGCCGTCGTCCTCGGTGTCCTGCTCACCGGCGTCACCGTCACCCTCAACATCGGCTGGATCATCCTCAACGAGCGCCGCGCCGCCCTGCTTGTGCTCGGCATCATCTTCTTCGCCGCTCTCCTCACCGGCGTCGTCCTTAACACCATCTTTCTCGTGCGCGAAGTCCGCCGCAACCAGCGCCAGGACTCCTTCCTCAACGCCGTCACCCACGAGCTCAAAACCCCCATCGCCTCCATCCGTCTCTACCTGGAGACACTTCAGCGCCGCCCCGTTGATGAAGAGAAGCGCCAGGAGTTCTACCGCATCATGCTCTCCGACGCCGAGCGCCTCCACGCTACCGTCGAGCGCGTCCTTAAAGCCGGCGAGCTCGGCCAGCGCCACCGCGACCGCCGCCCGCTCGAGATCGAGCCCCTGCTCGCCGAGTCGATCGCCACCGTCCTTCGCCAGAACAACCTCCCCGCGGAAGCCATCACCCTCCAGCCCATCCCTGGTGCCGTCCGCCTGCACGTCCTCGGCATCGCCGAAGATCTCCGCACCGCCTTCATCAACGTCCTTGAGAACGCCGTCAAGTACTCCCCCAACGGCGTCGACATCCGCGTCTCGCTCCTCATCGAGCAGTACAGCAACGCCGTCATCCGCATCACCGACACCGGCCTCGGCCTCCCGCCCGGCCAGCAGAAGCGCATCTTCAAGCGCTTCTACCGTGTCCCCGGCCGCAACGCTACCCGCATCAAGGGCACCGGCCTCGGCCTCTTCCTCGTCCAGCACATCCTGCGCCAGCACGGTGGCAACGCGGCCGCCGAATCCCGCGGCCCCAACCAGGGCACCACCGTCATCCTCACCCTCCCTCTCGCCCCCGTAAAAGAAGCCTGACCGCAAACGCCTGCCTCGTCGCCCCAAATCTCCCAAGTACCAGAACCCCAGCAAACGCATCCCCGACAAGCCGCGTCCGTCGTCACTCCACGGCTGCGGAACATCAGAATCAACACCAAATCAGTCCGTCTTCGCGAGTGCCTTTCGTAAGCAAAACACTGGACTTCCACATGGTTCCGCCACCCCGGATGCGATACCCTGATCTCTCCGGAGGACGGACTTGCCCGACCGAGAGCAGACGATGCGCGAAGCTGTGATGGCCCACTCCTCTTTCGCCGAAGACGACGCCCGGACCAACTGCAGCGCAATCCTCTCCGCCCCACAGGACGCGCAGGATGAACCCCCGTCTGTCGCGGACGACCCCGCCGCCACCGGGCCACCCGCGCCACTCTTCGAGTCAACGCCTCGAACCAACACCCCTGCGATCCCGCACGAGCTCAACCAGTCCCTCGCTCGTCTCGAGCTGAACTCGCTTCAGGTCAGGCATTACCTCGACGCCATCGAAGAGAAGATCAGTCGCATGGAGCCACGGCTCGAGCAGCTGAGCGACTCTCAATCACCCGCTTCCGTTTCAGAAGAAGTCGTCATCGTGCCGCCCGTCGAACCTCTCTCGTCCATCGCCTTCCCCACGGAATCGACCACCGAACGCCGCCGGCGCCGCTTCAACATCCCGCCGTCCGATCCCTTCAACGACCGCCTCGGTGCGCCTCTTCTCGAAGCCGGCATGCCTCTAGAGGAAGAGCCCTGGGCCCTCAGACCCTGGCTGTTCGCCCGCCGCAAGCAGCTGGCCGTCGCCGGTGTCATCTTCCTCGCATTCGTCACGGTCCTCACCTTCGGCGCCGGCAATCACACCTGGCCCACAGCGACAGCTCCTGCCGCCAACACACCTCCACCCGCGCCCGGCGGCGTCCTTCCGAAGTCCTCCGCCGGCACCCCCGCACCCTCCCTCTCCTCCAACCCGGGCGCCACGCCATCGACGGCGGTCTCGGCCTCCTCACTCTCCAACACCTCCGCCGCCCCTACCTTCGCGACTGCCAACTCCTCAGCGTCCAGCCCCGATCCCCAAACCTTCGCAGGCAGCCCGCCCGACCCCGCCATCGTCACCGGCAAAGCTCCCCGTCCCCCTGAACCCAGCGTCCGATCAATCTCTCCAGCCAGCCTCACCCCCACCGGACGCGTTCGCGTCTCCTCCGGCGTCATGGCCGGCAACCTCCTCTACTCGCCCACCCCGAAGTACCCCGGCGGCCTCGCCAGTCTCTTCCACACCGAAGGCAAGGTCACCCTGCAGGCCATCATCGCCCGCAACGGCCGCGTGGAAGATCTCCGCGTCCTCTCCGGCCACCACCTCCTCCGCGGCGCGGCGCAGGACGCCGTCCGCACCTGGCGCTATCGGCCCTATGCCATCGCCGGCGTCCCCGTCGAAGTCGCCACCATCATCACCGTTGAGTTCCATCGCTGACCTCGCCCCCATGCTCCCCCTCATCATCCTCGTAGAAGACGAAGCCCATCTCGCCCAGGGTCTCCTCTTCAACCTCCAGGCCGAGGGCTACCGCACGGAGCACTTCGCCGACGGCGATCTCGCCCTCGCTCACCTCCTTGCTGTGCCCACCACCGGTCCCAACGCCCCCGCCGCCGTCCTCCTTGACTGCATGCTCCCCGGCGCCGACGGCTTCACCATCGTCCGCACCCTCCGCGCCGCGCAGCACTTCGTTCCCATCCTTATGCTCACCGCCCGCTCGCGCCCCGAAGAGATCCTCGAAGGCATCGAGGCCGGCGCCGACGACTACCTCCCCAAACCCTTCGACCTCAACATCCTCCTTGTCCGCCTCAAAAGCCTCCTCCGCCGCATGTCCTGGCAGAGCTCCCCCGAGACCACCACGCCGCCACCGCCCCAACCGGCCGACGAGGTCTCCTTCTCCGGCCGCACCATCCGCTTCGATACCCTCGAGCTCCTCGCGCCCAATCGAACCACGCAGCTCACTCTTATGGAGGCCGACCTCCTCCGCTACTTCACCGACCGCCCCAACCAGATCGTCTCCCGCAGGGAGATCCTCGAGCAGGTCTGGCGCGTTCACGAGGACACCGATACCCGCGCGATCGACAACTTCATCGTCCGCCTCCGCCGCTACATCGAAGACGATCCCAGCAGTCCCCGCCACCTCACGACCGTTCGCGGCGTCGGCTACCGCTTCACTCCAAACCCCTGACAGATCGTCATGTCCAATCCCATAGCTCTCCAGCGCGCCCTTCTCTCCCTGCAGGGACTCACCTGTGGCGACTGCTTCGGCGAAGCCTTCTTCCTGCCCTACGCTGAAGCCTTGGCCGCCATCGCCAGCCGCACCCTGCCTCCCGCGCCCTGGCCCTACACCGACGACACCGCCATGGCCGTCTCCGTCCTGAACACCCTCCGCGAGAACGGTCAGGTCCTCCCCGAAGCGCTCGCCCGCGGCTTCAGCGAGCTCTACGATCCCAATCGTGGCTACGGCCCCGCCATGCACGGCCACCTCCTGCGACTCGCCACCATCGGGGCCCACCATTGGCAACGCGAGGCCGAGGCCCTCTTCGACGGTCGTGGCTCCTTCGGTAACGGATCCGCCATGCGCGTCGCGCCCCTCGGCGCCTTCTTCGCCGACAACCTCGACCGCCTCGTGGAGCAGGCCCGTCTCTCCGCCATTGCCACCCACAGCCACCAGGACGCCATCGCCGGTGCCATCGCCGTCGCCCTCGCCGCGGCCTTCAGCTGGAACTCCCGTGATGCTGATCCCGCATCGCCCGCGACTGTCCTCACACAGATCGCCGCCTTGACCCCACCCGGACCCATCCACGACGGCCTCCTCCACGCCGCCACCCTTCCGCGAGCAACCACCGCCGCCGCCGAGGCCGCCCTGCACCTCGGCAACGGCGGCCGCGCCTCCGCCGCGGACACCGTTCCCTTCGCCCTCTGGTGTGCCGCCAACTGGCCCGACAGCTACGAAGAAGCGCTGTGGCACACCGTCAGCGCCCTCGGCGATCGCGACACCACCTGTGCCATCGTCGGCGGCATCGTCATCCTCCGCACCGGCGCAGCCAGCATCCCTCACGAGTGGCTGGTCCGCGCCGAGCCGCCCTGGTCTCTGCTCACCTGACCCTCTCCCCAGCCGCGAGCCCGCGAGTCCTGCCTCGGCCTCAAACGTGCACCGCTAAAATGAAACGCGAACGAGGTCGCGTGACTCCATCAGCCGTAAGCAACACTCCTCCCCTATCCCGCCGCGTTCGAGCCACCGCTCTCATCGCCTGCGCCGTCACCCTCGTTCTCGCCCTGCGGCTTTGCTTCCGCTCGCGGTCCGAGTTCACCTTCGAAGACGCCTACATGTTCTTCCGGTACGCCGTCCAGCTTCACCACGGCTTTGGCATCTCCTGGAATCCCGGCGGCCCGCACACCTTCGGGCTCACGAGCCTGCCCTGGCTCTTCGCCGTCTGGACCGCCACCTTCTTCTCCTCGGCCGCCGCCCACGTTCTTCCCACCCTTTCGACCGCCACCGGCATGCTCGCCCTCCTCCTTCTCGCGAGTCTCTTCTCTCGCCGCGCCAGCAGTCCATGGCTTTGCCACGCTGAGATCACCTTTGCTCTCATCGGCCTCCCCCTTCTGCTCGACCGCAACTTCGACATCTCGCTCACCAACGGCATGGAGACCATGCTCGGCCTCCTTCTGATCACCCTCTTCCTCGATCAGACCCTCCGCCTCATCGACCATCCCTCACTTCCGCAAAGCCTCGTCCTCGCCCTCCTCGGTGTCCTTGCCGTCCTCACCCGTCCGGAAGCTCTGCTTCCCATCGCCCTGACTCCACTCTGCGCTCTGCCCCTTCTGCCTCGTTCCCGTCGCCTCGCTCCTCTTGCCCTCTTCTTCAGCGTTCTCACTGCTCTTCTCGCTGCGGATCTCCTCCTCAATCGCTGGTACTTCGGCACCCCCGTCCCCCTCGCCTTCTACATCAAAGCCGTTCACGGCTACGGGGACTACATCTGGCTGCTCAACCCCGTCGGAGCCAACCTCACCTTCTTTGGCACGGCTGCACTCGCCATCGCGGCCATCCTTCTCTTCGCCCGCCGGCGACAACTTCGCCTTGTGCTCGTCTTCCTCGTCCCCCTCGCCGCCATCCTTCTTTATCTCCTCAGCGTCATGCAGATCATGGGCGTCGGCGCGCGGTACTACATGCCCTTCCTCCCCTTCCTTCTCTTTCCCGCGCTCCTCCTCGTCGACCACACCTTCGCCTCCGGCCGCTCCGTCGTCCCTCTCTCCTTTGCCCGTCTGGCCGCCGTCGGCCTCGCCCTTGTCGTCACCAGCGATCAGTGCGCCGCCCACATCGCCGGCCCTGTCGCAAGCCTCCTCGCGAAGCGCCACCGCGTCTGGGATCCACCCGTCTTCGCCATCGCCGCCGAGCAGCCGCTCCCCGCTCTCGCCGATCCCTGGCCCAGCTACCGCGCCGTCGCCCGCATCGCCGCGCACCTTCCTCCGGGCAGCCGCCTTGCCCTCACCGAGGTCGGTATCGTCGGTGCCGCCGCGCCCTCCGTGCCGATGCTCGACATGGCCGGCCTCAACAACGCCTTCCTCGCCCGCCGTCACTTCGACATGGACTACATCTTCGCGCAGCAGCCCGATCTCATCTGGCTACCCAACTCCGACTACACCCGCAGCTATGGCATCTTCTGCACCGATCCCCGCCTCCTCCGCGACTACACCGTCATCTCCGACGCCTTCCTCTTCGGCATCGCCGTCCGCAAGCAAAGCCCCTTTCATGACCAGATCCTCGCCACCATCCAGCCCGAGTTCGCCCGCCTCTATCCCGGCATCGACATGAGCCGCCATCAGGTCCGCTCCGTCTCCTGGAATCCAAACCCCACCCACACCATCGACAGCCTCCACGCCATCCAGCCCTGAGCAGGACCCGCTACACTCAACCTCAGGGCTCTTCCGCCCGGCACGTCCATGCGCATCATCACCCGCTACATCCTCGGCGAAGTCCTCTCCCACGCGCTCCTCGGCGGCCTGCTCTTTACCTTCATCCTTTTCATGCCGCGCCTCGGCTCCCTTCTCGAGCTCGTCGTCCGCGACTCCGCCTCGCTCGCCGACACCGGCCGCCTCTTCCTCTATCTCCTCCCCAACACCCTCACCCTCACCATTCCTATGGCCGTCCTCGTCGGCATCCTGCTCGGCCTCTCCCGCCTCGCCGCCGACTCCGAGATCACCGCCATGCGCGCCGCCGGCATGGGCGCCCTCGACTTCGTCCGCGTTGTCTCCCTCGTCTCACTCGCCGCCCTCGTCGTCGGCCTCGTCAACTCCCTCTACCTCGCCCCGCGCTCCGCCCGCGCCCTGCTCGATCTCGAGGCCTCGCTCAAATCCTCCCAGGCCTCCTTCGAAATCCAGCCCCGCGTCTTCTACGAAGACCTCAAGAACTACGTCCTCTACATCCAGGACGTCCGCCCCGCCGCCGGCGCCGCTGTCTGGCACCACGTCTTTCTTGCCGATCTCTCGCAGGCCGCCGCCCCCGCCATCACCACCGCCGACCAGGCCATCGTCATCGCCGGCGCCGCCAACTCGCCACAAGCCGGCACCCTCCGCCTCCATCTCCTCAACGGCAGCCAGCACGGGACCTCCCCCGCCGATCCCAACCAGTACAACATCTCCACCTTCGCCACCACCGACGTCCCCATCGAGCTCGCCACCCCCGACGACACTCACGTCTCCCGCACCGACACCCCCATCCTCGCCCTTCCACTTCACGAGCTCTGGCGCCTCGGCCAACTCGATACCCAGACCGGCGGCAAGGGGAACAACATCTATCGCATCGAGTTCAACCGGCGCATCTCCTACCCCTGCGCCTGCTTCGTTCTCATGCTCGTTGGCGTCCCCCTTGGCCTCTCCTCCAAGCGCGGTGGCAAGTCCACCGGCTTCGTCGTCACCCTTCTGCTCGTCTTCCTCTACTACTTCTTCTCATCGGTCGGCGTCGCCCTCGCCAAAAATGGCAAGCTCAGCCCCTTCCTCGGCGTCTGGGGCTCCAACCTCCTCTTCACCGCCGCCGGCGCTTTTCTCCTCTACCAACTCTCCCGCGGCGGCATCGCCCTCTCCGTCTTCGCGCAGGTCGGCGACGTCCTCAAGAGCCTCACCACCGGCCTCTTCGGCTCCTCCCAACGTAACGGCGCCGCCGCCACCACCGGCCGCTTCCCGTCCATCGCCACCACCCTTCGCCGCCTGCGCGAGATCTTCGGCGCCCGCTTCCCGCTCCTGCTCGACGACTACGTCCTCCGCGAGTTCTCCCGCAACCTCGCCCTCACCCTCTCCACCTTCGCCACCCTCTTCCTCGTCTTCACCTTCTTCGAGCTCATCGGCGACATCATCCGCAACCGCACCCCGCTCGTCACCGTCGGCGACTACCTCCTCAACCTCATCCCCTACATCCTCTACAACATCACGCCGCTCTGCGCCCTCGTCGCCGTCCTCATCACCTTCGGCTCGCTCAATCGCACCTCCGAGCTCACCGCCATGAAGGCCACCGGCACCAGCCTCTATCGCGTCGTCATCCCCGTTTTCGTCCTCTCCGCCACCATCGCCGTCGCGCTCTTCGCCTTTGACGAGCTCTATCTCCCGCAGGCCAACCGCCGCCAGGAAGCCCTCCGCGCCACCATCAAGGGCAAGCCCGCCCAGACCTTCCTCCGCCCCGATCGCAAGTGGATCTCCGGCTCCAACTCCCGCGCCGGCGAGCCCGGCCGCATCTTCTACTACCAGTTCTTCGACGCCGACCGCAACGTCTTCGCCAATCTCACCGTCTTCGAGTTCCAGCCCGGCACCTTCAATCTCACCCGCCGCATCTTCGCCTCCTCCGCGCATTGGGACGCGCCCGCAAATCAATGGGTTCTCGAAAACGGCTGGCAGCGCACCTTCTCCGGCGAGACCACCGCCACCTACGCTCCCTTCACCGTCTCGCCCTTCCCCGAGATCCACGAGCAGCCCACCTATTTCAAGAAAGAAGATCGCCCCTCGCAGGAGATGAGCTACAACGAGCTCTCCCGCTACATCACCGACCTCTCGCAATCCGGCTTCGACACCATGCGCCTCCGTGTCCAGCTCAACCGCAAGCTAGCCTACCCGCTCGTCACCCTCGTCATGGCCATGCTCGGCGTCCCCTTCGCCCTCTCCATGGGCAAACGCGGCGGCCTCGCCGGCATCGCTACCGCCATCGGCCTTGCCATCGCCTACTGGATCGTCGCCGGCACCTTCGAAGCCATGGGCAACGTCAACACCCTTCCCGCCCTCCTCGCCGCCTGGTCCCCCGACATCCTCTTCGGCCTCACCGGCGCCTACCTCCTCATGCGCACCCCCACCTAGCAAATCTCGAAAGGAACAGATCCACATGGTTGCGATCCAGATGGAATACGAGGGAGACCTCCACTGCAAAGCCGTCCACGGCCCCTCCTCCACCGAGCTCTCCACCGACGCCCCCAAAGACAATCAGGGCCGTGGCGAAAGTTTCTCGCCTACTGACCTCGTCGCCACCGCCCTCGGCACCTGCATCCTCACCACCATGGGCATCCTCGCCCGCACTCTACAGGCCGACATTACCGGGGCCACCGCCACCGTCACCAAGGAAATGACCACCGCCCCGCCCCGCAGCATCGCCCGCCTCGCCACCACCATTCATGTCCCGGGCACCGTCAGCCCCGATCTCCGCCTCAAGCTTGAGCGCGCCGCCCACACCTGCCCAGTGCACCGCAGCCTCCACCCCGACGTTCAGGCCCCCATCACCTTCACCTGGGCGTGATCATCCCTTGAACATTCCAAAGCTCCGATCCGTAAACTTCTCGCGGAGGCACCAAAATGAATCGGACTCGAGCTCTGAAAATTGTGCTGGGCATAGTCGGTGTGCTGTTTCTTCTCCTCTCCGTCCCCATGACCACCTTCATCCGGACCGAGGCTGCCCTCTCCATGATGCTCAGCCTCTACGTCACCCTCGGCGTCTTTCTTCTGCTCGCCATCCGCCATCCCTGGGAGAGTCGTAGCGTCATCGCATTTACCGCCTGGTCCAGCCTGGTGCACGCCGGCTGGATGGGCGCGCAGGCCCTGCTCGGCATGGTGGACCGCGGCGAGCTGATCGGCTGCGCCGTCCTCCTCGCCATCGGCGTCACGCTGCTCGCCCTCGCGCCCTCCCCTACCGCACGAACATAAACGTCCCGCACAGAGTGGTCGAGTTCCCCACCGCCTCCGCCGTCAGCACCGGCATCGTCGCTCCCGAAAAAAACGCCAGCTGCAGCGTCTTGCCCTGCACCGAGCTCGCCATCCACTGCGTCTCGTCCCCGCCGCACATCGTGTTCTTGTGCAGAAACTTCTGTTCCGCCGGAATGCTCAGGCGATAGAGATGTCCCGAGATCGGCTTTCCACTCTCCGTCGGGTCTGCCGGCAAGACCGCCGCGATCTCGTCCGCGCTGAGCGGCCGAATCTCCGCCACGGGAAATCGCAGAAAGTTGATCGTCAACCGCTCGTTTCCCAGCGCAATCGGCCCTGTGATCGATCGCGCCGTCGTGCTCACCGGCCGCCAGTTTCCCTGCTCCTGCGCCGCCGCGCAGCAGCTTAGCCCCATCACCACTCCCGTAAGTACCCTCATCCTGCTCGTCATCCTCCGAGCATCGCACTGTGCGCCGCCCGAGATCAACCAGGTTGCGCAGACCCTCATCCTCACCCAACCTGTGTCAGACAGAAAGATCTCCGCTCTTTCTCGATGGCAAGACCGTATCGAGACACTCGCGCATCCTCAGGGCAACGGCGCATCCTTCGCCGCACTCGCACCTACCTGAGGATTCATTCATGAGTATCTTTGCCGTAGCCGTCATCGTCATCGCCGCCGGCCTTTTGATCGGCGCCGTTCTCTTCGGCTTCCTGCGCAATAACCGGGCTGCGGGCGCGCAAAACTCCGCAGCAAACGCCGATCTCACCACTCGCCGCCGCTGACGCTCCCTGCCGGAGACAGGCTGACTCTGCAAACTAATGTTTGTTGAGATACCACGGCACATTCACCACCGCGATCCGTCCATTGCCGCGAATCAGCAACGCCGCCTTCAACATCGTCGACCGATGGTTATGTAACAGATATTGGTACCAATGCACCGCCACCAGCTCCGGCACCACCACTGCAATCGGCCGCCCCGGGTGCTCTGCCTCAACCTTCAACACATAATCCACAATCGGTTTGGTAATAAACCGGTACGGCGAGGCGACGGTCGTCACCTGCGGAGCCTGCACGCCTGCCCGCCGCGCCGCATTCCCAATCAGGCCCGTCCAGTCCTCGCACCCCGCCTCGCCCTGCTCCCCCGCACAGTCCACGTGCAGCACCTCCACCTCGTTCGTCAGCGAGTACGCGAATCGCATCGCTCCCTCCGCCGGCCGATCCCACCGCGACACCGGCACCACCGCCACCAGATCTCCCAGCGGCTGGAAATCCAGCGTCTCCACCTGCGTCTGCTGCTCTACTGTCACGTAATGTCGGTGCACTGCCCGCATCAGCAGGATCAGCAGTGGCACCAGCACCACCGTGATCCACGCGCCCTCCACAAACTTAGCCGCCAGCACCAGCATCACCGTGATACCCGTCGCCACCGCGCCCGTCGCGTTAATCCCGATATTCAGCCACTTCCGCCTCCCGCCCTCCCTCCGCCAGTGCGCCACCATGCCCGCCTGTGAGAGCGTAAACGCCAGAAACGCGCCAATCGCAAACAGCGGAATCAGCCGGTCCGTCACCCCGCCAAACAGCACCAGGATCCCGCCCGCCAGCACCGCCAGCACCAGGATCCCCTCCGTGTACACCAGCCGCCGCCCGCGAATCGCAAAGAAGCGCGGCAGGTAGCCATCCTCCGCAATAACGCGGCATAGCTGCGGAAACCCGGCAAACGCCGTATTGGCCGAGAGCGACAGCACAACCAGGATCGACGCGATCGTCGTGTAGTACACCGCTCCGCGCCCAGCCACCGCCGCCGTCAGCATCGAGAGCAGGCTCTGGTAGCCCTTCGATCCCGGCTCCGTCGCTTCAATCCCATACGACCGGACCAGGTACCCTATCCCTGCCAGCAGCAGCCCCAGAAGCACCACCAGCACCGTCAACGTCCACTGCGCCGTTCGCGTCCGCGGCTCTCGAAACGAGCGCACACCATTACTCACGGCCTCGACGCCCGTTAGTGCCGTGCATCCGCTCGCAAACGATCGCAACAGCAGCCACGCGCCGACCGCCGCCACGGCATGCTGCGATGGCAGATGCGGTGGCGCCACCACCGGCTGCGGGTGGCCGCCACTGACCAGCGTCCTCCATACGCCCCACCCCAGCACCCCCAGCAGGCACACCACAAACACATACGTCGGCGCCATAAACAACAGGCCGCTCTCCCGCACCCCACGGAGATTGATCAGCGTCAGCACCACCAGGATCGCCAGGCAGATCGCTAGCGTATGCGGCCCCAGCTTCGGTGCCGCCGAGACCAGCGCCCCCACCCCTGTCGAGATCCCCACCCCCACATCCAGCAGATAATCCAGCATCAGCGCCGCCGCCGCCAGCAGCCCAACATTTTCCCCCAGGTTCTGCCCCGCTACCGTGTACGATCCACCCCCATTCGGGTACGCCTCAATCGTCTGCCGGTACGAGAAAAACACAATTCCCAGCAGCAGAATGATCGTCAGGCTGATCGGCCACACATACGCTACCCCGGCCATACCCGCCGGAATCAGCAACGTCAGCGCCGCCTCCGGCCCGTACGCCGCCGACCCCAGCGCATCGAGCCCAAACGTCGGCACCCCCGCCGCAACCCCCACCCGCTGCTCGCCGTCCTCCTCCGACCGCAGCGGTCGCCCCAGCAATCCATCCATGAAGCTCATGCGCTTCTCAGATGCACGCTCGCCCTTGGCCTCTCGCTTCCCATCTCAAATGCCGCTCCGGGGTGCAAATCCACTTCGCTCAGCTCAAAATCCGGGCGCGCACGCACTTATCTCGCCAGACACCCACGCCGACCTCCGCCATAAGCCGCCTCACCTCAACCAATTACCCTGTCATCATGCGTGTCATCCAGACCACCTTTGGGGTCTTCCACCACTTTGAGCTCGCCCGGGAACTCCTCCACCGCGGCCATCTGGAGCGGATCTACTCCACCTTTCCCTGGAATCGGCTCGAGCGCGAAGGCATCCCGCGAGACCTCGTCCGCAACTACCCCTGGGTCCACACGCCGGAGATGCTCCTTCGCCGCCTTCGCTTCGAACCCAGACGCCTGATGACGGAAATCGGCTACGCCAACGCTCTCACCTTCGATCGCTTCGTCACCCGGCAGCTCCGCCAGGAAGAGCACCCGGACGCCCTCATCGCCCTCTCCGGCTCCAGCCTCGCCGCGGGTCGGCAGGTCCAGCGCAACGGCGGCATCTTCATCTGCGATCGAGGCTCCTCCCACCAGTGTTTCCAGGAAAACATCCTTCAGGAGGAATACAGCCGCTGGCCCGTCCCGCCCGCCAACACCGATGATCGCGACACGCGCCGCGAGGAAGAGATCTACCGCGTCGCCGACGCCATCACCGTTCCCTCCACCTTTGCCGCTCGTTCCTTCCTCGCCATGGGCGTGCCTGCTGACAAAGTTCACACCCTCCCCTATGGCGTTCGCCTGGAGCAGTTCACAAAGTCACAGCCTGCACCCTCTGATCGCTTTGAAGTTCTCTTCGCCGGAGCCGTCGGCCTGCGCAAGGGCGTTCCTTACCTTCTCCAGGCCTTCGCGGCCCTGCGACACCCACACAAGCGCCTTCGCGTTGCCGGATCCGTCCAGCGCGAAATGAGCAGCCTCCTCGCGCAGCTGCCCCAGAACAACGTGGAGTACCTCGGCCCCGTGTCCCAGCCACGTCTCATCGAGCTCATGAACACCAGCCACGTCCTTGTGCTGCCCAGCATCGAGGAAGGCCTGGCTCTGGTGCAGGGACAGGCGCTCGCCTGCGGCTGTCCAGTCATCGCCTCCACCAACACCGGTGCGGAGGATCTCTTCACCGACAACGTGGAAGGTTTCATCGTCCCCATCCGGGACGCCGAAGCTCTGCGCGACCGCATGCAGCGCCTCGCCGACGATCCGCTCCTGCAGCAGAGCATGAGCGCCGCGGCTCTTGAGCGTGTGCAGCACCTCGGTGGCTGGGCCAACTATGGAGATCGCTGGGAACGCCTGCTCTACGCGCTGACCGGGCAGCCGCCACCCACAAAGTGAACGACCTCCAGGCGGTCTCCCGCCTCGAGCGTCACCTGCGGCCATTCGCCACGAGGCACAATGGCGCCGTTGCGCTCCACCGCGATCCGGTCCGCCTTCAGGCCGCGTCCGACCAGAAAGTCATGAAGCGAGCCGCCCACCGAATCGCTCAGCTGAATCGCCTGTCCATTGAATGTGATGGTCATCGCCGGTGCTTAGAGTATCAGTCCAGCGCGCAACGGCAGTCCGTTGGCTCGCCGTCGAGCACGCAAAGAAAACATCACGGTTACGCGCCTTCAGCAGCGTCACCGCATCCTCAACCGCCTCAATCCGCGGTGTTCTCTCGGCCGAGATTGGCTTCGTGTCTTCCAGGTACTCGATCGCGTGCGCGAGGCACTCAATCGCCCGCGCGCTATGCCGATCAAATCGTGTCGCAACCAACCGCGTCTCTAAAGACCGGAACGGACTTCGGCCGATACCGGTGACAAGCTGAAGCAGTGCATGGTTCGGTCGTGGGTAGGATCGCAGAAAGGAAGGTCGAGTCATCGTGTCATCTCCAATACCCTCCTGATCGACCGCTCCGCGAAAAAGTTTAGCGTTCACGCGAAACAATGCCTGCCCCGGTGACATACGGCGTCCCACTCAGCTTCATCGGCCCCCGCCCAGCGCCTAGGTCCGGCGCCGACCGGAGACTCCGCTCCACAAACGCCTTCGCCTCCCGCGCCGCCGCCCGCAGCTCATCGCCGATCACCAGTCGGCTCAAGAGCGCACTCGAGAACGCACACCCGGTCCCATGCGTCGCCGCCGTCTCCACCCGCTGCCCCACCAGCCAGACAGGCTCTTCATCCCGCACTAAAACCAGGTCCCTCGGAACCTCCTCATCACCGCCAGTCACCACCACGCTCTCGGCGCCAGTACGCCGCAGCAGCTCCGCCGCAGCCTCAACCAGGTCGTCCACCAACACATGCTCCCTGCCCAGCAGAACCGCTAGCTCTCCCCGGTTCGGCGTCACGCATCGCACCTCCGGCAGCAGGCTCTCCAGCAGCACGCGTACGCCCGCATCCTCCAGTAGCTGCGTCCCCGAGCTCGATCGCAGAACCGGATCCACCACCACCGGCACCGCCCGCGTCCTGCGCGTCACCCTCACAAACTCCGCCACCACCCGCGTCGCCGCCGCATCTCCCAGCATCCCGATCTTGATCCCCGCAGGCGGTATGTCGCGCGTCAGCGCGTCCAGCATCTCCTTGAGCAGCCGCGCCTCCGTCACCTCGACCCGCTCCACCCCCACGGTCGACTGCACCGTAAGCGCCGTCAGGCACGCCGTCCCGAACAGACCATACGACGCGAAGACCTGCAGATCGGCCGTAGCCCCCGCGCCTGAAGTTGGATCGAAACCCGCAATCGTGAGGGCAACCGGTGGCCACCCCGCATCTGGAACCGTCGTCATAGCGATAGCACGAGGGTAGGGCGGCGACCCCGCTTCTGCAAGTCTTCCAACTTAGCCCGGTGATATCCTTCGGCTGGTCAACCGATCGTACGAGGACCTATGCAGGCAGTGCCACCACTCGCGGGACCGCAAGCACAAGACAGGAGCTACGCCCACTCCTCCGATCCCCGCGACCGCCTCATTGTTGCCCTCGATGTAGGGTCGGCCGCTGAGGCTCTGCGTCTCGCCGGCGACCTCACCGGCCGTTGCCGTTGGTTGAAAGTCGGCATGGAGCTCTTCTACGCCGAAGGCGGCGACCTCGTCCGTCGGCTGCAGGATCGTGGCTTCCGCATCTTTCTCGACCTCAAGCTGCACGACATCCCCAACACCGTTGCCGCCGCCGTGCGCTCGGTCCATCAGCTCAGGGTCGAGATCCTGACCGTCCACGCTTCCGGCGGTCCTGAAATGCTCCGCGCCGCCGCCCGCCAGGCCGAGCTTCTCGAGCAGCCACCCCTGCTCGCCGGAGTCACCGTGCTCACCAGCATGGACGACCTTCAGCTTCAATCCGTCGGCATCGAGAGCGCTCCGCAGCAACAGGTTCTCCGCCTCGCAGCCCTCGCCCTTGAGAGCGGTCTCGAAGGCCTCGTCTCCTCACCGCTCGAGGTTGGGGCATTGCGCCAGCACTTCGGCCCCGCCCCGGTACTGATCGTTCCCGGCGTCCGGCCATCCGGCAGCGCGCTTGACGATCAAAGCCGCACCGCCACGCCTGCGCAGGCCATGCGCGCCGGAGCCTCCATGCTGGTCATCGGCAGGCCAATCACCCGTTCCTCGGATCCCCAGCGTGCCGTCGACAACATCCTAGTCGAGATGCACGCAGGCCTCGCTTCGCCCCTCGACCCCACCCCCGAAGCATCAGGCCACTGAGCCGCCCGCACACCCGGCTACCCTCACAGGCAGGCCTGACACATAGCTCGACCCCGCGAACTTTGCCTGACATGAGCACAAAAATGAAGACATGCGCACGGAAGACAACACCCATAACCGCTCTGAGTCTTCGCTGAAGTGAATCATCACTCGAGGTCGCCAAAGCTCTTGGGAGCTATGGCGGGGACGACGGGGCTCGAACCCGCGACCTCTGCCGTGACAGGGCAGCGCTCTAACCAACTGAGCTACGTCCCCAAACATCTCTCAAACCTTCCAACAGCCTGAGAGCGATTGGTTCACCGGACGGCGTTACGCCACTCCGGCAACAAACTCGATCCGATCCGCACAGCCTACACAGAGGTGGCGCACACGTCTCGTCAAGCTCGTTGACAAGACAAAGTCTATCAGAAGTTCAGCGCTCTCGAGACCACGTACGCCCACCTGAACCTCGACCTCAGCTACTGTACCTTGCCCTGCGGTCGCAGACTTCGCATCCCCAGCGCACAATCAATCGCATTCGCCGCCGCAACCTTCAGGTTGTCCGCCGCAACGCACAGCCACAAACGTGAACTCGTCTCGCCCGCTCCGGCGGCAGTCACACTCACCAGCAGATCACTTCGCCCCGCCGCCTGCAGGTTGCTCGGGAGCTCCGTCCCCTCCGAGATCTCGATCCTGCCGCCTCGCAGAGCCTTCGCGATCGCCGCACTCGCCACACCCTCCGCAAACTCCAGATAAATTGATCCCGTATACCCGTGAAACACAGGGGCCTGTAGCAGCTGCAGCGCCAGCTCCGGCAGCTCGCGATTCGAGAGCGCCGCATACTGCGCCTCGATCATCCGCGATCGTTGCGGCAGCCTGACTGAGGCCTCTTCCCCAAGATCCGCCAGAACGTTGAAGGCCGTCTGCGCGTCAAAGACCTCCTGCGGAAGATCCTTGAACGAGAGCAGGCTCACCGTCTGCTGATGCAACTCATCCAGCCCCGGCCCGCCAAACTCCGACGCTGGCTGCAGAATCGTCGCCGCCAGCGTCTTCGGCTTCCCTATCCCGGTCGTAAGCCGAGCCGCTATCAAAGCCAGCACCGTTGCCATCGGATGCGCCGGAACCACGGCAGCCGTCTGCAGGTCTGGCAGACGTCCCGCGACACCGCCCGCCGCCTTCGAGACCCCCGCCTGCAGCGGCGCCACCCACGGCGACCATACCATCACCTCCGGCTCATCCACCAGCGCGTAGGTCAAGTCCACAACCATCGCACCAGCGCGCCGGGCACTCTGCCAATGCTCCCGCGTCTGCTCCTGCGAGCCAGCAAAGAACGCAAAATCCGCTCCCTCAAACGACGTCGCCCCTACCCGCCGAATGAAGGACGCCTCATCTCCCACCGTCGTTACTTGGCCTTCAACCGCCTCGGTGTCAAAGAGCAAAATCTCCGCCGTACCCAGCGCGGACCCGCTGATCTCTTCACTCAATTCCTTCCCCAGCAGCGAGGAAGCACCGACGACGACAACTCTAAGCTGGTGTGCAGGCATATCTCCTTCAGATGCTCCATCGGCTCGTTCGGCTCGCTATGGCGTCGTCACGATCGCACGTCGCCGGTTTCTCCCACGAGAGTACGCCAGGCGCGCCAAGACTCCGGAAACAAGGTAACCCAGAGAGATGACCATCAGCGCGTACTCGGAGTACGCCACCACCACCGCGACCACGAACGCCAGCAGCGCCAGCATCTGGAACGGATGCCGGCCGCGCAGCGTAAGCTCCTTGCCACTCCAGAACCGCCACGAGCTCACCATCAACATGCCCGTAAACAGGATCAGCCCCACCCATACCAGCGAGATCCATGGGTTATAAATCGGCGACCCTCTGAAGCCGTGCACGATCGACGCCAGCACACCCGCTCCCGCCGGGATCGGCATCCCCACAAAGTATTTCCGGTCCGGTCTCCCCGGATTCCGGGGCTGCGGATTCACGCTGACATTGAACCGCGCCAGTCTGCTCGCGCCGCAGATCAGAAACAGAAAGCAGGCCAGCACCCCGAAGTGAGCCACCCGCTCCCGCAGGTACGGGCTCACCGTCAGCGGCAGCATCCGAAATCCCCAGATGTACGCCAGGATCGCCGGTGCCACACCGAACGTGATCACATCGGCCAGCGAATCCAGCTCCCTGCCGAACGCGCTCGTCGTATGGGTCATCCGCGCAATGCGGCCGTCCAGCCCGTCAAACAAAACCGCAAATCCGATCGCCAGCGCCGCCCGATCGAAGTACGCCGGATCCGCGACCGACCCCTGCAGGCTCTGCGTCATCGCATAAAACCCTGCCGCGATATTGCCCGCCGTAAACAGCGACGGCAACACATACATGCCTCGGCTCGGCTGTCGTCGTACCTTTACTTCTGTGCTGCCCGCGAGCTCGTTTGCCATCAGCGGCCCGGCGTCCCCGCCACCATCTGCTTTGGCACCACCGCCAGCACCGTCTTCCCGCCGACCACGCGCATCCCGGTCTTCACCTTCAGGTCCGCCTCCGCTGGCAGCAGCACATCACATCGCGATCCGAATTTAATCAGCCCGATTCGCTGTCCACGCTCCACCCGGTCGCCCGCCTTCAGATTGCACACAATCCGCCGCGCCAGCAGACCGGCAATCTGCTTGAACCCGACCTCGTACGTCCCCGCGTCGATCACTATCAGCGTCTGCTCGTTCTCGAGCACCGACTCCGCCTTCATCGCATTCATGAACCGGCCCTTGCGAAACTCACACAGCTTTACCACGCCGGCGATCGGTGATCGGTTCACGTGCACATCAAACACATTCAGAAAGATGCTCAGCCGCAGCCGGCTTCCAGCCGGCAGCTCGATCCACTCCGCCTCGGTCACAAGTCCGTCCGCGGGCGACACAATCTGTCCCGGCAGTGACGGAGTCACGCGCTGCGGATCCCGGAAAAACCACAAGAAAAAACACGCCACAAAGACCGGGATCAACACCAGCCAGATAACGTGGGTCGCCAGCCAGACAAGAACCGCCACCACACCGAAACCCAGACCGTAGAAGTACCCGTCACGCACCATGATTGCCGCAATTATAGATGCGCGACTTCGTCCTGGCGCACAAGTCGAAGCAGAAGAGCATCATCCGCCGGGTCCCGGTAGTAACGTCGCCGCTCACCCACTTGGCTGAACCCCAGCGATCGATAGAGTGCGATCGCCCCCGCGCTCCGTGATCGAACCTCCAACTCCATCGCCGCCGCGCCACGCCCCCATGCCCAGCTCATCACTTCACGGCACAGCTCCCGCGCGACACCCGCCCGCCGCATCCCCAGCAGAACGGCCACGCTCTCAAGCTCCGCAACCCGCGCGTCCGCCGCAGCGAGCGCCGCCGCCACAAATCCACACAAGCCGTCACTCTCCTCCGCCACCAGCAGCACACGAGACTTTCCCGTCCCGTCCTCCATGTACCGTTCGTACTCCGCCTCGGCCCAGTGCGGCAGCTCCGCGATCGATCGCTCCATTCCCACGATCACCGGCAGATCCTCCCGCCGCGCCCGGCGAACCGCGTACCTCACCGCCTCTCCACAGCCCGCTCTCGCGCCATCCGTTGTCGGTCGAGGGTCTCCTGCTCCGTCTTGTGCAGGTACAGCGCATCCAGCAGCCCGGCATCCTCCACCGCGCCTCCTGCCAGCCGCTCGAGAGCCAGCGCGATCCCATCCGCCGCCACCACCGCCGTAACCTCCCGAACCTCTACTGCCGCCACCTCCGTCATCATTCCCGCCTCACACACCAGCGGCAGCCCCAGCGACCGCGCCTGCGCCTCCACCCACTCTCGCGACGCCACCCCCTGCTCCCGCGTCACACCTGCAACCACCTCCGCCCAGAAGACCTCGCCCCGCCCCGCCTGCAGCACCGCGATCACGTCCCCCGACACCTTGGCCGCCAGCACCTCCAGCCGCGAGAGCGCCAGCAATCGCAACCCACTCGCCTCCGCCAGACCCTTCGCCGCACTCAGCCCCACCCGTACCCCGGTAAACGACCCCGGTCCGCGAACCACCACCACCGCATGGAGATCCGCCACCCGCCATCCCTGCGTGGCAAGCACTCCCGCAATCACCGACACCAGCGCCTCCGACGCACTCCGCCCCGGCAGCACCCGCTCCTCCACCACCTCACGCCCCGCCGCCAGCGCAACCGTCGCCTCACTCCCGCACGTATCAATCAGCAGGAGCCGCGGCCCTGCCAAGGGAAGCGCGCCCTCTATCCCGGATCTCGTCTCTTCCGCCACAGCCTGAATCATAGCGTCGCCCCACCCCGCTGCTTGACACAGCAACTCCCGCAGCCGCTATCCTCATCCGCGTGGCCTGGTTCCTGCTCCTCGCAGTTGACCAACTCATCTGATCGCGCGGAGTTCCCCCGAACCTATGTCGCCCACCCCTGCCAGAACCTCCTTCCCGCTCTCCACCGACGCCCCGCCCCAAAGCCTCAACATTCGCTGGTTCGTCTGCGGCCTGCTCTTCCTCGCGACCACCATCAACTACATGGATCGCTCCGTCCTCTCCCTCATCGAGCCGCTCCTCCACACCATCCCCTTTATGGGCTGGGACCCAGGCAAAGACGCCGCCCACCAGACCGTCTTCAACAACCACTACGGCGACATCGTCATCTGCTTCCAGATCGCCTACGGCCTTGGCCTCCTCACCGCTGGCCGCATCATCGACAAACTCGGCACCAAGCTCGGCTACGCCCTCGCCATCCTCATCTGGGGCCTGTCCTCCATGGGCCACGCCATCGTCACCTCGGTCGCCGGCTTCTGCATCGCCCGCGCCCTCCTCGGCCTCGGCGAGGCCGGCAACTTCCCCGCCGCCATCAAGGCCACCACCGAGTGGTTCCCCACCGAAGAGCGCGCCCTCGCCACCGGCCTCTTCAACTCCGGCGCCAACGCCTCCGCCTTCATCGCCCCCGCGCTCGTCGCCGTCGTCACCGCCCGTTACGGCTGGCACGCCGCCTTCCTCAGCACCGGCTCCATGGGCATGGTCTGGCTCGTCCTTTGGCTCGCGTTCCCCTACAACCGCCTCCGTCGCGGCGCCACCATCACCCAGACCAACCTCGCCGCCACCCTCGGCGAACAGCCCCGCCTCTCCACCCTTCTTCGCACGCGCGGCCTCTACGCCTTTTCGCTCGCCAAGGGCATGACCGACCCCATCTGGTGGTTCTACCTCTTCTATCTCCCCAAATACCTCAACGAGAACTACGGCCTCTCGCTCGCCCACGCCTACTGGCAGATCGTCGCCGTCTACGCCATCTCCTCCGTCGGCTCCATCCTCGGCGGAGGCCTCTCCGGCTGGCGCATGCAGCGCGGCCACAGCGTCAACAACGGCCGCAAGTTTGCCCTCCTCACCTGCGCCGTCTGCGTCCTCCCCATCCTGCTCGTCCCCGCCATGCACACTGCCTTCCCCCACAACGCCTGGCCCGCCGTCAGCCTCTTTGCCCTCGCCGCCGCCGCCCACCAGGGCTGGTCCGCCAACCTCTTCTCCACTCCCACTGACATGTTCCCCTCAACCGCCGTCTCCACAGTCGTCGGGATCGGCGGAGCCACCGGCGCGCTCGGCGGCGCCCTCTTCACGGCCCTGGTCAAAAACGTCTTCTCCCTCCATCCCCTCCTGATCTTCGGCCTCGCCGCCTTCGCCTACCTCACCGCCCTCGCCACCTTCCACCTCCTCGTTCCCCACCTCGGCCAACCCCGCACAGCCCGATAAACCCGCTCCAACTTCGTTCCTTACAGACCAACCACTCCGCCGCAGCACCCACATCCCAATCGCCACTCCGAAAGACGGGTACCCCGTTCATGACAGCTTCACCGCCATGAGGGGGCCATCGGCCGCCAGGCCGAACGCCTTCACCAAGCGGAGCAACGCCAGCGACCCGCTTCTTCCTCCCGATCTCCCCTGTCATCCTGAGCAAAGCGAAGGACCCGCTTCTCCCCCCTGCTAAACTCACACCAACCACCCGCATGTCCAGCCCAGACAAAAAGTTCTACGTCACCACGCCCATCTACTACGTCAACGCGCGCCCGCACATCGGCCACGCCTACACCACGGTCGTGGCCGACGTCGTCGCCCGCCGCCATCGCCTGCTCGGCGATCGCACCTGGCTCCTCACCGGCACCGACGAGCACGGCCAAAAAATCGAGCGCTCCGCCGCCGCCGCCAACATCCCGCCGCAGCAATTTACAGACCAGGTCTCGCAGTCCTTCCAGGACCTCTGGCGCCGCATGGGCATCACCCACGACGACTTCATCCGCACCACCGACCCCCGCCACAAAGCCGGGGCCCAGAAGCTCTTCGCCGAGCTCTACGCCCGCGGCGAGATCTACCTCTCCTCCTACACCGGCCAGTACTGCGTCTCCGAAGAGATGTTCGTCGAAGGCCCCCCAGGCACCATCGGCCCCGACGGCCGCCCCACCGAGACCGTCACCGAAGAAAACTTCTTCTTCCGCCTGTCGAACTACCAGCTCGATCTCCTCAACCTCATCGAAAACGGCCCAAACGGAGAGGAGCCGAAACTCCGCATCACCCCCGAAGCCCGCCGCAACGAAGTCCTCTCCTTCCTCCGCGGCAACGTAGCCGAAGCCACCACGCACCCCCCTGTCATCCTGAGCAAAGCGAAGGACCCGCTTCTCCCCGCGGTGGCGAATCAGCCCTCAAACGAACAGCCGGATGCCCCAGGTCTCGCCTCCGAGACCTGGGTAGGAGCGCCACTCCTAACGAGCCCTCCGTCCGCCATCGACACACCGGGTGCCCCATCCATGGCGCAGTCTCACCGCGACATGGGTGGGATCACAGACCCCGAGCCAGCCACGTCCCAGATCGCCCATACCGCCGCCGGCACCCCCTACCTCCCCGGAGCCCTCAAAGACCTCTCCGTCTCCCGCTCCTCCTTCACCTGGGGCATTCCCGTCCCCGAGCCCGCCGCCTCCGCCGCCAAAGATCCCCACGTCATCTACGTCTGGCTCGATGCCCTCGCCAACTACATGACCGCCCTCGGCTACGGCTCCGACGACGAATCCCGCTTCCACGAGTTCTGGCCCGCCGACCTCCACCTCGTCGGCAAAGAGATCATCCGCTTCCACTGCGTCTACTGGCCCGCCTTCCTGCTCGCCGCCGGCCTGCCGCTCCCGAAGTCCGTCGTCGCCCATGGCTGGCTCCTCTTCGAAGAGTCCAAGATGTCGAAGTCGCGCGGCAACATCGTCCGCACCGAGACCATCCTCGACGCCTTCGGCGACCACTACCGCCGCGAACTCACCCGCCTCGCCAGAGCCAGCTCCGACAAGCGCACTGACGATCCCAACTCGCAAACGCCGTCATCTCGACCGGAGGCCGAAGGCCGCAGCGGAGAGATCCCTGCTTCTCGCTCGTCAGAGCCCACCAAAGCCGACGCCGACCTCTTCGCCTCCGACATCCTCCGCTACTTCCTCCTCCGCGAGATCCCCTTTGGCCAGGACGGCAGCTTTTCCTTCGACGCCATGATCACCCGCTACAACGCGGACCTCGCCAACGGCTACGGCAACCTCGTCAGCCGAGTGCTAAGCCTGATCGCAAAATACTTCGGCGGGGTTGTCACAGGTGGCTCGGCAGGAACTCTCCCCGTCTCGGTGGACGATGCTCAATTTCTGAGATTGCGCCAACTTTGCCTTGAGTTTGAAGGTGACAGCTCTATCTTCGGGATCACGATGGACGCGGTCGACCCCATCGGCTTTGACCAAAGCAGAGGGCCCGACTGGTTTCTTAAACACCTTGGAACCTTCTTAGCTACGGCCGATGCCTTCATGACGAGCAGCGCACCCTGGAAGTTAGCCTCAAGTGCTATCGACATGTCGAGGGAGCTGCTTGCCTCAATCCTCTACGCCGCCGCCGAAGCCATCCGCATCCTCACCGCCCTGCTCTACCCGATCCTCCCCTACTCGACCGCCAAGGTCTGGGCCCAGCTCGGGCTCGGCGACATCGAACAGGCAGCGCATGAGGGCAAACTCACCAACCTCCAGTGGGGCGGCCTCCCTCCCGGCACCAAACTCGGCCCCCTCGCCCCCATCTTCCCTCGCGCCCCCAAGGAGCTCGCCCAGATCATGACCGACGCCGAAATCAAGCCCTCGCTCACCCAGGTCACCGCCGACAACGACGCCGCCACCTCCGAAGCCTCCCAGTTCCCCGAAGCCCCCATCAGCGATCTCGCCCCGACAGCAAACCCTGATACCACGAAGCCGGGTGCCACCAGGCCGGGTGCCCCAGAGCCTGCCCTGAGCTCGCCGAAGGGTCTCGCCTCTGAGACCTGGGAAGTCGCGGCACAGACCGCAGACCGGGCCGCACTCGAACCCACCTCTCCCGCCGCCCCGCCGCGCACCTCTACCCTCCCCCACCACGACCCCGGCTCACAGGTCGGCGCCTCCAGCGCCCCCGCCGCCGTCCTCCCCCGCACCCCGTCCCACGTCGACGCCGAACCCTCCGGCGTCTTCGCCGGCTCCGCCGCCGCCATCCCCATCACCGCCACACCGGCCACCCCCGTCCCCCAGATCACCATCGACGACTTCGCCAAAGTCGAGCTCCGCGTCGCGAAAATCCTCGTCGCCGAGCGCATCCCCAAGGCCGACAAGCTCCTTCGCCTCGAGGTCGACCTCGGCCCCGCCCTCGGCCAGCGCCAGATCCTCTCCGGCATCGCCGAGTGGTACCCCCCCGAGTCCCTCGTCGGCCGCAAGATCGTCGTCATCACCAACCTCGCTCCCCGCAAGATGCGCGGCCTGGAGTCCCACGGCATGCTCCTCGCCGCCTCCCACGGCGAAGACGGCAAACCGGTCCTCGCCACCTTCGCCGAAGACATAGAGGTCGGCGCCCGTCTCAAATAACCCCCGGCCGTTGTCATCCTGAGCAGAGCGAAGGACCCGCTTCTCGCCTACGCCTTGTGCTGTCATTAACGGTTGGCGCAACACCCTCGCCCCATCCACTAAAATCAACTCCAGCAACCCACCCCGTTGCGCCCGGTACTTTCCGCACCCAAGCGCAACACTTTCAAGACTTTACCCAGAAAGTACCCGGGGGGAGGGGTACCCCCGACAGCCATGCTCATCGACTCCCACGCCCATCTCGACCTCTACGACGAAGCCGAGCGCGACGCCGTCCTCCGCCGCGCCCGCGAGGCCGGCGTCACCACCGTCCTCGCCATCGGCATCGGCGACGGGACCATGCACTGCGCCCGCGACCTGGCCCGCGCCGCCGCCGCAGACCCCAACCCGGCCCACCCCCGCCTCTTCGCCACCGCCGGCATCCACCCCGACGAGGCTGCCAACGCCACCCCCGAGGCTCTCGACCGCCTCGCCGAGCTGCTGGCCGACAAGCTCGTCCTCGCCTGCGGCGAGATCGGTCTCGACTACTACCACGTCGAGAACCCCCTCCCACCCATCCAGGCCGAGACCCTCATCGCCCAGCTCCGCCTCGCCGCCGCGGCCGGCAAGCCGGTCATCCTGCACTGCCGTACCTCCGACCTCGCCACCCCCGCCGCCAAGGCAAAGTTCGGCCCCGCCGACGCCTGGGAAGACCTCCTCAGCCTCCTTGCCGAGCACTGGCAGCCCACCGGTCTGCTCGGCATCATGCACTGCTTCTCCGGCACCCCCGACCAGGCCCGCCGCTCCGCCGACCTCGGCTTCTACATCTCGTTCGCCGGCAATCTCACCTATCCCGCCGCGAAGAGCATCCGCGAAGCGGCAACCGCGGCCCCGCTCGACCGCATCCTGGTCGAGACCGACTCGCCCTTCCTCGCCCCTGCCCCCCACCGCGGCCAACGGAACCAACCCGCCTTCGTCCGCCACACGGCCGAGACCCTCGCCAGCCTTCGAGGCATCTCACTCGAAGCTCTGGCGGCACAGACCACAAGCAACTTCGGGACTCTCTTCCCCGCCACCCGCATCTGATGCAATGTCCCACAACTTGAAAGGATTGAACGCATGGCAGCCGATAACAGCTTCGACGTCGTCAGTAAGGTAGATCTGCAGGAAGTAAAGAACGCCGTCGATCAGGCCACCAAGGAGGTCAACGCCCGCTTCGACCTCAAGAATTCGAAGTCCACCATCGTCGTCGAAGGCACCGACGCCATCCAGCTCGCCAGCCAGGATGAGTACACCCTCAAGGCCGTCATCGAGATCCTCGGCCAGAAGCTCGTCAAGCGAGGCGTCTCGCTCAAGAACCTCGAGTACGGCAAGCTCGAGCCCGCCTCCAACTCCTCGGTCCGCCAGAAGATCACCCTGCAGCAGGGCATCCCGTCCGACAAAGCCAAGCAGATCGTCGCTCTCATCAAGGAGTCCAAGAAGAAGGCGCAGGCCTCCATCCAGGGCGACACCGTCCGCGTCGTTTCGAAAGAACGCGACGTCCTGCAGGAGATCATGGCGCTGCTGCGCGGCAAGGATCTCGGTGTCGATCTCCAGTTCACCAACCTTCGCTCGAACTGACACGGTTCGTTCAGAGTCATCTCCCCGCTCAAGCTCGAGAAGCCCAGTCGCTTTGTCCAACGCGAGATTTGAGCCGATCTTTGCGTGTCTCGAACTCACTCCAGGGATCTCCAATCTGCGGTGAAGCGCCCAGAGCAAACTGATACTCTCATCCATAGGTGAGCACTCTTTCCATATCGAGCGCCAAAGAGGTCTTCGATCTCTTACGGCCAGACTTGATGGCGGTGGAGCAGCAGTTCGCCGACCAGGCAGAGTCTGAAGTCGCAGTCGTCACCGAGATCGCCAACTACCTGATGGCCGGCGGCGGCAAGCGCATCCGCCCCATGCTTCTCCTGCTCTCCGCCAAGGCCCTCGGCTCCGAGTCCGAGAGCCGCATCCGCCTTGGCGCCGTCGTCGAGATGCTCCACACCGCCACCCTTGTCCACGACGACATCATCGACGAGGCCGACATGCGCCGCGGCCGCCCCTCATCCAACACCACCTGGGGCAGCGCCAAGTGCGTCCTTGCCGGCGACTGGCTCTACATGCAGGCCTTCTCCGCCGCCCTCGCCGAACGCAACTTCCGCGTCCTTGACCTGCTCATCTCCCTCACCCAGCAGATGGTCGAAGGCGAGCTGCTGCAGATGGAAAAACTCGGCCATCTCATCAACGAAGAAGAGTACTTCGACCTGATCTTTCGCAAGACCGCCTGCCTCTTCAAGGTCTCCATGCAGCTCGGCGCCGCCATCACACCTGGCACCGACGATATCGAGCCGCAGATGGGCGAGTACGGCCGCAATCTCGGTCTCGCCTTCCAGATCGTCGATGACGTCCTTGACCTCACGTCGATGGAAGGTGTTCTCGGCAAGCCCGTCGCCAGCGATCTTCGTGAAGGCAAAGCCACCCTCGCCGTCATTCACGCACTTGAGCGAGGCACCGGCGCCGATCGCGAGGCCATCCGCACTGTTCTTGCCGATCGCAGCTTCGAGCACGTCGCCCACGCGCAGATCCTCGAGATCCTCGAGCGTCACGGCTCGATTGAGTACGCCATGGATACCGCCTGTGCCTACGCCGAGGCCGCGCGCCTCTCCATCTCGGACCTGCCCGACTCCGACGCCCGCCGCGCGCTGCTCTGGATGCCCGGCTTCGTCACCGCCCGCGATCGCTAGCTACGCGCCGCTCTCTCCCGCGGCCTCGTCCTGCTCGATTGCCATCTCGACCGCCACCATCGTCCCCCCGGGCCGCGCCGACAGCACCTGCAGCCTCCCTTCGGCTGCATCCAGCTCCCTCCGGCAAGCCGCCGTCAAGCGCATCCCTTCCTCGAATAGCCGAATCGATTCCTCGAGCGGAAGCTCACCGTGCTCCAGCCGCTCGACAACTCCCTCCAGCGCGGACATCTGTTCTTCAAATGTAGCCATAGGTTCCTATCTCGACGCAGCCGGCTTCGGCAACAGTGTGTCAAGAACCTGAGCCGCCGCCGCATACTTCCCAAACGGCGCACTCACCTGTACCCCCTGCACATCGCCGCGAACCTGCGCCACCATCTCCTGCGCAATCAACACACCCTCCGCGCGAGCTGCCTCGGGCGTCGCCACCCGTGTCATCCGCTCGATAATCTCGTCCGGCATACTCACCTTTAGGTCCTTCTTCATAAACTCCGCATTCTTCGCGCTCGTCAGCGGCCAGATGCCCGCGATCACCGGAATCCGGAATCCCTCAATCCGTCGCAGGAACTGCTCCAACAACCGCAGGTCAAAGACCGGCTGCGTGATGCAGAACTCCGCACCGGCCTCAACCTTATGCTCGAATCGCCGAATCTCCTCATCGATATCCGCCACTCCCGGATTCGCCGCTACAGAGATCGTGAACCCGGTCGACCCAACCAGCGGATTCTTCCCAATATCCAGCCCGTGGTTCAGCCCGTGCACAATGCGTGTCAACCCAATCGCATCCACATCGAAGACAGCCGTAGCATCTGGGTAGTTCCCTAGCTTCGGCGGATCCCCCGTCAGGCACAGGATGTTCTTCAGTCCCATCGACGCTGCGCCCAGCAGATCACTCTGAATACTCAGGATATTCCTGTCGCGACACGTATAGTGCAATACGGTCTCAATCCCGACCTGCTGCTGAATCTGGACACATAGGCTCTGCGCACTCATGCGGGCACTGGCGCGTGGTGAATCCGGCACATTGATCGCGTGTACGCCGAGCTGATGCAGATACGCCGCCCCCTCGACCTCTCGACTCGAATCGATCCCCCGCGGCGGCACGATCTCCACCAGCGTGCAGAACTCGCCATTCGCAATCATCGCCCCAATCCGCGATCGATCTCCGAGCGCAGGCGGCTCAATCTTTGGCGCTTCGGTCGTCAGCGTCTCTCCCGCCTCGGCACCCTCAACCTGTGCCTCCATCGCCCGCAGCGCACCTCGCATGGCACGGATATGGCTCGGTGTCGTGCCGCAGCATCCACCGATCAGATTGGCCCCCGCCTTCATGAACTTTCGCGCAAAGCTCGCCATATACTCCGGCGACGTCATGTAGATCGATCGTCCATCCACCGACCGCGGCATCCCCGCATTCGGCATCGCCACCAGCGGCAGCGCCACCACACCCCGCATCCGCTCAACCACGTTCAACACGATCGCCGGTCCTGAGCTGCAGTTGCACCCGATTGCATCCGCGCCCCAGGCTTGCATCCGTTCCGCCGCGGTCTCGGCGCTCTCTCCATCCAGGCACTGCCCGGCCTCATCTACCGTCAGTAGCACGATCAGGGGCAGAGCCGGCGCCTCCGCCTTCGCCGCCAGAATCACCTGTTCCGCCTCATCCAAAGACGCGATCGTCTCCGCGATCAAGAGGTCCGCCCCGACGCCCGGTCCACCCTCAGCCAGCGCGCGAACCTGCTCCGTAAATGCCGCGCGCGCCTCTTCCCGCGTCAACTTGCCCCTCGGCGCAAGACGAACCCCCAGCGGCCCGATGGCGCCCGCAACAAATGCCTCTACCGACTGCTTCTCGGCGATCTGCCGCACACTCTCCCTGGCCAGCCGAACACCGGCCACGTTGATGTCGCGCGTCTTTCCCTGCAATCCAAATCGCTCCAGCCGCACGGAGTTCGCGCCGAAGGTGTTGGTCTCGATCACCTCGGACCCCGCCTGCAGATAGTCCATGTGCACGGTACGCACCAGGTCCGGCTGCGAAAGGTTCAACTCGTCGTAGCAGCGATTGATGAACACGCCGCGCGAGTACAGCATCGTCCCCATCGCACCGTCACACAGCACGGCGCGGCCAGAGAACAGCCGCTCCGCTGCCGCCGATGCGGGTGCAATGTTCTCGATCTCAGTGGGCATCCCTGATCCTTGCCTGCAGTAAGCTCTGGCGCGCTAGATATTTCAGGCGTCTCTTTCATGGTAAGTCACCGACTCACCACCGTCCAAACCGCGGCGGATGACCATCGGCAATCGCCTTCGTCTGAAGGGCAGGAGGGTGCCGTTTTGGTATACTCGCCTCACATCACAGAGCCTGCAATCGACTTGGTTTTGCAGGCTCGGAGCATCTCCTCTTGAAGAATAGAAGTTCGCTGTCTCGGTCGCTGCGCACCCGGTTCGCCCATCTGCTTTTGCTTGGCTTTGCGACTCTGACGCTCTGCTCCTGCGGTCCGCAATACTACAAATTCCCGCAGTACACCTTCGCGGATCGGCCCATTCCGCCAAGCAAGCTCGCGAATCGCGTCATGGTCTCCGTCAGTGCGGACGGCACCTCCGGTGGCCTCACCGTCCTCGATGCCAAGCGCGATATCCGCGGCAACATCGAAAACACCGTTCGCAACTTCACCATCAGCGGCTACTCCTCCGGTTATCCCAGCCTCATTCTGAACTTTCCTGAGCAGGTTCGAGGCTATGTCTACTCGAGCTCCGACGGTTCTCTCTTCAACGTCAACTACGGTACCGAGTCCGCCAGCGCCGCCTCCGGTCTACCCTCCGGTTCCCGGTCCTCGTCCGTCGTCGTCTCGCAGGACTTCCTCGACGTCTACGCCGCGCAGGAGACCTCCGGTCAGCTCATCGTCTCCGATAGCAATGCGCCAGCGCGAACCTATGCGCTCAACCTTCCCGGCGTCTACAAGGTCGCCGTCAATCGCGGCAACACCGTGATCCTCGCGATGGTGCGCAACTCCAACACTCTCTATCGCGTCGTGCGTCTGAACGCGAACCAGCCAAATCCGCCCGGCTACATCGACTGCCAGCCGATCAATAATCCCGTCTACTGCGTCCTTCCCGTCACCGGAACCTACGACCGGCCCGTCGACGCCTACTTCTCCGTGGACGGCACCACCGCGTATCTTCTGAACTGCGGCCCCGAGTGCGGCGGCCAGACCGCCAGCGTCAGTGTTCTGCTGCAGGCCCCCCTGAACTACAAGTCCATCCCGACAGCCTTCCCCGATCAGAACCCGCTCTCTGCCAGTGTCCTTGTTCCAGGCGGCGTTACCACCGCCATCGCTGACGCAAACACCCTCTACGTCGCCGGGCAGCAGCTTCTGCCGGACGGCATGTACACCGGCAATCTCAGCACCATCAGCCTCGCGTCCAACACCATCACTGGAACGTACGGCATCTCGGACGGCTACCACAGCAAGCTGCTCTTCGCCGACGACAACACCCTCTGGATCGGCTCACAGTCCTGCGCCGGCGGTGAGCGCGCCAAGCTCAACGGGAACTACAACTGCCTTACCCGCTTCGATCTCGGTGCCAAAACCGCGCAGATCGTACCGAACGCAACTCCTGGCGGCGCAACCACCGTTCCCTACCCCAACGACAATCTCGACCAGTACTACTACGGCAGCCTCACCGGTCTCTGCTGGGTGCAGAACTTCCATAAGGTTTACACCGCCTACGGTGGCCAGGTGCACGCCTTCAACACCGCGGACGGTTCAGAGATCAACAACACCTTGATCACCGTACAAGGTACTGCGCTTGACGTGGCCTACATGGATGCCGTGACCAACGCCGCAAACTGATGAGCAGCCCGGCCGTCTCCTCAGCGACAGTAGACATCCTCGCCATCGCAGCCCATCGCGACGATGTCGAACAGACCTGCGGGGGCACCCTGCTCATGATGCAGCGCCGGGGCTGGCGCACCGGCATCCTCGATCTCACGCAGGGCGAGTCAGGAACTCGCGGTTCCGCAGCCGAACGCGAGGCCGAAGCCATCGCCGCCGGACAGATTCTCCGCGTCGCACATCGAGAGGCGCTCGATCTCCCCGACGGCAACGTGCAGAACACCTACGAAAACAGGTTGAAGCTTGCTACGGTTCTGCGCCGCCTTCGTCCGCGCGTCGTCATTCTTCCCTACTGGCAGGGTCGCCACCCGGATCACTACACGACCGCGACTCTCGGCTACGAGTCCTGCTTCGTCAGCGGCCTCTCGCGTCTCGATCTCCCCGGCGCCAACGCTCCGCATCGCCCCTACAAGATCCTCTACGCTTCGCTCTACGCCGACGTTCGCCCGACCTTCACTGTCGACATCTCTCCCGTCATCGAAGATCGGCTGCAATCTCTGCTCGCCTATCGCTCCCAATATGCGAACCAGAATCAGGGCGGCGCGCTTTTCGTCCCCGAAGAGGAGATCCGCGAGCGAACCTTTGCTACCGCGCGGCACTTCGGCCTGCTCAGTGGTGCCCGCTATGCGGAGCCGTTCATCCAGAAGGAAGTCAGCTTGGTCGATGACCTCATGACTCTTCCCGTCGCCTCTATCTAAGCCTGTCGCTCTTCCTATCGACGCCGGCGCTCATTCCTCTGCGCCGCAGCCAGCAGACTCTCCGTATCCATCGGTGTCTCGATGATCTTCGTCGCCGCCACCACCCTCACGTTGCCGCTGCGCTTCGCCTCGTACAGCGCGGCATCGCTCTCATCGACCATCGTCTGCCAGTTCCACCCGCAGTGGTCGCTGCAGCTCGCGCCAAAGCTCGCCTTTACTTTCACGATCTCTCCGCGATACCGCACGTCAAGCTCGGCCACTTGGTCCCGCAGCCGCTCCGCCACAATCACGGCCTCGACCAGATCCGTATCCGGCAGCAGAATACAGAATTCGTCCCCACCCATACGGGCAACGGAGTCCCGATCTCGCAGAGCCTCCTGCAGGCATGCGGCCACGGATTGCAGCACAGCGTCGCCCCCGCTGTGACCGAGCTTGTCGTTCACCCGCTTCATACCGTCGAGATCCATCATCAGCACGGAGAGCTTGCCCTGCTTTCGCAAAGATCGAAATGTCTCCCGTATCGCAACCCGCTTGAACGCCCAGCGGTTCAGCAGCCCCGTTAGCTCATCGATCTGCGCTCGCCACAGGAGCTCAATCCGCTGTCTGCCCGCCGCAATGAACGTGAACCCGAACGTCGTCGCACCGCCCGACAACAGCGCGCCCGCCAGGCACACCGTCGACGTCTCGTCGAGAGCCCGTGCGTAGTTTGGTGAGCCGAAGTGCAGCACCACTACGGCTCGCAGCAGAAACGAGAGCGCGTACACCAGCATGGACACGCCTGCGAAGCGCCCTGCCAGCTCCACACCCTCGCCTGAAAAGCTGAACAGCGCCGAAGCTGTCAGTGCCGCCTGGATCCCGACCACCGTGCTCACCAGCAACGGGAGCACAGGGTAGTTCGGCCGCGTCGCCGACAGAATCGTTGCACCCACCACCGTCAGGAACAGCAGCGCGAGCTGCAGGCGCCACAGCAGCTTCGGCCGGTCCAGCTGTTCCGCGAAGCTGCGATGAAGCATCATCAGCGCCGCGACCGTCAACACAGACGACCCCGCAAGGGTCCGTACATCGCTCTGTGGTCCAAACAGCGCCAGCGCAAGAGCCATGGCGCGTAGCGCGCTCGAACCTGCAAACCACACCGCCGACTGCACGCCCCCGAACAGCCGCATGCCCACCATCGCCGTCACAAAGTACAGCGCGAACATAATCAGGGTTGCAAGCTCAAACGCCTCGTGGGCTGTCATGCGCACACTCCGACGAGCTTCTTCACAGGTGCGTCATGCCCTGCGGAAAGAAGACCCGGCGTACCACAACAGTGTCCGTCCTCTTTTCGCACGCAATCCTCGTTCCAGCAGGTCTCACCACACTTAGACCCATTCGATGCCATCATGACTCGGTGTATGACCTGTCTCCGCATGAATACGAGGCAAGGAATGCGAGTGGTTAGAGGGAGGCGCGTTCCTTTACAGCCAGTCTATCGTCCACAAAGCGAACTAAGTCCTCGCTGACGTAGCTTTCCGGATCGAAATACATTACCTTCGATCGCCGCAGAACGCCCCGCAACGACTCCTGCCAGCTTGCCTCACCATCGGCTCGTCTCGTCATCAGAATCAAATCCGCACGGTCAAGATAGCGGCGCGCCGAGCCCTTGAAATCCTCAACCGCGGGATCCAGCACAGAGACAAAAAGATCCGGGCGCACGAACTGCAGAATGCTGTTCGACTCCACAATCACGTCTCCCGCTTCGGCGATCTCGCGCCGAAGCCGCGGCATCGCCTCAAACAACTCGCCTTGTTGCGTTCGCACCCACAGCGAACGTTTCGCTCCCGCCACCAGATAGCGTGAGCTGTCCGACTTCCCCGATCGATCGCGTTCCTCGCTGATGGCAATCGTGTGATCCGCTGTCGCGCAGTCGCACGCCTTGCCGTCGGCCGAACAGATCCCATGGCCGTACTGCGTGATCTTGATCGCCGTCCAGCTACGTTCGCGCAGCGCCGCGATCAGGCCAGCCACCACGCTCGTCTTCCCAATATTCCGCGTGCTGCCGCCAACCACAATCAATGCCATGCTCGCCCTACTTCCCCGTCAACCGCTTCAACCGCGCCAGCTCGCGCAGATACTGCTGGATCGGCCGCGCCGGAATGCCCCAGAACACCTGCCCGACTCCTTGCAGGTTCTTGTTTGAAGGCACACCCGCCTTCGCCCCAAGAATCACACCTTTGCCGATGGTCACGTGATCCGCGATGCCAACCTGCCCGGCGATCACCGCACCGTCTCCAATCACGCTCGATCCCGCAATCCCCGTCTGCGCCGCGATCACTACATTCGTGCCGATCGTGCAGTTATGCCCGATGTGCACGAGATTATCGATCTTCGTGCCCCGCCCGATCCGTGTCTCGCCCAGAGCTCCCCGGTCGATCGTCGAGTTCGCCCCAATCCAGACCTCATCCTCAATCACCAGGCGTCCACGCTGTGGAAACGGAACGTAGTCGCCGCTCTGGGGATCGCGAACAAATCCGAAGCCAGCCGATCCCAGAACCGCTCCAGCCTTCACCGTCACCTTTGTGCCCAGCACCGTCCCCGCATGTACCACCACGCGCGCCTCCAACCGGCACCCGTCCCCAATTGCAACGCCGTCCTCAACCACCACACCCGGCCCGATCCGCACCCGGGCACCCACGCGCGCCCCGGCAGAGATCACGGCCGAGGAACTGATCTCGCTCGTCTTCCATTCGCCCAGCAGTCGGTCTCCCACTCGAGCAAACGACAGCCGCGCATTTTCGACCCACAGCACCCGCCGCGTGTCCGCCGCGCCGTCCAGTTCAACCCCAGATGACTTGCGCAGCTTCGCCTCAGCAAGAATGGCCCCGGCCTGCGACTGGAGCGCAGCAACCAGCGCGGGCATCTCCTGAGCAAACACGACATCTGCGTCCGTCGCCGTCTCCTGAGACCGCACCTCCTCAAGCTCCGCCGTGTACCCTCCCGGAGCACCGTCGCGGTCCGCATGGAGGAACTCCGCCAGCTCGTCGAAGGTCATCACGCGTAGATCCTCGGCTCACCCGGTGGCCGCGTCTTCCATCGCCGGTGCATCCACAGCCATTGACCGGGGTACTGCCGGATGTAGTCCTCCAGCACCGCCGTAAACCGGGCTGTATTCGTCACCGCATCCCGTTCACTATCGCCCGTGTCCTCCACCTCGAGCTCCGTGCCGAAGTGCAATCGATATCGCCCTCCCGGCTCCTCCAACAGAAACCCTGGCAGCACCGCGGCCCCCGTTTTGCGGGCAATCCGCGCCAGTCCGGAGCCAGTGCAGGCCGGCACGCCAAAGAACGGCACAAACGTTCCCTGCGGCGGCGTCATATTCGTGTCCATCAGGATGCCTACCGTCCGACCCGCCTTCATCTCCGAGATCAGACCGCGGGCAAAGTCGTCCTTGTGCAGAACCCGGTTGCCATGTTGGCACCGGATAGCATTGACGTACGCATCCACCAGCGGGTTGTCGAGACGCCGGATGACCATTCCCATCGGATGTCCCATCAGCGAGTGGAAGAAGCTGGAGAGCTCCCACGCACCCAGGTGCCCGGTCAGCACCAGCACGCCCTTTCCCTTCGCACTCGCCTGCTCAAAGTGTTCGAGCCCGTCGTATCGGATCAACCGCTCCACCGTCGCGCGCGAGTACCGCGACATCAGCGCGAACTCCGCAAGATGATGTCCAAGCTGCCGGTACTCTTGCTTCAAGATCGCTTCCCTGTCCGACACAGGCGCGCCTGGAAACGCGAGTTGCAGATTCTGCCGCCCGACCGATCGCAGCCGTTTCAAGAGATGAAAGACCGCTGCCCCACACGCGGCGCCCAACCCGCGTGACCACCGTCGCGGCATCCAGCGCAGTACGCCCAGCACCGCGCGAACCACGGCGTACTCGCCATACTGCGCGATGGTGCTCCGCTTCGCACCCATCCGCGAGAGATTAAGACTGCCTTGAACTCGAACGTGTTCCATCAGGCTTGCGTCCAGTCTACCGTTCCGTCCAGAAGCAGCCACAAACGCAAACAGACGGCCTCATAGGCCGTCTGTTCACAAAGCTATATCTGGAACCTTACTGATTCTTCGCAACAACAAAATACTTAGCCACGGTACGAACAAAGCCCATCGCATCCGGCGGTGTCTTCTGATTACCCTTTAGAATCGTCTCGAACGGAATGTCCGTGCCATAGAACGTCCGCGTATCATCCTGGTTTTGCGACAGAACCGTTCCGTCCAGATTGATGCCCGCGAAAAGCCCCTTGGCGCGGGAGTAGCTCAGAAACTCAGCGTTCAACTTCCAATCGGTACCGGCCTGCGCATTGCGTCCAACCGGACCCGCCGCAGCCGAAGCATCGCCACCGATCTTGAACTTATTCTTCAACATATCCTGCAGGCCATTCTGGTTCATCGCGACCAGAATCAGATCGGTAGCCTGTCCGCCAATCTGAAAGCCAAAGCTTCCACCAGCGAGCTGCACGAACACAGGTGCACTCCATCCACGAGCCGTGCGGCACGTCGCCGCTCCCTGTCCATACTGTGCGCCGACCAGGAAGGCACCCTTCTTATAGCTCGGGATGACCACCACGCAGGACGCACCGGCGAGGATGCTCGCTGGAATTCCCTTGTCGGGCGTAGACATAATCTCGCGAATCACCGCGCTTGCATCCGTCAAACGTCCATCAATCTTCGATTTATCCGCTTCACCAAACGCAGAGATCGATGTCGCCAGCATCGCCAGACCGCACACTGCAGCCGCAATTTGTTTCATAACCTTTTACCTCTTTCGTCTCGTGCGCTAAATACAGAATCTGATCAAATTGATCAGCGTGACAAAAGTTACGATGTCACGAAGTTTCAGTGAGTTGCCTGTTCATCCCATCCCCGGCAAAAAAATAGGGGCCGCGCCTGGCTTTATTAGCCATTCGCGACCCCTCTCCCAGGTCTGTGTTGCTTGAAGTAAGCATCGCCCCTATCTTGTCTCCCTGCAACGGTACGGAGGTCTATAGACCTTTGGTGTTACGGCTCGAGCGGCGCCTCCCCTTCGAGCAGACCCTGCCGCATCGCCTCCATACTCAGCGCCGTACGATTCGACACTCCAATCTTGCGCATCAGGCGTCCCACATGGGCCTTCACCGCCGAGGCATCAATCGCCAGCTCCGCGGCAATCTCCTTGTTCGACGCGCCCGCACCCAGCCGCTGCAGCACATCCTTCTCCCGCGGCGTCAGCGTCGGCGGCTGCTTCACCTTCTGCTGCTCCGCCATCCCGCGATCAATCAGCCGCGCCAGCACCTTACGCGGCGCCCACACCGATCCATCCAGCACAATCTCGATCGCCATCCGGATCTCCGCCTCTGATGTGCCATGCGTCAAATAACCCTTTGCTCCATGGCCAATCACCCGCTCCACATACGCGAGATCCATCTCCAGACCCACCACAATCAGCCGAACACTCGGCTGTGCCTTCTGAAACGCCGCGATCAACTCGAACAACAGCTCGGTGCAGGTCGCGTCAATCACAATCAGAGCCATGCTCTGAAGGCTCTCGGTCGTGGTCTCATCCAGTGCCACCACTTCGATCCCGGAATCCGCAGGAAACATCGTCTGCAACCCCAGAAAGCGCAGTGGATCCGCGGCAACGATTCCGAAGCGAACGCGCTCCGTGCCCTTCTCAGCTTTCAAGGTCTTGCTCCAGAACGGGGAGGTTAGAAGTCAGAAGGCAGACGGTGCGCTACACCTGCATCAGTCGGTCAAAACAGCAGCTACGACAAGGCCCACCACTCGCTCGTCTCAAAGCTTCGGCAGAACAATTCCTTGCTGATTCTGATACTTCCCCTGGCGGTCGGCATAGCTCACCTCGCAGGGCTCATCCGACTGGAAGAACAGAATCTGACACAGCCCCTCATTTGCATACACCTTCGCCGGCAGCGGCGTTGTGTTCGAGATCTCAAGCGTCACATAGCCCTCCCACTCCGGCTCAAACGGCGTCACATTCACGATAATCCCGCACCGCGCATAGGTGCTCTTGCCCACACAGATCGTCAGCACATCGCGCGGGATCTTGAAATACTCAATCGATCGTGCCAGCGCAAATGAGTTCGGCGGCACAATCACACTCGGCGCCTCTACCGTAACAAACGATCGCTCATCAAACGCCTTCGGATCGATCACAGCACTGTTCACATTCGTAAAAATCTTGAACTCGTCCGAGACCCGCAGATCATACCCGTACGAGGAGAGCCCATACGAGATCACGCCCTCACGCACCTGCTTTTCACTGAACGGCGATATCATCCCATGCTTCGTCGCTTGTTCCCGAATCCATCGGTCACTCTTAATCGCCACAGTCGATCATCCCCGCAGTCCTGAAAACTGCCGTTCCATTTATCGCATTCGAACCACGGCAGGCAGCCGGATCCAGCGTCATCTATCCGTCGATCTTACGAAAGCGCTCTTTCGTTGACAACGAGCAGGTGAGTTTCTAACATCACGGTACTACACGCACCGGTCCCCTCCCCCCGTTACGGAATCCAGAGCGAAGGATCCTCACTCAGATGATTAAGCAAGACCTGATCCAGCGGGTTGTCGAACGCACCGGACTGCCACGTACGAAAGCCGAAGCGGCCGTGGATGCCATCTTCGAAAGCATGAAACGATCCCTTGTCGAGGGCGACCGCATCGAACTCCGCGGCTTCGGCGTCTTTACCGTCAAGCCACGAAAGACCGGCATCGGGCGCAACCCGCGCACCGGCGCTGAAGTCTCCATCGCTCCCGGAAAAGCCGTGCGCTTCAAGCCTGGCAAGGAACTCCACCTGCTGACGTAATCGCTCGCGCCAGCACGCTTTTACATCAGACGAACCGCATCGACATCGACCAGCAGCGCTCGACGCGGAATCTCCTGCGCCTCCGCATGCGCCAGCATGCCGCGCAGCGCCTCGCCCAGAACCTTGCGCGACTCCGTCTTCAAAACAAAGTGAAACCGGTAGATGCGCTTGATCCGCGAGATCGGCGCCACCGCCGGTCCCAGCACGCGAACCGTCTCCAGCTTTGCCCGGCCAAACCACCGCCCCAGCTCCGCCGCCCAGCCCGCCGCCTCTTCCAGCTGCTCACTCTGCACGATGATGTTCGCCAGCACTGTAAACGGCGGATAGTGCATCCACCGCCGGAACTGCATCTCCTTCGCCACAAACCCCGGATAGTCATGCCGCTGCGCGCACTGGATCGCGTAGTGCTCCGGATGGTACGTCTGCACCAGCACCCTGCCCGGCAGTTCGCCTCGCCCTGCGCGTCCCGCCACCTGCGTCAGCAGCTGAAACACTCGCTCGGACGCCCGAAAGTCGGGCAGTCCCAGCGCCAGATCCGCGCCCACCACACCAACCAGCGTTACGCCGTGGATGTCGTGCCCCTTCGCAATCATCTGCGTCCCTACCAGCAGGTTGATCTCGCCCGAATGCAGCCGCGTCAGCAGCCGTTCCATATCGCCGCGGCCGCGCACTGTGTCCCGATCCATCCGGCCAATGCGCGCTCCGGGAAATAGCTCCTGCAGCCGCTCTTCGCCCTGTTGCGATCCCGCCCCAAGGTAGTAGAGGTGCTCACTCTGGCACTTCGGGCACCGCTCGGGCACGCTCCGCCGCGACCCGCAGTAGTGGCACTCCAGCCGTTGTCCCGGCTCGGCCTGTAGGCTGCCGCCCACCTGCTTATGGAACGTCATCGAGATCGCGCAGTTCTCACACTCGATCTTCTCGCCACAACTCCGGCACATCACTACAAATGAGTAACCGCGCCGGTTCAGCAGAATAATCGCCTGCTCCCCACGATCGAGCGTTGCTTGCGTCTCCGTCAGCAGCTGTCGCGAAAAAATCTCCTCCTTCCCCACCTCACGAAACTCCGTCCGCATATCAATGAGTTCGACCACGGGCAGCGGTCGGTCCGCCACTCGCGCGAGCATCTCGATGCGCCGGTATCTCCCCCGCTCCGCGTTCGCCCAGCTCTCGAGCGACGGCGTCGCCGACCCCAGCACCAGCACGCACTCCGCCAGCTTCGCCCGCATCACCGCCACGTCGCGGCCATGGTAGCGCGGCGTCTCCTCCTGCTTGTAACTGCCGTCCTGCTCCTCATCCACAATGACCAAACCCATCGCCATCATCGGCGCAAACACCGCGGACCGCGTCCCCACCACCACCCTCGCCTCGCCTTTGCGGATCCTGTGCCACTGCTGCGCCCGCTCGTCCGGTGTCAACGCCGAGTGCAGCAGCGCCACCTCTCCGCCAAACGCCGCAAACATCTGCCCCGCCATGGCCGGTGTCAACCCGATCTCCGGCACCAGCAGCATCGCCGACCGCCCCGCCGCCAGCGCCCGCTGCATCGCCGCCACATACACCGCCGTCTTTCCCGAGCCCGTCACGCCATAGAGCAGGTGCGGCTGAAATCCGCCCTTCTCCATCGCCGCGGCAATCGTCGCCAGGGCCTCCGTCTGCGCCTCATTCAACGCATGCTCATGCGCACTCTTCTTTCCCCCCGTGCCCACACTGCCCAGCCGAAACGCCGACTCCTCTTCCTCCAGCCGCACCAGCCCCCGCCGCACCAGCGTTCCCAGCGTCGACTCCGGCACCCCCACCTGCGCCAGCCGCTCTCGCAGATCCCGCACTTGCTGCCGCCCACCCGCCGCCGCCAGCTCCGCCAGCACACTCGTCTGGTTCGCGTTCAGCTTCGGCAGTCGCACATCCTCCACCAGCACCGCCACCCGCTCCACCCGGCGCGCATCCCGCTCCTCGGCCTGCGCCTCCCGCACCAGCCACCTCTTCCGCACCATCCCATCCAGCAGCGCCTTCCCCGCGCTCGTCGCCGACCGCAGCGCGCTCGCCTTCGCCGTCTCCCCACTCTCCAGATAGTTCAGCACCGCGTACTCCCGGTTCTGCTCCTCGGCCGTCAGTCGCGATCGCCGCGATGACCCCTTCTCCGCTCCTTCGTACAGCACCCTTCGGCCCTGCTCCGCGATCCGGTACACCCACTGCCGCCGCACCTCCGCCATCAACGGCAGCATTCCTCTCAATACCTCACCCATCGGCGCCACATAGTAGCTCGCAATCCATCCCGCCAGCCGCATCAGCTCGTCCGGCAGCAGCGCCTCCGCATCCAGCACCGCCTGCACCGGCTTCGCCTCAATCCCCTCCGGCAGCGGCGTGTCGTGCACCCGCACCACCACTCCTATCAGCCTCTGCCCGCTAAACGGCACCAGCACCCGCGCCCCCACGGCCGGCACACGATCCCCCACCGCATACGTAAAGAGCCGATCGAGCGGCACCGGCAACGCAACATCGCAGAACAGGGGCATCTGTCCAGCTTATCGCCCTCAGCTTTCCTCGCGCCAAACGCGAAGCGGGTGCCCCATCCATGCCGCGGCCTCTCGCGGGATGGGCGGGCTCCACTCTGCCGAAGGCAGGACCGATCATCGTTCGCCTGCAAGCGAAGCGAGCGCGTCTGCAAGCGAAGCAAGCGGTCTGCAAGCGATATGCTTACACTGCCGCCATGCTCAAACGCCTTCTCGCTCTTCTCGTCTTCATCCCCATGTTCCTCATCGCCTGGTACGTCCGCAACAGCCACGCGAAGCCGGACATCACCATCACCGACAGGCGATACCCCGATCGCGCCACCCGCGACGACCGCAGGCGCGACACCGATCGCCGCGACGACGAAGCTCGCAACCAGGATCAAGGTCGCAGCGACGAATCGAACGAAGGCCGCAGCAACAACCACCAGAGCCGCCGCCACAACAGCCAGGGCACCTCCGGCCAGCCCGGCGCCTTCGACTTCTATCTCCTCAATCTCTCCTGGTCGCCAGAGTTCTGCGCCACCCATCCCGATAAACCCGAGTGCGACGCCCACCCCGGCTTCGTCCTCCACGGTCTCTGGCCGCAGAACAACGACGGCTCCTACCCCGAACACTGCTCGGATGCCTCCGGCCCCTCCGATCCCGCCGCCTTCCGCGACCTCTACCCCGACGCCGGCCTGCTCAGCCACGAGTGGTCCACCCACGGCACCTGCTCCGGCCTCTCAGCCGAAGCCTTCTTCACACAAGCCCGCACCGCCCTGCACGCCGTCACCATCCCAAGCAGCCTGGCCGGTCTCACCCGTCAGACCGCCGCCACGCCAGACGACCTCCTCGCGCAGTTCTCCCGCGCCAACCCCGCCATCCCTAGAGAAAGCCTCGCCCTCAGCTGCGGCAACAACTATCTCACCGCGGTCGAAGTCTGCCTCGACCACGACCTGCACGCCGCCGCCTGTTCTAACATTCGCTCCTGCCGCGCCAACAGCGTCCGCATCGTCCCACCCGGCGGCTCAGATCGCTAGCTCTTTGTCGCACCCGTCAAACCCAGCTCCGCCATCGCCATCTGCAGATCCTTCCACGCCTCACCCTTCTGCCGCGGATCCCGCAACAGAAACGCCGGATGGTACGTCACCACCAGCTTCGCCCCACGGCACCCATGCCACCGCCCCCGCAGCGAGCTCAACGACTGCTTTACCCCCAGCAGGTACGTCGCCGCCGTCGCCCCCAGCGCCACCACGACCTTCGGCTGGATCACATCCATCTGCTCCAGCAGAAACTGCGAGCATGTATTCGCCTCGACCGGCTCCGGCGCCCGATTCCCCGGCGGCCGGCACTTCACAATATTCGCGATATACACCTGTTCGCGCGAGAGCCCCATCGCTCCAATCATGTTGTTCAAGAGCTGCCCCGCCTTGCCCACAAACGGCAGCCCGCTCGCATCCTCATCCGCACCAGGACCTTCTCCGACAAAGAGAATGCGCGCATTCGGGTCCCCATCCCCAAACACGATCGTGTGCCGCCCCGCATACGCCAGCGGACATCGCGTGCAGTCGCCAATGCGTTCCCGAATTGCCGCTAATGCCGCAACCTTGTTCTTCGCGGTAACACGAACCTCGGGCAGAGGCGCAAGATCGTCAAACGGTATCGGCTTCGGAATCGAACTCTCCGTACTTGCTTCAGCACTCACCGCGGTAAGCGGCTCAGCCTGGATCTTAACCTCGGCAACGGTCCGCAACGCGACCGGCCTTGTAGCAGCAGTCGGAGCGATCCGCCTCTCCGTCTCCACGGCTCGCGTTGCCGGCGCAGTCAGCTCCGGAGCCTCGGCAGCAGTCCCCAGAAGCTCCGCGACGGTCATCGTTCCGGCTGGCCCGTGTCGGTACATCTCATACACGCCAAGGTCCCGCAGATACTCGACATATGCCCGTATCTGCTCTGCTTGAAGCGCCATCCCTGCCTTATCTACGAGCGCGGCTCAACCGGTTCGGCCGAGACCTTCGCCGGCATCTCCAGCACCACCGCGTCGCCAGCCGGCTTCTTCGTTCCAAAGCGGTAGCTCACCTGCCCCTGCTCAATCTCGTCCTGCGCCACGCGGCAAGCCTTCATCGACTTGGTCGTGATCATCGCCGGCGCACCGTTCTGCAGCTGCCGCGCCCGTCGCGCCGCACCCTTTACCAGGCTGTACTTGTTGTGGAGCACTCCGTCTGTTGTCGTCATCCGTTCACCCCGTACCCAAGACTCTACCGCACCCCCGGGAGCAACACCACAGAAACCGCCCCATGCGCCTCAGCGGCGTCGACTTAGCCACCTACTTGAAACGATCCAGCACCGGCCGCAACCGCCCCGCATCCGCGTCGGAAAGACACGACTCCGCCATGGCGCGCAACTCGCCATTCTCACCACGCGCCGTCAACACAATCGAGCGCAGCTCCGCCACGGCGCGGTCCAGCGTGTCGTTCACCAGCGCGTACTTGTAATCCCACACCCGCATCAGCTCCTGGCGCGCCTGCGCCAGCCGCCGCGCAATCACCGCCTCCTCCGTCACATGCTCTGCCTGGCTCCGATTCCGCAGCCGCATCTCCAGCACCTCCGGACTCGGCGGCACGATAAAGATCGACACCGCCGCAGGCAGCGCGCGCATCACCTGCAGCGCGCCCTGCACATCAATATCGAGCAGCAGATCCTTTCCCACCGTCTTCGCATGCGCCAGCGCACTCCGCGCCGTCCCATAGTAGTTTCCAAACACCTCCGCCCACTCCAGAAACTCCCCCGCCCGGATCATCGCCTCAAACTCCGCCCGCGTCGTGAAGTGGTACTCCCGCCCATCTTCCTCGGATCCCCGCGGCAGCCGCGTCGTATACGAGATCGAAAAATCTAGCCCTTCCACCAGCGTTCGCAGCTGGCTCACCAGCGTCGACTTCCCCGATCCCGAAGGCGCCGAAATGATGAACAGAATGCCCGCCATAGTGCTGTCGTTCCCATCCTTGCTCGAACGTTCTCGTCAGTCTACCGTCCCACCCGCGTCAGCCCGCCAAAAACGCGGCCAACCCTACTCCAGGTTCTGTACCTGCTCCCTCGCCCGCTCGATCTCCGCCTTCATCACCAGCCCCAGCTCCGTAATCCGCAAACCATCTGGCCCCGCCGCGCTTCCCGTCTTTGACAGCGTCGTGTTCGCCTCGCGACTCAGCTCCTGCAGCAGAAAGTCCAGCTGCTTTCCAACCACACCGCCCGCATCGAGAATGGCGGCGAAGCGTTCGATATGCGTCCGCAGCCGCACCAGCTCCTCCTCCACGTCACTCTTCTCCGCCAGCAGCCCAGCCTCAGTCAGCAACCGCTCTTCACTCACCCCACTGCTCCCCAGCAGCTCTTCCAACTTCGCTCGCAACCGCAAAAACAGAGCCTGTCGAACCCCCGCCCGCAGCCCGCTCACCTCGTCACTCGCCGTCAGCAGCCGAGCCATGCCGGCTCGCAGCTCCGCCGCCAGATCCGCTCCTTCTTGCTCACGAACCGTCTGCAACCGCTCCACCGCAGGCGCCATCACCGCTAGCACCGCGGCCGTCGCCTCCGCATCAAGCACCCCACTCTGCCGAGCCTCCGTTGTCATCACCCCCGGCACCCGCAGCAGCGCCGTCAGCTCCGGCTCCTGCGTCAGACCCATCCGCTGCGCCGTCTGCCGCAGACTCACCACCAGCGCCTCCAGCACCTGCTCCTGGATCACCGGCATCGCAACCCGCGCCGCCACTCCCCGCCCGATCTCGAGCGTCACGTCCACATGCCCGCGCTCCACATTCGCCTTCAGCATCCGTCGAAGCTCCACCTCGAGCGCATCACAACCACTCGGCAGACGCATCTGCAGATCCAGAAAACGATGGTTCACGCTCTTCAGCGAAAGCGTGAACATCGTCCCGTCCGCGAAACTTCCCTCCACCGCCGCGAACCCCGTCATTGATCGAACCGCGCTCAAGCTATTCCCTCCACCACCACCGCCGGCGCCACCGTCTCCGTGTCGCTATCGACAAACTGCATCTCGTACAACCGCTGGTATCGCCCGCCCGACTGCACCAGCACGTCATGCGTTCCAATCTCCGCGATCCGCCCGCCTTCAATCACCGCAATCCGCGACGCCCGCCGCACCGTGCTCAATCGATGCGCGATGACAAACACCGTCCTGTCCTGCATCAGGTTCCCGAGCGCCGCCTGCACAAAGCGTTCGCTCTCCACATCAAGCGCCGACGTCGCCTCATCCAGAATCAATATCGGCGCATCCTTCAGCAGCGCCCGCGCAATCGCAATTCTCTGCCGCTCGCCGCCACTCAGCCGCGCGCCCTTCTCGCCGATGATCGTGTCATACCCCTCCGGCATCCGCTCGATAAAGTCATGCGCCAGCGCCGCACGCGCCGCGGCCTCCACGCGCTCCATCGCCACATCCGGCCGACCGTACGCAATGTTGTTCCGCACCGTGTCGTTGAACAGCACCGTCTCCTGCGTTACCTTCCCGATCAGCTGCCGCAGCGAGTCAATCGTCACATCCCTCACATCATGCCCGTCGACCCGGATCGCTCCTTCGTTCACATCGAAGAAGCGCGGCAGCAGATTTACCAGCGACGACTTGCCCGCGCCGCTCGGCCCCACCAGCGCGATCACCTCCCCGCGCTCCACCCGCAGGTCGATCCCGTGCAGCACCTGCGCCACCTCGCCCTCGCTCTCATACGCGAAGCCCACACCATCGAACAAAACCTCGCGCTCGAATCCCTTCAACACAAACGCTCGCCTCTTCTCCGTCACATCATCCTGCGCATCCATAAAGCGAAAGATCTCTTCACTCGCCCCCAGCGCCTGCTGGAAGCTGTTGTAGTACAGCGCAAACTTCCGCACCGGGTCATACAGCGTAAACACCGCCACTAGGAAGGCAATGAACGATCCCGTCGTCATCGCATGCCCCTTGATGCGCTCTCGCCCCAGCATCAGCAGCAGCGCAATCGCCACCGAGCCCAGCGCATCCATCAGCGGCGAGCTGATCGCCTGCACACTCACTGACTTCAAATTCGCACGGAACAGTCTTGCCGCAGCCTGCTGAAACCGCCCCATCTCCCAGCGTTCCATCCCGAACGCCTTCACAATCCGGTTGCCCGTAATCGTCTCGTGCAGAATGTTCTGGATCTCCGCCAGCTTGTCCTGTCCGCGCCGCGTCGTCTGCCGCACCCGCCGGCCGATCCGCCGCGCCGACGAAACAATCACCGGCACAAATAACAGCAGGATCCATGCCAGCTTGCCGCCGTACAGCACCACCACGCCGATCAGAAACAGCAGCGTAAAGATCTGCTGCAGAAAATCTCCCAACACGCTCGACATCGCAAACTGCACCTTCTCGATGTCATTGATCAACGTCGACAAGAGCGTGCCCGTCGCATGCTTCTGGAAGAACGCCACCGACCGCCGCAGCACCGCCTCATACAGATCGTTGCGCAGATCCGTAATCATCCCGAATCCCGCATAGTTCACGAGATACGTCCCCACGTAGTCACACGCCGACTTCACCAGCGCCGACGCCACAAGCGCATAGGCCACCACCGTCCACGCATTATGAAAATGACTCGGAACCAGGAAATGCAGATTCAGCGCATGCTGCAGGTGCGGCACCTTAAACACCAGCACATCACGCGACTGCGCATCCGGCGCCAGCACGTTGTCGAAGATCGGCTTCACCAGCAGCACGCGAAACGCCGCCATCGCCCCCACGATCGCCAGCAGCACCACCGAGCCGAACGAGTACAACAGATACGGCCGGACATACAGAAGCAGTCGCCAGAGTCGTCTCACGCCGCCGTCACCTGCCCGCTTCGTTCCGCCATGCCATATTGTAGGTCTTGATCCTGGGCAACCCGCTCAGCGCGGCATGTCCCGATGCCCCGTCTTCACCCGGTAGCCATCCTCCGCCAGCCGCTTCTTCATCTCTTCGGCAATGAACACCGATCGATGCTGTCCGCCCGTACACCCGAACGCCACCGTCAGGTAGCTCTTGCCTTCCTTGATATAGTGCGGCAACAGAAACTTCATCAGCTCCGTCACCTTGTCCAGAAACTCCTGCGTCTGCGGAAACTGCCGCACATACTTCGCCACCTTCGGGTGCTTGCCCGTCAGCTTCCGGAACTCCGGCACAAAGTGCGGATTCGGCAGAAAGCGCACATCGAACACCAGATCCGCCTCGGCCGGAACTCCATTCTTAAATCCAAAGCTAATCGTCGACACCGTCAGATTCCGGTCGCTCACCTCGCGATCGAACTGCGCATTGATGTGCGCCCGCAGCTCGTGCACCGTGAACTTTGTCGTATCCAGCAGAATGTCAGCGACATTCCGCACCGGGTCCAGCCGCTTCCGCTCCGCGCGAATCGATTGCAGCACCGTCTCGTCGCGTCCTAGCGGATGTGGTCGTCGCGTCTCAGAGAAACGCCGCACCAGCGCGTCGTCGGAAGCCTCGAGATACACCACCCGCGTCGGCAGCATGCGCTGGATCTTCCGCAGCGTCGCTGGAAACTCCTCGAGCTTCACTCCCTCGCGGACATCCACCACCAGCGCCGCTCGCTCAATCGACTTCGACTGTCGCACCAGCTCGGCGAACTGCGGAATCAGCTCCAGCGGAAGATTGTCAACCGAGTAGTATCCGAGGTCCTCAAACGCCTTCAGAGCCGAAAGCTTCCCCGACCCCGAAAGCCCGGTCAGCACCACCAGCTCACGCGGGCCCACCGCTGTATCCTTCTTCGCTCCTCGTTTAGCGGAGGAACCGTTCGGCTTGGTCTTCCGCGGAGAGATCGTTTTCTTCGAAGCGCGCTTCGCCGGCATGGTGGCATCCTAGCATTCGCCTGCCATCCCGGCGAAGCCCGCGTGTCGTGCCCTAAACCTCGGCCGTATCCGCATCCGCCAGGGCGGCCGATGCTGTCTTCAGATCGTCCTTCGGGTGCCTGCGACCGACCGTCTGCTTCTGGTTGTGCCGCACTGTCTGCTGTTCCACCTTCGCCAGTGCATCGTGCAGCGCCACGCTCATTTCCGCGCCTTCCGCCGTCGCGACGAACTCAATCTCCTTGCCCTTTACCGTTACTTCCGCAATCTTGCGGTACTTGTCTTCCGTCAGAATGACGTGGCAGTTCCCTGTCTTCCCAACAATCGTCGAGATCTGCTTCAGCCCTTCCTCCGCCTGCTCTTTCAGCTTCGGAGTCACCGTAGTCTGTCGTCCAGTCACTTCAACATTCATCGTGCGTGCACCTCAAGTAACGTCTTCCCGTTACGATGCGCTCAGCGCACCCGACGTTGGTGCGTACTGGGGATCTGCAGATCCTCGCGATACTTCGCCACCGTACGCCGCGTCACCTGGATCCCCTGCCGCTGCAGCTCCGCCGCCAGCTGATCGTCCGTCAACGGCTTGCGCGAGTCCTCGTCTTCGATCAGCTTCTTCACCTTGCGCTTCAGCAGCACCAGCGGCAGATCGCCGCCCTCTGGCCCGTTCACGCCCTCGGAAAAGAAGAACCGCAGCTCGAACACGCCCTGCGACGTATGCACATACTTGTTCGCCACCGCGCGGCTCACCGTGGAGGGATGCACGCCGATCTCTTCAGCGACCTCCTTGATCATCATCGGCCGCAGCGCCTCAACTCCATGCTCCAGAAAATCCACCTGTCGCCGCACGATCACTTCACACGTCCGCAGAATCGTGTTCTTTCGCTGTTCGATATTCCGCAGCAGCTGGATCGCTGACTTGTAACGTTCCTTGACGTAGTCCTTGACCTGCTTCTCCGTCTGCTCCTGCCCGATCATCTTCCTGTAGCTCTGGTTCAGCCGCAGCGCCGGCATATCCTCTTCGTTCATCAGCACCACAAACTTGTCGTCGCGCTTCACAAACGCCACATCCGGCTCAATCAGGCGCGTCTCGGACTCGTTGTAGCGCTGTCCCGGCCGCGGATCAAGCGTGCGAATGTACTCTACCGCCGCATTCACCTCCTCCGCCGTGCATCCACACGCCCGCGTCAACTCGCGCATGTCTTTCTTCTGCAGCAGACTCAGGCAGTTCCGCACAATGTGCGACGCCGTCCCAAAGATCCCCGCCGCCGCCTCCGCCGTCACACCCCTCTGCACGCTGCGTGCCGACGCCCGTCGCAGCGCCGTCGCAGCCTCTGCCCTCTGCGCTTCAATCTGCAGCAGCAGACACTCGCGAAGATCCCGCGCGCCCACGCCAATCGGATCAAGCGAATGGATCACCTTCCGCGCCTCGCACACCACACCACGCAACCGCTCGCGTTCCGCACTCGCGACCGTCGCGGCTGCCGGCGCACCTCCATCCTCCTGCAACGCCGCGCCGGCCTCTGCGGTCACCTCCACCACTCGTCCGCGCATCCCGCGTTCGAACGGAATCGGCAACGATCGCGGCGGTACCGCAAACTGCAGCATGGAGTCGATCAGCTCTTCATCGGTCGTCAGCAGGTACCCGCTGTCTTCCAGGTTGCCGATGATCAGCTCCGCCGCCATCTTCACCTCGGCCCGCAGCGTCATCGATCCCAGCTGCCACATCAGGTGGTCCGTCAGCGTGCTCGGCTGCGAGAGGAAATGCTCAAACGAGGGCTTGTCATACTCCTCAAAGTTCGAAGCCGTCTTGAACCCCGGATCCAGAAAGTCCTTGAAGTACTCCCCAAAGTCAATCTCGTCGAACGGATCCTTCTCGACCCGCTCTCCCTCCGCTGCTACCTCTTCGGCCGAGCGCTCCCGATCGCCCTCGCGACCCGCAATCTCCTCAAACGAAACACCCGTCTCTTCGAGCTCCTCCAGCACCGGATTCTCAATCATCTCGGTGTTGATCATCTCCTTCAACTCAAGCTTGTTCAGCGCCAGCACGCTCACCATCTGGACGAGTCCAGGAGTCAGCACCTGCCGCTGCGACACTTTGAGGTTCAGCTTCGGTTGAAGTAACACGTTCTCTGGATTCCTTCTCTGCAGATCCACATGCAGTTCTGTTTGTTGATCGTTATGTCCCGCTCGCCCTTGTCACTCTAAGGTCGAATCCTGCTCAGCCGCTGCGGTGTCTCTGCTTCGCGTCACTCAGGTGGCCACAGTCTACATGGGCCAACTGCATGTGGTGTCAGTCTATGCTCACCTGTGTGCTCTCGCGTCTCGGAAAACCCTGCTTTACAACGGAAGTTGTAACGTTCTCCAAAACCCGCAAACCTAATCCATCGAAAACTTTTCGCCCAGGTAGATGCGCTTTACCTCAGCATCTCGCCCCAGCTCCGACGGCGTCCCGGCGCGAAAGATCCTGCCCTCGTTGATGATGTAGGCCCGGTCCGTCACTGACAGCGTCTCCCGCACATTATGATCCGTGATCAGGACACCGATCCCACTTCGCTTCAATCCAAAAATAATCTCTTGCAGATCAAGAACCGCAATCGGATCGATCCCGGAAAAAGGCTCGTCCAGAAGAATAAACTTGGGCTCAATCGCCAGGCATCGCGCGATCTCCACGCGCCGACGTTCCCCGCCACTCAGCGCGTACCCTCTTGTCTTACGCACGTGACCTAAATTCAGATCTTCAATCAGCCGCTCCGTTCGCGTGCGCCGCGTCTCCCAGCTCAGCTCCTGCGTCTCCAGCACCGCCAGGATGTTGTCCTCCACCGTCAGCTTGCGAAACACCGATGGCTCCTGCGGCAGGTAGCTGATACCGTGATTGCGCGCGCGCAGATACATCGGCAGACGGCTGATGTCCTTGCCATCCACCAGCACCCGCCCCGTGTCCGGCCGCACCAGCCCCACAATCATGTAGAAGCTCGTCGTCTTCCCTGCGCCATTCGGCCCCAGCAGCCCCACCACCTCGCCCTGCGCAATCTCGAGCGTCACCCCGCGCACCACCTGCCGGCCGCCGTACTGCTTTCCGATCTCCTCCGCCGCGAGCGTCTTCATCCCTTCTGCTTCACCTTCGTCCGCGTGTGCACACGCCCATCACCGGCCGCCGGCGCGCCGTCCTTCACGCGCCCATCCACCGTCACGCTATCATCCCCCGACCCAAACCGCAGCGCCGCTCCGGTGATCGTTCCGTTCGCCTCATCCACCACCTTCGGCAGCACGCCGCCTCCACCCGTCAGCACAAACATCCCATCCTTCGCCGTGTACACCGCCTGCTGTCCCGTCGCCACGCGTCCCGTCTGCCGAATCACCACATCACCCGTTGCCGTCACGCGATCAAGCCCGCCGCCCGGCAGTCCACCGTCCGGAACTCCCATCGTCCCCGCGGTCTTCACGTCATTCCCGCCCGCCGGCACAGCCTGTTTCGCCGCGTTCGGCAGGAGCAGCGCCACCGCATCGCGACTCGTCATCGTTCCCTCCGCATCCTCGAGCACGACGCCCTTGCTGAACTCCGCCCGTCGCAGCGCCTCCGCATAGTGCAGCCGTCCACTCTGCACCCGCACCACCGCCGGCGCCGTCCGCTTCGCCTCTGCCGGCTCGTCCGCGGCTGCTGTCGCGTGCGGCGCAGACGCCAACACCGTGCGCACCGGCATCGCCTCACTTGCCTCCGCGCCATACGCATCGAGCGTCGAATCCTTACGCCCAAACACCAGCACCGGCGCCTCCACCTGCGATCCGCCCTGCCACAGCCGCGCTCGCAACGTCGGCGTTCCAAAGAACGTCGTCACCCCGCTCGCCTTCCGCATCACCGCCCGCTCCGCCACAGCATGGATCGGCAACTTCGCCTCGCCTGCATGGGCCGCGTGCGTCTCGCCACCCGCCGTCGTCATCGCATGACTCTCGCCACTTGGCGCGCCCGCCACGGCAGCCGGCTGCCGGTATGTCACCTGCACCGTGCCCTGTGCCTCCGCGTCACCCGTCCCCTCAGACATCGCCACCCGCTCCGCCCGCACCGCGCTCGCCCCATCGGAGATCTCCGCCCCGCCCGTCAGCCTCACCTGTCCAGACGCCGCGTCATACTCCGCACGCTCGGCTCTCCCGCGCGTCGTCTCCGTCTTCGCATTCGCCAGATCTGTCTTCGCCTTCGCCCCATCTGCGCTCTTTACCGCCGCCACCCGTTCGAGCGCCACCGCACCCTCCTGCGTCGCGGTCACAATCCCCGGCCGCGACGCCACACCCGCCTTCGCCACCGCGCCAAACTCCGCTCTTAGCCGATCCCCGCGGCTCACCTCATCCACCCCGTCCCGCACGCGCCGGATCGCCGTATGCCCCTCGCCCGTCACCTCGCGCAGTACCGTCGCTCCATGCTCTTCGCGCCACGAGCCCACCAGAACATCCCCTCGCATCTCCTCCGTGCCCGCCGTGTGCCCCGTGATCGCCGGCAGCGCGCTCGTCACCCGCGCATCTCCACGCATCGTCGCCTCCTGCACCCATCGTCTGCTTCCACCCGCGTTCCCGCCCAGCCGCAGGTCCATCTCGCCGCCCATCATCTCCCGTGTCTCACCCGCGGACACCCTTCGCGACTGCGCCTTCACTCCGCCCGTCAGCCGCACCGTCTCGACCTCGCCTCGCCCGTTAAAGTGCGCCACCCCACTCGCCGCCTGCCCTTCAATCGTGTCCCCCGCCGCTCCCTTCCCGCTCCCCTGCTCACTCGCGAACCGGACACCTCCAGTCATCTGCGCCATCTCCGCCCGGCCATCGGCGTTCATGTGCACCACACCCTCCGGCGCCTGCATGTGGCTCTCCCCACTCGCCACCTCCACGCCGTCTGAGCCCTCCGCGCTCTCGATCCCGCCGCCGTCCTGCGCCAGGTGCACCACCATCAGCCCCGCCGTCATCGTCTCGCTTCCGCCGCGTTCGCTCTCCACCTTTGAGAGCGCCACATAGCGCGCCATCCGCAGCGTCATCCGGTGGTTCGCACGATCCATCTCCGCGTGCGCCGCCGTCAGCACCGTCGGCCGTCCGTCCCGCACCGCGGACACCCGAACCTCGCTCTCGAGCGTCGTCACGCCCGTGTCCGAGTTGTACGCCGCGCCCCTCGCCTGCCCCGTCATCCCCCGGTACACAAACCGTATCGGCTGATCGGTCGACGCTACCCCCAGGCTCTGCACATACACCAGCCCGCTCGTCACCACATGAATCGGCTGCCCATCTCCCTCACCCGCCTTGTTCCCCGCCGACGCACCGCCACGCGCATACTCCGCCCGCGCTCCTGCCGTACTCGGCGCCGGCGCCTGCAGGTCCAGCTGTACCTCGCCGGTCGCGCGCACCACACCATTCTTCTGGTCGTACTCAAACTGCTTGCCGCGGATCCGGTCCGCCCGCCCGTCCTTCTGCCCGTACAGCACCACGCCGACGTCCTGCAAAGCGGTCATTCCATCCTTGTGCTGCGTCGCCTTCGCCGCGTGCAGCGTGAATACCGTGTGCCCCTTCACCGATTGCGAGACGGTATACCCATTCGTCTCCTTCTGAATATCCAGGCCCAGCCGCGCCGGCAGGTTGCGCAGCGATCGATGTGCCCTGTAGTGCGCCAGCAGCAGAAAGCCGGCAACGACCATTGCCACCAGGGCCGCGCCCGCCACCATCGCCGCCCGCACCTTCTCGATCGTCGTTCGCATGTGCCGTCTACCCCTCATCTTCTCACCCACGGGAATTCACGGATCTCCGCGATCCGAACATCCCTTGCAACTCCCGCTCCCAGCCGATCCTGCATACGCTGTCCAAACCGTGATCAAGCCCCTAGCCGCCACCCTCCTTGCCCTCGTCTCCGCCACCAGCTTCCACGCGCAACGGCCCGCCACCTGGCAGCCCCCTCCCGGCCACACCCAGCAACCCCTCTGGCCCGGAGCCATCCCCGACGCCCGCCCCATCACCGGCCCCGAGACGGTCAAGACCGACACCAAGGACCTCGTTGCCGGCCGGCCCTGGACCTACATCAACACCGTCTCCATCCCTACCCTCACGGTCTTCTCGCCCTCAGTCAGGAACACCGGCACCGCCGTCCTCGTCTTCCCCGGCGGCGGCTACCAGATCCTCGCCATCGATCTCGAAGGCACCGAGGTCTGCGAGTGGCTCACCGCCAAAGGCATCACCTGCGTTCTCCTCAAGTACCGCGTCCCAGGCGAAGACAAGCTGCCGAAGTCCGGCTCCTACCCCAGCTCGCCCGAAGCCCTCGAAGACGCGCAACGCTCGCTCAGCCTCGTGCGCGCCCACGCCGCCGAATGGGGCATCGATCCACACCGCATCGGCGTCCTCGGCTTCTCCGCGGGCGGCCACCTCGCCGCAGCCATGAGCGTCCACTTCGCTCGTCGCCTCTATCAACCCGTCGACGCCGCCGACCGGCAGAGCTGCCGTCCGGACTTCGCCGTCGCTCTCTACCCCGGCCATCTCTCGCTCGCGGACAACAGCTTCGCCCTTAACCCCGACATCGCCCGCCGCATCTCTCGCCAGACCCCGCCAACCTTCCTCCTGCAGAACGAAGACGACCACGTCGATCGCGTTGAAGACTCCCTCAGCTACTACGCCGCCCTCAAGAAAGCCGGCGTCCCCGTCGAGATGCACCTTTACCCGCAAGGCGGCCACGCCTTCGGCCTCCGCCGCACAAACCTCCCCGCCACCGCCTGGCCACAACTCGTCGAAACCTGGCTCGCCTCCCTCGGCATGCTCCCGCAGTAACCCGTCCCGCGCCCGCACGCAAACAGGCCTCACACACCCAACAGGCCTCCCGCATGCGGCCACGCGTTTTGTTGTCATTCCGACCCTGAGCGAAGCCGAAGGGGAGCACCCCCCGCATTCTGCTCTTAATAGGACGGAGCGGAGCGACGTACTACTCCACCGCCCAGCACACATCCCCTGCCTCCTACCGATCCCGCTACACTAGAGCCATGGCCGATCAGCTCTACCTCAGCCTCTGGTTCCCCAACTTCCGGCTGGAAACTCTCCCCGCCTCGCTGGTCAGCGTCATGCGCCAGTTCGCGCTCATCAGCGGCGGCAACCAGTCCGACCCCCAAAACGGACTCCAGACCAAGCGCGTCCAGGCCGCCGCCGCCTATCCCATCAGCTTCTCTGAAGCCCCCGTCTACCAGCGCCTCTACGTCACCGACGATCGCGCCGAAGAAAACCAGGACACCTCCGCCTCCATCATCGAGACCGCCGTCGCCGAAGCCACCGAGATCCTCCACGACGACATGGCCTACGAGTTCGAGATGAAGTGGCGCCTTTGGACCCCCGAAACCGGCCCCGGCAGCCCTAACTACAGCGCCGACTCCGCCCTCACCCTCGATCCCTCCGGCCAGCTCGACACCCTCTGGCGTCCCTACCCCACCACCGTAAAATTCCTCGGCTTCGGCCCGCACTTCGACGACTCCAGCTTCGAACAAAACGGCCACATCCGCATCGACTTCGGTCTCGACTACCCCTGGGTCCTCGACGATGAAGACGACCTCGATGACGGAGACGACGAAGACGATCTCGAAACCGGCAAAAGCAGCGGCAACGGAGACAGCAGCGGCAACGAAGACAGCAGCGACGCCGAAGCCAACACCGGACATCGCTCCAACCTGCTCGCCTTCACCGCCGCCGGTGCCGCCAAAGCCTCCGAGCCGCTCTCCGAAGCCGCCCAGTACATCCAGCGCAACGTCGAGATGCTTCTCGCCTTCACCCTCTCCGTCGAAAAACACTGCGGCATCTCCAGCCGCCTGCTTTGGACCGAGTCCGGCGAGCCCCTGGCCGAAAAACTCATCGCCCGCCTGCAACGACTCAACTAAAAGGACCGACCAGGCAACACCGCGCCCGGTTCGCAACTCTCTTGATCCTCAAAGAAGTGCGGGGCGACCTGTGCCTTTCTCTCGTTGTCATCCCGTAGGGGTCTGCTTCTCCGCCGCAAGCTCCCAAACATCAATCAGCGGGCTTCGCCCGACCGCCGCAGCCCGCGCCGTGCCCGCAGCTTCATCCCAGCCAACGCTCCCACCTGGTCCTTGTACCGCGACAGCCCCAGGATCCCACCCACGCACCCGCCAAGAAACATCCCCACCAATCCACCCAGCAGCCCCGTCACACCCCAGCCCACCGCCGAGCCAACCAGTGCCACCGAGCCCGTCGCGATCTGCCGCTTATCCTCGTTCGAAACCTGCCGCCAGAAACTCCGCAGCTCTTCGCGCCGCGACTCCTCCACGCACCGTGAACACGCCATAGGGCACCCCGGCCCTCAGAACACCACACCGCCACCGTCCCGCCCATAGCACCTTTGCGGCACGCAGCGGCTGAGTCCGCGCCGCTACCCCGCCGTCACAATCTCCGAGAAGTCCGCGATCCGCGAGAAATCCCCCACCACCCGCGCCAGCAGCGCCAGCCGGTTTCCGCGCACCTGCGGCTCCGGTGCCATCACCATCACCGCCTCAAAGAACGCATCCACCTGCGGCCGCAGACCCGCAACCGCCCGCAGCGCGCCCTCGTACTCGCCCGCAGCCCGCATCGCATCGACCGCGGCCGCCAGGTCGCTCGCCCGCTCCGCCAGCGCCGTCTCCTCCGGCTCCAGCAGCAGGCTCTCATCCACCTGCGCCGGCACCTTGATCCCCTTCTCCCGCGCCTGCGCCAGGATGTTGCCCATCCGCTTGAACGCCGCACTCACCGCCGCAAAGTCATCGCCGCCCGCACCCGTCGCCGCCCGCACCGCTGTCACCGCCTCCGCCCGCGCCACCGCGTCCCCCACCTCATCAAACCCCGCCGCCAGCACCGCCGCCACCACGTCGTACGCCTGCCCCTTCACCTCGCGCAGATAAAACTCCACCCGCTCCCGGAAGAAACCCAGCATCGCCCCGACCAGCTCCCCCGTCCCTTCCGCGCCGGCCTCCGCCACGTCCCTGAGCGTCAGCGGCAGCGCCGTCTCCGCCAGGATCTTCACAATCCCGTTTGCCGCCCGCCGCAGCGCAAACGGATCCTTCGAGCCCGTCGGCTCCATCCCCAACCCGAACATCCCCGCAATCGTATCCGCCTTGTCCGCCATCGCTAGCAGCGATCCCTCCACCGTCCGCGGCACACGATCCTCCATGCCCACCGGCCGGTACTGGTCATAGATCGCAGCCGCAGCAGCCTCTGATACTCCCTGCACCCGCGCATACAGCCCACCGACTACACCCTGCAGCTCCGTAAACTCCTTCACCAGCTCCGCCGTCAGATCCGTCTTCGCCAGCCGCGCCGCCTCATCGAGCGCCACAGCATCGACACTCGGCACCCGACGCGCCAGCGCCGCCGCCACCCGCCGCACCCGCTCCGTCTTCACTGCATAACTCCCCAGATCCTTCTGAAATGTCACCTTCTCGAGCAGCGCCGTCCGCTCCTCGAGCGACACCCGCTGATCGAACTCCCAGAAGAACCGCGCATCATTGAACCGGGCCCGCAGCACCCGTTCGTTGCCATGCCGGATCACCGCCTCGCCCGCCGCGTCCACCTCCGTATTCAGCACCGCGAGAAAGTGCGGCGCCAGCCTGCCCCCCGCATCCTCGACCGCAAAGTACTTCTGGTGATCCCGCATCACCGTCACCAGCACCTCTTCGGGCAGCGCGAGGTACTCCGCCTCAAATCCACCCAGCAGCACCGTCGGCCACTCCGTCAGCTGCGTCACCGTCTCCACCAACTCATGATCCTCACGCCATCGCGCGCCCTCAAGCGCCTGCGGCCCTTGAGACGTTGTCCGACAAACCCGATCCAGGGCCTTCCGAACTCTCTGCCGCCGCACCTCGGCATCCGCCACCACAAACGCCTTCTCGAGCGCCGCCTCATACGCATGCGGCCGTTCCACCACCACCGGCGCATCGCCATGCAACACCCGATGCCCATACGTAATGTTCCCCGTCGCCTTGCCCGCAAAGCTCACCGGCACCACCACCTCCCCCAGCAGCGCCAGCATCCACCGCACCGGCCGTACAAACCGCTCCGGGGCTCCCGACGAGCGAAGCTCGTTGGACAGAGGCTTCCCCGTGCGCCAGTACATAGTCTTCGCCCAATAGATCCCCGCCAGCTCCTTCGGCAGCTCCGCCGCAATCACCTCCGCCGCCGTCCTCCCCGCCCGCACCACCTTCGCCTGCAGATACTCGCCCTTCGCCGTTGTCACCGTAGTTAGCGCCTCGACCGCCACCCCGGCCTTCTTCGCAAACGCCACCGCCGCCGGCCCCGGCATACCATCCTTGTACCCAATCTTCGCGCTCGGCCCCAGCAACTCCTCGGCCGCATCCTCCTGCCGCTCCCGCACCCCGCGCACCCGCACCGCCAGCCGCCGCGGCGTCGCAAAACTCTCTGCCGCCGTCTCCGCCCCCAGCCCCGCCTCCATCAGCCGCTCCCGCTCGAGCATCGCCACTACCCGCCGCCGCAGCTCCGCCTCGGCCCCGGCAAGCATCCGTGCCGGCACCTCTTCCAACCCGATCTCAAACAAAAACTCAGCCATCCGTTTTCCCGCTTCCGTCCACAACCGCTGTCATCCTGAGCGAACCAATCGACCCGCTAAAGACTGTCATCCTGAGCGAAGCGAAGGACCCGCTTCACTCTCCCACGAACTCTCTACGCTCGCAGCGCCTCCGCCTCGACCGCCGTTCCCTGCGCCGCATACATCGTCGCCACCCCCACCACCAGCGTCCGGATCCGCGCCATCACCCCCACCCGCTCCGTCACGCTGATCGCCCCCCGAGCATCGAGCAGGTTAAACAAATGCGAGCACTTCAGCGCCAGTTCATACGCGCCGAGCACCGGAAACCGCCTCACCGTCAAAGCGTCTGCAGGTTTCTTTCCTTGCTTGTCCTTCCGCAGCGGAGCGGAGGAATCTGCTTCTCTACCGGAACTGCCTGGAGCAGGCTCTAACACCGCCCTCCCTCGCTTCAGCAGCTCCAGACACTCCGCCTCATACAGCCGCAGATGCTCCCACAGCTTCTCCACATCCGCGTAGTCAAAGCTGTACGCCGAAAACTGCTCCTCCTCCGGCAGCCGCATCTCCCCATACGTCACCGCGCGATCCGGCGCGCCGTTCTCCCCCGGCTCCACCGCCCACACAATGTCGTAGATCGAATCCACATCCTGCAGAAATCCCGCGATCCGCTCCAGCCCATACGTGATCTCTCCGCAGATCGGGTCCAGATCCATCCCGCCGCACTGCTGGAAGTACGTGAACTGCGTAATCTCTAGCCCGTCCAGCATCACCTGCCAGCCCACGCCCCACGCCCCGCCCACCGGCCACTCCCAGTTGTCCTCTTCGAACTTAATGTCATGCTCGCGCAGATCGATCCCGATCGCCTGGAGCGACTCCAGATAGATCTCCTGCACCCGCTCCGGCGGCGGCTTCAAAATCACCTGCAGCTGCGTGTGCCGAAACAGCCGGTTCGGATTCTCTCCGTATCGTCCGTCCGCCGGCCGACGGCTCGGCTGCGCATACGCAATCCGCACCGGCTTCGGCCCCAGCACCCGCAGAAACGTATCCGGGCTCATCGTCCCCGCCCCCACCTCCACGTCATACGGCTGCTGCAACACACATCCTCGCTCCGCCCAGAACCGCTGCAGCGTAAACAGCAGCTCCTGAAACGTCAGCGCCTTCTTCTTCACCACACTCGCCTGCATCCCACCGATTCTAAACGGAGAGTGCTGAACCCCTCACCACCACACCACGTCCTCTCGACCGAGCATCGCGAGTGGAGACCCCGCACCGCCGCACATCAGCCACGCCAACGGCGGGTGCCCCATTCATGACAGCCTCATCGTCATGAGTGGGCCATCGCGCACAGCGCGATCCGCTCTCCCGCGTTTGGCCAGCCCGTCACCGCCGCACATACACCCGATACGCAAATGGCCTCGTCCCCCGGCTCCAATACCGCTGCACCTCCACCGGCTGACGCTCCTCCCGCAACACGTAGTTCCTATTCAGATACTCCGAGAACTCCGGCCACCCCGCATACTTCCCAAACCCCCGCGGCTGGTCATAGCAGACCGAATCCGTCACCACAAACACCTCCGGCCGCCCCCGCGCCACCTGCTCCCAGAACCGCCGTCGCAGCCCTTCGACTACCGCACTCCGCCCATCCAGCAGATAGCAGTCATACACAAATCCCGTGGCCTGTACCCGCCCGCTCGCATACATCGCGTCGATGCACGGCCCCGCCGTATCCATGCACTGCACCCGCAGCGCCTTACCCCCGAGCGCCTCCAGATCCGCCACCAGCGGCCGCGCCGGCTCCCTCCGATCAAATGTAACCAAACGCCGCACAAACAATCCCGCAAACACCGCCACTGCCACCAGCCCCGCAACTCCCGTCCATCGCACCCACCCTCGCTCCGCCGCTGCGTCGTGCAAATCCCCAACCATCACCACCAGCAGAAACACCAGAAACGGATATCGCTGATACGAGAACCCCTTCGCCTGCGCCACGTACGACACCCACCCACCCGCCGCGCACAGCAGCAGCAAGCCGCGCTCGGCCCCGCCCCACCCCCGCCTCGAATGAAACGAAAGCCCCGCCGCACCCATCACCCACGCCCCCACCAGCACCCCGATCGGCGACACACTGTGCGCCAGGAGATACGCTATCGGCCGATGCCCCAACCCCGCGTGGTACGGGACAATCCCCATCAGCGCCTCCCCAAACGCCCACACCGCTCCCCACCGCCACAACCACACCCCCTGCGCCACCACCGGCACCAGCAACCCCGCACCCGCAAGCCCCACCGCCCCCATCCACGCCGCCCCCCGCCGCCGCAGTTCCATCACCATCCACACCACCGCCGCCAGCAGCACCAGCCCCGCCGTAGGCTTCACCGTCACCGCCCACCCCACCAGCACCCCAAACCCCACCCAACACCAGCTCCCTTCAGAGGCCCGCACACCCCGCACCAGCAGCGCCATCGCCGCCAGGAGCAGCACCGCCACGGCAAAATCCCGCTCCCCCGCCATGATCACGCCATCCTGTCCATGCAGCAGCGCAAACAGACCCGCCGCCACCACTCCCGCCGCCCAGCCTTTCGCCCGCAGCAGATACGTCATCGCCCTACCCGCGACCACCAGCAGCAGCAGATCCCACACCCGCCACCCCGCCGATCCCGCCCCGAACACCCGCATTACCCCCGCCTCAAGCAGATATGCTCCCGGCAGGTTCATATCCACGATGTCCGCATACGGCCGCATCCCATGTCGCATCAGCAGCACGGCATAGTGCAGGTACGTCGCATCCCCCACCAGCGGCCATCGCGCGCTTACGGCAACAAACGCTGCCGCACAGACCCCCAACCACCCCGCCAGCCACGACTCCCACCGTGAGCCTGCCTGGCCCTGCACCTCACCCATGCAGCAGCATCGCCGATAACGCCGCAGCCACCCCAATCACCCCCAGCACCAGCCCCATCAGGAAGAACGTCTTCTTGCGCGTCAGCAGCGTGATCGACGCCAGCACCACGCCAATCTGCAGCATCGCCTCCGCCACATCGAACCGGCCCGTCTTTCGCTCCGCCAGCTTCACCTCGGCCTCATCCTCGCGCGCCTTTGCCTGGCTCTCCTCCAAATCCTTGGTCCACTTCTCGATATGCGCCTTGTACTCCGCAAGCTTCGCCTGCGTCGCCGGGGAGGGCGAAGCCTGCAGGACCATCTGGTCCACCACCACCGTCAGGTTGTCCTGCCGGATCTTCTTCGCCTGGTACTCGCCCCACTGATCGTTCGCCCGAGACTGCATCAGCAGCGCATCGTTCGCCGGCCCATGTCCCAGCACCGTCACCAGCGCCACCAGCACCGCCAGGATCGAGATCGCCAGCGCAATCCGCGTCAGGCTCTCGCCCTCGCCGGCCTCAGACATCTGCTTGGAAAACTCATGCACTTCCGTCGGTTCCATAGCCGCGATTCTACCCGTCGCCGCCGTGGCGCAATCTCCCCTCCCACTTCCATACACTCGAGAGTGAAACAGCATCCCCGCAACGTCAACAAAGCCAGGCAAAGTCAACCGGAGCGGAGCATCGCCATGCCTCGAACCACTCCGTCATCGGGCACCAGCAGCGATGCCCTGCCATTTGCCCGCGCAAATACCTCGCTAAGCTCCATCGATTGAAGACTTTCGTGCCAGAGTACAGGGGAGGGTACCTATCGACCCAGCGCCACCGCACTCCGGATCCGCCGCCCCAGATGCCGCTCCAGCAACCCCACGCCAAACCGCAGGAGCTCCATCACCCGCGCCCGCTCGGCCGTCTCGCCCGCAAACTCCGTCACCCCCACTCGGAAGATCCGCGACACCGCCGCAACTGCCTCGCCCGGCAGCCGCACACTCCCGCCCCGCCGGTCGTCCTCGCACGTCACCCCGTCCGCCGTCGGCGACCACCACACCGCCTCCCCCCGCAGGTCGCGCCCGCACACCACGCAGAGCCCCAGCTCGGGCATCCACCCCATCAGCCGCGCCATCCACAGGCAGAAGTACGCCGCCGGCGAAACCACCCGTCCCACCCGCATCTCCCCTAGTACCGCCACCGCCAGCCGAAACACCGCATCCTCGGGCGCCATCTCCGGCAACGCCTCTTCCAGCACCTCGGCCATGAGCTGCAGCCCGGCCGTTCGCTCCCAATCAATCGGCCCCCGCAGCGGCGACGCCACAATCTCGAACGCATCCATCCGCATCAGGTCCTGCTTCGGCCGCTCCGCATACGTCGCCCGCACGGTCGTCATCGGCTCCAGCGCCCCGCCAAACCGTCGCCGGCTCCGCATCGCATGTCGCGCCACTCCCTTCACCCGCCCCTGCTCCCGCGTAAACAGGCTGATCAGCAGGTCCGCCTCCAGAAACGGCCACGTCCGCAGCACAATCGCCTCGCTCGTATGCACCGTCACTCTCGTTCTCGCGCGCGCGATCTCTCACCGCCCAAACTGTCGCAGATGGTGGTCCGTATGCAGGTATCCCCACCGCATCCAATCCCACCGCGACATGCACCCGAAGATCGGATGTGCAGCACTCGCTTCTCCACTACCCAGAAATCGATCGAACCCGCGGAGCAAGTTCGCCTGATCCTCCCGGAAGCTGTTCATCACCAGATCTTCCCGTCCAAGTCCCGGCACCGTCGGCCTTCCCTTTGGCCATCGCGCCAGCATCCGAAGCGCCAGAAACTTTATCACCAGCCTCGGTAGCGGTTCAGGTTGCTCGGGAAATCGATCCTCATCGAATGCCATCGTGAAGGCCTCCCGCAGATGACATACTGCCTCGTGCGCCGTCATCACTCCCCATCGGCCTTGGTCGGCAGCTGTTATCTGCCGCAATCGGCTGCGAACCTCCGCAGCAATCCTAGGCTCTGCCAACGTCTTCAAACACTCTTCTCCCCATACAACAAACTCGCGGCCCCGAGGGGCCGCGCGCGTCATCAAACCACGAAGACTAACAACATCTCGCCTCTACCGACCGAAGTGCGCCGCGTTCGTCTCCTGGAAGGTCGCCCACTTCTCCGGCAGATCGTCTCCGGCATAGATCGCCGAGACCGGGCACACCGGCACGCACGCGCCACAGTCAATGCACTCGACTGGATCGATAAACAGCTGCTGCGTATCCGAGTAGCCATTCTCATCCTTCTTCGGATGAATGCAATCCACCGGGCAAGCGTCCACACACGCCGTATCCTTCGTGCCGATGCAGGGTTCCGCAATCACATACGCCATCTAGAAATCCTCCAAAATTATGCAGTTCATTTATATCCAGACCTCGATTCTAGCAGCAGGCACGCCGGCCAAAGCAAGCGCCTAGGGCTCCATCAACAAATCACAAACCGCTCGAAAACACGGACCGCTGGGCCTACTTTTCCAACGCCCGCCGCTGCGCAAACTCCTTCGCCGTTGGAATCGGCCGCATCTCCCGCCCGGCAAACATCTCCGTGAATACATGCACCATCTCGCCCTGAATCAGCCCGTTGGTCGCCAGCGTCTCCCGGCTATCGAGCGTAAACGCCCCGCCATCGAAGTGCGTGACCACCCCACCCGCCTCCCTCACCAGCAGCACCCCCGCCGACACATCCCACGGGTTCAGCTTGAACTCCCAAAACCCGTCCAGCCGCCCGCACGCCACATACGCCAGATCGAGCGCCGCCGACCCCGCCCGCCGCACCCCGTGCGACCGCAGCGTAATCTCCTGGTAAAAATGCACGTTCGGCGACTCATGCCGCTTCTTGCTTGGAAACCCCGTCGCCGTCAGCGACTCCTGCATCGACTTCACCTTCGACACATGCACCTGCCGCCCGTTCAGCCACGCCCCCTTGCCCTTCTCCGTCACAAACATCTCGTCCCGCAGTGCGTCATAGATGACGCCCGCCACCAGCTCCCCATCCGCATCCGGCGCCAGCCCTTTCGGCCGCCGCTCACACCCCATCACCACGCAGAACGCGGGAAATCCATGCGCAAAGTTGGTCGTCCCGTCCAGCGGATCAACATACCACCGGAACTCCGCATCCAGCCCCTCACGCGTCCCCTCCTCGCCATAGATCCCATGCCCCGGAAACTCCGCCCTGATCCGCGCGACGATCAGCGCCTCACTCGCCCGGTCTGCCTCGGTCACAATATCCACATCGCCTTTGTACTCCGCCGTCACACCCTTCTCGTAGTAGCTCTTCAGCAGCGCCCCCGCCTCGCGCGCTATCTCCGACGCCTTTCCAGCCAGCTCCATCTCCGCCACAAACCCCTCCGCTCTCTCTATCGGCCCCGCGCGTCAGAACTTCAGCGAGCATCCGCATAGTACCCACTACGGTACCGCAGCCCGTCCTTCGCCGCGAGCGCCCCATCCGTCAGCGTCACCTTGATCTTCCGAAAGCTCGTGTCTCGTTCGCCCCTCGGCGCGTAGTACCCGATCACGTACTGCGTCCGCAGATCGTCCGATACCCGCGCAAACGCCTTCTCCAGATCGTTCGGATCCTCCACGTAGTAGTACTTCCCGCCCGTATCCTCGCTCATCGTGATTAGCGCATGCTCCCCGCCCGTGTTCCGCCCCGCATCCGCCGCAATCGGCACAATAATGATCGAATACAGCATCGCCCCCGCCCGCTGCGCCTGCTCTACTGCCTGCTTGTAGCTTGACTTGTTCTTCGTGTCGCCCCCATCTGTTATCAACACCATCACTCGCCGCCGGCCCGCATCATTCCGCGTCTGCGCCAGCCGCTGCGACCCCAGATACACCGCGTCATACAACGCCGTATCCGTCCCGCGATCCAACTCGCCCAGCCCGTTCTCAATCCGCTTGCGATCATTCGTAAACGACACGATCTCCCGCACCGTATCCGAAAACTCCATGAGGTCCAGCTCATCCTGGTCCCGTAGCAGCGCCCGCACAAAGCGCTTCGCCGCCTCGCGCTCCAGCCGCTCGTTCCGCAGTACGCTTTCACTGCCATCTATCGCCAGCACGATCGACAGCGGCGTCGCCGACTCCTTCTCGAACACCGCAATGGTCTGCGCTTTTCCGTCCTCACTGATCGCAAAGTCCGCCTTCCCCAGATCCCCCACCGGCGCGCCATGCTCATCCGCCACATTCACCGCTACATTCACCAGCCGCGACTGCACCTGAATCGTCGGAATATCCGAATCTGCAATCCCCGACGGCGCCTGCCCGGCACTCGTTCCCGAAGGCGGCCGCCGCACCACCGGCGCCTGCGCCCATCCCGCCCGCAGCAGCGCCCCACCCAAAACCAGCGCCACAACCCTGTATCTCACCCTATCAGCCCTCCACCAAGCGTTGCGCCACCGACAATCTCCTCCGGAAACGGCTCCCCATCCGCCCACACCGCCCCATCCTCAAACTGCTCCTTCTTCCAGATCGGCACCGTCTTCTTCAGCGTGTCGATCACCCATCGGCACGCCTCAAACGCCGCCCCGCGATGCGCACTCGCCACCACGATCAGCACGCTTGTCTCGCCCACTACCAAACGCCCCAGCCGGTGCAGAATCGCTACCTCCCGCACCTTAAACTTAGTCTCCGCCTCCGCCGCCAGCCCGCGCATCTGCTCGAGCGCCATCACCTCGTACGCCTCATAATCCAGGTGGAGCGTCCGCCGGGCGCGTGTGTTGTCCCGCACAATCCCGTCAAACACGCACACCGCCCCATCCGCGCCGGCCTTCATCGCGTCCATTACCGCCGCGGTATCGATCCGCTCGCGCACGATCGCCACCCGTTCTATCGCCTTGAGCCCAGTAGACATCCGCTCATTAGACGCGACCGGCTCCTAAAGCGCATCCCCCATCCCCGCCACACCGTGGCATCATCAAGACCGAAGATAGCGTTCAGCGGCCGCCACTCACCGGCGGCAGCAGCGCCACTTCGTCGCCCTCCAGCAGCACCCGGTCACGCCTCGCATACTCTTGATTCACCGCCACCGCCAGCGCCCTCCAAACTCCGCCCTCTGCACCCGCCCGGCAGAGCTCCACCACCTCTCCCGCGGTCGCCCCAGCTTGGACCTCCAGCATCCGCCCCGACTCTCCCATCACATCGCACAACATCCCGAAGAAAAGCACCCGAACCCGCATAGGCCGAAGCATACGCCAGCAAAACAGTCAGCATCTGTAGGAACCATCGTCATCTCAACGAAGCCCAATATTAGTGCGCCGAGCCGGCAGACGAAGCGACACGACTAACGCTTCGTCTGCGACACAAACTGCTGTTATCTCGTGCGGAGCCTTAGCGAGCAAACGCGAGTCGAACAGACGCAGTGGAGACGCTAACTACATGACTCGCACCGCAGTTCCTCTAGTTGTCATGCGCAGGGATCTTCTTCTCTGGCATATCGTTCATCTCCGCACTACCGCGCCCTTTTCGCGATCGCCTTTGCAGCCTGCTGCTTCGCCACGGGCGCCTTCTTCGCCGTTCCCTTCTTAGCTGGGACCTTTGCTGGAGCCGACTTCTTCACCGCTTTTGCTGTTGTCTTTTTCGCTTCCGCCTTCTTCACCGGCGCCTTCTTCAACGCTTTCGTTCCATTGCCCTTCGCCCGGTGGTACTCCTCCAGCAGCTCTGTCCCCTTCGCCGCCAGCTTCTTCTCATCGCCTTCAGACTTCGGCACCGGCTCACCCCACGCCGCCGCCTGCAACGCCTGCCGCGTCGGCTCGCCTTTCTCGTCCGCCACCGGCCCAGGAGGGTTCGCATAATGCCGTCGCAGAAACGATCCTTTCCGCATCATCTTTTCAGGCGTATCCGCCTTACCTTTCACTCCTGGCTTCAGGTGCGAGCCCTCGGTCTCCGCAAAGAACTCCCGTCCCACATCTGTCAATCCGCCCTTTGGGTCCTTTCCCTCCTTCGGCATACTCTTCGGCGTCCCTGCACCTGCTCCCTTACGTGCTGTCGTCATTGCGGCGTTCCTCCTTGTCTCTGCGATGCGCCGCTCAAAATTTTCGCTGTCATCGATTGCAAAAAGACGCCCTATAATTCGCCATGCAAAATCCAGGTCTCACATCGCTGTTGTTATCGGCCCTTGGTTCGATGTCATACGCGCAGGGATCGCTGGCATCCCCATCAACCTCACCAGTTGGGTCAAACTGGACACGAGTGCAGGCTCTTCCCGCAGGAACCGCGCTCCACCTCAATGGGCAAACCCACACCTCCTGCTCCTTCCTTCGTGCCGACGCAGACTCCGTCACCTGCGGCCGCCCGAGCCACGAGCGCACCTTCTCACGGGCAGGCATTCGCAGCGTAAAGCTCGCCCATCGCACCCGCTCCACCCTCGCCGGGCTTGGCATCGGCGCCGGAACCGGCACGATCATCGGCTTCGCTGTCGGCACCAGGAAAAATGACTTCTTCGGCGACAACTCCTTCCGCGGCGGCATTACCGGCGTCTTCGCTGCCGTCGGCGGCGTCGCGGGAACGCCGATCGGCTATCTCACAGACTTCACCGCCGGCTCCGCGATCTACAAAGCACCGTAGCGCGCCATGGATCCAGGCCGCGACAAAGAAGAGGGAGCTACGACCATGTCGTAGCTCCCTCCGAACTGCTATCTGAACCGACGTTAGCTGGCGACGCTAAGCACCTCGTCACGCACCGCCTCAGCCTGCTTCGCCTCGCGCGAGCTCTGCGGCAGCGCGACTGCCAGCACATCCTCAAACCGCGTTGCGTAGTGGATCGTGATCCCCTCCACCTGATCCTTCGTCAGGTCTTCCTCAACGTTGGTCTTCACGTCGATCGGCAGAATCACATCTCGCACCCCGGCCCGTCTCGCCGCCAGGAACTTCTCCTTGATCCCGCCAACCGGCAGCACATTGCCGCTCAGCGTAATCTCACCCGTCATCGCCAGCAGCGGCCGAATCGGGGTGTCAGTCAGCAGACTCACCAGCGCTGTCGCCATCGTCACGCCAGCACTCGGTCCGTCCTTCGGAATCGCTCCCGCCGGTACGTGGATGTGCAAATCAATATCCTTCAGCACATCCTCATCCAGACCAATTGAAAGTGCGTTCGATCGCACCCACGTCAGCGCCGCCTGCATCGACTCCTTCATCACATCGCCAATCTGGCCCGTCATGGTGAAGCCGCCCTTGCCCTTCATCTTGTTCGCCTCGATGAAGAGCACGTCGCCGCCCGCCGGTGTCCACGCCAGGCCAACCGCCACGCCTGGCCGCTTCGTCCGTTCGGCGATCTCCGTGTCCACGCGCACCTTGATGCCGCCGAGGAACTCGTGCACGATCTCCGGTGTGACCACCACCTTCGCCGTGTCGCCCTCAGCAATCCGTCGCGCTACCTTGCGGCAGACCGTGCCGATTAGCTGCTCCAGCCTCCGTACGCCAGCCTCCCGCGTGTAGTGCCGGGCAATCAGCCCCACACTCTCCGTCGGAAACTCGATCACATCGGCAAAGCTCGTCTCGGTTTCGGCTGTCGGCTTCGCTGCGGGCACCACGTCATTCGCATTCTCATCCGCTGGGTCGACCGCCGTAACTGCAGCCTCAGGCTTCGCAACCTCCTTGGTCAGGCCATTCTCCCTCGCCTGCCGCGGGATCAGGTAGCGCTCCGCAATGTTGACCTTCTCCTCTTCGGTATACCCGGTGAGCTCAATGATCTCCATGCGGTCGAGCAGCGGCGCCGGAATCGTGTCCAGCTGGTTCGCCGTGCAGATAAACAGCACCTTGCTCAGATCAAACGGCTGGTCAAGGTAGTTGTCCCGGAACGTGTTGTTCTGCTCCGGATCGAGCGTCTCGAGCAGTGCACTCGCCGGGTCTCCCCGGAAGTCGCGCCCCAGCTTGTCGATCTCGTCCAGCATGAACACCGGGTCCTTCACCTCAACCCGCTTCAGGTGCTGGATGATCTGCCCCGGCAGCGCGCCGATATACGTCCGGCGATGCCCGCGGATCTCCGCCTCGTCATGCATGCCGCCCAGGGAGATGCGGCTGAACTTCCGTCCCAGCGATCGTGCGATCGACCGTCCCAGCGAGGTCTTACCCACGCCCGGAGGTCCGACAAAGCAAAGGATTGGCCCCTTCATGTCCGGCTTTAAGCGCCGCACACTGAGGTAGTCCAGAATGCGATCCTTGACCTTCTTCAAGCCGTAGTGATCCGCGTCCAAAACCTCCTTCGCCTTCTTGATGTCGATCACAGCCGAGCTCGTCTTTGACCACGGCAGCACCGCCAGCCACTCCACGTAATTGCGGGTGAGACTATAGTCCGCCGCCATCGCGTTCATCCGGCTCAGCCGCCCCAGCTCCTTCAGCGCGTCCTTCTTCACGTCCTCCGGCATGCCCGCGTTCTCGATCTTCTCCTTCAGCTCGGCAATGTCCTTCTGCGTGTCGTCCTGATCGCCCAGCTCTTTCTGGATCGCCTTCATCTGCTCGCGCAGGTAGTAATCCCTCTGCGACGACTGCACCGAGTCCTGCACCTCGCTCTGGATCTTGTTCCGGAGCTGCTGCACCTCCAGCTCCTTCGCCAGGTGCTTGTTTAACCTCTCCAAACGGGCCTTCACCTCAGCCGTTTCCAGCAACTCCTGCTTGTCCGCCGTCGTCAGGAAAGGCAGATTTGAGGCGATAAAGTCCGCCAGTCGACCCGGCTCGTCAATATTCAAGGCTATCGTCTGCAAATCGTCCGACAGCGTCGGTGACGCCGCCACAATCTGCTGGAACTGCTCCACCACGCTTCGCTGCAGCGCCTCAGTCTCCGGCCCCTTCGCCAGCTCGACGTCGCCAAATACATCGGACTCCGCCGTCAGGAACGGCGTACGCTGCGTAAACTCCCGCAGCCGCACCCGCTCGTTGCCCTCGGCGAAGACAAATAGACTCTGGTTCGGCATCTTCACGACCTTATGCACCGTCGCCAGCGTTCCCACCGTGTGCAGATCCGTCGGCTCCGGTGCGTCCTGACGCGCGTCTCGCTGCGCCACCACCAGAATGGTCTTCTCCTCACCGAGTGATTGGATCAGCTGAATGGAGCTCTCACGGCCAACCGTCAGAGGCAACACTGCGTGGGGAAACAGCACCGTGTCCCGCACCGGCAGCACCGGAATCGCCCGCGATCCCTGCTCGCCATCCCCGCCACCCTGGCTGGACTTGCTTCCCGTCGGCTTAATCACACTTACAAAATCATTTGGCATTGAGTGTCCTTCTGTCAGATTTCCTTATATCAGATGTAGCACCGCTCGAAAAAGTCGCAGACGGTTGCCTGGTCCATTCAAACTTTCCGGGAGAAGCATCCTCACGGACGACGAACCCGCAAGACTCGATCCAGTCCTCGCTACGGAACACCGCACGACAAATGGTCGGAAGCTCGGCAAACCTCGGTGCCCCCTGAACACCGGCTCTTATAGCGGATGTACCCTCTTCCCGGCGGGTAGCTTCTCTTTATCAACTCGCTATACTGCCGCGCGATATCGACCGAGCTCCCGCACCATACCACAGCAGTCCGCCAGCCCCAGAATCACGGCGTCAGCCACTTTTGGCTCGCTAAATCGCAGATCCACATAGAACAGGTACTCCCAGGGTCGCCCCGCCACCGGCCGCGACTCGATCTTCGTCAGATCCGCGCCGGCCCGGGCCATCCGGTCAAGCGCCGCCACCAGTGTGCCCGGCCGATGCTCCACCGCAAACACCAGGCTCATCTTGTCCGCCGCCGCCTGCTCCGTGCCCCAGCTCGTAAGCTCGCTCTCAGCAACCATCAGCCGAAATCGTGTGTAGTTTTCGCCATGGTCTTCTATATCCGTCGCCAGCACCGCGCCGCCATACACCTCAGCCGCCAGCGTCGGCGCAATTCCGGCGGCGTCCCGGAGACCGTCTTCGATGACGTGCTTGACGCTGCCCGCTGTGTCGTAGAACGTCACAGCATCAATCTCGGGATGCGCCGCCAGCCACCGCCGGCACTGCGAGAGCGCCACGGGATGCGACATCACGCGCCGCACCTCGCTCAGTGCCACTCCGGGCATCGCAATCACCTGGTGCCGCACCCGCAGATTAAGCTCGCGCACCATCCGCAGCGGCCGTGAGAGCAGCAGATCGTAGTGGTCAACCACCGACCCATGCAGACTGTTCTCGATCGGCAACACCACGCCATTCACCCTCCCAGCGAGCGCGGCGTCCAGCGCCTGCGCCGACTGCGCCGTGGCCACGATCGCAGCACCTGGTGCGATAGAAACTGCAGCCAGGTGGCTGTTTGATCCCAGCTCCCCCTGGATCGCAACGCTCCGGAGCGTGGGTACCTGCTCGACCCTTTCGTTCTCAGAAGATCGTTGGATTGCAGCTCCTTCCATAGCCTTCACTATTATCACCATCTACCGCCAATATTTTCATATTCTGGCAACCTCGAAATCGCCTCTCGCACCTTATCTCGAGGACACCGGATCGCCGTGCGATGGAACGCCCGGCAGACACGATCCCAAGGTGTCACAGGAGACAGGCAATGCTCTGGACGATCACTATCATTCTCTTTGTTCTGTGGATTCTTGGACTTGTCAGCAGCTACACGCTAGGTGGTTGGATCCATATCCTGCTTGTTCTCGCCATCATCGTTCTGATCTTCAATTTGCTCTCCGGCCGACGGGCTCTCTAGCCCGTCCCTGGAGTCTGAACCGGTTCCATCCAGACCAGCTCATCAAAGAGCCGGCCCAAACAGCAACACCGCGAGGAGCACGTATGAGCACCGATACATTCGAAGGAAAAGTCGATCAGGTGGTAGGTAAGGCAAAGCAAGGTCTCGGCGAAGCAGTCGGAAACCAGGAGCTCGCCAACTCGGGCGCTGCCGATCAGGTGAAGGGTAACGCTAAGGAAGCCTGGGGCAACGTCAAGGATGCAGCCAGTGATGCGAACAGCAACGCCCGCGCTAACGCAGATGTGCGTGCTGCTGATACACGCGCCAACGCAGACGCAGACGCCCATGATCTGCGGAACAAGATCACCTCGGCAGCCGAAAACATCAAAGACAAGATCACCGGAAAGACCAACGAGGTTCGTGACCGCAATAGGTACTAAGTCAATCTCGTCCCATAGAGACCCGCCCCTGGGCGGGTCTCTTTGTGTCAGCGCGAGATCATTCGATCCACTGCGATCGCTACGAAGAAGATCATCGAGATGATGCCGTTCAATGTGAAGAACGCCGCATTCATTCGCCGCAAATTTGTCGGCCGTATCAACGAGTGCTCGTACAGCAATAACGCCGCGACCACACCCACCCCAATCTTCGCCGACACTCCCAACCCGAACAGCACCACCAGCCAGCACAGCAGCGCTACCATCGCGACATGCATCCCGCGCGCGATGGAGAACGCTCCCTCGAGCCCGAATGCCTGCGGCACACTGTTCAGGCCGACGGCCCGGTCGTGCTGAAAGTCTTGGCATGCATAGAGCACATCGAATCCTCCAACCCACAGCAGCACCGCCAGCGTCAGCACAACGATGCGTGGATCAAGTGTTCCCCGGACCGCGATCCACGCCGCCGAGGGAGCGATTCCCAGCGCCAGACCCAGCACCGCATGCGACCACCGCGTGATTCGCTTCATATAGCTATAGGCCAGCACCACACCCAGAGCGATGGGTGCCAGCAGCAGCGTCTCCCGATTTAGCATCGCCGCGCCCAGCAGAAAGATTGCCGAGGCTGCCACCACAAACCACGCCACGAAGCTGCGGCCCAACGTACCCGCCGGCAGCGCTCGCATCGCCGTCCGCGGATTCGCGGCATCCAGATCCGCATCCGCCAGCCGATTGAATGCCATCGCCGCGGACCGCGCCGACACCATGCACACCAGAATCCATCCCAGTACCCGCATCTGCGGCCATCCGCCCGCCGCCAGTACCGCGCCTGTCAGTGCAAACGGCAGCGCAAAGACCGAGTGCTCCCACTTGATCATCTCAAGCGTCGTCGCCGTGCTCTTCCACAGTCGGTGCATGACTCCATCTTAGAATCTTGCAGCGCAAACAGGCACCTCGCGCAGCGAGAAGACGCACAGGCTTTCATTCCATCGCAGAAAATTACTTGGAGGAGCTGGATCCGCCCGCTACCTGCAGGTTATTCGTGACCTTGAACACTCCCGGAACCTGGTTCGCCCGAAGATAGGCGACATCGCTATCCGCCTTCCGATCCACCACACCTGAGAGCGTCACATTTCCATTGACCACCGTGATGCGGATCGGCTTCGCCGGATCGAGAGCATATCGATTCAGCTGCGGCGCTCCATAAACCGCCCGCGCCGTGGCCAGCCGAATTCGGTCATCCATCGGCGATACCGGCGCCACTTCGATGTTGTCCACCACATCCTTTACGCCCGGATAATTCTCCACCAGCCCAATGGCCGACGACTTGTCGACCGGCCCGTACGCCACCCCGCCCAACGTCACCACACCATTCTGAACCCCGATCGTCAGCGCATTGAATGCCGTCGTTCCATAGCCCACCCGGTCGTACGCCAGCTTCTCCGCCAGCTTGTTCCGCAGCGTATTGTCCTCGACAACCGGTCCCCCAACCTCGATTTCATTCTCCACACCCTTCACGTTCTTACGGTGGTGCACCTTTCTGTCGGCATCTTCCTTCTCCGCATACACGCCAACCGTTCCCGTCAGCGTCACCATGCCATTTGCAACCGCGACCTTCACATCCTGGAAGCGCTTGTTGTCCAGAGCCTTCATCACATCGCCCTGGATTGCCGCATCCTCAGGAGAGCTTGCCTGCGCTCCCAGAGCGCCCGCACTTGGTGCATTGGCCTGCGCCTGCAGCGCCGCAGCTCCTGCCACTAACAAAGCGGCGCCGAATAGCACTCCGCGTACACCGTTCTTTGTGACCATCTCGCTCTCCTTCAACGGCAGATTATGTGGCCCGTCCGTGACCCGCCTGCATCCGATTGGACGCAACTCGAATCAAGACGTATCGCGTCCCAGAGTACTCCTCAGTGGTAACGCTGCCGCAGCTTATACACGATACTGAACACGCCCGCCTCGTCCCGCGTTGCCACCACGGACTGATTCTCAGTTAACTGGTACGAGACCTGGATCAGCTGCTGCGTCTGTGCATTCACACTCGTCGCGAACGTGACAGAAAGCTGCTGCGAGAGCTGCTGCTGCACGGTAATCCGCGGGCCCGAGTTCCCCAGCGTGCCCACAAAGGCCGGGTCGATCTTTACGCTTCCACCGCCAAACAGCTTCGACACCCGGTTACTCACCGTTGCATTCAGCGCGCCGCCCAGCAGCGCGTTTGTCGTCGGATCCGTACCCGCCTGTGTCTGCTGCGTACTGCTGATCTGCGCCTCTTCCTGAGTCTTGCCGAGCGCCAGCAGACTGAAAATATCGGCCTCCGTCAGCGGCGGCTCCGATCGGTACGTCGGCTTCAGCGACGTTGACGTGCCGTGCACGCCGATCGTCACGTCATAGTTCTCCACCCGCGCCGTTGCGTCCAAATCGACTACCGGATCGATTCGCACCGGGTTCGAAAAATAGATATTGCCGCGCTGCAGCTGGTACTTCGTCCCTGCAAACGTAGCGCTTCCATCCGTAATCTGAACCCGGCCCAGAACCGTCGGCTCGGCCAGCGTTCCGCGGACCGCAAGATTCACCGTACCCGCCAGCTTGGCGTATGAGTTTTGAAAATCGAGCTGCGGCGAGCTCGTGACCTTAATGTCCAACAGGATCTTGTTCAACAGCGAGTTGGGATCAGGCGGCGCCGGAACACCTCCCGGCCCGGCAAACGCCGCGAAGTCAACATCGGCGCCGACCGTAAATCGCGTAATCAGCACCGACCCGCTCAGCCGCGCGCCATCCGTTCCGCCCTGTAACCGGATCTCCGCGTCTGCGGTTGTGCTCAGTCCATTCAGCCGATAGCGCACCTTCTGCGCCTTCAACGAGAGATCGGCATACACGCCGCTCTTGTACATCACAAATCCACCAAACGTCAGCTGGCCGCCACCCGTCGTTGCCGTCAGCGACTTCGCCTCGAGACGGTTCTCGTTGAAGACCAGCTGTCCATTCAAGTTCGTCAGGCCATTCGAGACGCCATCGATTGCCGCGTCCACGTGCTCGAAGTCGACCGTCCCCGTTAGCTCCGGGTCCTTCACCCGTCCGCCCGCGGCAATCTTGAACTCAACCTTACCCTTCGTGATCACATCCGGATCAAACGTATGCGCGATCGCCGTGTTGATCGATCCCGTCGCATTCACATCCAGCTTGCCGCCCTTCGGATCCGTCACACCCAGCACAGTCGCCGACCCGCTCGCCCGCAGATCCGTGTCCTGCCCGGTGATGTGCAACGGCTCCAGCGTCGCCACGCCGTTCCGCAGATTCGCCCGCAGCGGTCCCTCGGACTTCAATGTGATTCCCTGCAGCGTCGCCTCCAGCGGATTTAACTCCGCCGTTCCCGCCAATGCATTTGGATTTTTCAACGGTCCGCTCACCGTGATCACGCCATCGATCCGCGAGCTCGCCGCCAGCCCCGGACTCGCCGCCAGCAGCGCCATGGGCTTCGCAATATCCAGCCCCTTCAGAGTCAGTCTCGCCTGCGTGTCATAGTCCCCGACCAGCTGCGTCGTCGCGTTCGCCGCCAGCTCCGCGCCCACCAGTGTGGAGTTCAGCGTCAGGTATGCCACCTTGCCTTGCGAGTGCGCCTCTGCCGTAACCTCTCCGAGCTGCTGCCCGTTGTACTTGATCTGCGTCAGCCCCAGGTTTGCCTTCAGCCCCGGTTCCGTCACGGTTCCGCGGGCATCCGCGCGCAGGTTCAACACGCCATCTACTGGTAGCTTCTGCTGCTGCACCACATCAAACTTCGAGAGCAGCAGGTTGTCACCCTCGACGTGCGCGTGCAGCTGTTCGGTGGCCATGTTGTACCCGCCGTTGCCGGCGATCTGCATCCCGTGCAGCTTCAACAGCAGCTGCGTCGCCTCAATCTGCTTGCCCTGCACCGTGGCATCGACCAGCACGGACTCATACCGCTCCCCGTACGCCACACCGTCGTGCAGGTTCACCTCTCCCGATCCACTCAGCGCCTTCAGCGTTCCCTGCGCCTGCCCATTGACCGAAAGTGTGCCCGTGACCGGATACTTGCCCTTCTGCCCCGCAATATCCAGCACGTCATCAAGCGACGCATTGTTCAGGTTGAGCTTTGCATCGAGCGTGCTGCCGTCATCCCACACATAACTCACCACACCTCGCCGCGACACCGCCCGCCGCGGCACAAACGTTCCCGCCGCCGTCAGCACCGCACTTCCGCGCTGAATCCTGGAGCTTCCAACCGCCAGTCCCTTCGGCTGGTACTCCGCATCCGCGACCACTGAATCGATGTGCACGTCCGCCTGCGTTCCCGCGTGAAGGAAAAGATCATTCGCCTGCAGATGTCCCTTCACATCAATGTTCGCCAGCCGCCCTCGCGCCGTACCCTGGAAACCCAAGGACCCATGCAGCACGATCGGCAACGCGGCTGAGCCCTTCTTACCATTCGACTGCACGCCCAGACTCGTAAGCAGCTGGTCGTACTCGCCAAGGTCTCGCACCGAGGCATCAAGTCGCAGCGCCGTCAGAGGATCACCTTTGTTCACGCCCAGCACGCCACTCGCATCCACCGTGGACTGCGGCGTCCGCGCCAGGAACTTATCGATATTCACCACCTGCTGCTGTCCGCGATAGTGCGCCACCGCCTCGCCACTCAGCGGAATGTTCGCCAGCGCTCCCTTGGCTCGGACCCCCGTCGGCGCAAACGTCACATCCGCATCCACGTTCACCGTATCCGCGATCTCGGTTGCTGGCCCGCCCCACTCCGCCTTCACCGGTCCGCTAAACGCTGTATCGAACCCAAGATCGTTCGTCTTTGATTGCACAATCTCGAAGATCGTCCGCAGCGCGATCCGGTTGATCGTCACATTCAACAGCGCATGCGCCCGCTGCACCGGCGTCAGGTTCACTGTATCGACCGGCGCCTTTGCCCCTACCCCGACCGCCGCCTTGTTCGCCGTCTGCGCCGCCGCAACCGTCGTCGGCGAGCCCGCCGGCGCACTCGCCGGTACCTCGCCCAGCCAGTTAGAGATCCGCAGCTCACCCGTGGCGCTTCCACCGCCGGGCAGGTACCCCGTCAGCGCGGTAAACAGCAGCTCCGTCGGCGTCACATGCAGCTGTGCCCCGCCATTGATGTCGTGCACGCGCACGTTCCCATCGCGGTACCCGGCATCGTGCAGCTTCACCTCACCCACGACCAGGTAACCCTTCACGCAATCCGGATCCGCAGGCAACGCCTTTGTGCTTGGCTTGATCGCATCCTTCGGGTGCCGCCGTTGCCAGAAGTGTGGCTGCTTCTGCGCCTCCTGTGGCGCCGTGTAGCAGTTATGTCCCTTCACGTGGAGCTCAAGCGACCCGGCGTTCAGCCCATCCACCCCACCCAGCACCGCAATCTGCTTCAGCTCGAGATTCCCGTCCACCGCCGCCGCAAACTCCGGTTTCGCAAAGTGGTTCAGCGATGCCGTCGCTGTCACCTCCGACGTCTCGCCCGTGTGCAGGTCGAACGCCTTCAGCATCGCCGCATCGCGTCCCAGCTCCGCCTCCACATGCAGCTTCGACTGTGCCTCCTGCTCCTTCGCCATCTTCGTTCGCAGATCGTGCAGGTCGATATTCATCCCGTAGCGGTCGCTGCCCGAGAGATAAGTCACCTGCGCGTCCAGATCCTTCGCCGCCACATCGAACGGGATCGCCCGATCGTTGATCACCACCAGTCCGTTCGCCAGCTCCACCCGACCTGCCTGCAGATCAAGCAGTGTGTCTTGGACCGGCGTCGTGCTCGTACTCGGCTTCTTCGGCACGGGCTGATTCGTCTTCCCATCCTTGTCGATGATCAGATGAACATGCGGCTGCTCCACTCGTAGAAAACTCAGGCCGATGTGCGACTGAGCTCCCTTGCTCAAGGTGTGCGAAATCACCGTGTTGATCTTCGCCCGCAGCAGAATCTTGTCCGCCGAAAGATACGGCGCCTCGCCCGGTCCTTCCAGGCCATGGATCACCAGTCCATCCGCCTCAACCGCAAGATGCCACAGGTTCAGGCTGATTCCACCCAGCTCCACCCGTCCGCCCGTCGCATCCTCCAGCGTGCTGACCAGCTCCGTCTTCACCCGCCGCTGGAAGTCCGGCGTCGTCGTGTACCAGGTGATTCCCACGCCAAGTAGCACCAGCAGCACCACCAGGCTCCCCAGCGTCCACGCCAGCACCTTCGCCATCTTCCGCGTCACGTGCCATCCACCGATTCGCTTCGGACTCTCTTCGTTCCGTATCGGCTCGCTCATACCGGGTCCGCTCCATCCTGAACAATCTGCACGGTACCCTGCGCTCGCAGCGACTTCAGCCAATCTGACAGCAGCCCGCTCACCTGCTGCTGCAGCAGAACCTCCTGGATCCGGTCCGAAAGCGCGTCAAGCGGCGGAGCCTTCACCTTCTTCTTCGCGTACTCCGGCAACATCGTCTTCTCGTAGTAGTCCTGGATCTCCGTATGCGAAATCCGGATCCCGGACCGGAATCGCACCTCGATAAACTGCAGCGCCTCCATCCGTTCGCGCCAGTGCGACCGCAGCTCATTGCCGGTCACGCCATGCGCCGCCAGGAACTTCGCCCACCCTGCATCTGTCTCGCAGTGAGCCTCCTTGCACGCCGGAATCTCTTTTCGTAACTGGTCCAGTTGCGCATCAATGTCAGCTTCTGTCACAGCATGCTGTGGCTGTAGCTGCGCCTGTTGCAGCAGCAGCCTCCGATTCACCAGCCGCTCGATCGCCTTCTCCCGTGAAGCATTTCCCTCCGGTGAGGAAATCGGCTGGAAGACCGCCATCCGGCGCTCTTCTTCCACATCACTCTCGAGCACCACGTCCCCGTTCACCACCGCCACCACGCGATCCAGCAGCACGCCCGCATTTGTCGGTGCCGGCACCGCCTCCTGCGCCTCTTCCGCCTTCGCCGCGGAGTCGGCACTCGTCTTCTGCTGCGCTCTCGTCGTCTGGTCCGGATTAGACACCGCTCCGCCAGTCGTCGGCGGCGCCGCCGGAGCCTGCGCCCGACTCGTCGCCGAGCACGCTCCCCAGCCGCCAGCCAGCAACGCCAGCAGGATCGCGGGCCATGTGATCGCCCTGTTCTTCGCCGTCCTGTCGATCGTGTCGCGCATGCCTAGAAGCTCTGTCCAATGCTGAAGAAGAAGTTGATGTGGCTCGCCTGTCCAACGTGCGGTCCGCCCGTCGTGCTGAAGTCATACAGGATCGGATAAATCGGCGGATTTAGGTTGTAACTTAAGTCGGCACGAATTGGCCCGACGGGCGTGTTATAGCGCGCGCCCAGCCCGATCGCGTGTGAGAAGTAGTTGAAGTTGCACGTCCCCACATGGGTCAGCTGCACTTTAATACTCGAAACGTCCTTGCACGTGTCCTGGTCCGGCTGGTGGTAGTGCAGGAAGCTCGGAAACATATCGCTCGCGTTCTGAAAGACGTTCCCCATATCGTGAAACACCACGAAACTCACGCTGCTGCCAACGATCGGCAGAACCGGTGCGGGCAGCCGAAGCTCCAATTGATTGAGAAACACTGCCGTTCCGCCCACCGGGTATCCCGTCTGCAGATCGCGTGGGCCGGCTCCATTGATGGGAAATCCACGATGCGAGGTGGCGCCGCCGGCATACAGGCGCTCTGGCAACGGCACGGACGTGCAACTGGCGTTGGTCTTCAACAGCACTCCCAGGCATGGATTCGTTAGGCTTGTCTGGTCTCCCACATTCGGATTCGACCCGTAGCTCTGCTCCACGCCGATCCGCGTGTTGCGCGCAAATACATACTTCCGCTTGCCAAACGAGTAGTACGACGAGAACGACCCATCGAAGCGATTGAAGTCCGTCTGCGAGCCAAACTTCGACGACGCAAAGAAGGTCGTCACGGTCGTGTACGAGCCCTTGGTTGCATCCAGCTGCGAGGGCGAGCGCCGATCGTGGTACCACGTCACACCCGGCCCACCCACCCGCACCGGCTGACTCAGAAGCGGAATCAGATCCGCCGAGACCTGCAGGCTGTTCGGGTCGACCGACACCCTCCTGTACTGGAAGTCATAGATCAGCGTGTCCGTCTTCGGAATCCGTTGTGTCAGCCGCAGATCGCCCTGCAAGGTCGAGGCGGAGAACGTCGTGATGTTCTGAACGTTCGAGTACCCACCTGTCGCCGACGCATTCAGGTTCGAGTTGCCGAAGAGGTTCGGATTGTTGAACGTCAGCTGCGCAATCCGCTCCAGCAGCCCGTACGTCGTGTGCAGCGTCAGCGACTCCTGCGTCCCGCGCAGATTGATCCGTGAGATATCCGCCGAGACGCGCGGGCTGATCCCCGGCTTGCCCTCCTGCGACGTCTCCGCATTCGGGCTCAACCCGAGCAGAATCGCAGACGCGGGCGAGAGCACACCTCGGTTCGGCGTTCCCGTCTGCGCCTCAAAGCCGAAGCCGTACGTCACATCCCAGCGCTTCGCTTCAGTCAGCTGCAGCAGCACGTTCTTCTCGGGCAGCTGTCCGTTCGGGTTCTGCGTCACCGCCGTGACCTGGTTGAACAACGCCAGGTTATACAGGTTTCTCTGTGTATCGAGCAGCGCCGTCTGGTCGAGCGGATCCTTCGCATGCACCAGAATCTGCGGATCAACCACGCTCTCCCGAACATGGTTCTCGCCGGACTTCAGCACATTGTCGATCAACACGTGCGGCCCCTCCGCTACCGCCAGCGTCACGTCCGTCTTCTTCGGATCGTCCTTGTCGATATCCTGCCGGATCGTCACCTTGGACTGCTCAAATCCCTGGCTTAGGAAGTAGCTTTGCACTACATCCCGATCACCCGAAAGCGTGATCAGCGAGAACGGCTGCCCCGTCTGCGTATTCAGCATCGCCTTCACCGCTGCCTCGCGTGAGGCATCCACTCCGTCCAGCGCCACCGCTCCAAACGTCTGCTGCGGCCCCTCGACCACCGTGTACTTCACAGAGACTGCAGCCACCTTCAGCGGCTTTCCACCCTTGTCATCGACGTCGCTCACCGCCGGCGTCACCTTCGTCTGGTTAAAGCCATTCGCCCGGTAGATCCCCTCGACGGAGGCCACATCGTTCTGCACCAGAGCCTGGCTGTAGCGGCCGTTCCGTAAGTACGCATCCGCCTTCTGCACCCGCAGCCGCTCTCGCAGCAGATCGTCGCTGAAGTACTTATTTCCCGCGAACGTCACATCCAGCACTCTGTGTTTCACGCCCTTGTCTGCCGTGAAGATCACGCGCTCGTCGTTCGTGCCCTCGCCCAGCACCTTGTACTCGACCTTCGCGTCAAAGTACCCCTGCTGCTGCAGGAACTCACGAATGTTATGCGATCCCTCGTTCAGCAGATCGTTATCGATCGTGCCCTCTTCAAAGATCGGAATCAGCAGCTTCAGGCGTGGCTTCGAAACCTTGACGCCTTCGATCAGGACCTTCACCGCCGGCCCCTGATTCGCCGTAAACGTGTAGTTCAGTCGATCCGCCGCCGCATCATAGGTCGACTTCGTCAGCGTGATCGTCCCTTCCAGGCGATCCTTCTTCTGGTACACGGCGCGCAGATTGCTCAGCGCATTCGACGTCGTGTCGCGCGTCACCTTGCTCTTCAGCTTCAGCTTGCCCTTCTTGCGAAAATCCTTCTCCGTCAGCCCCGGATCGTCCCCGGACACGATCACGTCACCCACCCGCGCCTGCGGCCCCACTAGAACCGTATACGCCACGTCCACCTGCTTGGTGTCCCGTTGCCGCGTCGTCTGCGACGTCACCTTCGACTCGTAATACCCGTTCGACTCCAGCGTCTGCCGAATCCCCGCCGCGCCCGCCGGTACCTGGCTCGGTGAGAACGGCGTTCCCGGATCCAGCTTCGTCGCAAACTCCAGCAGCGAGCTCAACCGGTCGCTCTTTACATTCTTAACAGTCACCCGGCCCACAAAGAACCGCGGTACTCCGGCAAACGTCAGCGTCACACCCTCGCCGTTCGGTTGCGCCCGCACTGCGATGTCCCGGTACAGTCCGCTCGCAAACAATCGCCGCGTGCTCTCCCGCACCAGGTCTGGATCGAGCGGCGTTCCCGGCTTCTGCGTCAGCTCGCTCGGCAGCGTCTCCGTGCTGCTGAACTCCACACCGGAGAACACAATCTTCGTAACCGTTCGGCCCTTGTAGCTCCACAGCGATCCCCGCTCGCCCACCGTCAACTCGCGGATCGCCTTCCCTTTGATCACCTGGTCCGGCGTCGTCTCCTGCGGCACAGCGGAGTTGGTCGGCTCGTTCGAGGGCGTCGTCGATTGTCCCTGTCCCGCCGGCAGGTTGGTCGTCGCCGGTGCGCTCTGCGACGCCGGCGCCGTCGTGCTGTCAGGAGATCCACCAGGCTCCTGGGCACAGAGCCCTCCTCCACCCGCCAGCAACAGCCAGACGAAGGCGTGGGTCATCCGCGACGTTCGGCTGGAACTCCGAAGGCCTGACATACCCTGACACACCCTCGTCGCCTCTGCTCCAGCTCTCCGGCCCGACAAACCCACTCTCACTCCTTCATCCCGCCTGCGCCCAGCATTGACTCACCCCTTCGAACCCTGCCGTGGATGAAGCGCCTCCTTACTCCGATGCAGTGTGGAAGCAATTTGCTGGTTCCTGCCGCTCTATCTCAAGACCCCAAACGTCCTTCTATACTACCCAGACACCTTCGTTTCCGTCAGCGGGGAATCAGGCCGGCCACTAGACACAACGCAGCCTCTTCGCCCGCCCCAAAAAGCATGCCGCCGATTCCAACCAGCCCGAAACCGCCCGCCATGTCGTCCCCCTCGATCGATCCCCCGCCGTCTAATTGGGAATCCCTTCCGCCAGGCCCTCGCTCCCCGGCTTCCGCACCTCTGCCTGCCTCCGCCGTCTCCTCCGAGCGCTACTCCCGCCAGATCCTCTTTCCCGGCCTCGGCGAGACCGGTCAGCAGGCCTTGGCCCGCGCTCACGTCGCCATCGTCGGCGTCGGCGCCACTGGTGCTGCCTCCGCCTCTCTCCTCGCTCGCGCCGGGGTCGGCCACCTCACCCTCATCGACCGCGACTTCGTCGAGCCCTCCAACCTCCAACGCCAGATCCTCTTCGACGAGCAGGACGCTGCCGACTCCCTCCCCAAGGCCGAGGCCGCCCGCCGCAAGCTCCTCGCCGCCAACTCCTCCATCCACGTCACTGCCCACATCGCCGACCTCGTCCCCGGCAACATCCACGACCTGCTCAGCTCCGCCCACCTCATCCTCGACGCCACCGACAACTTCGAGACCCGCTACCTCATCAACGACTTCGCCGTCCAGCAGAACCTTCCTTGGATCTATGCAGCCGCCGTGGCCGCCTACGCCGCCACCATGACCATCCTTCCCCTCCAGCCTCACCACACCCCCGCTTCCACCGACGCCAGCACCGATCCAACCTGCGCGCCCACCGCCTGCCTCGCCTGCATCTTCCCCAAACCACCCACTGGTCCGGTTGAGACCTGCGACACCGCCGGCATCCTCTCCACCGCCGTCAATCTCGCCGCCTCCCTCCAGGTCACCGAAGCCCTCAAGATCCTCACCGGACAGCATCACCTCCTCCGCCGCACCCTCGTCTCATTCGACCTCTGGCAGCCAACCACCGCCGCCCGCCTCGACCACGCCGAGATCGCGGCCACCAACCCCCGCGCCGGCTGCGAGGTCTGCGATCTCCGCCGCTTCACCCATCTCGCAGGCACCCTCCGGCCCCACATCACCCTCTGCGGCCGAGACTCCGTCCAGATTCACGAGCACCATCGCCCCATCGATCTCGCCGCCATGCAGGCCAGCCTCGCCACGCATCCGGAGATCGCCGACATCCGTTCCAACTCTCTCCTCCTTCGTTTCCGTCGCGGCGCCCACACCCTCACCGTCTTCGCCGACGGCCGCGCCCTCATCCACGGCACCACGGACATCACCCTCGCCCGCAGCCTCTACGCCCGCTTCATCGGTGCCTGAGCCCGGCCGCTCAGCGATACCCTTCGTGTGCCGCAGACACGCAACCTTTCGCGGAGGCCCATCCTCTATCACAGCAGGGACGTCCACGGTTGCGGTAGGCTGGAATGAGCCTGATCTCACCTTGCACGGTTTCTCCCAGACGGAGTCAGGCAAATGCATCCACAAGGTCAACCCATGAATCAAGCAAAGCCAGTGCCTGGCTCGTTCAAACGAAATCCCCCCATCGCGGGAGAAGCCGAGGCCATTGAAGCGGCAAAGAACGGCGACGCCGAGGCCTTCTCCAAGCTCTACGCCCTCCACAAGCGGCGCGTCTATACCCTCTGCCTCCGCATGCTCGGCAACGTCTCCGAAGCCGAAGACATGACCCAGGAAGCCTTCCTCCACCTCTTCCGCAAGATCGGCTCCTTCCGCGGCGAATCTGCTTTTTCAACCTGGCTGCACCGCCTGACCGTCAACCTCGTTCTCATGCACCTCCGCAAGAAGGGGCTGCAGCTCGTCTCGCTCGAAGAAACCATCAACCCCTCCGAGGAAGACGCCCCGAAGCGCGACTTCGGTGCCCGCGATCCGCAACTCTCCGGATCGGTCGATCGTGTCGCCCTCGAGCGCGCCGTCGGCTCTCTTCCCCCCGGCTACCGCATGGTCTTCGTCCTCCACGACGTCGAAGGCTTCGAGCACAACGAGATTGCCACCATGCTCGAGTGCTCGACCGGCAACAGCAAATCACAGCTCCATAAAGCCCGTCTGAAACTGCGTGAACTTCTGCGCCAATCTGAAGCTCTTCCTCTTACCGCACTCTCCGAGGTGCTCCAATGATCGACCCCGGCACATCACTCAACCTGGAGTCCATGACTCCAGACGATTTCCAGGCCCGCCTTCCCGAACTCTTCGCCGCTGGTAGCGGACGCATCAGTGAGGATCCCCGCTTCGCCAAGTTCCTCCTCGAAAACCCCACCTGCGAAGCACTCGTCCGTGACCTCGAATACATCGCCGACGCCGCCCGCCAGCTTCTTGATCCGGTGGTCGAAGAACCGAGCGACTCCGTCTGGGACAACATCCAAAGCAAACTGAAGATCGCCGCCAGCGGAGAAGAGCCAGCCTGATCCCGGCCTCAACCTTCGCCGCGATTTTGATCTGTCATTCCGAGCGCAGCGCAGAGGTCCCAACGAGCGAAGCTGCTCGTTGGGACGGAGCGAGGCATTCTCGCACCTCGTCCTTAGCCATGGAGCAAAGCGACCTACAACCATCCATCAAACTTAGACCTTGCATCCCCAAACGAAACGGTCTACGGTACTCACAGCAATGAACACGAACCTCATGACCGGCCGATTTACCTACTGCTACTGGTGGTATCCAGCGGCTGCGGCAGGTTCGTGTCTCTCTAGCTAACCCTTTATAAGAGACTCTCCTCCACAGCCGCGACCCATCAGGGTCGCGGTTTTGTTTTGTTCCTACTCTTACCGGAGCCCGTCATGCAGACCGTGTCGATCGAAGCCGCCGCCGAAGACCTTCTTCCAGCCCTCCCTCCCTCCCTCACTCGCATCGTTCTCACCGGCTTCATGGGCGCCGGCAAGTCTACCGTCGGCCGCGAGCTCGCCGCCCGGCTTGGCTGGAGCTTCCTTGATCTTGACGACGCGATTGAGGAGCTCGCCGGACTCTCCATCCCAGAGATCTTCGCTACCCTCGGCGAGGCGCAGCTTCGCCGCTTCGAGTCCCGAGCTCTCGCCCGCGCCCTCGCCCGACCCCACACCGTCATCGCCCTTGGTGGTGGAGCACCCGAAACCCTCGGCAACCGCCTCCTTATCGAACAGACCCCCGGCACCCTCGCTATCTTCCTCGATGCGCCGTTCTCCACCCTCTTCGACCGCTGCGTGCTGCAGTCCCTGAATCCCTCCGCGACCCCGCGTCCCAACCTCGCCGACGTCCCCGCCGCGGAGGCCCGTCTCCGCCTCCGTCATCCCATCTACCGCCGGCTTGCTCACCACACTCTCGAAACCTCCACCCTCACCCTCGCCGAGACGGTCCCCGCCATCCTCAGCCTGCTCGCGCCCGAAAGAAACCGCTCCCGCTGATCGAGATTCCATCCGCGCTTGCATCCTACAAAGGAAATGGATCAAGTCGTCACAGCGCCCGAGACCGCGATCGTCGCCGAGGAGTCGCCAAAAAAGCAGAAGCAGGTGCACGGCTACATCCTCTTCGTCTTTGCCATCGCCCTTGCCCTGCTACTCGGGTGGCACCTGATGAAAGAGCTGGCTATCCTCTACGTCAGCGCCCTCTTTGCCGTCGTCCTCATGCCCATCGTCAAGCGCTTTCAGACGATCCACATCAGACGATGGTCTCCAGGACGTGGCATCGCCATCGTCCTTCTCATCGCCACCGTCGGCCTGGCGCTCTTTCTCTTCTTCTGGATTGCTCTCCCGCCCGTCGCCCGCGATCTCCGTGCCTTCGTCGCGGACGCCCCCGGCCGCGTCCCCCAGCTCGTCGCCAAGATCAAGAAGCTGCCGCTCGCCGATCGCTTCGGCGTTGATTCTGCCGCACAGCGTGCCCAGCAAGCTCTCGCCGCGACCGCTAGCTACCTCTTCAACTCACTCCCAAATTGGCTCTCGCACGTCCTCGATCTGCTCACCACCGCCTTCCTCAGCATCTACTTCATGCTCGAGGGCGGCGACGTCTATGAGTACTTCCTCTCGCTCTTCGATCCGCGACCCCGCGCCCGTCTCAACTTCACCCTGCAGAAAGCCGAAGTTAAGATGAGCAAGTGGCTCCTCGGTCAGGGGCTTCTCATGCTCATCCTCGGCGTCTGCAGCACGGTCGTCTTCGGCATCCTGCACGTCCGCTACTTTGTCCTTCTCGGCGTCCTTATGGGCCTGCTCAACATCATCCCGATCGCCGGCGGTGTCGTCACCATCATCCTCGCCGGCGGCGTCGCCGCTCTCGACTCCTGGCCCAAGATGGCCGGCGTCTTCATCTTCTACGCGATCTACATCAATATCGAGAACGCCGTCCTCACCCCGCGCATCATGAAGTCCTCGGTCGATCTCATGGGCATCACCGTCCTCGTCTCTCTTCTCATCGGCACCGCCCTCGCCGGCATCGTAGGCGCACTCGTCGCCGTCCCCACAGCCGCCCTCATCAGCGTTCTGCTCAACGAATACGCCGTGAAACACGACGCGGACGCCGTCGCCGGCTCTCACCCTGCCTACGACGAACCCTGATCTTCCCTAGGGCAGCGATTGGATCGCCACGCCATTCCCAGCCCCGCAGCGCTCCGTCCCACCTTCGATCCCCGCGAGCATCGCCCGCGCCCGCACCACTCCCGGGCTGTACGTCAGCACGGCCCGTAGCGCTTCGACCGCCGCAGCCTTGTCCCCCAGTCGGCACTCCACCGCCGCCAGATTCTGCCCCAGCTCCGGCACATCCTGGTTGTTCGCAAACGCCGTCTTCCACAAGCTCGCCGCTGCCTCCAGATCCCCACTCGCCGCCAGCAGCGTCCCCAGGTTCGTCCCCGCCACATAGTTCTCCGGCTCCGCCGTCAGCGCCTGCTTGTACCACCCCGCCGCCCGCCTGTTCGCCCCGTTCATCTCCGCCAGAATCCCCAGCGACCGCAGCACCACGGCATCCCCCGCGTCGTTCCGCGCCGCCACCGTCAGCAGCTGCTCCGCCTTCGCCCGCGCCGGCTTCACCCCATCCACCGCCAGGCTGTAGTACGCCAGCCCCAGATCCCGCACCTTCGTCGGCCCCGCGAGCACCGGAACCAGCTCCACCGGTTCCTCTCCCTCGACCGCCGTCGTAAGGACCGCTTGTGCCTCAGGCCGTCGCCGGATCCGATGATCCGTCCACGCCACATGCGCAATATTCTCCGATCCCGTCTTCGGCATATGGCACCCAATGCAATCCGGACTCCCACCAAAATGCTCTGCCGCCACAAACCCCTTCTGCGCATGGCAACTCAGGCACTTGTCCCGGTAGAACGCCACCTTCTCCGCCTCCGGCACCGACCGGTGCGGATCATGGCAGTTCATGCACGACATCGCCGCCCCCGTCACCCGCTTGCATCGGCTCGCATCGAACTGCTCAATCTCACTCACCGCCCGCTTCGTCGTCATCTCCCCGGCCGTCACAAAGTACGTAATCGACTCGCGAATGTCATCGCCCGGCTTGTAGTCCAGTACCGCCCGCCCGCGCCGCTCCACACTCGTGTCCCCCTCCAGATGGCACACAATGCACGTACTGTCCCGCCGCTCCGGAGAGAGCTTCACCGGGTTCACCACCGCCGCCACGCCCTTCGTCGCCACGTGCTCCCGCGCATCGCCGTGGCAGCCCTCACACGTAATCCCCGCCTGCGCAAATGGCAACCCGCGATACAGGTTATCCGTCCCTGCCACCTGCCGCGCCACCCCGCTCATATGGCATCGCAAACAGCTCGGGTTCAGCGTCAACGCCGGAGGCATCGTCCGCATGCCCTCCGCCCCTGGCTTCATCGCATACCCGTGCAGTTTGTCGTAGAACGCCACCGGCGACTCCATCCAGTAACCGTTCTTCTCGTACAGATACGTCAGCCCGATATGCCCCGACCCCAGAAAATACTGCAGCCGTTCCGTCCCGCTCAGCCGCCGCGTGTCAAGCGCTCCGCCCGCGCCCCCACCGTCACCTCTCTGCGTATATCGCAGCAGCGCTCCATCGGCATCCCGGCTCACCGAGTAGTCCATCTCGGACGGCCCATCCTGGTACGTCCCCGGAATCAGCCGATCCTCCGCCAGCCCGCTCGCGTTCGCCATCGGCGTCTTCAGATAGCTCTCGAGAATCTCGCGGTGGCACGCCCCGCACATCGCGTCCGCCTCCCGCACCGGAACAGCCTTCGCCCCGACCCGCGGTACCGTGGCCCTCTCCCACCCCATCGCCCCTCCCGGCAGCAGCGTCACCCACAACACCACGATCGTTGCCGCTAACCGGAAGAGCATCCGCGTCATTCTATCCCGCAGGCTCCAGCCTCGGCCCACTCCCGATGCATCCGACTCCCACCTGAGTTGCCACTGGTTACTAAAGATTCGCAAAAGTGCGCGAAAGCACTGGCGAGTTGTCCCCTGATGCGACTACCGTGGTCCAGGAAAATTCAGCAGTTCAGGATGCAACACATGCTCATGCTTCTTACTGGTGTCTTACTTGGCGTCACCTTCACCTTGGCTCTTCTTGGACTTACCCGGGCCTCAGCAGACCAGGCCAGCGACCTCGCATCATCGGCCGGATCTCTCAACAACGCCATGACCGGTGGCTCCAAGCACTAGCCTCGCGCCCAACGCAGCCGTAGCCCGTCCCACAGCCTTCTCCGCTGCGCGCCTCTCCGCCAGCTCAGCTCTGCGGCATCCTCTCGTCCGCGCTGCTATCCTCAGTCCGTGGCCGATCTCACCCTCTCCCAGCCCGAGCGCCGAAATCTCACCGTCCCCATCCTCCTCGCGCTCGTCCTCCTTTGCCTCACCGGCTTCTTTCTCTTCCGTCTCACCCCCCGCACCACCGCCGAGGTCGCCGTCACCCACGTCGACGTCTACCCCGCCCACACCGTCTTCAAATCCGACTCCATTGTCGTCGGCGAAGATCCGTCGCAGGATGATCTCTACGCCCTCGTCACCCTCCGCATCACCGACCGCCTCCGCCTCCCGCTCTTCCTCAAAGACTTCACCGCCACCCTCATCCCCTCTGACGGCTCTCTCCAGCCCGCCACCAGCGCCGTCGAGCACGCCCAGCTCGAAAACCTCTACACCAGCTTCCCCGCCGTCCGCAAACTCGCCGCCGCCCAGCACGCCCCACTCCTGCTTCGCGAGTCCCGCATCGACCCCAACGGGACTGTCGAGGGCTACATCATCCTCCACTTCCCCGTCACCGCCCAGGTATGGAACACCCGCACCAACGCCATCATCACCCTCGACCTCTACCACCAGCAGTCCCTCTCCATCGAAGTCCCCAAACCTCTTCCCGCCAGCTCAACCTCCGGCGCAGAGTCTCAGATGGGCAGGTAGCTCGCAGTCGAAGCTCGGGCTGGCTTGAACGCCGCGATGATCGTCCCGGCTACTGCGGCGTGGCATTGAGAGCCACATCACTCTTTGTGGTCAGATTGGTGAGCGATTGTGCCGGCACCAGCACCATCGCTCCAGCATCTTGGAGATCGCCCGGCAGCCGAACTGATCCCAGCCTTCCCAACTGCACTGGCAGACTACGGGCCACGCTTCGCATCGGCACTCGCGCCTGTGCATTTGTGTTCAGAGGTATCGTCACACCTTGCATGACCGCGTGATCACTCTCGATCAGGTATTGCCTGCCGTTTCCTGCGTAATTCTGACAAAGACTGTCGTTCCCTCAGGAAGATTCTCTTTGCCCCGACCCGTAATCGCTGAACTTCGCGTGAGCACGACGGTCGCGGCAAAAAGCTTGCCTGCAGCCACTTGGTCCACAGTAAGTGGACTCGCAAACATCAGTTGTATCAGGGTGCCAGCCAGCAACATCCTGGGCGATCCGCCCAACCCGGATACTTGGCGCGATCTGCTGTTGTCTGGGGTATCTGTGGTCGCCGGCGGCAGCGACTCGCCGGCTACTGCACGTGGGACACAGTCGTATTCGTCGCCGTCTTTTGCCGGACTTGGCCCATCCGGCTCGCTGTGGTCTCTTTGCGAGCACAGAGTACCATGCAGCGGTTCGGGCGACTGCTGGCTTCTCCAGTGCGCGACATCAGGCCAGCCGCTTGATCGCCGACATGGGGCTGCAATCAACGTACCGCGGCTCTCACCACCCGCCTCGCTCGCGTCCTTGTGCCGAGACTGGCTAGGTCTTCGACCTGGTCGCGGGCTGCTTTCTCCAGCTTAGGCTTGCCGGCACTCGCTAGTCCTGCCCGAATGGCAGCACTCGCTGTCAAGTAATCCAGCATCTCTGCTGCCACGCGCGACGCGGGCTCACCCGATCGAGGCGAAGTAGTCCGATACTGCGGATACGTCACCCGCATCCGAGATCATCCCCACATACCCATCCGGACGAATCAGCACCAGAGTATCTTTGGTCGCGCCGTAAGCCCGGGCAAGATGTCCTTCGGAGTCGCCAACCTCATCAGGTCCCGTCGGCACCCGGACCACACGAAGAGTCCTGAGGCTCCACGCACCAGCTTCAATCGCAGTCGCGGCGCCAAAGTTGAGGAGCGTAAAGTTGCCGCCACGCGTCAGCTCGAACAGCCGGCGATCGCCGTCGATCGTCGTGAGCTTGGTCGCATCAGGGGCGCGATCACCAGCCCGCAACACGGCCATCTCCTCGCGGTCATCACTCGCCAAAGCGGTGCCCCGGTAGTTGATCCCAAGCTGCATTGTGCTTGAGTCACCGCGCATGGGCAGTCCTTTCTGCTCCATCACTGCCTTCAGGCGCGCATTCGAAAGTGCCAGCACACCGGCAGCGACAGGCCGCCGCTCGGCCTCGTAGCTATCAAGCAGCGCGGGCGAGGCACCCTTCGCCACTGCCGCCAGCTTCCAACCAAGGTTGTACGCATCCTGGATGCCAGTGTTCATCCCCTGCCCGCCAGCGGGCGAGTGGATATGCGCCGCGTCGCCGGCCAGCAACACACGCCCCTCCCGATACCGCTCCGCCAGGCGAATGTTCGCCCGCCACAGCGACCTCCACTCCGGCTCGTTCAGATGAATGTCGGCGCGACCACTCCGCCGCTCAAGAATGGCCTGCATGTTCACGAGGTTGGGCTCAGAGTCCTGTCCCGGCGCAAGGCTCGCCTGGTACTGGAAGATTGCCGTCGATGGCAGCGGGCACAGAGCGACCATACCCTCTCCATGTCGCCACATATGCCAGGCATCGCGATCCAGGCCCTTCACCTCCACGTCGGCGACGATCATCCGCACCTCGTCGCGCGTCTCGCCCTCAAACGCAATCCCCGCCTGCTTGCGGACAGCGCTGTGCCCGCCATCGCAGCCCACCAGCCAGCGCGCGGTAACTGTCTCGACTTCGCCCGCCTTGCTCACCTCCGCCGTGACAGCCTCGTCCGTCTGCGCGAAGCTGCCCAGCGCGCTGCCGAACTCAACCTCGCCGCCAAGCTCTGCCAGCCGCAGCCGCAGCGCCTCCTCAATCCGCCACTCAGGGGTAAGCAGGCTTGCGGCGTACGGAATGTCCGGGCATTCGGTCAACGGCTCGGTGCCGCTCTCGGTTACCTTCCCATCGAGTGCGGTCGATCGCATCGGCATCGCCAGTCGTCCATGAGCGATCACACGATCGACAATGCCAAGATCCTCAAACACCTCGAGCGTCCGTGGCTGAATGCCCTTGCCCCGCGAGCCAGGCTGCGGACCAGAAATAGCCTCGACCAAACGAAAAGAGACGCCGCGCCGAGCCAGCTCACATGCCAGCGTGAGTCCAGTCGGACCAGCGCCCACGATCAGCACCGCTATCTCATTCGGCGCCTCCGGCGTCAGCGTCCCATCCTTCTGCGCGCTCGCTCTCTCATGCATCCGTCCATCCGTCATTCGTCCGCTCCATAGCAATAGTAGAGACTCACGTCTGTCCTCAACACTCGATCCAGTTCGCCAGCAACCCGATCGCACAGCAGATATCAGGGCAGGCGGCAAAAGAAGTCGACGCCTCAGAGCACGTGCTCGATCTCTCGGCCCATACCTCTCTAAACTAGCTCAATGACCCGCCGCCGCTTCATCGCTGACACCTGGGACCGCGACCGACGCGCCGCCACTCTCACCGGCGATCAGGCCGCCCACCTCGCCCGCGTCCTCCGCGCCGAGCCCGGCCAGATCTACGATCTCGTCGCCGGCGGCTTTCTCCATCGCGCCGAGGTCGTCGCCGTTGCCCCCGGCCTCGTCACCTTCACCCTCCACGAAGAGCTCGAGGCCGACACCGCCCTTCCGCTTCACCTCCTCCTCGCCATCTTCAAATTCGACCACTTCGAGTGGGCCGTCGAAAAAGCCACCGAGCTCGGCGTCGATCGCCTCACCCCCATCCTCGCCCGCCGCACCGAAAAACACCTCGTTCAAGCCGCCGCAAAGCGCGTCGAGCGGTGGCGCCGCATCGCCCTCGAGGCCTCCAAGCAGTCCCGCCGCACCTCCATCCCAGAGATCGCCGATCCCGTTCCGCTCAAGGCCGCCCTCACCGCCGAGACTGCCCCCACCCGCATCCTGCTCAGTGAGCTCGAGCAGGCCACTCCCCTTCAGGCTGCCCTCCCCTCGGGCTCCGCCCAGGTCGCCCTCGCCGTCGGCCCAGAAGGCGGCTGGACCCCAGAAGAGATTGAGCTCTTCACCGCTCACACCTGGCAGCCCGTCACCCTCGGCCCCCGCATCCTCCGCGCTGAAACCGCCGCGCTCGCGGCAGTCTCCATCGTCGGCGCAAACCTCCGCTGAAACAGCTTGCACCTCGACCAAAACACCCCAAAGAGTCTTTCACCTCAACGAAAACGTACACAAAAAGCCCAGGCATCACGCCCGGGCCTTTCACAGTTTCGAGCCGCTCAGCTAGCTGAAAATCTCCTTTACTTTGTCTAAGATACCCCGCGAATGAGGGGTGTTCTCAACCACCATCGTGTCTCCCAGCTGCCGCAGCAGCTCCTTTTGGTCCCGCGTCAGCTTGGCTGGTGTCTTGACTCTAACTTCAACAATCAAATCACCTTTTCCGCGCTCGTTCAGATGCGGCACACCCTTGCCCTTCAACTTAAACTCCCGCCCGCTCTGCGTCCCTTCCGGAACCCGGATAACCTCTTTGCCTTCAAGGGTTTCGATCTCCAGCTCCGTGCCCAGCGCGGCCTGCGGAAAGCTGATCGGCAACACACAGTGCAGATCATCTCCATCCCGCTCGTAAAACTCATGCGCTCTTACACTTAGCACGATGTAGAGATCGCCGGTCGGGCCGCTAAACTTGCCCGCTTCTCCCTCGCCGCTATATCGGATGCGGGTTCCATCCTCAACTCCGGCAGGAACCTTAACTGCAATCTTATGTTCACGTTGCACCCTGGTCTCGCCGCGGCACACCACGCAAGGATCCACAATTAACGTGCCAGTCCCATTACAGACCGAGCACGTCCGCGCCACCGAAAAGAACCCCTGCTGAAAGCGCTGCTGCCCTCGTCCGCCACACTGCGTGCACGTAATAGGGGACTTACCCTTTGCCGCACCCGATCCGTGGCATTCGGCACACATCTCCATGCGGCGGAACGTGATCTCCTTCTCCTTACCGAACACGGCTTCTTCAAACTCCAGAGACAGACTCATCTGCATATCGCGTCCACGCTGTACCCGCGACGCCTTCCGGCCGCCCCCCCCGCCCATGTTGAACATCTCGCCGAACAGGTCGCCAAAGATATCGCCGACATCCTGCACGTTGCCACCAAACGGGTTACCGCCACTCGCCGGGCCGCCAGCCTGGAATGCCGCATGGCCATACCGGTCATACGCGGCCCGCTTCTCCGGGTCACTCAGCACACCGTACGCCTCGCTGCACGCCTTGAACTTCTCCTCGGCCTCCGGGTTGTCCGGGTTACGGTCAGGGTGATACTGCATCGCCAGCTTGCGATAGCTCGTCTTGATCTCGCCGTCATTCGAATCCCGCGAGACATTCAGTTGCTCGTAGTAGTCAATCTTGGTCACGTTTGCCGTCGCACTCATCTTTCGCTCTCAAACCGTTCCATCCCGTGTCCCGGGTCTTGTCTTCAGTCTTGCCTGCCTTAGTCGCTGACCTGGTCGGCATTGGCAGCGATTCTCACCAGTGCGGGCCGCAGCAGCTTGTCACGCAGCCGGTACCCGCGTCGAATCTCTTCCAGTACCTGATGATCCGGGAACTCCTTGGTTTCAATGCTTCCCAGCGCCTCGTGTACCCGCGGGTCAAACTGCGTCCCGATCGACTCCACCGCCTGAACATTCAATCCTTTCAGCGCCTCTTCCATCTGCCGCAGGATCATCTCGACGCCAGCCTTCAGCTGCTCCGCCGTTCCCTTCGAATGCAGCGCCAACTGGAAGTTATCCATGACCCCGAGAAACGGCTCGACCGTGCTCTGCACCGTGTAGTCCCGCGCGTCCTGGCGATCCTTGATCTCTCGTTTCCGCGCGTTGTCGAACTCCGCCTGCAGCCGCGCAAGGCGATCCCGTACCTGGTCCCGTTCGGCTGAGATCTGCTCCATCTCCGACGGACCAGCCGGTGCCGTCCCCGCCGAATCCTGTACCTCGCCGTCCTCGTGTGCCATCGGCTCCTGCGTGTCCAATACCTCGTCCTGCATCGTTTCCTCTGTCTTCATAGTGTCCCTTTTATTGTTCCCCATTCCCGTCCATCGCGGAAACCGTCCCCATCGATTCTGTTCATCCACAACTCCACCCCTGCTCATCCGATGCATCCGCATCCATCTGCTCAGCCAGACGGATACAACATGCGCTGAAACGCCCCGGCGACGTAGCTCACAGCGCCCATCGTCACTTCGTAGTCCATGCGGGTCGTTCCAATGACTCCCACCGTGCCGCGCATCTCGCCATCGACGCGCGCCGGCGCCGCAATCAGCACCAGACCCGCCATCTCGGGCGCCTGCTCCTCCAGATCAAAGACCACACGGACACTCTGCTGCCGCGTATCGATATACGCGCTGAGCAGCTCAAATAGCCTCTGCTTCGCCTCCAGCGCCGCCAGCACCTCCCGCAAACGTTCCCGGTCGGCGTCCGATCCCGTCCGTGGCACCAGATTCCCGATGCCGCCTACGAAGACGCTCTGCTGCTGGGTCTCGGGAACAGCGCCCGTCCACAGCTGCTCCACGGAGTGCAGCAGCTGCTGATACTCACTGCGCTCGCGTTCCACCCGCTGCGCGATCTCTGCACGAACCCGCTCCACACTCCATCCGCGAAAGCTCTCGTTCAGGAACGCGGCCGCCGTCTCGAGCTCCCGCAGCGTAAAATCGCGCTCCATGGCCAGCACCCGGTCCCGTACCATCCCGCTCCGCGTCACCACCACAGCTAGGACGCGAGCGGGCGCCAGACGCGAAAAGTGCACATGCTCCAGCAGCTCGCTCTCTCCGGTGGAGGCAATCGCAACGCCTACGCCGCTCGAAAGCGTCGCCAGAATATGGCTGGTCCGTTCCAGCAGCGCATCTGTTCCTTCTGATCCCGCCAGCCGGGAGTCAATCTCGCGCCGGGAGTTCGCCGAGAGTTGTGCTGCCGCCATCCTTGTTCCGCCAGCAAGCTCATCCACATAGACGCGAAATGCCCGCGCCGTCGGGACGCGGCCGGCCGACGTATGTGGTTGATCCAGAAGACCCGCCGCTGTGAGCGCCGCCATCTCATTCCGAATCGTCGCCGGGCTCACGCCACCGCCATCCCGCGCCAGACGAGCGATCGTGCTTGAGCCAATCGGCTCACCAGTCTCGATATAGCTGGCGATGATGGCGCTCAGAATCGAGCGTTGCCGCGTGGTGATGTTGTCCATGGCTGCCATACGCCCCTCTCTGACTCTGAGCCGAGATGAGTGCTCACCGCAAATCTAAGTGACCACGACTCAAGTTTACCGGATCCGTCAAGCCTTATTCGACCTCAAGGACGCCGCCGCCCTGCGCCGCCACGCGCTCCGCCGCCAAAGCTACCTTTTCGGCGACCCGGAAGAACCCTCCGCCCGAGTCACTCTCCGGCCCGGCGAGCGAGACCGGCATCCCGCGATCACCGCCCTTGCGGATCGACGGATCCAGCTCCAGCGAGCCGAGAAACTCCACGCCGAACTGCGCCGCCGTCCGCTCCGCTCCGCCCTTCGAGAAGATATCGATCTCTTCATGGCAATGCGGGCAGTGGAAGGTGCTCATGTTCTCCACAATCCCCAGCACCTCCACACGGACCTGATGGAACATCTCGAGCGCCTTGCGCGCGTCTTCAAGCGCCACGTCGCTGGGTGTCGAAACCACCACGGCACCCGTCAGCGGCACCGTCTGCACCAGCGAAATCACCACATCTCCCGTTCCGGGCGGCAGATCGACAATCAGGAAATCGAGCTCGCCCCACTCCACCTGCATCAAGAACTGCCGCACGATCTGGTGCAGCATCGGCCCGCGCATCATCATCGGCTTGTCCCCCGGCGAGATCAAACCCACCGAGATGAATTTCACGCCGTGCGACAGGATTGGCTCAATCCGGTTCTCGCCGATAACATTAGGTTGCCGCGTCACCCCAAGCATGGTCGGCACATTCGGACCATAGATATCCGCGTCAATCAGGCCCACCTTATGGCCAAGCTTCGCCAGCGAGACTGCCAGATTGACCGCTACCGTCGTCTTCCCCACCCCGCCCTTCCCACTCCCGACTGCGACGATGTACTCAACACCCGGTAGCGGCTGCGGCCCCTGAGGTGCGCCTGCCGGCATTCCGGCTCCTGTATGTCCCATCTTGATCTCCTGCTTCCGCTCTGCGGGCATCCTGCCGCCGGGTCAACCTGTTGTTAGATGTTCCAGCTGGTGCCAAGCGACGACCGCAGCTCCCGCGTTCGGCTCACTTCGGCAGCCCGCATCTCCCGGCGTCGTCCGGCATCCTCGTACCGCCGGCGCTGGTGTTCGGTCTCCGGGAGAACCTGCGGCACCACCATCCGCTCTCCCTTCATATCCATCGCCACATACGTTAGATACGCGCTCGAGACGTGACGCAAACCGCCGTCGTGCAGAACGTTCTCCACCATCGCCCGAACCCCGACCTCCATGCTGGTGCGGAATGCGCGGTTCACGCTCGCCTTCAGGATCAGCATGTCTCCCACGTGAACCGGCGCGACAAAGTCGAGATGATCCATACTCGCCGTCACCGTGATTGCCCGTGCATGGCGAAAGGCAGCCGTCGCGCCTACCAGGTCGATAAACTGCATCAGCCTGCCGCCAAAGAGGTTTCCAAGAGGGTTTGCATCGCCCGGAAAGATAATCTCGCTGCGTTCGGACTGCGACTCCGCAACCGTGCGCTCTGTCACCCTTTCGCTCATTCCCTCAGTGTACGACTGGGGCTATGACCGGCTGAACAGATTCTCACCCGGGCTTGCAGCGTGGCGATACGGAGTGCCATCTTAGAAACAATGGACAAAATTGCTGCACTCTCTGAGATTCTGGCGCAGAACCCGGCTGACGCCTTCGCCCGGTATGGCCTCGCCATGGCGCTTGCGGCGGACGGAAGAAATGATCAGGCGCTTGCAGAATATGCAACAATCCTGTCGTACGCCCCCGAGTACGTGCCCGCTTATCAGATGTCCGCGCAGCTACTTCTGAAGGCGGGGCGAGCCGAAGAGGCTCATGCGCGACTGGCAGACGGCATCAGAACCGCCGAACAGACCGGAAATGCGCATGCCGCCGCTGAAATGCAGGCCATGCTTGACGATCTCACCAGCTAGACTCTGTCGCCTGCCATACTCTTCCTCTGCGTCTCTGCATCTGATCTGTTGGCCCTTTCGCCAGCCCTGGTGTACGCCGCCGCACTCCGACACTCCTCTCACCTCTGTAGCTGCTCAGTTCGGAGTCCTCTGTGTCCAAACGCCAAGACATCCCGGTGGTGCGATGGGTGCTCTACGCGTTTGCGACGCTGCAGTTCATCCGCTTCTACGTCGTCAGTACCCGCTTTTATCTCAAAATGCCGGTTTACCTCAGCGGCCATGAGCGGCTGCCCTTTCAGGAGCGCGTGCTGCCCATCATCCTGATGTGGCCCATTAACCATTGGACGGCTTTGCTGCACGCCCTCGCAACTCGTGGGCATGACCCCGAGACCTCCGCCGCGGCAACCCCGCAGACCGTCGCCTTCTACCTTCTAAGCCTCGTCTCCTTCTCGATTGCCGGCGTCTTTACCGTCAAGCTCTATCGAGCCGTCACAGACAACGGCATCCTCTCCCCTCTTGTCTATCCCGTCTTTCTTGTTATCTCGCTGTGGACCTACGTGATCCACATCGATGCCAACTACTCCTACCCGTACGACATGCCGGCTCTTGCCTTCTTCACGGCCGGCATCTACTTCATCTACACGCGCAGGTTCGCTCCTCTGGTAGCTATCATCGCGCTCGGAACGCTGAATCGAGAGACAACCCTCTTCCTCATCGGTATCTACATGCTGGACGCCGCCAGCCGCCCGGTCTCTGACCCTCACACACCCCTGCGGGATCGCTTCAATCTCCAGGCTGTTCCGTGGCTGCGCGTCCTCAGCCTCGCCATCCTTTGGCTGTCGATTAAGGTCGCCCTCGTGGTCCAGTTCGCCGGAAACAGCAACGCTGAAAACTACAATCGCGTCATCGAGAACGCCTTCCGGCTCAAGCTGCGACTGCTGCCATCGCTTCTGAATATCTGCGCCTACCTGCTCCCGGTCGTCTGGATCTACCGCCGCCGCCTCACGCCCGTGCGCTTCGCCAACTATCTCTACATCCTGCCTCTCTGGTTCGCCGTCATGTTCTACACCGGCGTCATCCTCGAGACCAGAATCTACGGCGAGCTCTCCGCATACGTCGCCGTCTCGGTCGTGCTTCTGCTCGAAGAGCACGTCACGGAACGAAAGTTCGGCACAAAACCAACGCGTACAGCGGAACTTCAACGCCAGGCCAGTCCAAGAACCACCGTGCTGGTCAGCGAGTCCGAGATGGCGACCAAGTAGTAGCCCTACCTCCTAATAGAATCCCTCCGCGTTGACGAGACCTCCGCATCCTGCGCCATAATCCCGCGCTCGCACAAAGATCGCGACCGTTTATCTCACACACATGCATCGCCAGCGTCCGGAGATCATCTGTTCCTTGAGTTCTATACTTTCCCTATGGCGATCAGTACCGTACCAGACTCCCTGCCGAAGACATTAGGCGCTCTCCGCGCAAGTGACTACACCCCGGAGCGTGTTGCACGCACTGTAAAAGACGAGCTGCGCGACAACCTGATCACCCGGCTCCGCTCCATCCAGGGCACCGGCGAGGCGCTCTTCCCCGGCATCGTCGGCTACGACGACACCGTCATCCCGCAGATCGTGAATGCTGTTCTCTCCCGTCACAACTTCATTCTGCTCGGCCTTCGCGGACAGGCAAAGAGCCGCATCCTGCGAGCCCTCACCACGCTGCTCGATCCCTTCGCGCCCCTCGTCGCCGGCTCTGAGCTGCGTGACAATCCTTATGCGCCGCTCTCGAAGTTCTCCCGCGACCTTCTCACACGACTCGGCGACGATACGCCGATCGCTTGGATGACGCCGCAGGATCGTTACGTCGAAAAGCTCGCAACGCCGGATGTCACCGTCGCGGACCTCATCGGCGATGTCGACCCTATTAAAGCCGCGCGCTCCGGTCACGAGCTCGGCAGCGAGCTCACCATGCACTACGGCCTTCTTCCTCGCGCCAACCGCGGCATCTTCGCCGTCAACGAAATCCCCGATCTCGCCGGCAAAATCCAGGTCGCGCTCTTCAACATTATGCAGGAGGGCGACGTGCAGATTAAGGGCTATCCCGTCCGCCTTGAGCTCGACGTCGCCATCGTCTTTAGCGCGAATCCCGAGGACTACACCGCTCGCGGCAAGATCGTCACGCCTCTGAAAGATCGCATCGGCTCCGAGATCCGCACCCACTATCCGGAGTCGATCGACGACGCCATCACCATCACCGAGCAGGAGGCCTGGACTGCTCGCAGCTATACCGGCGACGACACCATTCAGCAGATTCAGATCCCGCACTACATCCGCCAGATCGTCGAAACCGTCGCCTTCGCCGCGCGTGATGACAAGAAGGTCGACAAGCGCTCCGGCGTCTCGCAGCGCCTGCCCATCTCAACCATGGAGCTCGTCGTCTCGAATGCGGAACGCCGCGCTCTCATTCATGGCGAGTCAATCGTCGTTCCCCGCGTCGGCGATATCTATGCCGCTCTTCCCGGCATCACCGGCAAAATCGAGCTCGAGTATGAAGGCGAGATGCGCGGTGCCGACACCGTCATCCGCGAGATCATCCGCAACTCCGTCGCCAGCATCTTCGACCAGTACTTCGCCGAGACCAACACCCAGCAGATCGAGCAGTGGTTCAACCTCGGCGGCACCGTGCAGCTGAACGATGCACAGGCTTCGGAGGGGAGCTACACCGAGTTGAAGCAGATCCAGGGCCTGCTCGAAAAGCTCTCGCCGCTCGACATCAACGCGAAATCCTCACCTGAGATCGCCGTCTCCGCGGCAGAGTTTCTGCTTGAAGGCATGACGGCGCACAAGCGCATCAGCCGCAGTGAAGAACGTGCCTTCTCCGCCGCCGAGAAGAAGCAGCGCAACGATCAGGCCTCGCAGTACGGAGACAAAATGCGCGATCAGCTGCGTGAAGAAGCAAGCACCCGAAATCGCACGCGACGAGGTTTTAACTAGGTCCTAGCAGTCCTTCAGCGGAGTCAGGCAAAGGGAGAAGCGGCTCGCACCTGAGCCGCTTCTCCCTTTGCCAAAGCTCATCGATCCGAGCCATGCCGGAAGTACAGCAAGTTTCGCATCGCGCGCAGTTCGGCCAGATCCGCCGCCACGCTACGCAAGCAGGTCTTCAGAGCACGACTAGAATGAGAGCAGGGGTTCAGCCATGAAGCGCACACGCTACTCCAAGTTCACCGGTGATCTTTCCTCCTCCTTCGGCCTCGAAGACCTCATGCAGGCGCTCTCGGAGTTCTTCCTCGACTCAGGCTTTCAGGACCCCATGTCTCGCTTCCAGCAGTTCGACGGCGAGCAGACAATGGAAAACCTTCGCGAGGCCATCCGGCAGGCGCTCGAATCCGGCGAGCTCTTCGATGAGGACGCGCAGGAGAAGTTCGATGAACTCGATGAGCCCCAGGTCGAAGAGCTGATCGATAAGATCATCGCGAAGATGCAGGAGCAAAACTTCATCAACGCGGAGCAGCCCGCCGAAGGCCAGGGCGAGCAGGGTGACGGCGAGACCGACGCCAAGTTCGAAGTCACCGACAAAGGCATGGACTTCCTTGGCTACAAGGCCCTGCGCGAACTCCTCGGACCGCTCGGCCGATCGAACTTCGGCAAGCACGACACTCGCTTTGAAGCCTCCGGCGTCGAGACCAATGGCTCCACCAAGCAGTACGAGTTCGGCGACACCCTCAACCTCGATATCACCGCCACGCTCAACAGCGTCTTCGCTCGCGAAGGCTACAACGCTACGCCCGACCCGCTACACCCCGGAACTCTGAACATCGAATACAGCGATCTCCACATCCATCAGGCGGATTACCAGAGCTCCTGCGCCACCGTCGTCCTGCTCGATTGCTCGCATTCCATGATCCTCTATGGCGAAGATCGCTTCACGCCTGCCAAGCGCGTCGCCATGGCCCTCTCGCATCTGATCCGCACGCAATTTCCCGGAGACACCCTCTCGCTCGTCCTCTTCCACGACTCCGCCGAAGAGATCCCGATTGGCCAGCTCCCACGCGTAAAGGTCGGCCCTCACTACACCAACACCCGCGAAGGCCTGCGCGTCGCCCAGCGCATCCTCGCCCGCCAGACCAAGGACATGAAGCAGATTGTCATGATCACCGACGGCAAACCCTCCGCTCTCACCCTGCCGGACGGCCGCATTTATAAGAATGCCTTCGGCCTCGATCCCCTGGTCATCTCGGAGACCCTCGAAGAGGTCTCCCGCTGCAAGCGCTCGAACATCATGATCAACACCTTCATGCTCGCCGAAGACTTCGCCTTGATGCAGTTCGTCCAGACCATGAGCTCCATGTGCCGCGGCAAGGCCTACTTCACCAGCCCCGAGCGTCTCGGCTCGTACCTCCTCATGGATTTCATGAACCGCCGCGTCAAGACCGTCCACTAGCACACGTCCCCGCTCGACCTGCTCAAGCGAGGCTCCATCTTTCCGAGACGCCCTTCCGTCTGCCCATTTGCATCTCATGGCACGGCGCGCCAAACGGCTCCGTCCTTCGTCTACCCTTTGGCGGCGGAACGGAACGTCTCCGCGCCGCGTAATCGCAATCAGGAGATCGAGCATGACGCCACAAGAGCAGGGCATGATCAACGGTCTCATCGACCGCGTACAGAAGACACAGCTCCAGGAAAAAGACGCTGAGGCTGAACAGCTTCTGCAGAGCACCCTCGGCCGCAATCCGGACTCCCTCTACATCCTGTCGCAGACCGTTCTGGTGCAGCAATACGCCCTCGATCAAGCGCAGGCGCAGCTCACCGCGCTGAAGTCGCAGGTCGATCAGCTCCAGGCACAGCAACAGCATCCTAAGCCGGCAACCAGCTTTCTCGGCGGCCTCTTCGGCGGCGGCTCAGATGATCGCCAGGCAGCTCCACCGCCCGCGCAGTCAAGCGGCCAGTACGCTCCGGTCCCCGGCTACGCGCAACAAGGAAGCTACGCACAGCCCGCTTACCCCGTTCAGCCACCCTTCGGTGGGTCGCAGTACGGCACCCCCTCGCAAGGCGGAGGCTTCCTGCGCGGCGCCATGCAGACCGCGGCCGGTGTCGCCGCGGGCGCCCTCGCCTTTGAAGGCGTGGAATCGCTCATGCACGGCTTCGGCAACGCGGCAACTGGTATGGGCGGCGGCGGCAGGCCCGAGGAGATCGTCAACAACTATTACGGTGACAACGCCGGCGAGCGTGGCGACCGCGGCAGCCAGTTTGCCGATGATGACCGCTCGCGCGACAACAACGATCCCGGCAGCAACGTCTTCACCGATGGCAACGACCGCGACAACTTCGCCGCTTCGGGTGATGACACGGCGACCGACGACGGAGACGACAGCACCTTTGCTGACACAGGCGACTCGGACGACAGCAGCTTCGATGACGGCGGTGACAGCATGTCGGACGACAACTCCAGCAGCGACGACTCGTATTAGCGTCTCTCTACGACCCGCGAACACCTCGAAGCGCCCAGAAGATCACGTCTGTGGCGCTTCGCTCGCGTCCCTTCCGCTTCGCGTCCACACCAGATAAAGCCCCCAGGCGGCTGCCGTGCAGTTATCCTGCACACGCCCATCAAGCAGCATGCGCTCAAACTCTGGAACGGGCACCCGGTGCACCACCATGTCATGCTCCTCCGGATCCCGCTCCGTCTCGCCATGGCTAAGCTCTTCCGCGAGAAAGATATGGTGCCGCTGCCGCATCACCCCGTACGCAATCCACAGCGATCCAATCTGCGTCATCCGGCCCGCGGTCAGGCCCGTCTCCTCGCGTAACTCTCCGCGCGCCAGCTCCTCCGGATCGACATCTGGCCGCTCCCATCCACCTTGCGGAAACTCCATCAGCGTCTCCTGCACGGTGTAGCGAAACTGCTCGACCAGGTACAGGAAATCCCCATCCGCTGTGTGCTCGACGGAAACAATGATCGTCGCCGGATCCTTATCCACCACGCCATAGATGCCGCGCTGCCCGTTCGCCCGCTCAATCACGTCCTCGCGCACACTGGTCCACGGATTGCGGTAAACCTCACGCGAACTGATGGTTCGTATGCTCACGCGGACTCCATCTCCTGCACGTTACTTTCCTTCCCCTATCGGCTCCAGAAACTCCAGATGCGACGGATACTTCTCTGATCCATAGATCGAGATCGTCTCCGACTTGTACGCCTCCGCAGCCGCGGACATGACGTTCGGAACAAAGGTCTGCGGGTTGCGATCGTACAGCGGAAACCAGCTCGACTGAACCTCCACCATGATCCGATGGCCTTTCAGAAACGTGTGATCCGCCCCGTGCAGGCTCCACCGGTACTCGTTCACCTCTCCCGGCTTTACCGCCTCCGCCTGCTCGAAGCTCTTGCGATAGCGTCCGCGAAAGATCTCCTCCGCAATCATCAGTTGGTATCCGCTCATCACCCCGGGCGCGTCATCCGGAGACACATCGATCAGCTTCACCACCCAATCGGCATCCGTCCCCGTCGTCGCCGCGAACAGATCCGCCATGATGTCGCCCGTCACAGTCATATCGTGGTCGAGCGGCTGCGTCTCGAAGCTCGCCACATCCTTTCGGCCGGTCACGAACCGCTGATCCTCCACCAGCCATGTCCGCCACGTCGATCCCTCCCCATACGTCGGCTGTACCGGCCGATGCCGGTACGGCACCGGATCCGCCGGATCCGCAACATACGCCGCCGCCTTCACGTCGTACGCTCCCGTCGGCTGCGTCAACGTCAGCTTCTTCTCCGGCGCAAGAAACAGCTTCTTCGGCGTGAAATCCACCTTTGGCGGCCACGCCTCATACCGCTCCCACTGGTTCACGCCGGATCGGAAGCTCGCCGTGTCCTTCAGTGCGAACCCCGGCCTCCCTTTAAGGTAGAACTCAAAAAACGGTGCCTCATAGGTCTTCCGGTACTCGTCGCCCGTCGGCTCGCCAAAGTCGATCGCCCCCAGCTTCTGCGCCGGACCCGCCCAGCCGCCGTGATTCCACGGGCCCAAAACCAGAAACACCTCGTGCTTCGCGTCGTGCGGCTTCAGCGCGGCATACTCCGCCTGCGGCCCCCACATATCTTCCTGATCCCAATACCCGCCCACCTCCAGCGTCGGAACCTCCACCTTGTTCTGCCGCGCCTCCACCGCCATGTCTTGCCAGAACGTCGTATACGCCGGCTCATTCAGGAACCGCACCGCCGTCGGCAGCGCCGTGATCCCCGCCGCCTTCGCCGCCCCGTCAAAGTTCACATGCCCGAGAAAGAAATCAAACGTGTCTTCCTTCGATTGCACCCGGACATCCGTCTTTTGTGCCTCCAGCTGTTGCACATAGTCGAAGCCGTACGTCTCCCGAAACGCCCCGTTATGGAAGAAGTCGTCCCCCAGCCAGACGTTCGTCATCGGCGCCTGCGGACTGATCGCCTTGACCGCGGGATGCGCATCGACACCCGCCATGGCCGCTAGGAATCCCGGGTACGACACCCCATACACGCCGACCTTGCCGCTGTTATTCGGAACATTCTTCAGCAGCCAGTCAATCGTGTCGCGCGTATCGGTCGTCTCGTCGACATCCTTCTTCGTCGTGTGCGCCACCACCGGCCGATTCATCACGAACTGGCCTTCGCTCTCATAGCGTCCGCGAATGTCCGCGAAGACAAAGATGTAGCCGCTATCCATCAACTCGGGCTTCCGCTCGTGCAGACCCTGCGACGTCACCTGGTCCGCGCCATACGGCGTCCGCTGCATCAAAAACGGCAGCTTCTCCCCGCTCTTCTCCGAGCCTCCCGGCCGCAGAATGACGACGTGCAGCTTCGCGCCATCCCGCACCGGAATCATCGCCTCGCTCTTCACATACGTTGCCGCCGCATGCTGCGCAAACGCCCCTTGTACCGGCATCAGCGCCGAGAGCGCCACCGCAGCTCCCCAAAGTTGAACCTCTCGCCACACCTGCATCTGCGACATACCTCGGATCTCTCAGCTGGCTCTGCGTTTGGTCTTGCGTTGGGGTCTACTGTCCGGTCAGGTTTCCCGGCGACGCCATGCACTGCCACCCCGCCTTGTTGTGCGAGCCATCGCAGAACGGCCGCTTCTCACTGAGCCCGCATCGGCACAGACTCACCGCCGGCTTCCCCGCCAGATCCCATGTCTTCCCATCCGCATCCTGCAGAATGACATGCCCTTCCACGCGCAGCGGTCCGTTCGGACGCACTGTGATCTTGACTGCTTCTTCTGCCATTGCGGGTACACTCCACTTTCTTCAGTAGGCCCAGAATAACAAACGCAACCGCCTCTCCTGCTCCAGCCGTGCCTGCGCTGCCACCTATAATCACTGCATGTCCGCGGTCTCCTCCTCGCCTGCTATCTTCCGTCCAGACAATCGCGCCGCTGCCTCCCTACGCGCTACCACTCTCGCCCCAAACTTCGTCCGCACCGCCGAGGGCTCCGTCCTCATCGAGGTCGGCAACACTCGCGTCCTCTGCAACGCCACCGTCGAGCAAGGCGTACCCGGTTGGCTCCGCAACTCCGGCCGCGGCTGGGTCACCGCCGAATACGGCATGCTGCCCCGCGCCACGCTCACCCGCACCGCGCGCGAAAGCGAGCGCGGCAAGGTCGGCGGCCGCACCCACGAGATCCAGCGTCTGATCGGCCGCAGCCTCCGCTCCGTCGTCGACATGAAGGCCCTCGGCGAACGCACTGTCATCCTGGACTGCGACGTCCTCCAGGCCGACGGTGGAACCCGCACCGCTGCCATCACCGGCGCCGCCGTCGCCCTTGCCATCGCCCTCAACAAACTCGTAGCCGCCGGCACCCTCAAGACGTCGCCCCTCCGCCAGATGATCGCCGCTACCTCCGTCGGCATCGTCGACGGCAACCTCCTGCTCGACCTCGCCTACGAAGAAGACTCCCGCGCCACCGTCGACATGAACGTCGTCATGCTCGCCTCGGGTGGTCTCGTCGAAACTCAGGCCACTGCCGAAAAGGAGTCCTACAGCCGCGCCGAACTCAATGGCATGCTCGACCTCGCCGAAGCCGGTATCCGGCAGCTCTTCGACCTCCAGCTCGCCGCCATCGCCTCGGCCTAGCCTCCTTACAAAGCCGTTCCACCTCCATCTCATCGAGCCCGGATAAAATCGACGCTGAACGCATCACATACCGTGAAGGAGATCCAAGCTTTGCTCACCAAACCGACTCCCGGAAAACTTGCAGGCCTCAGGGCCGTCTCCAACACACAAGGTGTTATCGCCGCAGCCGCCATGGATCAGCGTGGCTCCCTCCAGAAGTCGCTGGCCAACGCCAGGGGCGCCTCCTCGGACGCACACGATCTCGAAGAGTTCAAGTCGCTCGTCACCTCTGTCCTCACCCGCTATGCGTCCGCTATCCTGCTCGATCCCGAGTACGGTCTCGCCGCGACCAAGCAGCGCAATGACGCCGGTCTGCTGCTCGCATACGAAAAAACCGGATACGACTCGGCCACGCCAGGTCGTCTTCCCGATCTGCTCGATCTCTGGAGCGTGCAGCGGCTGAAGGAAGCCGGCGCGGACTGCATCAAGGTCCTGCTCTACTACACCCCCTTCGAAGCCTCCCACATCAATGACCTGAAGCACGCCTGGATCGAGCGCATCGGCGATGAGTGCCGCGCCAACGACATCCCCTTCTTCCTCGAGTTCGTCGGCTACGACGCGGAGGGTGGCGATGAAAAATCACTCGCTTACGCCCTTAAAAAGCCCTCTATCGTCTCCGGTTCCATGGCCGAGTTCGGCAAGGAGCGCTACGGCATCGACGTCCTCAAGGTTGAAGTTCCGGTCGAAATGAGCTTCGTTGAAGGCACCCGATCGTACGGCGGCGAAAAGGCCTACACCCGTGCGGAAGCCCTGCAGCACTTCCGCGACGCGGAGGAGATGACCCACAAGCCGTTCATCTATCTCTCAGCCGGCGTCTCGAACCCCATCTTCGTCGAAACCCTCGCCCTCGCCGCTGAGGCTGGTACCAAATTCAACGGAGTCCTTTGCGGCCGCGCCACCTGGAAAGACGGTATCTCCGTCTTCGCCAAGCAGGGCCCGAAAGCCTTCGAAGATTGGCTTAATACGCAGGGAGTCGAAAACATCCAGAACGTCAACAAAGCCCTCGAAGCCGCCAGCCCCTGGTATCTCAAGTACGGCGCGACTTCCATGGAAGAACTCGGTTGAAGTCAAAGATCCTGGCCTGTGATCAGTCGTGACGAACCGATCCCTTCTCAGCAGAGCAGCAACGACCGAGCCAAAAGCATCAGGGATTGTCACACGGAACAGGAAATAAAACTATCGACGGAAGTGTTCCCATGGTGCAGCACACACTCGTCAAAGGCCGCGTGCAGGGCGTCGGCTTCCGTTGGTTCGTCCATCGCGAAGCCGCCGAGATCGGCCTCAATGGTTGGGTCCGCAACACCGACGCCGGTCATGTAGAGATCGTCGCCAGCGGCACTCAGCAGCAGCTCGCCGAGCTTCGCGCAGCCCTCGAAAAGGGGTCGCGCGGCAGCCGCGTCGACTCCGTCGTGCAACGTGAACTCGCTGACACGGAAGCCGACAGACTCGGCCCATTCAAAATCGAAGGAGCATGGTAGACACGATGTCCAATGCATTCAACTGTGAGGCGCTCAAGCCTCTGATCCGCACCATTCCCGACTTCCCCAAGCCCGGGATCCTCTTCTACGACATCACCACTCTGCTCAAAGATCCAGCAGGCCTGGCGCAGCTCACCGATGCCTTCGCCGCCTACTACATCGGCAAGGAGATCGATCTCGTCCTCGGTATTGAAGCCCGCGGCTTCATCTTTGGCCCTGCCCTCGCCTACCGCCTCAACGCGGGCTTCGTCCCCGTCCGCAAGCCCAAGAAACTTCCCGCTCCCACCGCCAAGGTCAGCTACGACCTCGAGTACGGCACCGACTCGCTCGAGATCCATCTCGACGCCATCCAGCCCGGCCAGCGCGTCGTCATCGTCGACGATCTCCTCGCCACCGGCGGCACCATGGAAGCCACCGTCCAGCTCGTTCGCCAGCTCGGCGGACAGATCGCCGGCCTCGCCTTCGCCATCGAGCTCGACTTCCTCCAGGGCCGCGCCAAGTTCCCCGAGTACGACGTCTTCAGTCTGCTGCACTACGACGAGTAGGCCGCCACAGGTCTGGAGGTACGAGGGCCCTTGCGCAAGGGCCCTCTCCTGCGACGCTCGCCAGGACGCCGCATCCAAAACCGCACCCGTTCTTTGGAGATCGCACCCTCATGATCAGCACCAATGGCTTCGCCGTCCAGTCCGCCACCTCCGTTCCCGCCCCTTTCTCCTTCGAACACCGTGAGCCCGGCCCCAACGACATCCTCCTCGACATCGACTTCTGCGGCATCTGCCACTCCGACATCCACCAGGCCCGCAACGAGTGGTCGAACGCCCTCTATCCCATGGTTCCCGGCCACGAGATCGTCGGCAAAGTCGCCCGCGTCGGCGCCAGCGTGAAAAAGTTCAAGGTGGGCGACACCGCCGCCGTCGGCTGCATGGTCGATAGCTGTCGCGAGTGCCCCTCCTGCACCGCCGGCGAGGAGCAGTACTGCGAGCGCCACGCCGTCGTCTACACCTACAACTCCAAAGACAAACAGGGCAACCTCACCTTCGGCGGATACGCGAATCACATCGTCCTCGATGAAGCCTTCGCCCTCCACGTACCGGCTAACCTTGACCCCGCCGCCACCGCTCCCCTGCTCTGCGCCGGCATCACCACCTATAGTCCGCTCAAGCATTGGAACGCCGGCCCCGGCAAAAAGATCGGTGTCGTCGGCCTCGGCGGCCTCGGCCACATGGCGCTCAAGTTCTCCCGCGCCTTCGGTGCCGAGACCGTTCTCTTCACCACCTCCGCCAACAAGATCGAAGACGCCAGAAAGCTCGGCGCGGACTCCGTCACCCTCACCCGCGAAGAAGGTTGGGCCGCCAAAGGCACAGGCACCTTCGACCTCATCATCGACTGCGTCTCCGCCGATCACGACGTCAATCCCTACCTCAACCTGCTCAAGCGCGACGGCGTTCTCTGTCTCGTCGGTGCCCCCGAAGATCCCGCACGCATCAGCGCGTTCTCCATCCTTGGCCGCAAGACCTTCACCGGCTCCATGATCGGCGGCATCCGCGAAACCCAGGAGATGCTCGACTTCTGCGGCGAGCACAACATCGTCTCGGACATCGAGATGACCAGCTTCCACCAGCTCGAGAACGCCTGGGACCGTGTCGTCAAGAGCGACGTCAAGTACCGCTTCGTCCTCGATTGCAAGTCGCTCAACGCGCAGTAATCGTCCTCATTGTCTCCTCAACGAACCGCCGGCCTTCGCGCCGGCGGTTTGTCGTGTCGCCCCTCCAGTCAGATCGCATCCAATCGCAAAAGAGGAGATTTATCCATGATCCAGTCCAAAGGCTACGCCGCCCAGAGCGCCAGCGCGCCGCTCACTCCCTTCAGCTTCGAGCGCCGCGATCCCCGTCCCACCGATGTCGTCGTCGAGATCGCCTACAGCGGCATCTGCCACTCCGACATCCATCAGGTCCGCGACGAGTGGGGCGGCTCCATGTACCCCATGGTTCCCGGCCATGAGATCGTCGGCAAAGTCACTGCCGTCGGCTCGGCCGTCAAGAAGTTCAAGGTCGGTGACACGGCCGGCGTCGGCGTCACCGTCGAGACCTGTATGCAGTGCGAAAACTGTCTCGCTCACGCCGAACCCTACTGCAAAAAAGGGATGGTCGGCACCTACAACGCGAAGGACTACGAGGGCAGCGTGACCTACGGCGGCTACGCCAACAACATCGTCGCCCCCGAGCACTACGTCTACTCCATCTCATCCAAACTCGACCTCGCCGCCACCGCGCCTCTGCTCTGCGCCGGCATCACCACCTGGTCGCCGCTCAAGCACTGGAAGGTCGGCCCCGGCAAGAAGGTCGGCGTCGTCGGTCTCGGTGGTCTCGGCCACATGGCGCTCAAGTTCGCCCACTCCCTTGGCGCGCAGGTCACCCTCTTCACCACCTCCGAGAGCAAGATCGCCGATGGCAAGCGCCTCGGCGCCGATGCAGTCGTGATCAGCAAGGATCCCCAGGCTATGGCCAAGCACACCGGCTCCTTCGACTTCATCATCGACTGCGTCTCCGCCGATCACGACATCAACGCTTACCTCAGCCTGCTTCGCCTCGATGGCACCATCTGCCTCGTCGGACTGCCGGAAAAAGGCGTGCAGGTCAGCTCCTTCGCCATCGTCACCAACCGCCACTCGCTCTCCGGCTCCATGATCGGCGGCATGCAGGAGACCCAGGAGATGCTCGACTACTGCGCCGAGCACAACATCGTCTCCGACATCGAACTGATTGGCGTCGACAAGATCGACGAGGCCTACAACCGTGTCGTCAAGGCCGACGTGAAGTACCGCTTCGTCATCGACATGAAGACCCTGAACGCGTAACTCCACGCGGATCACAACGACGAAGGCCAGCCAAATCGGCTGGCCTTCGTCGTTCCTGCAAGCACCTCAGACGAACAGCGAAAACATAGCCCCGGGCACCGCCAGCGAGCTCACCGGCCCCGTCAATCGCCCTGACCCGGCATCCCGTCGAAACACCGTCACACCGCCGCCATCCTGGTTCGCGCACAAAATCCATTCACCCGTAGGATCGATCACGAAGTGCCGCGGCGTCTTCCCTCCGCAAGTGATGCGCTGCAGCTCCTTCAACGCACCCGTGGTCTGGTCAATCGTGAACACCACCAGCGAGTTCTCCCCGCGATTGCTCACGTACAGGAAATACCCATTCGGGGAGATCGCGATCTCCGCCGCCGTGCTCTTCCCCTCAAACTCAGGAGCAATCGTCTTCACCGGCGGGCCCGCCAGTGTCAGCAGCGCCTGCGCATTCGACGCATGCGTCGCCGTCCACAGGTAATGATCAACGGTCGAGTCAAGCTCACACACGCCGTACACCCAGCGCTGGTTCGGATGGAACGCCACATGCCGCGGTCCCGATCCCGGCCGATTGTTCGAGAACAGGTGCGGCTCGTCCGTATCCAGTTTTCCCGGCTCGCCGTCAATCTCAAAAAGAGAGATCCGGTCATGACCCAGGTCGCACACCACCAGAAATCTGTTATCCGGTGAGATCGTCACGCAGTGCGGGTGCGGTCCATCCTGCCGCGCGGCCATCGGTCCATTCACGCCGTACTGCGCCGCATCCCTGTAGTTCACCTGGTCCACCGGCGCGCTTAGTGTGCCATCCGCCTGCACCCGATAGCTGCTCACCCCACCGCCCGCATAGTTCGCCGTAAACGCCGCATGACCAGTCGCGTCGATCGACACATAGCACGGCCCTGCCGTCCCCGAGCTCACCTGACCGGCCTTCTGTAGATCGCCCGTCTGCGGCTCCATCCGAAACGTAAGGACAGCGTTGCCCGACTCATTCACCGCATAGAGCACCCGCCGCGCCGAGTCCGGCCCGATCGCCAGAAACGATGGCTGCTCCGTCTCCGCCACCAGCCCCATCTGCGTCAGCTCGCCGGTTCGTGCATTGAACGTCGCCCGGTAGATCCCCTTCGCCACGCCCTTTGACGTGTCCGTGCCGAAGTACACCCGGTACGTCGGCAACGCCGAAAGCTTCGGCCGGCGAAACGGCGTCGCCAAAGCCCGGCTGCTCGCCGCGCCCAGCGCAGCCAGCGACAGCAGAAACCCGCGCCGCGTCGCCATCTAGAGCTTCACCTTGTCGTTCTCGTTCGGCATCGGCGCTCCCGCATACGTCCGCGTCGGCGGATCTCCCGGCAGCTCCCCCAGGTACGTCTCCGGCTTCACGTCATCGTTGATCACCGGCAGGCTCGGCAGGTTCGACGTCCGCCCCGCTTCCCGCACCACCGCCTCCGCATGCTCCAGAACCTCGTCCACCGTCATTGTGTACAGGTCGCGGCCATTGTCATATCCGCTCTCGATCGCCATCTTCAGATACCGGCCCGCCGTCTGCGCCGCCAGGTAATCCGTAATCACCTTGCCGTTGCGGCGCTTCTGCTCCACCCACGCCGTGTTCGGCATCGCGATATACAGGTTCCGTCCATTCACGGCAAACCGTATGTCCGTCGCATCCGCATGCCGCGTTGCAATCGCGACAATCGTGCCCTTCCACGTGCAATGCAGGCTCTCGCCCGTCCATCGGTCGACTACCGTAAAGTCTTCATACATACGGCGATCTTAGCCGAGCGATGGAAACGCAGCAAGACAGGCTCCTCACCCGGCATGGTCTGAACGGAAAACGGCCAACAGCAACCTGCCTTCATACCTCACGTCCATTTGCAACCTGTGGGTACTGCCTTCAAAGAATGCCCGCCTCCGCCGCTTGATAGACGGTTGCGATCGTCGGCCTGAAACCAAGGCTCCGCAGCTTGGAACCATCCATGCGACCCATCCACGGGTTCGGCAAGGGATCGTTAGAAGGATCCATCGTGGCTCCAATGATTCGGGCCATCTCGTAAAGAGACGTTGGTGCGTCGTCCGTCACATTGACGATCTGTCCATCCACGGCTCCCGTCAGGGCGAGCTTCACCGCTTCCGCGACATCACGTTGATGGATCATGCTGAATGTCTGCGCCGGATGCATCTTGTGCGCTGGAGCCTGCTTCGGGATCGAGGCCAGGTGCTCGTCACCATCACCATACACAAAGCCAAGCCGCAGAATGCTCCAGTTGAGACCGCTGTCGCGAAGCTCCTTTTCGGCGGCAACCTTGCTGGCCGGGTAGGCCAGTGTCGGCGCGACCCGATCGTCCTCTAGGCCCGGACGCACGGTGTCATTGCTGTAGACAAGCGAGGTGCTCGCCATGATGAAGCGTGCTTGCGGTGACTGCTCCTTCACGGCGGTAATCAGATGACGTGTGCCGTCAAGATTTGCTCGCCAGATCTCAGCCTCGTCAGTGGTGCGGAACACCGCTGCAAAATGCACGACAGCAGTGATGCCCTCCAGAGCAAACTTGAGCGACTCGGGCACGAGAAGATCACCCTCTGCGCGTGCAACTCCCGCCGGAACGTCCTTCCCCGCGCGTACCAGGGCGCGACATGCCACTCCATCCGCCACGAAACGTCGGAGAAGACGTGAGCCGACGAGACCAGTTCCGCCAGTGACGAACATTGTCATGTCTTCTTCCTCTCAAGTACATGTTGATTCAGGCGCTCCGTTGCACCTTGCAGCACTCTGCGAGCGGTCTTGAGCTCCGATTCACTAAAGCCGTTAAACGCTACGTGCAGAATGAGCGTTGCCGGATCGGGGAGCTCTCTCCAGAGCTTCTTTCCTGAAGCGGTAAGGCGAAGCAACCGCTGACGCTGATCTTCGCCATCAGGAACTTGCTCGATGAGACCCTTCCGTACCAGCGTCGATATGACGCCACTCAAGGTGGCCTTCTCAATCTGGAGCAGCTTCCCAAAGTCCCGCTGCAGCGTCGGTCCAGAGTTCGCCAGCCGGTGAAGTACATACCACTGTGTAGAACCAAGGTTGTATGGCCGAAGGAGACAGTCCATCAGCGCTCTGCCTGCAAAGTAGCATCTCTTCGCCCAGCCTCCTACTGACTCATGTTCCGATCTGTTGTGTGACTCTGCCATCGCCAAGCCATCTGTTCGCTACCGAACCATAATGTTAGGTAGCGAACGTTTTGTCAAGCGGCGCGCAGGTAACGAGTGCTCGTAAAGTCCATCTCTCGGCACCTAAGCAACCGTCAAATAGATCTCAGGCTTTCCATCTGCGCCCTACCCTCGATTCCCAGTACCTGGCCGCATCCAGCGCCTCACACCTGACACGCTAAACCCCGATCTCCGCCCGGATCGCGCCGGCGATCGCCTCCGCGTGCGTCCGCATCGCCATCTCACTCTCCGCCTCAATCATCACCCGCGCCAGCGCCTCCGTGCCCGAGTAGCGAATCACCACCCGCCCACTCTCCGCCAGCTCGTCCTCCGCCGCCCGCGTCGCCGCCACCACCGTCGGCATGGTCTCGAGCGGCCTCCGCTCGCGCACCTTCACATTCACAATCACCTGCGGAAACACCTTCAGATCCTCAACCAGCTCCGCCAGGCTCTTCCCCGCGCGATGCATGATGTCCAGCACCAGCAGCGCCGTCAGCAATCCATCGCCGGTCGTCGATCGCCCGCTAAAAATGATGTGCCCGCTCTGTTCCCCGCCCAGCGCCGCACCCGTCTCAATCATCTTCTCGAGCACGTACTTGTCACCCACCGGCGCCCGTAGCATCGCGATCCCCGACCGCTTCAGCGCCGCCTCCAGCCCCATGTTCGACATCGTCGTCGCCACCACCGTCGCGCCCGCCAGCAACCCGCGCGCCTGCAGATCCCGCGCCGCCAGCAGCAGCACCGCATCCCCATTCACCACGCGCCCGTACTCGTCGGCAAACAGGCATCGATCCGCGTCGCCGTCGAACGTCACGCCCATCGACGCCTTTTGCTGCACCACCTCCGCCGCCACCACATCCGCGTGCAGCGCCCCGCAGTACTCGTTGATGTTCCGCCCTGTTGGTGACGCATGCGTGATCACCACCTCGCCGCCCAGATCGCTGAACAGCTGCGGCGCCACCGAGCTCGCCGCCCCATTCGCGCAGTCAATCACGATCCTGCGATTATCGAGTGTCAGCCCAGGCACCGCCGCCAGCAGAAATCGCACATACTCCGCCCGGTCCGCCTCGTTGACCTGTGGCGCCCGCTCTTCTACGACGGCCTCGCCACTCGTCCGCTCCAGCGCGCGAAAGATCTCCTCCTCAATGCGCAGCTCCGTCGCGTCCGGCAGCTTGTAGCCGTCCGGGCCAAACAGCTTGATCCCGTTGTCTTCCCAAGGATTGTGCGAGGCCGAGATCACCACACCGGCTGAAAACCTGTGCTCCCGCGCCAGAAACGCAATCGCCGGCGTCGTAATCACCCCCGCGCTCTCGACCATTGCGCCGCCCGCCATCAACCCCGCCGTCAGCGTCCCGGCAATCCATCCGCTGGACTCCCGCGTGTCCATGCCCAGCAACACCTTCGCCGCCCCACTCTCATGCCTTAGCGAGTGCGCCAGCGCGACCCCGATCGCGTGAATCGTCTTCGGATCCAGCGGCGGCTGACCCGCAATCCCGCGAATGCCATCCGTGCCAAACAGCTTCTTCATCCCTGCTCCGTCTCCGTGACTTCGGCGATCAACGATCCCTGCGCAAGCCGCGCCCGAACCCGCCGCCCCGGCATGGTGTCCGTCGATGAGGTTATCAGCCCGCCTCCCTCACCCGCGGTCCCCTCAACGTTGTAGAGCAGGGCATATCCCCTCGCCAGCACCGCCAGCGGCGAGAGCGCCTGCAGCCGCGAGGCCACCCGCTCCAGCCCCGCCGCCCGCCTCGCCATCTGCCGCTCCGCCGCCCCTTCCAGCCGAGCCTCCATCCGCGCCAGACGATCCCGCCCCCAGATCAGCCGCGTCGCCACATTCTGCCGCTCCAGCCGCCCGCGCAGCAGCTCCAGCCGCCGTCGCCGCCCCGCTTCGGCCTGCTCCATCGCCCGCAACATCCGCCGCTCCGCATCATCCAGCCGCTGCTGCCGCCGATCGATCCCCTGGTGCACCCGTCGCAGCACATGATCCGCCGACGTCCGCGCAAACCGCTGCCGCGCTTCCAGCATCCGGTACCGGCTCGCCCGCTTTAAACTCCGCTCCAAGGCCTCCAGCCGCTCTTCAATCCGGTGCTGCGACTGCGTCATGATCTCCGCCGCGGCCGAGGGCGTCGGCGCCCGCAGATCCGCCACAAAATCCGCAATCGTAAAGTCCGTCTCGTGCCCCACCGCCGAGATCACCGGCAGCGTCGAATCCGCAATCGCCCGCGCCAGCGCCTCATCGTTGAACCCCGCCAGATCCTCCGGCGCGCCGCCGCCGCGCGCGACCACAATCAGCTCGGCCTTACCCGGATTGCGATTGAACCACCGCAACCCAGCAATCACCGACGCCGCGCATCCCGGCCCCTGCACCACCGCCGGATACACCAGCAGGTTCAGCCGCCCATGCCGCCGCCGCACCACCGTCACAATGTCATGCAACACCGCGCCCGAGGTCGACGTAATCACGCCCACGCACTTCGGAAACGCCGGCAGCGGCCGCTTCCGCGAGGCCTCAAACAGCCCCTCCGCTGCCAGTCGCGCCTTCAACTGTTCAAACGCCACCAGCAGCGCGCCCGCTCCACGCGGCTCCAGCACCTCGCCAATCAGCTGCAGCTCGCCGCGCCCCTCGTACACCGAGAGCCGCCCTCGCACCAGCACCGCCATGCCTGCATTCGGCCGGAACCGCAGCAGCTGAGCCTGTCGCCGGAACAGCACCACCGGCAGCTGCGCCTCGCCATCCTTCAGCGTCAGATACAAATGTCCCGAGGCCGCCGGCCGGCAGTTCGAGATCTCCCCCTCCACCCACACCTCGCCATACCCGCCCTCAATGCGCCCGCGCACATCCGCGACGATCCCCCGTACCGTCCACACCCGCTTCTCCGGCACAGCCCTCGCGTCATGCCGCTCGCCCCCCTGCTCCAGGCCACCCCAGGGCGCCGTCATCGCCGGCGCAGCTCCTGCTCGGACTGCCACCCGCTCCGGAGCCACAGCCGCCCCACTCGCCGGCACTAATCTGCCGGGGATCGGCCGTGCCGGCATCAGGTGTGGCGCCGCAACCAGCGATGGCGCACCATCATCAGTCGGTTCAGCCTCACGCCCCGCCTCTGCGGCGAACAGGCCCATCTGCGGCACCGTCGCCACATCCTCTGTCTTCTCTTGCGCTCGACGCCCATCCGCCGGCACCGCGTCACGTCCCGCCTTCACCCGTGATCCTCGCCCGCGCAGGCTGGCCAGCGTGATCTGACTCGCGTCCTCATCCGGCATAGGTGCTGAGTCTACACCCGCCCGCTACGCCATCAGCAGCAGGTTTCCTGCCTCGCGCAGCACCTCTGCGGGGGCACACGGCTTGGCCAGAATCGGCAGCTTGCGCTTCAGCTTTGCCGCAAAATCCCGCACCCGGCCCATGCTGCTGTACGCCCCGGTCAGCACCAGGATCCGGCACGCCGGATACCCTCGGTCCATCTCTGAGATCAGCTCCATTCCATCTTTCTCCGGCATGCTGATATCGCACAGCATCAGCTCCGGAGCGAACGTCGCCGCGCGCAGCATCGCCTCGTTGGCTGAATACGCGCTCTGGGCGTCAAAGCCGTTCTTCTGAAAGATCAGCCGCAGCGTGTCCGCGACAACCGGTTCATCGTCCACAATCAGGACTCGACGCATCGTTGTTCCTGCCATTCCCGCCGCCCTTGCGGCGCCCCGGTAGTACGATCTGGCGTGCTTAAATACAGATCTAACCTCCGCTGGGGTTACATGTCTACCGCCTTACGGACGGTATCGAAGAAAACTTCCTGAGCCTTCATGCCGTACCGTTACGTCTGTCTTATGCGAGGCGCCTCACTCAGGCAGACGCTTCGCTACACTGGACGTCACCCCGGGAGACTCACTTTTCATGCATTGGTTTACCGCCCTCGTCGGTCTGCTCTGCTGCAGTCTGGTCGCTACCGACGCCGTACAAACCGTCGTCATCCCCCGTCGCCCTACCGGGCGCTTCCGCATCACACGCTTCTTCTTCGTCTCTACCTGGAAGCCCTGGGTCCTTCTCGGCAATCGCTTCAAGAGCCACAAGACACGGGAACAGTTCTTCGGGATCTATGGCCCGCTGTCCCTCATCTTTCTTCTGCTCTTCTGGGCCACCCTCCTCACCCTCGGCTTCGCGCTCATCCTCTATGGCTGCGGCACCCCGTATCAGGACTCCAGCCTCGTCGGCAACCAGCACCCGGGTTCCCGTTTCCTCACCGACATCTACGTCAGCGGCACCTCGCTCACCACCCTCGGCCCCGGCGATGTGGTCCCCCGCCGTCAGGTCGCCCGCATGCTCATGATCGCCGAAAGCGGCACCGGCCTTGGCCTCGTCGCCCTCGTCATCAGCTACGTCCCCGTCCTCTACTCCGCCTTCAGCCGCCGCGAGGTCTCCGTCGCCCTGCTCGACTCCCGCGCCGGCTCCCCACCCACCGCCGCCGAGCTCCTCAGCCGCCACGGCTTCGATGGCGGCCAGACCGCCCTCATCACCCTCCTCGCCGAGTGGGAGCGCTGGTCCGCCGACATCCTCGAATCCCACATCAGCTACCCCGTCCTCTGCTACTACCGCTCCCAGCACGACAACCAGAGCTGGCTCTCCGCCATCACCGCCATCCTCGATGTCTGCGCTCTGCTCATCACCACCATCGAAGGTCCCGCCTCCCGTCAGGCCCAGCTCACCTTCGCCATGGCCCGCCACGCCATCGTCGATCTCAGCCACGTCTTCAAGATCGAGATCGACGAGCTCGCCCTGCTCAACGTCACCGAGACCAACCGCCTCCCCGACGCCACCTTCGCCCGTCTCTGCGACGCCCTCTCCGCCGTCGAAATCGGCCTCTGCACCGATAGCAACTCCGCCCATCGCCTGCTCGCCATCCGCCAGCTCTACGAGCCACGCGCCCAGGCCCTCGCCGACCACCTCTGCATGCCTCTCCCCCAGTGGATCTCCGAGCCCCGCGCCACCGATCAGTGGCGCAAGATCGCCAGCCTCCGCTTCGGCGCCCTCGGCGGCAAGATCTCTGTCAACACCGAACACATCAGCAGCCAGTCCACCGCCATGAACCTCCACGACACCGAAACCCACGGCCTCTGACCGCAACTTCCCAACTGCCAGGCCCATCCGACAGCAATCATCACAGGTTAGACGCGAAGACAAACTGCTAAGTTTAGCTTCGCATCTGTGCTACTCTCGACGGGTGTCCAATTCTTCGAAGCCTTCGGCCCACGCTCTCGCTGTCGATCTCCGCGTCACCCTCGGTCAGCTAAGTCGCCGCCTCCGCGAGCAGGCCCACGAAGCCGATCTCACCGCCTCCCAGAAGTCCGTCCTCCTTCGGCTTGAGCGCGACGGCCCCGCAACCGGAAGCACCCTCGCCCGCGCCGAAGGTGTTCGCCCTCAATCCATCGGCGCCACCATCGCCAGCCTGGAAGTAGCCGGTCTCCTCCGCGGCGATCCCGACCCCGGGGACCGCCGCCAGACCATCCTCTCGCTCACCCCCGCCTGCCGCGACTGGATCAACCGCAGCCGCGCCGCGCGCGAGGACTGGCTCCTTCGCGCCATCCAGACCCATCTCTCACCCGCCGAGCAGGACTCGCTCACCGACGCCGTCAGCCTCCTCAAGCGTCTTCTCACTCCCTAAGCCGCGCAAACACCCGACAGGACTCCATGCCCCTCACCACCCTCGATCCGCGTTCCGCCCTCATCGTCATTGACCTCCAGAAAGGCATTTCCTCCCTTCCCCTGGCGCATCCCGTTCCAGAGGTCGTGGCGAACGCCGCCGCCCTCGCCGCCGCCTTCCGCCGCCATGGCCTGCCCGTCGTCCTCGTCAACGTAGCCGGCGCCGCCCCGGGCCGCACCGAGCAGCCCCCCGCCCTGTCCCGCAACCTTCCCGCCAACTGGACCGAGCTCCTCCCCGATCTCGGCCAGCACCCCAGCGACCTCCTCATCACCAAACACACCCGCGGCGCCTTCACCAACACCGCCCTCGAGACCTCCCTCAAAGATCACGGCGTCACGGAGGTCGTCCTCGCCGGCATCGCCACCAGCAGCGGCGTCGAGACCACCGCCATGCAGGCCTACGAGCTCGGCTTCAACGTCGCCCTCGCTACAGACGCCATGACCGATCGCGACCTCGAAACCCACACCCGCTGTCTTACCCGTACCTTTCCTCGTCTCGGCGAGTGCGGCGCCACGCAGGAGATCCTTGCTCTGCTCGAAGCCACGCGCGCCTGACTGCCGAATCCTGAAAGGCTCTCAAACCATCGGCATCAATCCGAAAGCCGTCCCATGCCAGCGGAGCGAAACCTCCGCGAACCGCAGCCACCAGGCCGCCACAGCAGCAGCCCGCACCTTTGGAATACGAGCCCCATGCCCGCAACCCACCTCATCGCCTACTTCTTCGGCGGCGCGTTTCTCGTCAACGCCGCTCCTCATCTCCTCAGAGGCCTCACCGGCCAGCCCTTCCAGACGCCCTTCGCCAGGCCGCCCGGCAGGGGACTCTCCTCCTCCACCGTCAATGCACTGTGGGGCTTCTGTAATCTCGCCATCGCGTACCTCCTCCTCTGCCGCGTCGGCCACTTTAACCCTCGCTCGACGGCCCACATCCTCTCCGCGGCTGCCGGCTTTCTCCTCATGAGCCTTCAGACAGCCCGCTACTTCGGGCAGTTCCACGGCGGCAACGCTCCCGGACGCCCATGAGGACGCCCCTCCCCGGCATCTTCCGTTCGCTCGACTCCCCGAACTATCGTCTGTGGGCAGCCGGCGCTCTCATCTCCAACATCGGCACCTGGATGCAGCGCACCGCCCAGGACTGGATCGTCCTCACCGTCCTCACGCATCACAACGCCACCGCCGTTGGCATCGTCATGTCCCTCCAGTTCGGCCCGCAGGTCATTCTTCTCCCTTGGACCGGCTTCGCCGCCGATCACTTCGACCGCCGCAAACTCCTGCTGACCACCCAGACCTCCATGGGAACACTTGCCCTCGGTCTCGGCCTGCTCACCCTCGCCGGCGTCGTCCAGCTCTGGCACGTCTATGTCTTCGCCCTTCTGCTTGGCTGCGTCACCGCCTTCGACGCCCCCGCCCGCCAGACCTTTGTCTCCGAGCTCGTCCCCGACACCCATCTCTCGAACGCCGTCGCCCTCAACTCCACCTCCTTCAACGCCGCCCGCATGATCGGCCCCGCCGTCGCCGGCCTCCTCATCGCCGCCATCGGCTCCGGCTGGGTCTTCGTCCTCAACGCCGTCTCCTTCGCCGCCGTCCTCGCCTCACTGTCTCTCCTCCGCAAGGCGGAGCTTCGCCCCTCCAACCGCGCTGTCCGCACCCACGGCAGCCTAGCCGAAGGCTTCCGCTACGTCTGGCGCCGGCCAGACCTCAAAGCCGTCCTTCTCATGCTCTTTCTCATCGGCACCTTCGGCCTCAACTTCCCCATCTTCATCTCCACCATGTCCGTCACTGTCTTCCACGCCGGCGCCACCCAGTTCGGCCTCCTCACCTCCACCATGGCCCTTGGCTCAGTCACCGGAGCCCTCCTCTCCGCCCGTCGCGCCCGCCCTCGCCTCGCCTTCCTTCTCGCCGGCACCGCCCTCTTCGGTGTCGGCTGCGCCCTCGCCGCGGTCATGCCCACCTTCTGGCTCTTCGGTCTCACCCTCGCCATCATCGGCGTCGCCGCTCAGACCTTCACCACCACCGTCAACAGCACCGTCCAGCTCGCCACCGAGCCCATCATGCGCGGCCGCGTCATGGCCATCCTCCTCGCCATCGCCCTGGGCGGCACACCTCTCGGCGCCCCCATCGTCGGCTGGATCGCGGATCGCTTCGGCCCCCGCTGGTCCCTCGCCATCGGAGCCGCCTCTGGCTTTTTCGCGACCATCGTCGGCATCGTCTATCTCGTCCAACACCGCAATCTGCGCCTCCACCACGACCACGGGCACCTGCGCCTCACCCTGGATGCCGCCCCGGAGCCCCTCGCCACCAGGTAGAACACAGACCGTCACGCACGAAGGTCCAGCTGAGCGCGGCACCTGATCCTCACGCGATCGAACGTTCCCCCGAAAGCCAAAACCGCCGCGCCGGGCGGACCAGGCGGACCTCCGCCGCACCGACATGGGACAAACGAAAAAGGCCGCAACCGGAACCCGGTGCGGCCTTGATCCGAGCAGTCAGCTAACTACATCTGCGGAGCACCCGCAGTCGCGCCCGGGTTCAGCTTCTGCGCCGCGATCACCCCCGCCGCGCTCTTGCCGTCCTTATCCTTCAGCTCGGCATAGATCTTCCGCGCCTCTTCCGGTTTGTTCTCGCCCATGTACAAGTCCGCCAGCTGCAGCCTCGCCACACCCGCCGGCACCGCCGTCGAGGGCTTCGCGGCAATCTGGTTGTACAGGTCCACCGCCTGCGCATCCCGCGCCGTCTGCCGGTACATCTGCGCCAGCGCCAGCCGCGCCAGGTCGGCTAGATCATGGTTCCACCCGCCCGCCACCTTCTTGAGCGTCTCCTCGGCCGTCGCATTCTGCCCCGCCTCAATGTACGTGAGCCCGGCGAAGTACAGCGCATTCTTGCCGTCCGGCGTGCTGCCGTACTGGTGCGCCACCTGCATAAACTGATCGCTCGAAACCTTCGCCCGCTCCGACACCGAAGCAAACGTCTTCACTCCCGGTGGCACCTGTTGCCCCGGAGCCGCCAGCGGCGTCTGATACGTCTGCATCGCCGCTCCAAACGCCTCTGACGCTTTCTCCGACCGATTCTGATAGATCACAATCGCCAGCACCGCCACCACGATCACCGCCAGCAAAATTGCCGCCGACACAATCGCCGATCGCCGGTTATACCCGCTCAGCTGAAATCCCTCGCTGCCAACCGTCACATAGTCGTTCCGCTTCAACTCTGCCTTCGTCCGCTGATCCACACGCTCTCCAAATCGCACCGCACGCCAGCTCTCATATCACGCGCCGGGCCCGAACCTACAGTCTACCAGCGGTCGAAGTACCGCCACGCTGCGCCACTGCTGCCCCAGACTGCCTTCAACTGTAACGCTCCATCAATCGCTGGAGACCGTCAACCCTCGGCAACCAGAGTGCAGGTGCCAGCTGGGGATATCTCGTCGAAGAATCTGATTTGTATGTTGTACCCAGCAGCTCGTTAATAGCGGTAAGGACTTCTTCGTACTCCGCGCTCCCGGCGCCATCGCTGAGCTGCGACTGAAAGATTGTGAAGTTCCATTCCAGAACTCCGTTGCGGCGAAGGGCAAACAGGTAGCGCTCGCTTCCCAGCTTCGACAAGACAAACCTCGGCCCTTGACCCCACAAGATGTCGCATCCTGCCGTGTTTTCCCCGACATCGATGAATCGACGAATGCGCTCCGTCTGCTCGGATGTCAGAGCAGTCGTAGCGACCGCCTTCCAAAAAGCTTCTTCCCCCCGCTCTCCAGCGGAGATGCTCTTTGCCGCGGCCTTCTCTTCCTGGCGCGCAACCCGCGCTTCTTCGGTATAACCAAATACCCACGGCACAACAACCCGCAGGCCGCCACGCTCATACTGCCGTGCCTCAACCAGAAAAATCTCAAGGTCGGTAAACTGCTCACTTAGGAACTCAACAACGCTACGCAGCTCGTTCGAGGTGTTCTCCAGAAAGAAGATCAAGCGCATCTTGCTCGACTTCAAATTCGCGCTGAGCGTCTCGAAGTAGTCCTCGAGCGACAGAGCAGAGAGCTGTTCGACCTTTCTGCGTAGAGCCTCTTCTCCGCCTGCACTCTTCGCAGCACAGTGCAGAAGCTCCTCCTTCTTCCAGTAACTTCGACCATTGGCAGCGTATTCCAGCAGCTGTCCGACGATCTCCCGCCTCGCTTGCGTATTCGAAAATCGCTTGCACTCTACGAGCGTCGGTACCGCCTTGTGATCCGCAATCAGGAAATCCAGGAACCACGTATTTTCGCCCGTCTCCGGACTTGGCACCGTCATCTCTCGTCGAATCAATAGCCATTGAGCCTCTCCATCTAAACCCAGCTGATCCGCTGGTAGCAGATTGAGGTTTCCCTCGAGGAGAGATTGAAGCTCTTTGTCTTCACTCTTACACGCAACTCGATCAAACGGCTTCGTCGAGCCGTCTTGCCCAACCATGTAAACCTTGCTCATCCAATATCCTCTACCAGACCTTTGTACTACCTACTTAATATCCCGCCAGTTCTCCCCAACACCTACATCCGCCACGATCGGCACCGAGAACTCCGCCACGTTCTCCATCTCGCGCTTCACCAACTCCTCCATCTCCTCGCGTTCCTCCGGCACCACATCAAACAGCAGTTCGTCGTGTACCTGCAGCGTCATCACACTCTTCAGCTTTCGCGCACGAATCTCCTCATCCAGCTTGATCATCGCCAGCTTGATCAGATCCGCCGCCGTGCCCTGCAGCGGTGTATTAACCGCCGTCCGCTCGGCAAACCCGCGCATATTCGGGTTGCGCGACTGAATATCCGGAATGGGCCTTACCCGCCCGAAGAACGTACGCACCGCGCCCTCGCGCCGCACCGTGTCTAAGGTCTCGTCGATGAATCCGCGCACGCCCTTGTACCTGTCGAAGTACCGCTCGATGTACTCCCGCGCCACCTTCTGGTCGATCCCCAACTGCACCGACAGCCCAAACGGCGAAATCCCGTACACAATTCCGAAGTTCACCGCCTTCGCCCGCGCCCGCGTCTCCTTGTCCATCGTCTCCGCGTCCACCTCAAATACCTCCGCCGCGGTCAGCGTATGAATATCCTTACCCGTCCGGTACGCGTCCAGCAGTAGCGGATCCTGCGAAAAATGAGCCATCAGCCGAAGCTCGATCTGCGAATAATCCGCGCTCATTAATAGGTTTCCCCGCGCCGCAATAAACGCCTTCCGGATCTCGCGCCCCAGCGCCGTCCGTGTCGGAATATTCTGCAGATTCGGATTCGTACTCGACAGCCTTCCGGTCGACGTCCCGACCTGGTTGAACGTCGTATGCACCCGCCCGTTCTTGTCCGTCAACTGCGGCAGCTGGTCCAGGTAGTTGCTCTTCAGCTTCGCCAGCTGCCGATACTCCAGCACCTGCATCGGCACCGGATGCTTCTCCGCCAGCTCCTCGAGCACGTCCTGCGCCGTCGAGATCACCTTGCCCTTGCCGTACTTCATCGGCTTCGCCAGGTTCATCTTGTTGAACAGCACATCCCCTAGCTGCTTCGGCGAGTTAATGTTAAATCGATGCCCTGACCCCTCATAAATCTTCTCGGCGAGCGTGTCCATATCGACCGCCAGCCGCGAACTCATCTCCCGCAGAAACTCCGGATCCACCCGCACCCCAATCTCTTCCATCCTCAGCAGCACAGGAACCAACGGGCGGTCGATCGACGCATACACATCCTCCAGCCGCGCCCGCTCGCCGCCTCCCTCGCCCGCCCGTCCGCTCGCCGAGGCCGTCGCGTCCGCCATCTGCTCACCCAGCGTCCCGATCAGCCGCTCGACCGCGCTCGCCGACTCCGCTAGCAGCGTCTCCGGCGCATGCGTCAGTGCCCGGTTTGAGCTCCGCGCCGCCACATCCGCCAGCGTATGCGAGCCGTGCGTCGGGTTCACCAGGTAGCTCCACAGCATCACATCCGACACCTCGCCGCCCAGCTCCACCCCCTGCACCGCCATCGCCCGCGTCACCGCCTTCAGATCATGCACATGCTTCGGCAGCGCTGCATCCGCCAACGCCTCCCGCACTCCCGCCGCGTCGATCCCCACCTCGATCGCCATCTCCGCCATCGCCGCCAGACCCACCCGGCATCCCCGGTCCGCCACCTTCACTTCGGCCACCGGCTCCATCGCCGCGGCCCCAAACAAGCTCATCGTCTCCGGCTCCATCGGCTCTGGCTCCGCGTCCTCGTCACCCTCCGCCGGCTCCGCCCGCACCTCCTCCGCCAGCGACTGCGCATCTTCCATCACCGCCACCGCCAGGCCGCCGCGCTCGCGCGCCTCCGCCAGCACCGACGCAATCTCCGCATCCGTCGGCCGCGTGTTGAACCGCACCGGCGTCGTATCCACATCCGGCGCCAGCTCCTTCAGCAGCGTCGTAAACTCCAGCTCCGCAAACAAGACCCGGCACGCCGCCGTATCAATCGGCTGCGTCCGCATCTCCTCGATCGAGTACTCGATTGGCACGCTGTTATGTATCGTCACCAGCTCCTTCGAGAGCAAAATATTCTCGCGATTATTTTGTAATGACTCTCGATACGTTTTTTTCTTAACCTCCTCCGCCCGGTCGAGCGCCGCCTCCACCGTCCCGAACTGCTGAATCAACTCGACCGACCCTTTATCCCCAATCCCCGGCGCCCCTGGAATGTTATCAATCGCATCCCCCCGCAGCGCCATCACGTCGATCACCCGCTCCGGCGGCACACCCAGCACCGCCTCCACCCCCGCCGCATCCAGAATCAAATTGTCCTTCGTCGGATTCAGAATGCTTACCTCCGCATTCACCAGCTGCATCATGTCCTTATCGGACGAAACCACGAAAACTTTATGCCCCAGCGCCGAAAGCTTGCAGCTCAGCGTCCCGATCACGTCATCTGCCTCAAATCCCTCATAACTCAAAATCGGGATCCGAAACGCATCGAGCGCCCGCCGAATATACGGCTGCTGCTGGATCAAGTCCGGCGGGGTCTCCGTCCGGTTCGCCTTGTACCCGCCATACTCCACCGTCTCAAACTGCTGCGTCTTGATGTTGAACTTCTTCACGTCCTTCATCTGCGCGGCCATCTCGTTCCGGTGCACCGGCGCGCCCACGTCATACACCGCCGCCATATACTCCGGCGCAAAGTCCTTCCGCAGCTTGTTAATCATGTTCACGAACACATACGTCGCCGCCGTCGGAATCCCCGTCCGCGTCGACATCGGCCTTGACCGCTGCATCGCGTGATATGCCCGAAAGATGAATGCCATCGAGTCCAGCAGATAGATCGGAGGCTTCCCCCCGTCCACACCCTCGCCCGCCGCCGCACTCATCGCCGCCGCTCGCGCCTCAGCCGCCAGCTTCGCCGACTCGGCCACCGAGGTCATCCCCGAGTCCACCCGCTCCTTCTTCACCGCCGCCTTCTTCGTAGCCATACCGTTAGGATGACATTGACGCCGCACCCGGATAGCTGCGGCCTCTCACGCGCCCCTTGCACCACCAGCGGCGCCAAGCGGTCTCAGCCCTCTGGCTCGGAGACCTATCGGCCCACGGCAAAGTCCGCCCGGCAGCCACGGTCCACCCAGATCCCCCGCCGGTCATACCCCCACGTCTGCCCCTGCACACACGGCGATCCGCTCCGCTGGTTCACCATCTGCACGCCCCGGCTCGTATCCGCATTGCAGCGGTTCCGCTTGCCATCGTCCGACGAGCACGTCACCCGCTGTCCGCCTCCGCCGCCGCCGCCATTTCCAGGACCGTTCCAGCCATTGCCATTGCCATTCCCCGGACCTTGCCAGCCATTGCCGCCACCGCCCAGCGCAAACTCCGCCCGGCATCCGCGGTCCACCCATACGCCACGCCGGTCAGAACCCCACGTTTGGCCCTCGATGCAGGGCGATCCGCTGCGCTGCTTCACCATCTGCACCCCGCGACTGGTATCTACCTGGCAGTAGTGGCGCTTCCCGTCATCGGACGCGCAGGTGACTCCGTTCCGGCTTCGGTCCGTAACACCGCTCTGCGCCATCGCCTTCGTCGCTCCCGGCAGAACACCCACCAGTAGCAGTCCACACAGCAGGATCTGCACTCGCATCATCGCGTCGCTCCTTTGCCCTTCGAGATCGCGGAATCATAGCAGGCCTCGACGTCAACGAGTGCAAACTCCTGCCTCGCCAACGTCGCCAGAGGACCACCATCCTTCTCGCGATCGTTGCCTGTCCTTCTAACTCCAGCTCGGCTCCCGCTTCCGGACCTCAGCCGCCATCAACACTCTGCTTCCGTCTCGCTCCAGAACAGCTCGCAGCGCCTCTATTGCAGCGTCAGCGTAAAGTTCGTCGAGGCGGTGATCGCCCCATTCACCGAGTCTCGCCCGGTCAAGGTAGCGGTGTAGACACTGGCCGCCGCCGCCGGTGTGGTGCCAACCGTCGCACCTCCACCGCCTCCGCCCGATCCGCTGCCACATCCACTCAGCGCTGACCCCGTCGCCACCAGAGCCAGACACAGCAGCGGCAACAGGCGCCGCCCCCGCAAGATCGGAAGCAGACAGCAAAGCAGCAGCCCTCCGGCAACCGACGCGGACGGCCACAGTCCGTCGTCCGCAGCCTTGGTCGCACCCGCTGCTCCAATCACTCGGAAGGCTCCACGAGCCGCCGGCAGCGGCGCGGAACAGCTCGTTCCAGTCGCCAAGGAGAGCGTCGTGGAGGTCGCCCCTTGCACCCTCACGTCCGGAATGAAATAGCATCCGGTGGCACTCCCTCCGTTGCCCCCGGTCAGCGCGAGCGACCAGAATAGCCGGCCGCTGTATCCGCCGTTTGGTGTCACGGTCACCGTCGTGCTGGAAGAACCGTTGGCCGGCAACGTCACATTCCCGGCCGAGAGCGTGATCCCGCCCGACGCAAACACACCTCCCACCGAAATCGACACGGCCGCGCTGGAGGGTCCGTGCATGGCATCCCCAGCGTAGGTGACCACCGCCACGTGAGAGCCCGGGCTGCTCGGAAGCGTCAGAACATAACCCGCCGTCGACTCGCCGACCGACGACGGCGAGACCGCGAGCGCCGGCTCGACGACCGCCCCGTCCAGCGTGATGGACACGCTCCCCGTCGGTGCCGTCCCGTTCTCAAAGGGAACCGGGGAGAGGATAAGGTTCAGCCCATCCGTCGCCCCGGGTGCAACCGTCGTGTCCTGCGGGTAAACCTGCAACAGGCTGCCAGAGAGCGCCGCCCCCGGTCCCGCCGGCCACGCTGCCGCGAGATGACCGAAGTCGACGCTGCCGAGGCCCGTGGCCTGGTCAAACCCGGTGCTGGCAAAGTAGCCACTCTGGCCAGCGGCGGAGCACAAGGGCGAGCCGGGGAGACACGCGATGGAACCCGAAACAATGTCATGGAAGACAGAGCCGGACGTGCTTGAGTTGGCCGCGATCCCATAGAGCGTTGGATTCACATTGCCTTGACCGATTGCATGTTGCTGCTGATTCAGCAGCGCTGTCATCGCCGCAAAAACTGGCGCTGCAAAACTGGTTCCTCCGGCTGTCGTGAACTCGCCGTTGTCTCCTCGCAGACCCTCGTTGCAGCCGATGCTTTGGCCCTCGGAGCCAAGAAAGCTCGCGTCGTCCGTACAAATAAGGAAGCCTGGATTCGCGCTCGAGGCTTGGAAGGCGAGATCCGGCACCAGACGCGTCGCTCCGCTCGGCAGCCCTGCCACGCCGCTCTGCCACGATGGTCGGCTGTAAGCCGCGCTCGATCCTCCACCGCCTGCGAAGATCCGGGAGGCAGACCCCTCGTTCCAGACGACCTCTGGAACATACGACAACAGGGAGTTCACAACGTCGGAGCCATACGTGCTGCTGCTCCAGTAGGCCGTGTTCCCTGTCGCAAAGGTGCCTAGCGCCATCTGCGTTCCGCCCACCGCCGTGACATACGGGCTCGATGCCGGATACCCCACCGCAAGGGCCTGCTGCTCCGCCGAAGAAAAAGTCCCCGCTGCCGAGAAGCGAACACAGCCCGTCGATCCGGAGTCCCCGGAGGCTGCGACCAATGTTTGTCCCTGCGCCCCCGCCTGCTCAAAAAGCGCATCTCCCTGCAGCAGCTCGCTCGAGCTGAACAGGGTCTCGCATTCGCTGTAACTGATGCTGATCACCGGTGCCAGATTCTCGTCAATCGCATATCCCAGGGCGTCGAACACATCGTAGTTCTGGTCATTGCCGACGTGGACCAGAAAGAGACTGGCCTTCGGCGCAATGCCACCCGCATACTCCAGATCGATCTCACTCTCGGCCGCATCTTCGGGAGAGACAGCCTCCACACCGGTGTTCGGAACGAGTACCAGGGAGATCGACTGCGTAAGCAAATCACTGCTAAACCCGCGGAACCGGGAAGATCCGGAGAGATCAACGTAAGACTGTCCAACAATGGCGATCGACTGGCCGCTCCCGGGCGCGGCGGTCAGGTCATACGCCCGCGGCAGGTTGTACATCACGGCCAGGTCGCCCGGCAGCAGGTAGTGCGACTGGTCGGCGGACGCCGTAAAGTTCGGATGAACATTCGGTCTCGCTCGGAAATCCGACAGGTGCAGCACCGCCGACGTCACCGCCGCCAGATCCCCTGGCATCGAGAGATCCGCGCTCGGGGCAACATGCTCTTCTCCGTCCATCATGTACCGGTGCAGCGGTGCGGAGAACGCCGTCGCAACCTGCACCGCGGTCCCCGAGAACGTCACCCGATCGCGCCCCCGCGACACACCCGCCACCACAAAACCCTGCCCACTCAACCACTGCTTCGCCGCCTCGAGGTCCTCCTCGGCCATGCCAAACCGCTGTCCGAAGCTCTCCGGCGTCAGCCACCGATGAAAACTGGACGAGGTCGGATCCTGCTGCGCCTTCAGCAGCTGCTGCAGCTCTGCCTCCTGGGCTTCGCTTCGCCGGAACACCAGCGTCATCCCGTGGAGAACCTGGTCCCCTCGCACCGGCCCAAGGTCCTTCGCCTGCAGCACACGCGGTGACATCGAGCCCGGCAGCACCGCGCGCCTTCCCTCACGGATCCCGTCCCGCAGACGAGCGGCAGGCGCTTGCGAGTGAACAGTGGAGCTTGCGACAGCAAAGAAAACGGCGACCAACAGCAGAAAGTTACGGCAGAAACAACAAACCTTCATGGCAGACGTGCGTCCTTCTCGGATCGAGACAAGGTAATCCCGAAGCGAACCGTATCAGACGGTCCCCGAAGTGGCCAGAAAAAAGACGGCCGCCGCGGAACGGAGGTCCTCTGCTCGCCTCGCCATCGCCTCATCGCTGCGGTCCACATCAAACCTTCCACTCGAAGTACTTCACCCGTCGTGGCGCACTCTACGCTCGGCTCCTCGTACACTGGAAGTACTCCCTGGAACTTACCGCCAAATCGCTTGGACCTTCCGAGAGGTTCCGGACCTAACCGCTGTCTTTTGAAGATTTTCGTACCGAAGTACCAGGGGGGAGGGTATCGCTCGCTCGCCGGCCGGAACCGCAGCGAACTGTTACAGCAGCAGCATGCAATCCCCATAGCTGAAGAACCTGTACCGCGCCCGCACCGCATGCTGGTACGCCGCCATCACCAGATCCTTACCCGCAAACGCACTCACCAGCATCAGCAGCGTCGACGCGGGGAGATGGAAGTTCGTCAGCAACCCGCTCACCACCCGGAACCGGTGCCCGGGCGACAAAAACACCGACGTCTCCCCCAAGTGTCCGCGCAGCGCAGGCTCACCCCTCTCCTCCGCCGCGAGCGCGCAGTGCTCCAGCGTCCGCGTCACCGTCGTGCCGGCAGCCACCACTCGCCGCCCCTCCGCCCGCGCCCGGTTCACCGCCTCCGCCGTCGCGTCCGAGAGCGTGTACCGTTCCGCATGCAAACGGATCTCCTCCAGCCGCTGCACCCTCACCGGCCGAAACGTCCCCAGCCCGACGTCGAGCGTCACCCGCACCACCTCCACGCCGCGCGCCTCCAGCTCGCGCAGCACCTCCGGCGTGAAGTGCAGCCCCGCCGTCGGCGCCGCCGCCGACCCAGTCGCCCGGCGCCCCGCAGCCTCCGCATACACCGTCTGGTACCGCTCCCGGTCCTCGGCCGTGTTCAGCGCCCCACGCTCCCGCCGAATGTAGGGCGGCAGCGGAAGCGATCCAACCCGCTCGAGCGCCGTCCGGAAGTCTGCGACCGCGCTAAATCGCAGCCGCCGCTCCCCAAACTCTCCCGCACCCACCACCTCGGCCGCGAGCACCACCTCGCCGGCCGCCTCATCGGCAAACAGCAGCCTCTCCCCAACCACCACCTTCTTCGCCGGTCGCACCAGCGCGTCCCACACGCTCTCACCCGTCGCCTCCGTGCGCACCGCCGACGTGAGCAGCACCTCAACCGTCCCCGTCGGCTCCGGCGATCCCGCCTGCGTCCGCAACCCCACCCGCCGCCCCATCAGCCTCCCCGGCAAAACCCGCGAATCATTCAAAACCAGCAGATCGCCCGCCCGCAGCCGCTCCGGCAAACCCCGAAACACATCGTCCGCAAACGTCCCAGCAGCCCGATCCACCACCAGCATCCGGCTCGCCCCCCGCACCGGCGGCGGCGCCTGCGCAATCAACTCCTCCGGCAACTCAAACCCAAACTCCGAAACCAGCACACTTCGTAGTCTAAAAGGTCAGTATCGTCGGTCGCGCCGACCGCTATCGGCGCGTCGCCTGCACCAGCAGGTACTCGTTCTTCACCAACGTGTGAGCCTCAGGATCCGGCGCGACGTTCGCCTGGGTCCACAGCGCCTCCAGCTCCGCCCGTAGCCGCGCTCTTCCACCCTCATCCAGCCGATCGAACGCCATCTGCGATGGCCCGAAGTACTGCCGGAAGAACTCCACGACCGCTGTCGGCGACATCTGCAGGTCGAACTCCAGCGGAACCACCTCCGTGCGGATCTCCCTAAACTCCTTACCCAGCCGCTCACGCGCGGTCGCCTCGTCGCCCCACAGCACTGGAGGCGCAAGCCCGCCGGGCGCGGGCGCGTGATGAGCCCCCACCTTGAACATCAGCCCCGTAAACCCCGATGGCGTCCAGTTCCCCATCACCAGCAACCCACCCGGCCGCAGCACGCGAGCCATCTCCGCCGCCACCACCGCAGGCCGCGGAGCAAACATCGCTCCAAACATCGTCGTCACCACATCAAACGTCGCATCCGCGTACGGCAGCTGCTCGGCATCGCCCTCGTCGAACGCAATCACCAACCCCTCCGCCGCCGTTCGTTCCCTCGCCTGCACCAGCAGATTGGGCGCAAGATCCACCCCCCTCACCTCCGCCCCACGCCGCGCCAGTGGGATCGTCACGTTGCCTGTCCCACACGCGACATCCAGCACCCGGCTGCCCAGCCCCAGCTCGACCCGCGCCGCAAATGGCGCTCCCGCCTTTGCACCAACGGTGCTTGCCACCCTGCCAAAGTCACCCGCCATCCAGATGGCCCGCATCGCAGCCTTTATCTGTCCAATGTCGGGATCGGAGTCGATCATCGTTGCCTCGGCGAAAGAGTCGTTCCCCGCAGCATCGTCCGTCGCGTTCGGAACGTCAAGCAAATCCGCAGTCAGTCAGAGCGTGAGCCCAGCATCGTCATCCGAACCGCCTCATCAAGCGCCCCCTGCACTTCGCCCAGTTCCGCCCCTGCATGTGCTGGCCACGTAACCCGCACCCGCGAAAACGGCTTCGGAATCACAAAGCCGTCCCAGCTCCCCAGCCGCCAGCAGCGCTCGGGCGCAAGCTCGAACGCACCCACCCAGCGTGCATCCACCAACTGCGCCAGCTGCACCGCACCGGCCTTCGCCACCAGTGCCGGCCCCTTCGGGCCATCCGCCGTAAACGCACAGATCCGTCCCTCGCGATACGCCCGCTCCATCCCGCGCAGCCCCACGCTCCCGCCGCGCGTACTCGATCCCCGCACGGCATCAAACCCCAATCGTTCCACGGTCCGCGCAATCAGCTCCCCATCAAAGCTTCGGCTGATCATGATCGCAATCCGCAGCCCGCGAAAGCGGTACGCCGCCAGCAGCAACGACCGGTGCCAAAAGCAGAACACCGTGGGCCCGGAAATTGTATCGCCCACCGCAACTCCATCGACACACACATTTTTGAACCGCAGCGTCGCTCCCAGCAGCCGGATCACCCCCGCAACCACTCGCGGCACGACCGCCAGCATCAAGCGCTGCTTCGCCGAAAACTCTTGCACCCGCACAGCCCTCGCGCGCTCGCGCCTCGTCTCGCTAGCTATACTTCAGCCATCGCAGAACCTCCGCGACGTTCGGCTTCTTTCCATACATCAGAATGCCTACACGATAGATACGGCTGGCCACCCACAGGATCGCCCAGATCATCGCGACCGTGAGCGTGATCGAGACCGCAATCTCCCACGCCGGCGGCATCTTGATCGATATCCGCATGTACATGATCAGCGGTGCGAAAAACGGCGTCATCGACATCGTTCGTGCGACCACTCCATCCGGGTTCGGAATTACAAATCCCAACCCGAACATGCAGAGCGCCAGCGGCAGAACCAGAAACATATTCAGCTGCTGCAGCTCCTGCTCGGAGTTCGTCATCGCACCCAGCGCCGCCGCAATCGACGAGTACAGCAGGTAGCCCAGCAGGAAGTAGATAACGAAGAACACGATCTGCGTCGCCGCCAGTGACACGTGCACATCCACTCCGGTCAACCGCGCGATCAACGGTGTACTCGTCAGCAGCACCGCCGTCAACAGCCAGATACCCACCTGCGTCAGACCGACCGAGCCAACGCCGATCACCTTGCCCGCCATCATCTCCTCCGGCCGGATCGTCGCCAGCAGCACCTCAAACACACGCGACGTCTTCTCTTCAATGATCGACCGCGCCACGTTCATCCCGTACAGCATGATCACGAAGTACATCAGGAAGAACAGCACGTACGCCGAAAAGAACGCGCCCTCCGAGTTGTCGTTCTTGCCTGCCTGTGAGCTATCCATTGCCACCGGCGCCATCAAGGCATCGACATCCGCTGCGCCCAGCCCGCGATGCGCCAGCCCTTCGCGCGTCAGCACCGTCTCCAGCGAATCCTTGATCGTGCCGCGCGTCACAATATCCGCCCGCGATCGCGGTGTGTAGGTAAAGGTCGGCCGCGCCTCCGCCGCCCTCGGTGCCGTCACCCACAGGTAGCCGTCCAGCTGCTTATCGCTCAGCTCACTGTCGAGCACCCGCCGCGTATCCGCCGCCGCCGGCGAGATCACATCCACCAGCATCGTGCTGTTCTTCCCGTGCTCCAGCTCCTTTTGCAGATCCGTTGCCAGAGTCAGGTCAGGCGAGACCACCGCGATATGCGAGTTGGAATGCTGTGACCGCCCCGCGATCGCCGTCCCCACAATGCCGCCTACCATCAGCAGCGGAATCAACACTGTCATCACCAGGAACGCCTTCGTCCGCACCCGCTCCAGGTACTCCCGCTTCGCAATCAACCAGACGTTATGCATGGACCTTGCCTCCCTTCAGCCCGGCAGCTCCAGCCGTCTCAATCCGCTCCAGCCCGCTTGCCCCGACCTTCTCGATGAAGATCTCTTCAAGCGTCGGCTCCTTCACCTCAAAGCGCAGCACCCGTGTCCCGCGAGCCACCGCCTCGGCCAGCAGCGGCTGCGCGTCCGGCTCCACGCCATCCGTTGTCTTCAGCCGAATCTCAACATGTCCCGAGTAGTTCTTCACCTCGGCGACGGACGGGTGCCGCAGAAAGCTGTCATCCCCTTCAAACAGCATCTCCACCCGGTTGCGCGGATAGCGGGTCTTGATCTCCCGCATGCCACCGGCCAGCACAACCTCCCCGCGGTGGATCAGCGCAATCGAGTCACACAGCTTCTCCACCTGGTCCATACGATGCGTTGAAAACAGGATCGCCTTCCCCGCGCCGCGCAGATCCACCAGCGTGTCCTGGAGCAAGGTCGCATTCACGGGGTCGAGCCCCGAAAACGGCTCATCCATAATGATGAGCTCCGGCTCGTGCAGCAGAGAGGCGATGAACTGAATCTTCTGCTGCATCCCCTTTGACAGCTCCTCTGTCTTCTTGGGCATCGCCTCCGTAATCTCCATGCGCTCGCACCAGCTGCGTGCCCGCGTCTCAGCCGTCTTTGCGTCCAGCCCATGCAGCTGCCCCAGAAACACCAGCTGGTCCAGCACCTTCATCTTCTTATAGAGACCGCGCTCCTCCGGCAGATACCCCACGCGCTTCAGAGCCGTCCGCGTAAAGGGCTGGCCGAAGAGACGCACCACTCCTGAATCCGGAACCGTGATCCCGATCATCATCCGGATCGAGCTCGTCTTCCCCGACCCGTTTGGCCCCAGCAGCCCGAACATCGTCCCCGGATCAATCCGCAGGTTCACCCCATGTACAGCCTTCTTCGTGTCATAACTCTTCGACACATCCACCAGCTCAACAATCGGCGCAGATCGGGCAGCCATGGGCACACATCACTCCAGACATCTCTCACTGCAAAGTCTAGCAGTGGCCAGAGCGGCCCTTTCCTCCTATTCAGTCACCATGTTGATCGCCTCGCACCGCCAGCCCGCATTCGGTTCAGCACGAAATCGGACAAAAACAAACCTCCTCACGCCACACTCCCAGCTTCAGAGATCCGCGACAGTATGCTTCGAAGATGAGTCTCCAGATCGCGGATCCACACCAAGAGTCTTTACCCAGTCAATCTCTTGCCAGGAGCGCCGCCCCTCGTGGTGCCCGCGTCGAATCAGTTGATCTCCTGCGCGGCCTCATCATGGTCATCATGGCAATCGACCACACGCGTGACTTCTTCTCCTCTGCCTCTGTCGACCCATCCGACCCCGTACACGCCTGGCCGGCCCTCTTTGCAGCGCGATGGATCACGCACATCTGTGCGCCAGGGTTCGTTGCACTCGCTGGCGTGTCCATCTACCTGCAGCGTCAGCGAGGCAAGAGCGTTAGCGAGCTGCGGACCTTTCTCCTAAGCCGCGGTCTTTGGCTTGCTGTATTCGAGATGGTTGGCTTCAGCTGGTTGTTGTCGTTCTGCTTTCCCCCTCCACTCACAGCGGGTCCCCTTTGGGTCTCCGGCTTCTCGATGATCGCGCTCTCCCTCCTGCTGCCCCTGTCCTCGCGGCTCGTGGGAGTAATCGGCATCGCCATCCTTGCGCTCCACAATCTGCTCGATGGCATCCAGGCCTCGCGCTTCGGGAGCGCAGCCATCCTGTGGGATCTGCTTCACCAGCAGGCCATGATCCAAACCCATGGCCTGCTGCTTGCCGTCGTCTATCCTCTGCTCCCCTGGATCGGCATCATCGCGGTCGGCTACTCGCTCGGCCCCCTGCTCGCGCTCTCGCCGGAGCGGCGTCAGCGCCGCAGCGCCCTCCTCGGCGTCCTCTCCCTCTCTGCCTTCGGCTTTCTCCGCGTCCTTCGCGGCTATGGCGATCCTCACCGGTACATCCCCGTCCCCAGCACCGCACACAGCATCATGTCCTTTCTCGATCTCACCAAATACCCGCCCTCGCTCGAATACGCGCTCTCGACCGGCGGTGTGCTCCTTCTCCTGTTCGCAGGGCTGGACGCTCTCACCACGCGTGGCGCACTCCCCCGCCTCCGCGCTTGGCTCGATGTCTATGGACGCGTTCCCTTCTTCTTCTTCTCGCTGCACATCTTCCTGCTCCATATCGCTGTTGTTCTCGTGAGCCTGGCAGAGCATCTGGACTGGCGGCAATGGTTCCAGCCTCTCGCCGCTCTGACTCACCACATCCCCGGCTGGGGCTTCGGTCTGCCCGGCGTCTTCTTCGCCTGGGCGTGTGTCATCTTCATCACCTATTGGCCCTGCCGCTGGTTCGCGCAAGTCAAAGCACGCCGCCGCGATTGGTGGCTCAGCTACCTGTAGATGCACGGATGGTGGCGCGCTGACCATCTTGGCCAGTCATTCATCCAGTCAGCAAGCACAACGTCACCTTCTAGAGCTCGCGACTCGGCCGCCTCGCCGATCCATCTCTAGCTCTTGCTGGTCTGCGACAGATGCACGATCCCCTGCGCCCAGCGGAAGTACTTGTTCTCCGCCAGATCGCGAATGGTTCGCGATCTTGAACGCCTTCTCTAACAGCTCAGCGTCTCCCTTTGACACTCCCTGCAGCGCATCCACCGGCGCATCGGCCAGCTCTTCGAACGACATCTGCTCGTACGATTTGTCGAGGTGCTTCGCTATGTCAGCCATGGCCGGGAGCATATACCCGCATCGGTTACAGTTTCCGCACAAACCTCCGCCTGCTCCGGACACCGCTCCCGCGCTACCATCACGGGAGTGCTCGAGCTCTCCACACCCCTCCGCTTCGTCAAACGCATCGGCGAGCGCGTCGCCGCCGAGCTCGGCCGCCGCGATCTCCACACCGTCGAAGATCTCCTCTACCACCTGCCCTTCCGCTACGAGGATCGCCTCCACCCGCAACCCATCGCCGATCTCAAGCCGGGCACCATGGCCTCCGTCATCGGCGAGGTCCGCGGCTCCACCCTCCTCCGCACCGCCCGCATGCCCCTCTTCGAGATGACCATCGGCCAGGGTACCTCCGCCATCAAGGCCATGTGGTTCAACGGCGCCTACCTCAAAGACCGCTTCCCCCTCGGGTCCATGGTCGCGCTCTACGGCCAGCTCGAAGCCTCCCGCTCCACCGCCGGCCGCCTCAAAATGATTCAGCCGCAATTTGAGCTCCTTCCCGCCCCCGGCAGCCCCGACGAAAAATACGCGATGCTCGAAGTCGACCGCATCGTTCCCGTCTACGAAACCCTTGGCGGCACCACCGCCTGGGGAGCCCGCCTCACCTCCCGCTGGCTCCGCCGCGTCCTTTGGCACATCTTCGAAGACCTCGCCACCCCCGCACCTGACACAACCCCGCTCACGTCAGACCTGTCATCCCGACCGAAGGCGGAGCGAAGCGCAGACGCGGCGGAGGGCCCCGCTTCTCAACCTCCACCGCCGCCCCCCAACAAAGCCGTCATCTCGACCAAAGCTCAAGCCGTCAAAGATGCCGTCACCTCGACCGCAGCTCAAGCCTTCAAAGATGCCGTCATCTCGACCGAAACTCAAGCCTTCAAAGATGCCGTCATCTCGACCGAAGCGAAGCGCAGTGGAGAGATCCCTTCTTTTGCAAAGCCACCAGCCTCCAACCCCCACGAAACCCTCCCCAAAAACCTCCTCGCCCGCCTGCACCTCCCGCCCCGCCTCACCGCCCTCCGCCACGTCCACTTCCCCGAGCCTGGCACCAACATGCTCGATCTCATCGCCTCCACCACCCCCGCCCACCGCCGCCTCGTCTTTGAAGAGTTCTTCTTCCTCGAGCTCGGCCTCGAGCTCAAGCGCCGCCGCCTCCGCGAGCGGCAAGGCACCGCCTTCGTTACAAATGATTCTGTCCGCCGCGCCCTCAAACAGGTTCTTCCCTTCCATCCCACCACCGCCCAGAAACGCGTCCTCGGCGAGATAGCCACTGACATGCGCAAGCCCCAGCCCATGCGCCGTCTGCTTCAAGGCGACGTGGGCTCCGGCAAGACCATCGTCGCCATCCAGTCCGCCCTCATCGCCATCGAGAACGGCTTCCAGGTCGCCCTCATGGCCCCTACCGAAATCCTCGCCACCCAGCACTTCCTCGCCGCCCGCAAGCTCCTCGCCGACGCCATCAGCCCCCGCACCGGCAAGCCCTATCGCGTCACCCTGCTCACCGGCTCGCTCGACATCGCCACCAAGCGCGAAGCCCGCGCCCGCATCGCCCGCGGCACCGCCCACCTCGCCATCGGCACCCATGCCCTCATCGAAGACAAAGTCGACTTCCGCAATCTCGGCCTTGTCATCATCGACGAGCAACATCGCTTCGGCGTGCAGCAACGCTTCCGCCTCATGCGCAAGTCCGACACCGCGACTCACGGTGAGAAGGCCGCCACCCCCGGCGAGCCCGACACCCTCGTCATGACCGCCACCCCCATCCCCCGCACCCTCGCCCTCACCCTGTACGGCGATCTCGACGCCTCCGTCATCGACGAGCTCCCACCCGGCCGCACCCCTATCACCACCCGTCGCACCTCACACCAGCGCATGAACGACGTCTGGACCTTCCTCCGCAAACAAGTCAGCACCGGCCGTCAGGCCTACATCGTCTACCCCATCATCGAAGGCGCCAACGAAGACCAGGCCGAACTCGACTTCGCCCACGACGAAGATTCCACAAACACTGCGTTGGAAACCTCGTCATCTCGACCGAAGTCTTCGCAACGCGAAGACGCAGCGGAGAAATCCCTTCCTTCAAAGAGCCCCAGCCGCTCACCCAGCCTCAAGCCTGAACCCTCCGCCAGCCACCCGGCCCCCGATCCCATCGCCGCCCGCCTCATCGCCGAAGCCAAGGGCCGCGGCAGCAAGGCCGCAGGCAAGAAAACAAAAAAAGTTACAAATAAAAAAGTCTCCACTGAAGCCGCCGCCCTCTTCCCCAAACAAAAACTTCGCGCCGCCGCCGATATGTACGACGAGCTCCGCACTGGCGCCCTCGCCAGCCTTCGCCTCGGCCTCCTCCACGGCCGCCTCACCCCCGCCGAAAAAGAGGTCACCATGCGCCAGTTCGCCCGCGGCGATCTTGACGTCCTCGTCGCCACCACCGTCATCGAAGTCGGCGTTGACGTCCCTAACGCCACCCTCATGGTCATCGATCACGCCGAGCGCTTCGGCCTCTCGCAGCTCCACCAACTACGCGGCCGCGTCGGCCGCGGTTCCAACAAGAGCTACTGCCTCCTCGTCACCGGCGACCGCGTCTCCGAAGCCGCTGAAGCCCGCCTCGACGCCCTCGTCTCCACCACCGACGGCTTCGCCCTCGCCGAGTTCGACCTCCAGCAGCGCGGTCCCGGTGAGTTCTTCGGCACCCGCCAGGCCGGTACCCCCGAGCTTCGCGTCGCTAACCTCCTCCGCGACCGCGACCTCCTCGAGCTCGCCCGCGCCGAAGCCCACACCTTCGCCACAGCCCCCGATCCCGCAACGTCCCGTACCGAAATCGAAGCCGTCTGGACCCGACTCCGCGAACAGTGGCAACGCCGCTACGGTCTCGTCGAAGCCTGACCTAAGCTGCTCACCCCGGAACTGTCATCCCGACCGAAGTGGAGGGACCCGCTTCCTCCGCGCCATGCAGCAGAGACGCTCCTGCGTTCTTTTTGTCATCCCGTAGGGATCTGCTTCTCGACCACCGTCGCCGTCCCCGCCAAGCAGCCCCCTCACGTCCAGTACAAAATTCGCGCTCCCACCAGCACCTCCCCAATCGTCTCTTCAAACCAGGCCTTCATCTCCCCCATCGAGTCCTTCGGGTACACATACTTGAACCCGCCAAACTTCGTGCGCTTCTCCGTCCGCGCCTCCTCCCGCAGATCCAGCGTCGTCTTTGGGTACCATCCCAGCAGCACCTCCTTCGATCCCGGCGTAAACCGGTGCGTGATCAACTCCACCGTCAGATCGAGTCCGGCGACATCTGTAACCACATCACGCACAGAGTCAAACAGAGCCCGATACTGCTCCCGCCAGCCCTCCACCGGCATAATCGGCGCCACCGTTAGCCCCACCGGAAACCCGGCCCTCGCCATCGTTCCCAACGCCTTTAGCCGCTGCGCCACACTCGCCGTCCCACCCTCGAAATCCCGCGACACCGCCGCCGCATTGACGCTAAACCGCACCCGCGTCCGCCCGTTGTGCGCGAGCTTCGCCAGCCCGCCCACCGCGTCAAACTTCGTCGTCCACCGCAGCTGCACCGGCGCCTCCCACTTGCCAAAGAACCGGATCGCTTCTCCCAGCGCCCCCGTCAGGTGCTCGATCCCCAGCGGGTCCGTGTAGCACGACGCCTCAAACGTCGTTCCCTCTCCCGCCCGCGCCTTCGACCGCGATGTCACCTGCCCCGACCCCGCATAGCTCCGCAGCCCCTCTAAAATCTCCGGCAGATTCGCATACGCCCGTGTCACCGGCGCCCCACTTAGCGACCCCGCCAGGTAGCAGTACTGGCAATGCGCCGGGCACCCCTGCGCCACATGAAACTGCCAGTCCGCCGACGGCGGAATCGGCTGCAGCTTCCGCGCCCCCGGCGGCGACACCACAATCGCCAACGTACTCTTCGCCAGCGCGTAGCTCTTACCCGGCGTCTCCGCCTTGAAGCTCGGCAAGCGGTTCACCGCCAACCGTGTCACCTCGGCCCCAAACCCCTCTGCCCGCTCCACCATCCGCCGCCCATACGGCAGCGCATATGCGTCCGGCGTAATCAGCACCCGCCGCGGCCGCCACAGCTTTCCCGCAACCAGCTCCCCCGGCTCATTCGTCGGCCGGTCCGCCGCTGCCTCCGCCACCAACTCCCCTTCAAACCGGTCCGACATCTCCGCCAGCAGCGCATTCGACATACACCCTTGGAGACCCACCCTCTCCGAGACGATGCCCCACTTCCCTGCCCGACCTCGATCCAATCACAGACAGAGTCCAGGATTGGTTGTCATTCGAGTGCAACGAGCAATCCGCATTCCGCTCCTGGCGACGGAGCGCGGCGACGCGAACGCGCTGAGCCGTGCGCTGGTCAGCTCGCCACAGCCACCCGCAACCCGCTCGGCGCCCCCAGCGTCCCCTGCTTCTTCGGCCCGCGTTTCCGCGCCACCAGCACCCGGATCCGCTCAATCATCTCCGCCGGCGAGCACGCCCCCTTCGGCAGAAACACATCCGCATACCCGGCACGGTCAAACGAGTTCACCGTCCCCGACACGATCATCGCCGGCAGCCCCGGATGCATTCCCTTCGCCCGCCGCACCAGCTCGTTCCCGTCCATGCCCGGCATCAGCAGATCGCACAGCAGCAGATCGATCGCCCCCGGCAGCGTGCCCTCAAGCGTCTCCATCGCCTCCTGCGCCGATCGCGCCGTGATCACTCGGTAGCCCCTCGTCTCCAGCAAGAAAGTTCGTACGGAAAGTACCTGTTCGTTGTCATCGACACACAGAATCGTCTTCTTCGGGCGCATGCGTTCTCGCTTCTCCCTCGGCAGCCGTTGCAGCGGCCGCGGGCGATGGTCTCCCCACCGCCTGTCGCGGGTCAGCGACGAGCCAAGGGGAGTACGTGACGAGCCTTTGGCCACGGTCCGTGTCGCTCGTGGAGCCGAGCGGGGGCGACTGCTTCGTGCAGACCTGTTGGAGAAGCGCAAAGCTCTCCTGAGGCCCGTCATCGAAGACAGGTCCACCTCCCGGCCAAAGCGGCCGGACCGTGGGTGCGAGAGATCCCGTCCGCAAGAACAGGTTGCCAGGCAGCCCTCAGGGACGAGCGCGGTCGTTGTCTGCGAATACGATCGGGCCGTTTGGCCCTTCCAAAAACAGGAAGGTCCCGCCCGTCGAGATGCAGCCTCGGTCCGGAGTCCATGAGCGACCCGCCATCTGCGTCTCGAGTGCGGTCTCTCTCAGCTCAAATTGTGGTAAATCAGGCGAAAGTACTAGGGTCTCCAACAGCCGGCGTTGCGCCGTCCATCAGCAACTCGAACCTCAGCCTACGAACCCCCACATCCTCACGCAACAGCGAAGTTTAGGCGAAGTCACTCGAAATTCGATCTTGCCTAACCTCCCTCGCTTCGCAACTGCCCGTCCAGTCAGCGCTTGCATGCCGTCGTCCTGTGAAAAAGCCGGTGCATCACGACAGGAAAAGACGTCCGTTTGCAACCGGAATGGTGCGCCCGCCGACAAACACGTCCGTCACACCGCCCTCCGTCTTCGTCGCCCGCAGCGTCAGCCGGCTCGGCCGCAAAATCTCCACACCCTGCTCCAGCACAACCTCTACCCCACTCTCCAGCAAGCCGTACTGCACCAGCCACGCCGCCACGCACCCCGCCGCCGAACCCGTCGCCGGATCCTCGCCGTTATGAAACTGCATCCGCCCATGCCACGCCGCGCCAGCTGCACCTCCAGAACCAACCGCTGCATCGCTCTGCGCCCGCGTCACGCAGTAGAAAAATCTCGCCCCAATCCGCTGGAGCAGCGGCCGCGCCTTCGCCTGCGGAATCGCCAGCCGCTCGATCACCTCCATCGATCGCACCGGCACCACGCAGAAGGCGCTCCCCGTCGAGACCACCTGCACCGGCGCATCCTCCTCCCGCGCCAGCCCAAGCTCCTCCTCGGCAAACCCCAGCGCCTCCGCAAACTCCGCCCGCGTCGGCCACCCATCCCCGTGGACCGGTCCAAACACCGGGTCCTTCTGCCGCATCGTCCCAAACATCCCCGGCCCCCCACCATCCGCCGCGAACCGCACCGGGATCCGTCCCACATTGCACTCCAGTGCGATCGTGTCGTCACCCTTGAACTCCGGATGATGCAGCCGCACCCACGTCGCCGTCCCCAGCGTCGGGTGCCCCGCAAATGGCAGCTCCTCCTCCGTCGTAAAGATCCGCACCCGCACCCCGCGCTCGCGCTCTATCTCCGCCGCCCGCGGCAGCACAAACACTGTCTCCGACAGATTCATCTCCCGCGCAATCACCTGCATCTGCACGTCCGTCAACCCCGTGCCATCCACAAACACCGCCAGCTGATTGCCCTCAAACCCCCGCTCCGCAAATACATCCAGCACCACATACTCCAGATCCGCCATTGCCTGAATCTCCTTCATCCTTGATTCTGACGCACTTGTCGAGCGACTTCGGTTTGACACCCATCGCCCTCAGTCGTATCGTCCTCCTTAGACCGCAATGGGCCAAACGGGTTCCAGCCAGCACCGCTGGCAGCGGCACATTTTCGCCATGACCATCACCACCCCCATCTCGGCCTGCTGTCGCTGTCTCCGCCCCCGGTTGGGTGTCTGAGCTGGTCGAAGCCGTCCGCATCGTCCGTCACACAGCCAACCCACCCGGCCCCGAGCCCGGTGGGTTTTCTCTTGCCCCCGCATCCGCTCTCCCCGGCCCTCATCCAATCTCAAGTCCTAATCGAATCCGAGGCTGATCACACCATGTCCCTCCGCATCAACGACACCGCACCCGACTTCACCGCCGAGACCACGCACGGCACCCTCCACTTCCATGACTGGATCGGCGACAGCTGGGCCGTCCTCTTCTCGCACCCCAAGGACTTCACGCCCGTCTGCACCACCGAGCTCGGCGCCGTCGCCAACCTCGAGTCGCAGTTCGCCAAGCGCGGCGCCAAGGTCATCGGCCTCTCCGTCGATCCTGTCGACTCGCACAGCAAGTGGGCCCAGGACATCGAAGATGTCGGCGGCGCCAAGGTCAACTACCCCATGATCGGCGACCCCGAGCTCAAGATCGCCAAGCTCTATGACATGCTCCCCGCCGACGCCGGCGAGACCTCCGAAGGCCGCACCCCCGCCAACAACGCTCCCGTCCGCACCGTCTTTGTCATCGGGCCGGACAAGAAGATCAAGCTTCACCTCGCCTATCCCATGACCACTGGCCGCAACTTCGACGAAGTCCTCCGCGTGCTCGACTCCATGCAGCTCACCGCAAAGCACAAGGTCGCCACGCCGGCAGATTGGAAGCAAGGCGACGACGTCATCATTACCGGTGCCGTCTCCAACGAGGAAGCCGACCGGATCTTCCCGGGTTACAAAACCCTCAAGCCCTACCTTCGGACCACGGCACAACCCAAAGACGCCGTTCAGTCCTGAAATCCGTCTCCCCCGCCGCGCACCCCCCGCGCGGCGGGCAACAGGCACCGATGGCGAAGTGGCTAACGCGCTGGTCTGCAAAACCAGTATTCATGGGTTCAAATCCCATTCGGTGCTCCAGTCCTCCTCCGCCGTACCGCATCTCCCCATCGCGGAAAGCTCCTCCACTTCGAAACATCCCAGGCGCCACACGGAGCGAAACGTAGACCCGCGCAGAGAATCCGCCGCTCACCGCGCTGAGACTGCCTCAACAACGCGATCGACAGATCCGCGTCTCCAGCGAGCTGTGCCGGACACACATTCCCGGCCGCTCTTTCAGCCGCCATCAAGTCCGCCTCACACGCGTCCTGCCCAACCGCATCAGAGCCAGTGGAAGCGAAGAGGTGACTCATGGAACGTCGCGATTTCCTGAAATCAGCTGCTGCAACGGGATTGATCGCGACCGCGCCGGTCGCCACTGCGGCCCAGGCGGGCAAGACCTCCGATCGCACACCGGTGAAGCGTCCCGAGGCACCGGGCATGCTCTATCGCGAGCTCGGCACCACCGGCGAGCGAGTCTCCGCTATCGGCATGGGCGGCTACCACCTCGATAAAGATGGCGTCATTCCGGAGGGGGATGCCATTCGCCTCGTCCGCTCTGCCATTGACTCTGGCATCACCTTCATGGACAACTGCTGGGACTATAACGACGGCATCAGCGAAGTCCGCCTCGGTCAAGCGCTCAAAGATGGGTACCGGCAGAAGGTCTTCTTGATGACCAAGCTCGACGCCCGCACGGCGAAAGACTATGACAAACAGCTGGAGCAATCACTCGGGCGCCTCAATACCGACGTCATCGATCTGGTTCAGTTTCACGAGATCCTCCGCTTCGAGGATCCCGACCGCATCTTCGCGGATGATGGTGCCATTCACGCTGCCATGGCCGCCCGCGCCGCAGGCAAGATCCGTTACATCGGCTTCACAGGCCACAAGAATCCGCAGATCCATCTCCAGATGTTCGAAGTAGCCGCCCAGCATGGCTTCAAGTTCGACACCGTTCAGATGCCCGTCAACGTGCTTGATGCGCACTTCCGGTCCTTCACCAACAACGTCATCCCCGTCGCCCTCAAAGCGGGAACCGGCGTCTTGGCCATGAAGACCTTCGGCGACGGTTGGCTCCTCAAGACGAACACCTTCCAGCCCGCGGAAGCCTTGCACTACGGTCTCTCCGTTCCCGGTGTCTCCGTCGTGATCACGGGTATCGACAAGCCGGAGATCCTGCAACAGGCCCTGGCGGCGACCCGTAACTTCGCGCCCATGACCGAGGCGCAGAAGAGCGATCTGCTCGGCCGTACCAAAGAGGTCGCGATGTCCGGCAAGTTCGAGCCGTTCAAAACCTCCAACATCTTCGATGGAACCGCGCAGAATCCAAAGTGGCTCGGCGGAACCAGTGCCAACCCGGAAGTGAAACCGTCCTAGCTTCTTCCGGCGGTGCTTCGCCGTTTTGAGCCAACATCCGGCTCAAAACGAAGCGGAGGACCCGAAGGTCCCCCGCCGACTTGTCTCTATAGATTCATCTAGAACAGACGGCGCCGCACAACGCCTGCCGCTGCGAGTACGCCCGTTCCCATCATCAGCAGCGATGCCGGCTCCGGCGTCACCGTAGGCTGGCCCGGGTTCACCGCACCCAGAGCCCCGATGTATGCCGTCGTATCGTAAGCTCCATCACTCGTATCGGAAATAATGAACGTCAGTGTGTTCACGCCGTTGATCGTCGCCCCGCTGAACGTGTTGATCGGATTTCCGCCACATGCCAGAACTCCGTCCAGCTCCGTCCCGGAGAGAGCCTGAAAGCAAGGATTATCGATGTTCACCGGCATCCCATTAACCGAAGCGATGTTCACCCCGTTCAGGTACAACCCGAACGCATCCACAAACTGCGATCCCACATACTCCGGGTACTCTTCCGATCCGAACGCCACATTGAAGAACACCTTGTTGACGTTCGCGTCGGTCGTAAACTTCAGCGTCAGCTCGGTCACGTCGTTGTGGCTCATATTCCCGCCAGTGATCGGATCCAACAGGGCATTTTCAGCGGCAGTACCCGTCGTCCCATAGTTGGTGGTCGTATCTGGTGCGGTGTTTGGTCCCGAGCCATATGCAGCGGCATTCCCGGTACTAAGAACGACACCCGACTGCAGTCCATAGATGTTCGTGAAGGTGCCCGTGGAAGCCGCCCCACCGGCATGCTGACCCTGCAGGGTAGAGTTGGTAACGCTGATACCGGTATTGCCCGCGGTAACCGCCGTTGCGAGTTGAGAGGCGTTGGTGTTGATCAGCACGGCATCCGCAAACGCGAACGACGGCACAGAGAGTAGGCACAAGGCGGTAAGGCCAAGACGCATAAAAACGCTCCTAAGAGTGACGCTGAATTTTCAGGGGGCCCTACCTGTGTTATTGCACGTCCGCTTCCATTAGCAAATACTCATTCTGCAAACGTTAGGAGCGCCTAACGAGATCAAAGCTGAAACGCTTTGCATACTTGTTCTCCAAAACACCGCCGTCCTCGCCCCGCCCTGCTCGGAAATTCGCTTCTCTCCCCCCGCAACTTAGTGCAATCCCCGTTCTCGTTTCTTCCTTAGTCCCCACTAATTTGCTCATCCGGTTTGGCATCAGGCGTGCTTCTTTACGTAGCAAACAGCCATTTGGATTGCGCCCCGCCAGGAATTTGTGGAGCATCCAGATCGTTGTCGGGCCCGTGCCTCCGTTCTTGTTGCTATCTCACTCGTCATACTGGAGATCCATGCGTCCTGCGTCTCGCTTCGCCTTCCTTGCCGCTCTTGCTGTCGGCTCCGCCGCTCTGCCGACCGTCGCCTCCGCGACCGTCATCGCCAGCAACTCCACCTCGACCCTCTACGCCGGCTACAGCCCCACTGCGCCCGCGCTTCCACCCGATGGTGCAACCAGTGCCACCTACAACATCGGCACCGGCGGCGTCTGGACCAATCCCGTCGCCGGCTCCAGCTGGATCTCCTTCAACCCAAACACCGCACCGGGCGGCTCGTTCACCGCACCCAACGGCTACTACGACTACAAGCTTAACTTTGTCGCCGATGGCGGCGTCATTACCCTCACCGTCCTCGCCGACGACACCGTCTCCATCTACCTCAACGATCTCACCCAGATCCTTCCCGAGGGTGCCGGTCCCTATCCCAAGTGCGCCGTCAACCAGCCCAACTGCGTCACACCCTACACCTTCTCCTTCTCTACCTTCTCTGGGGAACAGCTTCTCGACTTCGAAGTTCACCAGGCAAACTCCAACGCCACCGGCTTGGATTTCTACGGCACCTCGTCCATAACGCCCGAGCCCAGCTCCCTCATGCTCCTTGGCACCGGTCTCGTCGGCAGCGCCGGCGCGCTCCTGCGCCGCGTCCGTCGCTCCTAAACACCCGGGGCAAAAAGTTGGCGCCGTCATCCTCCCTCTTCGATCACTCCTGGGTGATCTGAAGTTCGGGAAGACGACGGCGCCGTCTCCTAAGATTTGGTCAGAGCCACTGGCCGGACTCTACCACTGCAGCAGAACAAGCTCCGAACAGAAGGCCGGCCCCATCGCCGCCAGCATGCTGTGCGATCCAGGATCCCCCGGCTTATTAATCAGGTAGTCCTCCATCACCGACAGCACGGAGACAGACGACATATTCCCCATCTCCCGCAGGTTCTCCCACGAGGCAGCCAGCGCGTCCTTCGGCAGATCGAGACTTCTCTCCATCGCCTCCAGCACCTTTGGGCCGCCGCTATGGAAGATAAAGGAGCAGATCTCCTGCACCGAAAGATCGTTATCGCCCAGGAACTCATCCACGTTGGCCCGCAGATATTTGTTCACGAGCTCCGGAATCTCGGCCGACAGAACAACGTTGAAGCCATTGTCCTTAAACTTCCATCCGACCAGGTGCTCCGTGTCCGGGTACAGCGTCGATCGCGTGTCGCACACACGCGGGCATGGCTCACCCAGGCTCCGCGGCCGCTGCGCATGCGGTGTCTCGTCGCCGGCAAGAATCACCGCCGCCGCTCCATCGCCGAACAGGCCCGTCGCCACCAGGTTCCCCAGTGACTCATCGCCTTCCTGCCACGTCAGCGAGCACAACTCCACCGACAGCAGCAGCGCATACTGCTTCGGGTACGCGCGAACATAATCCGCCGTCCGTGAGATCCCGGCCGCACCCGCAACGCAGCCCAGCCCGAAGATCGGCGTGCGCTTGATGTTGCTGGGAAAGTTCATGGAGTTCACCAGGCGGGCGTCGATGCTCGGTGTCGCGATGCCCGTCGTCGAAGCAAAGAAGATTGCAGAGATATCGTTGACCGTCAGCCCGGCCCGATCAAGCGCCTTCTTAATGGCCTCTTCGCCCAGGGTCATGGCGCCTTCAATCCACGCATCATTGCTCTCGCCAAAACCCGAGAACATCCCAACATTGTCGATTGGAAACATAAGGTGTCGGTACTCCACACCACAGTTGGAGTGCAATCGGTCTCGCAGCCGGCACTCTCCAGGATTGTCCAGACGACGGCTTTGCAGGGCTTCGGTGATGAGCGCCTGAGGATAGCGATACGGTGGATACGCGGTGGCGACGGATGCAATGCGCATAGGTAAAGAAGCCTCTCTTGGAAGTGTGTGTGAGCACAAAGCTGACAAATGACATATCAGCTAGGAACATTTCGCAGGAGTGTGACAAGCCTGTATCAGGAGAGCTGGAGATTGGTTCTCTACATCCAGCACAACAGGCGGAAGCCGGGGTGGGCGATGAACTGAGTATAGGGGCTAAAGGTTGCCTGCGCATGAACGTCTTTGCCTTTCTTCTGCCACCTTCGTGGGATCACCGGCCGCATCATCCTGTCCTCCGCTGTCCCCGCTTTCGCTCCAATACCCCTGAATGCGTGGTCGATCCCGGCGAAAAGCCGCGCACTGCGCCGGCGTCTAACCCTACGTAAGCTCAGGCATCTGAGTACGTTGGTTCCGATGCCCCGCAAAGTTCTGCATGGTACCCATCCAGATGCCCTGTGGAACCAAACGGCCAACTTGTTCTTTCGACGGGACTAAGCCGTCCCTTAGACTTGGCTAAGGGATGGCCGTTAACCTGCACTAAGAAACCGCAAGGAAACTACCCCCGAACCTTTAGCTCGACTTCCAGTGGAGACTCCCAAAATGATCAAGCACCTCGTTGCCCTTTCTGCCTTCGCCCTCACCACCGGCGCCATCGCTCACGCCGATCCCATCAGCGGCTACTTCTCTGCGAATGGAACCGACACCTTCACGACCTCCACCATCAGCTTCAATCCCGGTTCAACCGTTCAGGGTGGCATCGGTGGAACCTTCGCCTCCTATCTGGCGGATGGCGACGCCATCAGCTTCCTCCCGGGCGTGCTCCCGTACAAGAACGGCGTCAATACGCCGCCGAACCCGCCCTACACCAACGGCCTCGTGCCGATCTTCAGCGTCACCGGTGACGGCGCCACGTTCACCTTCGAGATGTCCGAGTATGACGCCGGATATATCGCGACCGGCGACGGCAGCCTGGGTTGCACCAAGGGCAGCACCTGCCTCAACATCACTGGCGAAGGCTTCTTTACCTCCACAGGCTCCTATGTCGGAACCTCCGGTCCCGGCACCTTCACCTTCTCCTCGCAGTATGTCGATGGCCAGCCCGTCGCCACTGTGACCACCTTCGCCGCCTCAACCGCCGCAGTTGCTCCGTCCGCGGTTCCTGAGCCCTCATCGCTTGCCCTGCTCGGCACCGGTCTCATCGGCGCCGTCAGCGTCGCCCGTCGCAAACTGAAGGCGTAAGCCTCGCAGCACGAAGCAGGGGAGCCATTCCTGGCTCCCCTGCTGTTTTAACCGGTACCCGGAACGCCCGCGGCACTCTAGCCGTGCCGTCGCAAATGCTCCAGGATCACCCCGGCCGTATCCTCCGGCGCCTCGCGCTGTGGAAAGTGCCCTACCCCCTCGAGCAGTACGCGCCGGTACGCCCCCGTGAAGTACCGCTCCGCCCCCTCGGTCGTCTCCGCCAACTCACATCCGTCTGCCGCCCCATGCAGCAGCAGCGTCGGCGCCGCCAGCGTCCTGGTCGCTTCAAATCGTGCCTGCATCCCGGCATACCGCGGATCCAGCTCCGCATGGCCCCATCGCGAGCGATAGCTGTGCAGCACCACGTCCACGAAGTCCGCGCCGCGCCAGCTCTTCGCCGCCTCGTCCAGCTCCGCCTGTGAGTACCACCCGCGCGGACTCCATGCATCCCACTGCGCCCGCCCGAACGCCACCGGATCCTCCCGGAACTTCGTCTCGCCCGGCTTCGTGCACAGGAGCCACTGGTACCAGAACGCCTGCGCCTGCGGAAACTTCGGCGGCTTTGCCTTTCCCGGCTCAAATGGCACGGAGATCGCCGTCAGTGAGTGCAGCCGCTCGGGTGCCAGCGCCGCCAGGGCATACCCCGTTCGCGCCCCCCAGTCATGCCCCACATACTGGAAGCGCTTCAGGCCAAGCCCATCCGCCAGGTCCAGCACATCCTGGGCAAACGCCACCGGCTGACCTGTCCGCCGAGGACTCCGGCCCAGCAGCCGGTCCCGAAACGCACTCGGCCCATACCCACGCAGGTACGGCACGATCGTTCGGTATCCCGCCGCGTGAAACATCCCCAGGGTCGTATCCCAGGTCCGCGGAGAGTCCGGCCATCCATGCACCAGCATCATCGGCTTCCCGGCCTTGGGTCCGCTGTCCTCATACGCCAGCCGCACAACAGGTGTCTTCAGGGTTCGAAGTCGCATAGACCTCTCAGATGCCGGCCGCCACCCGGATTGGACACACAATCCACACAGTCTCGAGCCGCGCCTCCTCCGCTCTATCGCAACATCTTCTTGGGCCACCGAAACAAATCTCCCAGACTCGCGTCTATGAAGGAACTGAAGCCTTTCGCTACGTCACTCGCACTCTCATCGCACTTGTCTTGGTTCTTCCGTACCGCGTCGCACAGAACACTACTTGATCCGTATGACCGTCCGGCTCCGCAAAACTCGCCAGAAAGACGCCATCCGCACTGCCTTTGAGCAGGCTGCCCGTCCACTTTCGCCGGATGAAGCCCTCTCCGCCGCGCAGCGCATCGTTGAAGGCATCAGCGTCGCAACCGTCTATCGCAACATCAACTCTCTCGTCGCCGAGCGATGGCTTTCCATCGTCGAAGTTCCCGGCGAACCGTCACGCTACGAAGTCGCTGGCAAGGGCCACCACCATCACTTTCACTGCAGGCACTGCGGCCGCATCTACGATCTGCCCGGCTGCGCCCTCCCTGCCGTCACCCCGGCTGTCCCCAGCGGCTTCCAGCTCACCGGCCACGAGCTGTTCCTCTACGGCCGCTGCTCCCCCTGCACCGCCCCCGCACATCCCGCCCTCTAGCCTGGATCACCCAAGCGGTCCAGCCTATGGCGCCGGCTCCATTCGCATCATCCGCTCGTCCGCCCGCGGCTCAGGCCCACGTTCCAGCTTCGCCGCCATCCGCGATCCCAGGCGAACGCACGGCCGCTCCACAGCGTGATAAAACACCACCGGCAACCCCACCAGCGCTGCCGCAAACACCCCCACCCGCACCGGTATCGGTCGTCCTGCCAGCGTATGCACCCCTAGGCAGATCGCCCAGAGATGCGTCAGGTAGATCCCGTACGAGTACCGCGCCACCAGCGCCGACACCCGCCTCACCAGCGGCGACTCGATCTGATCGAACAGCGGCAGCCCCAGGCCCAGCGCCAGGCACACCAACCACGATCTCCGGAAGGTTCCACCCCAGTGATTGCTCGCGATCAGCAGGAGCAGAAACACCGGAAACAGCCAGCTCGGCAGCCGTCGCAGCCGCGTCCTCCCGTACAGCACATACGCCATCACTCCCGGCAGAAAGAACGGAATGCACATCGGCAGCGTCCCCCACGAGGGTGGCAGCGTGTACTTGTCATACAGCATCACAAATCCGTCGATCACCAGCAGCGGCCACACCGTGCGAAACATCCGCACCAGCGCAAACAGCATCGGCAGCAGCAGGTACATCTGCATCTCGATCGGCAGACTCCACGACGCCCCCACCACATTCGCATGGCCCGTGATGTTGATAATCAGCAGCGCATTCTCGACACCTTCCCGCAGGTGCGGCACATACGCGCGGAACGCCGGCGCGTACACCGGAGAGGTCGGAATCGTCAGTGCCAGGCTTAGCCCCAGCACCACCAGCCACAGCGGATAAATCCGGAAGATCCGCCGCACGTAAAACCGACCGACATGCGGATCCCGCTCGAGTGACCCCATCAGGACCAGGCTGGTATGCACAAAGAAAAGGCACACGCCGGTCACTCCCGAAAACCCGCCAAGCCCCTCGTATCCCGTGTACAACAGCAGATGCGAGACCGCCACCAGCAGCACCGCCACACTCCGCATAAAGTCCAGATTGGCAAGCTCAGGCACATCCCAATCTATCGCAACGAGCTCCTCACTCCGAACGGGATCCCCTCACCCCTCCGACAGCCCCGCAATCGCCGCCACCAGCAGCACCCCCGCCACCAGGCACCCCAGCTGCCCCAGCACCCGCCGCATCCGGCACTCGATCTGCAGCTCCGGCATCAGGCTCACCATTGCGATATACAGGAAACTCCCCGCACTGATCGGCAGCAGCCAGTCGATCGCCCGCACGCCCTGCGATCCCAGCGCCAGCACTGCCGCCAGCCCCGCAAACGCCGGCAGCCCCTCCAGCACCGCGTACCGCAGCGCCTTCCCCTTCGTCACCCGCAGATGCAGAAACAGCGCGAAGTCGCCGATCCGGTGCGGAATCTCATGCAGCGCCACCGCAAATGCCGTCAGCCATCCAATCCGCGCGCTCGCCGCAAACGCCGTCGAGATCGCAGCGCCATCCACAAAGCTGTGCAGCATGCTCGCAATCACCAGGCTCATCGGCTGCGTCACCCGCCCATGATGCCCTCCGCCGCCCTCGCCACTCTGGTGCGTATGTCCGTGCTCATGCGTCTCATGCTCGCGCAGCATCCGTTGCGGATCCGGCTGCTCCGCCCGCACCCCGGTGATCGCGTAGAACACCCGTTCCACCCCAAACAGAACCACCATCGTGCCGCCCATCGACAGCCACAGCGCTTGGCGATTTCCCAGCAGCTCCACCGCCTCTGGCAGCAGATGCAGCAGCGCCGTCCCCAGCAGCACCCCCACCGCCAGGCTCACCAGGTAAGGCAGCTGCTCCCGCAACAGCCGATCTCGCCGCCGCAGCAGCCACGCCGCACCCACTGCCACCACCTGCACGCCGGCAACAGCACACAACATCGAGATGGGTTGCAGAAACTGCAAAGATCTCCTGAGAGGGTTCAGCACCAGCCACAGGATCTGACCCGCCAGCTATTGATAGCACTTTATCAACAAGCCATGGCCATCCACCGAGAGCAAGGCCGCGACCCCAACCGGCCGCGACCTGGCCTTTTACTTCTCTACCCCAAACGTAAACACCGTCTCGCTCTTCCGCGTCTCGCCCGGCTTCAGCAGCGTCGAAGGAAACTTGGGCTGGTTCGGGCTGTCCGGAAAGTGCTGTGTCTCTAGGCACAGAGCACCACGGAATTCGTACGCCTTTCCGCTCGGCCCCGTGTGCGTGCCATCCAGGAAGTTGCCGGTGTAGAACTGCACGCCAGGCTCGGTCGTCGTCACCGTCAGCGTCCGGCCCGACTTCGGATCCGACACCTTCGCCGCCAGCTTCATCACACCGTTCTGCCCGTTCAACACCCAGTTATGGTCGTAGCCGCCAGCCAGCTTCAGCTGTTCGTCGGTGGCCCCAATTCGCGACCCGACCGCCATCGGCGTACGAAAATCGAACGGAGTCTCCGCCACCGGCTTGATCTCGCCCGTCGGAATCAGGTTCGCATTCACCGGCGTAAACGCATCCGCATTCAGCATCACCATCTCGTCCAGAATCGTCCCGCTGCCCTCGCCCGCCAGGTTGAAGTACGAGTGATTCGTCAGGTTGACCACCGTCGTCTTATCCGTCGACGAGCTGTAGTTGATGTGCAACGCCGAGCCCTTCAACGTATACGTCACATGCGCCGTCAGCGTCCCGGGAAAGCCCATATCGCCGTCCTTGCTGACCAGCGTCATCTCCACCCCGTCCGGCACCTCGCGCCCCGTCCACACCTGCGCGTCAAAGCCCACCGTCCCGCCGTGCAGCATCTCCTTGCCGTTCTCGTTCTTCGGCGCCTGGTAGTCATGCCCATCAATCGTGAACTTTCCCGAGTTGATCCGGTTCCCGTACCGCCCTACGATCGAGCCGAAATGCGCGTCCTTGCCTTTAAAGTAGTCGTCCAGCGTCGCGCCCCCGAGCACGATGTCGCCGACCTTTCCCGTCTTGTCGGCCGTCTTGATCGACACCACGCGCGCCCCGTACGTCATAATCCGCGCCTCGACCTCCGCGCTCTTCAGCGTGTAGATCTCAACCGCTTTCCCGTCCGGCGTCTTCCCGAACGGCGCTTTGCTTACAGCTCCGTGCGCAGCAAGTGTGGTCATCATGGTCAGCAGAATCCCTTTCATCAAACCTGTCGTCATCCAGATCCTCATCCTCGGCGATCTTCGCAGAGAGAGCCACGCGCGTCGCAGCGCTCTGCACTCGCAGCATCGTCACTATACGTCAACCATCACAGCCCCGGCGACTCCCGTTCGCCTCCCGTCGCAGCCACGGGCTATCATCAGACCGAGTTCAACCACCTCTTCTCAAGGATGGCAAATGCATCTCCTCCGCCAGAGCCTGTTCGCCCTGCTCGCCTCCTCCCTGCTCACCCTGCCTCTTGCCGCCAAACAACCTGCCCTGCCCGACCACTGGGTAGGCACCTGGGCCGCCGCTCCCGTCCTGCTCGAAAATAAAGAGGGCTTCGGTACGCAGGACATGACCGTGCGCGAGATCGTCCATGTCTCCATCGGCGGCCCGCTCACCCGCGTTATTCTCACAAATGAGTTCGGCGCCGAGCCCCTCCGGATCGGCGGTGCCCACATCGCCAACGCCGCAACGAACGACTCCATCAGCCTCATGTCGGCCAACGCGCTCACCTTCGGCGGCCGCCCCTCCATCACGATTCCCGCCGGAGCCATCGCCGTCAGCGATCCCGTCGCGCTCTCGCTGCAACCACTCTCGAATGTCGCCGTCAGTATCTTCGTTCCTGCCCAGACCATCTCGAAAGTCAGCGGCCACAGCTTCGCCGATCAGATCGGCTACGTGGCTCCCGGCGACATCATCGGCAAGGCCAGTCTGACCGGCGCAACCGCGATTAACTCGTGGCCATTCCTCAAGGGACTCGACACCAAAGTCTCCGGCCAGCACAGTGCTGTCGTCTGCCTCGGTGACAGCATCACGGACGGCGCGAAAAGTACAGAAAGTGGCAACGCCCGTTGGCCGGACGTGCTCGCCAGGCGGCTGCACGAGAGTGGAAAGACGAACAAGCTCAGCGTACTCAACGAAGGCATTGGGGCCAACCGCATTCTGCTCGAAGGCTTCGGGCCCGCTGCCCTCGCCCGCTTCGATCGCGACGTGCTCTCGCTCTCCGGAGCGAAGTATCTGATCCTGCTTGAAGGCATCAACGACATTGGAACCGCCTTCACTCCGAAGGGTCCCGGCCATCCACTCACTGCGGACGATCTCATCACCGCCTACCAGCAGCTAGCCGAGCGCGCCCACACCCACGGCATCAAGGTCTTCGCCGCAACGCTCACACCCTACGTCGGCGCAGGCTACTCCTCCCCCCAGGGCGAGGCCATTCGCAAAGCCTTCAATGAGTGGATCCGCACCAGCAAAGACCTCGACGGCGCCATCGACTTCGACAAGGCCACCCGCGATAGCGCCAATCCGGATGTCTTCGCCGCCGCCGCCGACTCCGGCGATCACCTGCATCCCGCCGACGCCGGCTACAAACTCATGGCCGACTCCATCGACCTCTCCCTCTTCACTCAGGAGCACAAATAGCTCTCGCCTACCAGCGCAAAGAGCCTTCCCTCGGGTGCGGCAAGGAGTCCTCTCCAGGAGCGCACGTCGCCGCGGATCCTCTTCTACCTGAGCCCGCCCACCCACTGCCAACCACCACCGAACCCCAAACCCCGTCATCTCGACCGAAGCCGTGCAGCCTCACCGCCCGGCGCAGCGGAGAGATCCCTTCCGTCAAAAGCCACGGACACCCAGCGCACACAAATGGCGCAACCACCCACCACGGTCCCGTACTCTTAACTCCATAGACCCGCGCGCAACCCAGACCCAAAACAAGCAAGGTGATCGGGGTACAGACCTAACTCGCCTGCTTGGAATATTTTGCGCACAAACGATGAGAGGGGTCAGGCAACGCGAATCGCCTTGCCTGACCCCAGCCTCGACGTCCTTACTTCAGCTCCAGACCGGCAAAAAAGTAGCCGATCTCGAACGCGGCCGTATCTTCGGCGTCCGACCCGTGGATCGCATTCTCCTCAATCGAGCTGGCAAACTGCTTGCGGATCGTCCCCTCTTCCGCATTCGCCGGATTCGTCGCACCCATCAGCTGCCGCAGATCGGCGATGGCGTTGTCCTTCTCGAGCACCATCGGAAAGATCGGCCCGTTCGACATGAAGTCCGTGAGCGAGCCGAAGAACGGCCGCGCCGCATGTACGTGGTAAAAGCCCTCGGCCTGAGCCTTCGAGATAGAGATCTTCTTAATGCTGATGATCTTGAACCCGGCCTTTTCGATCTCGGCCAGAATAGCGCCAGTGTGGCCTTTGCGGACGGCGTCCGGCTTAATGATGCTGAATGTGCGCTGTGACATGGTTGGTAGCTTCGACTCCCTCTTTAACTCGGATCTAGGCCCATTGTATGGGAGCGCTTCGCCCCCCGTGCGAGATGCATCAGAGCTACCAGCGCCGCGACGTCGAGCCGCGGGAGGAGGAAGGCATGGCAGAGAACCTCGAAAGGCAGAAGAACAACGCTGAAAGCGTTCCGCACAACGACGGCCGTCTCATCAGCGAGAACTCCGGGCAGTTTGGTGTCTCCGACCAGCGCCGTGCCCAGCTCTCTCAGATGGAGCAGGACGCTGGTGTCCAGCATGAGGCCGCCGACGAGAGCGTTCCCTCGCGCACCAGCGAGGATCGCCAACGGGACGCCGCACTCGCGCCCCATCCCCGTGCTGCTCGCCCCGGAGACAAGCACTAGAGCTTGCAGCGACCATCGCCCCGCAGCCGAGGTAACGGTCGCCGTCCGTCGCGCGTCTGATGCGCATGCGTCGCTTCGCATGGATCTGGTTTCTCGGGTGCGCCGTCTGGCTGATCGACGGCGGAATCAGCGTCCGCCTTCACGCCATGCAGCACGCCGAACTGGCCTTCCTTCTCTCCGCAGTCTTCCTGGCCGCCGGCCTACTCTACCGACAGCAACGCCCCCGATAGAGCGCTGGGAAGCCCCGGACGCAACCGTTGCCGTTTACCGTAACCGCGCAGCTACGCCCGTCCAAGCACCCGGGCCATCGTCTCCCCCATCTCCGCCGGCGACTTCACAACCTGGATCCCCGCGGCCTCCATCGCCGCCATCTTGGACGCGGCCGTCCCTTCGCCCCCCGAGATGATCGCGCCCGCATGGCCCATCCGTCGCCCCGGCGGCGCCGTCTGCCCGGCGATAAACCCAACCACCGGCTTCCGTACATGCTCCTTGATGTACGCCGCCGCAGCCTCTTCCGCCGTGCCGCCAATCTCGCCGATCATGATGATCGCCTCGGTCTCCGGATCCTCGTTGAGCAGCTTCAGCGCGTCAATGTGCGTCGTCCCGATGATCGGATCGCCGCCAATCCCAATCGCCGTCGACTGCCCGATGCCGCGCGTCGTCAGCTGGTACACGGCTTCGTACGTCAGCGTGCCCGACTTCGACACGATCCCAACCGACCCTTCCTTGTGAATGCGCCCCGGCATAATCCCAACCTTCGCCTTCCCCGGCGAGATCACACCCGGGCAGTTCGGCCCGACCAACTGCGACTTGGACTGGCGAACCACCTCCCACGCCCGCACCATGTCGAGCGTCGGAATGCCCTCCGTGATGCAGATCACCAGTGGGATCTTTGTGGAGACGGCCTCTAAAATCCCGTCCGCTGCAAACGGAGGCGGAACAAAGATCACCGTGACATTCGCGCCAGTCTCCTTCACCGCCTCTTCCACTGTGTTGAAGACCGGCCAGCCCTCATGGGTCGTGCCACCCTTACCCGGAGTCACCCCACCCACCACCTTGGTCCCATACTCCGCACACCCCTTGGCATGGAAGGTGCCTTCGCGACCCGTAATTCCCTGAACGATCAAGCGAGTATTTTTATCAACCAGAACCGCCATGCCTACATCCCACCTTTCGCCGCGCCAACCGCCAGATCCGCCGCATCCTTCATCGTCTCGCCCACCAGAAAGTTGAGTCCCGACTCCTTCAGTATCTTGCGTCCCTCTTCCACGTTCGTTCCTTCGAGCCGCAGGATGATGGGCAGCGTGACGCCCAGGTTCCGCGCTGCGTTCACCACCCCCTGCGCCAGCACATCCACCCGCAGAATCCCACCGAAGATATTGATGAAGATCGCCTTCACATTCGGGTCGCTCAGCAGAATCCCAAACGCCTGCTCAATCTGCTGCTGGTTCGCGCCACCGCCCACGTCGAGGAAGTTCGCCGCGGATCCACCCGCGTACTCGATGATGTCCATCGTTGCCATTGCCAGCCCGGCACCGTTCACCATGCAGGCAATCGAGCCATCCAGCTTGATGTAGTTCAGCGCATACTTGCTGGCCTCAACCTCCAGCGGATCTTCCTCCGCCAGATCACGCAGCTCCTTAAGATCCTTGTGCCGGAACATCGCGTTGTCGTCGAAGTTGATCTTGCAATCGAGGGCGAGCAGCTTGTCATCCTTGGTTGTGATGAAGGGATTGATCTCCATCAGCGTCGAGTCCGTCTCAACAAACGCTCGATACAAGCCCTGCATAAAAGCGATCGCCTGATTCACCTGGGCCGGCTTCAGCCCAAGCTTGAACGCCAGCGCGCGTGCCTGGTATGGCTGAAACCCAACGGCCGGATCGATCGCTTCTTTATAGATCGCGTCCGGGTCTTTCGCCGCAACCTCTTCGATCTCCATCCCGCCTGCCTGTGAGGCCATGAAGACATACCTCGCCCTCGCGCGATCGAGGACCAGTCCGAGGTACAGCTCGCGATCGATCTGGCTCGCCTCTTCGATCAGCAGTCGCTGCACCTTCTGGCCCTCAGGGCCGGTCTGGTGCGTAATCAGCTGCATCCCGAGAATCGCCTTTGAAGCGGTCGCGGCGTCCTCCATGGACTTCGCAACCTTTACTCCGCCACCTTTTCCACGTCCACCCGCATGGATCTGCGCCTTCACCACCACCGCTCCGCTACCAGCGGAGAACAGTGCCTTTGCCGCCGTGTCCGCCTCCTCGAGCGTAGTCACCATCTCGCCATTTGGCACGGGCACGTTGTAGCGGCGAAGGATCTCCTTCGCCTGGTACTCATGGATCTTCATCTCTCGGGAGCCTTTCGCGCATACACAGCACGTTGCTTGGAATCGAAGCGCTGAGCGAAAAGTGTAGCGGAGCGCGGAAGCGATGAGCAAACCGGTCGCACCGATGTCCGTTTACTTTCGATTTCGCACGGGCGTCAAAGAAGCCCTGCTAGGCTTTGGCTATGGCCCTGGAAGCTCAACTGAAGCGCCTCATGGAGGCGCGCGAGCCACTCGGCCGCTCCGAAGCGAACTTCGTCATGCAGCAGATCCTCACCGGCGCACCCTCTGAGATTGAAGTTGCCGCGCTGCTCGGCGCACTGGCCGCTCGGGGCGAAACTCCCTCCGAGATCGCCGGCTTCGCCGAAGCCATGCGCGGCGAGGCTCTCACCCTCCCGCTTGAGCCGGAAGAGAGCGCGTCGCTGGTCGATACCTGCGGCACCGGCGGGGACGCAAGCGGCACCTTCAACATCTCGACTGCCGCCGCCCTCGTGGCGGCCGCCGCCGGAGCCAGCGTCGCCAAACACGGCAATCGTGCCGTCACATCCAGGTGCGGCTCCGCCGACGTCCTCGAAGCCCTCGGCATCCCCGTCGACCTCACCCCGCAAGCCGCCGCCGACTCTCTTCGCCGTCATCGCTTCGCCTTTCTACACGCGCCTGCACTCCACCCCACCATGCGCGCCGTCATGCCAATTCGACGCGCCCTCGGCGTGCGTACCCTCTTCAACATCGTCGGCCCACTCACGAATCCGGCCGGCGCCTCACGCCAGGTGATGGGCGTCTTCTCCGCGCATCTCGTTCCGGTGGTCGCCGAGGCCATGGCCATGCTCGGAACTCGCCGCGCCCTGGTCGTCTACGGCGAGGCCTCGGTCGGCAACCCGCAACAACCCCCACTCGGCATCGACGAACTCTCGATCAGCGGCCGCAGCCACGTCGCCGAGGTCCGTGACCGAACCGTGACGCACTGGACCCTCGATCCCGAGGACCTCGGCCTTCGCCGAGCCCCGCTCGACGATCTCCGTGGCGGGACAGCCTGGCACAATGCCGCTCTCCTCAACGCCATCTTCTCCGGCCGCACCGGCGCAGGTCGTGATGTCGTCCTGCTCAATGCCGCCGCCGTCCTCATGACGGCCGAAGTCGTCCCCGATCTGCACGTCGGCCTCCGCCGTGCCGCCGAAGCTATCGACTCCGGCAAAGTTTCCTCCCTGATCGCGACACTTCAGCATTAGAATCCGCGCAGGAGAGATCTATGGCGCGAGTCACAGGCATCGGTGGAGTCTTTCTTCGGGCACGCGACCCCAAAGCGCTTTCCGCCTGGTACGCCAGCCAGCTGGGTATTGAACTCTCCCCGTATGGCGGCGCCACCTTCCTCTGGTCCGACGAACAGCCCGCTGGCACCGGCATGACCACCTGGTCCGCCTTCCCGCAGAACACCAGCTACTTTGGTCCTGGGGACGAGAGTCGCGGACCGCAGGCTGTCATGATCAACTACCGCGTCGACGACCTCGACGCCCTGCTCGCCCAACTCTCGCAAGCCGGAGTCGCCATCGACCCAAAACGCGAAGACTCCGACTATGGTCGCTTCGCCTGGATCACCGATCTCGAAGGAAATCGCCTGGAGCTCTGGCAGCCACTCGCCGAAACATCGCTCTGAGTGCTCCGTCGATACCAACTACCATCGCTTCATGGACATCCTGCTTCCCGGCCGGCTTGAAGTCATTACCGGGCCCATGTTCTCCGGCAAGAGTGAAGAGCTCATCCGCCGTCTCAAGCGAGCCCGCATCGCTCGCCAGCGGGTGACCTGCTACAAGCCGGATATCGATCTTCGCTATCACCGGACCGCTATCGCCAGCCACAGCGCGCAGACCCACGAGGCCCGCACGGTCACGAGTGCCGCCCGTCTGCGCGACGATCTGCTGCCTCAGCTTGAGGAGATCGACGTCATCGGCATCGACGAAGCTCAGTTCTTCGACAGCAGCCTACAGGAACTCGCTATGAACCTCATCCATAAGGGCAAGCGCGTCCTGATCGCCGGTCTGGACACCACCTACGCGGCCGAGCCCTTCGGCCCCATCCCGAACCTCATGGCTATCGCCGATGAGGTCACCAAGCTCTCCGCCGTCTGCATGGTCTGCGGCGCTCCCGCGATCCATACCCAGCGGCTCGGCTCCAGCCAGGAGTTGGTCGTCGTAGGGGCCGCCGACTTGTACGAGGCACGCTGCCGGCTGCACTTCCAGCCGTTTGTGGCCGATGCTCCCGAGCCTCGGCAGCTTCCGCTTGTTCCCCGGTCTGATCCGTCCTGACAGGCCCTGAGATGCGCACTGTCAGTGAACCGCCCGCAAACCGCTTGCGTATAGAGCTCTATGGGCGTTCTACACGTTACGTTCCCGGTCAACCCGTCGATGCATCCGGCATCTCTCTCCGTCGCCCGCACGCCGTCTCCCGTGCATCGCCCCTTGCGTTCGCGCCCCCTCGCCACCAGCATCGTTGCCCGTCAGAAGCAGACAGCCGTCCCCGAACCGCCGGTTCTGGAACCCTCTCGCGGTACACTGCATCCGCCGCAACATTCCTTTGAGGGACAGTTGGAGAAGACGCCCGAACAGATTGCCGAGCAGGAAGCTCTCGCCCGTCAGGTGGCACGTTGCCTGGCCGGGGACGCCGAAGCCTGGCAGCAGCTGGTGCTCTCGCAGCATCGCCGCGTCTACGGTATCTGCTATCGCTTTACCAGCTCCTCGCTGGATGCGGAAGATCTCACGCAGGAGGTCTTCCTCAAGCTGTATCGCAATCTCGCCAGCTTCGACATCTTGCGTGGCAGCTTCAGCACCTGGATCACGACACTCACCCGCAATCTTCTGGTCGATCACTTCCGGCGCACGCGCATGGACCGTGCAACCGACTCGCTGAATGCCAGCTTCGACGGCGATCCGGATTCGCCAACCTTGGCCGATCAGCTCGCCGATCCTCGCCCGAGTCAGGATCAGCACGTCGCCGGGCAGGAGCTCAAGATCCGGCTTCAGGCCGCTCTCAAAGAGCTCTCCCCTGAGCTCCGCGAAGCCGTTATCCTTCGTGACCTGGAGGATATGGACTACAAGGAGATTGCGCAGGTCCTTCGCATACCAGAGGGCACCGTCAAGAGCCGCATCAGCCGCGGTCGCGGCGAACTCGCAAGGCTGCTGCAACGTACTGAAGGGCAGGTGGTTTAGATGGCAAAATTCGACCAGTTCGGCAGCGCGGCTCCAGGTCAGGGAGGCAGCACACGCGATTGCCTGCGCTATGAAGCCATGCTTGCCGACGTTCTCGACGGCACCCTGTCTCCGGAAGACCAGGCAGCCTTTGACCGCCATCGAGAGACCTGCGACAGCTGCTCCGCAATGCTGAACGATGCGAAGCGCGGCGCCGCCTTAATGCAGTTACTCAAGCTCCACCCACCTGTGCCCTCAGCCACGCTCGTAGACCGGATTCTTGCTGAAACCAGCGTTCGCGCTGCCCAGGAAGCGGAGGGAGTTCGCGCCGCCCAGCGCGCCGCGGCCGAAGCCACCTCCTTGCTTGCTCCCAACAAGCACCCCTCCACAACGGCGGCTGCAAACTCGCCCGCAATCAGTCCAGTTCCCGAAACCGGAAAGGTTCTTGCCTTCCGCAATCGGGTTCCCGCCGCACTGCGTCCGGCCCTGCACACCGTTCTCCAGACCCGCTTCGCCATGACGGCCGCGATGGCCTTCTTCTCGGTCGCGCTTACACTCAATCTCACCGGTGTCCATCTCAGCGACCTGCACACCCGCGATCTGCGTCCGACCAGCATTCGCCGCAACTTCTACGAGGCCAACGCACACGTCGTCCGCTACTACGAAAATCTTCGCGTCGTCTACGAACTGGAGTCACGGGTTCGCGATCTGCAGCACTCGGGGGATGCAGAGTCCACCACGGGCGGCACGACCGCTCAGCCGGCACCCTCACCTGCCAAGCATGAAGCTCCTCCCGCCGATAAGTCCGGTGCCCCTTCCACTGCGCCCCAACAAAAGCCCGCTGGCAAGCCCCATAGCGGACTTTCGAACGGATCCGAAATCCACGATCGCGATCCTCGCTCGGACACTCACGAGGGAACCTCGGGCGTGGCTGGGCGGCACTCCAACGTCGTTGCGCCGCAGGGCACGATCCTTCCTGTTTCGCTGTCCCACTTCACGCCGGATCGGCAGATAAGGGGTCTGGCATGAACTGCGCAAATCATCCTGATCGTGAACGAAAGGCATTTTGCCAGAACTGCGGAAAACCACTTTGCGCGGAGTGCGCGCGCACCGTGGGCCAGGCTGTCTTCTGCGAACCTTGTCTCGAACTCCGGCTTGCCGCTGCCAACGCGGCAAGCGCCGGCACGTCACAGCCGTTCGGAGCGGGACCGACGACAGGATCCGCCACCTACCAGTCCGTTCCCGGCGGCACAGCCTATACCTACACCGGTACGGCTGAAGGTATCCCCTACACGGCCAGCGGTGTCACTCCTCTACCCGGAGCTCCAAACCCTGGAATTGCCTTCCTCCTCGGATTCCTCCCAGGGGTAGGTGCCATGTACAACGGCCAATATGCCAAGGGCGTCGTGCACCTGATCGTCTTCGCTATCCTCGTCTCACTCTCCGATCAAAATGGGATCTTCGGCATCTTCGTCGCCTCCTGGATCTTCTACCAGGCGTTTGAGGCGTATCACACCGCACGCGCCCGACGCGATGGCACACCGCTTCCCAATCCCTTCGGCCTGAACGATATCGGCGAACGCTTCGGTTTCGGCCGGTCCTGGCCTACAACAGCCAGTCACGGTCCTGCGTCAGGCTCCTCTCCTCTCTCCGGTGCCGCCGGACCTGCGGCTTCCGTATCCCCGGTGCAGCCGCCTCCGTACACGCCGCCGAGCGATCCTTCCTACTCTCACCCCGGCTTTGGTGCGACCCCCTACTCCGACCGCGTCCCGCCCGCCGGCGAATCCGTTCCTGTCTGGGGAGCCCCTGTCGACTCCTTCGCGCAACCCGTCTCAACTGTTCCTCCTGCGTCCACGGCCAGCCGTTTTCCCTTCGGAGCTATTGTCCTGATCGGCCTGGGCGTGCTCTTTCTCCTCGGCAGCACGCACCTGTTTGTCGCTCTGCCCCTTCGTTATCTGCTGCCCTTCCTCCTGATCGGCGTCGGCGTCTACCTCTTCGTCCGCCATATGACCGGTACCGGCGTCAGTCTGGCGGATGACGGCACAGTCGCCTACCGCCTGCGGCTTGTGCGTGCGCTGCAGAGCTCAGTCTGGGTGGTTCTCGTCGGTGTGCTCTTCCTCCTCGACAATCTCAACATCCTCTCTTGGGGACACAGCTGGCCCCTGTTCATCATCATTGGCGGCGTCATGGCCTTCGTCCAGCGAAGTGCGTACACTGCCGCAGCACAGCAGATGCCCTTCACGGGGTACCCTGCGGCCACTCCTCCGACCCCGCCCCCACCCCCGGCTGACCCCGGTACGTCCATCGTTCCACGCGATCGGGAAGGATCCTAGTCATGGCCAGTTATCCTCCACCGTTCTCGAACGATCCGCGCATTCAGAGACGTATCTTGCGTGATCAGGCACGGATCCAGCGGCTGCAGCTCCGCGGCATGCGTCGAACCTCAATCGTCGGTCCCATGATCGTCATCGCTGTCGGAGTCGTCTTCCTGCTCGTCCAGATCGGACGTCTGCCAGTGACAGCACTTTGGCTCTGGTTCGCCCGCTGGTGGCCCCTTCTGCTCGTTATCTTCGGCTTTGTTCGGCTGTTTGAGTGGCTACTCGACCAACGAAACCGTGTCACTGCCAACGGCGCTCCCACCCCGCAGCGAACTCTCGGTCTGGGTGTCACCTTGCTTCTAGCTCTCCTCGTCATAGCTGGAGTCGGCAGCAGCATCGCCCGCAACCGAGCTGGTCACCTCCTAGGTCACAACTTCGAGCTCAATCAGGACAACCTAGAACAGTTTCTTGGCGACAAGCACGAAAGCACTCAGACTCTCACCGAGGCATGCCCCTCCGGAACTGCCGTCGTCATCAACAATCCTCACGGCAACGTCTCGATATCAGGAAACAGTGGCGACAACCAAGTCCACGCCACCATCAGCACTCAGGTCTTTACCCGCTCCGACTCGGAAGCAGCCGCCAAGGTTCGACAGATCGCAACCGAGGTCGATCGCAGCGGCAATCAGCTTACTCTGACAATCCCTTCGATCAGCGGTGGTCGCTCCGACGTGAGCATGACAGTCCCGCCTGGAACTCCGATCACCGGTACGGTCAATCATGGAGATATCCAGATTCATTCCATGCGCTCGCCCCTCGTAGTAACGGCCAACCACGGCGACATCGATCTCAGCAGCATCTCCGGACCTGTCCAGGCCCACATCAATAACGCAGACTCCTCCCTTTCTGCCCACAACATCAACGGCCCATTAGATGTGGAGGGTCGCAGCCTTGACCTCACCTTATCCGACATCCACGGGCCGGTCTCCCTTCACGGCGACTTCTTCGGAACCACCCACTTGGAACGGATGGCTTCTCGCGTCAGCTTCCATACCAGCCGTACCGATCTGCAGCTCATGCGGCTTGACGGCGAGCTCGAGATCACTCCGAACGCTGATCTCACCGCGAACCAGATCATCGGGCCAGTCATCCTCAATACGCGGAACCGTAACATCAACCTGGAACGTGTCTCCGGCCCTCTGAACATCACAAACCGAAACGGCTCCGTGACGGTCGCAATAGCTCAGCCGATCGGCCCGGTCATGATCGAGAACCGGAATGGCGATGTGGACATCACACTGCCCACGAACGCACAGTTCAACGTTCAGGCCGAGACGACAAACGCAGACTTGGAAAATGACTTCGGTCTCTCCCTAACCCAAGAGGGAGATCGCCCGAAGCTCATCGGCACCGTCGGAAAGGGTGGACCTCTCCTCCAGGTCAGCACCAGCCAGGCAGACATCTCATTCCGCAAAGGATCCGTAGCTCCGCTTTCTACTTTGCCACCTTCTCCTCCGCCCCTGACCGAGGTTCCCGCAGACGCGAAGGATGCCATTCAGAACGCGCATGAAGAGGCTGAGCGAGCTCGGCAGATGGCCCGGGATGCCGAAAAAGAAGGAAGACTCGCGCAAAAGGAAGCGCAAGACGAGGCCCAAAGCGCCCGGAAGCAGGCCCAAGACGCCGCACAAGCAGCGCGGAAGGAAGGGCAAGCTGCTGCGGAACAGGCAAGGAAGCAGGCGCAGGACACCGCTAAACGTGCACGGGAACAAAGTGACGACTCTAATTAAAAAGGTCAGCAGCCCGAAGCAGCAGATTCCCTTCCACGCTTCGACTAATCGTGGCGCAAGGAGCCAAGGGAGTGCTTCCGTCACTTCGCTTGGCAGAGTGAACGACAAGATGCAGGAAGAACGTACACTGCAAAATCCAGACTCACCGTTGTGAAACGCTTTAGCTCGGCTCTTCGAGGAGACACCGTGCTGCCGCATTGTTGCCGACGCACCGCCCTCTGCAAACTGGTCGGCTTGAGGTCGCAATGAAACCTGCGGGATTACAAAGATTTGCTGCACGGACCTAGACGTTTAGCAGGACTCACCTGAAGGCACCAACCCGGTTCCATCGATGACGACGCCCAAATGCGTCCGCATTGGTAAGTATTATGCGCTTAAAGAGAAAAGCCCCCAACGATAGTTACCGTGGGGGCTTCGTAGATTATGCCGGCGATTACCTAATCTCCCACACACTTACGCGTGCAGTACCATCGGCCCGACGAGGCTTAACTTCCGTGTTCGGGATGGGAACGGGTGTGACCCTCGCGGTAAACTCACCGGCAAACTTGAGAATCTCGCTCATGCGATCTTCCACAACTGAATAGATTGAGTAGACAATTACCTTGCGTATATAACTACCAAGCCTGTGTTGAGAATCCTTTGCCAGCGGACTACGCTGCGCAGAGTAAATTCTATGGACAAGCCGAACGGGCGATTAGTACTGGTAAGCTACATGCATTACTGCGCTTCAACCTCCAGCCTATCAACCAGGTGGTCTTCCTGGGCCCTTCATTTCCCTTACGGGTTGGGAGATCTCATCTTAGAGCGTGCTTCCCGCTTATATGCATTCAGCGGTTATCACAACCGAACTTCGCTACCCAGCCGTGCCCTTGGCAGGACAACTGGAACACAAGAGGTTCGTCCATCCCGGTCCTCTCGTACTAAGGACAGCCCTCCTCAAATCTCCTACGCCCACAGCAGATAGAGACCGAACTGTCTCGCGACGTTCTGAACCCAGCTCACGTACCGCTTTAATAGGCGAACAGCCTAACCCTTGGAACCTTCTACAGCTCCAGGATGCGATGAGCCGACATCGAGGTGCCAAACCATTGCGTCGATATGAACTCTTGGCAATG